>NZ_CP187160.1:0-1270764 GCF_049668125.1 Rickettsia finnyi
TGCGGCTCGACCGCGATATCTTAGGACATAGTCTGTGATGCAAGATCCCCCGTGGTCATAAGCCACGGGATGACAATGGAACTGTACAACGGCAGGTATTTAGCCGTTTAATGGCTATTAAGGAACTTATCCAATTAATCTAAGTTAAAATTAATTAAACAATTATGTCGACTCACATAAATCTGCTATATTAGCTTTACCTTTATCCATTCCTTTATCTTTATAATGTTCCATAACGGAATGATAAATTACCTAACTGCTCATCTAGAATATCTCCGGATTTACCTTTTAAATTAGGTAATCTTGACACTAAGCTTTCAATATCTTTTTTGGTACCTTCAACATCTACTTTAGCAGAGTTTGAATTTGATTCTTTCATAATTTACTCCTTTATTAGTTTACATTTTGCATTTTGTTAAGCAAATTATTTTGCCTACAAAACTTATACGATACTCCTCTTATAAGCACTTTACAATAGCCTAAACAATAAAAAAACCGAATCTAAACTAGATTCGGCTAAATTTAATGATTTTTTATTTCGTATTACTGCTACTTACTACCGAACGAAGAAACAATTTTATTAATTAATGATTCAATATTAATTGCTGATTGAGTATATTTTATCTCTTCATTAGCCGCTAAATTTTCATCGTCATTACCTGGTACAATTGAAATATATTTACCTCCAAGTAACCCGCTGGTGACTACTTGGGCTTTAGAATCTTTAGGTATTTTAACATCATCATTAATATTTAGATACACACTTGCATAAAAGCTATTTGGATCTAAAGTAATTTTCTTTACACTACCGATTTTTATACCTGAAATCATTACGTCGCTTCCAACTGCTATCCCTTCTGCACTTTGGAAATGAGCAGTTACCTGATAGCCTTTTGAGCTAGTTATAGAACTACCTGTTTTGTAGGCAAAAATCAAAAATAGCAAAGCAATAATTAATACTACAAAGCCTATAATTGTTTCAATAATGTTCTGTTGCATTGTTTTTTATATTTTATTAATTACGCGGTTGCCATCTATTATATTTAAGATTTGATGTTTTAGGCAACTTTTTAACTATTTTATTATTCTTTTGCCATGGAAAAAGCTGAATATTTTTTGGTATCTCATTTACTAAATGATGTAACCAAGCGTGCCAACTTGGCGGAATTTTTGTAGGTTCATTTACATTTTTATAAATAACAAACCTCCTTGGACGCCCTACATAATCAATATTACGGCTTTCATAATATTGATTTAAAAACTCATCTTCTCCTACTTTTTTGTGAAAAAAAGTAATAAAAAACTTATCTATCCACGACATTTTAAAATTTCTATAGCAGTTTCTCTTCCTTGCACTGCAAGTTTATCGGCAACAATATTACCGCTATTATTTGCATGACCTTTTACCCATTTCCAAATAATAGTATGTTTACTCAATTCTGCGTATAATTTTTGCCATAAATCGGCATTTTTAACGGGTTCATTGTTGCTTTTACACCAATTATTTTTTATCCAATTATGAATCCAAGCGGTAATTCCTTGTTGCAAATATTTACTATCGGTATAAATCTCAATATTACAAGATTTTTTTAAAATCCTCAAGGCTTCAAGTGCTGCCGTAATTTCCATACGATTATTAGTCGTATCTAACTCATACCCAAATACTTCTTTGCTAGTATCATTAAATTGAAGCAAAGCTCCCCACCCTCCGGGACCTGGATTACCCGCACATGCACCATCAGTATATATCACTACTTTTGAATCCATAATATGCATTAACTAGGTTTAGGTTTAGAAGAATTACGAAACTTATCTAACATTATAACATTTGGACTTGAGGATGATGAAGTCTGATAACTTTTATTATTACTTATTTCCTCTTCATGTTGAGGATTTTCGTGTATATTTAACGACTGATTAAAAGTGAGACTGTAATTATTATTGGAATCAACAAAACTAATAAGTGCATCAAAAGGTACGTAAATTATTTCTTTCACACCGTCAAAACTTACCGTTAAAGAAAAGCCCGTATCATTTACTATTAAATTTTCAAACTGATATTGCAGTACTATTGTTATCTGTTTCGGATATGCCTGTTTAACTTTTGAAGATAAAATTACCGCGGGGTTATCGGTTCTGTACGATATGTATATTAACTGATCCCAATATAAATTTTCATGCTGAATTTTTGTTAGAATTTTTTTCACAAATTCTAGCATATATTCATGCACAAATTTTTTATATTCAATATTCATACGAGAAAAATAAATAAAAATAGGTCGACGAAGTTTAATTTGAACAGTTTACGTCATTGCGAGGAAAAACTGTAAGTTTTGACGAAACAATCTCAGGAGTCCTACTGTATGAGATTGCCACATTCTCTACGTTCGCTTGCAATGACGAGATCAACCATTTTTAGGCAATGCCAATTTTTCAAATTAAACAAGTATTAAGTGAGGGTTTTTCTGTTGCCCGGCACACCCTCCAGCCGCGTAGGGTTAAGCTGCTAAAGCTAAACGACCTACAGAACGATTATTATCGTTTGCGTTTCTTTGTTTTGACCCATATGGCAAAAGCCATCGGCGGAATCATCCCGAGTAAAAGCAATCTTTTTATTAGGCACGTCGATCCTATTTCGCCCCCCAAAAATACTCGATGAACTTATTTAAACTTTTCTACATAATGTAGCTAATAAAGAGAAATTTGAAGGCGACACGGAACGCAGAACTGCAGCGTACACGCAAGTAACGTGAGGATTCGAGTACCGGATCAACGTACAAATTACCTTTAGGAGCAAGTTATTTAGAAAGTTTTGGTGGAGGCGTCGGGTACTGCCCCCGAGTCCGCAACCTCTATTCTAAATTACGTTTATTACTATAGCTATATTAGCACCAAATATTATGCCTTAATTTGATTAAAATGTAAAGGTCAAATAAGAATGCTAGATTTATATTAAAAATGGACTTATAATAAATGTTTAGAATTCTAAATTAAAAACTTAATTATGCTACCAAATCTTGGGATTATCGCCGGCAGAGGTTCATTACCTTACTTAATAGCAGGTAATTATACAAAGCAAGGCGGTAATTGCTATATAGCGGCAATTAAAGACGAAGCTGATATAGATCAAATTAAAGATTTTGAATATAAGATTTTAAAAATCGGTATGGTCGGGGAAGCTATAAAATATTTTAAGGAGCATGAGGTAAAAAATATTATTTTTATCGGTGGAGTTAATAGACCAAATTTTAAAAATTTAGCCGTAGATAAAATAGGCGGTTTATTGCTTTACAAAATAGTTGGGCAAAAAATTCGAGGAGATGATAGTTTGCTAAAAACAGTAGCGGATTTTTTTGAAAGTTACGGTTTCAAGGTAATTTCAAGTAATGAAATATATAAAAATCAACAAGATAACTCCAATATTATAACCAATACTAACCCTATAAGTTCAGATAAAAATGATATTGAGCTTGGAATAAAATTATTGAATCATCTAAGTGCATTCGACATCGCACAATCGGTTATAGTTGAAAGTGGCTACATACTTGGTATAGAGGCTGCCGAAGGAACGGATAATTTAATAACGAGATGTGCAGATTTACGTAAAAATCCTCATGGAGGAGTATTAGTAAAAATAGCGAAATTAGGTCAAGATAATAGACTAGATATGCCGACGATCGGTCCTAATACTATAAAAAATCTTGCTAAAGATAATTACAAAGGGGTAGCGATTCAAAAAAATAACGTAATTATAGTCGAAGAAGAATTAACTATAAAACTCGCTAATGAACATAAAATTTTTATAACAAAATGTTAGCAATAGGTATTACCGGTAGCTATGCATCGGGCAAAACTTTTATGTTGGATTATTTAGCGGAAAAAGGATATAAAACTTTTTGTGCCGATAGATGCATAAAAGAATTATATCAAGATGTAGTTTTGCAAACTCAGATTTTAAAATTACTACCTGAACTTGAGTCTTTCAATATTAGAAAAATCAGTAATTTAATTTACAATAACGACCTAGCTAGAGAAAAACTACAAAATTTTATTTACCCCTTACTAATAGATAAACTCATTTTATTTAAAAAAGAAAATGCTAATTCCAAATTTGGCTTTGCCGAAATACCGTTGCTTTATGAAGCTAAATTTGATAAATATTTTGATTTTGTCGTAACAATATACTGCTCTGAAGAAATAAGAATGCAAAGAGCAAGAACGAGATCTTCGTTTGATATAGAAATTTATAATAAAATCAAAGAAATTCAACTATCACAAGAGAGCAAAATAGCAAAAGCAGATTTTGCTATAAATAGCGGCGTTGATATGTTAGACTTGGAAAAACAAATAGCGAAGCTAATAAAGAATTTGGAATGTCGAGTTTAAGAGAAATAATTTTAGATATTGAAACTACGGGACTTGACCCACGACAAGGTCATCGAATCGTTGAGATCGGTGCTATTGAGATGGTAAATAAGGTATTAACAGGCAGAAATTTTCATTTTTATATTAATCCTGAGCGAGATATGCCATTTGAGGCTTATAGAATTCATGGCATATCCGGCGAATTTTTAAAAGACAAGCCTCTATTTCATACAATAGCCGATGATCTTTTAGAGTTTATTTCAGATAGCAAACTGATTATTCATAATGCTCCTTTCGATATTAAATTTCTAAATCACGAATTATCATTATTAAAAAGAACCGAAATTAAACTCTTGGAACTAGCAAATACTATTGATACTTTAGTAATGGCTAGAAGCATGTTTCCAGGCTCAAAATATAATCTTGATGCATTATGTAAAAGATTTAAAATTGATAATTCAGGTAGGCAGCTTCACGGAGCTTTGAAAGATGCAGCATTACTTGCAGAAGTATATGTAGAGTTAATGGGCGGTAGACAATCCGCTTTTAAAATGGTTGATAAATCTGCCGGAATAAATAATTTAGCAACTAATCAAGTAAATAACAAAACAGAGCAAGCTACTATTGTTATTAAACCTACAAAAGAAGAGCTGCAAAAACATAAAGAGTTTCTCAGTAGGATTTTAAAAACTGCTTAGTAAAACATCATTGCGAGGAGAGGCAAAGCCTCGACGTGGCAATCTCAGGAATTTTATATTATTTCATGAGATTGCCACGCTCCTTTTAGTCGCTCGCAATGACGATTATCAACAAGCCCCTTAAAACTTATCTATGAAAACAAATTTTCTTGTATTTATAACCTTTACAATACTTATCTCTTTAGGCTTTTGGCAGCTTAGTCGTTTAAAAGAAAAGAAATTATTTTTAGCTTCAATGCAAGCTAACCTAACCTCACCTGCAATTAATTTAGCAGAAATTCAAGATGGTTTACCTTATCACAAAGTAAAAATTACCGGTCAATTTTTGCCTAATAAAGACATATATTTATACGGTAGAAGGTCAATGTCGAGTGAAAAAGACGGATATTATTTAGTTACTCCTTTTAAAACCATAGAAAATAAAGTTATTTTAGTAACACGAGGTTGGTTCAGTAATCGCAATAAAAATATTATCACGCAAGCTACAAACGACCAGCAGCACGAGATTATCGGTGTTACCATGCCATCAGAAAAAACTCGTATCTACTTACCTGCTAACAATATAAAAAATAATGTGTGGCTAACGCTAAATTTAAAAGAAACATCCAAGGTGTTAGGCTTAGATCTTGAGAATTTTTATATTATTGCGGAAGGAAAAGATATTAGCAATCTAGATATTTTATTACCTCTTACAATAAATCATTTAGCAGCAATCAGAAATGACCATTTAGAATACGCCCTAACTTGGTTTGGACTTGCTATTTCTTTAATCGTAATATATGTAATTTATCGGCGTCGTTATATGGCTGTGGATGTCATCCCGCGAGCTTGTAGCGGGATCCAGAAAAATAATTAAAAAGACTGGCCCCCGTGGTCAAGCCACGGGGTGACAGTAGAAAATCGATACATAAATGAGTGATTTACAAAGAGAAGCATCCGATCCTAATTACTCCGTTTGGGTATCAGCATCTGCCGGTACCGGTAAAACCAAAATCCTAACCGACCGATTTCTACGTCTGTTAATAAAGGGCGTAGAGCCTTCCAATATTTTATGCCTTACTTTTACTAATGCTGCAGCTATAGAGATGCAAGTAAGAATTAATAGCAGACTTAAATATCTTTCTCTTTGCAACGCCGAGCAACTAGAAGAAGCACTTTTCTTAATGAGCGGCAATAAGCCATCGCCACAAGAAACAGAAAACGCAAAAACTTTATATGATAAAATACTAAATAACAATAAGCTTTTAAATATCTATACAATTCATGCTTTTTGTCAAAAAATCCTTAACACTTTTCCCTTAGAAGCCGGCATAACACCAGAATTTAAAATCCTTGAAGAAACTAAATTACAAGATATCTTCCTAAATATCAGAAACGAAATTTACTTAAGCGATGAACATAATGACTTAATTAAAATTTTACTTAACCGATTTCATGAAATAACTCTGCAAGATATTTTTACCGAGATAATCGAGCAGAAAATTAAATTCAGAAAGTTATTTATAAATAAGCAAATTCCCAAAGAAATATCTAATAAAAGATTAGCGTTAGGGGAATTAAATAATATTTACGATAAGGTAAAAAACTTATTTGCCGAGTATGATGTGGAGATAGCACCGAAAGAAATTTTTTTTACCAAAGACGGAAAAAAACGACAAAGCCTTTTATCAAAAGAATTACTAAGGAAATATCCTAAATTATTACTAGAGCTAGAAAAAATTACCTCTGAAATTTACCGATTAGATGAGCTGCGTCGCATAGAAGAGCTAGAATATCATACGAACTTACTTACTAAACTTGCGCATATTATTTTAAAAAAATACGATTCATATAAGGCAGAAAATAATTTACTCGATTACGACGATTTAATTTACTACACCGAGAAATTACTAAATAATAAAACTACTCATGAGTGGTTGCTGCATAAGCTGGGAAGCGAGATAAATCATATTCTTGTCGATGAAGCACAAGACACAAGCCCCCCGCAGTGGAATATTATTACTACTTTAATAACAGAGTTTAATGCTGTAGAGAGGCCAAATAATAGTGTTTTCATAGTCGGCGATGATAAACAATCGATCTTCAGTTTTCAAGGGGCTGATCTTCATAATTTCAACTTAGTAAATGAGCGACTAAAAGCAAATCTTACAAATGCTAATAAGAAATTCAAAAATATCACACTTGAATATTCTTATAGATCATGTACAGAGATTTTACAATTTACTTATAATGTTTTAAAAAATATAAAATCCAATTACCCGAGTTTATTCCTTTCGAATAATCCTTTAATATCCTCATTTCGTACACATCAAGGCTCTGTAACGGTTTGGCCATTAGTGACGAATGAAAAACAAGAAGAGCTTTTTTGGGCACTACCTGAAGATTATGAAAATTCTAAATCTGCTGCCGATTTACTAATAGAAAAAATCGTAAATTTTATAAAAGAACAAATAGAAAGCGAAGAAATTTTACCGTCTACTGCAAACAGAATATCTGAAAAAGATTTCATGATATTAGTCAGGAAGAGAGATGAATTTAGTAATAATCTGATCAAAGAACTTAGCAAAGCTAAGCTTAAAGTTGAGGTAAGCGATAGAATGAACCTTAAGGAAAATCTAATTATAATGGATTTAATTTCATTAGCTAAATTTGTGTTACTACCTGATGATGATTTAAATCTTGCCGGTTTACTAAAATCACCGATTATTGGAATAAACGAGCAGCAATTATACGAACTTCTTGTAAATAAAAGTGAGAATAGCTTATGGGATATACTCTCTTCACATGAGGAGATATATAATAAGTTAGATTCTCTAATTGAAATTTATAAAATATCGATTGTTGAGAACTTCTTTGATTTAGTGGTGCATAATCTAAATTTACGCGAAATTTACGATGATGATAGTGATGATATGATAAATGAGCTATTAACATTAAGCAAAAACTATGCAAATGATATAGATAATTCACTGCAAGGATTCGTTGCTTGGTTTGAAAATAACGATATCTATATTAAACGTGATATGGAGCATTCAGACAAAATAAGAGTAATGACCGTCCACGGCTCTAAAGGACTTGAAACTCCTATTGTTATATTATGCGATTCTACTACTTTACCGATAAGCAACAATAAATTTATTTGGGATGATAAAGGAGAAATATTTTTCTCTGTTAATGCTGCCGATACTCCTGAGTTTTTGCAAGAGCTGAAAGAAGCTGAAAAATTAAAAGATTTGCAAGAATATATAAGACTACTCTACGTTGCAATGACAAGAGCTAAAGACAGGCTGATTATATGCGGTTTTAGTAATAAATCTACCACTCCTGAAAATTGCTGGTATGAAATAGCCAAACAAACTTGCGATAAATTTCTCAATTAGTAGCTGCGATATTAATATACTACTAAAACATACATATATTTAAATAGCGTCTTATGTTAAAAATTTTAGAAAGTTTCTTTGAAAATAAAGCAAGAATTAAAATAGAAAGGTTAAACAATTACCATCCCTGCATTATGCTTATGAAAAAGGTAATAAGGAATAATACTTAAATTTTTTTAAGGCTTGTTTATACTTTGTTATTTTAGAAATAACAACTACAACAAGAAAAATCACAATACTTATTAACAGAGGATATAAGATATTTAACTGATCAAACATCATTAATTTCACAGAATTTAGTTAGATACTACATAATAGTAGTAACATTTATTTCAATTTAACTCCTATATCTTAAATTTAAATCATTTATATTTAGATATTGTCATAAGAAAATTAATAAGATTTTTATTGAAACCGCTACTTCTAAAATAGATAGCATAATAATTTATGCATTATGATAATAATCATGCCCTGATAAATCAGATTTAAGAATACCACAATTATATTCATATGAATCTAAATAAGCGTGTAATTCATGAACATTTTGTTCTATTTTTTCATAATTATATTTATATGAGTTTTGGAATTTTTCAACTAATTTACCTTTATTAACAACTTTTTTATAAATATCTTCTTTAAAAAAACCATCTTTTTGTTCTTCACTACAAAAGTAATCTTTAAATTCACTATGTTTTTTTGGTAAATTAGAGATAAATTCTACAAATTTTGCTAATTGAATATTGGTCATTAGAGTAAATACCAAACCTATATTTTCTTTATATTGGTTAACTCTGGAAATTTCATGCTCTATTGTATCTTTTTGTTCAATTTCAATAACATTATTAGATAAAATAACTAAATCTTTTTTATTAACCTCTTGCTTTTCAGATTCCTTTAGTTTTATATTCAATATTTCCTCTTCTAATGCCTCTTTACTAAATAATTTTTTAAATGCAGCAAGCCACGAACCAAAAGCTGTACTTTTTAAAATATTCTTTTAACTTCATAACTAATTTCCTTGTTTATATTTTCTTAGTTTAATTTATAGTACTAGTTGGAAGTAATCAAGTTATAGAGCTAAGAAAAATTAATACTTTTGTAAAAATTATATATAGCGTAACAATTGAAACACAGCTTTAAAATACTAAAAATAATTTGACTATTTTAGAAAATTTTAATTAAATCTATTAATAAACTCAATCGATAATACAAAATATGAAAACAGCTTTTATCTTCCCCGGTCAAGGGTCGCAATTGATCGGCATGGGAAAAGATTTTTATGATAATTTTAAACCCGCCAAAGAAACTTTTCAAATCGTTGATGAAGTACTAAACCGAAAACTCACTGATATAATTTTTAATGGACCTTCTGAAGAACTTACCTTAACCACTAACGCACAACCGGCATTAATGGCAGTATCTATGGCAATAATAAATATTATCAAAGCTGAAACCGGTAAAAGTTTGGATAGTCTTTGCGATTATGCTGCCGGTCATTCGTTAGGTGAATATAGTGCTTTATGTAGTACCGAAAGTATTAACCTTGAGACAGCAGCAAAACTACTTCATATACGTAGTACATCTATGCAGGAAGCATGTCCTGAAGGTGAGGGGAGCATGGCGGCTTGTATCAATATTCCACTTCAAAAACTTGAAGAAATATTAGAAGAAATCAACAAAATAAATTTATGCCAAATTGCCAACGATAACATCGAAGGACAAATAGTTATTAGCGGCAAGACCACAGCTATAGATCATGCTATTAGTATAATTAAAGATTTAGGTTATAAAGCGATAAAGCTGAAAGTCAGCGCTCCATTTCATTGTAGCTTAATGAAGCCGGCAGAAGAAAAAATGCGAGCAGTTCTTGATCAAGCTGTAATTAATAAGCCTCTGATACCGATAATCCTCAATTATACCGCCAAACCTACTCTAAATCCTACAGAAATCAAACAAAATTTAATTCTTCAGATATGCGGGCGAGTTAGATGGCGTGAAACTTTAGAACTATTTCACAAATTAGAAATCGCTCATATAGTAGAAATAGGGGCAGGAAGCGTACTAACAAATATGCTCCGGAAAATTAATTATCCATATAAGTTAAGTAATATAAGTAATTTAGAAGAACTACAGAATTGTTTAGATAACGTTAGTCAATAACTGTCTCTAATAACTTCTGATTCATAAAGTTTTTAAATTAACTTAATATTATTATATGCAAATTAGTTTTAGTTTTTTTAAGCAATTGCTAGAATTATTCACTAGTGATTGGCAGAGCTATTTAGACAAGGTAATAGAGGATTTTAAAATTTAGCCTTAACAGATACTAATGATACATTTTTAAAAGAAGAATGTTATAAAAAAATTGCTCTTATCCAAAAAGACATTAAAGAAGGTGAATCTCCATGGTATGTTGCTCCTTTTAATAAAATAGATCATGCAAGTTTATTACTTACCAATATTCATATATGAGAGTATGAGAGCTTGATTATCTAAATCAAATACGGTAAAAGCAGTAAAAAATATGCTGCGAAATAACTTCAAAGATATATATAATCCGAAAATTTATATTATTGCTAATTATGAAGAACCTATAATTAAAAACTATACAATAATTAGTAAATAATATTAGAACACTAGACAGCGAGTTAGTAGCAGATATTCAAATATCATCAATTTTATTTTGTAGATTTTCTTATTACTCAGTGTACAATCATTTTTATGGCTGCATATTTTGAAGAATTACAAAATTTTCATCAAAATTTAGATAACCTCAATTTTTTAGTACCGTTACAAAAATATATTCCCGAATGCCAACCAAAAGACTATAAGAGTTTTGTCAATCTTAAAGCAATAACTGGGAATAGATTTTTAGTTAAATATCAGAAATTATTTGAGAACATTCAGAAATATTATTTAGCATCTGTAGTGATAGTGAGAATTTTGTACAATTGTTAATTTCAGACTCTTATCATCTTAGCTTAAACAAACGAATCGAAATTATAGAGTACTGAATAGATAAATATAAAAATGATACTAAATCTATTTATTATATAACCCAACAACTTTTTGATATTTGTGATGATAACACGGATATTAAAACTACCAAAGCCACGGCTAAACAGTTTTACAAATATATTGAATATTTCCGTAGTTGGGATGATTTACCTAGTTATTGGTATATGGACTTTAAAGGGCTACCCGGATGTGATAAAGAAACTGTAATTATGGACAATTCCGTAAAACCGGGGAATGATTATATTTAGTTAGAAACATTATAAAATAATTCTAGAAATTTTGCTTATTAGATGATATAAAATAAAGCCATAACCGGAGAGATGGCCGAGTGGCCGAAGGCGGCGGTTTGCTAAACCGTTATACGGGTCATACCGTATCGAGGGTTCGAATCCCTCTCTCTCCGCCAGTCTGGACAGTTAGCCAATTCTTGTAGTGCTATCTAAGTATAATCTTTATCACCAAGCATATTATAGCTTTCCGGCATATATTTATGTTTCAGCCAAATCTCAAGGCTACTGATAATATAAAGGTTATTTTTAGCTCTGCTAATACCGACGTTTAGGACGTTTGGCTTTTGCGTCATGATATTTCTTGCACCTTTATCAAGAGGATGCTGAGCTCCTAGTAGTATTATTACCGTATCGTTTTCTTTGCCTTGAAATGCATGATAGTGCCGATATTTTTATATCCAAATGCTTGAATTGTTTTCTCATATCTTGAATTGTCATATATTTCATTCAATTTTCTACGAATAGATTCACTGTAATCTTTATACATTGTAATAATGTAAATTTGTTTGAGCAAATCATCCCCATTTTTCTCTTTTAATACTTGTTTTAATAACGCTAGTAATTTTTGGCTTCCGATTCATATTTATAACGTTGAACCTTATTATCTTTTATATCTATCCATTTTGAAGTACCTAAAATCGTTCTAATATCAGAGTTACAGTCAGAGGTAGCAAAAATCATTTTGTCACCGTAAGCTATTTTGTTACATATTTTAAACATCGGATTTTGGCATCTTCTATGCACTAATAATAAAGGCAAACCAACCGTAACATCATCTATTTTTGTTTGATATAAAGAATTACGGTCAACTAGGTTTTGCAATGAAACTTCTGAAGGTGACCACTCAAGATATGAAACCTTAAAATGTTCACATAATTTGTTCATTAAATCTTGCTTTAATATAGAAATAGGATCTGTTTGCAGCGGATCACCGACTACTACGACTTTTTTTTGATTATTATAGCGGTATCTGTCCTCCTGCTTCATCAATAAATAACCAAGGAATTTCATTATGTTCGGATGTTGCCAACATTTTATCGAATAAGTAAAAAGTTGTAGACATAACAGGTATGACCATAAATTTTGCCAAGCAATTTTGTTTATCTTAGGGTCACCCGATGAATGCACTGCCATATCAAAGAAATATTGCAGGCTATGCCAAAAATTATCAGCATTAGCATTTATAAATATCTCATGTAATCTTACAGCACTTATGAATAATTTTGATCTTAATTTTTCAAACTCTTTATCAAAGTAAGGAGTGACTTTATTTAAATCTTCAAAATTTTCTTGCCAATTTTTTCCAAAATAAATCTTCTTCAAAATCCTTAATATTGAAATATTTATCTTTTAAACTTACGATAGCCAAGCTTATATCGTCGTTAAGCTGTTTTATTTCTTCTACAGAAGCCTCAATTTTCTTAATTGCAGCTTTAATATTCTTAATATCAGTTTTTATCCGGTCAAATTCTTCTGAAGATTTATTTTTTAGCTTAATTAAATCCCGTTTTTGCTCATAGCAAGAATTGTATTTTGCAGTTTTAAAAAATGCATGAATTTTTTCAAAAAAAACCAAATTTAATAATTTTATTTCACAATCAATTTCAAGTATTTTAGAGCTTTTATAATCAAGCTCTAATTCTAACTCATTTTGCTCTTCTTTTTTTCTGCATATATCGCTCCTAAATCCTCTTCCTTAATTAACTCTCTTTTCTTTTTATTAAATTCAATAACTGACGCAATATTTTCATAAACTTTATGAATTTCACTGTATAAATTGTTAAAATCAGCACACGCTTCTTTCCATTCATTATTAATTTCATCTATAGAATTACAATATTCAGGTTTAAATGTACAGGGACTTTATCTTTACATTTATTATTAACTAGCAGATTAAGATATTGCAGCATTTTATGTTTTTCATCATTCTTATCATCGTTTCCTTCTTCATCTTTATATTTCTAAAACTTATTTGAAAATCTCTTTTTATTTCCATGATTACCGAGCACCGCAGCAAATATACCCCAATCTTTCTCTTTTTCCTCTTCCAATAAAAGTTGTTTAAAATAACTTAAATTTTTATTCTTATATAGAAAAAATGAGAAAAATCCCACGGGCAGGTAAGTAAAGTCAGAGTTTTGATAAATTTAGGTATAAGTACGTTTGTAGCTATCGCAAGGTTACCGCCAATACAATGTGACCTATTAAATTAATGTCTTTAATTTTCAAATTATCTATTACTTCGATTATTTTATGCACATAATCGTCTAGTAAATATTTAGGTTCCTCAATCTCTAGCCAATCTATTAAATAAACTTCACCGTAGCCTCTCAAATTTTCAATAAAACTTTGTCACGAGCTAAAAAAATATTTCCAGTGAGTTGAAGATAGAGGGGATGATTAGGAAAGTTTTGATGTCATCCTGACTTCTTTCTATGTCATGCTCGACTTCCCCTTTGTCACTCTCACGAAAGCGGTTTTACTGGAACCCGTGGACAAACCACAGGATAACGCCGAGTAATACAATACCTATAATGCTCTGTTTGCATTACTATTTTACCTGATTTTAAATATTTATTACCTAAATTATGTGTCTTTATATAATTATTATAAAGGTTAAAATATTCCTGTAGTTTATTACTATCTAGCATTGAGAGTATCTCATCTTATTATTAGTAATTCTTGACAAAAGGCTAAATATATTGTATAAGTTCAGCACCGTCAGAATGTAATAACAATATATAGGCTCTAAAGTTTTAGGGGAAATATCTTTTCATAAAATCTTGAAGTGCTTAAGTTTTTTTTTTGTCCTTAGGGATTTATAATGCTAAGTACCTCATCACGATCGTTTAAAAACAAATTCAGAACGGCATTTTGGCCTGTGCATAATTACGAACTCGGAAAGTTTATTCCAATGAGTACCTTAATGTTTTGTATTTTATTTAATCAAAATGTTTTACGAATCTTAAAAGATAGTATTTTAATCTCCGAGATTAGTGCAGAAATAGCAGGTTTTGCTAAAGTTTATTGCGTTACGCCTGCCGCTGCTTTATTCGTGATTATTTATGCTAAAATGATTAATTATCTTACTTTTGAAAAAATCTTTTATTATTTAAGTGCATTTTTTATCAGCTTTTTTGTTTTATTCACTTTTGTAATCTATCCTAATATTCATATTTTTCATATACATCCCGATAATCTAGCTAACTGGATGGAACGTTATCCTCATTTTAAGTGGTATATCTCATTAGTAGGTAATTGGGGTTATATAGTATATTATAGTCTTGCCGAGCTTTGGCCTAATGTTTTTTACGTATTATTATTTTGGCAGTTTGCTAATGAACTGACTACTACCGAAGAAGCAAAAAGATTTTATACTCTCTTTTCGCTATTCGGCAATTCTTCTTTAATATTAGTCGGCTTTTTAATGATGAATCTATCATCAGAAGATACTATTATTAAGAAGTTTATGAGTATTTCGGATAGTAAAATCACTTTAGTTCAAGTATCCACAACAATTGTGGCAATTGTTGCTATTATTTGTTGTTTGTTAGTTAGATTTATTAGCAAGAACGTTTTTACTAATCCGTTATTTTATGCTAAAGCAAAAAGTGGTAGATCAACTTCAGAACGTATGGGGCTAATTAAAAGCTTTAAATATATTGCGAAATCAAAATATTTATGGCTACTTTTAATTTGTTCGGCAGCTTTCGGATTTGCTATTAACTTAGTCGAAGCCGTATGGAAAGCAAAAATTAAGGAATTATATCCGACTGTAAATACCTATGCTGAATTTAACAGTCTATATATACTTTGGACAGGCGTGGCAATAATGGTTATGACCATCATCGGTAATAACGTTATGCGTATGCACAACTGGTTTGTAGCAGCAGTTATTTCACCGGTTATAATAATGGTGACCGGCATTTTGTTCTTTGTACTTATCGTATTTGACCAACAAATTTTATCATTATTTGATGGAGCAATTTTAATGTCACCTCTTGCTCTTGCCGTTTCAATCGGTGGTATTCAAAATATTTTAGCTAAAGGTACTAAATATTCTATATGGGATACTTCAAGAGAAATGTTATATATCCCTCTTGATGAGGAGCTTAAAACCAAAGGCAAAGCTGCGGTTGACGTGATAAGTGCAAAAGTCGGCAAATCCTCTAGCGGTCTTGTGCAATCTATTATTTTTACTTTAGTTCCAACCGCTACTTTTATCTCAATCTCACCAATTCTAATGGTGGTATTTACTTTTGTATGCTTAGCGTGGATTTATGCAGTAAGAAAAATATATTTTGAATATCAAAAAATAGCATAAAATAAATTATTGTCATCCCGCAACTTAATCACGGGATCTAAGGATACAGCCTGTGACCAAGATACCGTGGTCAAGCCACGGTATGACACTGAACGCGTTTTTTGATCCACACGGGCCATACCCTTTTTAGCTAGGAACCTTACAGCATAAAACTATCGATGTTACTATGAATCAATCTCTCCTAAAACTTTAGTCTCTATATTATCTAAGAAAAATCTCCATCTTTTAAGATAGGATCAAATTCGTCTTTACTTTGAGAAGAAGGCGGTTTAAATGAAGTTAGGGTAACTTTTTCACTCTTTATAAAATTATGAGGCTGAGGCTGATCCTTAAGTTTAATAGTAACAACTTCGCCTACTAGAGAGTTCGTATGTCTGTTCTCATTAATTGAATCTGGATGCGTAATTTCTAGGTTTTTTGGAGTGTTATCTTCCTTGTTCTTACTACGGAATGAAACAATTCTAGATGATGGCATTTGATTTACATTTTATTTAAAAAACGCTATTATAGGGCAATAATTTATATTTAACAAGCAGGATGGTTAATTGTCATAAACTTTTCTATCATTCTAGTAACGGAACGTTCTAGCTCAATATCTAATTTCGAATAATCAGAAAAGTTAAACCATTTAAGTTCATTCGATTCGTTATTTTTTATAAAATTATCATTATTTACTGTTTTTAGTAAAAATCGTACATCATAGTGATAATGAGCAGGCTCCTTATGAGTTGGCGGAATATAATGGGTGTCTATATCAAAAATCTCCTTATTTATCGTTTTGATTTCATTAATTCCGGATTCTTCTATAGCTTCTTTAACCGCTACATTTAATATATTACTATCTCCATCACAATGACCGCCTGGTTGAAGCCACTTATCAAGCTTTTTATGGTGCATCAATAAAAATTTAGTTTTATCATTATTAAGTAAAAAAGCCGAAGCAGTGAAATGTCCTATTTGTAAATCTCAGCTAAAAGGGTTTTCATATTCATTTAAAAATTCAAGCATTTTTGTTTTTGTAACCATTTCTTCAGGATATGTACTACTGTAATTTTGTAGTTTAATATGTAATTCATTCATAATAATAATTTTTTATGTATAGAGCTTCGATATTTAACTCAAATTTCTCTGCTAAGTCAAATGAAAATAATGTCATAAAATTATATTGTCCATGTTTCATGGTAATTATCATTGACAATTAGTTAATGTTTAGTTATATATCGCATAACTAAAATTTAATATTAACTAATTAGGTTGATTTTTTAACAAAATAGTCAAGTCATTTAGAAGTGATGCAACCCCTTGATATGGTAAGCTTGCAGTAGTAGGAGCATGTGCTGTTGGAATTTATGTGATAGCAGGTGATTTACTTAAATCTCCGGCTTTTATTCTCAAATGTGGTGCCGATGTAGTAACAACAATGGGAGCAATTCTAGCATATGAGCATTATACAGAAGCAACTTCGCAAGGAAGTCCGATGGAATTGATAGGAAATGAAGCACAAGCTGAAATATAATAATAAAATATTTTTAACGAATTGAGAGGACACACCGACTCTAAATTTGTATTCATTTACCATTCAAACCGTTTTTTAGTCTAATTTTGACTTGTTTTAAAGAACGAGGAGTTGCGTCCGTAACTTCAATTTCAATATTTTCTGAAATATCTATTCTAGTACCGATAGCCGGAACACTACTGACTCTAGTCAATACTAATCCACCTATCGTATCAAACTCGTCATCATCATTTTGTAGCTTTTCTCCTGTTATTTCTTCAAGCACTTCTACTTCAACACGTGCATTTGAAATAATTGTTGAGTTATTAATAACCTTGAAATTATCGCTATCTAATTGCTCATCATGCTCATCATCTATTCGTCCTACTATTTCTTCTATAAGATCTTCAATAGTAACTAAACCGTCAGTACCGCCATACTCATCAACAACTATTGCAATATGTGTTCTCTCACGACGCATTTTTGCTAACAAATCTAATAATTTCATAGAAGGAGCTGCAATTATATGCTTACGTATAAGCTTTTTTAAATGACCGTTTTGCTTTGTAGCCAATGCTTTAAATAAATCCTTGATATGAATGAACCCTACTACATTATCCAAAGTACCGTCATATATAAGAGTTCGTGTATGTGGGACTTCTAACTTAATAGACTCACTTAATTCTTCTAGATTCGTAGTTAATTTTATTGCCGCAATATCGGGACGTGGTACCATTATATCTTCAATAGTTTTATCTTCTAGCTCCAATAAATTAGCTAAAATATTACGTTCGTCTAAAGTCATTTTTTGGCTATTAATTTTAAGGCGTTTTATGACACCAAAAAAATTATCGGGCGTTTTTGTTTTTCTAAAAAAATTTTTTATCGGAGAGAATAATTTTCGTACAGTAAAAATTAACTTATTATTTTGATTTTTTTTACTAGAATCTTCTTTTTTTGAAGATTTTAACATAAATTTTTTTATTTAGTTAATAAGGGGAGAAAATACCGAAATATGATAATATTTCAATTTCTAGATTTTCCATAATATTTGCTTCTGTGTCATTTTGATGATCAAACCCCATTAAGTGTAAAATACTATGTATTAAAAGATGAATAAAATGATTCTCAAAAGTTTTTTGCTGCTCGCACGATTCATTATATATTACCTCATAACAAAATGCTATATCACCTAAATGCATATAATCAGAGTCACCTAAAAATTCAAGTTTAGAATATAAATCCTGCCAATTTAATTCATTGCTTGGAAAAGAAAGAACGTTAGTAGCTTTTTCTATATTACGAAATTGTTTGTTTAAGGTCAATATTTCTGCAGCATTTGTTAGTAAAATTGATAATTCAAATTGTTTTATTTTACTAAAATTATCAAACCGCAATAAAATATTTTGAGTTATTTTTTTGATTAAACTCTTATTTATCTGCTTATGCTCACGCCATTTGTTGTAGTTTCTTACAATTTCTACGTTTATCATTGTACCAAATATTGAATGAATAGCCGTTATAGACTTAGCTGCAACTTAAGAGCATATTTTAAAAACTGTATATCTTCATTAGAGATAACGTTAATTTTAGATTTTAATCTTAATTTGCTTACTGTCATTATTTGATCAGTTATGACTTTACCTTTTTTGCTACCTATCATTACGTGTGCTTCACAAGGAATAGCATTTATCGATGTTACTAGTAAAGGTATTACCTGCACACGATTTAATGAAGCATTTGAGTAATTATTGCCGGTCTTACCTTAGCGACTTCCCCACCTAACACAGGATTAAAGTCGCCCACCATACCTCACCTCTTGTCATAAAAATTGTGTCCTATTAACTACCCACTCATTGGCCTGCTCCTCAGCTTTTGTATCTTGAGCCCTGGCTTTGTAAGCGACTCCAAGCTCCTCATTAATTACATAAGGTTTTAATTGCTCAATAAATTTGCTAATTTTACGTTCACCTATTACAAGAATAAAGCCTATAATAAACCGCTTCATCTATAGTAATGGATTTCTTCTGCATAAAATGCTTGTATACACGTGACACGTATGATATCATATATAAATTAATCAACATGAGGATTATTTACTTTAGTAAACCAAGATAATAGCTATGAAAACTGACCACACAGGCAATAAGCATGATATTTTAAGACACCAGTTTTTGTTGGTAATTCTCTTTTAATTTTTGAAAATCCTCATCGGCATGGTATGAAGAACGAGTTAGTGGGCTTGCCGAAACCATCAAGAATCCTTTTGTTTTTGCTACTCGCTCTAGATATTTAAACTCTTCCGGCGTAACATATTTTGTGACCTCAGCATGATTTTTGGTAGGCTGCAGATACTGCCCGATAGTTAGAAAATCAACCTTTGCTTCTCTTAAATCATCTATAACCTGTACTACTTCATTTATTTCTTCCCCAAGTCCTACCATCATACCGGATTTTGTAAAAATTTCAGGAGATAATTTTTTGATATTATGAAGTAAGCTTAAAGAATTATAATATCTAGCCCCCGGTCTAATCGTTTTGTATAAAGACGGTACTGTTTCGACATTATGATTAAAAACGTCAGGTTTTGCATTTGCTATTATTTCAGCTGCTCCTTCTTTTCTTAAAAAATCGGGTGTTAGAATCTCAATAGTAGTATTTGGCGATGATTTTCGGATTTCGCTAATACACTCCGCAAAATGTGAAGCTCCGCCATCCTCAAGATCATCACGATCGACGGAAGTAATTACTACATGCTTAAGATTTAGCTTTTGTACCGCCTCCGCTAACCTTCGCGGTTCATGCGGATCAAGTAAATCCGGTCTACCCGTTTTAACGTTACAAAACCTACAGGCTCTAGTACAAACTGAACCTAAAATCATCACAGTTGTATGTTTTTTTGACCAGCACTCACCAATATTAGGACAAGCAGCTTCCTCGCACACAGTATTTAATCTCAGATTCTTTATTAAATCTTTTGTATTATAGTACTCTGTAGAATTAGGAGCTTTTACTTTTATCCAATCAGGTCGTTTATTTAAATTAGCCATAAAACGGAAATAATTCAATTAATTTTGTCACTTCATTTAATACTTTCTGCTCAAGATCGCTATTATCTTCATTATTTTTTAAGCCGTCTAAAATATCTGCTACCATATGACCGACTAATACAAAATCCTTTTCTTTAAAGCCTCTAGTAGTACATGCGGGAGTACCAAGGCGAATACCTGAAGTGATAAAAGGCGAAGTGTCATCAAACGGGATAGCATTCTTATTACACGTAATCCCTGCTCTATCCAAAGAATTTGCAGCACGCTTACCCGTGATTCCGTCTTTACGCAAATCCACTAAAACAATATGATTATCGGTACCACCTGTTAATATATCATATTCTCTTTCTTGCAAGCTACTTGCTAAAGCTTTAGCGTTACTTATTACCTGCTGAATATAACTTTTATATTCAGGCTGCAAATTTTCTAAAAAAGCTACGGCTTTTGCGGCGATTATATGCATTAACGGACCACCTTGTAGTCCTGGAAATAATGCAGAATTTATTTTTTGACCTATCTCTTCATCGTTAGATAAAATTAAACCACCTCTTGGCCCTCTAAGTGTTTTATGAGTAGTAGAGGTAACAACGTGAGCGTAAGGAATAGGGCTTTGATGCTCACCTGTGGCAACAAGTCCTGCAATATGAGCAATATCTGCCATAAAGTAAGCTCCTACTTTATCCACGATTTCTCTAAATTTTGCAAAATCAATATTACGAGGATAAGCAGAAAAACCGGCTATAAGTAATTTTGGTTTATGCAAATCCGCTAAGCGTTCAATCTCATCATAATCGATTAAATAAGTCTCTTTATTTACGCTATAAGAAACGACGTTAAACCATTTACCGGACATATTAGGAGCTGCACCGTGCGTTAGATGCCCGCCGCTATCTAAGGACATACCAAGCACCGTATCACCCGGCTGTAATAAAGCAAGATATACAGCCTGATTTGCTTGTGATCCTGAATGAGGTTGGACATTTGCATATTTGCAGTTAAAGAGTTTTTTTACTCGTTCTATAGCTAAATTTTCAGCTTTATCTATTTCCTCGCAACCGTTATAGAATCGCTTACTTGGGTATCCTTCAGCATATTTGTTAGTCAGAAGCGACCCTTGAGCTTCAAGCACAGCAGAACTTACGAAATTTTCTGATGCAATAAGTTCGATTACGCTACTTTGACGTAGCTTTTCATGCTTTATTATTTCATTAATCTCGTTATCCGTTTCGTGTAAATTATTATTAAAAATATTCATTCATCCTCATATTTTTTTGGTTTTGTTGTGTGGATATCTAATAGTCATTGCGAGGCAAAATTGAAAATTTTGACGAAGCAATCTCGTACCAAAATCCTGAGATTGCCACGCAGCCTACGGCTGCTCGCAATGACAGTTATTTATAAAATTAATTGCAATCTCAAGCCCCCGTCCATCTATTGAATGAGCAAGAGACGTTAATTTATGTCCGCTATGCTCTATATGCAGCTTAGATAAATAGTTTGAAGCATTATACATCTCGCTAACACCGACCACCTCATCTAATTCCCCATGAATCAAGCATATAGGAGTAAACTTATTATTAACTTCCATAGGTGGAATTAATGCACCCGAAAAACCTATAGTACAGAAAAACGGCTCTTTTTGAACTAGTGTTAAATATAACCCTATCATCGTACCTTGAGAAAAGCCAATAATGATAGTATCTTTGTTGGTTAGATTTAATTCGTCCTGCTTTTGCTTTATTATATCTTCAACCTTAGAAATATTATTTGCAATTAGCTTTGCCATAATATGCGGGCTGCGGTCTTGCAAACTAAACCATTGTCTACCATAAGGCATCATATCATAAGCCTCGATACCATGCGGGGAAATAAAATAACAATGGGGTAAATAATTTTTGATATAAGGCACAAGTCCTATTAAATCATGTCCGTCTGAGCCGACACCGTGCAGTAATACTACTAGCTTCTTCGGCGGCTGCTCTTTACTTTCTACTTCGGGGTATTCTAAATATTTGCTCATGTGTTTATATGTTTATGTACTTAAAATATTAAGGTTGAGTAGTAGTATACGAAGGTCAATTTCAAAAAGAGCGAGGAGTCTGCAAGGCAAGGAGCGGAGCGTATACTGAATACGTGAGCACCGCAGAACTTGCTAGACGACTACGCCAATTTTTGAAATTCACCGAGTATACGCTTTCAACATCTTCTCAAGTTCTCCACTTTGATATAACTCTCTAACAATATCACATCCACCAACTAATTCTCCGTTAATGTATAATTGTGGGAATGTCGGCCAGTCACTAAATTTTTTTAAATCTTCACGTAATTCAGCATCAAAAAGTACATTAATATCACAAAATTCTACACCTAATTTATTCAAAATAGCTACTACGATTCCTGAAAATCCGCATGCAGGCGACTCTTTAGTACCTTTCATGAACAATACTACTTTATTATTTTTTATTTCATTTTCTATAAATTTAAAATTTTTATTTTCTAGCATTTTAAGACTCAATAATTTATCTTCTAAAATACACTTTCTATAGCAATATATGCAAGCACAAATAGTTAATAAAATTTTTGAGATTTTTAGCCAGAATAATCCAAATCCGAAAACCGAATTAATATATAAGAATGATTTTACCTTATTAGTAGCAGTAATATTATCTGCTCAAGCCACCGATATATCAGTAAATTTAGCAACTAAATCTTTATTTGAAACTTATGATACACCAGAAAAAATTTTAGAACTCGGCGAAGAAGGACTTAAAAAATATATAAAATCTATCGGACTATTTAACAGCAAAGCAAAAAATATTATTGCATTATGTAAAATATTGATCAGCAATTATCAAGCTTCAGTACCGAATGATTTTAAGGAATTAATTAAACTACCGGGCGTTGGCAGAAAAACTGCTAATGTTGTGCTAAATTGCTTATTCGGCATGCCTACAATGGCAGTTGATACGCATGTCTTTAGAGTAGCCAAAAGGATCAGGCTTGCTAAAGGCGGTACTCCTGAAATAGTAGAAAAAGAGCTACTGCAGATTATCGATAAAAAATGGCTAACACATGCCCATCACTGGCTAATTCTGCACGGCAGATATATATGCAAAGCTAGAAAACCCGATTGCGACATCTGCCCTATTAAAGAGTATTGCAATTATTATTTTCACCTTAAATAAGAGTTATAGTAAATCTTATAAATTACCAATTATTTCTGAATAATATTCATGTTCTATAGAATTAGGTTTAAGATCAAACGTTGCTAATGTTTCTAAATGACAAGTAACGAATGGTGCACCTTTTACCTTACTCCCTGAATAGATACGGATGTTTGCAAAACCAAGCGAATTCTCCTTCCATTTGTGCACTAGTTAATTCATGTAATATATTACCGTTTTTATCATAAAGACTAAATAAAGTTTTGTCATTATCCTCAATAAGTTTTATAGGGTTTTGTTTATTATCTAAATTTTCGTGCTGATGTCCTATATATTTTTTATCTAAAACTCCTTTTTTCTCATATTCTTTAAGAATTATTTGTGTCATTTCCTTTACCGGTACAGTAATCATATATTCTTTTTTATTAGAATAAATACTTTGGCACAGGCGGCAATAAAACTATGAAGTTTAACTGCAAGATTTTTATGTTTTATAATAAAAGGTTTTGCTTGATATATTGGAAGTCTTGCTATACCAGAATGCGAGATAAAGCTTGCATTTTGAGAAGTCAGCATGGTTATAAACATCTCTATAGATGAAGTATCACGCGAGTCACCTTTGTGTCATATTTTATTGGAAACAAAGGCTCTACACATCGGCTAAGCCTTGATCATGATAATCTAAGCTAGCGGAAAAGGCATACTTCCCCTTATCAAAATTTTTTATCACCAGATCTATTGCCTTGATAAGCACTTTGAAAGCTACTCTGCTTACCCAAAAAATCTTGCCAAACAGACATATTCGCTCCGTTGACTTTTACCATATAAAAATGTAAATCATCTTCCTGTTTATAATGATGAATTTCTGAATTTACTTTTTGTATTTGTGCCTCTTGTAACTTTTTAAAAATACCCTGTAAATCAGAATATTATTTATCTATTTTACTGAAATTATACTTAGAACCAAGCCGTAAAGCTCACCCATACTGCATTTTGATTCCATCTGGGGTTTTAGCTTCTTTACATGCAGCTTTTATAAATTGACTGAACTGTTCTTCATCTTTAGTAAAATTATTTTTTAAATCGCTCTAAGAATTTTTTTAATAAAGCCTCTTTTCTGCGATCTGTCATATTAACATTCAGTATGATTAGTAATATTTATGCCTGTTTTTAATCTTAAATTAAAAATATCTTCCATATATCTATAGAAGGTATAAATTGCTATAGTTTGGGGCTTAAAAGATGAATTATCATTTAAGTGCAAAATAAAATCATTTACTTCTTTCCAATTTTCATAAGTTGATATATCATTTTATCCTTGACTATATAAGGATTTTGAAGAAAATTAAAAATCTCTTGTAAGCTTATTCCCTCTAAATTTGTACAATTTAAGACACCGTCTTTCATAGAAGATAGTGCTTCTTTCGATTGATCATTGATTTCTTTCATTTTATAAATCTTTTAAAGATTAATTCTTAAAGAAATTAATATTTTGTCAACAAAATATCTTATGTGATTATAAAGATACGGCTAAGTGATGTGTACAAATACTTTAAATTTTAATATATTTGCAAGTTGACAATTTTTGGCTTACTTCATAATATCTAAGCTCAATTTGATAAAGGTAAAATTTATGCGTTCAGCACTTATAACTGCTATATTAGTAGCTGTAGCTTTCTTAACAAGTGCTTGTAATACAATGCAAAGTGCAGGTCAAGATATGCAGGCAGCCGGTAAAAAACTTAAAGATTCAGCAGCAAGCAATAAGCCTCAAAAAGGTTGCGGCTGTCCTCACAGCTCAGCTAACTAAATATACTGTTTTTTATAATGAGTCGTCTGCCGATTCTTCATTTACTCGGAGTATATATCGCAGACGACTTTTTATTTTTCCGCCTTATCAATTTCTGCTTTTAGCTTTGCTATTTCTTCTTTTGCAAGTATTGTTTCTAGAGGCTCTTTATCAATTAGCATTTCTTTTGCTATTTCAATATTTCTTCTAGCTTCGCCTTCAGCTCTCCCTTCCTCTTTCACCTTTTTAAAAGCACTAGTTTCAATTCTAAGCCACTCTAAACGATTTTCATATTCCTCTCTTTCTGCATATTACCTCAATCAAGCACGGTTAATGCTTTTTTTAATACATCATTATCCAATTCTTTCGGTAAATTATCTTTATTTAATAAATCATTACGTGTTAAAAATGCTAGCCATATACTAAAGCATTTTTAACTTTCTTGACGACGTCAGATAACTCCTCCTTAGAATTCTTAGCAAATTTATTAAGCTCTATCGTATGTAACTCTATATCTTTAAAATATACTAAATCACTTTTTATTTCCTTTAACTGAAAAGACTTAATATTCATCTGTATCTGTAATACTGGTAAAGTTAAGTATGTGTATCCCTATTATTTTATTTAATGCCGCATAATCTGATCCCTATTTCAGTTGCTCCGTATACATTTTTGCCCAGTAATACAAAGCTCTGTTATCGTAATCCGTTGCATCGGTTACTTGGATTTCGATATTATACCTTTTACTGCTCTCACTTTTTGGCTTTTATATCAAGTATAGATAGTGTATCGGCTTTAAAATTCTTTGGATTATACGGATTAAGTAATGTTACTTCTACAATCTGATCTTTCTCACTTACTTATCGAATTAATAAGCGATATCAATAAATCTTTATGCTCTTCTACTCCGAAGATTTTTTTAAACACTAAATCTACTCTCGGATTAACTTTTGACATATTATTATGTTACTGAATATTACTTTCTCTCTATTTTTGCATATTCTGAGGTAAATATTCTACTATAAATTTATATTAAATCTTTTGCTTATTCACCAATCTATATATCTCTTTTTTACTATAAACATCTTTGAATTTGTCATAAACAAGTTCGGTAGTAGTTTTGCTACTTAAGTTTTTACTCAAGCAAAGTTCTATAAATTTTTCTAAATTTTTTTGTTGGTTTTGTTCCTGTATATTTCCTGAAATCAACAATACTATCTCACCTTTTAAAATATTATTTTGATAGAACTCTATTATTTCATCTATATCCCCTGTTTTTATTTCTTGATACAGTTTAGTTAACTCACGAGCTACACATATGTCTCGGTTTCCTAGTATTTCCTTAGCTACCGATAAAGTATTTATCAAACGAGGAGCCGTTTCAAAAAAAATCAAAGTAGCCTTAAGATTTACTAGTTCATAAAAAATCTTTTTCTTACTTTCTATAGTTTTAGGTAAAAACCCGTGAAATAAAAATCGATCAGTAGGAAGAGCCGATAAAGTTAGAGCAGTAACCGGTGCAGATACTCCCGGTACTACGTCTATATGACAATTAAGATTACATATATCTCTAACTAACTTGTAGCCGGGATCAGAAATTAAAGGAGTCCCTGCATCAGAAATTAAGCTTATTATATTGCCCGATTTTATTAAACTTATGATATTTTCTCTATCTTTCTTGTCACTATGATCATTATAAATTTGTAATTTTGTATGAATGTCATGTTTTGCTAGCAATTTTTGTGATATTCTAGTATCCTCACATAAGATAATATCCGAATTTTTTAAAGTCGATATAGCACGAAGCGTTATATCTTCAAAATTACCGATCGGTGTTGAAACAATATATAATCCCGGTTTGGAAAGATATCTAATCATAGTTTTTTAATTTTAAGTAACATTATGGCTAGTATAAAACATAAACTACGAATCGTTCTATCATTTTTTTGCTTGATATATTTAACGTCCTGTCAAACTCCTAAAGAAGAACCTATAAGTTTTCCTAAAAAAGAACAAACAGAAATTGAGATTGCAATTTTAATGCCAAATCAGGGCCCTGATAGTATTGTCGGGAAACAATATAAAGATTTAATTAAAATGGGACTTAACGACGGAATCAAATCTTACATACATGTTACTTCTTACGATGGTTCAGACGAAAAAAACGTTTTAGCCGCTATGGATAAAATAGTAGCACGTAAAACTAAGATTATTTTAGGTCCTCTATATTCTAACTTTACCTCTCTAATAGCTGAAAAAGCAAAGGCAAATGATATTATTATAATAACTATGTCAAATAATCCGGCTCTTGCAGAAGATAAATTATTTGTATTCGGTCATGCACCTTTAAAACAACTGATACGTATCATTAATTATTACGCAAGTAACGACCATAAAGATTTTATGGCATTATTACCTAAAGGGAAGCATTCGCAAACTATTAGTCAAGTAATGCAAAATATATTGATTCAGAACAATGCATCATTATCACACACTGAATTTTATGAGGATAATCCTGAATCTATAGCAAAAGCCGCAAGAAATATTTCAGACAATACCGATATTATAAATGAACGTAGCGACACGACAAAACCAGTTATTTATCTATCAGACGATCCAAAAAATTTAAACCTACTCGCTGATAGTATTCGTAAATATAATTTAGATAAAAAGGCTATTTTAATCGGTGATAATCGTATTGATATCGATTACCCTGAAAATATCGATATTAGCTTTACCGGCTCTTTAAATTTACTCAATAGCAACGTTCCGGATAGGGCAAAAGACTTAGGTATTAACCATATAGGCTTCATGCATCTTCTTTCTTATGATTTAGGATGTATGACTGCAAACTATATAGGCAATGAATTTGCATCTGAAAGGTTTTTAAATAGAATGAACAGTAGACAACCTTATATAGGTTTATCCGGTAATATTCATTTCATCGATGGAGTAGCTCAGAGACGATATGATATTATTAGGAAAGAGAATGGGATATATTATACTGTTTCAGGAAATTAGGGCGTTGTTGTATCTTGGTCATTCAGTGGCCTGACCATGTGTTGTACGAACGTTCAGGATGTCATCCCCGCTTCCGCGGGGATGACATTGAGTAGGTTTTCAAGCCATGCAACAAGGCTGGTCAAGCCACGGGATGACAAAGGGACACTAAAGATTAATTATTTATTTTTATCACTACCATCGTCTTTCATGCCGTCTTTAAAAGCTTTAAGACCTTTAGCAAGATCAGACATGACTTGCGGTAATTTGCCGGCACCGAATAATACAAAAATAATTAATAAAACTATTAATAAATGGCTAAAGCTCATTCCCATGATATTTTTGCTGTATAAGTTAAAATTTAATTATATAAGATATTATAGCTCTAATCTAGGATAAAATAATTAAAGAAATGTTGACTAAAAAACAATTTTCAGAATTTTTTGCTACTTTTTTTTATATCGGGAAAATAAAATACTGCCCAGGCACTTTTGGATCGATTGCCGCTTTCCCTCTAACTTATTTCTTAATATATTTTATTGTTAATAACAAAATAATCATTCCTTTCTTAAGTCTCACTCTCGGTGAAGCTCAACTTGTCAGTATATTTATTATAAGCTTTAGCCTATGTTTGACACTCTTAATACTCGGCACTTATTTTACTAAAATATATTTAAATTATACAAATTCAGAAGATCCTAAAGAAGTGGTAATTGATGAAGTAGTAGGGCAAATGCTAACTATCGTTTTAGTATTTTTTTCTGCTTTATTTGCTAATGAATCGTATTTAATTAAATATTTTAGTCCGCTAACAATAAATATTATATTACTTTTCATATTACCTTTTGGTCTATTCCGATTTTTTGATATAGTAAAGCCCTGGCCTATTAATTGGTTGGACAAAAATATTAAGGGTAGTATCGGCGTTATGCTTGATGATTTGCTAGCCGCAATATTTGCTGCGGTAACTCAATACGCAATTATATTTGTGTTAATAGATATTCGACAATAGATTTGCTATAAAAAAAGATCATTGACTAATTTCTAATATAATAATATGATACGATAAATATTTATTAATTTTTAAAGAGATAGTTTTCATGTTCGCAGTTATAAAAGCAGGTGGAAAACAATATAAAGTAGACAGAGATAGTATTATTAAAGTCGAAAAAATTGATGGAGAACTTGGCTCTAAAATTCAGTTTGATCAAATTTTAATGATTGGCGAATACTCAAAGCCTTCTTTTATTGGGACTCCAATAGTTAAAGGGGCTGTAGTTACGGCTGAAATTACTAACCAACTTAAAGATAATAAAATTATAGTCTTTAAGAAAAAGCGTAGGAAAAATTATCGTCGTAAAGCCGGTCATCGCCAAGAATTGACGGAATTAAAAATATTAGATATTACCAAACAATAATAATAACTTAAAAGGAATTATAAAATGGCAACCAAAAAAGCCGGTGGTAGTTCTAGGAACGGAAGAGACTCAGTCGGTCGGAGGCTGGGAGTTAAAAAATCCGATGGACAATATGTAATACCCGGTAATATTATAGTTAGACAACGCGGTACAAAAATTCATCCTGGAACGAATGTAGGGCTCGGCAAAGATCATACAATATTTGCTTTGATAGAAGGTAGAGTAGAATTTTTAACTAAGCGAAATCATAAAATCGTGAATGTTAAAGAAATTGCCAGTGCTTAAGTATTGCAGTTTGATCTACTAGTGTTACGTGGAACGCAAAATGCTTTTTATGGCATTGTTGCGTTGATTGGTAAAATCTACTTTGTCACCCCGTGGCTTTACTACAAGATCCATAAAAACAATTTAAAGTACTCAATTATTAGTATTTTAAGCTGGATCTCGCGATTAAGTTGTGAGATAACAACTGAAAACCGTTCCACACAATAATGTCTGTAAGCAAGCTAGATGACAACAGGCGGAAATTAATTATATAACATAATATTCTATTAGGCTTTCTTTACTTATGGCCTTAATAATTCAAAAGTTCGGTGGCACTTCCGTTGCAAATATTGATAGAATAAAAAAAATCGTTCCTATCATAAAAACCGAAATAGCTAAAAATAACCAAGTAATTGTAGTAGTTTCGGCTATGGCAGGTGTTACTAATCAACTTGTCACATTGTGTAATGAAGTATCAAGCCTTAACAACATTTCTCAATTTGCAGAATATGATGTAGCACTTTCTAGCGGTGAAATAGTCACTGCTTCATTACTAGCGCTCGCTCTTCAAGAAGAAGACATAAAGGCGCGATCATTTCTAGCTTGGCAATTACCGATACTCACCGATAATAATCATAGTAAAGCTTTAGTAGAATCAATTACTACAGATTTACTAGAAAAATATTTACAGTTAAATACCGTCCCTATAATAGCCGGTTTTCAAGGAATTAACAAATCCAATAGGTTAACTACTTTGGGCAGAGGAGGATCTGATACTACTGCCGCCTTAATCGCTGCAGCTATGAAAGCTGATAGATGTGATATTTATACGGATGTGGAGGGAATATTTACTGCTGATCCAAGAATTATTCCAAATGCCAAGAAGATAAAAGAAATAGATTTTTTAGAAATGTTAGCACTAGCATCAAGTGGAGCAAAAGTACTACACCCTAGAGCCGGAGAGTTAGTAATGCGGTATAAAATAGATATGCGTGTTCTGTCAACATTTTCACCAGATACAGAAGGTACGTTAATCACTTCAAAGGATAAAAATATGGAGAATGGGATTATTAACAGCATTACTTCTAATAAAAATTTATTAAAAACATCTGTAAAGAGCATTTCTTTAAGTTTTTTGCAAGTTGCAAATATGATTACACAAAATAATAATCATATTGAGTTTATGCAAGAGATAAAAAATAATGCAGAATATAGTTTTATTACAAATTTAACCGATAAAAATAATTTACACGCTTTACTGACTAATTTAAAAGATGATAAGCAGATACAAGGTTTTACTTTTGATACCGAAATTGCTACAATCTCTCTTATTGGTTATGGGATTAAAAATGATTGTAAATTACTTGAAACGATATTATCAAAGTTAACGAAAGATAATATAAATGTTAACATGATACAATTATCAGAAGTTAAAATTAACTTATTCATAAATGATCAAGATGCAGAAAAAACAATTTTTAATTTATATAATCTTTTTAAAATATCTTAGATTCTACATCTGAGATTTAATTTATAGTAAAAGAAGTGGAAAAGACATGGCTCCTACTACAAAAAAATTTTATAATTTGTAACAAAAAAAGTTAAAATAGATTAATTTAAATTTCATATATTAAGACCTAAATACTTCATTCAATAGCTTAAATTTATTATTTTCATTATAATTATCTTCTATTTACTATTTATTAGTTATATATTAATAAATAAGTCTAAGAGGTTATCTATGAAGTTATTTTAACTCTCAATTTTTAGGAGTAAATTTTACAGGAAAAAATAATGAGCGCAGAAGATATAAGGTCAAAAGAAAGATTTAATCGGATTAACGATATATCAGAAACAAATAAAGATGATTCAGAAGAAATTAGAAATAATTTTAAAAAATTTGTACTGAATATATTAGAAACAGACAATATAACCCCGTATAAGTTAAGTGAAAAAACAGGTACTCATGAAACAGCGTGGAAAAATTTTCTAGATGGTCGTACAAAAATGCCTGATATGGGAGCAATTGTTGCTCTTGCAGATTATAAAAATGTTCCACTAGATGAAGTCATAGGCAGAGATATAAATAAAGCAAAAAAGATAACGATAGAAATAAAACAAACTCCGGAAATATCGGCATCTATAGCTAAACTACCAAAAGATATACTTCAAGAAGCCATGTTGATAGGAGAAAAAACTAGAGGATTTATTCATAAACCAACAAATAAAAAGACAAAATCTTTTGCTGAACAAGTTAAAAGCTCTAATAAACCGAAAGGAAGGTCTATCTAAATAAAAATCTGTTTTTCAATATTGATACTAATATAAAACTTAAAACCTTACTTGATATTCTAAAATGGGAAATAACTTCAAAACGACCAAAAGGGCCAACAGCACTGCCGCTTACTTCCACTGTGATATTCCACCACAAAAAATAACTAGCAGTAAAAATACACAGCTAAATCTCGATCGCTTCAGACAAGATGAATTTAAGGACGAGTCTGCACATTGTACATTAGTACATGACTACAGACAAGTTTCACGAAATTCATTAGTATCAAGCAATCGAGATTACGCTGTACGAGTAGCCTACATAAGGCATGTAACCTTTTGAATTCAAATAGACGGTTTAAATATCTTAACCGATCCGGTATGGTCAGAGCGGGTTAGTCCTTTTACTTTTGCAGGACCAAAAAGAGTGGTAAAACCCTGTATTAATTTTACCGACTTACCTAAAATAGATGTTATATTAATAAACCATAATCACTATGACCATTTAGACATCAGAACAATTAAAGATTTATGGGTACGAGATACTAAATCATCAAGCTTTTGTGTTCTAATATCTTTGTGGTGCAATAACTTAACTCTTAAACCATTCTTCTGCATTGCTAAAGAAATTTCTTGCTGCAACAATTCTTCCAAATGATCTTCATAGTCATATTCACGTTCTTTGCAATTACCAATATCTAGATACTTCTGTTTGCATCGGTAAAACTAATATTTCCTTGTATACATAAGATAATAAAAATTATAGATTTATGAAAAATTTTATGCATAATATTTAAAGTTAAAAAAAATACAAATAAAGATACTTACATTCATTATTTTCGTCAAGATTTATTTTTTACCTATCACGGTTAAATAATATGATCATAGAATAAGCAAGTACGGCAAACATGCAAAGATATAAAATCGGGAATAGGTTAAAATCAAATGATTTTATTACCTTTGCACAAATATAATTAGCAGTACCAGACATTAACATTGAGCCGATATTATGTCCTAAACTTATAACACGATAGCGTTCTTTAACTACAAAAGACTTAATAACTATACTATGAGCAAGAGCATTAAAAGGTGCAACTGATGCAGCTAACATTAAACTAGCTGCAAGCCCTAAATTAGTCATTTGATATTTTACTGCTATCACAAAAAATACACTTGCTGTAATAGTACATATAAATGCGATTTTTAATACCGAATTAACTCCTAAGCGATCGGCAATAAAACCGGCAATCGGCATGCAAACAGCAAAACATATTACTATTAAGACCGAAAAAGCACTCATAATAATACCGACTGAAGGTAATACGAGCGGTAAATATTGCTTCATAAAGATGATCGCAATTTGATATGTTGCTCCAAAACCTCCAGCTAAAAATATTAACCGTGCAATATTTTTCCATTGCTTTTTAATTATAGAGCTAAGTTTTTCAATAGAATCTTGGCTATAGTGTGCTTTTTTAAACTCCGGTGTTTCATCAAATTGCCGGCGATAATAAAGAGTTATTAATGCAAATGGTAAACTTAGTAAAAATGGGATACGCCAACCCCACTCCGGAAAAATATGAGAATTAAAGAAATTAGTTGCACCGATTCCGCATAATAAACCCATTACTCCTGTACATCTAGTTATTGCCGAGGCAGTAAATCGGTATTTTGCTCCTAAATGTTCAATAACATAAATCGCTGCACCGTCATATTCCCCTCCAATAAAAATACCTTGCATGAAGCGACATAAAACTAAAATTATTGTACTCCAAACTCCTATCGAGGGATAATCGGGCAATAAACCTATTATTAAGGTAGGGATTACAATACCGATAATCGTAAAACTTAAGGCTTTTTTTCGACCGTATATATCCCCTATACGTCCAAAAATATAAGCACCCATAGGCTTTGATAAATATGCTGCTGCATAAACGGCAAAAACATTTACAAGCTTTGTTAATAGATCAGTACTGGCTGAAAAGAATTTATCAGCGATAATTGCCGCTGAAAAACCATATAAACTATAGTCGTAATATTCAATAATAGTGCCTAAAAAAGCACCAAGAACTTTATTGCATGATTTTGTTTGTTTCATTTTAAAGGTATACTGTGAGTAAACGAAAAGTAGGTAGACGAAGTTTAATTTGGAAAAGAGCAAGGCATCTTGAAGCTGATAACCGCAGCATACATACTAGTACGTGAGGATTATCAGCAAAAGACAACGTAGCCAATTTTTCAAATTAAACGAGTATACATGACCACTTTGGCCGTTACTTAAAATCCTTCAAAGACCTTTATGTAAAGGTGGACTTCATATATCTAAACTGAATTAGTATTAGACAGGGACGATGTCCTGAAAGTTAGTGGTAGTCCTAGGTTAATATTAAGCTCACGAACCAAGCAGCCAAGAACTAGTATATCACTTTCCCATTTTACGTGCAAGGTTTTCTAGGTAACCTGCTATAGTAGCTAAGGTTTCTGCGAATTTTTCTTCGTCGGGATGATTTTTGTGAAGACCGTTTTTATTAAGTTTTTCTGTTAGACTAGTTATTTCAGCTTGCGCATTAAGTGATGCCATAACTAATAATAGCTCAAAAGAGGCTGTGGGACTACCAAGTTTAATTTCCGCTATTTTATCATTCAATTTATTCGCTAAAGATAGTAACTCTTCCTCATCTCCATTATTACAATATAATTGAAAACTCTTGTTATTTAATGTTACCGTAACAATTGACATAATTATTTTTGCTGTTTTTTTATTTCTTCAAGTTCATTAATATAAATGTTAATTTGATCTAGCATTGTTATATAATTATCTTTTAATGCTTTATTTTCGTTTTGTAATTTTTGAACTTCATTTTGATTATTTACAAGCATACTCAACAAATCATCGAGTTTATGTTCTACTTCTTCCATTAATTTCTTTAGACTGCTTACATAATTTGCTTCTAAAGGTAATTTGTACGTCGATCCTGTACTCGCATCCTCACATACGTCTATGTACGCTGCGGTGCCGTGTTCCGTGTCTCCTTTAAATGCCTCTTTATTAGCTTCGTTCTGTAAGCAGTCTAATATTTCATTATCCATCTTCGTTTAAGCGTTAATTATGAATGGATGACTTACCATAATAATTGATAACATTATAATAGATATCAATACTAATTGCTTTTTACGTTTATAATTTATCAATATCGTAGCTTTTTTATTATTTAATAATTTTTCGGTTTCGTTCTGTTGAGTAGCTTCTATCTGCTCTGCATTTCTATCTTTTACATTAAGATAATCCAAGTATAATTTAAGTAACCTCTTACATATACTTCTCCTGGTAAAACATCAAAATCACCATCTTCTAAAGCTACTAAATATTTTTTTCTAATTTTTAAATCACTAGATACCTGATTTAAAGTTTTACCTGAATCTAACCTAATTTGCTTAAGCATTGACGACATAATTTACTCAAGTTTTTGTAAGAATATTTCAAATTTCTTGTTTGCTAAAATAATTATATTTAAGTCTATAGTTTCTTGAGCTTTGATTTCTTTAATAAAATCAAGAAAATTTCTAACTAAGTTATTATTATTATCAATCCATAAATCTAAATCAATAGTTGTTTTAGATTTATTAATTATTTTTATTAATAATCTACGTTGTTTGTCATATAAATCATCTTTTAACGATTGAATACCTAAGCGACGCCAAAATGAATCGTTCAATTGCCTATCACAAGCTTTACGTAACCAATCAAGACTAAACATATCACTTATAATAAAATAAGCTTTTGCTATCTCTTTATTATTCCCTGAAGTCTGTTTTGTTACATATATAATGTCAAATACTGAAATTAAATTGTCAAATGTAACGATAGTAGCAGCCAATGATTCCGCTACCCCACTAGTGGTATAATAATTCAATTTTTCTTCAAATCTTATTTTAGTTTCTCCGACTAATAAAGTATCTACCGTTTTTCTTAAGTTTTGTGCAGGAACTCTAAACTCTTCTATAGTGTCACTAATATTAATAGGATGTTTTAAATTTTTAATAAACCATGAAATACCTCGACGCATTAATTTCGTTATTTCGGTAAACATGTCGATTTTTACATTGTAATCAATATTAGTAGGTAGCTTACTTATCGTTTCCCATATATCATCAAGATCAAAAATTTCACAAATAATGGTATATGACCTTATTATATCACAAAGAGGAGCCCCAATCTCACGCTTTACAATACTAATAAGCGGTCCACCAAGCTGATTCATTATTTTATTTATAGTAACGGTTTTAATAATCTCATGTTTAAGTGGATGAGATAAAATTTCATTACGAAACTTTTTTTGCATCATTTCAGGGAAATAATCTATAAGATATGCATCAAAATATTTATCATGGGAAAAAGTAGAATTAATTAACTCATGATAAGCAGATCTCTTACTATATGATAGCAATATGCAAAGCTCAGGACGAGTTAATACTTCACCGCTAATAGCTCTGCTATTCAATTCTTCTGCACTAGGCAAGAATTCATTTTCCCGCTCTAATACTTTTTCTTCTTCTAAAAGATCTATAAATTGACTAAGTATATTAACAGTTAAAGTAGGAGATAGTTGCATAATTGTTATTGCTTCGGTTTGCTTATAATTATCAAGTAATACTAACTCTTCAACTTGCTTTGTCATATCGTTTAGAAGTTTATTACGTTCTTCTAAAGTAATTTTTCCTGAGGTTATCGCACTACTTAAAGCAATCTTGATATTTACCTCATGATCAGAGCAATCAACACCTGCTGAATTATCAATAAAGTCAGCATTTATGCGCCCGCCTTTTTTAGCATATTCAACTCTACCTCTCTGTGATACCCCAACATTACCGCCTTCTGCTATAACTTTTGCTCTAATTTCTTCACCGTCACATCTAAGGTTATCATTTGCTTTATCACCGATTTCTAAATTATTTTCCGTTTTAGCTTTGATATAAGTGCCTATTCCGCCATTCCACAATAAATCAACATCTGCTTTTAAAATAGCTTTAATTAATTCTTCCGGTGATAATTCATTATCATTTATATCAAGTAATTTTTTAATTTCCGGTGATAATTTTATTAATTTACTACTGCGTTCAAATACTTTGCCTCCTTTAGAAATAAGCTTAGAATCATAATCAGACCAATTAGAACCCTTTAAATTAAATAAACGCAAACGCTCATTAAAACTTGATAAAGGATCAGGAGTAGGATCAATAAATATATGTTTATGATTAAAGGCAGCAACTAACTTAATAGCCTCTGATCTGAGCATACCGTTACCAAACACATCTCCCGACATATCTCCTATACCTACGACGGTAATAGGGTCTTTTTGGACATCTAACCCTAAAGTTTTAAAGTGATTAGTTACGGAAATCCAAACTCCTTTGGAAGTAATAGCCATTTTTTTATGATCGTAACCTGCAGAACCACCAGAAGCAAAAGCATCATCAAGCCAGTAATTATATTCTCTTGCCACACTATTAGCATAATCCGAAAATGAGGCTGTACCTTTATCGGCAGCAACCACTAAATAAGGATCTTCTTTATCATAAATAATAACGTCTTTTGGATGTACTACTTTACCGTCAATGATATTATCAGTTATGTCTAATAAACCTCTAAGGAAATTCTTATAGCATTCTACCACTTTTTCCATATATTCATCACGAGTAAGCCCTTCCTCAGTAAAATGAACATAAAAGCCGCCTTTAGCACCGACAGGGACAATAACGGAATTCTTAGTCATTTGTGCTTTCATAAGCCCAAGGACCTCAAGCCTATAATCTTCTGCTCTATCCGACCATCTAAGCCCTCCGCGTGATACGGGACCGCCTCTTAAATGAACAGCTTCAAAATTTCTAGAATAAACAAATGTTTCGGCAAACGGAACAGGTTTAGGTAAATCCGGTACTTTTGAAGAATCAAACTTAAATGAAAAAATATGTTTATGTGGTTGATAGTAATTTGTTCTAGTAATAGCATTAACTATACCAAGCATATTACGTAGTACTTTATCTTCACTACTCATCTCAACGGTTACTAAGTAATTATTTAGTTTGTCTTTAATTACGTCACAATTATTATCCAAATGTTTAGGATTAAATTTTATATCAAATAGATTTACCAACATTTTTGTATATTCGGGATGTTTAAGTAACGTTAACTGTACATAGCCTTTACCGTAACTAAATCCCGTTTGATGTAAATATCTTGTTAAAGCTTTGACGAGTTTAACTTGCTTCCAATTAAAACCGGCAAGCACTATTAATTTACTTAAAGAATCATTAGCAAGAATCCCAAGTGCCATTTTGTCCAAAGCTTCTTCAACATTTATTTTTAATTCGGTAATATTATCCTTTACAGGTACAATAGAAGTTAAGATAAAATTATATATCCAGCTTTCTTTGATTTCGAGAGCCTCATTAATTGCAAAAGTTTGTTCATCAATTGCTTTAAAACCTAAATTTTCTATTGGCGGCAATATGTTAGAAAGTGCAAGTTTTACTTTTGGACTATATATTTTTAAGTAAAATTCCGTTTCATTTACAGAAACTAGATTAAACATATATTTTTGTGACTTACTTGCTTCCGTTAGATATTCAATATCTACTAAAGCTATTTCCGGAGAAAATTTTTGCCGATAATCTGCCGAAAAAATATTATCAAAAAGCTTTAAATTAATACCTGCCTGATATTCGCCAAATTTTTTAGAAAACTTAAAATAAAAATCTTCACTCCAACGTGTAGAGATACGATCTAAATCTTGCTGTATTATTTCTGCTTCAAAATTTATTTTATGTTCCCCTTGTGCTTCAAGCGTTACAAAAAGATAAGAAAAATTACCGGCTACTTCGGTGATATAGTTGGATAAAATTTTACTACCGAATTTTTCTGCTAAATAACAATCTATCATATTATGCATTTCAGCCGTTAAACGTTCTCGTGGCAGAAAAATTATGATATTAAGAAAAGAACTAGACCAATCATATTGAATAAATAATTTAAGCTTCTTACTCATCATACTTGAGAGCATATGTAAACACATACAATATAAATCGCCTTGATCAATTTGTATTAAAGCTTCTCTCGGTAACGACTCCATTAAAATTCTTAACTTATCAGCATTATAACCAGATAATGCAAAACCGGCTTTCTCAATTACAAAATTAAATTTTTGTCGTAGGATTGGAATATTACTTATTGAATGGTAATACATATTTGAATTATATATACCGAAAATTATACTTCCCGAAATATATTCACCCGAAGAGTCAAATTTTTTCACTAAGATATAGTCGATTAAATTATCTGAATAGATAAGCGACGCACTATTTATTTTACCGAGTATTATTAATTGATTTTGATATAAAGGATTAGCAGAACATTTTATAATATCATCAATCTCGTCTTTTACTTCTTGCCATATTTTTGCTGCTCCTATTTCATTGCTTAATTTTAAAGATTTTACTTCAAAATCAAGAGTCCCTAATAAAACCAAATTATCGTTTTGTAACCAATTTAAGAATTCTTTAGCCTCTTTAAAATTTAATTTATAATTATCAATTATATTTTTAGATAAATCTTGTAATTTTGTGAGTAATTGCGGTAAATGGCTATAGCTTTGCTCTAACTTTTCTAATCTTTCATTTATAGCCTCGGTTAAAAATGTAGTAGTTTTATCGTCAAAATTGCCTAAAATGGTTAAATGTAGTATTGATTCTGATTTTTCATCCGACACAGCATTTTCTAATATTTTTTCTAATTCTCCTGTACTATTTCGGACACAGTTTATTACCGGATGGAGTAAAAACTTAGTTTGCAAATTCATGTTTTTAAGCAGACATATGATAAAATCAACAATATGCGGCTTATTATCAAGTAATATCAAGACATTTATTGCCGGATCATTTTCGATAACTGCCTTTGTTATTGCTATTTTTCTTGCTCTTGCTATCCTTTGCTTAAAAAACTTAAAGGCTTCATCTGCAAAATTTTGAAATAATTTTGCTCTATTCTCAAAATCATAATCTATCGGAATATAATTTAAAAACCTTTGAACAAAATCTATATATATGGAATTTGACTCACGTTCCTTGCTAAGTTCTAGAATTTTAGTTTTATAATTCGGGATTTGACAATTTAAACGACTAAAGTTTAAAGAGGTTGTTTTTGGGGTCATGATTTTCTTAAGTAATAATAATATGATTATTTCTGTTGTTATTATATTATATAAAATAACTTAAGCAAGAGGCATAGAAAATAAGTGGAAACGATATTTGCACAAAGCTCTGCATTCGGTAAAGCAGGCGTAGCGGTTTTTAGGATTTCTGGTCCTAAAAGTTTAGAAGTTTTACAGCTACTTACCGGTAGAAAGGACTTTAAATCGAGATTAATGTATTATCAACAAATTACAGTCCCTGAAACTAAGGAGCTAATCGATAATGTTATGGTTGTTTATTTTAAGTCACCTGGTAGCTTTACCGGGGAAGACGTAGTCGAAATTCACACGCATGGCAGTAAAGCTATATCTATAATGCTGACAAATGCATTATTAAATATAGCTGGTATTCGTTTGGCAGAAGCAGGAGAGTTTACCAAAAGAGCTTTTTTAAATAACAAATTTGATTTAACGGCAGCAGAGGGGATAGCCGATTTAATTAATGCCGAAACTATAATGCAGCATAAGCAAGCAATTAGACAAGCAAGCGGCAAACTTGAAGAATTATATAATAATTGGCGTAGTCAGCTTTTAAAAATTATCTCTCTGCTTGAAGCTTATATAGATTTCCCGGATGAAGATATACCTGATACCGTCCTTAATGAAGTTACTAATACTCATACAATTCTTGTCAATACAATATCGGAATATCTTAATGATAACAGAAAAGGAGAATTACTACGAAGTGGTCTTAAGCTTGCAATTATCGGTCCGCCAAATGTTGGTAAGTCTAGCTTACTAAACTTCTTAATGCAGAGAGATATAGCGATTGTCTCAAATATTGCAGGAACTACTAGAGATATAATTGAGGGACATTTAGACATTGGCGGCTATCCTATTATTTTACAGGATACAGCAGGTATAAGAGAAGAAAGTAGTGACATTATCGAGCAAGAAGGTATAAAACGAGCTATAAATTCAGCTAAAACAGCAGATATTAAAATTATAATGTTTGATGCCGAAAAATTAGACTCCTCTATAAATGAAGATATTATTAATTTAATTGATGAAAATACTATCACAATAATTAATAAAATCGATTTAATCGAAGCTAGTAAAATCTTTGCTATTGAAAATAAATATAAATGCTTAAGAGTTTCAGTAAAAAATAATATTGCTCTTTCAAGCATATTAAAAAATATTGAAAATATTGCCAAAAACATGGCAGGATTTACCGAAACTCCTTATATAACAAATCAGCGTCATCGTAACTATTTACAACAAGCTCTCTCACATTTAACGGCTTTTAGCTTAGATAATGATTTAGTTCTAGCAACTGAAGATATTAGAATGACGGCACGCTGCATCGGTGCAATTACGGGTGTTATCAACGTAGAAGAAATACTAGGCGAGATCTTTAAAAATTTCTGCATAGGTAAGTAATATTGTATAGCTCGTTCTATGTCATTCCCGCAAGGTATTATTGCATGGACACCAAATCGTCATTGCAAGCAACTGTAAGGAGCGTGACAACCTCATGAAACAGTAGATTTCTTGCATAACCTCTTTCTAAAGATAATTTGTATGTCAATCCGGTACTCGCATCCGTTTCCTGTAAATTCCTCTTTATAAGATAGGTTATGCAAGAAGTCTAGTACAAAATGCCTGAAATTGCCACGTCGAGGCTTTGCCTCTCCTCGCAATGACGAAAAAACGAAACATTACAGCATAACAATCATCTTTCTCAAATCTTTCCAATTAATTTATTTTAACTTTATCTTGACAAAAATATTAACATATTTTAGAAACCACCTTTTATTAATTAAAGGAGTAACATTATGGCATCTATATTAAATATAAATTTTAAATGCGTTATGCCTATATTTGGAAATGAAATAGTAAGCAGTTTACCGGGTAATATAAGCCACATCATTCATAAATTAAGTGGTACTATATTTTCATCAGTATATAGTACTGTTGCAAGAACTTTTAAAAAAGGTTATATAGTGGATAATACACAGTGTAATTGGAAAAACATTGCACAATCTTTCAATGAGTCCCCAAATGATTTTTCAATACTATACCAAGAGTGCAACAATGGTTTAAATACTCCAATAAATAATATTTTTATCGATGCTGAAAATAATCCTCATATACTTTTACAACAAGCCGTAACACCTCATCAAAACGGTACGGCTAGTATTCTTGGACAACTTTATAAAGTAATGAATGATTATATGTTCTCTCAAGGCAATATTACCGAAACTAGCGGAGCTGATTTCTTAGGTTTAAATGAATGCACTACAGAAGAAGCTATGAGTGCTTTACAAAACTATAACGCTTATAAAGAAACTTTAATCCCTCGTGAATCGTTTATAAATACTCTTGAAAATACTCTAAATCACTTAGGTCTCTCTTTAGATAATGTCTCTCCTACAGAAATAGGTAAAAATATTTTAGATCAACTCGGTAAAGCTTACACTGCCTCTACTACAGAAAGACCTAACGATGATACAAATGACGGTGGATATAGCGGTGCTTATATAGCTGGAGTAGCATTAGGAACATTAGCTGTAGGTACTATCTTAGGGTATTGCATTAAACATGGATGGGATTGGTATAAGGGAAGAAATATAAAAAATGAAAATTTAGATTTAGTAATGAAGAATAAAGAATTAGCATTTATAAAACTACTACATGAAAATTTTAAGAATAATGCAGTTATATTAGATGAAGTTATAAAAATTAATAATTTACATGATATTATAAAACTAGCAAAATCTATTAAGGGATATGAATTCTCAATACTACCACTAACTAATTTAAATAATGAAATTGTAAAATTAAATTCCCCATCCGCTATAGCAATAAACTTAGATTCTGCAAGCGGAATATTGCATGAAATATGTAAGAGTCTTGGCGGTGATGATAGTCTTAAGACTATCAGCAATTTTGCACGCTTAATAACAATTATACGAACAGTAAATCCTAAGTCTGAAGAATATAAAGGAAGCATTACAGAAATATTTGAGATATTTAACCCTCGTTACACAGATATTGACTATCAAAATTGCAAAACGCCGTTATTAGCTGATGTATCATCACCATACGACTCCTCAGGTATAGAAAGTATAGAACGTTGTTAGTACCATAACAAACCATCATTGAAAAGAATAGAATAACGCTTAGCAGAATTAGAAAAAATATTTAGTAATGATTTATAGCCTTGAAAATATCATCATCTCATTTTATTAACTACCTACTATAAAAATAAGCACTAAGATCATTATTAACCATTATGGTAAATAGTGCAAAAATAGCAAAAGATGCTAAGGTTTCTATACCAGTTCATCATATTAATGTAGAGAGGTAGATGCTTTAAAAGGAGGAAGAACATACATAATCACACCCGCCAATATTAGCATGATTATTCCTAGAATAATACTTACTATATTAAATGCATTTATAAAAGTAACATTAACCTCCTTAATTAATGCGTGAGCAAATGAAGGTGGTAGTTGATAATTATTCCTTCACTGATTGAGTCATGAGCTATTTCTGCCATTGATACAGAAACACCGTGAGGGATTACTAGATTGTTACTATATATAAAAGACAATACTCACAATAACAGCTATACCTAATACATTACCTAATTCATATGCTGTTTCTTGTAATGCTGCTGCACCTCCGGATCTCTCTGCCGGTACTGCATTCATCATAACTGTTACGGTGGTAGAGAGCCATAGACTACTTCCTATACCAAGCAATCCAAGATATATCATATAGTATTCGATAATAAATCTCTATAGTCTAATATACTAGATAAAATCAATGATATAGTAGTAAAGATAAGCCCACTAAACATTAATTACACGTGCGATAAATCGTGTGAGTAAATATGGCATAACTAAAGATACAATTAAAACAAAAACTGCTGCAGGCAACATATTAAAGACCTGCATACAAAGGGCTTAACCCTTTGATAAACTGTAACCATAAGATACATTATGAATCCTAAGGCACACGTAATCAGCAAATAAACTATTACTCCTATACTAAATGCTAATTAAGAATAAACGCATATCCACTAACGGATCATCACTTTTAAGTTGGCGTAAGGTAAATATTATTAGTAACACAATGCCAATTAATAGCATCCCGCCGGATGCTAGATTCATAATACCGTATTTAGCCAACATCTTAATGCCTTGAACTAAAGCTGCCATCCCACAAAATGATTGAAATACTCCTATCCAATCCCATGGTTCACTACTAGGATTAGATGATTCAGGAATCCAAACTATGCTGCCAAAAACAATAATTACTAATGCAATAGGTGCATTTATAAAAAATGCAAACTGCCAACTTAAAAGCTCAACCAATACTCCTCCTAGTACTGGTCCTATAGCTGCTCCTACGGTTGCCATTATTCCCCACACGAATATTGCGATCATACGTTCATGTGTATTATAAATCATCACTGATCCTCCTAACCCAAGTAAAACACAACATAATACTAATCCCCATGCACTATCAAATACATAAACTAACATTGAAGCGATGGAAAAAACTAGAAGTCCCACAAAGTAATAATCTTTTACGCCCAAATCTATCTCCTAATGCACCTGCGGTAATTAGAAGACCTGATAATACTAATGCATATGCATTGATTATCCATAATTGTTGTAAATTAGATGGTTTTAAATCAAGGATTATAGTAGGCATAACAACATACAAGACTGTAGCATCCATCGATACCAAAAGTAAGCAAATGCTTAAAATAATTTAAATATGCCATCTAAATTTATATAGATATAGATGATGAATTATCTTTAGCGATATATTCAGTTTGCGGGAATTGTGATACCATATGTGATAAGTTATTTAATAAGGGTTTTACTAAATCTATCTTTTTTGAGAACTATGGAACTGTTAACAAGTAATTTAATTAGCTTTAAAATTTATTTTGTTAATAGTCCTAGGTTAATTCAGTTGGTAACATAGTAAGCAAGTCCAAATCAATTAACCATAACACAAGTAAATTTAACATCTAAGCATCACCTAGTATGGAAGTCAAGATTTAATCTTACAAGCACAATAACATAAATAAAATTTGATTTTTCTTTCTCAAACTTATATTTTAATTGGTAAGTTTATAATATGGAAATTTATGTCAAATACAGATAAGGAAAGAGCCATTGCTGCAGCACTCGCACAAATTGAAAAAAGCTACGGTAAAGGTTCGGTAATGAAACTAGGGCAGCGTCCGAATATTGATATAGAGGCCGTATCGACCGGCTCACTTGGGCTAGATATAGCTCTTGGAATCGGCGGTGTTCCCAAAGGTAGAATCATCGAGATTTTCGGTCCTGAAAGCTCAGGTAAAACCACTCTAACATTGCATTTAATTGCAGAAGCTCAAAAAAAGGGTGGTACATGTGCTTTTATTGATGCCGAGCATGCATTAGACCCTGCTTATGCTAAAAAATTAGGTGTAAATATTGATGAGCTTATTATTTCACAGCCCGATACAGGTGAACAAGCCCTAGAAATTGCCGATACATTAATTCGCTCCAGCGGTATTGATATGATAATAATAGATAGTGTTGCGGCTTTAGTACCAAAATCAGAGATTGAGGGCGAAATGGGTGATGCTCAAATGGCTTCTCAAGCAAGGTTAATGAGCCAGGCTTTGCGTAAACTTACCGCATCAATTAATCGCACCAATTGTATTACTGTTTTCATCAATCAAATCAGAATGAAAATAGGTGTGATGTTCGGTAGTCCTGAAACTACGACAGGCGGTAATGCCTTAAAATTCTATGCTTCTGTTAGGATCGATATAAGAAGAATCGGCTCCATTAAAGATAAAGAAGAAGTAATAGGCAGCCAAACCAAAGTAAAAGTAGTAAAAAACAAAGTATCTCCTCCATTTAAAACTGCAGATTTTGATATAATGTACGGTTCAGGTATTTCAAAAGAAGGCGAGATAATCGACCTTGGAGTTAAGCTTGATATTGTTGAGAAATCCGGCTCTTGGTTTTCCTACAAGAACATACGCATAGGTCAAGGGCGTGAAAACGTCAAACAATATTTAAAAGAACATCCACAAATTTCCAACGAAATTGAGCAAATAATACGTGAAAAATCGTCAAAAATTACTAATATAAATCTTGGTCAAACGGAGGAAGCAAATGATTGATTTAACAGGTAAAACTTCCTTAATTACGGGAGCTTCAGGAGGCATAGGCGGAGCTATAGCGAGGTTACTGCACAAACTCGGAAGCCATGTAATTATTAGCGGTAGTAATGAGGAAAAATTAAAATCCCTTGGAAAGGTTGTAAAAGATAATTATACGATAGAAGTATGTAATCTTGCCGATAAGGAAGAATGTAGCAATTTAATATCTAAAGCATCAAAGTTAGATATTTTAGTATGTAATGCCGGTATTACTAGCGATACGCTAGCAATTAGAATGAAAGATGAAGATTTTGATAAAGTTATTGATATTAACTTAAAAGCAAATTTTATTTTAAATCGTGAAGCAATAAAAAAAATGATACAAAACAGGTATGGACGTATTATTAACATATCTTCAATAGTAGGCATTTCAGGTAACCCCGGGCAGGCTAATTATTGTGCTTCTAAAGCAGGTTTAATAGGTATGACCAAATCGCTCTCTTACGAAGTTGCAACCAGAGGGGTTACGGTTAACGCAGTAGCTCCAGGATTTATTAAATCAGATATGACCGATAAACTAAATGAAAAACAAAGAGAAGCTATAGTACAAAAAATTCCGCTAGGCACTTACGGTATGCCGGAAGACGTGGCAAACGCAGTCGCATTTTTAGCAAGCGATCAGGCATCATATATTACCGGTCAAACTATACATGTAAACGGCGGTATGTTAATGGTATAAAAATTAATAAGATTATTTTGTGCTAGCATAAAATAATTTTTTGTGCTAGAAGTTCTTTTAAAGATAAAATGCAATGTTTTAAATAAATATTCATACAAGTTAAAATAAGGTCTAATAGCTGCATAACCGCTATTATACGGCATATAAAATTAAATGATTTATGGAGTTCAAAATTATGAGTACAACGGATAAGATCGAACAGAAAGTTATTGAAATGGTTGCTGAAAAGCTAAATAAAGATAAATCGATAATAACTACGGATTCAAGATTTATAGAAGATTTGAAAGCCGATAGCCTTGATACCGTAGAGTTAATGATGGCAATAGAAGTTGAATACGGTATTGATATCCCTGATGATGAAGCCACTAAAATTAAAACCGTATCCGATGTTATAAAATATATCAAAGAACGCCAATCTTAATCTGCATAAATTAAATCCCTAATAGATAATTAAAAATGTCGAATCAAAGAGTAAATAAAAGAGTAGTTATTACCGGACTTGGACTTGTTACTCCTGTTGGACTGAATGTTAGCTCATCTTGGAAAAATATTGTAGATGGAGTAAGCGGTATAAAAACTATTACAGAATTTGACACTTCTAAACTTGCGTGTAAAATTGCCGGACTTATAGATAACTCTGAGAAAGATGGATTTAAACTTGAAAATTTCACACAAGCAGATGACGTTAATAGACTAAGTAAAATGGATAAATTTATCCATTACGGAATAGCAGCCACAACCGAAGCAGTTGAAGATAGCGGCTGGTTACCCGACGATGAAAAATCTCGTGATAGAACCGGCTTGATATTAGGTTCAGGAATCGGCGGGCTTAAAATGATCGAAGATACCTCTATCAAACTTTATCAAGAAAATAACGGCAAAGTTAGTCCTTTCTTTATCCCCGCTTCATTAATTAATCTTTTATCCGGTCTTGTTTCTATAAAATACGGTTTTAGCGGTCCAAACCAAGCGGCAGTAACAGCTTGCTCTACAGGGGCACATGCTATAGGCGATGCTATGCGTATAATAAAGCACGGCTATGCCGATGTTATGATCGCAGGCGGTGCGGAAGCTCCAGTTACACCTGTCGGAGTTGCAGGTTTCGTTGCTGCTAGAGCATTATGTACTAAATATAACGATAATCCTGAAAAAGCCTCAAGACCTTGGGATAAAGACCGCAGCGGCTTTGTTATGGGTGAAGGAGCAGGCGTTGTAGTCTTAGAAGAATATGAGCATGCTTTAAATCGAGGGGCTAAAATTTACGGTGAAGTTATAGGATACGGCTCTACAGGTGACGCCTATCATATGACAGCTCCACATCCTGAAGGTAGAGGAGCTTATAGAGCGATGAGAGACGCAATGCTAGATGCAAATATCATGCCCGATATGATTGATTATATTAATGCACACGGTACTTCTACTACACGTGGTGATGGGATAGAATTAGCAGCCGTACAAAAATTATTTTTAGAAGCGAATCCCAAAGTTTTAATGTCTTCTACTAAATCATCAATAGGACATTTGCTTGGTGCAGCAGGAAGTGTTGAGTTTATCTTTTCAGTTCTTGCAATTAGAGACCAGATTGCACCGCCAACCTTAAACTTAGATAACCCTATGGATGAGGTGAATATAGATTTAGTTGCACTTAAAGCTAAGAAAGCTAAGATAGATTACGTGCTTTCCAACTCGTTCGGATTCGGTGGTACTAATGCTAGTTTAGTGATTAAGAGTATACTCGTTTAATTTGAAAAATTGGCACAAAGTCCTATACTGTGGTACTCACGCATTAAGTATACGTTCCGCTCCTGGTCTTATGGATTCCTTGCGCTTTTCCAAATTAAACTTTGTCTACCAACCTTTAACTAATGTCATTCCTACGAAGCAGGAATCCAGTAAAACATATAAAAACTTATTTTTATTCTATCAAATATGTAATTTTGTACCAATATTAAGGTTAGTTTTCTAGATTCCTGCTTTCACAGGAATGACATAAAAACTAGCCAATAATCAACTATGACCCCAATTTATTACATTAAAGACGGTAACTTAAGTTTTGCGGATAAAGTAATTTTATCTGATTTAGAGCTTTATTTGTACAAAGGCGATAAGATTTGTCTTATAGGACGTAACGGTTGCGGGAAATCAAGCTTAATGAAAGTCATATCAGGTGATTATGAGTTAGATAACGGTGAATTATTTCAAGATCCTTTAGTTACAATCGGTTATTTAAGACAAGATATTTCTATAAAAACTCATTTAACTGTTTATGATTTTGTCTTACAACAAACAGATAGTACAAAAGAAATAGATAAATACCAAATCGATATAATTCTAGAAAAATTACAAATCAACGGAACAGATAATTTATCCACCTATTCAGGTGGTCAACTGAGAAGAGCAAGCCTTGCTAAAGCTTTAATATTAGAGCCGGAAATATTACTACTTGATGAACCAACTAACCATCTAGATATTGCAACAATCGAATGGTTAGAAGAATTTGTTAAATCTTATAACGGTGCTATTATTTGCGTTAGTCATGATAGAACATTCCTCTCAAAGGTTACTAATAAAATTTGGTGGCTTGATAGAGGAATTTTACGTAAATCCGATAAAGGATTTAAATTTTTTGATGAATGGCAAACAATTATCATAAACCAAGAAGAAGCCGCTCTTCGGAAATTAAATAAAAAATTATCTCAAGAAAATGAATGGTTAAATGCCGGTGTTACTGCTAGACGTAAACGGAATCAAAAGAGACTTGTGGATTTGAAAGCTTTAAGAGCAATAACACAAGAACAGACTGCAAAACTAGCTAGTGCAACACAAAGAGTTAGGGCAGAACTTGCCGAAAATATAGCTAAAAGTAAATTCATTATTGAAGCAGATAATATTACTTTTAGTTATAAAAATACTAAAATTATTGATAATTTTAGCTTTCGTGTAAAAAAAGGCGAAAAAATTGGTATAATCGGTGCAAATGGCTCAGGCAAATCTACCTTTATCAAACTAATAACAAAACAGCTTACCCCTGAAAGCGGCAAAATTATATATGGCGGTCATTTAGATATTTCATATTTTGATCAACATAGAGAAAAACTAGAGTCTAATCATACATTACAACAAACTTTATGTCCTACAGGCGGTGATCAAGTATTTTTGCCAAACGGTAAAACCATGCATGTTGCCGGTTATTTAAAACAATTCATGTTTAATCCTAAACTACTTAATGCAAAAACTGCTATTTTATCAGGCGGTGAAGCTAATAGATTATTACTTGCAAAAATTCTAATTCACCCTGGAAATCTGTTAATTTTAGATGAACCAACTAATGACCTCGATATGGATAGTCTGGAAATTTTACTAGATATACTTGCAGATTATTCAGGTACTATAATAGTCGTGAGCCATGATCGTGACTTTTTAGATAGGTTAGTTACTAGAACTTTAGTTTTCGCTCAAGGTAAAATTCATGATTTAACAGGAGGTTATGAAGATTATAAGCAGTATTTTACTACCTCTCCTATAGCCCAAAAAGCTTCAAAACCACTACCACTAACTTCTCAAAAAGAACCTCTAAATAAAAAGCTATCTTATAAATATCAGCGTTTGCTTGAAACATTGCCCAACGATATTGAAAAGCTAGAAATATCCATCAAACACTTAGAAAAAGAACTTGAAGACGTTAATCTATATTTAGATAATCCTCAAAAATATAACCGCATTACTAGCCAATTAATTAATGATAAAAAGACACTAGACGAGTTATTAAATCAATGGCTAGAAATATAAGATTAATTTTTATTAAAATTTTCTTGACTTGATTATTAACTTTTGTTAACGTTTCTTGGCGTTAATATTAAAGATGATGAGCATGTATGTCTGATATAACAGCTACATTAAAATATAAATTCGATAATTTAAAAGAGCATCTTAAAAATTCTTATTCGCGCTCTCAAATAGAAACAATTCTAGGAGAATTGAGTAGTTTACAAAACGAAGCAGCTTCATATGGCTTGAATTTTGATATATCCAATCTAAAAGAGAATGCTGAAACTAAGCTCAAGAACTATGAAGTAGAACAATCTATTGAGAAAGCTAGGGTTCAAGAAGAAGAATTTCTAAAATCACAAAGTGCAATAAAACTTGCCGAAGAAGAAAAAGAAATCGCACAAAGAATTGCTGCACTTAATAATTTGCATAATGAATTTATAAAAAATATTACTAAAGATACTAAAAGAATTAAAGAAAGTAATAAACGTTTAGATAAGATAATAAATAAACTGGAAAAGGAAAACATTATTGATCATGAAGAGTTAAATCGTGAAATATTAACTCATGAAGAAATATTTAAACTAAATCAAGCTTATAAAGTATTACATAAAAACCATAAAAAAATAACTGAAGAACACAAAAAAGCACATACAGAATTAAATGAATTAAATACAACAATAACGAATTTATCACAAAAATTACAAGAAAAAGGCTTAGCACCAAAAAAAGTTAAAGAATTAAAAGGAGAATTAGAATTTCACCAAGAAATGCTAAAAATACATAAGGCATATGTAGAGAAGATTGACAATAGTAAAAAAATATTAGATCAAGAAATTATTAAACTTGAAAAAGAACACAACATAAATAAAGATAAAATAAAGAAATTAGGAAGTGATATTAAAGAGCGTTATAAAAAAGCACCAGAAAAATATTTAGACGCATATGAAAAATATGTAGTTCTAAAAAATCAGCATAAAGCAATTAAGACAAACGGCGTTGTAAAGGATATAGAGCATCATAATAAAGTAATAAATAAAATTAACGTGGATAAAACTAAATCTTTAGCTAATAAAATCAGAGAACAAACACAAGTAAAAGATACTAATACTGGGAGTTTATCTCCTGCTCGTACTCCTAATATTAAAGTTACAAATAATAAAACGAGAGGAATTTAACTAAAAATAGTAATATTTAACTAAATAGTAATATTTTATGTCTAAATTTAAAAATTTAACTCCTGAACAAAGAAAAGCAGCTTTAGAAGCTGCAAAAGTACAATTTGAAGCACAACAAAAACAACATAACGCAATATTTAACGACGCTATGCAAGCGAGTAGTCAAATCCACCAATATAATCAAGATTTAGGTAATTGTGTGGATAATGCTTCCAAAGATATCAAACTTGCCGGTAAAGCTTCTAAAGGCGGATGTGAAATAATATAACATTCTAAAAGCTGTAACTATATAGTTGCAGCTTTTGTATCACTTTGAATTAAGCTTGAAAGACCTATTGCCTGTATTTTTTCTGATAATTTAAAGCTAATCTCACCTGGAAATATTACATTAATTTGATCAAGTTTTAAATCTTCTAAAGATATTTGCATTGATTTTGTAATGCTCGGTGTATTTGTATATTTAATTTCAAACCCCAACCGTTTTCCATTTTTAAAAATTAAAAGATCTATTTCCGCTCCATTATGAGATGACCAAAAATAACATTCTTCGGGTTCGGCTTTATAATATCTAATAATTTGTTCTAAGGCAAATCCTTCCCATGATGCACCTATTTTAGGATGAGTGCTTAAAGATTCATAATTATTTAAGCCTAATAAAGCGTGATATATTCCACTATCTCTAAAAAAGATTTTTGGAGTCTTAACTTGTCTTTTTTTAAGGTTTTCATACCAAGGCTGCAAGATACGGATCATAAAAGTTCCCTCTAAAATATCTAAATAATGCTTTGCGGTATGATATGAGATAGATAAAGAATTTCCAAGTTCTGAAGCATTAAATATATTAGCGTGATAATGGCAAAGCATTAACCAAAATCTACGTAACTGCATAGACGGCATTGTAAAACCTAAATTTGGTATATCTCTTTCTAAAAATGTTTTAATGTAATTCTGACGCCATAAAGCACTTAACTCTTCATCATCGGCAAGATATGATAAAGGAAATCCGCCGCGTATCCATAATTGCTGAGTACCTGACACTTCAGATAAGGTAAACGGTGTCATTTCAATATAACCTATTCTACCTGCTAGTGTTTCAGAACCTTGTTTAATTAAGTCTCTTGATGCACTGCCCAATACTAAAAATTTAATATCAGTTGTATCAACAAGAACTCTTAAAATAGGGAATAGATTTGGCGTATACTGAATTTCATCAATAATAACAAATCCTTTTAGATCAGACAAAGCAAGCATCGGTTCATTTAATCTTGCTAAATCTAAAGGATTTTCAAGATCAAAAATATTGATTTTAGGAATATTATAAGCTTCTACGAATTGTTTAGAAAGTGTAGTTTTTCCGCACTGCCTTGGTCCTAACAAGGCACAAACTTTATGAGTTTTAAAATGTTTTATTATTGATGAAAGGAATTGTTTTCTAAGCATTTAAATTAGTACCATGAAAATTAGAAACATAATATCTAATTCTCAGTATAGAAAGAAAAAACGACAAAGTCAAAACGCTTTTTCTCGTTCTGCAACTATAATCGCATGTATTTTTTTAAGCGTCCGGTCAAAGTCATCGTTAGTAACTACATAATCATACTCATTAGCATGTGATATTTCGTTTTGTGCCGACTGCATACGTAATTTTATTGCTTCTTCATTATCGGTCGCTCTATTTCTTAAGCGTTGTTCCAATACTTCAATATTAGGAGGCAATACAAATATAGCAACAACCTTAGTAGCATTTTTCTTAATACTCCTTGCTCCTTGCCAATCAATATCAAACAAAACATCCAAGCCTTGATTTAATAATATTTCGACATATTCTTTAGGCGTACCGTAATAATTATCGTATATTTTAGCATATTCAAGGAATTTATTCTGCTTAACTAATTCGTCAAACTCTAGACCGGTCTTAAAGTAATAGTTTATGCCCTCTACTTCTCCTAAACGTGGTTTTCTTGTAGTTGCCGAAATAGATAAACGCAAATTATTATCTATTTTCAATAATGCTTTAGCTAAACTCGACTTACCTGTACCTGAAGGGGAAGATAAAATTATAATCAGTCCTTTAGAGTTCCTCGAAAGTTCTACTTCTAGAGGTAATTTAGACGTCGCTGCGATGCTACGTTCCATGTCTCCTTTAAATTCTTCTCTATAAGCGAATTTCTGCAGAACTCTTGTCTTTTTTGTTGTCATATTTTATGTTTTATTTCGTAGGTACAGCATATTTTAGAAAGATTTAGACAAGATGAATTTAAATGCAAGCCTGCGAAAACAGTAGGTAAACTACATGAGTACAGGCGAATTATGCAAAATTCGCTTGTATCAAGCTTTATGAATTATTCTGTACTTTTCTTTTTATTACCTCATCCATAGTACAATTAAAATATTTTGCTATTTTTAAAATAGTATCTATTTCAGGGTTGAATTCACGATTAGCTTCCGCTCTCATAATTCTGCTAACAGTCGTATAAGGGATATTAGTGACTTCGGCAAGATATTTACGATCTATCTTTTCTTGTTTTAATTTTTCTTCTAAAAATTCTTTTACTTTAGTAGCAAGTGCCATATTAATAACCTCTGAATAAATAAAGGATAGATAGATATATACAAAGTGTGTCGAGTATTACCAGCCTTGTTACATGGATCGAAAAGCCTACTCAATGTCATTCCCGCGTAGATGAAAATCTAGTAACACCATATAAAAACAAGTTTTTATATGGTTATTTTATCAAATATATAACTTCTGTAACAATATTGAAGTTATTTTGCTAAATTCCCACCTACACGGGAAAGCTTTGTTGCGTGGATCAATGCCACCTCTGTCATCCTGCGACTTGATCGCGGGATCCAGTTAAAAATACTAAAATTATTAGTATTTTTTATTGTTGTTTGGCCCCCGTGGTCAAGCCACAGGGTAACACACAGGGGATGGTACCGGTCCATGCAACAAAGCCCCGATTCTGCGGTAATGACAGAGTACAAAAAAACAGAAATTACTCCTTAGGCAATAATACTTGTACAAATTCCGTTTTAGATAGATCAGCTGCTACGTTTACCATCACATCATGTTCCGTAACTTTAGACACATAGCCCACTAAAATACCTGCAGGATAAATATTACCGTGTCCAGAGGTTACTATCTCCTCATCTTTCTGTACTAAATGATTGCTAGGCAAGTATAAAATTTTACTATTATTATTATTACCTGCTAAAATACCTTGTTCTCTTGAAGAATTAGCTTTAATAGGTATTCTAGAATTAACATCACTAATTAACATTACTTTAGCATAATTATTACTCACTTCTATTACTTTCCCTACTAATTTTCCTGAATTAACAACGATTTGATCAGGTTCAATGCCTTGCTTTTTACCTGCAGCAATCAAAGCAGTTCTAGAAAAGGGATTAAAGGAAACACTCAGTAATTTAGTAGTAATATATTCAAATTCTTCTTCCTCAGCAATCGTTAACAAATCTTTTAATGCAATGTTTTCAGCTCTTACCGATTCTACTTCACTTTGTAAATGTTGTAATCTTGCTATCTCAAGTTTAAGTTCTATATTTTTTCGTTCTAAATCTTGAAAATAAACAAATTTTTGTGTTATTGAATTTATATATTCAAATATATCTTCATAAACTGCTAAACCAGTTGATACTATACTACCAGTTACTTCAAGTGATATACTAGATATTTTTTTAGGTGTAGTAAAAAATAAATATACAGACAATCCAAGCCCAAATATAACAAAAAAACGCTTAAGAGTATTTGATATTATTCTTATTAATTCTAATGAATTTGAAGAATTTTTTACTCTATTTGCAAGTATTGCCATTTTTAATCCTGTTTAAATAGTACATGTTTTAGCTTTGTAAAATCTTCAAGTACTTTTCCTGTTCCAAGCGCTACACAAGAGAGGGCATCATCTGCAACTATTACTGGCAATTTAGTGGCTTCACTAAGAACAAAATCAAGATTTTGTAATAATGAGCCGCCGCCCGTTAAAACAATTCCCTTATCAACTATATCTGAAGATAATTCAGGAGGTGTGGCTTCTAGTGCTACTTTTACCGCTTCAACAATTTGACTTACCGGTTCAATTAGACTATCAGCAATTTGTCTTTCGTTCAATATCATTTCTTTAGGAATACCGTAAATTAAATCACGTCCTTTAATTTCCATCTTTCTCGGCTCAGCATTTTCATCTACATAAGCCGTACCTATTTCTTGCTTTATTTTTTCGGCAGTAGCCTCACCTATCAATAGGTTATAGTGCCTTCTTATATATGAGATAATAGCTGCATCCATCTTATCACCGCCGACTCTTACCGACCTTGCATATACTATGCCCCCTAGTGACAAAACCGCAACTTCGGTAGTACCTCCTCCAATATCAACAATCATCGAACCGGTCGCTTCCGTTACGGGTAGCCCTGCTCCGATTGCTGCCGCCATAGGTTCTTCAATTAAATAGACATCCCTCCCCCCTGCACTTTCTGCCGCTTCTTGGATAGCACGACGCTCAACCGGCGTAGAACCGGAAGGCACACAAATAACAATTGTCGGCCCAAAAAAAGAGCGACGATTATGCACCATTCTAATAAAATACTTTATCATTTCCTCTGCACCCTTAAAATCAGCAATAACACCATCTTTTAAAGGTCTTTTTGCTTCAATATCCGTAGGAGTACGCCCAAGCATCATTTTTGCTTCATGACCATAAGCATAAGGCACAAAAGCACCGTCTTTTTTTATTAACGCAATAACAGAAGGTTCCCTTAGAACAATTCCACAATTTTTTTGATAGACAATAGTATTTGCCGTACCAAGATCTATGGCCATACCGGAAGAAAACCCTTCCAAAAATTTCATTATCATTTTATTTTTTCTCTCTAAATTCTAAAAACACTTCTATAGAACTGTTGACAAAATAAACAGTCCTATATTAAATTTCTTTATAATGTAACATAATAAAGTTACTAATAAAAAATATTAGCATACTAGGTAATAAAATAGCAGCAATTAAAGACAAATTATTATAAGTAAGTATTTTTAATAATATTTCTGATAACGAATATGCTATAAAACCTGAAAATAAACCTAATAGCAGTATTTTTTCTTGGGAATTATCATGCTGTTTAAGACTAATAAAACAACTTGCTAAAATTACGGTTGCCATCATCATTATAGGCTTAAATAATTGCTTGTAATAATAAATTTGATAATTAATAGCTGGTAACCCTGAATTTAATAATTCATTAATTAATTTAGGTAAAGCCCAAATAGAAACCATTTCAGGACGAATAAATTTATTTACTAAACTATTAATTGATAAATTTGTTGGCATAGTTAAATTATTGTAAGCCTTAGTTTCCTCTTTTGTGAAAACTTTAACTCTATTTAAATGTAACATTTTATTTTCAATAATACCGTATAATGCATCAATTCTCTTTAAAAAAGAATTATTATGATCAACAAATAAAATTGTAATATTATTTAATTTTTTCTCGGCAACATTAATAAATTGTGTGTGGATAATTTGAGTTTCATTATTTAAAGATTCAAAAAATAATAAGCCTGATTTATATATTATACCCTCACTCAAGGCTTTTTTAGTTAGTTTTGCTTCTAATAACTCATATTTTTGTAAGCCTATAGTACCGATAGGATTCAATATAGTCGTAAACACTATACCTAACATTAAAGTTACAATACATGGAATAACAAGCACTTGCCAAATATGAATACCGCTAGATAACATAGCCGTTAATTCATTATTTTTTGTTAGATTTCTAAGAAAAAATAACATAGCGGTAAAACTAATTAACGAAGATACTTGACCTAGTAAATAAGGAATCTTATATAAGATAAGTCTCCAAAAAAAACTAAAAGGAACATAAATATTTTTGAATTTTTGTAAAAGATCAAAAATATTTGAGATAATTAATAGCCCGATTAAAAGAAATAATATAATAAAGAAACACTTAGAATATAATTTAGTAAGATACCAAGAAAGTGTTTTTAGATTAATCATTATAAATTCAGTGCTAAATGCGAATTTAAATAAGAATTTGTGTGGTGGGGCTGGTAGGACTTGAACCTACGACCACACCGTTATGAGCGGCGTGCTCTAACCAACTGAGCTACAGCCCCTTTTCATTTGAAGTTTATATAATTATAATGCAGTTAAGTCTAGTAAAATTTTTATATTTTTGAGGTATTGCCTAAAACACAGGGCAATATGGTTCAGTTTTTTCGTCATTGCGAGGAAATTACAAAGTAATTGACGAAGCAAAATCTCAGGAGTTTGTTGTTATTTCATGAGATTGCCACGCAGCCTATGGCTTGCAATGACGATTTGGTATCCACGCATCAACGCTTTCGCAATAAATAATAACATCAAGTTATAAATAAAAAAGGCCGAGTAGTAAAATCGACCTTTTAGGATACTATAATTAGTAAATAATTTTAGTGGTGTACAACTGTTACAGCTCTACGATTATAAGCAAAAGCTTCTTCAGTATTACCCATCATAGCAGGTCTATCTTTACCATAAGAGATTGTATTTAATCTGTTATGATCGATTCCTTTATGAACTAAGAATTTTTTCGCTGCTGCTGCTCTTCTTTCACCTAAACCTAAGTTATATTCTCTGGTACCTCTTTCATCGCAATGTCCTTCAACAGTAACTTTTACTTCAGGATGCTTTGATAACCAGCAAGCTTGTCTCTCTAGTTCTTCTTTAGCCTTTGGTGATAAAGCAGAGCTATCAAAAGCAAACCATACTGCATTTCCTGCATGCTTCTCGAAATCTTTCATTAATGAAGTTTCTTCACCTTGGTTCATATTACCGTCAAATTGTGGTACTCTTTTTGTTGTATTACACCCTGCAAGCACAAATAATGCAAGAAAAGCTAATGTAATTTTTGTTTTCATAATTAAACTCCTTGAGATTATAATTTATTAATATTGAATTCATTTTAGCTAGTCATAAAACTAAACTAACCAAAAGCTATGTGAGTTAGTATATATCATTATTTTATTAGTTTAAAGGCTAAAATATTATAAAATGCAATTACTCATGTATAAATGTGGTAAAAATATCATTTTTATAATATAAGTATATACTTTGGATAAATAGATAGATGAAGTTTAATGGGGAAAAGAGGAATCAATTTTGAAGCTTATAACCGCAGCATATATATAATATGTTTATAAGCAAATAAGTAGCGTTGCCAATTTTTCAAATAGACATCTTCAGAAACTCGCTTATAAAGAGGCATTTGAAGGATACACGGCACGCAGAACCGCAGCGTACATAGAGGTACGTGAGGATTCGAGTACAGGATCAACATACAAATTACCTCTAGCAGTAGCGTTTCTGAAGATGTCTAATAAAATGAGTATATTCACCATCTAATAAATGCACTACCCCAAGTAAGACCTGCACCGATAGCTGAAAATAGTAGAATATCACCTTTTTTTATTTTGCCTGATGCTTTGAGAGTGCTCAAAGCAAGCGGAATAGAAGCAGCAGAGCAGTTAGCATGTTTTTCTACAGTTTTTACTACTTTATGCTCTTCTATATTTAATAGTTCAGCGAGTTTATTTATAATACGGATATTTGCTTGATGAGGTATAAAATAATCAATATCGCTTACACTGAATTGATTAGCATGCAGTAAATCTTTTATAGATTGTTGCATTTTTTCTATTGCATGACGAAATAATTTTTGCCCCTGCATAACTATTTTGCCACTAATACCGTTCATACTTACACCACCGTTTGTGTATAAAATTTCATAATCAGCTCCGCTTGAGAAGATATTACTATCTATTAAACCGGAATCATCACTACTACGCTGTAATATTACGCTACCGGCCCCATCACCGAATAAAACGCAAGTAGTCCTATCATTCCAATCTAATAACGACGTCATTTTCTCGGCTCCTATAAGCAAAATAGTTTTATATTTACCTGATGAGATGAGAGAATTTGCTACTTGTAAACCATAAACAAAACCAGCACATACTGCTTGTAAATCAAAAGACGGTATATTAGTTAAACCAAGAGAACCTTGAAGCTTAGAGGCAACCGAAGGGAAGCTATTATCGGGAGTAGTAGTACATGTAATAATTAAATCAATATCATTTACCGATATCCCTGCATCTGCTATAGCTTTTTCAGCTGATTTTAAAGCAAGATGGAAAGTATATTCTGTATCACCTGCTATATGACGCTGCGTAATACCTGTTCTTGTTCTAATCCATTCATCGTTAGTATCTACGAATTTTGCAAGCTCGTCATTACTAACTATTTTTGAAGGAAGATACCCGCCGCAACCAATAATTTTACAGGTCATAAATCTTTTAGGCTACTTCTTCAGTTTTAATTTTCTTTGTTACTACTGGACGATTATTATAAGTACCGTCGACTAAAGAAACGTGATGCGAAAGCTTATATTCACCGGTTTGCGAATCAACTATTACGTTAACTTTACCAAGTGCTAAGTGCGAACGTCTCATATTACGTCTTGATTTTGATGTTTTTTTCTTTGGAACTGCCATTATTAGCCTCTCTAAATATAAATAAAAAGTATTTGTCAAATTAGTGGAGCAGTATATTATAATCTTGTAATAAAATCTAGATAAAATTAAACTTATGAAAATTTTTATAACATGCATTTTTAGTATATTAGCCTTTTGTTCCTTAAGCGGCTGCAAAACTATCGAAAATAGAGGACAATCCATAGATGATTCGGCACTTGTAAAATTAGAGTCTAAAAAACTAAATAAAACAGAAGTTGTAGAGTTAATAGGTACGCCTACTATGATACCGGAATATTCCCAAAATACCTGGTATTATGTTGAAAGAGTTATGTCTCAAAGAGCTTGGCTCAATCCAAAAATTGAAAAGCAGAAGATAGTAAAAATTACGTTTGATGCTAATAACTTTATGCAGGAAGTAGTAGTAATAGATGATTCTCATAGACAAGATATAGAAATAGTCCATGAATATACTAGGACATATGGCACGGAACTTAACGGACTACAAAAATTTGTTAAAAATTTAGGTAGATTCAATAAAACCACTGACGGAAATAAAAACAAAAGCAAAAATAAGAAAAAGAGATAAGTACCTTCTTAATCATCATTGTGAGCCATAGGCTGCATGGCAATCTCATGAAATAACAATAAACTCCTGAGATTGCTTCGTCAATTACTTACGTAATTTCCTCGCAATGACGATTTGATACTCACGCAGGCGTAACACCAATACCCATAAAAATACCCATAAAACAAAAAACTATCTAATATGATTTCGATATTTAGTAAATTAAAACAAAGTTTATCTAAAACTTCTAATAAAATATCAGGAGGTATCGACAAAATATTTTACAAGAAAAAATTAGATGCAGAAACTCTAGAAGAGCTAGAAGAACTACTTATCTCAAGTGATATGAGCGTTTCGGTAGTAACTAATATTATTGAAGAGTTTAAAAAGATAAAATTTGACAAAGAAATAGATAGTGATACAGTAAAAGAAGCCCTTGCTAAATTAATAGAGCAGCAGCTATCAAAATCAGAAATTCCTTTTACTTTAAGCGAAAATAAATTAAACGTAATTTTAGTTTGCGGTGTTAACGGAGCAGGTAAAACCACGACTATAGGTAAGCTTGCTGCAATGTACTCGGCACAAGGGAAAAAAGTAGCAGTTGCAGCCTGCGATACTTTTAGAGCAGCTGCCGTAAATCAGCTAAGTACTTGGGCAGATAGAGCAAATGCACTACTTATTACCAGTGCAGAATCGGCTGACCCTGCGAGTGTTGCTTATCGCGGGATGGAAGAATCGATAAAACAAAATATCGATATACTTTTTATCGATACGGCAGGTAGGCTTCATAATAAGAAAAATTTGATGGATGAACTGTCTAAGATTGTAAAAGTTATAAAAAAACTAGACGAGAATGCCCCTACTCATAGCGTTTTAGTCATTGATGCTATTACCGGACAAAATACTTATAACCAAGTAGAACATTTTAATGATGCTACTAATTTGACGGGGCTTATCGTGACTAAACTAGACGGCAGTGCTAAAGCGGGCGTAATTGTCGGAGTAGTACAAAAATTTAATTTACCCTTATACTTTATCGGTATAGGCGAGAAGATAGAGGACTTAAAAATATTCAACCGACATGATTTTGCTAGAAATCTAGTGGGATTGTGAGGTTTTGCTACGTCATTGCCCGCACGAATATTGAGTCGTCATTGCGAGCAGCCGTAGGCTGCACGGCAATCTCATAAAATAATAAACTCCTGAGATTGCTTCGTTAATTGCTATGCAATTTCCTCTCAATGACGATTTAATTAAAAATAAAATCATAAAATGACTCAAAAAAATACTTTATTGCTCATAGACGGATACGGATTTGTTTTTAGAGCCTATTATGCACAACAACCTTTAACTTCACCAAAAGGCGAGCCTGTCGGTGCTCTTTATGGTTTTACTTCAATGCTGCTAAAATTACTGAGCGACTTTAAGCCTAAACATGTCGCTGTAGTATTTGACAGCGGCGGGAAAAATTTTCGCCATCAGATTTATCCCGACTATAAAGCTAACCGCCCTCCACCCCCTGACGATTTAATTGTACAATTACCTTTAGTTCGTGATGTTGCAAGTAACTTAAATTTTCCTATTCTAGAGAAGAACGGTTATGAAGCCGATGACATTATCGCAACTTTTGCTACTAAAACTGCTGCACTTGGCAAACATGTAGTCATTATCTCTTCCGATAAAGATTTATTACAGTTAATGACTGAAAATATCAAGATATATGATCCGTTAAAAGGGAAATATATTACGGAGGATGATGTTGTTAAAAAATTTGGCACTACTTCTGATAAATTACGTGAAGTAATGACTTTAATCGGCGATAGATCGGATAATATTCCAGGTGTGCCATCTATTGGACCAAAAACTGCAAGTAGTCTTATAACGCAATTTGGTTCTGTAGAAAATATATTTAACTCTTTAGACAAAGTCTCAAACATAAAACAACGTGAAACTTTACAAAATTCAAGAGAAGCGGCGTTAATTTCATGGCAGTTAATAGGGCTTGATTCTAATGTTGATTTAGATTTTCAGCTAAATAATTTAGAATGGTCACCTCCAAATAGCGATAAATTAACAGAATTTTTACAGGAATACGGTTTTAGATCTTTATATAAAAGAGTAGAAAATTTATTGGATATTAAAATTAATGACCACAAAGAGATAGCGGATAATAAAGTAATGGAAATAAAAGAAATTAATAATGCTAATGAGTTAGCAGACTTTGCTAAAGAAGCCGAAAAAATAGGAATATTCGGGATATATTTATTACAGCATAAAGGAGCTAATCTTGCTTTTATTTTATCACTGCAAAACCAAAGCTATATTATTAAAATTTCAAACACTTCTCATGATCTATTTTCTTATAATACTAAAACTAATAACAACTGGTTTTCGGATATAATCTTCAATTTACTAACCGATAAATCCATAAAAAAAATTACTTACTCTCTTAAACCTCTACTTAAATTTTATGCAAACCAATCTCATGACGTTACTGCTATAGAAGATTTAGAATTAATGCAGTATGCATTATCTGCCGGTTTAGCACAGAAAAATTTATTTAAAGAAGTTTTGAAAGAAACTTTGATAGCAAATATAATTATCGAATCAGCAAAAATAGTAATAAACTTTATCGCACTTTATAAGCAAACTATATTGGAGCTTAAAGACAACAAAACCTTTAGACTGTATAGCAACATTGATTTACCTATTTGTTTTATTTTAGATAAAATGGAGAAAGTGGGTATTACAGTAGATGCTAATTACCTAAAACAATTATCCGCTGAATTTGGAACAGAAATTCTAAAACTTGAAGAAGCAATTTTTGCTCTTAGCGGAACTAAATTTAATATTGGTTCGCCAAAACAATTAGGCGAAATCCTGTTCGAAAAAATGCAATTACCTTTCGGTAAAACTTCAGCTAAAGCAAGCTCTTACTCAACAGGAGCGGAAATACTAGAAAAACTTAGTGAGCATGGATATAATATTGCAGATTTGTTATTAAGATGGCGGCAACTGACAAAATTAAAGAATACCTACACCGATAGTTTGCCGAAACAGATAGATAATATAACACATAGAGTACATACGACATTTTTACAAACTTCTACCACTACAGGAAGACTTAGCTCACAAGAACCTAATCTACAAAATGTACCTATTCACTCTAGTGAGGGGAATCAAATCAGACAAGCTTTTATTGCTGAAGAAGGTTATAAATTAATATCTGCCGATTATTCTCAAATTGAGCTTAGAATATTAAGCCATATCGCAAATATAGATGCACTAAAACAAGCATTTATCAATAAAAACGATATCCATACTCAAACTGCTTGTCAGATCTTTAACTTACAAAAACACGAACTAACTAGCGAACATAGACGTAAAGCAAAAGCTATAAATTTTGGTATCATTTACGGTATAAGTGCTTTTGGGCTTGCTAAGCAATTAAACGTTACTAACGGTGAAGCATCCGAATATATCAAGAAATATTTTGCTGAATATAAAGGAGTGCAAGAATATATGGAGCAAACAAAAGCTTTTGCAAGTAGCAACGGCTATGTCACAAATTGCTTTGGCAGAAAATGTTTTGTACCTCTAATTCATGATAAAAAGCTTAAACAATTTGCAGAACGTGCGGCTATTAATGCTCCGATTCAAGGAACTAATGCCGATATAATTAAAATTGCTATGATCAAGCTAGATCAAGAAATAGAAAAACGTAAACTTAAAACAAGATTAGTACTGCAAATTCATGATGAATTACTATTTGAAGCACCGATTGATGAAGTAGAAATTATAACACCTATTATTAAAAAAATCATGGAAAATTCTACTCATATGGATGTACCGATTATAACCGAAATTAGAGCAGGTAATAACTGGATGGAAATTCATTGAAGGTGTATTATTTTCCTAGCTAAAGGCGGCGTTATTGCATGACCTGATGTCATTCCCACTTTTGCTGGAATGACATAAAACATCATATATTAATATAACATTTGAAGAATTTTATATTCACGTCTGAGTCAATTTCTGAAGGACATCCGGACAAAATTGCCGATCAAATTTCAGATACGGTACTTGATGAGATTCTAAAACAAGACCCTAACGGTCGTGTTGCCGGTGAAACATTTGTAACAACCGGTCTAGTTCTAGTGAGCGGCAAAATTACTACTAGTACCTATCTATGTGGATATTGAGCAAATAGTACGTAGCAAGATACAAGAAATCGGCTATAATAATCCAAATTATGGATTTAACGGTAGCTGTTGTGCCGTAATTTCAGCTATCATTAAACAATCACCCGATATAGCTATGGGTGTTGACAATGCAAATGACAATGAAATAGGTGCAGAAGACCAAGGTATGGTTTTCGGTTATGCCTGTAATGAAACGGATATTTTCATGCCCGTACCGATTTACTACGCTCATTTATTAATGAAAAGGCAAGCATATTTACGTAAACAAAATATCTTGGCTTAGCCGATGCAACACAAGTCACGTTACGATATGAAAATAACAAACCAATTGCCATTGATGCAGTAGTTTGATCAACTCAGCATCATCCGGGAATACAACAAAAAGACCTTATTGACAGTAATGGAAGAAATTATTAAACAGGCATTACCAAGCAATTTACTTCATAAAGATACTAAATACCTAATTAATCCGACAGGCCGGTTTGTTATAGGCGGTCCCGTTGCAGATTGCGGTTTAACCGGTAGGGACATTATCGTGGACAGCTATGGAGGAATAGCAAGACACGGTGGCGGTTGCTTTTCTGGAACAGATCCAACAAAAATAGATAGATCGGCTGCTTACATGACACGCTATATTGCTAAGAATATAGTAGGAGCAAGACTTGCCGATCGCTGTGAAATACAAATATCCTACGCAATAGGCGTAGCTGCTCCCGTATCTGTTTATACTAAAACTTTCGGTACTAGCAAATTAAGCAACGAACAAATTACTAAGCTCATAACACAGCATTTTGATATGCATCCAGGAAGAATTATTAAACATCTTAAGCTTCGCACTCCATATTATCAAAAACGGCTTCTTACGATCATTTCGGCCGAGAAGACAAAAATTTTACATGGGAACAATTAGATAAAGTAGATATATTGAGGTGAGTAATTATTGACATTTATTTATTCGTAATACATGATTATTTTTATCCCTGTTTAACTAATTAGTTAAAAATATGGCTGAGAATATAAATAATGATAATCAACTTACAAATACTGCTCTAAAAGAGAATAACCAAAATAAGCTGAAAGAGCATTATGAAAATATCACTCAAACCTTAAATAACACGGAAATATGAGTATGAAGCAAAAGCAACTCAGTACTGCGAAATGCTTGACGATGCCCGTACCTATGATAAATCTACAAAAGATTATAATTTAGGCTCAGCTCATTTTATAACGGCTAGTGTATAAAGCTTAAAATCCTGACGAAAATACAGGTAAAAAATTAGACCATTTTATGGATGGTTTAGATGAGCTTTATAAGCAATCCTTTTTAGTACGTAATTTAACTAGCTCAAATGAATTACCACCAGCAGAACAGTTAAAAAAATTTTTAGAAAAAACTACAGATGAAATATATGATAAACTACAAAAAACTGGAGAAGTATATTTATCATATTCTAATGCTCCTACTAATACACGATTACATGCAAATGTTATAAAATCTTCTAAAGAAAACGGAAAAAATTATCGTATATATATAATGCCGGTGCTGGGGTAAGAGCAGATAATTCAAAACTAAATCAAACACCAAAAGATCAATTATCTAAAATAAATGAAACAATAGAAGCAAGAAGTAAAGCAAAATTCAGCTCAATTAAATATGCACTCAAAAATCAAACAGATAAAGAATATTATATTTTCTATATTATCTATAAATGAAATAGAAACAATAAAAGCTCATAATAACGAAATCAACAGATTCAAATCGGAGCAATTTATTAATCCAATAGCTGATTCAAGAAGAACAGTTACCGGACAAACTTTAGGGAATTGTAGTAGCAGGTCAATAAGAGAAGCTTTAAGAGACAATGTACCGGATTCAGAATTTCGTGAAATATATGATTTTATTATACAAAATCAAGTATCACAAATAATATCAAACTTAGCAAGTGAACAAAAAAATTTAGCAAATATCTTAAATATACCTTTAATAAAAGAACTAAGTATCTCAAATACAACTTATCAAAATCAATTTCAAAAAGATATTGCCAATTCAGCTACTAATTATTTTGATACTTTTTTTTATAATGAAGGGCATACACCCAGCACAAAAGAAAAGTTATTTAATAAAGTTGCTAAAGAATCTAATTTAAAGTATATCAAGATTGATCTAGTAGATTGTTTATCTACTGTGTTTTCCCTATAAGGACAACGATTTACCTATTACCGAGGATCTTTTAAAGCCTGTTATAAACCATATCCAAACTTGTTTTGAAGATCATGAAATCACTCCCTCAAAAAAAATTTTAGAAAATTATAGATTATATAAATCTAACAAAGAACAAATCATTAAAGAGCTATCAGCAAAATGCTTAAATGATAAAAAATGATAAAGATGTAAATATACTTATCAAAGCACAAATACAAGTGAAAATAGCAAACCGCCCGGCTATAGATATTTTCCAACAAATGAAACAAAGTAATACTAACCCTAAACCGCTAGAGCTATCGGAAGAATATAAGAAATTGGATGATGTCATAAAAGATATGGCACAAAAATACAAAATGACTATACCGGAAGCAAAAGCATCTGAAGAAATCACTCAAATGGTCAAAGATTTATAGTAAAAATAAATTTAATGAAGAAATAACACCTATAAAAGCTCAAAAATTAGTAGATGAATTTACGCAGCAAACTCTAGATATTTTTGGAGAGAATAAATTCAGAGACTCACCTATAATTGAAACAAAAAACGAGCATATTAATATACCGCTCCCGAACGTAGCAAAACAAGAAACTACTAACCTTAACTTGGATACAAAATATACTCAAAAAATTCGCCTGTATCAAGCTTTTTGAATGACGCTGTACTTAAAGAAGAAAAACAAAATTTAATAAATGCACTAATAACTGAAGTTAATAAAAATCGATCTAATAATACAGGAGTATTAGAAGATAAAAAACAAAAAGTTAAAGCCGATAATACATTCAATAAAAATTCAGAACCTAAAAAACAAACTATCAAAAATAAATTTTATAAGTATTTAAGTAAATTAACGAGAAAATTGAGATTAAAATCCATAAGTAATTATTTTAAAGAATTAATTAAAGATCCAAATCTTGAGCAAAATATCAATTTAAAAAAAGAAGCAAAGTTAATAGCAGACAAACATCGACTAACAAAATATATAGAACTTAGCGATAATAAAAATAATAATGCAGTATTTAGCGGAAAAAAAACATCAAAGAATATTACTCAATTATAGATTCATTTTACCGTTAATTCAGGTATTGCCTATAAAAAATTGACTCAAGGTTTGTCATTCCTACAAGGCATTGGATTTGTTGCATGACTCGGTTTTTTCGTCATTGCAAGGGAAATTACGCAATAATTGTACGTCCGCAATCTCAGGAGTTTGTTATTATTTCATGAGATTGCCACGCAGCCTATGGCTGCTCACAATGACGACCCGGTATCCACACAACAATGCCTTGCGGGAATAACAGCGGAAAACCGAACCAAGCAACAACTACGCTATTTACTATATCCTTTTAAAATCTCAAAATCTTGCCCTTGGAGTAAGAATTTTTCAGGTAATGTAATTTTTGCTACAAAATTCTTTACATCTGCGCTTTGTAAATAGATTGTAGCTTTAGCATTACTCTGATCTTCGTTATTTATACGAGCTGCAAGCAAGGTAACTATCTGCCGTAATTCTTCATGATTTTGTGGATAAAACTGTAGTTCAAATTGTTTATTATTAATTGCATCCTCAATTGATGAAAAGCTTTTTGCCGTTAGTTTTATTCCTCCCTCATCTTTAACTATGTCACAATCAACAACTACCAAACTTTTAACATCAAGCAAATGTACATAATCTTTTAAAACTTCCTCACTAAAAATACTAAGTTCAAAGATATTCTCAGGATCGGAAAGCACGAGCGTCACAAACCTACCTCTTGCCGACATACGAGAATCCTTTTTTTGTATTACACCGGCAAGATTTACTCGGTTAGTACCATCAGGTAAGTTATTATGCAAATCCGCAGTATTTAAAATATTTAAACGACTAAATATTTCTTGATATTCCGTAAGAGGATGATTAGAGATAAATAAACCCATAGCCTCAAATTCATAAAAGGCTAAAGTATTTTTATCGGCATAATCGCTTGATACTAAAATAGTTGGACTTAAACTAGAAATTTTAATTAAGCTCAATTGATTAGATTCCTGCTCTTCGTGATATGAAGTTGAATAAGAAAGCAATTTTGGAATGCTTGACAATAATTGCAATCGATTATCATGCAGCTCATCAAAACAGCCTGACTTGATTAAATTTTCCAATAATTTACTGTTAATAGATTTGGGGGGTAATCTTTCAATAAAATCAGTAATTGATTTAAACGCCCCTCTTGCTTTTCGCTCATCCGTTACTAACTTACCGAAATTCGGCGTGACTCCCTTAATAGCACCTAAAGCGAAGATTATTGCACCCGCGATGTCATACCGTGGCTTGACCACAGTATCTTTTGAAATTTCCTGGATCCCGCGATCAAGTCGCGGGATGACAGTGTCCGAAAACTTTACACTAAAATACCCTTCAGAAATATTAATATTAGGTGCAGTAATTTTTATGCCGTTATCTTTTGCTTCTTGTAAAAATAAATTAATTTTATCGTGATTATTCAATTCAAGATTTAAGCATGCTACTAAAAATTCAGTAGGATAATTAGCTTTAAGATATGCAGTTTGGTATGAAATAACACCGTAAGACGCAGCATGTGCCTTATTAAAACCGTATCCAGCAAATTTAGCCACGGTTGCAAAAATGGATTTAGCTTGAGATTCCGAAATATTATTAGCAACTGCTCCTTTAACAAAAATTTCTTCCTGCTCCTCCATTTCTTTTTTTATCTTCTTACCCATTGCTCTACGAAGTAAATCGGCAGCTCCTAGCGTATAACCTGCAAGAACCTGAGCAATTCTTTGTACCTGCTCCTGATATATCACCACGCCGTAAGTTTCTTCTAAGATTGGCTTCAATAGCTCATGTAAATAATCAGGCTGTTGTAATTTATGCTTACAAGCTATATAGGTAGGAATATTTTCCATAGGACCAGGACGGTATAACGCACCAAGAGCTATCAAATCATGTATAGAATCAGGTTTAAGGCGTCTAAGTGCATCTTTCATCCCGATACTTTCAAATTGGAAAACGCCGACTCCTTTACCTTTACACAACATTTGATAAGTCTTATTATCATCAAACGTCATATTGTTAAAATCTACTTCTATCCCTTGCTCTTTAAGCAGTTTCTTACAATCGGTAATAACCGTTAGGGTTTGTAGCCCTAAAAAATCAAATTTAATTAAACCGGCAATCTCGGCATATTTCATAGAATAACCGACTACCAGCATATCGGAGTTAGCATCTTTATATACCGGTACTATATCGACTAAATCAGTACCTGCTATTACGATTCCTGCAGCATGAGTTGAGGAATGCCTATGCAGCCCCTCAAGAATTAACGAAGTATCAAGCACTAGCTTAATTAACTCCGCTTCACCGTCTAAATTATACAACCCATTACCTTTAGCGGCATTTGCAAGCTCCGGGACTTCACGCATTGCCTGTTCTAAGCTAACTGGATTAACTGCACTAAAAGGGACAAGCTCCGTTAGATAATCAGCGAATTTATAAGGTAAGCTAAGCACACGAGCGACATCCTTAATTACAGCCTTTGCCTGCATCTTACCGAAAGTTATAATCTGTCCTACTCTATTATTACCGTATTTGGAACGTACGTAATTAATTACTTCCTCACGCCTTTCCTGACAAAAATCAATATCAAAATCAGGCATTGAAATACGTTCAGGATTTAAAAATCTTTCAAATAATAAGCCAAATTTAATCGGATCGAGATCAGTAATAAGCAAGCTCCAAGCAACAACCGAACCTGCTCCCGATCCTCTACCTGGTCCGACTAAAATACCCTCTTTTTTACTCCATTTAATAAAATCAGATACAATCAAAAAATAACCGGCAAAATTCATATTACAGATAATATCCAGCTCATAATTAAGACGAGCAAAATATTCGGTTTTTACTTCTTCTTGATTCTCTAACGAAATATTTTCAGATTTAAACTTTGTAGCAAGCCTTGCAAGCAACCCTTCTTTTGCATCTTTTCTAATTAAATCCGTTTCACTAATATCTTTGGTGGCAAAATTAGGCAGCATCGGCGGGTTTGGATGTGCGGCAAAATAACAACGCTCTCTTAAATTCACGGTATTTTGGATGGCACTAGGTAAATCGGAAAAAAGCTCTATCATCTCATGCGGTGACCTAAAATAACAATTTTCACTAACTGTTTTTCGATCCAGATATTCTTTAGTAACACCGGCTGATATACATAACAATACATCATGTGCATCATGCATGCTTTTCTCACTAAACAAAACTTTATTAGTAGCAACAAGCGGAATAGCAAGCTCGGCAGCAATTCTAATATAACTATCCTCAATAAACTGTTCTTCCGGTAGCTCATGTCTCATAATCTCAAAGTAAAAACGATCTCCTAAAATTTCCTGTAATTTACGTGCAAACAGCATCGCTTGTTCCTCGTTGCGAGCTAGCAAGCATTGCCCGACAATACCGTCGGTATAACAGCATAATCCTATTAATCCTTCTTGATATTCGATTAAATCTTCAAAATCAATGTGATCGCATATCTTACGATCATTTTTAGTAAAAGTAAGGCTTGATAGTTTGAGTAAATTTTTATAGCCAGTTTCATCTTTAGCTATAAGCAAAATTTGAGCAAAAATATCTATATCGTATTTTATATTTAGAATAACTCCGTGTATCGGCTGCAGTCCCTTTTTTATTGCATATAATGCAAACTCTAATGAGCCGAATAAATTTCCCTTATCTGCCAAACAAATAGCAGGCATTTTATTCGATGAAGCAAGTTCTACTACCTTCTCAATCGTTAATGCACTTTCTAGAAAAGAATAAGAGCTTTGAGTTCTTAAATGAATAAATTCAGGTCGCATTTTAAATTAATGTTAAAGTTTATTGTATACTGTATGACTCTTTATGTTATTCCCGCGTAGGCGGGAATAACATCAGCAGCCTTAACGACAAGACTAAATTTTACTTCCGACTGCATAATATCTAAAACCGATTTTTTTCATTGCTTCATTATCTAGTATATTTCTAAGATCAATGATTATCGGTGATTTTACTAAATCATAAATTTCTTGCCAATTAAGTTCTTTAAATTCTGACCATTCAGTTGCAATAACTATAATATCTACTGATTTACAGGCTTCAACTGCTGAATCTAAATATAGCAAATTTTTATGTTCCAAATTCTTTTTAGCATTTTCAAGACCGATAGGATCAAATGCTTTAACATATACATCTTTATTTAATAAGATCTTTACAATTGCGATGGCAGGGCTTGTTCTCACATCATCGGTTCCTGCTTTATATGTTAAGCCTAAAATTGCTATATTTTTACCTTTTAAATCTCCGTCTAACAAAGTAGCTATTTTATCTACCATATTACTTGGACGCTGCTTATTACTTTTAATTACTGCCTTAAGAATCCTACAATCTATATGATGATTTTCTACAAGATTATTTAATGCTAGAATATCTTTTGGAAAGCACGAACCACCAAAACCAGGTCCTGCATTTAAAAAATTTTGACCGATTCTTTGGTCAAGTCCTACACCTTTAGATAAATCTTTAATATTACCGCCGATTTTTTCACATAAATCAGCCATCTCATTAATAAAAGCAATTTTGGTAGCTAAGAAACTATTTGAAGCATATTTAATAAGTTCGCTCGTCACTAAATCGGTAACCACAAACTTTGCACCTTGTAAAGGTGCATAAATTTTTCGCAATATTTCCTCTGATTCTTTATTATTTACACCGATAACTATACGATCAGGATATAAAAAATCTTCTACCGCACTCCCCTCTCTTAAAAACTCAGGATTAGAAGCAACATTAAATGAAAAGCCTCTTGATTTTAAATAAGCTATAATATTACTGCAACTACCTGGCGGAACGGTAGATTTTATGACTATTAAACAATCTTTATTTATATGCTCGAAAACTTTATCAATAGCATCATAAACATATTTTAAATCCGCTTCTCCCAACCCTTTTGAAGGTGTACCGACCGTAATAAATATTGCATCAGCATTTTGAAGTTCATTATTATAAATATTTGTAAATTTTAACCTATCAGATTCTAAAGCTTGCTTAAGATACTCATCAAGTTTAGCTTCATAAATCGGTAATATTTGCTTATTTAATTTGGATATTTTAACCTCATCATTATCAAGACAAGTAACATTATGACCTAAATACCCCATAATAATACCTGAGACTAATCCCACATATCCGCTACCGATAAATGTAATATTCATAATTTTTTGTGATTTTTATATTAAATTTTTAAATTATACGTTATATTCCAAGTGTATACCTCAAATAAATGAAGAGTAGTATAGACGAAACTCAATTTCAAAAAGTGCAAGGAGTCCACAAGACGAGGAACGGAGCGTATACTTAATACGTGAGTACCGGAGTACTTGTAGGATGACGTAGCCAATTTTTGCAGTTCTATCCGAGTATATAAAGCTTTTATCATATTTCAATAGATTTACAAACTCAAATGAATTTGATTAAAAAAACCTTTATTAGTATTGTTATAATTCTGATTTCATTATCTTTGGCTATAACTCTAACTGTTTATAGTGCAAATAAAGGACACTTAAATGAACCTTTGAAAAAAATAATTGAATTTTATTTAAGTAAAAATGATATAAAGGCTGTACTACATAATTTAGAATTTAAAGAAAACCGATTATCCATAGATAAAATTTCCTTAAGTCTTATAGATAATGCTAGAGGAGAAATTAACGATTTTAATCTTTTCTTTAATTTTAAAAATTTCTTCTCTAATTCGTTAATAGAGGCTAATTTTAATATCGATAAAATTTCTGTAATTTCAAATAACGATGAAGAAATTATAAATACTTCAACGACCGGTGATTATTCGTTAAATATAATTAAAAAAGATTCCCTAACCGACATACGACTAACTTCAATAAAAAGTGATATCTTAACTGATAAACAAGGAGTAGACTTACCTCTAGGAAATGCTTTATGCTCATATAAAACCACCTATTCTAAAGATAATCCAAAGACCGTTAATTGCAAACTCACCTTTGGGGACAAAGCTTTTTTATCACTAAGCGGTATAATAACCGATAAAAATATCGATGCAAGTGCAGCTGCCACAAATATGCCTTTAATAATTTATCAAACAGTCGAAAAAATTATTCCGGATAATCCTATAATCTCATATTTACGAGAACATATAAAACAAGGTTACATCCAAAACGGAGAATTAAATATTAAATTAGATAAAAATTTTTTAAAAAAAAATATTTTAGTAGAAGATAATTTAAAAGCAAATTTACATATCTCGAATTTTGAATATAAATATCATACAGATTTACCGCCTTTGACTAAAGTTGATATTAATATAATCATTTCAGGACCGGAAATAAAATTTCTAATTAATGAAGCATATAGCGGTAAAAGTGTCGTTTCAGACGGTATTATGACTTTCAAATGGGAAGGACCGGATAAATCACAATTTGTTTTTAATGCTACTGCTAAAGGTGAAATTAATGACTTAATTGCCTTTGTTCCAAATGATACATATCAAAATATTAAAGCTCAAAATATTGATCTTAAAAAAATCAAAGGAACGGCAAATTCAATAATAGAGCTAATAATTCCTATTAGCCCCAATATCCCTAATAGCTATAATGTTTTGTCGACATTAACAAATATCTCTTTTAACACCTTAGACAATAATATCCTATTACAAAACGGTGAAGCCAAAGGTAGTTTTAAAGATAATAAACTAAATATTAGCGGTAAAGGTAACATTAATAATTATGCAAGCAGCTTTACTTATGATCATGATATATCGGATAAAAATAATGAGTGTTTACTTAAAATAAAAAGCAATATTGCAGCAAATAATCAAAGATTTGGAGTATTCAAATTAATTTCAGGCAGCACCGTTTTAAATTTTGAGTATAAAAAACAGCATAATAATGAGAGTTTTATTACTGTTAATTCTAATCTTAATAATTTAGAATTTTATATAGATAAAGTATCTATTCATAAAAAATTATATAAAAAAGCCAATTTATATTTATATACTAAATTAAATGATAAAAATTTTGATAGAAATATTGAATTTAACCTTTCAGGGCAGGATAATCTAAAAATTAACGGTAATGCCTTAATTAAGAAAAATATTTATAATATTAATCTAGCCTCTGTTAAACATAATCATACGGATTTAAAAGGACAAATAATCATAGATAACCATAATCTTAATACGGCACTTTATGGAAGCGTATTAGATTTATCAAATGCTAATATGATGCAGTTTTTAGAAAAAGCGGGAGATTCTACACGTAATATTAATTTAAAAACTAATATATCAAAAATACTTTTAAAGAATAATATAATTCTAGGTAATCTTGATTTAGCAATTAAATGTGATAAAGTGCGGTGTTTCTCCGGCTTTCTAAATGCTAATATTGATAATAAAAAAGTTAAGATGTCGCTTACCGCTAAGGAAACTTTTGAACAATGGTTAATTGAATCCGATAATGCCGGAGCATTGCTTAAGGGACTCGGAATGTATACCACTATGCAAAACGGTCAGATTAACATCAACTTAAATACAAAAAGATATGAAGTAAAAAAAGGTGAAATAGTGCCAATATTAGACGGCAAATTTTCTATAAAACATTTTACGGTAGTCGATACTCCTTTTTTAACACGGCTTGTTTCCTTTGTTTCGTTGCCGGGTTTTCTTAGTTCAATAACTAATAATAAAAATATTTTATTTGAAGATATGAGCGGTAAATTTAATTATAGAGGAAATATAATTACAATTTTTGATACGGAAGCACATGGACCATTTTTTGATTTTACTATGACAGGTAATATTGATACTAAGCAGCAATTAATTATGGTTAAAGGAAATGTTATTCCTTCCTTTTTCTTAATCAGCACTATTGTAACTAAAATACCGGTAGTCGGTAAAATATTTTCCAAAGTCGCTCCTTACTCCCTAAAAATGAAATATTAAGTAACTATTTAAAGCTATTAGATTGCGTGTACAAAATTTTTAATCATTCCTTTATGTCATTCCTGCGAGGCATTATTGCTTGTGTACCTCATCGTCATTGCGAGCGACTGAAAGCGTTGTTGTATGGCTTAAAAAACGTGTTCGGTGTCATACCTTGGCTTGACCACGGTATCCAGAAAACAACTAAAAAGACTAACAATATTAGTATTTTTAACTGGGGCCTGCTACAAACTCATGGGATGACAGAGGTGGAAGTAAGCCATGCAACAAATCCACAGCTACAAGGAGCGTGGTGGGAATCCAGAAATAATAATAGAATATTCTGTAAATCAGAATTTTTTACTGGATTGCTGCGTCGAAACTTACAGTTTTTCCTCACAATGACGTTGAAGATCAATTCACGCAAGAATGACATAAATAACCATACATATTTAATCGGTATTTTACTTTTAGGCTTAATTTCCGGTCTTACGTTCAATTTAATTTTTTTTACAGTTCCATATCAATTATCCGAAGCAAAATACACCACTGATATAATAGGTTCGATATCACTAGCTGCATTTCCGTATTGCTTAAAGGTCATATGGTCACCTTTTATAGATAAATACTCTATACCTTTTTTATGTTCTAAATTCGGTCACAGGCGTGGCTGGGCATTGGTATCACAAATATTTTTAATCCTAGCGATGACAGGGTTCTTAAATATAGGCCCTTGTAATAACTTACATATTACTGCAATTATCTTATTTATTATTTCATTCTGCAGTTCTACACAAGATATTGTACTTGATGCATATAGAATTGAGAGACCTACATCTAAAGAAGAGCTTTCAATGGCTTTTACCTTTAGTAGCATAGGGTTTCGTTTAGGTATGTTACTTGGCAGCGTCGGTACTTTATATTTATCAATTATTTTCGGCTGGAATACAGTATATAAATTTGCTCTATTCATTACTCTAATTGGACCTATAGTAATTTTATGTATCCAAGAACCACAATCAAAAGAAATACACCATACAACTACTAATTTAATAGGATTACAACAATATTTTGAAGTTATTAAAAAAAGTATTATCTCCTTAAAAAATGAACAACAATATTTACTGCTAATTATATTGTTTATCTTTTTATATAAAGCTGCGGATTCTATACCTATGGCTATGAGTTCGCCTTTATTGCTAGATTTAAGTTTTACTACTCATGAAATTGCCGTTATTTACAAAGCTTACGGGTTACTAATCATGATCATCGGAGGAGCTTTAAGCGGCGTTTTAGCTGCAAAAATGGGTATATTTCATAGTGTCTTAATTGGTGGAGTTATTCAATTATTGTCACCTCTTATGTTTATGATTCTTGCTACTATCGGCTATGATATAAAGACATTTATAATAACTGTTACAGTACAAAATTTTTGTGCAGGCTTTGCAGGAACTATTATCTCTATCTATTTTGCTAGCCTTTGCAATAGTGAATTTGTTGCCACACAATATTCTATTATTGCATCTTTTAGCTCTCTTAGCCGTATTATTCTAGCTAGCCTTGGCGGTATTTGTGCAAAATATCTTACTTGGCCTGTATTCTTTTTAGGTAATACTCTGTTTAGCATGTTATTTATCCCGATATTTTATAAAATATATAGAAAGAAACTAGGCTTTGTGAATATTTCTAAAAAGATATGACAATTATTAAAAAAGGTTTATAATATTGATATACATATTTCTGCAAAATGAAGAGTCAGAATTTTTATGAAACTATATAGTTTTCAAGAACATTTATTAGAATTAAAAATAAGGCTTCTTAGAATATTTACTACTTTTATAATTATATTTGCTATTTGCTATTATTTTAGCGACAATATTTATAGTGTTTTATTAAAACCGCTTGCTAAGCTAAGCGGTGATACGGCACGAAATATAATTTATACAGGACTTACAGAAGCATTTTTTACCTATATTAAACTTGCAGCTTTTACTGCTTTTACTATTATTATACCTATAATTGCTTTGGAGTGTTATTTATTTATCAGTCCCGGGTTACACCGCCATGAAAAAAAAATTATCGCTTTTATTCTTTTTATGTCGCCTATTTTATTTTGGTGCGGTAGTATTTTTGTTTTTTACTTTGTAATGCCGAAAGCTTGGAATTTTTTTCTTAGTTTTGAAAAACGTGATATGATAGTACCGATAGTTTTGGAAGCAAGAATTAGCGAGTATCTAAATTTAGTTATTCATTTAATTATTGCTTTTGGAGTCGCTTTTCAACTACCAGTTGTGATAATGATATTAAATATACTAAAAATAGTTAAGGTACAAACACTTAAGCAAAAAAGACGCATTGCCGTGGTAATTAACTTTATTATTGCAGGAATATTAACACCTCCTGACATTTTCAGCCAGTTTGCTCTTGCAATACCGCTACTTTTATTATATGAAACTTCAATAATGATATGTAATTTTATAGAAAAACCGAGGACACTAAATGTTAAATATCAAATGGATTAGAGAAAATCAAGAATTGTTCGATCAAAAGCTTAGCCAAAGATTTATTGAACCTATGTCTAGTAAAATTGCTATGCTCGACGGAGAGAAAAGAAAAATTACGAGTTTAATTCAAGAATTTCAGCATGCACGTAAGGTAAAATCAAAGATTTTAGGTAATATGGCCTCTAAAAGCGGCGAAGAGTTTGAAGGGTTACAAAGAGATGTCAAACATATAAATGAGAAGTTGGAAGCACTTGAACAGGATTTAAATAATAATAACGAATTAAATGAACTATTAAATATGCTTCCTAATATTCCAGACGAAGAAGTACCTTACGGAATGGATGAGAGTATGAATAAATTAGTTCGTACTTACGGAGAGATAAATCCAAATGCTTTGAATAAACAGCATTTTGAACTAGGTATAAAATTAAATTTAATGGATTTTGAACAAACTGCTAAAATTTCTGGAACTAGATTTGTAACATTAAAAGGTGATTTAGCAAAGCTAGAACGTGCTTTAATTAATTTTATGATTGATGTTCATACTAAAGAGTTGGATTTCTTTGAGATATCACCTCCGGTATTAGTTCGAGATAATGCTATGTATAATGCAGGACAACTACCTAAATTTGCCAAAGAATCTTTTGCAACAACCAATGGTTACAGACTAATTCCAACCGCAGAAGTATCTTTAGTAAATATAGTCGCCGATACTATTATACCAAGAGAAAAATTACCGATACGTTATGTTGCTTACACCCCGTGCTTTAGATCAGAAGCAGGTAGTAGCGGTAGAGATACAAGAGGTATGATTAGATTACATCAGTTCGGTAAAGTTGAGCTAGTATCTATTACTACCCCTGAAGAATCAAAAAATGAGCATGAATATATAACTAATGCATCAGAGACTATTTTACAAAAACTGAATCTTCCTTATCGTGTTATGTTACTTTGCACCGGAGATATGGGATTTGCAGCAAAAAAAACCTATGATATAGAAGTATGGCTTCCGGGACAAAAGCAATATCGCGAAATTGCTAGCTGTTCTAATTGTGGAGATTTTCAAGCACGTAGAATGAAAGCAAGATATAAAGAATTCGGCAGTAACGAAACTACCTTAGTTCATACTTTAAATGCTTCAGGATTACCTATCGGAAGAACTATGGTCGCAATACTTGAAAATTATCAGAATGAAGATGGATCAATAACTATACCGGATGTCTTGATAAATTACATGGGAGGATTACAAAAAATCACTGCCTATAGTGAATAAGTGTTTATCAACTATAAATATAATAAGGTAAAGTTTCTAGTTGTTGTTAAATTGGCTTTGTTGCATGGCTCTTATGTCATTCCCGCTTTCGCGGGAACGACATCGAGTAGAGGCCTACGGTTGCTCGCAATGACGACTCTAGCATCCACGCAGGCAAAGCTCATTAGTATATACTCCTGTGAAATGAAGAGTTGTTATACGAAGTTCAACTTGGAAAAGAGCAAGGAGTCTGTAAGCGCCGAGCGGCAGAGCGTATACTTAATACGTGAGCATCCGAGGACTTACACAGACGACGTAGCCAATTTTTCAAGTTGAACGAGTATACAAAACGATAATTTAAATTCAGGTTATTTGTGTTTAGTGGTTTACGAAAATTTGACAAAGATATATATAATTATAATGCTCCTAATTTTATACCTATAGCATGTCATTATAATGAAAATACTTTACTTACCAAAGACGGTAAATTACTACAAATTATCAAAATACACGGCATTAACTCAGAGAAAATAAGCGATAACATACAAAATTTACGTGAAATGGTTAGAGTTTCTATAAAAAAGAATATAACCAATTATGATTTTGCTTTTTGGCTACATACAATACGAGAAAAACAAAACTTAGACGATTTAACTCCTTACAAAAAATTATTACCGGCAAATATTCATAGCCTATGGCAAAGAAAAAACCATTGGAATGATAAATTCGTTAATACTTTATATATATCTATAGTACATGATTCTGCTAAAGTTAACATCACAAATTTTAACTCTTTAATAAATTCTTTATCTAAAAAATTAATTACTGATTTTGAAAATAACTACTTAGATTCAGCTTTTCAAAAATTAGACAATATCACTAATAATATTTTAAATGATTTAAACGAATTCAGTGCTGAAAAACTCGGTATAATATTTGAAAATGATAATGTTTTTTCTAATCCTTTATTTTTATATAATCGAATAGCTAACCTTAATAATAATGATTGTTTGGTACCTATCATAGATTTATCTGATGCACTAGGTAGAAGTATTTATACAATTAGCGGCGATAAAATGGTAGTTACGGATCATAAGAAAAATAATAAATTTGCTTCTTTACTATCTATAAAAGAATATCATGAAACTCCTTCTAATACACTGGATAAATTTTTACAGTTACCAATTGAATTAATAATAACTGAAATATTTTACTTTATTAGCAAAAAACAAGTAATATCCAAATTGCATGGTCAAGATTATATTCTAAAAATTACTAACGACTCAACTTTACTTAATCACAAAGGGATTAATAAGCTTGATACAGCTAATTTAGATTTTCAATTTTGTAATCAGCAAATTTCAATTGCCGTTATAGAAGAAGATGAAAATAAACTAGATGCAGCCGTAGCTAAAGCATCAACCGAACTTTTTAAACTTGGTATTATTCATGTAAAAGAAGATCTTAATATTGAGCAAATATTTTGGTCGCAATTACCTGCTAACTTTGCCTTTATACGTAGAATGTCGCCATTATCCGTAGAGCATATTGCTTCTCTTACCGCTCTTCATAATACTACACTTGGTAATCAATATAATCCTTGGGGTAAGGCTATAACTTTACTGCGAACCGAGAAAGGCACTCCATATTTCATGAATTTTCATGATAAAACGAATAAAGGTAATACTTGTATCTTTGGTACGGAGAAAACCGGCAAAACCGTATTATTGAACTTTTTAATATCAGAATCGACTAAATACGATCCAACAATAATTTATATCTCTAATAATAATGATTCTAAAATTTTTATCGAGGCAATAGAAGGCAAATGGTTAGAACCGGACAAACAAATTATCAATCCATTTTTAGTAGATGATACAGAAAAATCACAAGCATTCATTTTAGAATTTTTAAAATTAATCAGTGGTCATTATATTTCACCTCTTAGCGAAATAGAGATATCCTTTCTAGAGAAATTAAAAAATAAAATTTTATCAATTGAAAAAGAAAAACGTATTTTTTCCGATATTTTAAAATTAGAAGATTTTAAGGAGGAAGGAGGAATACAAATACTTGATAAACTTAAAGTTTTTACTGAAGAACAATTATATTCCGGATTATTTGACGGATCGTCTCTTAACATTGAAGAAGGGAAAGTTATAGGGTTTAATTTATATAAACTTTCTGATGAGCCGTTTTCTAAACAATTTTACCCAACGGAGAGAAAATTTTTAGAACAATTCAATAATAATTTAAAGAAACACCAAAGTATTAGTGCAGCAGTAATTTATGCTTTTACTTATCATTTAAGTTTAGTTGGCACAAAACCCAAAATATTTGCTGCCGATAATTTTGATAAACTTTACAGACCTGAGGTTTATTATGATAATATAAATTTAATCTACAATAATTTGTCTCAAAATAACGGTATTTTCGTCAGTAATTTCAATTTTATTTATCTTAAGTCATATCCAAAATATACTATAAAACCTTGGCTTGATTTAATTAATACTAAAATTATTCTACCATCTGACGTTAAAATAGAAGATTTAGATAAAATTTTAGGTTTAAGCGAGCCGGAAATACGAAAATTATCACAGCTAATACTTTCTGCAAGAATGTTCTTAATTAGTAAAGACAATGTATCAATAGCTTCTGAATTAAGTATTGCCGCTTTAATAGGCGTTGTCCGTATTTTATCAAGCAGACAGGAGGAAATGGATATTTATAAAAAAATACTTGAACAACACCAAGGCCCTCCAGATAATTGGGTTAATTACCTATATAATGAGTTAAATACGGACTAATATTTCACTCTGTCATCCCGTGATTTATTATGGGATCCAAAAAAGATTAAAAAGGACTGGAGCCCTCTACAAGCTCGTGGGATGACAATAATTTATTATGAACTATAAAAACAACGAGCATAAAGAATATCCAAAGTGTTAAAAAAATATTTACTATTTTTCTTATTTTCATTTTTCTCATTTAATGTATATGCATCTATTTGGGATGATATAGTCAATTGTCTTAGCGATCCATGTAATTGCGGTCAAAATGAGAGAACGGAAATTTGGAATAAGGATGGAGGCATCAATGCAAAGCCAAGAGGGCCTTTTAAACCAAACACATTATGCCCTCCTTGGAATAAAAGCGACGGTCGCGATAATGATACTTGTTTATTAAAATTTGATTACCCAGGTACATTTATCGGTTTTTTACTCCATAGATGTGCGGAAGAAGCCCCTGATAGTAGTTACTTTACTCCCAAAATTCGTATTAGAATTCAAAGCTGTAATGCCGTAGCTTGTTGGCATCAAAACTCTACTTTAAATTGGGATGGAGAATGTGTATTATGGCCTACAGGTTACGGTCTACCTCTAACTAGAGTCTGTGCTAGAATTGCCGTACCGGATATGCCTCCACCTCCCGGGATAAATGTCCCGCCTTCCCCTGCAGATCCAGGTTATACCGATGGAGTACATCTCAATAAAGTCGGTTATACAGAAACTGATAATAAGATAATCGGTGTCGACGGAAAAATAGTTACTTTAAAATCTCCTAAACTTTGTGCTTATAGCGATCCTGGACTTGTTAACCTTGTTTCAGATTCCGGTGTACATCTTGATCCGATGGACTGGAATCCTAATCGTCAACCTCTTCATCACACTAACGAACTTAGCCCTATCGCAAAAGTATTAAAATTTTTAGTTGAAACGATAAAAGGAGCCAGTTTACCAAGTTTATTAGGGCAGCTTCTTGGTATGATAAATCAAAATTCAGAATTTATAAAAGTACTTCAATCAATACTTAATGCAATAGGAGAACTTTTTAATTTTTTTCCTACTTTAATAATAAAAATTATTGAAACACTTGGGTCATTAAACGGTTCTGTAGATAGCTATTCTTTTGGTTGTGTACAATTACCTTTAGGACCTTTTCCACCGCCATATTGTCCAAATTTAAATTATATTAGCATTAATCCGCGTGTTAATAATGTATGTAGTATAAAAGATGCAAGCGGCAAGTTTGACCAATCTTCTACTAGTCCGGCTTGTGTAGTGCCATCTAATATTAATGTTAAAAACAATATTGTTAATAATACCATACGTGTCAGCTTTAGCAATCTTGTCCCGCTTTGCACGAGTTCTCGCTCTGACCTCGAAACTTGTGTAGAACCACGTAATATAGATTTTTCTTCAGCAAAAATTACTCATACTAACACGGCTTTTAAAGATTTAATTAAATCGTGTAAGAATACTTCAGGCAACACTCCATGTATTAATACAGAAATTTCTACGCCATGTAGTGTTACGGCTAACGGTTGTAATGAGGGATTTAGAATAGTATATTCGCAGAAAATTGGAAATGTAGAAACACCCAGCGATTACTACATAAGCGATATACCAGACTGTCCAAGTTCTAATTCAACTACTTGTCAAAAAGTGTGGGGAGTTAATATCGGCGAATTTAAGGATGTAAGCGTAAAATTTCCTAAGGTACAAAAGCAAGATACAACTAGCTTAATGCCTATAAAGACAGATGTCACCTTAAAAGACAATAACGGTAAAGATAGAAAGCTTTATGTCTCTATTAGTAATACCGAAGACGATAAGCAAAATCCTAATAATATTTGCTTATTTGAGTCTGGTAATTTAATAGATTGCGTACCGAGAGTAAATCATTCTTACAGCTTAGCTACTTATGAATGTGCAAAGCAATATGCCGGAATTACCTGTACTAATAATAGCAATCCCAACGATGCTTATTATAAACCGCAATTCATTGCGTCAGTACAAGTCAGAGAAGGCAACAATATCATAGATGAAACAAGCACCCTTGTAACGCCGTTAGCATACGCCGGACCTCCACCTCCCAACCCCACTGACACAGAAAGCATAGTAATGCTTGCTGGTTATAAGTATAGTTCTTCCGTTGTGTTTATACCTAAAGATCCAAAGGAAGATAAATATATTGCTATGCCGTTTTCAGAAGAGCATGCTCTAAATCAGTTGACTATTTACGGTAAATATAAAGACAATAAAACACCTTATAATAGTAATGGAAAGCCTGACTCAAGTGCGGTATATTTAAAATATTTAGAATATATAAACGGTAAATATATCCAAGGTGGAACACATGCCTGCTTGATGCCGAAAAATTTCCAACATTGTAACCCTATGCTGCGTCCTACTTTACCTGATGGATCACCTATGCCCGGTTACAATAATGATTCGACAAATTGTGTACTTGCTAAACTCAACAACAACAATACTATAAATTGTAAAGATTTTAAAAATAAATATAACGTTAAATATCCAAATCTTGGCTTATGTAAAAAAGATACAGATCTAACGCGCTGTACTCTAGAAGAAACAGTGTCAGGTCCAGGAAGAGGTATTACAATTTATACTTGCAATATAAATAATATTCCGAGTAAATGCTATACCAATAACGATAAGGCTAATACTCCAATCTGTGTTTTAAGTAGGAATTATACAGATAGAATCGAGCCAAAACCTAACATAGGACCAATATTAGTACCGCTAGATCCTTCAAAATATTATACAGTGACATATACAAAAGGAGATAACAATACTCCTCCTGAGCCGACATACAAAGCTGAGACTGAGGATGTAAGAGATAAAACTTGGCAAGAGCTAAATCTTTGTGTTCCTATATTAGTACCTACTTGTGCTAAAATTCCTAGCACAGAGGAAGCTCCCTCCGGTAACAATCACGGTAATGCAGAATGGCCTGAAAGCGATATAGGAGAACTTGCAACAGGAAAATGCCCGACGAATTGGATACCTATTGATCCTAATAAACCTTTAGAACGCTATTGTTTATCATATTTTGATAGAAAGGTTGTCGAGTTTGAACCTTTAGGCAAAAATGTTGGCTGTAGAGAATCTAAAGGATTACCTATAAAAGTTAGTTATAACGACTTTCCATCAGACCAATTACCTGAGACCCCTTATAATCCGGTAACTAAAATAGGTGACTATATCTTAAACAAAAAACCGGTACCATATATGAGCATTATGGCATTTCCACAGGATGGAGCACGTATAGATGCAGGAGATCACCTAAACAATACAATATTGCATACTGTAGAATTCAAAGTAACTTTAGATGCAATAATAGACGATATTGAGTATTTTAAAATAAAAGATTTATGGTATGATGATTGCATATTAATATATGTCAACGACATAAAGTTACTTAGCCTCCCTACTAACGTTGATTCTCTAGATGAGCAAAGGTACTGTAACAATGGACAGGACCAAGGTCAAGCATTACAAGCTAAAAATTTACCGCTTGATATAAAGCATTATTTAAAACAAGGAGAAAATACTATAAAATTCCAGCTAAGAGTTATGTTTAGTGGAGGACTATATTTCCACATGCAATATAAAATGAAGAGATAAATAAATGAGTTGGATTATTTTTTATACGGTAATCGCTGCTTTACTGATTCTCGATTTGGGAATAATACACAAAAAAAACACCATAATGAGCTTTAAAGAAAGCATACTTTTCAGTCTTTTCTATCTTGTAATAGCTTGTTTATTCGGTATCTATGTTTACTATAATACGGGGGTAGATCATGCTCGTGAATATTATACTTGCTTTCTCATTGAGAAAGCTATGTCACTTGATAATATTTTTATTATCTCTATTATATTCCAATTTTTCAAAATTCCCGGACAATATCAACATCGTGTTTTATTTTTCGGTATAATAGGCGTAATAATATTCAGAGCCGTAATGATTTACGGCGGTATTATTCTTATAAATAAATTTGCCTGGTTATTATATATTTTTGCCGTAATACTTATTGCTACAGGTATAAAAACTTTCTATGTATCACATAAAACTTTTGATATACAGAATTCTTATATTTACAAGTCAATAATAAAAAATCTAAATATTACCCCTAACCTTGCAGGGAATAAATTTGTTGTTAAACGTAATAACAAACTATATTGTACCCCCCTTTTTATATCTCTAGTACTGATAGAAGCAATAGATTTAGTCTTTGCTATAGATAGTATACCGGCAATATTCGCAATTACTAATGATGTTTATATAATTTATACTTCAAATATTTTTGCTATTTTAGGGCTTAGAGCGTTATTTTTTTGTTTAGCAGAAATTGTAGAATGTTTCAGTTATATAAAATATTCTTTGGCTTTAATTTTAATATTTATCAGCTTTAAAATATTTATTCATCATTATATAGCGATTCCGGCATATGTTGCGCTCACTGTAACTATTACTTTATTACTATTTGGTATAATTGCTTCCATAATTAGGAACAATATGATTGACCATTAATAAAGGAGGTATATAATATTTTTTTATTTTTTAAGCAATTATAATGGCTAAATTACTAAAATTATTTTTTATTACTATCATCATTCTTAATAACATTGCTTTCGCAAAAGAAATAGGGTTTTATATAGGAGCAGAAGGCGGAATAGTTGAACCGGTCGTTAGTAAATTCCGACATAAACACTCAAATACCGAAATAATTTTAAAAAAATCAAGTATGTATAGTGGGAAAATAGGCTATATAATATATCCAAAGATAGCTATTGAATTCTCAGCAACTTATCAACCTAAATATCATCTGCATTACGTATTACCTCAGCAAAATTTAAGTAATGGTCTCACTATTCCTAAAACCCCAGGTAATACTACCGTATTATCAAATATATATATGCTAAATCTTATTTATGATTTAGAAAAAATAAAAACTTTCACACCTTTTGCAATACTTGGAGGTGGAATAGCACAAGTAAAAGTTAAACCTACCTCTTCTAGGTGGAGTGTTATAAATAGCGATTATTTTAAAGTAAGAAAAACTCATAAAAATTGTGTTGCTTGGCAAGCAGGTCTTGGAATTTCACAAGATGTAACTTCAAATTTAAATATTGATGCAACTGCAAAATTACAAACAGCATATAGAGTAAGAATTAATTATGATACACTTGATATGAAAACGGGGCAATTCGTGTCAGCAAATCCTATCAAAAAAACTATAGCCGTTGGAGAATTTGGCGTAGGATTTACTTATAGATTGCCATTTTAATAATTCTGTGAAATATTTATATGAAAGCTATAATGTCATCCCGCGGCTTGACCGCGTGATGACACGAATAATTCAACTATATAAGGAAAAAATATGTCTCCAAAAGCTACTAACTCTTCCCCTAACGGTCATGATAAGATGGCAAAAAAAACACATTCCGTACAATCTGTTGTTAACGGTGCGGTTTCAGATCATAACACTTATGATGAAGTACCGTATGAAAGCTACCCATATGCTCTTACAAATCCTTATCACTTAAGTACACTTGCAACTCTTTTCGGTGTAAATGCTCCTGAAGTCGAGAATGCTAAAATATTAGAGCTTGGTTGTGCAGCAGGCGGTAATTTAATACCACATGCAGTTCTTTATCCAAAAGCTTATTTTGTTGGGGTTGATTTGTCTAAGGTACAAATTGACGAAGCAAATAAAAATGTTAAAGCACTAGGATTAAAAAATATAGAGTTCCATCATTGTTCGATAACCGATATTAACGATTCTTTCGGTAAGTTTGATTATATAATTTGCCATGGCGTAATTTCTTGGGTACCAAAAACCGTTAGAGATAAAATTTTTGAAGTTTGTAATAAAAATCTTAGTCCAAACGGAATAGCATATATTAGCTATAATACCCTCCCTGGCTGGAATATGGTCCGTACTATTAGAGATATGATGATGTATCATTCTAGCTCATTTGCAAATGTACGGGATAGAATAGCTCAATCTAGATTGTTACTAGAATTTGTTAAGGATAGCTTAGAAAACTCTAAAACTCCTTATGCAGAAGCATTAAAAACCGAAGCAGGGCTACTGGCTAAACAAACCGATCATTATTTACGTCATGATCATCTAGAAGAAGAAAATGCTCAATTCTACTTCCATGAATTTATGAATGAAGCAAGAAAGCACAATTTACAATATTTAGCCGATTGTAATCTTTCGACTATGTATCTCGGTAATATGCCGCCGAAAGTAGTAGAGCAGTTAAAAACGGTAAACGATATAGTGAGAACCGAACAATATATGGATTTCATTACGAATCGTCGTTTTAGAACCACTTTACTATGTCATAGTGATGTGAAAATTAATAGAAATATTAACAATGATGATATAACGAAATTTAATATAATCTTTAATATAGTGCCTGAAAAACCACTCAAAGAAGTAGATCTTAATAATGCTTCCGAAAATTTAAAATTCTTCTTAAACGGCAATAACGACACTAACTTAACAACTAGTTCGCCTTATATGAAAGCTATTTTATACACTTTCAGCGAAAATCTAAATAATCCGTTAAGCTTTGAGAAAATAACCACTGAAGCTAATAAAAAGCTACATAATACTAAATTAAATGAAATCAAAGCTGAGCTTTTAAATAATGCAATGAAGCTAGCACTACAAGGTTATATTAGTATTACAAATCAGAAGCATCGAAATAACCCTGAGCTTGATAAGCCTAAAACAACAAAAATGGTGATACATCAAGCAACCCATACACCTTCTATGTGGGTTACAAATTTAAAACATGAACCGATCGGCGTTAATTTCTTTGAGAAGTTTGCACTTAGATATATGGATGGTAAACATGATAAAAAAGCAATCATTGAGGCTGTACTTGGTCATGTAGAAAAAGGTGAACTCACTTTAAGTAAAGAAGGTCAAAAAGTAGAAAATAAGGAAGAAATACGCAAAGAACTAGAAAGCTTATTTATTCCAATGATCAAGAAATTTGCTTCTAATGCTTTGTTGGTGTAGCCAATTTGTACTATGTCATACCGTGGTCTTGCCACGGTATCCATGATACTAAACAAAAATTATTTATTGATTCTCCTACGCCAATGGCGTATAATTATTATGAGTAAAAAACTGATTTCAGTTGTTGAGCTTCCAGAGTTTCAAAAATTTGCTAAGAATAATTTAAATGAAAAAGAATGCTTTGAAATAATACATTACATTGCTGCTAATCCTAACCAAGGTGATATAATATAAAGGCACTGATTAATAATAAAGGTAAAAGTGGCAGTATAAGAATAATTTATTTTTACTACAATGAAAATATGCCGGTATTTTTAATAACCGGTTTTATAACCAGTAAGATGGACAATATTAATCATAATAGTTGTAATGAATTAAAAAAACTAACTGAAGAATTGGTAAAATTATATGTCGGACGAGGCAAAAATAAATAATAAAAATACTAATCAAACCGACAAAAGTATATTAATTGGAATGCAAGAGGCTGTTTTATACACTAAAGGAAAATTAAAAGTAAATAAACATGATATAAAATTATCTAATATAGACGTGCATGAAGCAAGAGATAAGTTAAAATTAACACAACAACAATTTGCTACAACATTTGGAGTGAGTGTTGCAACTTTAAGAAACTGGGAACAAGGCAGAAGATTACCTACCGGAGCTGCAAAATTACTTCTTAAGATTATTGAGAAAGAACCTAATGTTGTAAAACGAGTTTTACGAGGATACAAATAGAGATAAGACACAACCTATATAAACACCATGCCTATATTTTTTTATTTATTTGCAACATTAATAACTATCAGTAGCTTGTGCGTTGTCTTAAGCAAAAATTCCGTATATTCAGTATTATGGTTAATTTTTGCATTTATTAACGGTGCAGGGCTTATGATTTTGCTTGGAGCAGAATTTTTAGCTATGATGCTGATAGTGATTTATGTTGGAGCTGTATCAGTATTATTCTTATTTGTGATAATGATGCTAGATATGCATTTTAATAAGACAATAACACAGCTAAAAGCAAATCTAGCTTTAAGTATTTTTATAGCTTTGATTATGTTTGTCGATTTAGTAATAATTATTTTACTTGGTACTAAAAATATTAATTTCAACTCCAATGTATCGTTTGCCATAACAAATAATATCTCAAATACTAAAGCAATAGGAGGCGTACTCTACACAGACTTTATGCTACCGTTTCAAATGGCGGGCCTTATATTATTTGTCGCTATGATTGCATGTATTACGTTAACACTAAAGAAGCGTGAGGGAGTAAAACGTCAAGATATATCAAAACAACTACGTCACAATAAAGAAAATACCATATTAATGACAAAACCTATTCTAAATAAAGGTGTTGAGAATATTAAATATGAATGAATATATTTCGCTTAATCATTATTTAATCTTAAGCAGCTTAGTTTTTACTATCGGAATGTTTGGATTATTTATGCATCGCAAAAATATTATCAATATATTAATGTCTATTGAGTTAATGCTGCTTGCAGTTAATATAAATTTTGTTGCATTTTCCGTATATATGCAAGAATTATCGGGACAAATTTTTAGTATTATAATCTTAACCGTAGCAGCTGCCGAAACCTCAATCGGGCTTGCAATATTACTAATATATTTCCGTAATAAAGGCTCAATTGAAATTACCGACATTAATCAGATGTGGGGATAATGATGTATCAAAATATTTCCATAATGATCATCATGTTACCGCTTGCATCTAGCATAATAAACGGGTTATTCGTAAGGTTAATAGACAAAAAATTAGCGCAAGTAATTGCAACCGGCTTTGTATCTTTATCTGCCTTATTCTCATTAATAATATTTTACGATGCGGGCTTAGACGGGAATATAATCCATATTAAATTATTACCATGGATTGAGGTTGGAAATTTTAAAGTAAATTGGTCGATTTATATTGATCAGCTAACTAGCATAATGTTTATAGCAGTAACATGGGTGTCAAGCGTCGTGCATATCTACTCGCTTGGCTATATGGCCGAAGATAAAGGGATTATACGCTTCTTGTCTTTTCTTTCTTTATTCACTTTTTTTATGTTAATGCTAGTATCTAGCGATAATTTCTTACAGTTATTTTTTGGTTGGGAGGGCGTCGGCGTTTGCTCATATTTACTAATAGGTTTTTGGTATTCAAAAGAATCAGCCAATAAAGCAGCGATTAAAGCTTTTATAATAAATAGAGCCAGCGATTTTGCTTTTATCTTAGGCGTAATGACGATTATTGTTTATTGTGACTCGGCAAATTACAAAGATGTATTGTCATCTGCAGAATTATTATCTAATATAAAAATATTTTTACATTTTTCCATTCTAGACATTATTTGTTTATTATTATTCATCGGTTGTATGGGTAAATCTGCACAGATCGGTTTACATGTATGGCTTCCTGATGCGATGGAAGGACCGACTCCGGTATCTGCACTTATTCATGCAGCAACCATGGTAACGGCAGGAGTATTCTTAGTAGCACGCTGCTCGTATTTATTTGAATATAGCCCTTTAATTCTACAATTTATTACGATTATCGGCGGTATTACTTGTCTTTTTGCTGCAAGTATTGCTATTATGCACAGCGATATCAAGAAGATTATTGCTTACTCAACTTGCAGTCAGCTTGGTTATATGTTCATGGCGTGCGGAGTATCTGCCTATAATAGCGGAATATTTCACTTAGTAACTCATGCCTTTTTTAAGGCCTTATTATTCTTATCAGCCGGCAGCGTAATACATACCGTTCACGAGCAAGATATTTTTAAAATGGGTGATTTAAGAAATAAAATGCCGGTAACTTATGGCAACTTCTTAATCGGCTCACTTGCACTAATAGGGATTTATCCTTTGGCAGGATTTTACTCTAAAGACTCGATTTTAGAAGCAACTTATAGTAGCGGCTCGTTTATGTTTATTTTTGGAATAGCAACAGCAATACTTACCGCTATTTATTCAATGAAGATTATTATGTTGGTATTTCATGGCAAAACTAAGCTAGAAAAAGATGTTTTTGAGCATGCTCACGAACCGGCTAAAGTAATGAATAATCCACTTATATTACTTGTCGCCGGAAGCTTTTTTAGCGGTATGATCGGTTATTATTTACTTGCTATGGACAAACCAAACGGTTATTTCCATGCAAGCCTATTTAATTTACATATTTATAAATTACTAATTAGCCACCCACCTTTATATATTAAGCTACTACCTATGGCAGTCGGTATAGTGGGGATTACTACTGGGATTTACTTATATAAGTCAAGTACTGTTATGTCATTCCCGCAAAAGCGGGAATCCAGTAAAAATATTAAAAACGCCCGGATCCTGCGGTCAAACCGCGGGATGATACCCCTTGTATTAATTTCCAACATATTACGCAATAAATATTACTTCGATGAAATATATAATTGCTTAATTGTGAAACCTATTAACTGTTTAGCTTCTTTATTTTATCTTGGCGATCAGCAAATAATCGATCGTTTTGGACCAAACGGTTTTTTACGAGTCGTTAATTGCTTTAGCGTGCTTACCGGCAAAATACAAACAGGATATGTTTTTAATTATGCTTTGTATATAGTATCATTTATTGTTGTCACAATTAGTTACTTTGTTTGGAACAACATAATGTACTGATGTTATTTGCGTTAAAAACTAAAACCGTCATTGCGAGCGAACGTAGAGAGCGTGGCAATCTCATGAAATAATAACAAATTCCTGAGATTGCTTCGTCAATTACTTCGTAATTTGTCTCGCCATGACAGAAAAAAACTCATAAAATCTTAAAGAATGTTAGAATTACCTATTATATCTATCAGTATTTTGCTGCCGCTAATAAGCGTGCTATATATTTTGCTGTTTATTAGTCAAAGTAAAAAAGCAGATAAACCGATATATGTAATGTATGTTGCAGTGCTTAGTTCTGTTTTAACATTCATCTCAACTATCTATATTTTAATAGAGTTTAACTCCTCAAACCCCGCTTATCAATTTGTTGAACGCTACGCTTGGCTTGATAAGATCGGGCTTGAATTCCATGTAGGCGTTGACGGTATATCAATATTTTTTGTAGTTCTCACTTCTTTTCTTACTCTTATTTGTATAATTGGAAGCTTATTTACTGTTAAAAAATATATTAAAGAATATTTGGTATGTTTTTTATTAATGGAATCTTTTTGTATAGGGGCATTTACCTCGGTAAATTTACTATTATTTTATCTGTTTTTTGAAGCAATATTAGTGCCGATGTATATTATTATCGGCGTATGGGGTGGCGAGAATAGAATATATGCGGCTCTTAAATTCTTCTTATATACGTTCTTTGGTTCTGTATTTTTCCTACTTTCATTAATTTATATTTATAGCAAAATGCATAGCTTTGATTTAACCTATATCTTTCAGCTTACCGATAATATTCCATTATTTGCTCAGCAAATTTTATGGTGGGCTATCTTTATTGCTTTTGCCGTTAAAATCCCTATGATTCCTTTTCATACTTGGCTACCCGATGCACACGTACAAGCTCCAACCAGCGGCTCGGTTATTCTTGCCGGTATTTTGCTAAAACTTGGCGGTTACGGTTTTTTAAGAGTATTACTACCTCTATGTCCGAGTGTATCACAAGAATTTGCAATCCACGTAATTTACCTTAGCGTTATTGCTATAATATATGCATCACTCGTTGCTCTTGCTCAAAAAGATATGAAGAAGATGATAGCATATTCATCTATTGCACATATGGGATATGTTACAATAGGTATTTTTAGCTTTACTGAAGCCGGAGTTAGCGGAGCAATATTTCAGATGCTTAGCCACGGCTTGATTTCTTCATGTCTATTCTTAATAGTCGGTACTTTGTACGAAAGATTACATACAAAAGAAATAGCTAAATATGGTGCTGTAGCAAGTAAAATGCCGGTGCTTGCCACATTTTTTATGATTGCAATGCTCGGCTCTGTCGGGTTACCCGGAACTAGTGGATTTATTGGAGAATTTTTAAGCCTGCTTGGGATTTATAAGGTGAATGTAGTAGCAACCTTTATAGCAGCTCTCGGCATAATCTTCGGGGCGGTTTACATGCTGAAATTATACAAAGCAGTAATGCTCGGTGAAATTACCAATAAAGAAATTATGCATTTCAGAGATTTATATAAATATGAAATAATCTCAATAGCTCCTTTAATATTATTAATTATTTACTTTGGTCTAATGCCGAGTTCTATTTTAAATGTATTTAGCTTATCGGTGGAAAATTTGCTGGTAAAATTTTAATTGCTTACAAAAAATATAAATGCTACTTTAATTATAGAACTTAAAAGTGAGATTTATATAAAAAATAGTAAAAGAAGCTAAAAAATCAACTATGAATTAAACAATACAACTAAAAACTAGGTCAAGAAGCTAATAAGGTAACAGGCATAGATATAAGTCATGTGGTAAATCCTGATGCATCAGATCATAAAGAAGCTTGAAGAGATGCTCGTGAGAAACTTGGAATTGGTAATAATAATCAACAAGATAATACAGAATTAACTGGGGCCACACCAGAAGAGCATCATGAAAATTAAATTTATTAAAAAGCAACAGATGTCATACCGTGGCTTGACCACGATATCTAGTAAAATTATTAGTATTTTGAATTGCGTTTATGGATACCGTGGTCAAGCCACGGTATGACAAGGACATGCTATCACTTCATCAATTACAATTTAAAAACTTATTTGATCTAAATATTACTTTTCTTCCTTCTTCTATCACATATATAAAAGGAGCTAACGGTTGTGGGAAAAGCTCGTTGCTACGAATGATAGCAGGAATTATGCAACCGAGTAGCGGTAATATCTACTATAGAAACTGTAATATTAACAATATCGCTAAACTTTACTGCACTTATATCGGTCATAATTTAGGTCTAAAATCAGAAATGACTGTTTTTGAGAACCTAAAATTTTGGTCGGAAATTTATAATTCCGCTGAAACCCTATATGCTGCTATTCATTACTTCAAATTACATGACTTATTAGATAAAAAATGCTATAGTTTGTCTAGCGGAATGCAGAAAATCGTAGCCATAGCAAGGCTTATTGCTTGCCAATCTGACTTATGGCTACTTGATGAAGTTGAAACTAACTTAAGCAAAGAAAATAGGGATTTACTAAATAATCTAATTGTCATGAAAGCAAATAGCGGCGGTATTGTTCTCCTATCCTCTCATCTAGAAAGCTCTATAAAATCTGCACAGATATTACAGCTTGATTAATTATTATTGTTTTGCATATTTTTATAAATCTCCCAATGTACAATAAAAAATATAAGGCTAACTATAATTCAAATTGAACAATCAATTATTTTGTACTTACAGCATGTATTTTAGTTAACTTCTATATATTATTCTTATAACTAATTCTCTTGTCTTCTAGCTCTTTTGGAGGCAACCCTTTTAATTGTTCATATAAATCCTTATCAATATGATTTTAGCTTTAAATATTGCTCATTAGTATTATATTTTATAAGTTCCTCTTATTCCGGTAGGAATAATGTAATGAATGCATTCAATGTAATAGAGAGCGTTTCAATAAAACTATAGTAGTAACAAAACAAACTACCATACTATAAATCTGTTTTATAAACATAATTTTTTAGTTTTTATAATTATTTACAATTAAGAGAATAAAAATCAAAAAAAAGAAAAGCAATAATTAAATTACAAAGGTTTATGCAATCTCGAATGCAAGGTTCGAATTTTCATGATATATTTTTTTAATTTAACTTTTTTGAAATGAACCTATTAACAGAATCACAATAGCATAATATACGTATATATTCCGAATAAATGAATAGTAATTAAACGAGTATATTACCTATACTCGTAATCTTTGTGTAGTTTACTAGCAAGTGCCTGTTCCCATCTATTGCCATTTTGCAATAATCTTTCCTTATCGTAAATAAGTGCGGTATGAGTTAGACTTGCAAACTCAAAATTAGGACCTTCAACTATTGCATCTACAGGGCAAGCTTCCTGACATAATCCGCAATAAATACATTTTGTCATATCTATATCATAACGAGTAGTACGCCTGCTGCCGTCTTCTCGTTCATCCGCTTCAATTACTATCGCTTGTGCCGGACAAATCGCCTCACAGAGTTTACACGCAATGCAGCGTTCTTCACCGTTTTCATAGCGACGCAGGGCATGTTCACCCTTAAATCTTGGACTAACAGGGCTTTTTTCATAAGGATAATTTATGGTAACTTTGGGCTTAAAGAAATACTTTAAAGTCAAAACCATCCCCCTTACTATCTCATATAGAAAAAACGATTTTAAATAGTTTATCATAAAAATTATATATTAAAGATCGATGTATTTCTGCGGGGCATCATCCGCATGGATACCGAGTCGTCATTGCGAGCAGCCAGCCATAGGCTGCGTGGTAATCTCGTCAAATATCCTGAGATTACTTCGTCAATTACTTCGTAATTTCCTCGCAATAACTGGTAAACCAATGACAATAACACCTAAATACTCGGTAAATTATCTGTATAAACAAGCACGCTTGATACTAACACCACCCAAAATAAAGTTAGAGGTAAAAATACTTTCCAGCCAAGTCGCATTAATTGATCATAGCGATATCTTGGTAAGGTCGCTCTAATCCATAAAAAACAAAACAATAAGCATCCAACCTTAAATACAAACCAAAAGAACCCCGGAATACAATCTAACCACGATATATTAAAGGGCGGCAAGTAACCTCCTAAAAAGAAAGTCGTAGTCATTGCACTAACTAATATCATATTAGCATATTCACCTAGAAAAAATAAAGCAAATCCCATAGAGGAATATTCAACATTATAGCCAGCGACTAACTCCGATTCTGCTTCAGGTAAATCAAAAGGTAATCTATTTGTTTCGGCAAGCACCGAGATAAAAAACACGACACCCATAGGTAGTAGCATTAAATCAATCCACCACGGCATTGTTCTTTGTGCTTCAATGATCTCACTTAAATTGAGAGTACCGGTAGTAAGTAGCACGGTAATAATAACCAACCCCATCGACACTTCATAAGAAATCATTTGGGCAGAGGAACGTATAGCTCCTAAAAAAGCATATTTTGAGTTACTAGCCCAGCCAGCAATAATAATACCGTAAACACTTAAAGAGGAAATAGCAAGAATATATAAAACACCTACATTAATATCTGCCAGAACTACGTCCTTTGCAAAGGGGATAACTGCCCAGCCAATTAAACTTAATATAAAAGTTATCATCGGTGCTAAAATAAATAATATTTTATCGGAATTGGTTGGAATGATCGGCTCTTTGAATAAGAGCTTAACCGCATCAGCAATAGGCTGAAGTAATCCAAACGGACCGACAACGTTAGGTCCTCGTCGAAGCTGCATTAATCCAATAACACGACGCTCTGCATATGTTAAATACGCAACGCACAATATTAAAGGGATAGTAATTGCAACTACCTTTAGAGCGATGATAATTAACGGAAAAATATATTCAAAAAAGAGTTCTAGCATAATTGTACCCTTATTATATCATTCCCGCACAAGTGGGGATCCAGAAAATAATTTATAAAAAAAGAGCTGGATTCCCACTTGTGCGGGAATGACATACGGGGGGAGAATAGCATATTTTTCATCATGCCGCCTCCTTGTCTCTTGCTTCCTTAGCCTTAACACACTTAGCCATAGTGACCGAATTTTTACTAATCACGTCCGTCATATAATAATTAATAGGTTCTGCAATTATAGGCTCTTTTGATAACTTATCTTCAGAGCTAAACTTACTAAATTTATTTTCTATAATTCTATCAATACTAGCAAATACCTTATATTCTTTAGCAAGCCTTACTCTTACTTCTTGCAAATTATCCATTCCGATATCTATTTTTAGATAACCGGCAAGCTCTTTAATAATTTCTATATCTTCTTTAGCTACTCCTACAGGCGATACTGCTTTTTCTGCTATTTGCGGTCTACCTTCTAAATTTACGTAAATTCCGCCCTGCTCGGTATAAGCAGCCGCAGGTAAAATTACATCAGCATTGCTAGCACCTGCGTCCCCGTGGTGTCCTTGATATATTATAAAAGTCGATTTCAGCTTATCAAATGGGACGGCGTCCGCTCCAAGTAAATAAGCAAGTTCCAACTCTTCAAGCCTAATAGGAGTATTAAAACCAATATCAAGACCACCAACTATAGAAGCGTGATTATGCAATATATTAAAGCCTTTCCAATCATCACGCATAATATTATATTCAGTCACTATCTTATGAATAAGCGACAATATAGCATATCCGTCATCTCTTGCATATACACCGTCACCTACTATAATCATCAGATATTTTGCCGCTTTTAAGGCTTTCGTAAACTCATGAGTACCAATGGCTAGTTCCTCAATAATCTTAATATCACTTCCTAAATCCTGAATTTTATAGGTTTGGTTATGCCCTCCACCTATTCTTGCTACTTTTAGTGAGTCGGCACGTACTCGCATACCTATTCTACTATTTAACACTGGAGCTATTTGCCTTGGATTTGCTCCGATTAGCAAACATAAATCAGCCTTTTCTATCTCTGCAATAGTAGTATTAAATAAATAATTGCCTCGCTGCGTGGTATCTAGTTTATAGTCAAACTGATTAACGCTGTAATTATTAGAGCCAAGCTTTTGCAATAATGTTTTTAACATAAACATTGCTTCAACAGAAGAGAGAGAACCAGCAATAGCAGCAATCTTTGCTGGTTTTACGGATTTTATTTTATCCGCTACTGTCTTTAAAACTTCACTCCAGCTAGCTTCTACTAACTTACCGTTTTTTCTGATATAAGGACGATCCAAGCGCTGATATTTTAAACCGTCATAACTAAAACGATTCTTATCCGCAAGCCACTCTTCATTTATTTCTTCATTAACACGAGGTAATATCCTCATTACCTCATCGCCTCTACTATCAATACGAATATTAGAGCCTTCGGCATCATGCACTCCAATGCTAGCGGTATGTTTTAGCTCCCATTTACGAGCTTTAAAAGCATAAGGCTTAGAGTTCAAAGCACCGACGGGACAAATATCGATCATATTACCAGAAATTTCGGAATCTAAAGTTTGCTCTAAATATGAAGTTACTTCCATTTGTTCTCCACGGTGAATAGCTCCCATTTCCTCTATTCCCGCTATATCGCTCGCAAATCTAATACATCTTGTGCATTGTATGCATCTAGTCATCGCTGTTTTAATCAGCGGTCCCATATATTTATCTTTAATAGATCTCTTATTTTCGTGGAATCTATTAGTACCTTTGCCGTATCTGAAAGCCTGATCCTGTAAATCACACTCTCCGCCCTGATCACAAATAGGACAATCTAAAGGATGGTTAATCAGTAAAAACTCTATCACCCCTTCACGTGCTTTTTTTACCATAGGCGTATCGGTATGAATAACCATACCGTTACTTACCGGCATAGCACAAGAAGCTATAGGCTTTGGTGATTTGTCCATTTCAACCAAGCACATACGGCAATTACCAGCGATTTTTAGACGCTCATGATAACAAAAATGAGGGATTTCTTTTCCTGCTTGTGTACAGGCTTGATAAACGGTGCTACCTTCTAATACTTCTATTTCAGAGCCGTCTATGTTCAGCTTTATCATTTTTATTTTATCCAATAAGTCATAGGGTTTGGGTATGCTTTGTCTTTTATCATATATTTAAAACCGATTGCAACACGAAGTATATACCAAACAGCGAGTATAAAATATAGTACTACTCCAATCATGATAAACGTAAATATAAAACATACAATCCACCCAAGAACCCCAAGGCAAAAAGTATGAAATAAAAACACGTAATGACTAATTGCAAAGTTATCACCTTTATCTTTGTTAAGATATGCAAAAAATACCCCGATTAACGGCAATATCGGAGCTACGATCCCACATAAATATAATATATATACCACAATTAAATTTTTCTTACCGCTCTCGGTATATTCTTTAAGATGCTTGTCCATATTTTTACCTTTTTATGTCGTTCCCGTGTAGCGTTATTGTATGGCTATCTGAGTTATCATTGCGAGCAGCCGTAGGCTGCGTGACAATCTCATGAAATAATAACAAACTCCCAAGATTGCGTACGTACAATTGCTACACAATTTCCTCGCAATGACGATACCAGCAAATTACCCCTTCAAACTCTCTACCACAAAATGCATAATACTGCCGTGCTTTATATAATTTATCTCATTATCCGTAAATATTTGCAATATTAAATCGATTGTTCTTATTTCACCGGTTTGTTTTTTTATCACGCATTTAACAGGATTATAAGAGCTTATATTCTCGCTTAAGCCTATAATGTCAATAGTTTCTGAACCGTCTAACTTTAAATCTAGTCTTGTATTATTGCCGTTAAAAGTTAGCGGTAAAATACCCATACCTACTAAATTTGAGCGATGTATTCGCTCAAAGCTCTCGGCAATCACTGCCTTTACACCAAGCAACCCAGGTCCTTTTGCTGCCCAGTCTCTAGATGAGCCGCTACCATATTCTTTACCTGCAAAAATCACTACCGATACATCATGAGCTTTGTAGTCCATAGCTGCATCGTAGATAGTTTGCTGCGTACCGTTTAACTGGTTTATGGTAAACCCGCCTTCTACACCTTTACACATCTCATTTTTTATACGAATATTAGCAAATGCGCCACGCATCATTACTTCATGATTTCCTCTACGTGATCCATAAGAGTTAAAATCTAGAGGCTCTATATGATGGTCCGTTAAATATTTAGCAGCAGGGCTGGTTTTACTAATACTACCTGCCGGCGAAATATGGTCGGTAGTAATAGAATCACCGAGAATTGCTAGAATTTTTGCAGATTTTATATCTTGTATATTATTCTTGCTGCCTATATCCTCAAAATAAGGCGGATTATTAATATAGGTACTATTCTTATTCCAGGTATAAGTAGAACTATTAGTAACCTGTAAATCTTTCCACTCTTTCGTTCCGCTAAATATATCAGAATATTTTTCTATAAACATAGAGGAATTAATTGAATTTGCAATAACTTCATCTATCTCTTCTTTGCTTGGCCAAATATCTTTTAAATAAATATTTTCTCCTATGGGCATATTTGTTAGATCTATATTAAGAGTGCCGCTAAGTGCATATGCTACGACTAAAATAGGCGAGCCGAGATAGCTTGCTTTAGTAAGCGGATTAATTCGCCCTTCAAAATTCCTATTACCAGATAAAACAGAAGCAACAACTAACCCGTGTTTGTTAATAGTTTCCTCTATTTCCGGATTTAGAGGTCCGGAATTACCGATGCAAGTAGTGCAGCCGTAACCTACTAGATTAAACCCTAATTCATCTAAATATTTATCAAGACCGCTAAGCTTCAAATATTCCGTTACGACTTTTGAACCAGGAGCAAGAGAAGTTTTAACCCAAGGCTTTACCTTTAACCCGTGTTCTAGTGCTTTTTTAGCAAGAAGTGCTGCACCAATCATAACCGAAGGATTAGAAGTATTAGTACAACTAGTAATTGCTGCAATTACCACATCGCCGTTACCGATTTCGTAATTCTGATTTGCTACAGCATATTTTTTATCAATGTCTTTATTTTCTAAAGCAAAATTCGGTAATTCATATTTAAAATTACTTGCTACATCGTTTAAGTTTACTCGATCTTGCGGACGTTTTGGACCGGCAAGTGAACTATGTACCGTAGATAAATCTAGCTCTAAAACCTCGGTATATTCCGCTGCATGTTCAAAATCATACCAAAGATTCTGCTCGGTTGCGTATTGCTCTACTAATCTGATTTGCGTTTTTTCTCTACCTGTTAGCTCTAGATATTTTATAGTTGCTTGATCAATCGGGAAAAAGCCGCAAGTAGCACCGTATTCAGGCGACATATTAGAAATAGTAGCACGATCGGCAATCGTTAGGTTTTTAAGCCCCTCACCGAAAAACTCGACAAATTTACCTACTACTTTCTTTTTCCGCAACATCTCGGTAACGGTTAAAACTAAATCGGTTGCGGTAGCTATGCCTGTTAATTTTCCTGTTAGTTTTACCCCAATCACCTCCGGCAGGATCATAGTAAGAGGTTGACCTAGCATGGCAGCTTCTGCCTCTATTCCGCCGACTCCCCAACCAAGCACCGATAAACCGTTCACCATAGTTGTATGGCTATCTGTTCCAACTAAACTATCAGGATAAAGGGTGCCGTCTTTATGCCACACGACTTTTGCTAAATATTCTAAATTTACCTGATGACAAATACCTGTACCCGGCGGCACTACTTTAAAATTATTAAATGCTTGCTGTCCCCATTTAAGAAATGTATAACGCTCTATATTACGTTTCATTTCCATTTGAACATTTTTATCGAATGAATCCTTAGCTGCATAAGAATCAACGCTTACGGAATGGTCTATTACCAAATCAACAGGAATAAGCGGGTTAATTTTTAACGGATCGCCTCCTATTTTCTTCATCGCATCACGCATAGCCGCCAAATCTACAATAGCAGGCACACCGGTAAAGTCCTGCATCAAAACTCTTGCTGGCATAAAATCTATTGCCGCATCAGATCTTTTAGTTTTTAGCCATTCTTTAAATACAAGTAAGCTTTGCTTTGAACCATTAGAACGTAATACATTCTCAAATAATACTCTTAAACTATATGGAAGCTTTTTTAAGGGAAGATCGATATCGCTTGCCACTTTATTTATATCGTAAATTTTGTATGAAGTATTATCGACTGATAACTCTTGTATATATTCTGAATTATGTACTTTTAACATTTGTTTCTCACTTGATTATATGTGGAATGAACATCGTCATTGCGAGCAGCCGTAGACTGCGTGGCAATCTCAGAAAGTTTGACAAGATTGCCGCATCCCTTCTTCTCACTCCTCACCATGACGGAAAAAAGCCTTACAATGAAATTAAAATAACCTTATCCCCAAACGTAGATTTTTCAAACAAATTAATGTTGATCTGATAAAGATTTTTGAAGATCGAGAAGCTTAGTTGCTATTTCCGCTTCACTTAAATTCGTAACGTTAATAGCCGTTTCCGTAGCTATATTAATATAATTTGCCGTTACTTCGATTACACCGCCGGAAATAAGATAAGTGTTTTCGGATTTATGCATATCATCTATATAAACCTGCACTAAACCGGCTTTTAAACTAACAATCATCGGAACGTGACTCGACAGCACTCCAAACATACCCTCCTCACCCGGCATTGTTACCATTTTAGCTTGCTTTTCAAATGCAATACTTAAAGGAGTAATTATTTTGACTAGAATTGTTGCATTCATAGAATAATATAGTAAAATTACTATGTCATTCCCGCCTACGCGGGGATGACATCAACGTCACTTCAACGTCTGCGCCTTCTCTATAGCCTCGTCTATAGTGCCGACCATATAAAAAGCAGCTTCCGGTAAATCATCGTATTTACCCTCTACAAGTCCTTTAAAGCCTGCGATAGTATCGGCTAGATTAACAAATTTGCCTGCAGCTCCGGTAAATACTTCAGCAACATGGAAAGGCTGCGATAAGAAACGCTGTATTTTTCTAGCACGTGCCACGGTTAGTTTATCTTCTTCGGATAGCTCATCCATACCTAAAATAGCGATAATATCCTGCAACGATTTATAAGTTTGTAAAACCTGCTGCACTTGTCTTGCTACACTATAATGTTCTTCACCAACAATCATCGGATCAAGTACCTGCGAATTACTATCTAACGGATCAACTGCCGGATAAATCCCAAACTCGGCTATCTGACGGCTAAGTACCGTTGTAGCATCTAAATGTGCAAAAGAAGTAGCAGGAGCAGGATCAGTTAAATCATCCGCCGGTACATATATAGCCTGCACGGAAGTTATTGAGCCGTGCTTAGTAGAGGTGATACGCTCTTGTAGTTCGCCCATATCGGTTGCAAGAGTAGGCTGATACCCTACCGCTGACGGAATCCTACCGAGTAACGCCGATACTTCAGAACCTGCTTGAGTAAAACGGAAAATATTATCTACAAAAAACAAAACATCTTGCCCTTCCTTCATATCTCTAAAACTCTCCGCAATGGTCAGACCGCTTAACGCAACTCTTGCCCTTGCTCCCGGCGGCTCGTTCATTTGTCCATAAACTAAAGCTACTTTTGACTTTTCAGGCTCTGCAAGGTTAATAACACCCGAGTCAATCATTTCATGGTAAAGATCATTACCTTCTCTAGTTCTCTCACCGACTCCTGCAAATACCGTATAACCGCCGTGTGCTTTAGCTATGTTATTAATAAGCTCCATTATAAGCACGGTTTTACCGACTCCTGCACCACCGAATAGTCCTATTTTACCGCCTTTAGTATAAGGAGCAAGTAAATCAATAACTTTAATACCGGTTACTAATATATTACACTCGGTTGACTGATTGGTAAAATCAGGAGCAGGCTTATATATAGAAGAAATATTTGAGCTTTTAATGTCTCCTTTACCGTCAATCGGCTCACCTACAACATTCATAATACGCCCAAGCGTCTCAGTACCTACAGGAATACGAATAGGACTGCCTGTATCTATTACTTCTGCGCCCCGCACTAACCCTTCCGTAGAATCCATAGCAATACAACGCACCGTATCATCACCTATATGTTGTGCCACTTCCAGTACTATCCTTTGTTTATCGTTATAGCACTCTAGAGCATTTAAAATTTCCGGCAACTCACCGTTATTCGTAAATTTTACATCCACCACCGCTGAAATAATCTGAGTAATTTTTCCAATATTTTTTGTCATGATTTTTTCTTTTGTTAAAAAATATACTACAAATAAAATGAAGGACAGATAGACGCAGTTTAATGTGGAAAAGAGCAAGGCATTGCATATTTTTTGACACGTACATACTAGTACGTGAGGATCAAAATATGAAACAACGACGCCAATTTTTCAAATTAAACGAGTATATCTAAACCGCTTCTGAACCAGCTATAATCTCTATTAATTCCGTAGTAATAATAGTCTGTCTTGATCTATTTAATTTTAAAACTAACTTGCTTATTAAAGCATTAGCATTATTTGTTGCATTTTCCATAGCGGTCATTCTAGCCCCCTCCTCACTTGCTCTACTTTGTAGTAAAGCATAATTTATTTGGGAATTCACATATAAATTAATTAGATTAGAAATGAGATTCTCTCCCTCATATTCATAATTATAGTCAATTGATTTGGACTCGCCTACTATGTCACTTGTCGCTCTCCTATTATTTATAGGTTCCGCTCCTCGTTCCTTGTATCCGAATCCGACTAAATTAACTATAGGATTACCTATCATAGAATCATCCTGATATTTTGCTACCGGTAAAATCTGTTGTCTAGTCATAATTTGAGTCATTGCATTCTTAAATTTATTAAAATATATAACACAATTACTAATTTCTAGATTTTCTACTGCCGACATAATTTTTTGTTTTACTTGTAGCATCAGATTTTCATCATGAATTTTGGGTAACTCAAAATAACTATCAATATAATTTACATATTGCCTTTTTAGTGCTTCGTAACCTTTTTTTCCAATAATGATAAGTTTTATTTGTTCGCCTTTATTTTCTAACTCTTTAATATCATTCTTAACTTGCTTAATTATACTGTAATTAAACGTTCCGCATAAACCACGCTGTGATGTCATAACTATCAATAAATTTGCTTTATTCGGCACGGTATTAAAAAATTTCTGCTCTTCTATAGATAACTCATACATATCAATTGATAATATAGCAGACATCATTTTACTAATAGCCTCAATATAAAAATTTGAATTGGCTATTTGACTCTTTATTTTTGCCATTTTAGAAGCTGATACTAGTTGCATTGCTTTAGTAATCTTTTGTGTAGATTTAACACTTTTAATTCTAGTTCTTAACTGCTTTAAATTTGACATATTTATTTAGTATTTTTATGTCATTGCGAGGAACGAAGCTTGGTTGCAATCTCATCAAATATCCTGAGATTGCCATGCTCCTTTCAGTCGCTCGCAATGATGATTTAGTATCCACACAAAAACAACATCATCTTATTTTACAAAGTCCTTAACGAAGTTTTCTAAAAATGCTTTCAGTTTCTGCTCGGTTTCTTCGGTTATACGTTGCTCGTTTTTTATTGATTCCAAAATATCTTTTTTATTTAACCTTATCTCCGTAAGCATTTTATCTTCAAATTCTTTTACTTTCTGAAGCGGGACATCATTTAAATATTTCTTAGTTCCGACATAAATACTTACTATTTGTTCTTCTACCGGGAAAGGATGATATTGAGCTTGTTTTAATATCTCAACTAATCTTTTACCGTGATCGATTTGTGCTTTAGTGGTAGGGTCTAAATCTGATCCAAATTGCGAAAAAGACTCAAGCTCTCTAAATTGAGCAAGCTCTAGCTTTACCGAACCTGCTACTTGCTTCATAGCCTTTATTTGTGCTGCAGAACCAACACGGCTTACCGAAATACCGACATTAACGGCAGGTCTTACGCCTTTATAAAATAGCTCACTTTCTAAGAAAATTTGACCATCGCTAATCGAAATAACATTTGTTGGGATATATGCTGATACGTCACCTGCCTGCGTTTCGATGATAGGAAGAGCAGTAAGTGAACCGCTGCCTTTTTCCTCTGACATTTTAGCAGCACGCTCAAGCAACCTTGAATGCAGGTAGAACACGTCACCGGGATAGGCTTCTCGCCCGGGAGGTCTTCTAAGTAATAATGAGATTTGTCTATATGCAACAGCATGCTTACTTAAATCATCATAAATAATAAGTGCGTGCATGCCGTTATCACGAAAATATTCGCCCATACTACAGGCAGAATAAGGAGCAATGAATTGAAGAGCTGCAGCTTCCGAAGCAGTAGCCGAAACAATGAGTGTATAGTCCATGGCTCCGGCATCTTCTAGTTTTTTTACTATTTGTGCAACACTTGATCTTTTCTGCCCAATAGCTACATAAATACAATAAATTTTATCACTTTCATTAGTAAGTGAATGAGCTTGTTTTTGATTAATAATAGTATCAACAGCTATAGCCGTTTTTCCGGTTTGCCTATCACCGATTATTAACTCTCTTTGTCCTCTACCTATTGGGATTAACGAATCTATAACCTTTATTCCGGTTTGTACGGGCTCGCTCACGCTCGTTCTTTCTATTATCCCCGGAGCCTTCATCTCGATATGTCTGTACTCTTCACTTGCAATATCGCCTTTGCCGTCAATAGGATTACCTAGAGCATCAACAACACGACCAAGCAAGGCTTTTCCTACCGGTACTTCTAAAACTTCTTTAGTTCTTTTGACATTATCACCTTGCTGTACTTGGTTATCATCCCCCATAATTACAGCACAAACACTATCATTTTCCAAGTTTAAAACAAGGCCCTTAACACCGGATTTAAATTCTACTACTTCACCGGATTTTACATTAGCAAGACCGTAAATTTGGGCTATACCGTCACCGACGGTTATTACCTGCCCTACTTCCTCAAGCTCACTTAAGCAATTAATATTAGCTATTTCCTTTTGTAATATTTCAGCTACTTCAATAGGCTTTAGTTTCATGTGGTTTATGTCTCCTAATTTTCTTGTCATTGCGAACGAGCATTGCCCGTGTGGATACCGAGTCGTCATTGCGAGCAGCCGTAGGCTACGTGGCAATCTCATAAAATATCCTGAAATTGCTTCGTCAATTACTTCGTAATTTCCTTGCAATGACTATATAAATATCTATACAGCAATATTAACTGTCTTTAAAGCTTTCATTATTTTCTCTAAACTACCTTTTATTGAGTAATCTTGCAACATACTATCATATTTAATTACAATACCACCAATAATAGTACTATCTATATCAAATAATATTTCTGTTTTTTGATTTAATTCTTTTTCTATACGAGATTTAATCCACTCCTGCTCTTTAGGTTGTAACTTATTTGCAGCAATAACCTGAACTATCTTTATATTTTTACTTTCATATAGTAAAGTATTATAAGCATCTACTATATTAGATAAAATAGCAGTACGAGAATTTTTTACCAATAACAATAAAAAATTTTGTACTATTGTGCTAATTTTGATATTTTTTGCTAACGAATTGACTGCGTTAATTTTGTCGTTCTTATTTACTATAGGAGAAAATAGGAACTCTCTAATATCAAAATTATCGGTAATTATACGGTTTATAGAAGTAATTTCTTCAAAGATCTTATCTTGTATATTATCAACCATAGCGTTATTAAATAACGCTACTGCATAACTCTCGATTAAATTACCTTTGTTCATTTTCTTAATTTATATCTCCGAAGTAAAATGAAACATATGCACGAAGATCAACTTTAACAAGAGCAAGGAGTCTATAAGGCGAGGAGCGGAGCATATACTTAATACGTGAGCACCACAGCTCTTATAAGACGACGTAGCCAATTTTTGAAGTTCATCGAGTATTATATATGTATTGCCCTATCATAAGCAGAGAATACTGATTCATGCATCATTTCCGATAAAGTCGGATGTGGGAAGATAGTGTTAATTAAATCCAACTCCGTTCCTTCTAAAGTTTTTGAAACCACATATCCTTGTATTAATTCCGTAACTTCCGAGCCTATCATATGAGCTCCAAGCAGCTCGCCCGTCTTAGCATCAAATATAGTTTTAATTAAGCCATCGCTATCACCACTGACTAAAGCCTTACCGTTAGCTCTAAAAGGAAATCTGCCTATTTTAAGCTCATAACCTAAGGTTTTTGCTGCTTCTTCAGTCAAACCGACGCTTGCTATTTGCGGCGAAGAATAAGTGCAACCAGGAATATTATGTTTATTAATAGCATGCGGTTTTAAACCCGCTATGCTTTCTGCTGCAATAATACCTTCATGGCTTGCTTTATGAGCTAAACAAGGCCCTCCTACTACATCGCCTATAGCATAAATTCCTGATGCCGCAGTTTGCATTAATTCGTTAGTAGTTATATAGCCGTTTTCTACTTTAATTTTCGTTTTCTCAAGACCTAAATTCTCCGTATTAGCTGTAATACCTACTGCCATAAGTAAAATTTCAGCTTGTAATTTTTGTATTTTATCTGCTAACTCTAACTCAACTTCTATCTTATCTTTTGATTTTGTTTGCTTAATTAACTTAGCATTTGTAATAATTTTTATACCTTTCTTCTCAAAGTTCTTATGAGCGATTCCGGTAATTTCCGTATCTTCAGCAGGCAATATTCTATTATGTGCCTCAATTATGGTAACATCCACACCAATACTATTATAAAACGAAGCGAATTCTATACCGATGGCACCTGAGCCGACAATAATCATAGATTTCGGCACATGCTGCGGTATCATAGCTTCTTTAGAAGTCCAAATTTGTTTACCGTCAGGCTTAAAGCCTTTTAAAACTCTAGATCTTGCGCCGGTAGCTATAATAATATTTCCTGCTTTTACTGTAGGTTTATCATTTATATTTATTACCTTATTTCCTGCAAGACTTGCTACTCCGTCTATCACGGTCACTTTGTTTTTTTTCAGTAGTAACTTAACACCGCTTGCAAGCTTATTTGAAATATCTCTTGAGCGTTCGACTATTTTCTTAATGTTGATTTCAGCACCTTTAGCATCAATTCCATAATCTTTAGCATGTTTTATATATTCAAAAACCTCAGCAGATTTAAGCAAGGATTTAGTCGGTATACACCCCCAATTAAGACATACCCCACCCAAATGCTCTTTTTCTATTAATACAACTTTTTTCTTTAATTGTGCTGCTCTAATTGCTGCAACATATCCACCTGGACCACCGCCTATAACGGCTACATCATATTGTTCCATTTTATTTTTATTTTGTTAGTTTGTTATGAGCATTAACGTCATTGCGAGGAGATGCACAGCATCGACGCAGCAACCTCAGGAATCATACACTATCTCCTGAGATTGCCACGTTCCTTTCAGTCGCTTGCAATGACGGAAATGGAAATGACACTAGAGTATACTACTCTTCAGCATCCATCTATTCTTTTCATGCATCTTAATTCGTCCAATAATCATAGTCGGCTGTACCCTCATCGCCCTCTGCATGTACTACTTTGAGTCCCTTATATATGTATCTCTAATAATATCTTGATCCTTTGTTAGACTTTTAAGCATTTCATTTGCTGTTGCGTTTAGATTTGCCTCATCTATAGATGCAAGTTTTATTAAATCTGATAATGCTGGGACTTTAGCACTTAAACTTCTTATTCTTTCAACAAGCTCATCTAAGCTTTCAAAGCTTCATACTGCCCCTCAAATAATAAATGTAGACTTCTAAACTCTACTCCTTCTACATTCCAATGATAATTTTGTGTTTTAAAATAAAGCATAGCTATCTGCTAAAATTTGTTCTAAAGCTTTTACTACTTGCATAATACCCTTAAATTTCTATGAACTTTTTGAGTTTATAACATTTTTTTAGATACTTCAAGCGATATTGAAATTTATATAACTTCACCTAATTGCAATGATTATATATTAATTATTAATTTTTGTTAATAATTTCTTGACTATCAAATAAGTACTGCTGATTATGCCCTTCAATTTTAAAAATCCAAAGGAATAGCAAAATGATACATCAATTAACTTCATTTTTAACCACTGTGGCAAGAATTACTACAGCAAGAGCAACAATTGGAGATAAAGAATATAATATGCTTCAAATAGGATATAACGGAGAAAATTATTATATAGATCCTACTACAAAAAATTTAATTGTATCAAATTGTCCTAAAAATAATATGGCAGCGATGGAGTGTAGCAAAGGAATTGAATTATTAAATAGCGATATTATGAACCTAATATTTAGAGGGTTTTTCAAAATAAAGAAAGCGTTAACTATAGACGAGGCTATTATTACTGCAGTTAATGATAATGGAGACGATATATGAGATTATATATTTAAAAAACAAGGTGATAATACTTTTATGTATGAGGAAGCATTGATGAAAATATGTCAAGAAAATTTTCGTTATTATTTTGATCCACAAAATTATACTAAAATTTAAAACCCTACTATTGAGTATATACTCTTAATACTGCAGCAACTAATAACCCTATTACTATAGGTTATAGTAAAGGATGCGAAATACTTGAGGTACTTAAAGGCAATAATTTGAATGGAATTTCTTCAGAAATAAAGGATTTAATATCTAACCCAATATCTAGCACTACTCAAGGTACTAGCACAATAGAAAACTTATTAGAACTCATAACAAAAGACTTATCTGAAATAAATCCGATTAATAACACAATAACAAGCTCTACTGCCGAAATTTCTGAATCAATCTTTTCCAATAACACTGAAAGTTGGACTGAAACGGGAATAAATTTAATTAATAACACCGTAGCAAACCTTACTAATACTGCTTTCAATACAACTTACAACTCTCAAGACAATATGTGTGATGAGAGTGATAACGATAATTCCTTGGTTGCTCAATATATAAGCATTGGCACAGCTGTAGTTGCCTCCATAGCTGTTATAATAGGTGTAGGGATAAACTTGGTATGTTAGAAATAAAAACACAACAAAAGCTAAATTAAAACAATATATTGATGAAATTGAAGCTGAAAAACTTGCTACTGAAATTAATGAAGATGTTACTACTGAAAATAACACTCTACTTGATAATGATCATGCTGTAGTAGATATGACCGGAGTCTCCTATGAAGAAGAAGGTACTTATAAGTATAGATAACCTAGAGTATTGCTTTTTAATCAACAACCAATAGCAAATTCACTGTTGGTTGTTCCTTGAAAATAAAAATTGAGATGTATTCCAATTCTTTATTTATCAATTCTTTTAGCTTTTCTTTCGCTGCTTCTTTAGAACGTTGCCCTGCATAAGAATCATAATTTTTATTATTATCTTCAATGAAATGTACAAAGAAAACTGTTCTGTCATTTTTTTGTAGTCAACCTATAAACCATCCGATTTTACGATCCTTTAACTTTACAGTTCTATCTTGGCTAAATTTATTACCGCTGCCTGTTTTACCGTAACGCTTCCAACAATCTACAAAATCTTCAATAAACAAAATATTTTTAGTCATTTCTTGGGCTTTATTTAACACTTACAGGCAATTTATTCTCTGCTAGTTTCTGAAGAAAAGCTAATTATTCTTACGGTGAAATTTCTAAAGAACTAGAAAGCCATGCATTAGTTAAACCGTTATTCTTTCCTTTATCTCCTGAAATATCACGATTACCATAATCAAATTTTGTTACATAATCACGAAATTTTTCAATACCTAATTCTTTAGTAATAATCTGAGAATACCAAACACAGCTATTCTTCATCCAATCTTTAGGTGTTTGGGATTGTTTCCAAACTTCAAGATAGTCAGCATATCTTTCTTTAAAAGGTAATTTTGGATGAGTTTCATCAATTAAAAACCCATCATCATAACCCATTAAACTTATAGCAATTTTAAATGTTGAGCATGGAGCATAACGAGACTTGCAATTACCTTCTTGAATTACCTTCTTGGTTTATAATTTTCATTAACTAAAAAATAATCCGCTCGAGTTATAAAAGGTATAGTAAGTGATATTAGGGCAGTGAGATATAAAATAATTTTTTTCATAGGTTAAAATAAAAATAGGGGGTTTTGTTGCATGATATAGAGAACAGGGCATGACATCGGCTTAAACTAATTATACAGTTTAGTAAATTTCCTGCGATTGATCTTCCTTACTCGGTACATAATCAAAAATATCATTATTATCTTGATTATCAATCATATCTTCATTCTCAAGCATCTGAACATTATTTACTTTAAATGCTTCTATAACAGTACCGCTTGGTGTAATTTTACCAGTTGCTTTATCTACGGCAATTAGCTTAATTGAATCTGGAACTTTGAAAGACAGCGATGGCTCATCCTTATAAGCATTACTCATAAAATCAATAAAAATCGGTAATACTACGTTTGAACCTGTTGCTCTTTTTCCAAGCTCTTTCGGTGTATCATAGCCCACATAACTGCCAACTACTATTTTGGGTGTAAAACCTACAAACCATGTATCTTTACTATCGTTACTAGTACCGGTTTTTCCGCCGATAATTTTCCCTAACTTCTTCGCAGCATAACCGGTACCTCTATCTATTGCTCCGGTTAAAAACGAAGTAATTTGATAATCACTAGCTTCATCCGTAACTCTATAGATATATTCTTTCGGTATTTCTAATATTGCGGTATCTAAATTACTATCCGAAACATGACAAGCAAGACATTCTCTATCATCTCGCCTATAAATAATTTTACCGTTACGATCTTTAATTAATTCTACAAAATGAGGCTTAACTTTTTTACCGCCATTAGCAATAATTGCATAAGCATTAGTCATTCTGCTAAGTGTAGTTTCAATTGAACCAAGTACCATAGAGTAAACTTTTTTTGGTTCATTATTAATACCGAAACGCTTAATTATATCCACAATTTTTGTAAGTCCTACGGCAGTTGCGACTCTTACGGTTATAAGATTACGAGATTTTTCAAGACCAGTACGCATAGTGATTTCACCTAAAAACTTACCCTCATAATTTTTAGGACGCCAACTAGGCATCCCTGGACCTTGCGAAATCTCAATAGGTCCATCATTAAAAATCTGATTCGGCTTAACACCGTTTTCAAGAGCTGCTAAATAAACAAAGGTTTTACTCAAAGAACCGGGTTGACGAAGTGCTTGAGTTACTCTATCAAATTTACTTGTGGAAAAATCATAACCACCGACGCTTGCAAGTACCTGTCCGGTATTTGGGTTCATAACCATAATAGCACCGTTTACTTCAGGAATCTGACGAAGAGCATACCCCTCTTTTATAGCCTCAACCACTATCACATCACCTTTTTTAAGCAAGGTCTTAACTGATTTAAGATTACTTCTTGCCCATTTCATTTCAGCAATAGGCATCTTAGATTTGCTGCCGTCTATAAGTCCAATCTCTACATGATTATCGGCTACATCTAGAACTACAGCTAATTTATACTCTAAAAGCGATGGAGGAGTCGGTAGTTTTTTTAGCTCTCCTTGCCAATTATCAAGAGAAATATTAGCTATAGGCTTTCTAAAACCACACCTTCTATCAAACTCCCTTAGACCTTTTCTTAGAGAGTTTTCAGCTAATTGCTGCATCTTTGCATCTAACGAAGTAATGATAGTAAGACCTCCGGTATAAAATTCTTCCTTACTATTTAACATCCTAATTACTTCTTCTCTGACCTGTGCAGCATAATAATCTGCCGTAACAGTTTCTTCTTTAGCTCGTTTACGCAAAACTATCGGGCTATCCATAGCTTCTTTCGCAGCGTCTCTTGTTATATAACCATCTTCAAACATACGTGCTATTACGTAATCACGACGAGCTTTTACTCTAGCATAGTTTCTCTCAGGATTAAGTTCGGAAGGAGCTTTAGGCAGTGCTGCAATAAAAGCTGATTCTGCAATAGTAAGTTCCTCTATGGATTTATTAAAATAATTTTGTGCAGCTGCCGCAACACCGTATGCACCACGACCAAAAAATGTTTGATTAAGATATAATTCTAAAATTTGATCCTTAGTAAATACTCTTGAAATCATATAAGAAAGAATCGCTTCTTTAATCTTACGTTCAAGAGAAACTTCGTTAGTTAGCAGAAAATTTTTAACCACTTGCTGAGTAATGGTAGACGCTCCTTCCATACGCCTATGATGTAAATAATTAGATATGTTTAAAAATGCCGCTCTAACTATTCCAAGCAAATCAACGCCGGGATGGTTATAGAAATTCTTATCCTCAGCTGCAATAAAACTTTCTATTAGCGAACTCGGTACGCTATTAATCGGTACAAATACACGACGTTCAAAAGCGTATTCCTCCATTAATTTGCCGTCACGGGAATAAATACGCGTGACCGACGGTGGATAATAACTTGTAAGCTGTGAGTAATCAGGCAAATCACGTGAATAGTGGTATATTATATAAGCAGTAATCCCGCAACCTACTAAAATAAGGAAGGCAAAAATTTTTAAACAAAAAAGAAGAGATTTATACATGACTTATAATATTTCGCCGGCTAAACTATTAAGTGAAGCCTTAGTAACTTTTACATCAATGATTTTACCAAGTAAAGATTTATTAGGGTTTTGAATATATACGGACTGCATGTATGGAGTTTTACCTATTATCTGGTCGTCGAATTTACCATTGCGATCAAATAGAACTTCCATAGTACTACCAACACAACTTGCATTAAAAGCTAGTTGCTGAGCCATGAGTTCTTGTTGTAATATAGTTAATCTCTCTGATTTTATATGTTCAGGTATTTGGTCAGTTCTAGTTGCACCAGGTGTGCCGGGACGTGGGCTATATTTAAACGAATAACACTGACCGTATTTTACTCTGCGGACCAAATCTAACGTATCCTCAAAATCTTCATCTGTTTCACCGGGAAACCCGACAATAAAATCAGAGGATAAAACTATATCGGGCCTTGCTTCTCTTAAGCGATTAATTATATCAAAATAATATTCCCTATCATGTTTGCGGTTCATGGCTTTTAATATTTTATTTGAACCTGACTGCACTGGTAGATGTAGAAACGGCATTAATTTAGGTTCGGTGCCGTGCAGTTTTATTAGATCATCATTCATATCTATCGGGTGTGAGGTGGTATAACGTAATCTCTCTAAATTGGGAATTTGTGCTAGATGTTTGAGTAAATCGGCTAGACTAAATATTTTATCTGCAGAACCTTTACCATGATATGCATTGACATTTTGTCCAAGTAACATAATTTCTTTAGCACCGCCACTAACTACTTTTAGTGCTTCTCTGTAAACCTGCTCTACATTTCTTGAAAATTCAGCACCTCTAGTATAAGGTACTACGCAGAAAGTACAAAATTTATCGCACCCTTCCTGTACCGATATAAAGGCACTTGTTCCTTGCGGATATAATTGCTCAGGTAGCTGATCAAATTTTGCTTCTTCAACAAAATCAAGATCGATTAAGTGCTTTTCGTGTCTAACGACTTTTGAGATTAATTCCGGTAGGTTATAATAAGATTGCGGACCGACAACAATATCAACATAAGGAGTTCTTGTAAAAATCTCCTCCCCTTCCGCCTGTGCAACACAACCGGCTACAACTATTATTGCAGAACTTAAACCTTGTTTTGTTCTGGTATCTTGTAGTTTCTTAATACGACCGAGTTCAGAATAAGTTTTCTCGGCTGCTTTCTCTCTGATATGACAAGTATTTAGAATAATAACATCTGCTTCTTCAATATTTTCAGTAGGTTCATAGCCAAAGGGATAAAGCAAATCCTGCATCTTAACGGAGTCATAAACATTCATCTGACATCCGTAGGTCTTAATATAAAGCTTCTTACTCATAATTTTTTATATATATCTTTAAACTAAAGGCCCTAGTATACGAAGATCAACTTCAAAAAGAGCGAGGAGTTCACAAGGCAAGATGAGCTGCGTATAACGTAATACGCGAGAACTGAAGCTCTTGTAAAACGACTCAGCCAATTTTTGCAGTTCATCGAATATACTATAAAAAGTTTTATATTATACTATATTTATATCAATCTTTAAACTCAAACCTTGATGGGCATTGCTCAATAACTATAGATATCTTTAAAAGCCCCCGTCATTGCGAGGAAAAACTGCAAGTTTTGATGAAGCAATCCAGTTAAAAATGCTAATATTTTTATTATTTTTGCTAGATTACCATGCTCCTTGCAGTCTCGCTCGCAATGACGACTCGGTATCCACGCAGGTAATGCTGAGTTAGGAATGACACTCAATCCTTACTGATTAATTCTTGCGGTGATTTCTTTTAATTTTTCTATTCTTTCAATAAGACAAAAGCAGCTGTTCTTTAGTAATTTTATAGTTTTTATCATATCTTGCATCAACATAAGCTTTTTCAAGAAGCTCAAAACACTTTTTTTGTTCTTCGGTTAATTGAAGAAATACACTCCATAATTCATTGTCATAATTTTCTGCCATGCTACCTAGTTCTTGTAAATTATGTAATTCAGGTTTGTAGTTTGAGAACACTAATAAAATAGAACTGTAAAGACTTTCCGTAGCTTGATGAATGGCAAAGGCTGATAAAGCATACTCCAAATCGTTTAAATAAGTAGTTGCCCCTTTAAAAACCTTTACCTCTACCAAACCAATATGCATAATAATCTTTAGCCTCGCTAAGTATAAATTCACCGCTATCATATAAAAGAATACCTTCTTTTTTTATATCGGTATAAAAATAACGTCCTTTTTCTAACTACCTACTTATTTCCTCTATTGACTCTAGAATTATCGATATTCTTGAATCATAAGGAATAATTTGCTTAGGGTTTATTATTCCTGTGTTTTCTAATCTTATATATATTATCTTTTAATCTTAAAGCAGTGTATCCTTTATATTGACCTTTTTTTAGAATTATCAAAATATCAGTATCGCTATGTGATAGCCGTGAGGTAGATCACGTACCCAATCGCCTCTAGCAAAAGAGCCGTACAAGATAATCATAGCGATTTTTCCTGTACAATATCTAAAATCTGCTGCACTATAAAATTAAGCCTTGCTCTAATTTTAAGAGAACGTTCGGGTAAGGTGGTTTTCATTTACATATCTATACTTTATATTTTGCTGCTTTTAGCTTTTTTATTTCTTCTATTGTAAGCTTAGTATATCGTGCTATTTTCTCTATAGGTTCGTTCTCTATTAGCATTTCCAGTTTCAATTTTCTCTTTCTCTATGCCCTTCTCCATCCCGGCATTAAACTTTTCTTTAAACTTGTCTATTTCTTGTTGTATAGCCATTTCAGCTCTAAAATATCATGCTCCTATTCTGTCCATTTATATTGCTCTAAACTTGCATATGCCGATAACACAATTTCATCTTTAATCTCTTTTGGCGGTTCTTGTTCTTGCGAAGCATATTTTAATAAATGCAACCATTCATCGGTATCATCATCTTTAAGATCATTTTTTTTAAACTTCCCTAGTTCAATAAATACATAAGTTAATGAAAACAAATATTGTTTATGGGGATTGCTTTCTTTTATATGATGATAACTAATATACGGCAATTCATCAGGCAAAGCTTTTGCTCCTATGATAGAAATTATTACTACCGGCAATAAATCCTTATGTTACATATCCTTCTTAATTTGACTAACGTAGGTATAACAACTGTAAAGCTGCGTTCTATTAAGATAATCTTTCTCCATTTTACGCTGCATCTCGATTATATACCATCTACCGGTTTCATTTTTAACTTTTAGATCGAACAAACTTCTTTGCCCTTCAAGAAATAAAGGTAACTGTTCAGTAGTTATATAGCTTAAATCTATGATTCTATCTCCTTTCGATAACCTAAGAAGAGAGTTCAATAAATTTATTAATTTTACTTTATCGCTAAATAATTTTTTAAATGCGACATCATTTGTACCGTCTAAATATCTTTGGTAAGTTTTTATACATAGCAAATTAACTTCAAGCAGTAAATTACTTTTACAATTTATTATCAGTACTAGGCTTCTTGCATAACCTATCTTATAAAGAGGAACTTGAAGGAAACACGGGACACAGTACTGCAGCGTACATAAAAGTACATGAGGATGCGAATACCGGATTGACGTACAAATTACCTTTAGAAGGAGGTTATGCAAGAAGCCTATTTAATACCTATCATTATCATCATACACTCCCCAAATTACTTTCTTGGAAATCCAACCTGTGTAATCCTTACATGTAATTTGGCAGAATTGTTCTTTACATTTTTTTAAACTACAACGAACTTTTGGCATTAATTTTGCTATAACTCGACTTTTAGGATCTACGGATTTAGTAAGTTCTATTTCCTTATCAGAAGTAATAACTACTGATCTTTTACCTGATAAAACGCTTGAATGTATCCAACCGCCTTCGCCGTTAATGTCACGTACTTGTCGCCATTGCTTGTACTCTGCAGTTATTTCTACCGGTTCGCCTTTTTTAACAAACACCCATTCTACGGCAGATTTAGTAGTTGGTCCGCTCCTTGCATTTACTTCATTAGATTTTATTGAAACAAATCTCGGAATAGGCAATGTTTTATTATCGGCATTAATTGTTGTTGATAATATTACAATAATTAAAGTAATAAGAATTTTAATCATTATCTTCCGCTTCAGATAAAGCATCCTCTTTTTTTGCTATTATATAATTACCAAGCCTAAATTGTACTTTTATTCTATTAATTTCCTGCTCGCTAATACCTATATTTTTTAGGACTGTTCCACCTATTTGTAATCCAGCCTCATAACTTTCCGGAATAATAGTTGTGGCACCTAAATCATAAAACTCTCTAGCATTTTTTAAATTTTTTAACTTAACGACAACCGGTATATCCTGATAATTACCACTAATTGTTTTAAGCGATTTCTTGATAGTTACTTGATTATTCATAGTAAGTATTATAGCGAATGCTCTTTCCGTACCTAATGCCTTTAGAGTATCGGCTTGCGATACATCACCTTTAAAAACCGGCAAACCGTTTGATAGCTCTTCTTTTACTCTATCATCATCTAAATCAAGTATTACGTAACTTATACCTTCTGCTTCCAAAACTCTTGCTACCATTTTACCGGTATTACCGAGTCCGGCAATAATAATATGGTTTGTTAAATCTCTTGCACCAAGCTCAATCATTTGAGTCGGAGTTTTACCAAGTCCTTTATCCACTTTCTCAGCAATCTTTTGCCCTAAAGCTGCAAGTAATGGAGTAAGTGCCATAGTAAAAGTAACTACGAGTAATAATATATCGGCAGTACTTTCTTCTAATACTCCACTATCTTTACCTAAACTGAATAATATAAAACCAAACTCTCCGCCTTGCGATAATAATAAGCCTGAATAAAAAGCAACTCCTTTATTAAAACCGAATAAAATACAAAAAGCCGTTATGATTAAGGTTTTTATACCTATTAAAGCAATAGATAAAGTAAGAATATGAGATATTTTTTCATACATTTCTAGGGCATCGATATTCATACCCACGGTCATGAAAAACAATCCTAAAAATAAACTTTTGAAAGGATAAATACTTTCCTCTGCCTGCAATCTAAATTCAGTTTCCGCAACTAATACTCCGGCAACAAATGCTCCTAGAGCTAAAGATAAACCAAATGTTTCGGTAGCCCAAGCAGCAGAAAGTACTATTAATAAAGTCATCGAAATAGGTAATTCGCTTGCATTATTACTTTCTGATGAAATGAATGAAAATACAGGACGAAGAAAAACACGACCGACAATAAATATCGTAAGTAAGGCCGTTACGGCTTTTAAGAGTGCAATACCAAGAGCCGCTGCAAGCGAGGCTTTATTGTTACCGGCAAGTAACGGAACTATCACAAGCAATGGCACTACGGCTAAATCTTGTAGTAACAGAATAGCTAAAGAAACTCTCCCTATTTGCGTTGATTGACTACGATTTTCCTCAATAACCTGCATAACAAGTGCCGTAGATGAAAGGGCCAGACCACCGCCGGTAATAATAGCCGCACTACTATTGCCGTCTATAAGCACCATTGCACCGGCAATTACTATAGCGGTTGTTAAAACTTGCAAACTACCGAGACCAAATACATATCGTCTCATAGCTTTTAATCGCTCGAAGGATAACTCAAGTCCTATCGCAAATAATAGAAATACTACACCAAGTTCACCTAGTAACTTAGTTTGGTCATATGTTACGATTTTTAAACCGTGATCACCTATTGCAGCTCCGGCAATTAAGTAACCAAGTACCGGACTTAATCTAAGACGTTTAAGTATAGCCACGATAAAAACCGCAGTACCGAGTAAAATTATAACATTAATAAGAATATGATCGTTCATCTTTTCCAAATTTCTTCTAACTTAAAATGCTCCCGTACTTCAGGATAAAAAATATTAATTAAAATAGTACCTGCATCTATTAGTACCCATTCTGATTTACCAAGCCCCTCAATATTACTATTTATACCAGCATTATTTTTTAATTCTAAAGCTACATATTCAGCAATTGCTCCAACATTTTTAGTCGAACGACCGCTAGCAAATATAATATAATCGGCTAATTTATGTTTTCCTGTTAAATCAATTACCTCAATATCTTCTGCTTTTTTCTCACTTAAACATTCTAAGATAAATAATTTTAATTCTTCAGTTTCTTTTTTCATAATAATTAATAAATGACATAATAATATTAATGATTATATGCATAAGAGTCGATTTTATCAATGAATGTTTAAAATTCTATAATAAAAATTCATATAAAGCTTTACTTTAAGCAAAAAAACTTTAATTAATACTTAAATTAATATTGATAAAATAATGGCAATATCTGTAGAAGAGTTAGAAAAAATACTTAAAGAATCATTTCCAAACAGTACAATAAAAATTACTGATTTAGTAGGAGATCAAGACCATTATGCCTTAGAAATATCAGACGTTCAATTTAATGGACTTTCTTTAATTAATCAACATAAATTAGTAAAAAACGCCCTCATGTCTGAAATATTAAATAAAAAACTACATGCAATTACCATAAAAACTATCGCAGTTCCCGAAAAATAATTACAAATACTAATATAATAATCCTTATACAAATTCAACTTATTATTTAATTTTATGCAAACAGCTGATTATATAGTAATCCACTATTCGGTTTTTAGAAGTTTACTTTAAGTCTTAGCGTACCGGACTAAGCATGGTATTTTTTAGCTAAGTTCAGACTGTAATGCACTCCGTACTCCATTCTACCCTTCTTAATTACTGCACCTGCCCCTAAATCATAGCAAATGAAGTTTCTTTCCATAGATAATTATAACCCCCAACTATTTGACCGCTATAAGAAGGTTACGCCTTCTATAAATAGGTTATTTATAAAGTTATATAAACCGTATATAGAGCCCATATTAGTTCTGACCTTAGTAACATTGCTGGCTTTAGCATTTTGGTAACGTAACTTCGTATCGACTCTAGTATAAGCAGCACCCAGAACTATATTATCGTTTATAATGGTATCAACCCCGATTGAGCCACCAGTAGATTTAGCTTTATAACCGCTCAGTCCGTTAAAGGCTTTTTGTACTGCCCGTAATATAGGCTAGCCCATACCCTGTAAATGGAATTATTAGCTTTACTTTCATCAAGTTCACAATCACCGCCTCCGACAGCTACACCTCTCTTACGTGATGTGGCATCTTCTGCTGCAGGATTTGTAGCGTTGTTATTTTCATCTTCAAGAGCCTTAACTCTCTCTTACTTTTTGATTACCGATACTAGTATTATCTTGTGCAGCATTAAAGCCGTCGTTCGCTTTAGCATGACTTATTCCGCTACCTGAGCTTCCACCACTACTTGTACCTGCAGAATTATCTCGGCTACTACCTATAGCAGACATATCGCTACCGGAACTACTTACCCATGCCGTTACTATTATTAGTGGGAGACACACCTGTTGCTTTAGGATTACCACTATTACCGTATGGACTACTTCTGCTGTTGGTTACACCGCCTTTAGTTATACCTCCCAAACTAGAACTGCTCCCTTGTGCTGAAGAGTTACCGCTATTAGCATACCGGTTGCAGCAGGACTATTATAACTTGGGCCACCGGCACCACTCTAACCACTAGAAGCCGTTGATGGACTGTATACATCCGAACCAGGAACTGGACTATTGTAGCTTGAGCCACCTGTTGACGGACTGTTATAACCCGTAGTACCTCCAAAGCTATCGCTTCCTCCAGTTGATAACTGGTTAGCGCCTACGTTTGAGGTTGGAGTCGTTACGACCGAAGGAAGCATTCGGACCGGAAGGATTGCCTTCGACATTAGCAGGACCGTTAGGACCAAAACCACCGGTACCAACTGAGGGGCTACCGCCGCCTGTACCAATATTACCTCCTGTAGTTCCTCCTGTACCAGGTCCGTTAGGACCAAATCCGTCTGTGGCCTGAGCCGGAGTAGTCGGAGTATTATATCCTGCCGGATTGCTAGGTGTTACGTCGTAGCCACCCGGAGTGGTAGGCGGAACATATATATTGTTAACTACACTACCGCTAGTTGGTGGCGACTGTAGAGAGCTAAAACCTCCAACACTCGGACCGACGGAACGACCCCATTGGGGTTATAAGCGGAGTAGTTATTCTATATCTCATTTGAAGGTCTTTGAATTATAGGTAAGAGATGTTCAACTACTTCTCGTCTTTGCCCTACAAGGGTATTTACTATAACATTACCGACAAGAGTATTTATTAAAATTTTGATGATATTATCTATTGTTACATCTCCTGTTGGTTCTATCGGTAAAAGTACAAAGGAATTACCTGTAATTTGCCATCTGATAAAACCACCTTCATTAGCGGTTACATTAAACGGTAAGCTTGCAGCATTACCGACTATGATATTACCTCCTGCCGTGGTGATGATAGGATAAGCACTACCCTGCCCAATACAATAGCAAACGGATTATTTTGTGCAGTTAAAAATACTTTAATTGAAGAAACATTTGATAAATCAAAGGTACTACCGCTTGCGAGTACTATATTACTACTATTAGCGTTGCCTGTTTGCCCTGCATTTATAGTATCATAGAAGACATTTATAATAAACTCACCGGTAGGAGTAGCAGAGCCTGTATAAGTAACTTTATTATTACCAAGATCGAAAGGTATATTACTTCCTGAGATATTGTCCCCGACATTTACGCTAGTATTATCACAGGTAAACATCATTGTTGCTTATAGTATTTGCTCCTAAATCCAATGCAATAAAAGCGGTTTTCTTCGGTGCAAAAGTAATAGCATTAGTGCATGTTACCACTTTTTGTAACCATACATCATCATCGAATTTATGACTACCGCCGTTAATCGGTGCTTGTACAAGTACAGCATTAGTGTATTCTGCTGAAGAGTTGCTGCTGCTCCCTTTGAAGTTCTCTGAAACGATTTTTGTTTTGTAATGAAATTTTGTTGTTGCTCTTGGCACTTTAACACCGCCGACCGTGGCTGACGGAATGTCTAAACTTCTACTGTTATAACCGGTAAATACCGCTGATTTATCGGCATCAATAGTAATATCTTTAGCATAGGTATCCCCTTTTACCGTGTCTTTATTACTACTAAACTAGTTTAAGGTTTAAATTCTCACCGCCTAAATCATCGGCAAAACCATTATTAGCGTTAAATATTGCCGTACCTTGATTATTACTTGGTACCGAACCACTATCGCTAGCTCCAGTTGTTAAATCATTTGATATTGCAAGAGTATGGATTTTATTACCTGTGGTCGTAATTGATTCATTTATTATACTTGTATTATTAAGGCCTAAAGTTGCAGACTGAGCAGTAGTAAATGAAATCGAGCCTGTTTTCACGGTACCTCGAATTGTAACATCACCCCCGTCTATTTGAACTATATCGACCATTCCTTTAGTACCTATACTACTGGAATAAGTAATAGCAGTAGATTCATCAAAAATTACCACGCTATCCTCAGGATTTATAGCTAAAGCAAAAGGAGAAAAGCTTGATCCTTCAGAAATATCTAAACTATTCGTTGTTCCCTTAAATTTTATGTCGCCACCATTTATTAATATTACATATCCTGCATTAATACCTCCGGTACAATTTAATACATCACCGCTAATAGTTATATCACCCACTTTTGAAGTACTGCTTACCTATAGCTCCACTAACGTAACGCTGCTTGAACCGGTAAACATTAAATCCACAGCTTTACCGCCTGTGATGTTAATATCACCGGTTAAATTAGTTGCTTGAGCAAACACTATATGACCCGTGCCGGTTCCTTGGATTTCAGCAATTGACATATTACCGCCGGCGTTAATCGTAACAGTGCTGTTGTCAGCACCCGCTTTTAACATTGCAAGGTTCATAATTGTATTCGTTGAATTTCCATTACCGTCAACTGTACCTATAGTACCGTTAGTACCTCCGGTACTTGTTATATTACCGGTAATAGCTAATGTTATATTATTTGCTATATCACTAGCAAATAGTGCGGTACCGGCATTATTTTGGAAATTCATATTACTATCAATCTTTACAGCCCCAAACTCGCTATTAATAGGACCGGAAGGAGTGGAGAAAAAAACATTTGATCCAACTATCATATAGCAACTTTTACAACGGATACGTCGATATTTGGGGTATTAAGAGCAGTTATTACCAGTGTTCCGTGCCCTGTAAGTTGTACTTTACTCACCAGATTTGCTTTTGTTCCGATAGCATACTTATTAGCCATACCATCTATTGTTAACTTGGTATTAGCATTTCTTGCATTTATCTCAACTACACCGATATTTGAAACAACTGACTCTACATTACCTGTTAACTCTATAGTACTGTTCTTACCGCTAGCTACGGTAGTCATTAACTTTAAAACAGATGCGGGATTCACGAATGTAACACCTGATGCATCTAATGGAAAATCACCGTTTAATGCCTCAAGGGCATAAACGGCTGGTCCAGCATTAACCTCACCAATATTAATTTGGGCAATCTTAGCCGAGGTAAGTGATGCATCGGCAAAAACACCCCGCCAGCAGCAATAGTAAGCACTGCAGTATTACTCATATCAAGTCCATTTGTACCTAACATAGCATTAGTACCAACAACGCCGACATTACCACTAACATTTATAACAGCAAGGGGATTTGCCTTTGTACCAGGAGTTTCATTACCAAAATTACCCTGCAAAGTTAACACATTGTTATTAGGTATAATACTAGAAGTACTACTTAAATTGACGCTACCACCTCAACCGGCAAAACCATCGACACTATTCATAAAGGTAACTTGTTGATGGTTGCTAGTAGTTAAACCAAATACGGATTTAGTATTATTCAAATTAATACCACTTCCTAGCGTTAAAGCCTTGTTAGATACATCTATCGTAAATGCTGCGGCTGCATTTCCCTGCCCGATATTAATTGTGTTTACCGTACCTATACTTGAATCAGTAGCCGTTAAAGTAGTGCCGGTAGTATAAACGTTTAATGTTCCTGTGTTCCCGTTTTTGATTTTGCTGTTAAGTAAATAACCTGCAGGATTTGCTCCCGAAAACTCTAAAATACCGCCATTGGTAAAATCCACGTTACCGCTTGTTGTAAGCGAGTCTTGTAAATTCGCCACAGCATTGTTACCAAGTGTTAAAGAAGTAGCGGATACACTTTTTTGAAAGATAACCGTTTTATTACCTGCTGCATTAACAGTAATTGCTCCAATATTATTTATGACTCCGGTAACGCTACCGCCTCCTAAAAATACTAACTTACTGTTAGTTGCTGCACTACTTGTCACTGCTGCTAAAGTACTGACATCATTAACGTTAACCGTACCTGCAGACCCTTTAAAATCAGTCTGTCCTGTAATAACTGTTATATTAATAGTTCTGGCCCCACCAAAAGTTGCATTACCGGTAATATTTCCTGTATATGTTCCTGTTCCGCCAATAATATTACCCGTAGTATTTGTTGTAAGTTGGCCTGCTCCGACCGCAGCATTACTGGTAAAACCCCCCACAACTATAGCTACCACACCTGCATTATTTATGGTAAGAGTATTTGTACTAGATGCTCCGACTATCACAACATCCCCTGCTCCGTTAAGATTCAAAGCCGCAATACCTGTTACAGGTCCAAGCATACCTACTCCTAAAACATTAACAATGCCGTTAACACCTCTGCTACTTGTTACTGCCGCTAAATTACCGCCCGTAGCAAGGTTTATTGTACCAGCATTATTGCCTTGAACATTTAATATATTAAACGGATTTGTAGCTCCTACATTACCGATAACCGTACTATTACCAACAAAATTTAATATATTCGCATCTCCTCCTAATTTTTGTTTAAAATAAATTAATTCGGCAAATCGTATATAAAACTTAAGAAATACAAGGGTAAAACCTATCTATTTTAGCTTCTTAGTAAAAACTGCAAAACTTTATTAATTTTTGTACCTCTTATGTCATTCCTGCGAAAGCAGAAATCCAGTAATCTTTAATGTCATGCTGCAAATTGATTGCGGGATCTCAGGACACAGTCTGTTATACAAGACCGGGGTCAAGTCACAGTATGACAGCAAAAAAGACTGGATTCCCGCTTCCACGGGTATGCACATAAGGGCCATACAACAAAGCCGCAGGACTGACACAATGACACTTAGAACCTAACAAAACCACTTTTTCTAGGTAAAATCTATAAATTTTTACATAAACAAATTGATTTGCTACGAATAATAGAGTATATAGTATAGACATAATTAATTATCGGGGCGTAGCGCAGCCTGGTAGCGCATCTGGTTTGGGACCAGAGGGTCGGGAGTTCGAATCTCTCCGCCCCGACCATAAAAACATAAATTATAATGTCAAAAGACGACCTCATTCAGTTTACAGGTACAGTACTTGAACTTTTACCTAATGCTACTTTCAGAGTAAAGCTTGAGAATGATCATGTAATTATTGCTCATACTTCCGGTAGGATGCGTAAAAATCGTATCAGAATATTACTAGGAGATAAAGTTATGGTAGAAATGACTCCTTATGATTTAACTAAGGGGCGTGTGATTCATCGTCACTAGTCTTTATAAGTATGAAGCAGAACAGAAAAAACCTACCGATTATATTAGCATCAAGCTCTCCTGCAAGGATTGAGTTACTAAACAGAATCAAAATTATCCCTTCACAAATTATTCCGGCAGATATAGACGAAACACCTAATTTGCGAGAATTACCCGCTCCCTTAGCCATAAGACTTGCTTACGAAAAAGCTATAAAAATTGCATCTCAAATAGAGGAATCAGCTATAATTATAGCTGCCGATACCGTAGCGGCAGTAGGTAGAAGAATATTGCCGAAAGCTAATACTTATGAAGAAGTCAAGAATTGTATTAAGATGTTATCCGGGCGTCGTCATCGTGTCTATACCGGTTTATGTATTATCAAAAAAGAGAATGATCAGCTTACAGTTAGACAAAAAATAGTTCAGACTATTGTTAAGTTCAAAAAATTAAGTGATGAAGAGATTAATTTTTATTGTTCTTTGGATGAGGGAATAGATAAAGCCGGCGGATGTAAAATTTCCGGTTATGCAGAAGCTTTTATCTCATTTATTTCCGGCTCATATTCAAATGTTATGGGATTACCTTTATTTGAAACAGTAAATGCTCTAACTTCTTTAGGTTTTAGATGTTCAAGTGTCATGCCTGCAAAAATGAATTATTGTCATTCCGCGACTTGATCGCGGAATCTAGTTAAAAATACTAAAATTATTAATATAATAATTTGTTTTTCTAGACCCCGTGGTCAAGCCACAGGGTGACATTAAATGTTTTTGGATTCCTGCGATCCACGCACATAAATTACCTAGCTACTTAATTCCCAGGCTCATCCAAATGACTTCTCTCATAATTTTCATGACGCTCTTGAGCTTCAATACATAATGCAGCAATAGGTCGTGCTTCTAATCTTTTTATACCTATTGGGTCGCCTGTTTCTTCACAGTAACCGTATTCCCCATTTTTAATACGTGATAATGCTTCTTCTATTTTACTAATTAATTTACAATATCTATTTCTACTACGAAGCTCAAAAGCTCTTTCTGTTTCATGAGTAGCACAATCGCTAAGATTGGATTCTTTTAAATTTTCTTCCTTTAAATGATTTAAAGTCTCTTGAGATTCCTTTAATAAATCCTCTTTCCATCTTAAAAGTTTTTGTCTAAAATATTCTAGGTGATTAGGACACATATATTCTTCATCTTGAGAAGGTTTATATCCCATAGGTAATTTAGGCGTTTCTAGCATATTAATATCTCAATATTAGCTTTAATATATTATGTTTATAAGGTTTATAAAATAGTATATAACTTAAAATTAACGCAAGAAGATTATGAATATATTAATAATATATTTTATTTTTTAATTGGATATGCGGTAGTATATACAGCTTCTAAATGCTTTATACTTGTTTTAGTATAGTTTTGTGTAGTAGAGAGACTTTTATGACCTAATAGCTCTTGAATAGAGCGTAAATCTGCACCATGCTCAAGCAAATGTGCAGCAAAACTATGTCTAAATGAATGAGCAGTTAAATGCTGTGGTAAACCATAAAAATGCTTTAATTTAATTAATTCACGATTAAATACCGGTGGCTGCAATTTCTTACCCTGCTTTCCTCTAAATATGGGTTCATTATCACCTAACTTATATGGCAATATTTCTAAATATTGGGTAATTAAATTTTTAGCAATTGGTAACCACGGAATTATTCTTTCTTTACTACCTTTACCTATTATTCTTATAAATTCTAGATTTTGTAGATGAAGTTTCGTAATTGATAATGCTTCCGATATACGTAGACCTGAAGCATATATAAGAACAAGTAGGGCTTTATTTCTAAGTTCTACCCACTTAACATTTCCGTATTCTTCAATATGTTCAAGTGATATTACTACATCATCTTCCGATAAAGCTTTTGGTAACAATTTAGTCTTTTGAGGAGATTTTATAGAAAAAATTATATGACTATTTAATTGTGTTGTTTTCTCTAAAAACCTATAAAAATTTTTTACTGCAGATAAACCACGTGAAATTGAAGAAGTGGTAAAATTATCACAGTTACGTTTTGCAAGCCAACTTCGGATGAATCTTATATCCGCGGTTTTAATATGATTTATCGTTACAAGCTCTGAATTATAATAATTCATAAACTCAAGGAAATGCTTAAGGTCATTATTATAAGAAATTACTGTATGATTAGAGTAATTTCTTTGCAAAACGAGGTATTTTTGCCACTTATTTATTAATGCTTGAATTGATGTATCTAACATTTATAAAAACTTAACTATTTTTAATATTATTCTTAATGCTAACAATCAACTCATAATTTTATAAATGTTAGCATGAATTGAGGGTTTATGTTTACATATACGTAACCTATAAAACACAAAAAATTTTTTAAGTAAAAAATTTAATTTATTTTATGAGAATGAATAATGTGAAATAATACACAATTTTTAGATTTAATGAAATCCTATATGCATCCAGCATTTTATATGAGTTCTATTGCAAAGAACTATGAATATTTTTTTATAACTAAAATTGCTACAGAAAGCATGCAATCTTTGCTTAAGAAAAATTCCAAAATTATACAAAATAATGTTAATACTATTTTGAATACTACTAAAGAAGCAACAACTTCTAAAGATTTCAAACAAGCTAGTGAATGTCATCAAAAATGTTTAAAATCTATTTATATCTTTTAGCTAATGGATTCCTGCTTTCGCAGGAATGACATAGTGGAAATCTCCTCTCAGTTGCTCGCCTTTCTGTTTAACCAATTTTGTAAATAAGATTCTGCTAGCCCCTGATCTTCTATAATAATTACATTTTCAGCATTACGTTTATCGGCAGCAGCCGTGAAATTAAACGAACCGGTTATTACTTTCTTTTTATCAATAATTATAACTTTATTATGAGCGATTCCCGGTACTTTATCTATACCTACATCAATTTTTGCTCGTTGTAATTCATGTAATTTAGAAAATTTTTGCTTTAAATTACTACGATCAAGCAATATTCTAACCTTTACTCCTCGCGCTTGTGCATTAATAAGTGCAGTAGTAATTAACGCATCGCTCATACCGTATGCCTGCATATAAATAGATTCTTCAGCTTTATCTATCTGATTGGCTATAAACTTAGTACAACCGGCAGGCGGAGTAAAACATGTACTAACTTTACTGCTTGAAAGCTCTGAAATATTGTAATGCTTTATTTGCAGAGCAGATAAAGCTAATGATTTTTGACTTATTAGATTAGTAAAATAATCCAGATTCTGTCCATAAATACCTAAAGCAATTCCCAAGATAAAGGCAATAGATATTTCTATAAATTTATTATTTTTTCTCTTCATGACTTATTTATATTTTAGGCGTTGCATAGATCGGCTTTTCCGTCATGGCGAGGAAAATTACAAAGTAATTGACGGATCAATCTCATGAGATTGCCACCAACAACACCTACTTCTTTACGTAACTTCCTGGAGCTTCTTCAATAACCTCTAAATTCTGATAATCTAAAGAATATACTAGCTTATTATCATTATTTTTTATAAGCCAATTAAGCCAATAATTCTACCATGAGCCTTTATATTCCGTAGCTTTCATAAGCCACTCATGACTATTTAAACGTAAGTAGTCATTAAGCCAATTATATTTAGCACTAGCAGGAGGGTTAACTATACCTGCTACATGCCCTGAATCCGATCCGTGAGACAAAAAATCTTATGTCCGTTTAATAATTTTACTCCATCATATATTGAACGCCATGGAGCTATATGATCTTCTTTTGCGGCTACGAAAAAAGAGTTACAATCAACTTTTCCAAGATCTATTTTTGTTCCGAGTACCTCTAAATTATTAGACTCTTTTAGCAAGTTATTACAATATGTATTTTATAAATATTCCTAATACATTTTTGCCAGCAAGTTAGTAGAATTCGCATTCCAATATAGCAAATCAAAAGGCATCGGTTTTTACCGAGTAAGTAATTATTGACAAAAAATGTCTAAATTAAATCATTAGCCCTTAGTAAACTAAAGCTATTTGATAAATATTACCCATCAAAATAGCCTTTTAGTTTTATATCTTCCTTAATGTAGTTAATCGTAGCTTCATTAAAAAATATTCCAAGCTCGCCAGGATGAGTATAATCAAGCAAAATAGTAAAGAAAGTAGCACTATGAACATATTTTTTGCTTTGAAGTAGGCGATAATTATAGCAAGGAATGTACCTCCCCATGCAATATCTGACAAAATCAATTTTCTCAAAACCAAGATTTCTAACATACTCACAAGGTACTAAAATACCGATTTTTGGACCGCAGCGTATATACTAGTATGTGAGGATCAAAAAATATGAAACAACGACGCCAATTTTTCAAATTAAACGAGTATACCTTATATCTTTAAACTATTCCACATACTATTAACCTTGTCGATAACTTCCTGACTCATTTCTATTTTTTTACCCCATTTTCTATTTGTCTCAGGGTATATTTTATCGGTTGCATCTATTCCCATTTTACTACCAAGGCCTGACTCAGGAGATGCAAAATCCAAATAATCTATCGGGGAATTATCTAGAAAGCTCGTATCACGCCTTGGATCGCTTCTTGTTGCTATTGCCCAAATTACTTCTTGCCAATTACGAACATCAATATCGTCATCTACAACTATAATAAACTTACTATACATAAAGTGCCGTAAGTAAGACCAAATCCCAAGCATTATTCTTTTAGCATGACCAGGATAGGATTTTTTAATTGATACTACCGCAACTCTATATGAACAACCTTCAGGTGGAAGCCAAAAATCGACTATTTCTGGGAATTGTTGCTGCAATATAGGAATAAAAATTTCATTTAATGCTTCACCTAAGATTGATGGCTCATCAGGCGGTTTTCCTGTATAGGTGCTTAAATATACTGGATTTTTCTTCATCGTTATTGCGGTAACCGTAAATACAGGAAATTCCTCAACATCATTATAATATCCGGTATGATCCCCAAAAGGACCTTCAGGCAAATACTTCTCTAAACTTACATAACCTTCCAGCACTATTTCACTATGTGCAGGTACTTTGAAGTCAATAGTTTTGCATTGTACCAACTCTACTTTTTCATTACCGAGTAAACCAGCAAAATTATACTCCGAGATATTCTCAGGTATCGGTGTAACTGCTGCCAAAGTTACCGCTGGATTTGCCCCGATAACGATAGCAGCAGGAAAAGGTTCTTTTTTTGCTTCTTTCCAACGTTTATGATGCTCTGCTCCGCCCCGTAACTTTAACCAACGCATCAATAGCTTATTTTCTGAAATAACCTGCATTCTATATATGCCAAGGTTGTAATTATCGATTTTATCTTTTGTTGGACCTTTAGTAACTACTATACCCCAAGTAATTAAAGGCGAAATATCATCAGGCCAACATCTTTGGATCGGCAATATATTGATATTCGGTTTGTCAATGACGATTTCATGACAAGCTGCTTTTGATACGGTTTTAGGAGACATAGCAAATATACACTTAGCAAGCGGTAACATTGACAATGTTTCTTTAAAAGATGCGGGAGGTTGCGGCTGTTTAAGGAATGCTAGTAAAACGCCAAGTTCTCTTAATTCTTTGGGGGACTTAAGTTTAAGACCCATACAAATACGATTTATACTAGCATAAAGATTAGTTAGAACAGGTATGTCGGACTTAATGCCGTCGGCTTTTATAACATTTTCAAAAAGTAATGCAGGTCCGCCTTGTACTAATACTCTTCTACTAATTTCAGTAATTTCTAAGTCAGTTTTAACCTCAAGAGCAATACGCTTTAACTCACCGTTTTTTTCTAAAAATTTTACAAACTCCGGTAAATCTTTAAAGCTCATAGTGTTATTTTTTTGTTTATAATGTGCGGCTTATTTTATCGTCATTGCGAGCAGCCATAAGCTGCGTGGCAATCTCATTAAATATCCTGAGATTGCTTCGTCAATTACTTCGTAATTTCCTCGCAATGACGATACGGTATGACCTGATGGATTTCGCTACTTACTAAAATTAGCTTTTACCTGCATATCATTCTGAATAATTATGTAGTTAATTAGCTCGTCAATTACAGAATTTTTAATATTATATATTATATTTTTTTCTGAATTGACACGAATATTTTTAGCTGTTAATTCATCGATACTTCTAGATTTAATATGTGCAAAATATACTTCATCGCCTACTTGAAATACAGGCGTATTACTTCCTATTTTAGTATTAAAAATTGATAATAATATTTCAGGAGTTAGCATCAGATCATTTTCCATTTCGGATCTAATATAGCTTTTTTGGCTTATTTTTATTCCGGTAGCTTTAAGCTCTTTTATGTTCTCTTGATCTGCATTATATTCCTTTGCTAAATCCTTGATAATCTTTAAGTTTACATCTGCAATATTCCGCTTTATCCAAGCTTTATTTACCTGCTCTTTAATAGCATCAAATTCAGGTATTTTTGCCGGCTGAATAGACTTTAATTCTACCAATATAAGATAGCTTTTATCCTCTGTTTCTATAGGATAAGATAATTCACCTTCCGAAAGCTCAAAAATACTATCGGCATTTTCAGCAATTATTTTATCTTCAATAAGCTCTGCATAACTGATATAGTTAACGTTTTGTATCGGTAGCTTATATTTTTCGGCAATTTCAACTAAACTAGAACCGGCTGCCGTCTCATCTTCCAGCTTTTTAGCAAACTCCATATTAAGTATGTCGATTTTTTGAGCCTTTAATAAATCATGTAATTGTTTTTGTACCGCTTCAAAACTTTGATCACCGAATTCATCTTTATTTTCATTATAAAATTCTAACAACTCATCTTGAGTAACTGAGACTTTTAAATCCTTAATATTAGCTTTAATATAAGCAAAGCTGCGTTTCTCAGGTACCTCAAACACGGTTTTATTATCTTGGTAAAAATCTTTTAATTGCTGACCGGTAGGAGTAGAGATTTGTAAATCTTTCGGTTTATTTTGTAAATCTATTTGTATCAATTCTACTTCTCTTTTTTCAGCCATATAATCTACTATATTGTCAGTCATAGCTTTAGGAACATAGAAACTTTTTACAAAAGTACCGACAAAAATATTTTTCAGAGTTTTTTCTTTGAAGTTTAATAAATATTTTTCTTCATCCATATAAGAATTTCTAAAATAAGTTTTAAAAATTTCTATATTGAAAACACCTTGCTCATTTTTAAAAACCGGTGATTCTTTAACTAAAATTTTAACTGTATCATCACTTAGATCTAAGTCATAATAACTCACTAAATAATCTAAGACATTATCGTAAACAAGCCTTTTTAGGATTCGGTTATCAATATTTAACTGTGCTATTTCTTCATCCGTTAAACTTGTCCCCGTTTGCTTACTTATAGCATTAATTTCTAAAGATTTTGCTCTTAAAAAATCTTCCTGGGAGATATGTTTCACATGAGAAAAAGTAACAATATCGCCGCTTCTTCTTCCGTTTAATACATCTTTAATACCAAAGCCGACAAAAGCAAAAGCTATCATTGTGAATAAAATCCGCATTATAAAACTATCGGCAGTTTTTCTAATATTATCTAACATAATTTTTTATTTAAGTTTTTATCGTCATTGCGAGGAAATTACGAAGTAATTGACGAAGCAATCTCAGGATATTTGAAGAGATTGCCACGTCGCTTCGCTCCTCGCAATGACGCTTCTCAAGACTACATTATAAAGCAAAAAAGCCTATATAGTCAAACTATATAGGCTTTTTATGATTATAGAACGGTTAATTAAAAATTAACACGAACTTTTATACTACCCTGCTGAGCGAAATACTTACTTCCGATATTGGTATCGTAGTTAAGCCCGTATTCCATCATTTTATGCTTAGCAGTAACACCGACACCGACATCAAAACTTGTTTTGCTTTGCTTAAAGCTGTTGGTTGGGAGAGGAACAGCCATACCTTGTAATCTTGCATCAATCGCCGGAACTTTATTCTTGAATACATAATCGACCATTGCGTAAAGCTCAGGTGTTAGCACTATTTCATTGACATTGATATTACTTGATACTTTAGCACCGAGTAAACCGTCAAAAGTATTGTAGTTTTTGCCTTTAACGGTAAGATTTTGGTAAGTAGTACCGGTTTCCTTATAACCCTTATCTTTGATAGTCGAATATCTAAGCCCAACTAACGGTGTTAAGTTAATGTTCTCAGACATCATATAGGTATAACCAGCCATTAACTGACCTGTATAGCTTTCGGATTTATATTTACCGCTTGCAGTTTGATCACCGACAGTCTTTAGTGCCGTTGCAATAATACGTCTTGATTTGCTTCTTATCTTATTATCTGAGTAAGATGCTATAGCTTCAACGAAGAGATTTTCATAAGGTACATCATATAAACCGTATAAAGAATAGATGTTGCTCTCTACCTTATTCTTATCGCCCGTTTTATTATTTTTTAGCTTAATGTCAGTATCGGCTCTTGTATATGCAAGTCCGAGTGCTAGATCATCGCTAACGAAGCCGTCAAAACCTATAGTACCACCAGTTGTATCAGACTTATAACCACTTATATTGTTACACATCTTCTGCGTTGCATTACCGACAAATGGACTTATCCATGCACCAAACTTAGCATCCATATCTCCATCACCGGAAGAAACAGGACCTTTATTCGCTGCTTGTACTTTATCCATTCTAGCATTTAGAGCAGTTATATTACCTGATATATTACTCGCTACAACTTGATTATTAACAGCAGCTATAGTATCGCTAGGTTTTACAACATCTTGCATGAGGTGAGTTGTAGCATCTGCTTCCTGTAGCGGCGTCATTAGACCAAAGTTATTGAAAGCTTGACGTGCATCTGAACCATTGGGAGCATTCTCCATTAACTCAAGCGATTTCTTTATATTTGCAGCATTTGGGATATTTGCGAGCGGTCCACCCGGTTCAAAATCTTCATCTATAATATCTGCAGCTATATCCTCTGCAAATAACGTTAAAGTCGATGCATCAAAAGTAAAATCAACAAAACGGCTGTCATTATTAATAGTTATTTTAACATTCTCTTCAGGAGTAGGCTTTAAACCACCTGCTGTTTCTGCAGATATTACCGTATATTTTGTATCTGGGCTTATATTATTAATGTCGAAATTAGTAGCAGTAACAACAAGTGCTAAAGTTGAAACCCCTGATAAATCAAGAGTACTACCTGATTTAATTAAGATATTACCACCTAACTTAGCTGCTCCGTCAAAAGTAGTATTTAAGGTTAGCGTATCAGTAAAGCTACCGGTGCCAGTATATGTTACTTGATTTGCACCTAAAGTAAGTGTAGTACCGCTACCTGTTATATTACTATTAAAGGCTAGGCTATTGCCGAAATTAATAGTAGCACTGTTAGCTACAAAGCTGGTAGCCGTTACATTTTTAGCAAAATTAGTGGTAGAACCTTTGGCTAAAGTAACCGCACCTGTATTAGTGAATGTATCGGCAAAACTTGTAGTACCGCCAAGTGTCGCTGTACCTTTTGCGTTAACACTGCTTGCAAAACTTGTAGCACCTGCTGTTGTGATATCACCAACCGAATTAGCTACAGTCCCTACAACACCGCTAACACTACCGCCATTCGTGAAGTTTAGCTTCAGAGCCTGACCACCGTTTCTATTTATACTGCCTGTTAAGTTAAAGTTTGCAGGTAATGTTAAAGTATTTGTGCCTGTACCTTGGATTTTGCCGATTTTAACGTCACCGCCTTTGGCAATAGTTACATTTCCTGCACCTACTTTTAACATAGCAATCCCGTTTACGCTATTAAGATTACTTGCACCTAAAACTATTAACGTACCGTTATTAGTACCGCCGGTATTTTGGACTGCTCCCGCAACATTTACATTGTTATTTAATGTTACCGTACCGTTTTTTGCATTAAAATCTAAGGAACCACCAATATTACCGGTTTGAGTTAATTGAACAGCATCATTAAGTAAAACTACATTTGCTGTAGTAGCTCCAAGTTCTAATTGACCTGTAATATCAAGCACTATATTTTTTGTATTAAAAGTGGTACCTGCCGTGCCGCAATCTCCCGCTCCTTTGAAAATTATAGCTTGTAACTTATGAGCTCCACCAAACGTCTTGCCTCCGGCTATCGTTAATTTTTTTCCTGCAGTTACAGAATTTAATGTTACTATACCCTCACCGTCATTCTCAGGATCTATATTCGCACCTAGTGTGATCGTACGGTCATTTCCTGAACTATTTTGTAATATTAATTGAGCATTCGCATGTACAAATTGAATATTTCCTGCCGGTACATTTAAATTACCATTATTTGCATCAATCGTATAAGTAGCATCGTTTATTTGTATAGTACCAGCATTACATGCTGTACTACTAGTAAAATCTGCATGCTTGTTAATAAGCACGTTCTGTATACCTGCTAAATTTACATCGTCGGTTATTGTAACGGTATTATAAATAAGTAAAGTGTTAAATTTATTACCGCCTCCATCACCGATATTTCTAGCGGTACCTGCTACATTACTCCCGATATTCAGGCCATTAACCCCACCATCAAAGACTACATTACCTTCATTAGCACCGGGAGCTACTAAATCAGCTGCTAATAATATATTTTTTACTCCGACTCCGGTTAAGTTAGAAAGTGTTAAAGTAGAATCTAGAGCTCTAAAATTAATATTTTGAGCATTTAATATAGTAACATCACCAGTACTTGCATCAATTGCAAAAAGATTACCAGCTCCAATATTGATTTCTGCAACTGTTCCTATAGTTGAATGATATGCCGTAAGTGACTTTGTATTAACATTTAATATAGCGTTATTGCCGTTTTCTATAGCTCCTTTAAAATAATAAGGGATTGTGTTACCACCACCATCAAGAGGTCCGTTAAACTCTAAAGTACTCCCAACTCCAAAATCTATATTATTCGCAGCTAGGCTTCCTCCAGCTTGTAATGTTATTCCTGCTCCTACATTCACTGTTGCTAATGCTGCCGTATTACCTATATTGCCAGTTACTGTACTATTACCGGCAAACTTTGCTATACCATTATTTGCATTACCGGTATTATCTATCGCTCCGGTCACCACTACAGGATTCGTAAATGTCACTGCTGACGCATTATCCGTTAAGTTTATTGCATTCGCTTTTACCACTTCGCCTTGTATTTGTAGCAAACCTGCTCCTACATTTATCGTGGCTAATGAATTTGTATTACCTATATTCCCGGTTACTTGACTCAATGCACCATTTAAATTTAAGACACCTACATTATCAACGCCTGTGGTGTTATCAATCGCACCTGTTAATACTACATTTGCATTTGTAAGGGTTAATACTGACTCAGCATTTGTTAATTTAGTCGTAGCAGCCTTAATAACCGCCCCATCTAACTTGGCTGTACCTGCTCCTACATTTATCGTGGCTAATGAATTTGTATTACCTATATTCCCAGTTACTTGACTCAATGCACCATTTAAATTTAAGACACCTACATTATCAACGCCTGTGGTGTTATCAATCGCACCTGTTAATACTGCATTTGCATTTGTAAGGGTTAATACCGACTCAGCATTTGCTAATTTAGTCGTAGCAACCTTAATAACCGCCCCATCTAACTTGGCTGTACCTGCTCCTACATTTATCGTGGCTAATGAATTTGTATTACCTATATTCCCAGTTACTTGACTCAATGCACCATTTAAATTTAAGACACCTACATTATCAACGCCTGTGGTGTTATCAATCGCACCTGTTAATACTGCATTTGCATTTGTGAGGGTTAATACCGACCCAGCATTTGCTAATTTAGTCGTAGCAGCCTTAATAACCGCCCCATCTAACTTGGCTGTACCTGCTCCTACATTTATCGTGGCTAATGAATTTGTATTACCTATATTCCCAGTTACTTGACTCAATGCACCATTTAAATTTAAGACACCTACATTATCAACGCCTGTGGTGTTATCAATCGCACCTGTTAATACTGCATTTGCATTTGTGAGGGTTAATACCGACTCAGCATTTGCTAATTTAGTCGTAGCAGCCTTAATAACCGCCCCATCTAACTTGGCTGTACCTGCTCCTACATTTATCGTGGCTAATGAATTTGTATTACCTATATTCCCAGTTACTTGACTCAATGCACCATTTAAATTTAAGACACCTACATTATCAACGCCTGTGGTGTTATCAATCGCACCTGTTAATACTGCATTTGCATTTGTAAGGGTTAATACCGACTCAGCATTTGCTAATTTAGTCATAGCAACCTTAATAACCGCCCCATCTAACTTGGCTGTACCTGCTCCTACATTTATCGTGGCTAATGAATTTGTATTACCTATATTCCCAGTTACTTGACTCAATGCACCATTTAAATTTAAGACACCTACATTATCAACGTCTGTGGTGTTATCAATCGCACCTGTTAATACTGCATTTGCATTTGTAAGGGTTAATACCGACCCAGCATTTGCTAATTTAGTCGTAGCAGCCTTAATAACCGCCCCATCTAACTTGGCTGTACCTGCTCCTACATTTATCGTGGCTAATGAATTTGTATTACCTATATTCCCAGTTACTTGACTCAATGCACCATTTAAATTTAAGACACCTACATTATCAACGTCTGTGGTGTTATCAATCGCACCTGTTAATACTGCATTTGCATTTGTGAGGGTTAATACCGACCCAGCATTTGCTAATTTAGTCGTAGCAGCCTTAATAACCGCCCCATCTAACTTGGCTGTACCTGCTCCTACATTTATCGTGGCTAATGAATTTGTATTACCTATATTCCCAGTTACTTGACTCAATGCACCATTTAAATTTAAGACACCTACATTATCAACGCCTGTGGTGTTATCAATCGCACCTGTTAATACTGCATTTGCATTTGTAAGGGTTAATACCGACTCAGCATTTGCTAATTTAGTCGTAGCAACCTTAATAACCGCCCCATCTAACTTGGCTGTACCTGCTCCTACATTTATCGTGGCTAATGAATTTGTATTACCTATATTCCCAGTTACTTGACTCAATGCACCATTTAAATTTAAGACACCTACATTATCAACGCCTGTGGTGTTATCAATCGCACCTGTTAATACTGCATTTGCATTTGTAAGGGTTAATACCGACTCAGCATTTGCTAATTTAGTCATAGCAGCCTTAATAACCGCTTCCCCAAGAGAAAGGGTGCTTGCCCCAACGCTTATTTGAGCTGCTGGGTTAACATTACCTATTGTTCCGTTAATGGCAGCATCTGTATTGACAGTTATTATACCTCCTCCATCTATATTTCCTGCAAGTGTTATCTTTGCCTGGGCTGCAGATTGTATAATTAGTGCAGCATTTGCTCCCCCTAAAGTTATATTTCCTAAACCTGTATAATTATCGGCAGGAACATTAAAACCATGATTTGCAGCAACAGCATTAGTACCGGTTAAAGTTAAGCTTTTGCCGTCAATAATAGTAACAGGCAACAAGTTACCTCCCGTCATAATCGAACCAACAACGGTATTTTGAGCAATATTTAAACCTACAGGAGTAGTATCCGCAACATTTATAGCCGTAATAATACGATCGGCTACATCTGCAGTGACAAGATGATCACCACCGTAAGTAAATGCCCCATTGTTTTGAGGACCGCCAGCAGGATTATTATTAGCTAACCCCCCAGCCGTTATCTGATTCCAATGATTGGCATCAGCAAGATCACTAAATGCTGCATTATTAGTAGTAATAACACCTGCAGCAACACCGAGTGCCCCGCTACTACTCAGCATTATCGCTGCGGTTGAGGTGGTGAATAAAGCGGCTTTAAGACCTTGTTGTATTGCTTTTTGAAATAATTTTGGATAAATATTGGCCATATGTAAACCCTAATAAAATAAAAAGTGTTATAACGCAACTTTTTTAATATGTCTATTATAATTAATAATATAGATGATATTTTTATAATGTATAGATTATATGTCATTCCTGCTTTCGCAGGAATGACATAAGAGCCATGCAACAACACCCTACCTCTCAGGCAATAATATCTCTCTTTTACCTGTATGATTCGGTGGTGAGACTATTCCCTCTTTCTCCATCTTCTCAACTAAGTTGGCAGCTTTGTTATAGCCAATTCTAAGCGACCTTTGGATATAGCTAATGGAAGATTTGCGTTCGTCACGCACTATCTGCACAGCTTTTTTGTAAAGCACTTCATCAGAGGTGCCGTCACCGATATCAATGCTACTATCGTCTTCTTCAGGTTGCTCGATAACGGCAGAGATATATTCAGGCGTACCGCTCTCTTTCAAATATTCCGTAACTTGCTCAATTTCGGCTTCATTAACAAACGGTCCATGTACCCTACTTATCTTGGAAGTACTCCCCATAAATAGCATATCACCCATACCGAGTAACTGCTCAGAGCCTTGCTCTCCTAAAATCGTTCGACTATCGATCTTAGAGGTAACTTTAAAACTAATACGACTTGGAAAATTGGCTTTAATGACACCAGTAATAACGTCTACAGAAGGTCTTTGCGTTGCCATAATAATATGGATGCCTGCCGCTCTTGCCATCTGAGCAAGCCTTTGAATCAGCATTTCAATATCCTTACCGGCAACTAGCATTAAATCAGCCATCTCATCAACGATAACCACTATGTAAGGTAGTTTTTCCATGTTCATTGTAACGGTTTCGTAAATAGGCTTACCTGTTTCAGGGTCAAAACCAGTTTGAATCGAACGCTCAATTACCTTATTCTCTTTAACCGCTTCTAAGATTTTTGCATTATAACCTGCGATATTCTTAACACCGATATTGCTCATCATTCTATAACGGTTTTCCATTTCCTTAACTGCCCATTTAAGAGCAACTACCGCTTTAGAAGGCTCGGTTACCACGGGAGTTAGCAAATGCGGTATTCCATCATAAGCCGATAATTCAAGCATTTTCGGATCAATCATGATAAAGCGACATTCTTCGGGCGTATAGCGGTATAAGAGCGATACAATCATCGCATTAATACCGACGGATTTACCTGAGCCGGTGGTTCCTGCTACTAATAAATGAGGCATTTTAGCAAGATCGGCAATCAGCGGCTTACCTGCTAAATCTTTACCCAAGACTAACGGCAATAAAGTTGATTTGTCTTGGTATTCTGGGGTCTCTATAAGTTCTTTTAAGCAAAAGAACTCACGCTGCTTATTAGGAAGCTCAATACCAAGTACGTTTTTGCCAGGTATGACTGCTATCCTTGTTGATAAAGCAGATAGTGAGCGTGCTATATCGTCAGATAATCCTACTACCCTTGATGTTTTCGTGCCTGCTGCCGGCTCAAATTCATATTGAGTTACCACCGGTCCTTGATTGATATTAATTATCTGCCCTTTAACTCCAAAATCATTCAGCACGGTTAATAACTCTTCAGCCTTTTGTTTAAGCTCTGAGGAAGAAGCTCCTTTTACATGATGGTTTTCAGGATCACGTAATAACGAAATAGGCGGCAATTCTGCTATTTCGCTTTGAGATATTTTAGGGCTAACAGGTTTGCTAAAGAATTTTATAGGATTTACAGGTACGGATCTCACTTCTTCAGGGAATTTTACTTTTTCACTTACAGGCTTTTGATAAGAAGAAGTTATATTTATCTTATCATTGTTTTTAGTAGGAAATAATCTTATCGACGACAATCGTGAAAATACATTATGTAAAAAAGATTGTATCCAATAGACTAAAAATTTACCTAGCTTAATAATAAAATTACTTAAAGAAGTAAATTGAATTTCAAATAAAACAACTAATATAATAAAGGTAAAAAATATTAATAATAAGTATAGTTGATTTGTAAATTGCTCAAAAAAATTAGAAGCTATTATTCCAATAGCTCCACCTGCATTTGCCGGTATGAATTCTAGCTTAATCTTAGATAATAATGTGCTACTGCTAACGAGAGCAAGCAACATTACAAACATACGGATAAATGAGCCGCGATATCTTCCATACCAACAATTTCTCCCCCAAACAAAGCAAGCAAGCGGTATGATAAAAGCAGCCAACCCAAAAAATTGATATAAACAATCCGATAAATAAGAGCCAAAAATTCCGACTAAATTACTATGGTACTCTGTTGTGACCGAGTTAAAAGACGGATCGTCTATATTATATGACGTGAGAACAGTAACAATCCCAAGCCCGATTATCCCTAAGATAACCGCTTGTACCTTATTGTTTGCAAGAATTTTATTTATGTAATATAGCATAGTTTTAAATATTAAGCTAAATTATGAGTTTTATATCTTTTTCTATAATACTCTATAGGCTTTTCAATAAAGAAATAATTATTACTGTTATAAAAGTAACCAACGTATTAAGAAATGTCCCATTATCAGTCCAATATGAAATAGCAGGTAATATATTATACAAGACAATTAAATGACAACAATATATTGGGTAAGAGAGTAAAGCAATTAATTTGTCTAACTTATTATCTTTGGTTAAGTCAAATATTTTTCCTAAAGATAGAGCAAATAAACAATAAAAAAGTAATTTTTTAGTTGAGGCTCTATTGGGATAAATGGAAAAGTAATAATTATTAAATAATATATAAATAGAGTAATTGACTAAGCCAAGACTTTTTTTCGTTTATTTCTTGATTAGAATAAATATAAAATGCTTGACTACCAATTAAGAAAACTGCAAGTGCAGAAGGAAAGAATCTATAAAACCAAGAATCTCCTATAAATCCATTAAACTGAAGAATAATTCTAGTAATTAAAGATATACAAATTATGGATAAAATATAGATATTTTTCTTTTTTAGAATCCAAGGTGCTATTAAATAAAAAGAAATTTCTAACCCAATTGATCAACCAGGAGGTATCAACAAAAATTGATAAAGAGGAGGCATGGAGTCAATAAAGTATTTTGTAAAATGTACTGTATTATTATTAATGCTAATAAACATTGTTACATCTTGCAACAACATTGTTAGATTTGTAAAAATTAAAAAAACAGCCGGAAATGGGAGATTACACAATTGCCTTAAAAAAGAAAATTTTTGCTGCAAGAAGAAAGTAACTAAAATACAAAAGATATAAGTAGAATAAAGCCTTAAATATCTACTTTTCCAAAATTTTATTTTGCTTGTATAATTGCTCTGAATCATAGCCATATAAAAGCCGGAAATCATGAAAAAAGATTGTACTGCAATTGTTGCACCTATAAATTTAAGAAATAGATGAGAAGTTGAATGTGCAGCCACAACAGAAAGAGCAAATAATAACCTAACTACACCCATTATGTTAAATAATAATTATATTAGCAATTATATAATATCCAAAACCTAAATCAATTAACATAGCAGCACTTCTCAATAATAGGATAAGTTATTTACATTAAAAGAACCATTTTGTATTATGAAAAATATATTTTTTTACTTGAAGGAAAGATAACCAAAATTCATGACCATAAAAATCCACACGGAAAAAGATTTCATAAAGATGCGGGCAGCAGGAAAATTAGCTGCAGAGACGCTCGATTTTATTACTGACCACGTAAAACCGAACGTCACTACTAATAATTTAAATGGCCTTTGTCATAATTTTATTACTTCTCATAATGCCGTTCCTGCACCGTTAAATTACAAAGGCTTTCCGAAATCGATTTGTACTTCTATAAATCATGTGGTTTGTCACGGCATTCCAAACGATAAACCGTTAAAAAACGGTGATATAGTAAATATTGATGTTACGGTAATTTTAGACGGTTGGTACGGTGATACTAGCCGTATGTATTATGTCGGTGACGTAGCAATTAAGCCAAAGCGTCTTATTCAAGTCACTTATGATGCAATGATGAAAGGGATTGAAGTAGTTAGACCCGGTGCTAAACTCGGTGATATCGGACATGCTATTCAAAGCTATGCCGAGAAACATAATTATTCTGTGGTTAGAAATTATACGGGTCACGGTATCGGAAGAGTTTTTCATGACGAACCATCAATATTAAATTACGGTCGCAGCGGCACGGGTCTAACGTTAGAAGAAGGGATGTTTTTCACCGTTGAACCTATGATAAATGCTGGTAATTATGACACTATATTAAGTAAACTAGATGGATGGACAGTTACTACACGTGATAAATCATTATCGGCTCAATTTGAGCATACTATAGGCGTGACTAAAGATGGTTTTGAAATATTTACGTTATCACCTAAAAAACTTGATTATCCTCCATACTAAACTGTAGGGTAAAAATTGATTTTGTTGTATGGCTTCTATGTCATTCCCGCGGGACATTGTTGCGTGGATCGAAAAACGCACTTGGTATCATCCCGTGGCTTGACCATGGGATCCAAAAAGCATTGAAAAAGACTAGATCCCACGATCAAGTTAGCTAGGATGACATTAAAGATTACTGGATTCCCGCTTTTAGCTAGGAATAACATCAGCAACATTTTACTTATTTATAATTTGAATAAACATAAAGAATGTTAGAAAATAATTTGTTAGAATTTAGTAATGATGAAATAGATACGCCTCATTATATAGGTTACCGTAAAAGAGAAAAAGAATACTTCGTTGCCGCTGGAGCAGAACATTTTTCTGATTACGAATTACTTGAAGTAATGTTATTTTCGGCTATCCCTCGTAAAGACATAAAACCTCTTGCTAAAACTTGCTAAAAAATTACTTGATCATTTTGATATTACGGATTTAATTAACCTTGATAAGGAAAGGCTACTTAGTATTAAAGGCACCAATGAAAATTTATATATCAATTTTGCTCTAATACGTGAACTGATAAATTAGAGTATTGAAACAAAAAATAATAAATAAAAATATTAGTGCTTCTTGGAGTTCTTGGATTGATTATTTAAAAGTTAATATGGGCAATATGCGACTCGAGCAATTTCGTATATTATTTTTGAATAAGAAAAATATTTTAATTGCTGATGAGGTTTTAAGTCAAGGAACTATAGACCAAGCTGCGGTATATCCACGTGAGATAATTAAACGCGCTTTATTTAACGAAGCAAGCAGCCTTATACTTGTGCATCATCATCCAAGCGGTAGCCCTGAACCTGCAAAAGCCGACATTCATATGACAAATAAGATAGTAGAGACATGCCAAACCGTAAATATTATAGTTTTAAATCTAATATGTTCCTATGAATATAAATAGCTACAGCACATTATTTATTTTTTCTTTTATATCCACCGCTATATTAACATATATATTAACTAAATATCTTCCTACTATCGGTTTAGTTGATATACCAAGTAACCGTCGTTCTCATGATAAGATAACACCGCGCGGCGGCGGTCTTGCTATTGTAGTTGTTGTAATGATTACTTTGAGCGGGTTTGAATATATAACGAGCAATAACTTTGTTAATTCAATAAAAATACTACCGTTATTATTGGCAATTGCTTCGATTTCCTTTTTAGATGACTTAAAAGCCGTACCTATTCTAATTCGTTTAATAGTCCACTTAATTTGTGCAGCTTTTGCTATTTTTCTTTTTTCGCAGCTAAACTCTGTACATATACTAATATATTCTATTTTAGTTATAGCTTTAAGCGGTTTTATTAATATATATAATTTTATGGACGGTATAGACGGTATGAGTTGTGTGGAATCTATCCATCTATCTAGCACTATGCTTATATTATGTTTTTTACAATTTCCGGCTATTAATAATCCATATTTTATAGCTAGTGTAAATATTATTATTCTTGGTTGTTCTTGTGGTTTTTTAATATTTAATTGGCATCCGGCCAAAATATTTTTAGGAGACGTGGGAAGTATTAGTCTTGGATTCTTAACGGGTCTTTGTTTGCTCCTGCTTGCTCTTACAAGCACTAATTTATTTATAGCTTGTGCTATTGCTAGCTTATATTACATCACTGATGCAGTGCTAACCATATTAATTCGGCTACTCAATAAAGAAAAAATTTGGCAGCCTCATTTAAAGCATTTTTTTCAAAAAGCAGTACAAAAAGGTAAATCTCATAAACAAGTAGTATCGATTATAGCAGTTTGTAATATATGTTTAATGATCATATCGGTTACATCTTTACATTTTCCCGTAATATCTATAATGCTTGCTTTAGCCGTCATAACTTTAACAGTGCAGAGTTTATTAAAATGAAGCTAATTAAAGAGGATATCGATAAAATAGTTAGACGTATATTTGCCAAACAACATCCATTGCTGCCTGAAATCATGATTAACTGGAATAAAATAGTCGGGTTTAACTTCAGCACTAAAGCATTACCTTTAAAAATCACCACCTATACTTATAAAAAACAAAAGATTAATACGCTGTTTATACAAGCTGAAGATAATGCTACTGCAGCAAAATTACCTTACTATCAAGATATTATTCTAGAACGTATTAAAATTTATTTAGGCTTTACAGCAATACATCAAATGAACGTAACGTTTTATAAAGGAAAAAAGAGTCTTTAGATTAAGAGTTTGTTGGCATGAATATCAATGCCATCTCGACCATAACTCCGCAAACTTGTAGGTGTTGTTGCCTGGCTCAGTTTATGTCATTCCCGCGGAAGCGGGAATCCAGAAAAATAACTTCAATATTGATATAGAAGTTACAGATTTGGTAAACTAAACATATAAAAAACTTGTTTTTTTATGTTTTACTGGATTCCCGCTTCCGCGGGAATGACATCGTACGGGCTCTTTTCGCACCATACAACAACTCCGCAACCGTAGGATCTAGAGAAAATAATAAAAATGCTGTAAATCAGAATTTTTTACTGGATTGCTTCGTCAATTACTTCGTAATTTTCCTCGCAATGACGAAAAAGCTGAATCATGCGATAATACCTTGCAGTCGCTTAGCTCATGACGTCTCAGTATCCACGTAGGCAATACCAAGGCACACAAACAAAAAAAGGAGTCTTTATTAAAAGACTCCTTTTTCGTGTTAATAGCTTGTAAAAAGAGACTAATTACATATCAAATCTTAATCCTGCCATTAAGTTATGACCTTTATAATGGGTTCCGCCAAATTTAACTTTATTCCCGTCAATAGTTTTGGTGGTATTTTTTGTTTTACCGTAATCTCTCCAGCTATAAACTAGTTCAGCTTTTACACCTTGTGCAACTTCAAATGAAGTTCCTAAAGATAATTGATAAGCAAAGTTAGTGTTGTTTTTCGTAGTACCATTGAAAGTGTTAGTTACACCACCTTTAATATCTTTAGCGTTAATTTTTTCCTTTACAAAAGCAGCACCAACACCTGCACCTGCAAATACTTTAAACATGCTTAAATCGACGAAATCAACATAACCGTTAAGTAATAAACTTACAATAGTAGGTTTATTTTTTACTGAGGAAGAATTACCGTATGGATAAGTTTTTGATTTCTTTAAATGACTACTTGCTACCGCTCCAATTGTTAAATCGGTTCTTAGATTATCCATGATATAGTAACCCACACCGATCTCACCTGTAAATCCTGTATTAGACTTTAACTCAAAATCTGCTCCTTTAGGTTTTGTTTTGTTAAAAATCACACCGCCGGCATTAAGTTTTAAATACCATTGATTTTCTACAGATGATGACATCGATGAATTAGTAGATGAATCTACAGAAGAATTCATATCGCAATCAGCAAATGAAAGACCGGAAGTTAAAAGTGCGGTGCTTGCAGCTGCTATTAAAAGTAATTTTTTCATATTGTTAAATTTTTCCTTTAAATTTTATTAGTTGTTAGTAAAAACGATATTAGATAATAATTTTACAATTTTTACCTAAATTCGATAAAAAATAAGTTTTAAGTAACATTTCTGAGTTGTCATCTAATGTCACTCCGTAGCTTAACCACGGTATCTAGAAATACAACAAAAGACTGGATCCCGTGGTTAAGCCACGGGATGATTTTAGGTTATTACCTAAAACTATTAATATATTCTTGTTAATTATATATCAAATCTTATACCGGCTGTTAAGTTGTGGCTTTGATAACGTACACCACCGGTTGGTACACTTGTTCCTTGGTAAATTACATTCTTACTTTTTGTTCTACCATCATCTATCCAGCTATAAGCTAGTTCTACTTTAACACCGTCGGCAATTTGTGCAGAAGTACCTAAAGTTAGCTTGTAAGAAATATTAGTTCTGTTTTTAGTGTTAGATGAAAGACCAGTTATCCCATTATATGTAATTTTTTCTTTAACTAATGCAGGACCAACACCGGCACCAGCAAAAACATCGAACATATCAAAATTAGTTAAATCTACATAACCGTTAATAAGTAAACGTGTAATAGTAGGTTTATGGCTTACTGAAACATTAGTACCGGTAAAAGGTGCATTAGTCGCAGCTCCGGATTTCTTTAACTTTCCACCGATTATAGTACCTAAAGTTAAATCGGCTCTAAAGTTTTCAGAAATATAATAACCGATACCTAAATCAACTGGAACAGTTGTATTAGATTTTAATTTAACACCGGTTGCCTTATCTTTTTCTCCATTAAACATTGTTGCACCGGTATCTATTCTTAAATACCACTCATTATCCATGCCCTCGGCAAATGATACGCTAGAAGATAAAATTGTTGCACTTGTAGCAGCTATTAAAAGTAATTTTTTCATGATTAGCACCTCAAATTAAATAATTAAACATTATCTTAAATGGCATATATAACATATTATATTTTTTAGTTCTATATTTAATCGGCAATTAGATTCATATAATAAAGCTTTTATTAAGTTTTGTGACAAAATAAACACATCATATAGTTAATTCATGTTATTTTAGGTTCTATGAAGATTTCTAAAAGATTTAATTTTTGCTATTTTTTGCTACAAATTATAAGATTTTTTTGAAATAGGATTACTTCAAAAAGCTTATAATTTTCGCTTCAAAATATCTCACAATAACAAATCAATTAGAAACCTTCATAGAACCTATGTATTTATTAAACTTATCTTTCTCATCTTTAAATTTATCGGCATCAGGCAAAGCAGGTTTTTTTTGGGTAATATTTTTCCATCCTTTATTTTCTATAAAATCTTTTGCACGTTCTACCCATTCTATTAACCCCGGTGATTCAGGTTTAATAGCACCTATAGGACAATCAGGAACACAAACGCCACAATCTATACATTCATCGGGGTTAATGACTAACATAAAATCATCTTCCCTTTCACCTTCATAAAAACAATCTACAGGACATACTTCAACACAATCGGTATATTTACATTTTACACATTCATCGGTTACAACATAAGTCATTTTATTATCTGTTTTTGATTTTGTCGATTAATATAGAAGTTCTTAAAAGTAATACTAATAGAAAATATAATATAAAACTAATAAACATGATAATTAAAGGTTTTAGCATTGAAAAGTGAATAGTTGGACTCCCTAGCCTTAAAACACTAGCAGGCTGATGCAGGCTATACCAAATATTTACCGAGAATTTTACTATCGGTATGTTAATCAGTCCGATAAGAGCAATAATAGAAGAAGGATTTTGTGCCTTTCTTATATTATCCGCACTATTCACTATAATAATATAGCTTAAATATAATAAAAATAATATGAGCATGGAGGTAAGTCTTGCATCCCAAACCCACCATGTCCCCCATATAGGCTTTCCCCACAAAGAACCTGTTACTAAACTAATCAAAGTAAAAGTAGCCCCAACATAACTAGAAGCTACGGCTAGCAAATAGCTAATAGTAGTTTTCCATACTAAATAGCTAAAGCTGCATGCTGCCATGAAAACATAAACACCAAGAGCCATCCAAGAGGCAGGGACATGAACATACATAATGCGTACAAAATCACCTTGCTGATAATCTAGCGGCGAAACTATAAGGGCTAAATAAAGACCTATAATCATCATTACGCAAGTAGATATAGCTAATATAGGTATTATAACCTTTGATAATTTATTAAAATAATATGGGGTTAATAGTTTTAGCATGTTTTCCTACTTCTTTATGTCATTCTTGCAATCCTCTATGTCACTCTGTGGCTAGAAATAACAGTTCTTATCTTCTTAAAAAACTCTTTCATTAATAGCCCCGAATCTTCGGCAAGAATTCCGCTATATATTTCCGGTCTATAAAAACAAGCACTACTGTTAAAATATCGCAAATTACTTTCGACTGCTCCGTGCTTAGAATCAGAAACCCCGTAAAATAAACGTTTTAACCTGCTATGAGCTATAGCTGCCGCACACATAGCACAAGGTTCTAAAGTAACGTAAATATCATAATCATTTAAATTTTTAGAAGATATAAGATTACATGCTTCATTAATAGCAATAATTTCAGCATGATAAATAGTGTTATTTTTTTCTTCCATATTGTTATGGGTACTAGCAATAATTTTCTGATTTAACCTATCTACAATTACCGCTCCGACCGGGACTTCATTTTTATCAAAAGCAATCTTGGCCTGTTTTAAAGCTTGCTCCATGAAAAAATTATTAAAATTAGCTTCTTTATCTAACAATATATTCACGGTAATTTACGTATTCTTCGATTCCAAAAGGATCTTGGTGGATAATTATTTCAGCTTCCGGAAATTCCTGCAATATTTTAAAAGCAATCTCATCGCTAATTTTATGAGCATTATAAAGCGACATATTGCCGTCCATTTCCAGATGGCACTGGATAAAAGCTTTTTGACCAGCATATCTAGTTTTCATTTCGTGCATACCTTTTGCCCCTAAATGGTTATTAACTATCGAGATAATTTTTTGTCTATCTTGTTCGGGTAATTCATGATCTACTAAATTTTTAAATGCCTTGTTAAATAAAGAATAAGAAGAGTGAAATATATATAACGAAATAACTACACCGAATAATGGGTCAACAAACCAAAAATAATCACTTAAATTTATAGAGATAATTACTATAATATTAGTTAGTAAGTCCGTGAAATAATGAAGCTTATCGGCTTTTATTATTTCCGATCCTGTTTTTTTAATTACATAAGTTTGGTAAAGCACTAAAATAATTGTTAAGAATATACATACATACATTATAGTAGTACCGTCGCTAATATTCTCCGGTTTTGTTTTTTCAAATAAAGATTTAACCGAAGAAAAGCCTACAAAAAAAGCTGAAGCAAAGAAAAATATCGATTGAGAAAAAATTGTTAAATCCTGCATTTTTTCATACCCGAATCGATGATGATGATCCGGTGGTTGCAGGGCAAATCTTAAAGCTATTAGATTAATAAAGGAGGAAGTTATATCAAGCATTGAATCAATTAAAGAAGCAAGGATTGATTGCGAATCGGTAACAACCCAAGCATATAATTTTATACTTAAAATAATTAATGCCGTAGTAACCGATAAATAAGATGCCGATTTTATTAACCGATTACGGCTATTAGTATCCATGACAAATCTTTCCAATTTATTTTTTGTAGTTTAACAAAGAAAATATAAAATTCAATTATAATGAGGTTCCGTAAATTAAAAATAATATTTTAAAAATACAAATAATTTAAATTTTGTTTACAGAATCTAGTTTTAGCTTTACAAAATTCTAAAAACCATATACTTATTAATTATATATTAATTTAGAGAGAATTATATGAAACTATTATCTAAAATTATGATTATAGCTCTTGCAGCTTCTATGTTACAAGCCTGTAACGGTCCGGGCGGTATGAATAAACAAGGTACAGGAACACTTCTTGGCGGTGCTGGCGGCGCATTACTTGGTTCTCAATTCGGTAAGGGCAAAGGACAGCTTGTTGGAGTAGGTGTAGGTGCATTACTTGGAGCAATTCTTGGTGGACAAATCGGTGCAGGTATGGATGAGCAGGATAGAAGACTTGCAGAGCTTACCTCACAGAAAGCTTTAGAAACAGCTCCTAGCGGTAGTAACGTAGAATGGCGTAATCCGGATAACGGCAATTACGGTTACGTAACACCTAATAAAACTTATAGAAATAGCACTGGTCAATATTGCCGTGAGTACACTCAAACAGTTGTAATAGGCGGGAAACAACAAAAAGCATACGGTAATGCATGCCGCCAACCTGACGGACAATGGCAAGTTGTGAATTGATAGACAAAACGTCATTGCGAGAAGAATTATGCAGTAATTCGACGAAGCAATCGCAGGAATTTTATTATTTCATGAGATTGCCACGCAGCTTATGGCTGCTCGCAATGACGTTATGCAACCTATGATTTTCATAATAACAAGTACGGCATTTAAACATAATGATCGCATTCCTGATAAATTTACTTGTAAAGGACAAAATGTTTCAATGCATCTAGAATGGAGTAATGCTCCTTCAGATACTAAATCTTTTGCACTTATAATGGATGATCCGGATGCACCGGTAGAAATAGCACCGCCACACGGTATATGGGATCATTGGGTAATGTATAATATTTCTGCTTCTATGACTAAGCTTTCAGAAGAACAAATAGATAGTAGTATTAAAATATTTTTTTAAACTATATGCTCTAAATGATTATCTTGAGCTTGCTGAGAATGCTAGCAAGCAAGATTTAGTATTAGCCCTGCAAAAACATTTACTTGCCGAGGCAGAACTAATTGGCATTTATTCTATTTAATGAATGCTATTTATTGCCTACTGTGTCACATCCCGTGGCTTGACCACGGGGTCTAGAAAAATAACTTAAAACATTAATAACTTTAGTATTTAGATCTTGTGGTCAAGCCACAGGATGACAGAAGTGAACTGACACATGCAAAAACCTATAATCGAGTTTCGTAACGTATCTAAAAAATTCGGTAATAAATTGCCGATAAATAACGTTAGTTTCACTGTCAAAAAAAATAATATCACTACTTTAATCGGACCTAACGGTGCAGGTAAAACTACCATAGTACGATTAATGCTTGGACTTGAAAAACCTACAAGCGGCGAGATTATAATTGATCCCAAACTAAAAATTGGATATGTACCGCAGAAATTCGGATTACCCCCTGATTTACCTATTACAGTAAAAAAATTTTTAGAGTTGTTAGCACTGAGTAATTTTAATAACAATATTAAAGAGATTAACTCATTTATTGATTTGGAACATATAAAAGAGCAAGAAATTTCTAAGCTCTCAGGAGGGCAGTTTCAAAAGGTAGTTCTTGCATGTTCAATAGTTAATAATCCCGACTTAATTATTTTAGATGAACCGTTACAGTCTTTAGACGTAACAAGCCAACAAGAATTTTATCAGCTTATTAATTTGATTCGTAAAAAGCTAAATATTACGGTTTTTATGATTTCTCATGATTTATTTACCGTAATAAAAAACTCTGATCAAGTGATATACTTAAACGGTCACATATGTTGCAGCGGAATACCAAATGAAATAACTCCTAACTCTGAATTCTCAAATGCACTTTCTGCTCTAGGCTTCTATACCCACCACCATGACCATAAGCATTAGAATGCTTGCATAACTTATTTGTCTCCAAAGGATCTCTCCTTATTAGCTATGTTATGCAAGAATTCTATTATACTTGAATTGTATTCCACGCTCACCTAAGCTTGTTCTGTAGCATCACCTATCACCTCTACTTTTAATGCATTGTGATCCGTATTATTGAACTGAGTTAAATCATTTTCATTGGTATTACCTGATTCTTGTTGGCCTGTTATCACATTAAACAATTCTTTCGTAGTGAGCCTGGCCTTAGATAAGCTTTTTACCTTATAACTATTTTCAATAAAGAGTTTCTGCTGACCTACTTCCATAGCAAGTAATTTTTTTATACTAAGACCATCGTCAATTAAGATTTTTACCCGCAAACTATTTTTAATAACTAAGTCTTGCTGACTTGGTTCCATTGCAAGTAATTCTTTCACACTAACACCGGCGTCAGTCAAAATTTTTATATTATAGTCATTTTCAACAAAGAATTCTTGTTTATCGTTTTCTATATTCGAAATTTGTGCAAAAGTAAAATAAAACCTATGTTAAGCAACGATATTTCCTCTTCTGTTAAATCTCGGTTAATTTGCTTACTTATTATAATTTGTTGTAGTAATTTACTATCAGTTTTTAGCTCTTCAATAGTAGAATATTGATTAACCTTTATTAGTATTTTTTCCTAAGTTTAATTCTATTGTTGGTACTTCTCTTGTAATAGGATAAACATTTGTTGCATCGTCATATATAAATCTTGCTCCATTGGTTTTGGATGAAGTATAGTGTTTATATCAAGTTTAGGAGTTTGTCCGCCACATCCTACATATAAATTTAATGCTTGTTTTTGTAATGCTTCTCTCAATTTATTTATTATAGGTACAAATAATAATTTATCTTCTTTCCCTAAATGCTCAAATGAATCTAGTACCATAGCAGTGGCTTTTTCATTCTTTGTTCCCTCTCCAGCAAGCCAAGCATATGACTGAGCTCTTATATTTCCTTTATCATCCGTAATTATATAAAAACCGGCATTTGCTTTACTCATACCATCTAAAACACATCTTTCGGAATCATACCCTATAGATTGGCAAGAATTACTAAATTTACCAAGCATAAAACCTTTCATATCATCGGCAGGTAATATTTAGAAATACATCAAATAGCAAATTATATAGAGTAACTTGCTATTTATATTAGATCACACTAAACATTGCTTTAAATATCTACCGGTATGGCTTTCCTCACAGGCAGCGATGTCGGCAGGGGTGCCACATACAACTATCTTACCGCCTTTGTCGCCACCTTCAGGACCGACGTCAATAATATAATCTGCAGTTTTTATAACATCTAAATTATGCTCGATAACTAAAACGGTATTGCCCATATCAACAAGTTTATGTAACACTTTTAACAATTTATTAATATCGTCGATATGTAATCCCGTAGTCGGTTCATCAAGTATATAAAGCGTTTTACCAGTTGAACGTCTTGATAATTCTTTAGCAAGCTTAACGCGTTGTGCTTCACCACCTGAAAGAGTAGTAGCAGACTGACCGATTTTAATATAGCCTAGACCCACTTCATTTAAGGTAATCAATTTTTCATAGATTAACGGTATTTTTTCAAAAAACTGCATCGCATCTTCTACAGTCATCATCAAAATATCGGCAATAGATTTACCTTTATATTTTATTTCAAGCGTTTCTCTATTATATCTGTGACCGTTACAAATATCACACTTTACATATACGTCAGGTAGGAAATGCATCTCTATTTTTATTAGCCCGTCACCTTGGCATGCTTCACATCTACCACCTTTAACGTTAAACGAAAATCTGCCTACTTTATACCCTCTAGCTTTTGATTCAGGTAATTCCATAAACCAATCCCTAATATGGGTAAAGGCACCTGTATAAGTCGCAGGGTTTGAACGAGGAGTTCTACCTATCGGAGATTGATTAATATCGATAATTTTATCAATATATTCAAGTCCTTTTAACTCTCTATATTTGCCGGGAAATACTTTGCTAGTTGGCTCTAAATGCTTTAGAGCCGCTTTATATAGAGTATGAATCATCAAGCTTGATTTACCGCTTCCCGATACTCCCGTTATAGCGGTAAAAGTACCAAGCGGAATTTTGATATCCACATTATCTAAATTGTTGGAAACCGCCCCAAGTAATTCAATTGCCCTATTATCATGCCCAACTCTTGTTTCAGACGGCACTTTGATTGTTTGACGACCGCTTAGATACCTACCTGTGATACTTTCTTCAAAATTCTTTATTTCTTCAGCATTTCCTTCCGCAATAACACGACCGCCGTGAATACCGGCTCCCGGTCCTATATCAATAATATGGTCTGCTTCATATATTGTTTCTTCATCATGCTCGACTACCAAAACGGTATTACCCAAATCTCTAAGCCTTTTTAGTGTCTCAATTAATCTTGTATTATCTCGTTGATGAAGACCAATAGACGGCTCATCAAGTACATATAAAACACCGCTCAGTCCTGAACCTATTTGAGATGCAAGACGAATACGCTGACTTTCCCCCCCCGATAAAGTACCTGCTTCTCGTGATAACGTTAGATAATCAAGCCCGACATTCATAAGAAATTTTAATCTCTCGGTAATTTCTTTGAGTATACGCTCAGCAATAAATAATTGCTTTTTACTTAATTTTTCTTCTAAGTGATTAAACCATTTTTGCAAGGCTGCAATACTCATACCTGCTACTTCGCCTATATGAAAATTTGCTATTTTAACACATAATGCTTCGTCTTTTAATCTAAACCCTGAACAAGCAGTACATTTATGCTCTGACTTAAATTTAGCTAGTTCTTCTTTAATTAAAACCGATTCTATAGTACGGTCCTTTTCTTGCAAACTTGGTATTATACCGGCAAAAGGTTGTTTTATTATTTGCGTTTTAGAACCATCGTGAAATTCAAACCTTATTGCCTCTTCTCCTGAACCTTCAAATAAAATATCCTTAACATTTTGTGATAAACTTACAAAAGGTACTTCAATAGAAAATTTATAATGATCGGCAAGAGCCTTTAAGGTCTCTAGGATAAATTTAGAAGCTGTACTACCCCAAGGCACTATTGCACCGTCTTTAATAGAAATTCTTTGATCCGGAACTATTAAATCTCTATCAAAGAAAAACTCCTTACCTATCCCTTCACATTTAGGACATGCTCCAAAAGGGCTATTAAAAGAAAAGATTCGAGGCTCTATTTCAGTAAGCTGAAAACCCGATACCGGACAAGAATATTGCTCGGAAAAAGTAATACGCTGATTTTTTTTAAACTCGCTCTTAACTGTCGGCGGTAATTCTACAATTTCTAAATAAGTAATACCCTCAGCAAGATTTAACGAACTCTCTAAGCTATCTGCAAGTCTATTACCTAAACTTTCGTCTAGGACTATTCTATCAACGATCACTTCTATATTATGCTTCTTATTTTTATCAAGTTTCGGTAAATCATCAATTTCGCAAACTTCCCCGTTAACTATTAATTTCTGAAAGCCTTGCTTTTTCAGATTCATAATTTCACGCTTGAACTCACCCTTATGTCCTCTAACAATAGGAGCAAGTAAATATATTTTCGTCCCCTTAGGTAGTTCGTTAATTATATCTACCATCTCGGAAACTGTTTGGCTATGTATCGGAAGACCGGTTACCGGAGAGTAAGGAATACCCACCCTTGCATATAATAACCTAAGATAATCGTAAATTTCCGTTATAGTTCCAACCGTAGAACGTGGATTTTTGGAAGTAGTTTTTTGGTCAATTGCAATAGCAGGCGATAATCCGGAAATAGATTCTACATTAGGTTTATTTTGTAAATGTAAGAATTGCCTTGCATATGAAGATAAACTTTCAACATATCGCCTTTGACCTTCTGCATAAATAGTATCAAATGCTAAAGAAGACTTTCCTGAACCGCTAAGACCGGTGATAACAACAAATTTATTCCTTGGAATATTAACATTTATATTTTTTAGATTATGCTCTTTAGCACCGCGTACCTTAATATATTCTTGGTTCATAATCACTTCACTACAAAATTTTTGAGATATTTTTTAAAAAACCTGTAGTATTATAGGCTCTTTTATTTTATTATTGCAATAATAATATTTTATAAGTAGGTAGTAATCTATGGCAGGTAGTTTAAATAAAGTAATATTAATAGGTAATGTAGGACGTGATCCGGAAATGAGAACTACGGGCGAAGGGAAAAAAATCATTAATCTTTCCTTAGCAACAACTGAAACTTGGAAAGATCGCATTACCAGCGAACGAAAAGAACGAACTGAATGGCATAGAGTAGTGATATTTAGTGAAGGGCTAGTATCTGTTGTAGAACGCTATGTCACAAAAGGTAGCAAATTATATATTGAAGGTTCATTGCAAACCCGTAAGTGGAATGATAATTCAGGTCAAGAAAAATATACCACGGAAGTTGTGTTACAAAACTTTAATTCACAATTAATATTATTAGATAGTAAAAACTCTAATAATCATACTCAAGATTCAGGGCATAGCGAATATAAACATCCTGAAACTAAAAATTATTCTTTTGACCATAGCGACTTAGATGACGAAATACCGTTTTAATCAAAATTGTTATGAAAAATTTCATTTGGGCAATAATATTTTTAATACCAATATTTCTTTCAGGGTGCTCTACTACTCATGATGTAGCTAGCAGGGTAAAGCATTCGCAAGATATAGCAACTCAAAATAACTTTCAGATGAGACTAGTAAACGGTGGTGATTTTACTCTTACGACTTATCAGCGTATTACCGACCGTAACCTACCTTTTGTATTCTATATTGAGGGAGATGGACATCTTGCAGATGGATCTGCTAATTCCGACAACCCGACTCCCGTTAATCCGATGCTCTTAAAGCTTGCTACAATGGATAAAAGACCGAATATTGTTTATATAGCAAGACCTTGCCAATATACTCCTTTAGAAATGAACTCAAAATGCATTAGCGATTATTGGTTAGATAAAAGAATGGGGCAGGAAGTCGTAGAGTCAATTAACAATGTCATAAATATTATCAATAACGGACAAAAATTTAGCTTAGTCGGCTTCTCCGGTGGCGGCGGGCTTACAATATTAATTGCCGCTCAAAATAGTAATGTTAAAGATATTATAACGATTGCCGGTAATTTAGATACTAAAAAGTTTGATAAATATCATAATTATCGTGGTTACTTAGTTAAATCTTTAAACCCGATAAATTATGCAAAACAGGTTAATAATATCCCTCAATTACATCTCTCCGGCATGGATGACAAAAGAGTCCCGCCTTTCATAGCAGCACTTTACGTAAAAACAAGTAACTCACCGTGTGTAAAAAAGCAAACTTTTCCTAATATTTCTCATGCAAAAGGTTGGGATAAAGTTTGGTCTAATATATTAGATATTCCTCTGATTTGTAATTAGGCATTAGGACATATTATTAATTTATATTCAAGCACTTATCATGGCTTTTGCCCTTAATATTATACCGGCTGTACCAAATTGTTTTAGACATTTTCCAATCTTTAAACGCTTTACTTCCGTAACATTACATATGCTGTATCAGCTGCTTGTATGTATGTTATTAGCTCTTTTGGTTTTCCTCATTTAATAAAAACCTTTGGAAACTGGGGAGTATTAATTATTATGATTCCAACAAGTATTAGATTTGGTATATTTCATTTTGAAAAATTGGAGAAAGAAAGTGGGAATTATCCGACAAAATCTTTTGCTCCTTCTCCGGTGATGTCTGCTTAATTGATAAATATTTATAGCAGGTTTCCTGTAATATCTCTTAGTTTAAGATACTCAGCAAAAATTATAAAATTGCGTATTATTAGAGAATTAAAGAAAATAATCAGAAGTTTTAATAATTATAATCTATAATATTGCCGATGTTTCAAGCCTTGCAGGCTAAGACCGCCTTTAGCACGCATCCATCGCAGTAACTCGTTGTTAGCAGCATTTGCATATTCACCTCGGTTTAGCTTTTGCCGCAATGTTGATGCTTGAAATGCCCCAGCCCCACAGTTAAAAATAAACGAGATTAAGGCGGCTTGTTGGTTTTCGGTTAATGGCACACCCTAGTGGATGATTACCGATACATTTACCAGCTTCGAGTAATTATTATTTATCTTTCTATAGATCCTCGCTTGCTTTTTTGCGATATATTCTTGGGAGTAGTGGGAGTAATAGAATAAGAAAGGGGAAAGTTATGTTTGTTAATAGTAGCCCTTATACGTTCTAGTGTTTGTTTAGTATTTTTATTAGCATGTGTATCCATATAAATACCTACTTCTTTCTGTTCTTTTTTGAAAGCTTCTTTATTTCCTATGTTAGCCAAAGCTTTAAAACTATGTTTTATAACTTGTCCAATATTTTTAAAAACATGCGAATTATCTTTTTTAGCTGTTTCTTTGCGCCATATATCTAGATTCTCTAATTCTTTTTTGATTTCTTGAGAAATTGCTTTTTTGTTGTCAGGATTTTCCTTCCTTTTTTCATAAGTATTAATAATCTTTTCTAATTTTTCTTTAAACTCTTTTTCGTTATTACTCGATTTTAAATTAAGCATTACACCGGAATGGCCTGATGATAGCTCTTTGAGGGTATTAATAATCATTTCTTCTTTTAATCCATTATTAGCTCCATTAAGCAAATTTTCATATTTATGTCTACATATGGAGCTATACTTGTGATATCATGATTATTAAATATTAGTTAACACAAAAGAAATTAAAGCTTTAATTAATAAACTTGAGAAATATTTTTAATATTTCGTTTTACAAGGTGATAAATTTACTATTTAGAAGAAAGAGAAAAGCTGCTTAGTTTAGAGACTTGGTGAAAGACAATTAATATTCAGTTAAACGGTCAAAAGCTTGATTTTATGCTGCATCTACGGTTTGATACGTTTATAGAAATACCGAAAAATGAAGAATGGCGCACCCTAAAGGATTCGAACCTCTGACCCACAGATTAGAAATCTGTTGCTCTATCCAGCTGAGCTAAGGGTGCTAAACATTTATGGTAAACATAATATCAGTTTAAGCAAAGTTTTTCAAGGATTCTTTATTAAAAATAATAAGCAAATATGATAAAAAATATTCATGGATAAATTCTACAATTACAATTCTTCTTCACATCAGGCTTTACTTAGTTTTAAAGTAAAGCCTAATGCTAAACAAAATCTAATTAGCAATTTTGTAATTATTAATAATATCCCATATCTAAAATTATCTATAAAAGCAATACCAGAACAAGGTAAAGCAAATGAAGAAATCATAAATTATTTAGCAAAAGAATGGAAATTATCACGTAGTAATATCGAAATTATTAAAGGTCATACTCATAGCTTAAAAACGATATTGATAAAAAATATTAATGAAGACTATTTAAATTTGATTATCAATTCCTATATTAAATAAGGTGCAGTTGTTGCTAGACTTCCAATGTCATTCCCGCATAGGCGGGAATCCAGTTTATATTTATTATTTTCTAGATTCCTGCTTCCGCAGGAATGACATAAGCAGTCATATGACGAAAAAATAATTTATTAACTGGAATAATTATGACACAAGAAAAAAAGAAATTTGATGCCGAGGTTGGCAAGATTTTAAATTTAATGATTCACTCTCTTTATAGTAATAAAGAGATTTTTATGAGGGAGTTAATTTCCAATGCTTCGGATGCTTGTGATAAATTACGTTATTTATCTCAAAGTAACAGTGAATTAGTAGCTGGCGATAGCAATTTTAAAATTACGGTTAAAGTCGATAAAGATAACGGACAAATCATTATTCGTGATAACGGCATCGGTATGAATAAAGACGATTTAATTGAAAATCTCGGTACTATTGCAAGATCGGGTACGGCAAATTTTCTTAAAAGCCTATCCGGTGATTCTAAAAAAGACAATATGCTAATCGGTCAATTCGGTGTTGGATTTTATTCAAGCTTTATGGTAGCCGATAAAGTGACTGTAACCTCAAGAAAAGCTGGGGAAGATAAAGTCCATATTTGGGAATCAGACGGGCTTGGTGAATATACTGTCTCAGATTCAGATAAAGAATTCACAAGAGGCACGGAAATCGTTTTACATATCAAAAAGGAAGAAGATACATTCCTTGATCATTTTAGATTAAAACACATCGTTAAAAGCTATTCCGATCACATAGCAGTACCGATATATTTCTTTGATGAAGCTGGTAATAATGAAATCCAGCTTAATTCAGCTTCTGCATTATGGACAAGACCGAAATCGGAAATTACGGAAGAACAATATAAAGAATTCTACAAAAGCCTATCTTATGCCGTTGATGACCCTTGGATAACTATGCATAATAAAAACGAGGGAGCTATAGAATTTACTAACCTACTTTTCATTCCATCAAGCAAAACATTTGATTTATTCCACCCTGATCGCAAAAGGCGAGTAAAATTATATATAAAAAGAGTATTTATATCTGATGAGAATATAGATTTAATCCCGTCATATTTAAGATTTTTACGAGGCGTGGTTGATTCAGAAGATTTACCACTAAATATTAGCCGTGAATCACTGCAGCATAACAACGTGCTTGAGAAAATCAAAAATGCTATTACAAAAAGAGTGCTTGGCAAGCTTAGAAAGAAGAAAGAGGAATCACCTGAAGAATATAATAAGTTTTGGGCTAATTTCGGCGGTGCTTTAAAAGAGGGTTTATGTGAGGCTACTACCGATCATGAAAAATTATTAGAGGTATGCATATTCAGAAGTGCCTTGCATAATAAAATGATCAGCCTTGACGAATATATAGCGAATTTTAAAGAAGGGCAGAGTACTATATATTATTTAAGCGGTGATAACCCCGATAAATTACTTTCAAGCCCACAAATCGAAGGGTTGTTAAGTAAAAAAATCGACGTATTACTTTTTACCGATACAGTGGATGATTTTTGGGTAAATGTTAATAGCAAATATAAAGAACATGCTATTAAATCAGCGACAAGAAGCGATATCGATGTAGAGCAAACTACTTCACAATCTGAGGAGAAAAATACAGATAGTAAAAAACCCGATGATGAATATAAATTGCTAACAGATTATTTTAAAGAGACACTAGGGGAGTTGGTAAAAGAAGTTAAGATCTCTAAAAAACTTACTTCAAGTCCTGCTTGTCTTGCCGTTAGCGACGCTGCTATGGATATTCGTATGGAAAGATTTTTGATTGAGCAGAAACAAATAGCTAATGCCTCTGCTAAAAACCTAGAGTTAAACCCTAAAAATAAAATCATAGAGAAAATCTTTAACGACTTAAAAGCAAATAATAAAAATAATGAAGAATTGGTTAATCTAATATTTGATCAAGCCTGTATTTTAGAGGGTGAACCGGTTGCTGATACAGGTGCATTTTCAAAGAGATTAAACGATATTGTACAAAAAACCATATTATAACTTTAAACTTTTTTAATTTTAATGTAGAATAGTTGCAAACGTGAGTTTGGAAGTATTGTTCTGTTCAATGTCATTCCCGCGTAGGCGGGAATCTAGAAAGAACATTCAAAATATCTGATTATAGAATTTTATAATTAATAAAATGGATTCCCGCCTACGCGGGAATGACATCGAGGAAATGTCTTATTACGATATTATATTTAGCAAACATATAGATAAGATTAAAAGCGAAGGAAGATATCGAGAATTTAAGGCCTTAAAAAGACAAGCCAATAATTTTCCTTTTGCAGAACACGCTAATAAACAAATAGTTATGTGGTGCATTAATGACTATTTGGGTATGAGTAAACATGCAAAAGTAATGCACGCTTCTATAGATGCCTTGCTAAAATACGGTGTTGGATCAGGTGGAACTCGCAATATCGGCGGTAATAATATCGCCATTCTTGAGCTTGAAAAAGAACTTGCAAATTTACACAAAAAGCAAGCAGCTTTAGTTTTTACATCTGGTTTTGTTGCAAATGATACAACGCTTGCAAGTCTTGCTAAAATCATGCCAGATATAGTATTTTTCTCTGATGAGCTAAATCATGCATCAATAATTGCAGGGATTACAAGTTCAAGAGCCGAGAAATATATATATAGACATTTAGACGTTAAGCATCTAGAAGAGCTTTTACAATCAGTCGATATTAATAGACCGAAAATTATTGTTTTTGAATCAGCTTACTCTATGGATGGTTTTTTCTCACCTATCAAAGATATAATCAACTTAGCCAAAAAATATAATGCTTTAACCTTTATTGATGAAGTGCATACGGTCGGTTTATACGGTAAACAGGGTGGCGGTATTGCCGAGCTTCTTAATTGTAGTGATCAAATCGATATTATTCAAGGGACGCTTGCCAAAGCATATGGTACTATCGGCGGTTATATTACTAGCAACAATAATTTAGTCGACGCTATAAGACTAACCGCTCCAGGGTTTATTTTCACTACTTCATTGCCGCCGGTAATTTCTACCGCTGCAACACATAGTATTAGACATCTTAAAGAATCGAATGAAGAACGAATAAAACATCAAGAAGTAGTTACAAAACTTAAAAATTCTTTTGAACATTTTAATATACCTTATTTGAAAAATGAAAGTCATATAGTGCCGATAATTATTGGTGATCCGATTAAAACGGCGGAAGCCTCAAATATGCTCCTTAATGAATACGGTATTTACGTTCAACATATCAATTTTCCAACCGTACCGAGAGGTACAGAACGCCTCCGAATCATCCCAACCCCTGCCCATACCGACAAAATGATCAATGATTTATCTGTAGCTTTAGTGCAGATATTTACTGAACTTGATATAGAATTATCTTCTGCTAAAGAATTTAACGAAGAAGTACGCTTAAATCTTATTGCTTAACGCCGTTGTGATGGAAATTACGCAGTAATTGACGAAGCAATCCAGTAAAAAATGCTGTCAATCAGAATTTTTTTAATTATTTTTTTGGATTGCCACGTCGCTTCACACCTCGCAATGACGATTTGGCCTCCACGCGACAACACTTTCAGCTGTTTAGCTCATGACAATATCTATCTTTAACTTAATAATGTCTAAAAAATAAAGTAATATGAATTTTTTACTGAATATGTCTTTTTTTGACCACAAAACTGCAATTATTAAACTCTTAAAACTCATGCTGGCAAAGAGTTTACTGCTTATAAAGTAGCAACCTGGCTAATTGATACTTATCCTGAAGAAGCAAAGAAAAAAGAGGAAGTAAGCAATGACAAACGATTACTTAATGCTAAAAGCAAAGTAAGAAAGAGAAAAATTATTATCATGACTTATAGCAATGAATTGAACAAGCTATTGAATGCTATACAAAAAATAGAACCGGAAATTAAAATAACCAAGAGAGAACGCTGGTTTAGATATTGTTATGTTAACAATATTAATAACATAATTAATTATGATAATAAATGCTATGAGATATTTGATCTTAAATCCGCAATTATTAAGTTTCTTAAGATTAATACCGGAAAAGAATTTACTACTTCCCAAATAGCCGTATGGATAGTTGAAACGTACTCTCAAGAGGCTGCTCGAAAAGTGCAAACAAGTAACGATAAGCTATTAATGAACGTTAACAAGATGAGTAACACAAAAGAAATACTTTTGTATAAAAATGAAATGAAGACGCTATTACCTACAACCATACCAAAAATAGAACCGAACATTAAGATAATAAAAAAGGGAAATCGGGCTAAATATTGTTATATTAATAATACCGATAAGATATTTGATATATCCAAAATTATTAAAGTCCTTGAAAATTATAAGAAGCAGAAGCTTACTGCTATGGAAATGACTCAATTGCTGTTAAGTGCTAATGCGAAATAGTTAGTGATTATAAAAATAGACGACTATATGCCAGCAAAGGTGAGTTCTGCGAAACTCACAGTTAGCAATGCCTAATCCTAATGGGATTTTACAAAAACTATTGCATATTTCAGCTCTTTAGTTTATTTTGATTAGCAAACTATATACAGAATTAATGGATTATTAAAATGGGAATTACCATATTAAAAAATGAAGGATTGGATTTTCATGCAAGAATTTCTACTCCTTTAAGTGAGATAGATGACGATATTCAAAAAGAATTACTTGATTTAACCAAAAAAGTTAAAATAGCAGGTTTTAGAGCCGGTAAAGTACCGGTTTCAATTGTTAAGAAAAAATACGGTACTTCTGTCAGGAATGATATAATAGAAAGAAGAATTAACCATTCAGTAAATCACGTTATTAAAGAGCATAATCTAAATATAATCGGTAGACCCAAAATTGAAGAATTACAAAACGAATCCGATAAAGCTTTAGAATTTACCGTAAAAATAGAGCTGCTACCTAAAATTACTATTCCAGATTTAAAAAAAATCTCACTAGATCGTCCAAAATTAGAAGTAAACTCTAAAGATGTTGAAGAACAACTAGAAAAACTTGCTGCATTAACAAAAAATTATACTAAAGAAAGTAAAGCAAAAATAAAAGATGGAGATCAGGTTACTATTGATGCAATCGGGTACATCAAGGAGAAAGCTTTTGAGGACGGTAAATTAAATGATTTTAAGGTAATAATAGGTAGTAATGCACTTATTCCCGGTTTTGAGAAACAATTAATAGGTTTTAAAACAGGTAGTGAAGTAGATGTTAATGTTACTTTTCCTGAAAATTACCATGCTAAAGATTTAGCAGGTAAGGATGCTCATTTTGTAGTACAAATTAAAGCAGTACATACTGCAGAACCTACCGTTATCGATGACGAATTTGCTAAAAAATTCCAAAGTAATAGCCTTGAAGAATTGCGTACACATTTTACTAAACAAATAGAAAATGAGTCGGAAGAAGCTATTAATACTATAATGAAAATGAACTTATTTGATAAGTTAGAAAAATTGTTAGATTTTGATGTACCGGAATCTTTATTAGAGCAAGAAAAAAATATTCTAAAGTCCGGAACCGATAAAAATGAACAAGATGAATCATTATTGAAAGACAAATCCTCTCAAGAAATAACAGCATATTATAATAAATTAGCCCTACGCCGTGTGCGAATAGGCTTATTACTTGCTGAATATGCAAAATCTAAAAATTTGCAATTAGAGCCTGATGATTTAAGAAAAGTTATTATGCAACAAGCACGTAATTTTCCTGGGCAGGAAAATATGATATTTGATTTTTATAAAAATAATCCTAGAGCAATTGAAAGACTTAAAGGTCCTGCCTTAGAAGATAAAGCTGTACAATATATATTTAATCACGAAATAAAGCTTAAAGAAAAGAAATATACTAAGGAAGAGCTAGAGAAATATCTAGAAGCAGAAGAGCAACGTATTACTTTAATTTAAAGTTTATTAATTGTCATTGCGAGGGGATATTATTGCGTGGATATCAAGTCATCATTGCGAGCGAACGTTAGTGAGCGTGGCAATCTCAGGAATCCTCGCAATGACAATCCTCAGTATCCACGCAGGCAATACCTAGTAGTATTACTCCTGATTTTTTATAGTCTCCAAAGCAAGTTGGACTATTTTATTTACTCCAGCATTAGTGTAGGTAGAGATAGGAAAAACTTCTTTATTAGTAACTTTCTGCAACTTATTTATTTTTTCCTGTATTTCCTCATCTGTGAGAACATCGCATTTATTAAGACATATGATTTCGATTTTATTTTTTAGATAATCGGAATATGATTCAAGCTCAAGACGTACCGTATTATAATCTGCAACTACATCATTACTAGAGCCGTCTATTAAATGTATTAATACATTACATCTTTCTATATGCTTTAAGAATTTATCGCCAAGTCCGTGACCTTGATGAGCCCCCTCAATTAAGCCAGGAATATCGGCTATGATAAATTCTTTGTCATCAACATATACCACTCCAAGATTCGGCACTAAAGTAGTAAAGGGATAATCGGCAATTTTAGGCTTGGCTGCCGTTACAACGGATAAAAAAGTAGATTTACCGGCATTTGGAAGCCCCACAAGCCCAATATCAGAGAGAAGTTTTAAACTTAAATGAATCCACATTTCTTCAGCAATTTCTCCTTCCGTACGCTTTCTTGGAGCTTGATTAACCGATGATTTGAAATGGCTGTTACCAAGACCGCCACTTCCTCCTTTAATTATTTCAAAGCTTTGATCATCCACAGTGAAATCATGCAATAATATATTGCCGTCCTCGGAAAAGATTTGAGTACCGATCGGAACATCAAGAACTAATGATTTTCCTGATTTACCGCTTCTATTTGAATCTTTACCGTTTCCACCGTTTTCTGCGGTAAAATGCTGTTTATATCGATAATTTACTAGCGTATTAAGATGGTGATTACTCCTAAAAATAACACTACCGCCACGTCCACCATCACCACCGTCCGGTCCGCCTCTGTCAATAAATTTCTCACGATGGAAACTAACACAACCATTGCCGCCGTTTCCACCTTTTATATATATTTTAACTTCATCAATAAAATGCATATGATTTATATTTTCAACGTTATTGCGAGGAGCGAAGCGACGTGGGCAATCTCATCAAATCTCTTGAGATTGCTACACTCCTTGCAGTCGCTCGCAATAATGTTTACCGCTCCCGAATCCCCTTATACTCTCTATGTACATAACCGGTGTAAAGCTGTCTAGGTCTGCTGATTTTTTGTTCAGGGTCTTCGTGCATTTCTTTCCATTGTGCCATCCAGCCTACGGTTCTTGCTATTGCAAAAAGTACCGTGAACATTTGCGACGGTATACCCATAGCTTTATAGATAATACCCGAATAAAAATCAACATTTGGATATAATTTTCTCTCAATAAAATATTCATCTTTAAGAGCGATAGCTTCAAGTTCTATTGCTATTTGTAAGAGTGGATTGTTGTCTAGCTGCCCAAGTTCCTTTAATACTTCTTTGCACGTTTCTTTAAGTACTGCGGCACGCGGATCATAGTTTTTATATACACGATGACCAAAACCCATTAACCTAAATGGATCATTTTTATCCTTCGCTTTAGCTATATATTTAGGAATATACTCAGAACTACCGATTTCTTTAAGCATATTTATTACCGCTTCATTAGCCCCGCCGTGAGCAGGTCCCCAAAGTGCGGCAATACCCGTGCTAATACAAGCAAAAGGGTTAGCTCCGGATGAGCCGGCAATTCGGACTGTTGAAGTAGAAGCATTCTGCTCATGATCGGCATGTAGGATAAATATCTTATTAAGAGCATTTTTTATTATTGGATTTACTTTATATTTCGTACAAGGCGTTGCAAACATCATATGCAGAAAATTTTCGGTAAAATCTAACGAATTATCAGGATAAATAAACGGTTGTCCTATAGAATATTTATAAGACATCGCGGCAATGGTAGGTATCTTAGCAATCATTCTAATAGCGGTAAGTTCGTAATCTGGTTCCTTAAAATTCAATAAATCAGGATAAAATGCTGCAAGAGAACCGACAGCCGCAAGCATAATAGCCATAGGATGAGAAGAGCTACAAAAGGTTTGAAATAAATAGTGTAATCTTTCATTCACTAATGAATGATGAGCAACCTGTTTAGTGAAATTATTATACTGCTCGCCACTTGGTAGTTCCCCATACATCAATAAATATGCCACTTCTAAAAAATCACCTTTCTCAGCTAAGTCTTTAATATCATATCCTCGATGCCGCAAGATTCCTTTATCACCGTCTATATAGGTGATAGTAGACTGACAAGAAGCAGTAGACATAAAACCCGGGTCGTAAGTAAAGCAATCGGCTTCCGCAGATACCCTACTTATATCGATTACATCCTCACCGATACTTGCTTTAAGTATAGGTAATTTAAATATTTTTCCTCTGATTTTTAATTCAGCAAATTCTGAATCATTATTATTTTCATTGGTCATATGATGGATACACCTTATTTTTATACATCAGTAAGTATAACCCTAATTTAATGAAATTAGAAATGAATTATGATTTATTAGGATTTAAAAATTTTCTTTAATATCTTACTCAACTTGCAAGGTTAATGAAAATTTAAAACGCACATGCTGCTATTTTCAACTGCAAGCCTAAAGCGTTTAATAAAGATCCTATATTGTCGACACTTGGATTACCTTTGCTAGATAACATTCTATATATATGTTGTCTATTTAGAGCTTCTTTAGAGATTTTTGCTATACCTCTCTTGCTATAATGGCTTCTTTTAAAGTAACCATTATAGCTCATTATTATGATCCACGAAATATTGCTCTAATGTTTCATTAATATACCCTACTAATATTTCCTCATTTTGTAATTTTGCTTTTACATAATCTGTAAACTTTCCATATAACACCCTCAATTTCATTTATAAACTTCTTCTATTATTTCCAAGGCTTTTTTAATATCTTTGCCTTGAGTATCTTTATTACCTGCATTTAATAGCAGAATATCTGTTATAAAAATTGTATTTGTTTAGTGTTTTGAGCTTAACTAGAGATGATTACACTGTCGCATATATACGACTAATTGTCCAGTAGCAAATTATTTTGAAAAGTACGTGAAGCTGTGAGTACTAGATTAATGTACAAGTTATGCAAGAAGTCTATTATTGACTAAATACTCCTTAATCTTGAGTAAATCATACCAAGAAGTACGTTTTTGCATAGGTTGGCGGAGTAAATAGGCAGGATGGAAGATTGCCGTAGTTTGAATAGGAGCGGATAGATATTTATTGGTATAAAAATAATATTCTTGTCTTATTTTAGTAATACCTGAATTTTTTCCAAGTAAGCTAGTTGCAGCCGTGCTACCGACTAGAATAATTAGCTGTGGGTTAATAAGCGCAATATGCTTCTCGACAAAAGGTCTACAAATATCGACTTCTTCGAACGTCGGCTGTCTATTAGCAGGAGGACGCCAAAATACCGTATTAGTAATATAAGCATTATTTTTTCGTGAAATTCCGATAGCGTGTAGCATATTATCAAGTAAATTGCCACTTTCGCCGCAAAAAGGTATTCCTTTCAAATCTTCGGTACTTCCCGGGGCTTCGCCTATTAACATAATTTTAGCTTCCAAACTACCGTCACCGAAAACCGTATTAGTAGCAAATTTCTTAAGTTCACAACCATTAAAATTTAGTAGAGATTCTTTTAGTTCTTCGATATTATTAGCTTTATCGGCAAGAGATCTTGCTAGGGTTATATTATCATGAACTTTATCATTCATATTGAATACAGTTTCTTTTGTAGACATAAGTTTTACTTGTGGCTTTTCAGTTAGTTCAGTATTATTACGTACCTTTAATTGCGGTGGATGTTCATGGCAATAATATTCAACACCGATTGCACTTAACCATTTAAGCGTATTATTCATTATCTTAAAATAAAATATGTTAAAATATTCCGTACCACACGAACTAAATGGCATAAGGCTTGATAAAGCTCTATCATCACTTCTTGAAAATGTCTCAAGGAATCAAATCCAAAAAGCTATTAAAGATTCGCAAGTACTAGTTAATGATGTAATTATTTCTGATCCTGATGTTTTGGTCAAGGAGAATGATATTATATTATTTTCTTTTAAAGAACCTGAAGAGCTAAAAATTGCAGCAGCAAATTTAGCACTTGATATAATATATGAAGACGATGATTTGATAGTAATTAACAAAGCTGCAGGTATGACGGTACACCCGGGAGCAGGGCATCATAACGATACGCTTGTTAATGCTTTATTACATCATACAAAAAACTTATCGGATATCGGCTCATCAGAAAGACCCGGGATAGTACATCGTTTAGATAAAGACACTACGGGCTTGATGGTAGTTGCTAAAAATAATAAAGCACATATGCTACTTGCAAATCAGATAGAACAAAGGCAGGTAATACGGAAATATAAAGTGTTAGTGTGGGGAATAATAAATCCACTAGAAGGAGTCATTAAGAATAATATAGGTCGCAGCCGAAGCGATCATCAAAAAATGACCATATTAAAATATGGCGGCAAAGAAGCCGTTACACATTATAAGACTCTAGAATTATTTTATAAAGGTAGTATTAGTATGGTGGAGTGCAAGCTTAGTACTGGTAGAACTCACCAAATTAGAGTACAGCTAAGCCATTTAAAGCATTCGGTAGTCGGCGACCAAACTTACGGCAATAACGACCGAAAAATTGCTCATTCTCCCCCTGAACTAAAAGCAAAATTAATTGATTTTAAACGTCAAGCCTTACATTCTTGGTATTTAAGTTTTACTCATCCGACTAGTAATGCGATTATGAAATTTTCTTGTAAGTTACCAAGGGATATGGAAGAGATAATTAGTTTATAATTGACAAAAATATTAATTTTTTAATATAAAATTAAGAATTAATATTTAAAAGATTTATAAAATGAAAAAAGCTAATACTAAATTAGAAGAAGCCTTATATTCTATGGAAGAGGGTATTTTAAACCTTAGAAAACAAAAAGCGAGCTTAGAAGAGATTTTTACTTTTCTGCAAGATTTAATTATTTCATATATCATTATAGAGAGTGGCCAGAAGTAAAAGATTTTATTTTAAAATTAGGTAATAATTTATCTTTTAAACCGCAATCTATAAAAATTGCTAGCTCTTCCCAATAATAGTACAGAACATGAAATTAAAATTTCTGAATTCGTCAATGAAATTCTTTCTCTAAGATTAAAAACAGGCATAAATATTAATAATAGTACGTATATTGATGATGCAAATTATAGGAAAGAAATTTTATTAAAAAAATTTTTAGAAGAATTAAAAAAAATGATTTTAATGAGCAAGAAGCACAATTAAATAAATTTATAAAAGTTGCATGTACAGAAGCAAAAGCACCTGATAATATAGACATGCAATATATGCAAGCTCTGCGGATTTTCTCTGAATTTGATTTCAGTAAAATAGATGAAAAATATTCTAATTTACAACATCTTTTTACAAAGCTATATAAAGCACAAGAAGTAAAATCAGAAATTTATCATTATGAAGTAGAAGATGATTTACATTTTTATATGGTAAAAGTTAATGGAGTAAATGTAACTACTTGGCAAAATTTCTTAAAGAAACAGGGGGAGTTTATAAACCAGTCTAGGAAAAAAGAATATAGAAAAGCTTTTATGGGACTAGATGCTGTTGACTCTAGCATAGAATATCATGACCAAGATTTAAGAGATGTATATATGTAGTTTTTACCTATAATAAAGCATGGGAACAGAAAAGTAGTATTGATATACCATCGGTAGAAATAATTATAACTATGGCAGCTTCCAAAACGCAAATTTTATTTCACATATAGGAATAACAACAGCTCCAATATATGACTATAATAATACTAAAAAACATTCAAGTCTTTCACTTAAACTTCATAGTTTTATTGCTAAATGTGCAGAGATTATTTATCCTAACAAAAAAGAATATATATGATTACTGTTCCAACAAAAAATATGACTCATATTATTATTAAAGAATATGAGAAAAAACAAATTTTAGATAAAAAATATATAGGACATCAAGACACTAGAATATATTTTAAAAAATCAACAAGAAATTTTAGGTGAGAAGAAAGCTCCCATAAAATTTACCGAAGCAGGATATGGTACTTTTTCTGACTTGATTTTGTATGGGAAAAATGGTGAAGTACTAAATAAACTAACTGCTAACCAGATAAAAGGAGAGTTCGCTTGGTTTTGTACTAGTTCTTATTTATTAAAAAATCAACACGAACAAGAACCTTTAATCACTTGTGATTTAGAAACATTAGCAAATCTTAGCTTTAAAATAGCTATATAGAACATGAATATTATTCAGAAATAATTGGTGATATAATAACATAAAACGGTTTATGAAAATAATTAAAATACCTAAAACCAAAAATTATCTTAAAATAGTAACTCTAGAACCCGAATATTATAAGAATAAATTTGGTAATAATATATTTCGTGAATTTACTGAACTTAAAAAACGAGCAACACTAGGTAGTATAGATGAGATTTTAGAAATGAAAAATTTTGGCAGAAAATAAAACTTTCCATGCAATGTTCTATAAAGCAAATTCTTAGTAACGCTACAGATAAATTAAATAAAATAGGTATTAGTTCGCCGCAATTAGAAGCACGAATTTTACTACAGCATGTTATAAATAAACCTATTGAGTATTTACTTATTAATCTTGATGAGCAGTTAAATGAAGCCGAGATAGAAGCTTTTGAAAAACTGTTAGAGAGAAGATTAAAGCATGAACCGATAGTATATATTACAGGTGTTAAAGAATTTTACTCACGTGAATTTATTGTTAATAAACATGTATTAATTCCAAGAAGCGATACTGAAGTTTTGGTGGATGTTGTATTTCAATGTCATTCCCGCTTTCGCGGGGATGACATAAGCGAAAACTGCAATGACAAATTCTTAAATATCCTAGAACTTGGTACAGGTAGCGGCTGCATTGCTATCAGTCTATTATGTGAGTTACCGAATGCTAATGTAATTGCGACTGATATAAGTCTTGATGCTATAGAAATTATTAAAAGTAATGCGGCAAAATATGAGGTAACGGATCGCATTCAGATTATTCACAGTAATTGGTTTGAGAACATTGAAACTCAGAAATTTGATTTTATCGTTAGCAACCCGCCATATATAGCTCTCAGCGAAAAATCAGAGATGGCAATTGAAACAATCAATTATGAACCGTCTATTGCTTTATTTGCTGAAAAAGACGGATTGCAAGCTTACTTTCGCATCGCCGAAAATGCCAAACAATTCTTAAAACCAAACGGTAAGATTATATTAGAAATAGGGTTTAAACAGGAAGAAGCGGTAACCCAAATTTTCTTAGATCATGGTTATAATATTGAAAGCGTTTATAAGGACCTACAAGGTCACAGTAGGGTAATATTATTTTCTCCTATTAATAATCGGTTATATGCAAGACGTATCGGTAAAAGCTTATCAGGAGTATAACAGAATTTATTAGATAACAAACTACCAAAATATTTATTTTCTAAAGAAAAGCTTGTAAATGAAAAACGTAAAGTATTTCTTGAGATAGGCTTTGGTATGGGTGAGCATTTCATTAATCAAGCTAAAATGAATCCTAATGCACTTTTTATTGGGGTAGAGGTATATTTAAATGGAGTTGCAAATGTTTTAAAACTTGCAGGCGAACAAAATATCACGAATTTTTTATTATTCCCTAATAATTTGGATTTAATATTAAATGAGATACTAAGTAATAGCCTTGATGGAATTTATATTTTATTTCCCGATCCATGGATAAAAAATAAGCAAAAAAAGAAACGTATTTTCAATAAAGAACGACTTAAGATTTTACAAGATAAGCTAAAAGACAATGGTAATTTAGTATTTGCTTCCGATATCGAAAATTATTTTTATGCAGCAATAGAGTTAATACAGCAGAACGGTAATTTTGAAATTATAAATAAAAATGATTATTTAAAACCGCACGATAACTATGTAATTACCAAATATCATCAAAAAGCTATTAAGGCGAATAGAACGCCGAAATTTATGATTTTGCGGCACGTTTTAGGCGATCATTAATTGCAGCCCCTATATTCACCTGAGGTATAGGGCTAACTGCTATACCTCTTACATCATGAGATGCAGCATAATCGTCAAGTATTCTTAAATAAGCATAAAGATTTGCAGCGGCTTCTATAAAGTCACCTTTTACACTTAAGTTTAATGAAAATCTTCCTGTAAGATTGCTATTGCCAAAATTTAATCCGATTTCTTTATCCTCTAAATTTATAGCATTTAGCCTAACCGGTACTTTTGGTGAATAGTGTTTTGCAAGCATTCCCGGAGCTTTTATAGTACTTGTCTCTGATGCTTTTAAAACTTCTATCCCTAGTATTTCTCCTAAAATTTCAGCAGTTATAAACCCTTCTCTAAGAATAGTAGGAGTAACAGTTGTTGTATCGATTATCATTGACTCTAGCCCATATTTAGATTGATAGATTTCAGGTGCTAAAATAAAAATTTCCTGATTATCCTTAAAATGTTTTGTTACATGCTCAGCGTTAGTCGGACTAATATAGTTTGAAGGATTAGCACTTGGGGCAGCTATAGGTATACCTGATTGTCTGATAAGCTCTAACGCTACAGGATAAGACGGTATCCGAAGTGCTATGGTATTTAGTCCTGCTGTTACGCTAGGGGCAATATTTGCATTCTTTTTTAAAGGAACAACTATAGATAATGGTCCAGACCAAAAATTTTCTGCTATTTTTGTAGCTAAATCGTCAAACTCCCCTATTTCCTTTGCTTGCTCTATGGAGGAGACATGCACGATAAGCGGATTGATAGCAGGGCGCTCTTTGAACTGAAAAATCTTTAAACACGCCTCATTATTTGTGGCATCCGCACCAATCCCATAGACTGTTTCAGTCGGGAAAACAACCACTTTACCTGATTTTATAAATTGAACTGCTTTGTTTATCATAAGCGGTTAAACTTAGCTACTTTATCAAATAATTCGCACATATTCTGTAATAACGACAAACGATTTTGAGCGATCTTTGGATCAGAGTCATTAACGAGTACATTATCAAAAAAGCTAGTAATGGGAGTTAATAGAGATGATAATAAATTTAAGGCTTTCTTATAATCTTTATCAGCTATACTATCTATAATTTGCAGAGAAATTTTTTGGATTACTTCAAATAATTCTTTTTCAGGTTGTGTACTAAAAAGACTCGCATCAACTAAGCCGGTAATTTTCTGATCACCAATTATATTGCTAGCTCGTTTGTAAGCATTTAATAATTGCTTGCCTGCGTCTTCTATTAAAAATTCTTTTAACGCATCAAGCTTAAAGTTTGTATCTACTAAATTTAAGTCAAGAACTGCATTAATTAACGCAATATCATAGTCATTTTTAAAATAAAATTTTGCTCTTTCTTCAAAAAAAGATATGATTAAATTCTTATTTTCGTCAGATGAATCTTTATATAAGTTTATAGAAAAATTAATTAAATCATTAAAATTTAGCTCTAATTTATTTTCAAGTATTATTCTTATTATACCAAGAGCTTGACGTCTTAAAGCATATGGATCACCTGAGCCGGTTGGTGCTTCCCCTGCTATCATCAAACCTACTAAACTATCTAGCTTATCAGCTAAAGCAAGTAAAGCCGCATTTCCGCTTGGTACATTGTCGCTCAAACCTTGCGGTTTATAATGGTCTCTAATTGCAGCGGCTACTTCTGCATTTAGCCCTTCATGTTTTGCATAATAATAACCCATAATCCCCTGTAAATCAGGAAATTCCCTGACCATCTCAGAAACAAGATCACTTTTGCAAAGTCTAGCTGCTGTAATCAAATCCTTATTATTTGGAGCTATATAATTACAAATATCGGTTATGCGTTCAATTTTTTCTCTTAAATTACCAAGCTTTGCATGAAATGTTACAGCTTCTAATTGGCCTAATCTTGATTCTAAAGTTTTAGCTATATCCTGCTTACAAAAATATAAAGCATCCGAAAGACGTGCCGATAGAACTTTCTCGTTACCTTGAATAACTAGTTCAGCATTTGTAAATCTGCCATTACTGACAAAGAGAAAATACGGTGTGAAATTTCCTGTTTTATCAAATAAACAAAAATATTTCTGATGCATACGCATCGAAGAAATAAGTACTTCTTTAGGTAACTCTAAAAATTTTTGCGGGATTTGTCCAAGCAGTACAACAGGAAATTCGCTAAGCCCTGCTACTTCTTCTACTAAACGATTATCTTCTTTTATAATTAAATCATGAGAATTTGCCAGTTCCAGTAAACCGGTTTTAATTATTGCCTCTCTCTTTGCTCTTTCTAAAATAACATGATTTTCTAAAAGCTTATTTCTATAATCTTCAAAATCTGTTACTTCTAATTTTTTATTATCAGTAAGACGATGCCCATATGTAATATTATTAGCGGTTAAATGCCCAAATTGCATCGGTAATATTTCGCCGTCAAATATGCATAAAATATTTCGCAGAGGTCTAATCCATTTTATTTTGTAATCACCCCAAAACATCGATTTTGCCCAACTATATTTATTAATAGCCTCTATAATAATCTCCGGCAAAATCTCTTTTATTTCTCTTTCTTCTGTTTTTTTGACAAAGAAATAATATAGCTGATTACTAATTAATTTAGTAGAAAGCTCTAATTTACTAACATTATGAGCTTTACAAAAGCCGTTAATAGCGGCTTCCGGAGCTTCTATGCTTGGTCCTTTAATTTCTTCCTCTTTTGGCAAAGTTATCTTTGGCAAATGGGTAGCATGCAGCGTTATCCTACGAGGTCCCACGAATACTTGTACTTTTGCAAATATTTCGTTTTCTTCAAAAATTTTCGTGAATATATTTAAATAACCCTCTTTAGCATTTTTTTGCATACAAACCGGAATTTCTTCGCTAAATAGCTCTAATAATAACTCGCTCACTTGTTCATCTCCAACCATTTTGTACAACAAATTCTAGCTAAATGACGCACTCTTAAAACATAAGAAGCACGCTCAGTGACGCTAATTACTCCAAGTGCATTTAGTTGATTAAATGCATGACTTGCCTTAAGGCATTCATCATAAGCCGGCATAGGTAAATTAGCTTTGATTAATCTCTCACACTGGTCTTCGCTATCCTTGAAATGTCGCAGTAACATTTCACTATCGGCAAGCTCTAAATTATATTTTGAAAATTGCCGTTCAGCTTCGAAATCCACTTCACCGTATTTTAAAGCTTTTTCGCCTACTTGCCCGTTCCAATCAAGCTCTCTTACTTCATCAACACCTTGAATATATAAAGCAAGCCTCTCGAGTCCATAAGTGATTTCACCGGCAACGGGACGGCATTCAATACCGCCGATTTGCTGCATATAAGTAAATTGCGATACTTCCATACCATTACACCATACTTCCCAGCCAAGCCCGGCAGCACCTAAGGTTGGCGACTCCCAATCATCTTCAACAAATCTAATATCATGAATTTTTAAATCTATGCCTAAACATTCTAAGCTTTTAAGATATAACTCTTGAATATTATCCGGCGACGGCTTTAAGATAACTTGAAACTGATAATAATGCTGCATTCTATTAGGATGCATGCCATACCTGCTATCCCCTGGTCTTCTTGATGGCTGAACATATGCAACAGACCAAGATTTAGTACCAAGGCAGCGAAGCACAGTTGCAGGGTGAAACGTACCGGCTCCAACATGGGCATCGTAAGGCTGCAATATTGCACAGCCATAATCCTGCCAATAATTTTGTAATGTCAGAATAATTTGCTGAAATGATAGTTTTTTCATAGGGTATTATTATTGGGAAAGAAAATTTTGATCAGTTAAAAGGATCGAATATTTTTATATTAAACATATTATAATGTTTGATATTTCTAGTAACGAGTATCATATTGTTTTGTTTTGCCTGTGCAGCTATTAAAGCATCGATTGCATTCGTACTATCAATACTCATTAATTCACTCCACTCCTCACATATTTCTTTGTCAATATTATTATTCTTTCTAACCATTTTTCTAATTTCAAACTTGCTATTTTATCTTTCTTTGCTAATTGTGATATTCCCTTTCTTATTTCGCTGATAGTAATACAAACTTAAGTGTAACTGACTAGAATGAACAATTGAAAACCATGCTGCTACTTGAGAATTGGATTTTTTCTTTTGAATTTCAGATACAACATTAGTATCTAATAAATATTTCATAATTCAAAATCTCTAGCATACCCTTTTGCTCTCTGAATATCCAAATTATCTGTCTTAGGTATGCTCAATAAATATTCTTTGAAATCAGGTTTTTGTTTAGTAAGTTGTTTATAGTCTTTTATACTAATAATTACAACTGCTTCTTCACCCCTTTTTGTAATACATTGAGGGGTACCATGCATTGCCATATCAATAATATTACTTAACTTATTCTTTGCTTCGTGTAACTGCCATTTATTTATATAAAATCCTCATATAGCTAGATTGTCTAGATTATTGTAATATAAAGATTCAAAAAAATAAAATATTTTTTTATTAATTTGAGGTCTTAATAATACTCCTTGCCGATCTCGATTTTAGGGCGATTGTTTGCTACTCGCCAATCGTTAGTATCACGAAAAGAATAAACACAACCGCAAAATTCTTGTTTATAAAAGTTCTCTTCTTTGGCAATTTCGTACATTCTGCTAGCACCACCGTCTTTACGCCAATTATAAGTCCAATAGGTCACCCCTTCATAATGAGATGCCGCCCTAGTTCCTGATTCATTAATTTGGTTCATATCTTTCCATCTAGAAATACCAAGCGAGCTAGTTATAACTTTAAAGCCGTTCTCATAAGCATATAAAGCCGTACGCTCGAAACGCATATCAAAACACATTGTACAGCGTATACCTCTCTCAGGCTCAAACTCCATCCCTTTAGCACGCCTAAACCAATTTTGCGGATCATAATCTGCATCGATAAATTCTATATTATGTTTCTCGGCAAATTTAATATTTTCGTTTTTACGAAGCTCATATTCTTTTTTAGGATGAATATTAGGATTATAGAAAAAAAGCATAAACTTAATGCCGGTATCGATCATTTTTTCCATTAAAGGGCCAACACAAGGAGCACAACAACAATGGAGTAAAACCTTGCTTTCACCATTTGGTATTTCAAAAACTTCGCTCATATTATATTTACTAGATTCTTTTTATAGGTTTCTTTATAGAATTTTAGAATTATAGAAGATAACAAGGCAAGTACAATTAAATAATATGCAATAGCATAATTGTCTCCGGTAACTTTCGTTAATATTATTGCTAACATTGGAGCAGTACCGCCAAATATAGCAGCTGCAAGGTTGTATGAAAGTGCAACACCGGTAAATCTTATGCTAGTCGGAAATATCTCTACTAAAACCGTTGGAATAGGCCCCATATAAATGCTAATAACTCCAGCAAATATTACTTGAGATATTATAGCTAAAGTAAAATTCATCGACCCTAAGGCTACAAAAATAGGATAGACTGATAAAATTAACAAGATAATCCCCCATATTAGTACAGGACGTCGCCCCACCTTATCTGAAACATACGCAGATATAGGAAATACTATCATCATTACGATTAATATTATACTACTAACAATTGTGCTTTGCTGATTAGTATAACCGAGTGTTTGCATAAAATTACTAATAAAAACCGTAGCAGTATAAAAAGGAGCAGTTACGGTAATATACAGACCCAGTGCGATAATTAGTTCTTTTGGGTATTTTGTTAATGTTTCTCGTAAAGGAAAACGTGCTAAACGCCCTGTTCCCTTAGCTTTTTTATAAATAGGACTTTCTGCTAGGTTTTTTCTAATATATAAACCTATGGAGCTAATAAATAAACCGGCAATAAAAGGTATCCTCCAACCCCATTCAAATAGCGTATCGGCAGGCATAAAATAAGAAAAACCGGCCGCTGTACCAAGTCCAAGCAGCATACCGCCGCACATACTAACAAATGAGCTACTCCCCGCAAGTCCTCGCTGCTCGAACGAAGCATGTTCTACAATATACGAAATACAACCGCTAAATTCCCCTCCTAAAGAAAAACCTTGTATGAGTCTGATAATAGTTAAAATAATAGGAGCGGCAATTCCAATAGTTTTATAACTTGGTAAGAGCCCTATCCCGGCAGTCGGTATTGCCATAGCTATAATACCCATCACCAAAGCAGTACGTCTACCGAATCTATCACCTATATTACCGAAAATAATACCGCCGAGCGGGCGTACTACAAAGCCTGCAGCAAATACCGCAAAAGTTAACGTCTCTCGCATTTCTGGATCCGGAAAAAAATGCTGACCTATAATATAAGCAAATTGCGCATATAATGCATAATCATACCATTCTAAAGCGTTGCCGATCATGCCGGATATTACTACTTTTCTCATTAAGTTATTTTATTGATTAAAAAAAAGATAATAAGAGTAATATTTTATATTCTCAAGTAAAAATAGCTTTATTTCATGCGAATAGCTTTGCTTGCGTTGATAACATAGTCGTCATTGCGAGGAGCGTAGCGATGTGGCAATCTAGAAAAATAATTAAAAAAATTCTGATTTTACAGAATTTTTACTGGATTACTTCGTCGAATTACTGCGTAATTCTTCTCGCAATGACTATACCCTATCTATGTTTTTCATTAACCACTTTCTTAGTTAATTTAGCATTGATTCGAGAAGGAGAAACTTTAATATTTTGTTTGATGTTTTTTATTTTTTCTTGAGATAGAAGACTTTCTTTATCATTTTGTAATGTTTTCATAAACTTATCTATATTGCTTTGTTCTAGTTTTATTGCATTATCATTATTCAAAATTAATCCTCCAATTTTTTCACCAAGTTCAGGTGCATATCTGATGGCAAAAATTGATGCCGGTACAACTATGATAGAAAAAGCCGCTCCCGCAGTCGCAACACTGATTGCTCCGACTAATAAAGCACAAACAGCACCGGCGATTTTTCCGGTTGCTTGTTTAAATATATTACTTTTTTGTGTAAATACTAAAGACATCTCTAATATTTTATTAAATTCTTTCTTTATATAGATGGTTGCTTCATCAATATTATTATATTTCTTCATGGCATACATTACAGAAGCCTTAAACAATTTTTTGTGAGACTCCGCATAATTTATTATTTTGTCAAAATTCTTCTCTTTTAAAAGAGTTTTAAATATATTTTTAATTTTTTCTTTTTCAGTACTATTTATTTCATCTCCAAAATACACTTCTACAAGATTTTCTGCTATTATATCTTGTGATTGCTCTAAAATATTATGCTTATTTTGCTCATTTTCGTCTTCAGAAGTAATCATTATTGCAAATAACTCTAATGCTACGGAAAAATTATCATCGTTAATAACCCGCATACCTAAATAATTTTTGAGTCTAGAAATACATTTATTAATATATTTTTCAGCTTCTGGTTTAGAATTAAGCCTTAACGTATAATCTATAGCAAGCATATTTGCAATAGTAGAGCAAGTAGATTTCATAAGATTATTGACAAAATTATTAACAATATCTTTTTTAAATAAATTAGTATTTACGTTATTAAGTACTATTGCATTATTCATTTTGGTAATTTATTTTGAGGCTAATTCTCTGATATATAATATCAATTTAGCATAAATAAGATTAGGAGCATGATTTACTGAAAGTTTATATATATTCTTAGGTGTTAACACTTCTTCATGACGTACTCGTACAAAAGATATAAGAGTATTAGGAGGCATATAAGAATAAATTTCAGAGAATATTTTTAGAAAAGTCAAAAAATCTGCACACGCATATTTTATATTTATGCTATAATTATTTACATGAATCGATTCACCTTCTCCTTCAATCGCCTGAACATTATTTTTAAAAAATACTGAATTTATAAATACATCTATAGGTTCTACTAAATTATATTTATTGCTTAAGCTTTTTATTTTAGGAATTAGTTCTTGATAATTTAAGCAACTCACACTACTTGGCACACTTAAATCTACATATTTGTTGTACGATTCTAATATTTCTTCTTTAGAGTTAATGACAGAATAAAGCTTTAAAACTTCCTCTGTTAGATTTTCTTGTAAAACTTGTTTATCAAGAATAGATTTACTGTATTCTTGCTGGACAATTTTTATTATCCAAATAGTTAAGGAAATAAAGAAGAAATATATGATAAATTGAAAAAATATAAGATTCTTTAAATACATAATATATTTTTCAAACATTATTTTTACCTTGGGTTATTAGTGCCGTTGCATGGTTTATGTCATTCCCGCGTAGGTTTAAAGTTTTTTAAAAGCTTGATTTATCTCGCTTTACTCTGGATTCCCGCCTACGCGGGAATGACATGGAATATTACGTTTTATTATCAACTATATTAACCGATAAAGGAATTACTACCTTACCGAATATATCAAGTATTTTATCCTTATATATAACATAATCTATCTGCAAATTAGATAATTTATTTTTTACGTTTGTCATATGATCATCTAGCATCTTTAGAGATTCATCTACCGATAGATTATTAGTATGATATTTAAGTATTAATTTGATTATTAATTGTCTCTTAGAAACTAACAAAATATTATCTATATTTGTTAATTCCCATTTAATTTCTTCTAATTTAAAAGCTGGATTTAAAGTAATTATTAACCTTTTAAGCAAATCAAACGGCAGTGGGACCGGGGCTTCTAGTAATTTTTCTATTACATATAAATCAGCTAGGCTAGCAGTATTTTTAATATTATATTTGTATTCTTGATTTGTTGCATAATATTTTTCATTAATAGAGTTTATGTCTTTGTAATTTTGTTTTGTATTATATTTGATAATACCGACCACTAATATTAATATTATAAGTAATGCACTATATAATTTAAATGTCAGATCCTTTATAGTAACTAGTTTTTTTATTGATTTTAAATTATTATTATAAGCGGGAAAACTCTTATATTCTAGAAACAGTCTACTAATATTCGTATCTATAAATCTTTCTTTTTCTAGAGTTTGCTTATTTAGTATATTATCAACCGGTATAAAGATTACAGGGCGTTCTTCAAAATTTGTTGATTCTAATAAAGATTTTAACTCTTCATCTACTATAAGAATTATACAGGCTCTTTGGTCAAGATTACTTATATAGTTTTTAAATAATATCAAACAATCATTAATTTCTTGTTCTATAATACCTTGAACATAGCCGGTTGTTTTATCAAATGGATACTCAAGATTTCTAATTGTTATTATATTATTTTTATGTTTGATAATAAATTTCATACCGCTAGCTTGTGATGCATATACACAAATTTGAAAATAATCGTTATATTTATCATTTTCTATATTCCGCACTATTTTATTTATAATAACTTTTAGCTCTAACGTTAAAAAGTAAATGCCTTTTAAATCAAGAGATCTTTTATCTATAATGCATGAAATTATATCACTTAAGGGTGTTTCAAATGGACACGACATAATTAAAGTCGACCAAATTTCACTTGGGGTAGTAGTAATTTCGTAAACACAATGTGCTATAATGTCTTCTTTATTAAAATAACCTTCAATAAATTGTTCAATAGGATCAAGTTTAACTATTGACTGTAATATAGGTATTTGATCGTGCCGTGTTTTACATTCACTGCCGTCAAGTAAAAAATAAATATCGCTTTTTGGAAATTTACTAAAAAAGTTTTTATAAGGATTTAAGTCTATCTGTTTCCGAGTAGGGATAAATAATTTATCTAATAATTTATTATCGAGAAAAGTACTAAGAAATACACCTTTATTACCTAGTAACACCACAATCTTTTTTCTTTTGAAAGAAAATATTTTTAATTTTGTAGCAAATTGAACAAAATGTAATTTGATCGACTCAAAAATATTTTTCATAAATAAATTTATTTTAATCATAATTCAGTGTATTTTACTATACTGGACGTCATTTCTGCGTGGATACCCGAACCGTCATTGCGAACGACTGATAAGGAGCATGGCAATCTCAGGACTTTGGTACGAGATTGTGTACGTACAATTACTACGTAATTTTCCTCGCAATGACAAAAAATGATCCTCTCCGGAATGACATAACATTAAATAATATATCTTACCATGACTAAATTTACCACCGAAGAAGTTAGAAGTAAATTTATAACTTACTTTAAAGCAAATAATCATACACATGTACCGGCCAGCTCGTTAATTCCACACAATGACCCTAGTTTAATGTTTGTTAATTCCGGAATGGTACAATTTAAAAATGTTTTTACCGGACAAGGAAAAAGACCTTATAACAAAGCGGTAACTAGTCAAAAATCTCTTAGAGCCGGCGGCAAGCATAACGACCTTGAAAATGTCGGTTATACGGCAAGACATCATACCTTTTTTGAAATGCTAGGTAATTTTTCATTCGGTGACTATTTTAAAGAACAAGCCATATATTACGCTTGGAATTTATTGACTAAAGAATTTGAACTCCCAAAAGACAAGCTTTATGCAACAATTTATCATACTGATGACGAAGCAGCTTCTTATTGGAAAAAAATAGCAGGTTTTGGGGATGATCGCATTATAAAGATCAAAACAAACGATAATTTTTGGTCAATGGGTGATACTGGCCCTTGCGGTCCTTGTTCCGAAATTTTTTACGACCACGGTGAACAAATATATGGCGGACTTCCCGGTACTAAAGATGAAGACGGTGATAGATTTATCGAGATTTGGAATATGGTATTTATGCAATATGAACAAATCGATAAAGATACTAGCATAGAATTATCGCAAAAATCTATCGATACCGGTATGGGTCTTGAGCGTATGACGGCAGTATTACAGCATGTTAATAACAATTATGATATAGATTTATTTCAGGAAATAATTAATTTTACCGAAAATATAGTAAAAGCGAAAGTAGAGGGAGAAGCTAAATTTTCTTACCGAGTTATTGCCGACCACTTACGAGCAAGTAGCTTTTTAATAGCTGACGGCGTTATTCCTTCAAATGAGGGGCGTGGTTACGTACTTCGCCGCATTATGCGAAGATCCATGAGGCATGCTCATATGCTTGGGGCAAAAGAGCCGTTAATGTATAAATTACTGCCAAAACTTGTTGATTTAATGGGGAATGTTTATCCTGAACTTAAAAGAGCAGAAAGCTTTATAAGCAGTATCTTAGAACAAGAAGAAATTAGATTTAAAGCCACATTAGAACGTGGTCTCAAACTTCTTGCCGAAGAAACAGAAATGCTAACAAAAGGTAATGAATTATCAGGAGAAGTAGCATTTAAACTATACGATACTTACGGATTTCCGCTTGATTTAACCGAAGATATTCTAAAAAACCGTGATATTTCCGTTGATCATAAAGGGTTTGAAGAACAAATGCTTATGCAAAAAGAACGTGCTAGAAAATCTTGGCTTGGCTCCGGTGAATCAAAAATCGATCAGTTGTGGTTTGATATCAAAGAGCAACATGGTAGCACGGAGTTTTTAGGATATACACTGAATGAAGCAAAATGTAAAATAATTGCATTAATCAAAAATAATAATTTAGTTAATGATATAAAAGAGATAGATACACAATTCCTGCTAATCAGCAACCAAACTCCTTTCTACGGTGAATCAGGCGGTCAAATAGGTGACATCGGAACGATATTTGCAAAAGATTCTGAAATAGAAGTAATAGATACTTTAAAATATTTAGGCTCTATTATAGTCCACAAATGTATTTTGAAAAAGGGGCAGATTAACGTAGGCGAGAATGCTAATTTTAGTATAGACATAAGATATAGGCAAAATTTAAGAATTCATCACTCGGCAACGCATATATTACATGCAGTACTGCATGAGGTACTTGGTAAACATGTTAATCAAAAAGGTTCGTTAGTCACTCCAACTTATTTACGCTTTGATATTAGCCATTCTAAAGCTGTGACTAATGAAGAAATTACCTTAATCGAAGATAAGGTAAATGAGATTATTAGAGATAATCATGAAGTAACTACTACATTAATGGCAACTGAAGATGCAGTTAAACAAGAAGCTATGGCACTGTTTGGCGAGAAATACGACTCTGAAGTAAGAGTAGTTAAGATGGGGGAGACTTCTTTAGAATTATGCGGCGGGACGCATGTCAGACGTACCGGTGACATCGGTTGCTTTAAAATCACAAGCGAAAGTGCTATAGCAGCAGGTGTTCGTAGAATTGAAGCAGTTTGCGGTGAATTCGTAATTAAATTAATGAGAGAAAATGATAGTTTACTTAAATCGATAGAAAGTAGTTTAAAAACTAATAAAAATGAACTTATTACTAAGGTTAATAATATCTTAGAGCGTAACAAGGAAGTTGAGAAAGAGTTAGAAAAAACTCATTTAGCTAGTTTAGATTTAAGTATAGAGCAAATTGAAAAGCAAGCTGCACAAATAACAGGAATAAAACTATTATACAAAAAAGTAGGAAATATAGACAATAAAATATTACGTCAAGCTGCCGAAAATTTAACAAAAAAAGTAGAAGATTTGATAATGGTATATATTGCCGAGGGAATTGGTAAATTATCTATTACGGTTGCAGTGAGTAAAGCTATAACAGACAAATACAATGCAGATATAATTGCAAAAAAACTTTCTTTATTCTTAGGTGGCAGCGGCGGAGGTGGCCAAGCAAGCCTTGCTCAAGCCGGTGGAAATGATATAGGTAAGCTAACTAACATCCATGAAAAATTATACAGTTTATTGACAGTGTCGTAGTGTACTAATTTAGGATGTCATTACGAGTGTGCTTTGTAGATGGATACCCGGTTATTATTGTGAGCAACCGTAGTACTTGCGTGGCAATCTCGTCAAATATCCTGAGATTGCTTCGTCAATTACTTCGTAATTTTCTCGCAATGACAAGGTGGTATCCACATAACAATGCCTATGCAGGGAGACATTGTAATGACAAAATTTATGGTTGTTAATACGCTGCTTTCACAAAATAAAGACCGGCGGCGGGAGCAGTAGGACCGGCGGCTTTTCTATCTTTGGCTTCTAGAACATCTTTAATTTGTTCTGCCTGCCAAATATTTTTACCAACAAGTACTAAACTACCGACAATATTACGTACCATATGATGCAAAAATGACGGGGCTGAAAGATATAATTTTATTTCTTCGGCTTCTTTAATAATATTAAGTTCAGTTAAAGTTTTAATCGGTGATTTTGATTGACATGAGCTAGCCCTAAATGAAGTAAAATCATGTTTACCTAATAGATAAGCGGCAGCTTGTTGCATAGCCAGAACATCTAAAGGTGAACTAATCCACCATGCTCTATTTAAATCAATTACCGATGGATAAGGTCTATTAATAATTCTATATATATAATAACGAGAGGTAGCTGAAAACCTAGCATGAAAATTATTGGGGACTAATTCACAATTCCATACTCCTACGGCATACGGTCTTGCAAAATAGTTGATAGCCGTAATAATTTTGTGAGGTTCTAAATATTTTGAAAGATCAAAATGTGCTACTTGACCTATAGCATGAACACCGGCATCTGTTCTTCCTGACCCAAACAATATCACCTGTTCACCGGAAAATTTATAAATCGCTTCTTCTAATATCTGCTGTACCGACATTACTCCTGCTTGTCTTTGCCAACCTGCAAGATCCGTGCCTAAATATTCAATGGTAATTTTATATCGATACATAATAGCCCACTGTCATCCTGTGGCTTGACCACGGGATCTTGTATCACAGCCCGTGTCCTGAGATCCCAAATCACGAGATGACAGTATAAGTATTATCATGCTTCTAGTAAATCCGATGGATTACCGTCACCACGCTTTCCTCCGCTTCTAAAGCTATTAAGTTTTTTGGATCTAATAGGATGTTGTAACTTTCTTAAAGCTTTTGACTCGATTTGTCTTATACGTTCTCTAGTTACTTTAAATTGCTGCCCTACTTCTTCTAATGTATGGTCAGTATTCATACCTATACCGAAACGCATTCTAAGCACTCTTTCTTCACGAGGCGTAAGGGTTGCAAGTACTCTAGTGGTAACTTCTCGTAAATTTGACTGAATTGCCGCATCAATCGGTGCTACTGCATTCTTATCTTCGATAAAATCGCCTAATTGACCGCCGTCACTATCATCACCTACGGGATTTTCAAGACTTATAGGTTCTTTAGCTATTTTCATGACTTTACGTACTTTATCAAGCGGCATTGAAAGACGGTTAGCGATTTCCGTTGCTGTTGGTTCGTATCCGAGTTCATTAAGCATTTGTCTTGAAGTACGTAGTATCTTATTAATTGTTTCAATCATATGCACAGGAATACGTATAGTCCTTGCTTGATCGGCAATAGCTCTTGTTATAGCTTGTCTAATCCACCACGTAGCATAGGTAGAGAATTTATAACCACGGCGATATTCAAATTTATCCACCGCTTTCATAAGTCCTATATTACCTTCTTGAATTAAATCTAAAAACTGCAATCCTCTATTAGCGTATTTTTTAGCGATAGATATAACTAAACGTAAATTCGCTTCTATCATATCTTTTTTTGCTTGTAGCGTTTGTCTCTCACTTTTTTGTATAGTATTCACTAGTTTTTTAAAATCATTAATTAAAAGACCGGTTTTAGATTCTATAATCGATAATTCAGCAATCATTTGATCTATATAATCCGATTCTTTAGTTATTAACTCTTTCCAAGCGACTTTTTTATTTTTCAGCATTTTTTCTTTCCATGCTGCATTGATAACCGATCCTATATATTCATCAAGGAAATTTTGGCGAGTTACTCCATATTTTTCAGCAAGTTTTAAAAAAGCTGTTTCTTTATTTATTAAATCACGATTTATTCCATACATCTTACCTAAAATTTCTTCTGTTCTTTTAGAATTAAAATGTATTTCCGAAACTTCATTTATTAATAATTCCAAATTATTATATTTTTTGCTATTTTGTAAAGCCTTCGGATCAAAAGATTTCTCATAACATTTTTTAGCTTCAATGAGTAGCTCTTCGCAGATAAAAGAAATCTTTTTCATACGCTCTATAATATTAGGTAATATCTGCGTTTCTACTCTAGACATAGATAAGTGATTATCCTCATGCTCTTCTCCTTCGGTCTCACTACTATGTTCTTCATCATTTTCGGGTGTTTCGTCATGTAACATGTTAGCTTCTAAATCTATCAGATCACGTAGTAACATTTTTTCATTAACTAAATCTTCATACCATACTATAAAACAACGCATAGCAATAGGGCTTCTACATAAGGAAGCAGTCATTGTTTTATGTCCTTCCTCAATCCTTTTTGCTATTTCTACTTCATTTTCACGAGTTAAAAGATCGACTCCCCCCATATCCTTAAGATATAATCTTACAGGATCATCGGTAGTACCTATATTTTCTTCTTCTACCTCATCCTCAGATTCATTATCAACATTGGTAGATAGCTTAAATTCTTCATCCATTCCGATATCAAGCTTAATTTCATCATCTTCATTAGATTCTAAAATATCTACCCCCGCATCGGAAAATTTTAATATAGCTTCCTCTAATTGTCTTATTGAAGGATTTTTATTAAGAGGAAGAGCGTTGTTTATATCATCATAAGTGACCGGTATCTTTTTAGATTTAGCTTTTTTAAGTAAACTATCTATTTTATCTAGATCATTGTTTATATTGCTATTGCTCATTAAATACCCTATATGCTTTTTTCTTTTAAAAGAAGTTTGAAATAATTAAGTTATCGTGTGATTAATAAAAGATTCGTTTAAAACTTGAAGTTCATTTGCAATCTTCAGAATTTCTTTTTTATATAGTAAAACTTTTTCAAAGTCGTGATTGTCATTACTGTTTATGGTAATAGCGTATTCTTGTTGTAAACTTATTAGATAATATTTCTTATGTAGCCACTGCCATAATAAATCCAGTCTGATATTATTTTTATTAAATGAGATATCTAAAAACAAATTATCCGTTTTTGATAATAATAAAAAAATATCAAAAAAGCTAGTTTTTTCCACAATTGCAGTAATTTCACTTGCTTCTACGTTATTATCTATAATCTCGTTTAAATACCAATTACGGAATTCTTCAAGCGATTTATTATTAAAATTTAAATTTAAGATGAAATCTCTAATATCTTTTTCTTCAAGAATTATAGGAAATTTAACCAACAAAGCACAAAAAGCGTGTTCTAGTATTTCAAGCTCCGAATAGCCGTGACTTAAAATTATAGGAGCCAAATTTGAGTTTTTAGTTGTAGCTTTCTTCTGCGTTGTGACTAAATTTTGCCATATTTGATCTTTAAAAAACCTATAATAACTTGCTTTTAAAGCACTATCCGATATTTTACTGCAATAATTTTTTAAATTTTTTTCTAAATTAGCTTTTGCTTCCGCAGTTTTAAAACTCTTGCCGCTATACTCAATATGCCAAATCATTTCTGATAAGCTTATTCTTTTATCTATAAGCTTTGCAAAAAAATCAGCACCGTTTTTATTTACTGCATCGTCAGGATCAAGTCCGCTTGGTAACTTAATAAAAGAAATTTTCTTTTCACTATTAATAAGCGGTAATGCTAAGTTAATAGTTCTTATGCTAGCTTTCATGCCTGCATTATCTCCGTCAAGACATAATATAATTTCATCGCCAGCACGCCATAATTTATGTAAGTGATTCTTGGTAACGCTAGTACCGAGACTCGCAACCGTTTCACTAAAACCTGCTTGATGTAGTGCTATAACATCAAAATAACCTTCTACTAAAATCGAATGATTTTTTTTATAGCTACTGCTTATCGCTTTATGCTCACCGTATAGAGTTTCACTTTTTTGAAATACTGTAGTTTCAGGTGAATTTAAGTATTTAGGCAGCCCCTCCCCTAGTACTCTACCACCAAAGCCTACAATTTTATTGTAAATATTTCTAATTGGAATAGTAATACGGTTAGAAAATAAATTATATATTTCACCGTTTTCTCGCTTGCCGATTAGCCCTGCTTTACCAAGCTTTATAATATCTATATTTTTATTGTGAAAAAATTTTTCAAATTTATTATTCTTCGGGGCAAAGCCTATTGAAAACTCTTTTACTGTTTCTTCGGTAATACCCCTTTCGTGTAGATAATGTAATATTTCAGGTGTTAATTGTGTCCTGAAAAACTTATTGGCGAGTTCTAAAATATTTAGAATTTCATCAGATTCTTCATAAAATTCTTTCTGTTTCGCAGTTAATTTCGGTATCTCTATACCGTAATCGGTTGCAAGCTTTATAGCAGACTCATTATAAGATAAACTGCTAATATTAGAAGTAAATTTTATAACGTCACCGGCTGCTTTACAACCAAAACAATAGAAAAATCTCTTACTATCACTAACCGTAAAAGATGGGGTCTTTTCTTGATGGAAGGGACATAAACCTACATAGTTACCAGATTTTCTAGTTAAAGCTACTTTTTGCCGCACTACATCCGATATGTTAATACGGTTTCTTAAGAACTCATAAAATTCCGGTGCAACTCTCATTATATTACAATATGTAGGAAAGAATAGCTGTAGAAATACAATAAGAAAGCGGTATAGACAAATTATCGTTAATTCTTAAATCTTTTGAATAAAATTCAGCTACTGTAGCCCCTATGCAGCTTATAATAATAATAATAAAACTTGTATTATATCCTAAATAGAAATACACTAATATACTTATAAAAATTGCAGAAACTAAAAAGGTAATAGAACCGGCTATAGATTTACCGTTACCTAAGCTATTTCCTATTTTAACGCCGACAAGAGCCGCTAAACAATCTGAAATAATTAAAATTAACCACGAACAAATCACTAAATTTTTAGGAAAAAGAAGAGCAGTTAAGAAAAAACCGAGCATCATAAAGCTAACACCGCTTAAAGCAAAAGAACCGTTATTTTCTTCAAGCCTTATAACTGTTGAAAAAAATCTAGTTACAAATTCGCTAATTTTTGCATTATTATGACGTGATATATCTAAATATAATGTAATAGCCGTTATTATAAATAATAATAACGTAATAATAGCGGTTCTTGGAATAAATAAATAAAGCAGCGGAAATATTATAGCCGATAGGTGGAAAATTTTACGCTTTTTCTCAAAGTCAAAATCTTTAATTTCCATAAGATTACTAATTTGTCGCTATTGTTATATGAGGAATAATGCCAACATCATTGCAAGCAGTATTCAATGTCATACCACGACTTGATCGCGGTATCCAGTCTTTATTAGTTTTTTCTGGATTCCTGCTTTCGCAGGAATGACATAACAGAATCCGTTTAGACAAGGACCACTTGCAATGACGATATTTAGGCAATGCCAAATAATTAAAAAGGCTTATTTGACAAATTTCACTATTACAAATATACTTGCTGAAATCTATATTATTGAAAATAGTATACTAAAATTACTAAATCTATACAATATAATTATGAATACAAAATTTCCTATCACCGCTAAAGGTTTTGAAAAATTAGAACACGAGCTTAAACATTTAAAACATGTAGAACGTAAAAAAATTAGTGAAGATATAGCCGAAGCACGAGAACACGGCGATTTATCCGAGAATGCGGAATATGAAGCGGCACGTGAGAAACAAGCATTTATAGAAGGGCGTATTAAAGAGCTTGAAGATATGACGGCAAGAGCGGAAATTATTGATATTGGTAAATTATCGGGAGATAACATAAAATTCGGGGCTACGGTTACTTTGATCGACAACGATACTGAAGAAGAAGTAACATATATTATTGTAGGAGAATATGAAGCCGATATAACTAGAAAAAGAGTTTCAATCGCTTCTCCTATAGCAAAAGCTTTGATTAGAAAATCGGTAGGTGATTTTGTAGAAGTTACAACACCGAAAGGATCTAAATCATACGAAGTAGTTACCGTTGAATATAAAGAACTAGAACTTTAATTTGATTTTTTTGTCACTATAAACGTTAACCGTATGACTTGTTATGTCATTCCCGCCTACGCGGGAACGACATCGAATAGGTTTTTCGATCCATGCAACAACCCCTACTCTTTGCAATGACGATTTGGGTATCAACAACGCAGGTATGACATTATTAATTACTTCTTCTTAAACATCTCGAGCATTCTTTTTGTTACTATAAATCCGCCGAAGATATTTATAGAAGCAAGCAGCGTTGCAAAATACCCTAGTAGACCGGGAAACCCAAAAGCAGAGCTACTTGCAGCAATCATAGAACTAAGAACTATAATACCTGAAATAGCGTTAGTAATAGACATAAGCGGAGTATGGAGTGTAGGCGTTACTTTCCACACAATATAATAGCCCACAAAAGAAGCTAATACAAAAATAGTTATAGCAAATATTAGCGGATCTATAGTACTTGTGTTTGTTTGCCAACTAGTATCTATTACCAAATCTTTTAATTTATCTGATAATTCTTGGGTATTATGGGCAATTTCAGCAGCCTGTTTAGCCATTATCGGTAATTGATTCATATATTTAATTTCTCACTCACAATTTTTCCGTCTTTAGTAATCAACATCTCACGTACTAATGCATCATCCATATTAAACTTACCGTCTTGCAATGCATAGGTTAGAAAATTATACAAATTCTTAGCATATAATTTTGAGCTGTCGGTAGCAACTTTAGTAACAAGGTTTGATAAACCTATTATGGTAACTCCGTGCTTAGTAACAATCTTATCCGGTTCTGAACCTTTCACGTTCCCACCTGTACTAGTCGCTATATCAACAATCACTGAGCCACGCTTCATAGATTCTAGCATTTTTTCCGTAACAAGCAGAGGTGCTTTTTTTCCCGGAATTTGTGCAGTAGTAATAATTATATCATATCCTTTAATAATTTTTGCTAAAAACTCTTCTTGTTTAGCTTTATAATCTTCCGAACTCTCGTGAGCATAACCTGATTTATCTTGTAAATCCTCCTGTAATGCCGGTGAAACAAACTTAGCTCCTAAGCTTTCTACCTGCTCTTTGGTAGCAGCTCTTACATCATATCCTGCAACAATGCTACCAAGCCTTTTTGCCGTTGCAATAGCTTGAAGACCGGCAACACCGATACCAAGCACTAAAGTTTTACACGGTGAAATCGTCCCTGCTGCCGTCATCATCATAGGAAAAACCCTTGTGTAATGATAACTTGCTTCAATTACCGCTCTATAGCCTACTAAGTTACTTTGAGAAGATAAAGCGTCCATATTTTGAGCTTTAGTAATTCTCGGCACAAACTCCATAGCAAAAGTCGTAAGGTTTTTTTTAGCTGCCACTTTTATATATTCATGATTTAAATAAGGCGATAATAATCCTACAATAATTGCTCCTTTTTTTGCAAATTCAAGCTCACTATATTTATCCGTAACGGATGAAGGTTGCACCTTTAATATAATATCAGCATCAGAAATAATTTCGAGTGGTACCGAAGATATTTTAGCACCTAGAGCAACATATTCTTCATCAAGAAAACCGGCATGAAGCCCTATATCTTTTTCTACCATAACCGCATAGCCTTTTTTGACTAGCAATCCTGCTACTTCAGGCGTTATAACGGCTCGTGTTTCATGCTTGGCTTTTTCTTTTAAAGCAACGATTTTCATAAATATTAATTATATTTTGCATTAACTGAATACATAAGGTATTTTAAACATAATTTAAAATATAAAACAACGAAAATGAAAAAAATATTTTTTCTAATCATTATTTATCTTTTTGTGAATTTAAGCTTAGCATTTGGGGCAGATGATAAAACAGCTATTTCGGAGCTAAAAACTTATCTACATACGATAAAATCGGTTGCGATAGATTTTACTCAAGAAGATTCATACGGTAAAATAGTTAAAGGAAAATTATTGATCCATAAACCTTATAATTTTAGATGTAATTATTATCCTCCTTTCCCTTTAGTTATAATAGGTACTAAAAATTTCGTATCGATGTATGATTATGATATGGAGCAAGTAAGTCGTATTAATAGAAGCGAAAATACATTTAATTTTTTATTAGAAGATAATGAGCATTTTGACAAGGATTTTGTTTTTGAATCGGTAATTAACGAAAGAAATATTTCTAAAATTACTATCTATCATACTCTAACGGAAAAACGTAGCGAAATTACTTTTAATAAAGCTACTCAACAAATTGAAGCATTAAAAATATTTGAAGATAATAATATAGTCACTATTACTTTTGATAAAATAGCTCAAGTACAAAAATTTTCCGATGATTTGTTTAAATTAAAAAACCCTGAAATATTCGGTCCTCCTGAAAGATTAACAAAATCGGAAATAGAAAAAAAATATATTGTTTCTTGAAAATAAACAGGTTATGTTAATTATGCTAGTAGTGGGCATTGTACCTGTTTAGTCGGTCAGGTCTGAAAGGAAGCAGCCAGAATAGGATTCGATGGGTCATTACTAGCATTATTCTAATTTTGATGTCATTTCTACAGCAAGACGGCTCGTTTTATGTCATTCCCGCGAAAGCAGGAATTCAGTAAAACTTTTATATGTTTATTTTACAAAATACGTATTTTGTAGCAATATTAAGGTTATTTTCTCTAGATTCCCGCTTTCTCGCGGGAATGACATAGAGAACCATGCAATAAAGCTAGTTTTCTGCTAAAATGACATAAAAAGTCTTATAACTATCGTGCTAGATATAAATTCATCAAATCAATATATTCCTTTTGCAAGGAAATATCGTCCTAGTAACTTTGCCGAGCTTCAGGGGCAAGAGGTATTAGTCAAAGTTTTAAGCTATACTATTTTAAACGATAGGCTTGCCGGAGGCTATCTTTTAACAGGTATTAGAGGAGTCGGTAAAACTACTTCCGCCCGAATTATTGCTAAAGCCGTAAACTGTTCTGCTTTAATTACCGAAAATACGACTATTAAAACATGCGAGGAATGTACGAATTGCATCAGCTTTAATAATCATAATCACCCTGATATAATCGAAATTGATGCGGCAAGTAAAACTAGCGTAGATGACATACGTAGAATTATAGAATCCGCCGAGTATAAGCCCCTACAAGGTAAGCATAAAATCTTCATTATTGATGAGGTACATATGCTCTCTAAAGGGGCATTTAATGCACTTCTTAAGACACTGGAAGAACCGCCACCTCATATAATATTTATCTTTGCAACGACGGAAGTACAAAAGATACCTGCAACTATTATCTCAAGATGTCAACGTTATGATTTAAGGCGGTTGAGTTTTGAAGAGATTTTTAAGCTACTTGAATATATAACTAAGCAAGAAAATTTAAAAACCGATATAGAAGCACTAAGAATTATAGCTTACAAATCGGAAGGGTCGGCACGTGATGCAGTCTCTATTTTAGATCAAGCAGCTAGTATGTCGGCGAAATCTGACAATATAATTAGTCCTCAAGTAATTAATCAAATGCTTGGGCTTGTCGATAGTTCGGTTATAATAGAATTTGTCGAATGTATTATCTATAGAGAGACGGAAAAAGCTATAAATTTAATAAATAAACTTTACGGTTCTTCGGTTAATCTTGAGATTTTTATAGAATCGGCATCAGATTTTATTGCTTATCTTAATAAAGTAAAAATGTTACCTAATTATAGTTTGCCTATATATGAATCATTTAATGATAGAACTAAAAGTATATTAGATAAAACCAGCTTGCCGCACTTATCAATCTTATGGCAAATATATAATAAGGGAGTAGGGGAAATAAAAATTTCCTATAACCAACTAACAGAAACGGAAATGTTAGTTATAAAATCTATATATTCGACGTCGCTACCCTTGCTTACAGATTTTGACGGTAATAATCAAAATTTAAACCAATCAATTAATCCGGAGATAAAAAAAAAATTTGAAATTGTAGATTTTCTTGAATATTTATATAAAAATAATGAGATAGATATATATTATTTCCTGCTCAATCATACGGAACTTAAAAATCTCAGTAATAATAGATTAGAGTTCGTAAGTCTTGAAGTTACAAGCAAAATAAAAAGACAAATAGAAGATTTGTTAGCTGCTTTTACTAATGAAAAGTTTGAGATAGTAATAATAAAAGAGCAGAACAAGCAAACCTTAAAGAATCAGTTAATTGGTAAGATTGAAGCAAGTAACGATTTTGGTTTAATTAAAAAACATTTCCCAAATATAACAATTTCGGATATTTTACTTAAAAGCTAAAAATATATAGGATAGAATTATGGTAAATTTTAATCAGTTTTTAAAGCAAGCCCAATCAATGCAAAAAAAAATGCAAGAAGCTCAAGAGCAAATGGCAAATGCAAGATATACCGGTAAAGCCGGCGGCGGACTTGTTGAGGTTATTGCAACCGGTAAAGGCGAAGTTGAAAAAATTTCAATTGATGAATCTTTATTAAAAGCAGAAGAAAAAGAAATGCTTGAGGATTTAATTAAAGTTGCCTTTAATGATGCTCAACAAAAATGTAATGAAGATTCTCAAAATTCTTTATCAGGAGCTTTAAACGGTATGAGCTTACCACCAGGCTTTAAAATGCCGTTTTAACACGGCTCTTATGTCATTCTCGCAAAGATCCGTGTTGAGTGGATACAAATCATTATTGCACGCGAACGTTAGTGAGCGTGGCAATCTCAGGAATTCTTTCCAAGATTGCTTCGTCAATTTACTATTGTAAATTTCCTCGCAATGATGGAAAAACTGCTCCACGCAACAACGTCTTTAGTCGCTTAGCTCATGACGATTTGGTATCCATATTTATTCACAAAATATCATCACAATAAGATGTATCTATCCCCAACATCTCGTTAAGCTCTATTTGTGCTATCTCAGGCAAAACTTTAAGTTTCTCTTTTAATATTTGATATTCTTCATTGTTGTCATCATTATATATTTCTTTATATTTCAATAGCGTTTTATCCCTAAGAGAAGGGATAATCATATCGTTTAGTTTATCTAATTTTTCTTTTTGCTCTTCTGTTAGCTCTTTTTTACCGGTTTCTAAAAAACTTTTCACATTACGAGCATCTTGTAAACAACATCAATATTATAATTAGTATCCAAAAGTTTTATTGATGCTTTCCAAGCTATAAATTCTATTAATTTTTCAAATGAAAATTTCTACTAAACTTTCCGTTTCTACATTCTTCTACCAATTTATGAAAATCATCTTCACAATTTACGTCATCAGGATTATTCTCTATCTTAAGTAGTACTTAAACTATATTTTTTTGCTTAGAATAGAAGCTATATGCAGAGGTATATCATCGTGTTCATTTAGTGGTACTGCTGCAAACTCATTAGAAACAGCCATCTTATTATTGACAAGTTCTTTGATCTTCTTAATGTCTTCATTGTAAATAGCATTAAACAAATTGATTTTGAAATCGTTTTCGTCATATTTAGATTTATACATAAAACCCCTTTTATTTAAAAAAGGCATGTTAGCACTTTTGGATATAAAAGTCAAAAAATAATTAATAATTTAACTATTTCTTAATAAAAAGGAAATTTGTAAAAAATAGACATCTTTCCAAAGCAGTGTATAGAGAGGAATTTAAAGGATACACAGAAACATTTGCCGCTGCAGCATATATATATAGACATACGTGAAGATTAGGGATGATGATCGACATACAAATTGCCTTTAGAAGCAAGTTATGCAGGAAGTCTAATAACTCAAGATCAATAAATCCTTATCAACCCTGAAACCTTTGAAACGCTCAAGTAGCGACATACCAAGAAGCGAAATATCAAGGTCACCAAGACCTACATGTCCTTTGATGTTCTTAAATTCCGTACCGATTACTACACTATTTAAGGTTATAGGGGCGGCTTTATTTTCGCCATTAGCTGTTAAATAAGTTCTAGTATATTTTAATTTAGTTAAGTCAAAGCCTAATTTTTGAGCATCTTCTTTAGTTAAAGCTATATCACTTGCCCCTGTATCTACCATAAATTTTATTTTAACGTTATTTACAAAAGCATTGATATAAAAATGCCCGTCTCTGCTACGGGCTATAATAATTTCTCCGACTTCAGTAGACCATTTATATGATGGAATTAAAGCAGACATTACTCTATGATAAACGTAGTTCAGCTCAAACCTAAAAGCATAACCAGTTATTATAACTAAGAAAATTACTGCCCACATTGCTAATTGCAAACAAAATCTGCGTATTTCATTTTGGCTAATAGTACTGTAAATTATACTAAATAATATTAATAATGACGCACAAAAACTCCCTATATTTTGTGGTGCTTTAAAAAATTTTGGATAATGTTGATTGATATATTTGTATAATAAACCGGTTACAATTACGGTGCTGCAAATGATAAAAATAAGTTTTATAAGTTTTTTATTCATATAATATACTACAAGTAAATAAAGAATAGGTATACGAAGTTCTATCTGAGTATACAATTTTAATCTATATAATCAAACCAAAGTCCCAGCCCATTTTTAAGTGGAAAACTACCTTCTTGGTTCACTAGAATAATAATTCTAAGTTCTTCTGACGGTATAAAGCCAATAAAAGAATTAATTTATAGCCTGAGTGAAAAATTAAATCCTTATTTGAGTGTCCTTTTACTTTAAGAATACGCCATCCAAGAGCATAATATGACTCAATCATTTTTTGATCAATAGGCCAAATCGGTTGCCATTTAAATCCAAAAACATCTTTGTTTGATTTTACTCTTTTATACATACGATCTAAAGTACTTTTAGCAATAAGATTCGGTTTATAACCAAAACTAAGTGTGAATATTTCAATCATTCCATCTATCGATGCAAAAATACCGGCAGATGCAGGTACCGTCTTTGGGTAATAAGGCGGGAACGGCAGCAATGTTATTACCTCCTGTCCGTCTATTATTGCTTTAGAATGCGGATAAGCAAGTTGTACATTCGGCCCTAGCGGTAATATTTGCATATCTTGCGTTTTAAGCGTTGTACGCAAATTATCTGCAGCATTTAAACTTGATTTTTTACAATTTAAAGCTTCTTCAAGTAAACTAAAAACTATGTTACTATACTTATAGCATTGCCCGGGTTTACAACTAGCTTGTTGTTTTTTTAGCAATGTTAAAAGCTTTGAGCGATTCATTCCTTGCTCAATTTCAATATTTCCTGAGAATTGATAACCTGTTGTATGGCTTAAAATATTATTAAGACTAATAGCATTTTTTAGGTATGAATTTTTCGTCAAAATCTTAATTTTCTTGATCTACCATTAATGCAATTGCAGTTGCTGAAACAGCTTTTGAAACCGATGCTAAATAACTATTACCTTTCTGATTTCCAAACGTTGTTTTATAAATAACTTCACCTTTGTATAAAATTGAATTGCTCCTCCTTGTAATTCTTCTTTTTGCAATTCAAGCTTTTTAGTTTTTGCGGTAATTCTACTTGTATCTGTGCCAAAACTGTACGATGTGATAATAGTAACATTATACTAAAAAATAGGATAAACTTTTATTCATATGGCGATATTATTTATTGATTCTATGTCATTCTTGCGAAAGCAGGAATCCAGCTTTCTAAATAAATTATATACTAAATTTTTATCGAATTTTTGTATTTTTACCATTTTTTACTAGATTCCCGCTTTCGCGGGAATGACAAAAGCTACTTTTAACCACTATTGCCTTTTCTTTATCTTTTAATCTAATAGTAGCAAGCTCTAATAAATATTTGTCATCTAAAGATTCAATAATTTGCTCATATAATTCAGCCAGAATTAGATAAGCAGTCGGTTTATTATGATTTAATAAGGCAACAGGCTCCCACTTGCCTTATCCAATAATACAGTAGTTCTTTTAATTCTGATATACTAACTGCTAGATTTGCATAAATATGTTCCATTATTGATTCCAAGTAAACGAAGAAAGTTATACGAAGATCAACTTGGAAAAGAGCAAGGAGTCTGCAAGACTAGGAGCAAAGCGTATCCTTAATACGTGGCTACCTGCAAACTTATTTAGATGACGTAGCCAATTTTAAGTTCATTGAGGATACATATAATTAATACTAAATTAAATACTAATTATAGGCTATAAATTTATCTTTATATCAAGAAAATCACATTAAATCGCCGATATTCTCTAAAAACAACCTAGCTCGATGCGATGCCGGTTTATTAAAAAAATCCTCGGCAAGCTGATTTGCTAAAATCAGTCCTTGATCCATAAAAATAACACGATCCGCTATTAATTTTGCAAACTTCAAATGGTGCGTGACCACTACCATGCTCATTTGATCTTTTAATAAATTAATATTCTCTATAACATCTTTAATATTTTCAGGATCGAGTGCCGAAGTCGGTTCATCGAATAACAAGATTTTCGGCTTCATCATTAAAGCTCTTGCTATTGCGGTGCGTTGCTTTTGCCCTCCTGATAGGCTGGCCGGATACGAGTCAAATTTGTACGTTAGCTTAAATTTTGCAAGCAATTCTTTTGCCATAGAAATTGCTTGTTCTTTTGGCAAATTTAAAACATTTACCGGCGTATAGATTAGGTTTTCTCCTACCGTTAAATGCGGGAATAGATTAAAATTTTGAAAAACCATACCAACTTTTAAACGAAGCTTTCTTCTATCTTTAAGCAATAGCTTCTTCCCGTCTACCAAAAAAGTACCGCTACTTGGTTCTTCTAAATTATTTAAAATTCTAAGCAGAGTAGTTTTACCGCTTCCCGAAGGACCGATTATTACAGTAGTTTCCTTAGTAGTAAAACTTAAATCAATATTCTTAATTGCATAATTCTTGCCATAACGCTTACAAACTTTTTCTAAAATAATCATAACTAGACCGTAAATTTATAACCGTCATAAAGCGGCTTAACGTTATTTGGAAGCATTTTCGTAATCTCATGATAATCTATCGTGTGTCTCATATTGGTTAATAATATCTGCTCAGGTTTATATTTTTCACGCCATTCTAGAACTTTATCAAGCCCTGCATGATTCGGATTTGATTTATAATCCATACAATCTAATATCCATATTTTTATATCTTTTAAAAATTTATCTGATTCAGGAGGAAAATCGATTACATCGGGCGAATAAACAAAATCACCTATACGTAAGCCCAAACTATCTATAGGACCGTGATGCTGTCTAAAAAATTGTATTTCGATAGTATTAATCTTAATTTTATCAAAAAAACTAACAGATTGAGTTGTGAATAGTCGCCCAAGCTTAAATAACTTATTGTTAAATAGATAATCAAATTTTGTATGGAGCTTTGCCGTACTATCGTGATCTGTATAAATTTCAAATGGCTTGCCTTGCATAAAAGTAAATACTCGTAAATCATCGATGCCATTAACGTGATCGGAATGATAATGTGTTAATATAGCACAATCGAGCTTATTTAGCTTTTCTCGTAATAGTTGATTTCTAATATCAAAACCGAAATCAACTAATATTTGACTATTTTCATCGTTAATATATATTGTTGATCTAGTCCTTTTATTGTATTTTGAAGGAGATGTGCAAGTACTACAATCGCACCCGATCACCGGTACGCCTATAGATGCTCCACACCCAAGTATTGTTACTTGTAACATAAATATTTAAAATAATGTTTGAAGTTTTTTATAATTTTTGCGGCTTAAATCAAGAAATATTCTTATTTTTGAATAAAATTACTAATATCGGCTTTATACCTTATTTTTTTAAAATAATTTCATTTTGTTTTAATATCGCTAATTTCGCCTTAATATATATTTTATACTGTATATATTTTTATATTCAATTAAAGAAAACCAAAAATGATAAGAAGCGACAAAATAAATTCTGGCACAATTATAATAAGTTATTTGAAATCGGTATAATATACGGGGCATTCGGTTTAATTTTTACCGCTCTTAAATTTTCAGTTAATTTCCCTCGCCCTTATTGCAGTCTTCCTGTAGATAGTTTCATGACCATAATAAATACTGTAAACGAAAGATGCTTTTCAAGCTTTCCAAGCAGCCACGCAGCTCTTAGCGTGTTAGTAACGTATTTTGCTTGGAATTATATAAAATTACCATTAAAAATCTTAATGATTTGTGTTATTATGCTCGTGTCTTTATCTCGCATAAGTCTTGCTATGCATTACCCAAGTGATATAATCTACAGCATTATTATTGCATTTATAACAATACTGATAGGTAAGTTAATTTATCGCATCTTTGCAAATCATATAATAAGAAAGATCAGGGATTTTCTATTAATGAGGCAGTAATTAAGAAAAAACATATAAAAAACTTGTTTTTTAATCTTGAAAGTTTTTAATATGCGCGCTACATTATTGAAAGAAGATTTTTATGTCTGCTGATTCTATTGTGCGAGCCCGTATTAATGAAGACGTGAAAGAAGAAGCAGCTTTAGTGCTTGCTGCTATGGGACTTACTTTATCTGATGCTGTTCGTATGCTGTTATTTCGTGTTGCTCGTGAAAAAGCATTACCGTTTGAGCCACTTATCCCAAATGATGAAACAATTAAAGCTATGAAAGCTGCAAGAAGCGGCAAATTAGTTCATGTTGGTAATATCAATAATTTGTTATCTGATTTAAATGAGAACGATTAAACGTACTGCACAGTTTAAACGTGGAAAACGTAAACATGGAATAAATTTGGATGATATTTTACTGAAAGCAGTTAGGTACTTGGTTGCTGATATAACATGTCCTATACATATGAGAGATCATGCCCTTATAGGTAATTGGCAAAGATTGTAGAGATTGTCATATTAAACCGGATTTAGTATTAATTTATAGAAAACCCGATGCTGATACATTGGAGTTAATACGATTAGGTTCACACAGTGCACTACTTGGTTTTTAATTATTTTGAAATGAACCAGGAACGAGTTCCCACAAAACCTATCTAACCATCCATAGTACGTACTGGACAGTTTTTGAAAAGCGTTTGATGTCGCTCCTAGCTAAAAACGAGAATGACATCAAAAAACCAAACAAACATTATGCTACTATACCGAAAATACTTTATAAAAAATATCTTACCGCTGCTTATAGTCGTTACTTTTTCAGTAACTAGTATAGTATGGATAACGCAAATATTAAAACTTTTATATTTATTTGATAAAGGTATAAAAGTTATGGAGTTCTTCAGTTTAATAGTTTTAGTACTTCCTACTTTATTATTTATTCTGTTACCGGTAATAACAGTTATTACCATGATCTATATCTATAATAATTTAAAAGTCGAGCGACAATTAATTATATTACAAGCTTCAGGAGTTAATAATATACAGCTAGCACTGCCTGCTTTATATGTCGCATTAATAGTTATGTTACTTGCTTATTATATATCTTCTACCATCCTGCCGTTATCTCATATAAACTTAAAATCACGTTTAAACTTTATAAAGAATAATTATATCTCAAATATGATTGAAGAGAAAACTTTTAATAAAGTAACGAAAGATATCACTGTTTTTATAGATAAAAAATCAGCAGGAAATATTATGAACGGCGTAATAATATTTGATAATCGCAATGCTGATAACCCATCAGTAGTATTTGCGGGCTCAGGTACTCTTAATATATATGATAATAGCCCGATTTTTGAACTTAATAAAGGCATAAGACAAGAATATGACGTAAACGGTAATTTAACTCAGTTAACTTTCGATTCTTTAATGATAAAACTGCAAAATGATAATAATCCTTTAGTATCACAAAGAACTAAACATAATAAAGAAGCAAATGAATATTATATAAGCGAATTACTTGCCCTTCCTCATGATTTAGCTATTACTAAAAAAATTAAATTAATTGCTGAAGCACATCAAAGAATAATTTGGCCTTTATACAATTTTGTATTACCTTTTGTAGCACTTGCAGTTTTTTTGAGATATCCTTATAGCAAAAAAACAACTTTTATGCCGGTATTATTTTCTGCCTTAACAGTATTGCTAATTACTTCAATTCATTTTATATTACAAAATTTTGCTTCAAAAAATCTAGATTTTATTTTTGCTTGTTATTTCAATTTGGTTATTGCTTTAACGATCGGATTATATTTATTTGTTAAAAGAATATAAATTTATTAGACTATTTTATTCCAAGCTCCACGAGAATTTTTAGTAAAACAATCTATTTTGTTTTCCTGTCCGGTAAATTTATTTATTTTAACTGTTAATTCTTTTAAATCTTCTGGTAAATCGGTTATTATAATTATCCTTTTGAAAACTCTTATATACTCTTTTGCTTGTAAAATTTTTCCTATATTTGTAGGCGAAATAATAACAAGCACACTAGCATTATTAGGATTTTGTAACTCATCGGTAATATAAATCGGCTGTTTTTCAGGCTGCGGATCAAGTTTACTACCGTGAGGTATAAATTGCTTACGTGAATAAGTCCAAAGATTTTTATTGAGCATTTCTTGTTGATCTGCATCTGCAGTTAATATCACGCTTTTAAGAGCAGAGTGATAGCATTTTTCTATCAGAAGCAATATCGATTTTAGAAGCAACTCATCGCTTGTTTGATAAATACTAAATTGCTGCATAAAAATGTTATGTTATTTTTTATGAGAAAATTTAAGTGGTACGGATGAAGGGACTTGAACCCCCACGCCTCACGGCACAAGAACCTAAATCTTGTATGTCTACCAGTTCCATCACATCCGCGTATGGTAATGCCATTCCTGTAAAAGGGTGGCCTTGTTGCATGGATTCTAATTCCTGCCTCTGCAGGAATAACATCAAAGTATTTCCATCAAAAAGTTATAATACACATCATATAATTTTTGTAAATCGCTAATTTTTGTGTATTCGTTTATTTTATGTGCCGTTTCAGATAATAAACCAAACTCTACTAACGGACAATAATTTTTGACGAATCTTGCATCCGACGTACCGCCGCTTGTAGAGAATTCAGGCTTTATTTTAAGCGTATGCTCTACTACTTTAGCAAATTCTTTTATTTTATCGCTAGGGTTCTGAATAAAACTTTCAGCAGAACTACTATATTCTAACTTATAATCTACTTTATATTCTTTACAATGCCGTTTAATAATTTCTTCTACCTGTTTTGCTAAAGTTTCTGCACTATGTAAATTATTAAAACGTATATTGAAAGATGCTTCCGTACTTGCCGGAATTACGTTTGAAGTATTATTACTGACCTCGATATTCGTTACTTCAAGATTTGAACGTTGAAAAAATTCAGTACCTTCATCAAGTTTTATACTTGTTAACTCATTCAATATTATTATTAAGCAAGGCAATGGGTTATTTGCTTTATGAGGATAAGCTACATGCCCGCTTAAGCCTTCTATATTTAATTTAAAGTTAACACTTCCTCTTCTGCCAATTTTAATTGCATCGCCTATTTCTTTTTCACAAGTAGGTTCACCGACAATAGCAAAATTTATCTTATATCCTTGATCATAAACATATTGCAGCATTTCTTTAGTACCATGCTTTGCTTTTCCCTCTTCATCACTAGTAAGTAAGAAACTAATGGAACCTTTAAAATCGGTATTATTTTTTATAAAATCTAAACTGGCAGCTAGAAAGCACGCTATAGCCCCTTTCATATCCACCGTACCTCTGCCATATATCTTACCGTCTTGCTGACTAGCTTTAAATGGACTCGCATTATGCCAAAGCTCATGATTGCCTGCCAGCACTACATCTACATGACCAACAAAGCAAATATTAGGCTCATTGCTACCGAAAACAGCATAAAGATTAGTGACTTGCTCGCTTTTAGAATCACCGAATATTTTTATTTCGGTCTTAAAACCGTGCTGTTTAAGCAAATCATCAATATACTCAATAGCTCCATCGCTCTTAGGAGTTACAGACTTAAAACCAATCAAATCTTTTAAGTAGTTAATGTACATCAATTATTGCCAAAGAGAATTTAATGTGGTTTTTAGTTTGTTTTCAAATTTAGTTTTTAAAGTTGTCAATCTTACTTTGATTATTATCAAGCTCTGTTACTATTTTTTGCTGTTCTTCAAGAGGCGGGATAGGAATTTGTAAATCCTCTAAATCTTTCAAATAAACGTGAGGTTGACCTGATCCAGCTTGCTTTTGGTATATTATATTTTGCTGAGATTTTAAAATATAATATAGATATTTAGTTAACAATAGTTTTTCATTAATTGAATAGATTACGTTACAATCTGAAGCCCACATTGGCGAATTATGATACCAAATATATCCAGCATATACTCCCGATAAAGAAATAGTGATTATGTTACCGTTAAAATTATATTGATTATGTGAATAAGGACTAACCCGACCAGCTGCTATTACTGGAATATCCCCCTTAATTGCAGTATTAATGTTAATCATTTTACTTTTTTACCTACTATTAATGTTGTATACTCCTTATGTTCAAGAGATAAAATATTACTTTTTAATTTATTGATAACGATATCGCCAAATTTAACAATTTCCCATTGTTTATTTATTTCAAAATAAAGATGCCAATTATCTGCCCCTCTATTATCTTTTGATAGCTATTCAATTCTTCAATAATTTCCTGTTTTTCTAGAAACGGAAGAGGAATATAAACTGAGTTTATATGTTCTCTATTTAAACCAGGCTGAGTACTTTTATTATAAGCTAAGTTCTTTAATTTGATTTTGAATTATATCGCTATTTAAACAATAAAACAAATAAGATTGATGTATAGGTTTCCCTCTAAAAATATAAACATGTTCATTAACCATTACTTCTATTTGTGGTAAAATTTTATCATCTACAAAACACACTTTACCCGTTAATGCTCTGTCTTTACACATTAAAATATCATTGTTTTTCACCAATCCTTAGCTATTTGATAAAAATCGAGATCTATAAAAGGAATTTTAGATAAATTTAATTTTCCACCCTCGCCTGTTTAAATCATTTATACCGACAATTTTTCTTTTTTTATTGTCTAGGATAACGCCGATATTCTTAACCTCATAAAACCAATATTCTTTTTGATTATTCGGTTTATGTGCATCGATAAAATAAAGTATTGACGTTTTTACTCCTGTATAAGGTAAAAAAATACCTTGCGGTAGAGAGATAACGAGTTGCAGCTTTGCTTTTGATAGTAAAAATTGACAAACAGCAGCGGTGTCTTTTCTGAATAAGAATCCTTCAGGTACTACCAATGCCATTCTACCACCCTCTTTTAAATTTTGCAGGCAATGCAAAACACAAGCAGCATCACCGTTATTTTTTGCAATGCCGTTATAAAAAGAGGAGTTATATGACTTTCTGTTATAGTTTTGCCGTTTTTGTTAGTTTTTTTAGTGATAGTTTAAGAAAATGGCAATTAGTAACAATTACATCAAACTTTAACTGTTGATCAGTTAAGGGTTTAACATCATTAGGGTTCTCAAGACTATTTATTTGCTGAATTCCGCTATGTCTGTCACCATGCAAAATCATATTCATCTTAGCGATTCTAGCGGTTTTGGTTAACTCTCGCCCATATAATGTATTAAATCTTAATTTTTCTAAATCTTCACCGGTATTAATTATATTATTTTCTTTGATATAATTAAAAGCTTCAGTTAAGAACCAACCGGTACCGCAAAAAGGATCATAAATTGTTTCTTTAAATTTAGGATCAACCAAATTAATAATGGTTTTAACGATATTTCTCGCTCGGTGTAAAATATTCGCCTAAATCATTTTTCCGTTGATGTAGTTTTTGCTAAGAAACACTCGAATGCATCGCCTTTTATATCTGTATCTATCGTAGATAAAATAAGAGGATCAATTGCATCGATAATGTGACGGAGAGTAATGGAATTGCCTAGAGAAATAGGCGTAAAAACACCGTCACCATATTTATTCTTAATTTGTTCTATAACATAGCTATTAATGTAACCGATAATATCATCGTTGGATTGTGCTTTGATATTATTTCACCAAGATTTTTTGTTGTTTTCGCTTAATAATTTTAAGAATAATATATTTGCAAATTCGCTAAATCTTTCTATTTCTGCTTGGAACCCTTCACTTCTTAAAAGATTATTCAAGTTTTTAAATGTCGATATTAATTCTTCACGTGATACTTTAATTTCTTTCCAAGCTTCATTACTGCTTGCTTCTAAAAAAGCTAATAATTCTTTTTCATGTAGTAATTCCCTTACTTCATCACCGTTAATATAAGCTCTTCATTATTAGCAACAAAACGAGCTTCGCAGTAAGCTCCATTACAAACACTATAGGTACATCAAGCAATTTTGCATATTCCGTTGCTTGATCTAAAGCTTGCCTTAAATCCACTCCTGTTTTTTTGCTTCTATTTTATTGCAATAGGTTTATCATTATTACTTTCATATAAGATATAATCTGGTCTTTTTCCGTTTAATCTTATCTGTTCTGTTTTGGATTTTGGAAATAAACATTCTTTTTATTATCATTATCTATATACCATCCCTTATTTACAAAGTTATTGCTGATAATCCATTCAGTTTGCTGTTCTGCTAACATAAGAATTGCTTAGATATTTTTTTTGTAATTAATAATTATATCTTCTTACACTTATTATACAAGCTTATAAAAGTACAAAAAACAACTTTTTATCTCACTAAAAAATAAATTATTGTTATGGATTTATATAGATTTTTGACTTTCTTAATGAATTTAAATAACTTATTATTATGAGCTTGTTATAACTAATATTAAAATCATGAGTATAAATAACCAGTTAAAAGAATTAATTAAATCAGGTACTTTTGTCGGTATATTATTAATTATTGCTTTTACCTTAGCAATAATTGTCAACAATAACATTGTCCTAACAAAATATTATTTCTTCTTTTATTTACAGTAAATTTTACAATAGGAAATGTAAGTTTACAAACAACTTTTATAGAGTTAGTTAATGACGGTCTCATGACTTTCTTCTTTTTATTAATAGATTTAGAGATGAAATTTCACCTAGTAGAAGGTAAACATAAAAATAAAAAAAACTAATATTACCTGCGGCGGCAGCCCTTGAAGGTGTGGTAATTCCTGTCTTAATATACATGTTTTTTAATTACGATAAACCGGGATTAATAATATTAATTTCCTCTATAATTATTCATCTTGTTTATATTGAATTATCGACAAATTAAACAATTATTTTATTATATAATTTTAGGTTTATTATTATGGATTAGTATGGTGGAGTCAGGTATTCACGATACTTTATGCAGAGCCATTAATAGCACTTTTTATACCTGTTAATATAAAAGGAGAATTTAACACTTCTTTTAAAAAACTTGAAAACTTAACTCGTCCTTTTGTAAATTACTTTATTTTACCACTTTTTGTATTTATGAATTCCGGTATCCTTTTAGAAAATTTTGCATTTAAAGGCACTTGTTCCAACTCAATACTTGCTTTAATTTATGGGATAATATTTGATTTATTTGTAAGGAAGCAATTAGGTATTATGTGCTATTTTCATATCCATTTGTAAAATTTAAACTCTGTAATTTACCAAGTGATACTTCATGGTTAAAATTTTATTCTATAGCTATACTTGGAGGGATTGGATTTACCCTAAGTTTATTTATAGGTAGTATTACGTTTGAGAGCAGCTGCCCTTCAAACTCTATGAGAGCTGCAGTAATAATAGGCTCTTTAATTTCTGCATTATTTGGCGTAGCCGTTCTAAAATATTGTACTGGAAAAGAGTAAAGGAGCAAATTAAACGAGTATACTCATTAAATAACGATGATAGGATTTTAATAACACATTATATTTTTGTTTGGAAAAAACAGGAGATGGTACTATATAGATATTATTAGAAGAAGGAATCGCTTTTTCAAGCTTATTTAGCATAAAAGGTATATTATAATTATGCTCTACTAAAATTATTGAAGTAAGATTGTAAGTTACAATAAAATCAACCACTTTCTTAATATTATCTTCTTCAGACATTATTTTATTCGGAGCAAGTATTACCTGCTGTTCTATAACATCACGTTCCTTTAACAAATTTTTTAATTGCTCTGTAGATTCTATACCAGTAATAAATAATATAGGTGCATAGCCTGCTTTAAGCCAAGCAATACCGGTTTCAATTTTATGTCCTCCTCCTGCAAATACTATTATTGCATTAGTGGTATTACTATTAAGCTTATAAGAATTTATTAAATATAAATAATAACCAAAACCACCGACCCAAAAAGCAAAAATTGTGAGTAAAAATTTTCTGATCATTTAAATATTTTATTAAATTCAGTTTGAATAATTTTATCAAATTCAGACATTTCAACATGAATCCCTAACTGATTTAAAGATGTTACTAAAGAATTTTCAAGTCCACAAGGAATAATCCCATTAAACTTACTTAAATCTGTTGAAATGTTTATAGCTACACCGTGATATGTAACCCATTTTCTTACTCTAACACCTATTGCAGCAATTTTAGCAAATTCATCTTTCCTTACTTTTACCCAAATTCCTACTTTATCTTTAATAATATATGCTTTAATTCCAAAATAATTTAAGCTATTTATAATCCATTCTTCAAGCATTTTTATATATAGCTTTAAATCTTTGTGTCGATTTGGTGAAGCTAAATTAAGAATTGGATAAATAACACGCTGACCCGGTCCATGAAAAGTAAATTTACCGCCACGTCCTGTGTAAATTACCGGAATATCACCGTAATTTAATAATTCTTCTTGTTTATAATTAGTACCGGCTGTATATACTTCCGAATGTTCAACTAAATAAATAATTTCCGGCTCATGATCACTAATTACTTTGTTAACGTAATCTTCCATTAATTTCAAAGTAACTTGATAATCCGCAAAATCCGGTATAGTTATAAATCTTATCATATTAATTCAGATTTATATTTCAATATTAATGCATCTAAAATTGCTATGGTTTCAGCATCCAAATCACCGGAAAAATTACTAGGACGAAAATGCATTTGAAACGAAATTATAATATCTTTCATATTAGAGTCTAAAATGTCGGTAACTTCAAGTTTATAACCGTATGTAATAAATTTTTGCTGAATTGCTGCAATATCGGTTATGTCGACTTGCGGCAATAGATCGTTAAACACCTGTTCATCATACCAAGCTCCAATATCGTTATCATATAATAGTTTCCAAGGAAATAGCGGGCCAGGGTCCTGTTTTCTACCTGGAGCAATATCAGAATGCCCAACCACTCTAGTAGGTTTAATATCATATCTAGCAATAATCTGTTTACACAAACTTATAACACTATTAATTTGCCTTTCCGAATAGGGTAGCCAAACTATATCATTGTTTTTTGCATTTACTTCAAAAGCAGGATTTACGATTTCAATACCGATTGATGTATCATTAATACGCTCATGACCTTGCCAGTAACTTACTCCAGCATGCCATGCTCTATCATGCTCTTCTACTAATTGAAATATATGTTCAGGGTTTTTATTGTTGATTAAATAATGGCTACTTAACTTTTCACCGGTTAGAAAATCTAAAGACTGCTTAAAATCACACTGTGTATAATGTAGCACTAGAAATTTAATACGTTTATCAAATCCCACAGCTCTATAAGATGTTTTATCGATTACTATCATATATAAAAATTTTAAAGGATGTCACTATTGTATGTTTTTTTCTATATAATTCCTGTGAAAGCTTGCTTGCATGGATCGGTAAATCGTCATTGCGAGAAGAATTACGCAGTAATTCAACGAAGCACTCTCAAGAGTTTGTTACTATTTCATGAGATTGCCACGCAGCCTACGGCTTGCTCGCAATGACGATTTGGTATCTATATAAAGATAGTCCCAGTATGACAAGAAAAATTTTGATGGTGCCGGATATCGGATTTGAACTGATGACCTACCGCTTACAAGGCGGTTGCTCTACCACTGAGCTAATCCGGCATATTAATATGATTATAGAGAAGAGATATGTGTTATCATACCGTGGCTTGTATCCAGAAAAACAACTTATAATAGTCAACTTTACTAAATCCCGCAATCAAATAGCAGGATGACAGGGTCTGAATTGATCTACACAGTCAATGCCTACTCGTAATAACGAAAATACACTATAAACTAAGCTTCTTTAACTTCCTTTTTACTTAGTCTAGCTTTGCGGTTTTTTGCTTTCACTTCCATTTCCTTTTTAACTTTCTCAGGAAGAGTAACACCCACTTGCTCAATAAATTTTGCGACTCGCTCAGTTGGTTTAGCACCGGTGCCAAGCCAATATTCTATACGATCTTTTTTTAAAACAACACGCTCACTATTATCTGAAGCAAGCATTGGATCATAAGTTCCAACTTTTTCTAAAAAGTCACCGTCACGAGGTGCTGTTGCGTTAGCTACTACTACACGGTAAAAAGGACGCTTTTTAGCACCGCCTCTAGCTAAACGAATTTTTACTGCCATATATTACTTACAATTATTTTATTTTTTCTTCTTTAAAAAGAACATGTTTTCTAACTACTTTATCATACTTACGAAAAGAAAGCTTCTCGGTTTGGGTTTTCGGATTACGTTTCTTTACCCAAAAAACACCTGTGCCGGCAGTACTTACTAGCCTTACCAAAACACTTTTATTTTTCTTTGCCATTAGCTGACACCTTAAATCAAGATATTATTTTATTATTCTAAGAAAAGCAGAATAAAACGAAATTGAAGAATAGTCAAGTAAAAACTAGGCATTGCAAAATAAAGAGAGATACGTCATTGCGAGCGACTAAAGAAGCGTGGCAATCTAGTTTTAATTTCCCGAGATTGCCGCACTTCTTGCAGTCGTTCGCAATGACGCCAATTTTTCAAATTAAACGAGTTACCGTCCAAATAAGCGTTCAATATCCTTAATCTTCAACTCAATATAAGTAGGTCTGCCGTGATTACATTGACCTGAAAGCGGCATATTTTCCATTTGACGCAGTAAGGCATTCATTTCATCTGCCGATAATTTTCGTCCTGCTCTAATAGAGTAATGACAGGCATAAGTTTTCGTTACATGTTCGATTAACTCTGTCAAAGCTATATTCTTGCCAAAATCCGATAAATGATCGGCGAGATCCTGAATTAACTTTTGTACGTTTACATCTCCAAGAATATTTGGAATTTCAGTTACTATAATAGATTTTTCGCCGAATTTTTCTAGAGTTAAACCGAGTTTATATAGTTTTTCTCTATGGTCATATAAATAACCTGCTTTTTTTTCATTTGGCAGTTCTACTATCTCAGGGATAAGCAAACGCTGTTTGATTAACTCTTCCGTTTTAAGGTAATCTTTTATTTTTTCATACCCTAAACGTTCGTGTGCTGCATACTGGTCGGTAATCACTATACTATCTTCGGTTTGTGAAATAATATAAGTCGTATGAAGTTGTGCTTTAGCTGCCCCAAGTTTATATTGTTTACGGATTTGCTGTTGTTCTATACGGTTTTCTACTTCTTGTTCTATTTTAGCATGTGATAATGTATCGATTAATTTTTGACAAACATGATTTTGAGGAACTGTATTAAGTGTAGAATGAGTAGTAGGTCTATAATCTGCCGATTTACTATTAACATTTATAACTTTACTTACTGGCGATTGTTTTTTAACTAAAGGATTTTTAAATAACTCAAGAGCATCAGAGGCGATAGTAGTAGAAGTAACATGGCTTTTATTTGTTAAAGCATTTTTAATTGCTTCTATTAATAAGTTTCGCACATAATTCGGGTCATGAAACCTAACCTCTGCTTTTGCCGGATGTACGTTAACGTCAACAAGTTGCGGATCGATTTGTAAGAATATAGTACATAGCGGATAACGATCACGAGCTAAATAATCTTGATATGCTACCCTTAAAGCTACCTGTAATAATTTATCTTTTACCGGTCTATTATTAATAAATAAAAATTGATCTTCACTTGAAGCTCTATTATACGTCGGGCTACTAGTATAGCCGCAAATAGAAAAATTAGGTGTTTTGAAGTCTATATAAACGGCGTTTTTTATAAAATCATCACCTATTACATCAATTATACGCTGTTTTAGGTTAGTTTCAGCATCTTTATTTTGTCCCTTTAGTTTTAATAAATTCTTGCCGTCATGTGTTAAACTAAAAGAAATTTCAGGATGTGCTAGAGCGATTTTCTTAACCACATCTACAGTTGCTGCAAGCTCTGTTTTATCGGCTCTAAGAAATTTTAAACGTGCAGGTGTTGCGAAAAATAAATCACGTATCTCTATTTTAGTACCTTCATTATGAACAGAAATAGTAACTTGTTTTTCATTGCCGCCGATTAACTTAATCTGAAATGCTTTGTCGGCATCTCGTTTTTTAGAAGTAATTAGCATTTTGCTAATAGCAGCAATAGACGGCAGTGCTTCACCCCTAAAACCGAAAGTATGAATATTTAGAAAATCACTTTCATCAAACTTAGAAGTTGTATGACGTTCAACGGCAATTTCTAATTCCTTATCAGTCATACCGATACCGTCATCGGAAATAATGATTAGATTTTTACCGGCACGTTCTAAAATAATATCTATTTTAGTACTACTTGCATCAACAGCATTTTCAACTAATTCCTTTACTACCGATGCGGGCCTTTCTATAACCTCACCGGCAGCAATTCGGTTGATAGTACTTTCTGACAGAAATTTTATAGTCATTTTGTTACTAATTTAAATTTCTTACTACAATATGGGCAGATAACTTCCTTTTTTTCTTTATCTATCTCTAAATAAACTTTCGGATGGTCATATGGAAGTTCTTTGCCCTGGCAAGATACAGATGCATCAACGCTATTAACAATTTCCATAGATTTATACATTATTTCTTTAAAGTGTAATCTAATATAAGTTACTTTTAAATAAAAGACAAATATTACTTGATTAAATATGTCATCTCGTGACTTGATCAGTTGTGTTGCATGGTTCTAATTTTCTCGTCATTGCAAGGAAATTACGTAAGTAATTGACGAAGCAATCTAGTGCCAAAGTTCTGAGATTGCCACGCAGCCTATGACTGCTCGCAATGACGATTTAGCTGGCTGGTACAAGCCACGGTATAACAGTACATATTTTATAAGGAGATAAAAAGGAAAGACAAAGTAGCAGTTATTACCAGTTCTACTAGCGGTATCGGGCTTGAAATAGCAAAACATTTTGCAAAACTTGAGTCTAAAATAGTTATTAACGGTCTTGCAAAAGAAGATGAAGTAGCTAAAAATTCAGCAGAATTGAAAGAACTTGGGGCAAGGACTGTATTTTATCAAGGAATAAATTTGGAAAAACCTGATGAAATTCATTCTATGTTTGAAAGGATAATAAAAGAATTCGGTAAAATAGACATATTAGTAAATAATGCAGGTATTCAGCATGTTGCTCCTATCGATGAATTTCCTGAAGATAAAACAGATTATGAAAAAAACGGCTTCGGGCGAATTGTTAATATCGCTTCCGCTCATGCATATGTCGCATCATCTTTCAAGTCGGCATTATGTGGCAGCAAAGCACGGTATCCTTAGGCTTACCAAAACCGTTGCTTTAGAAGTGGCTGAGAATAATATTATACAGTTAATGCTATCTGTCCCGGTTACGTCAACACACCATTAGTAAGGAATCAAATAGCAGATACTGCTATAGCTAGACATATCAGTGAAGAATCAGCGTTAAGGAATGTAATCCTTAAATCTCAAGCTACGAAAAAATTGTAGAAGCTGATGAAATAGCAAACTTAGTAATATTCTTATGTGACGAAAAAGCATCATCAATAACAGGTAGTGGACTCTTGATAGATGGCGGCTAGACGACATAGTAGTTTTTAATTTGTAATATTTGTTAGTTATTGAGAAATAACTAACAATAAAAACTTCTTGCAAAAATTTAACTTACTCCTTTACACTTGAAATAAACCACAATTTATTCAAGGAGGAATTTATGCCAGAAAAAAACATCTACATTTTCAAACTGAAGAAACTGAATTAAATAGAGTAAAAATGCTAAATTTTTTAAAGATGAACTGGGCAGCCCCATAGATGGGCAATTAGTTATAGGAGAAGTTGAAGAAGTAAAAAAAGAATTTTCTAGACCCGTAGAAATTGAGGTAAAGCGTAATTTGGGTAAGTTAAAAAAAACTCTAGCCTATCTTGGAATTATTAAAAATATAGTAAGCAAAGAAGAGAAAATTATAGGTACCTATGAATTAGACAATTTCACTAATGATAAGAATTCTATAGAGAACTTTTTAAACAACTTAGATTTCCATGAAGAAAAACTTTACGCATATGATCTTAGTGGTACAAAAGTTGGAGAAGTAGGTGATTTTGGAAAAGTAGTATTAGATGAGAATATTAAGCTTGATGAAACTATTCTTCAAAAAAAATGGAAAATTCTTAGATTTAGAAGGTAAAGCTTTACAAAATCAAAACCAGTTTATACAAAAAGGTAGCGGAGTTTACCATTTAAGTATTGCTACAGACATAAAATATTTTGATAAAGATTGAAGTATTAAGACTTCAAAAAGTGTTTTACGAACTTAACACAAAGCCCGTAAAAAGTGCTCTTAAAGGTAACAGAGAAGCTGCAAAAATAGGAGAAAAACTACGAAAACAAGAAGAACAGAAATTTGCAGGAATTAAAAAGCCAAAAGGAGCTAAACTTACAAAAGTAAGAATTCCGGTAGTTCCCACTAGAGGATAACTAGGTTATAAGTGCTTGACCATTATAACGTGTATATTAAATAGTTATGACCAAATTAATATGTACGTTATAATAGTCATAATTTATTATGACTATTATTTAGCCTTTTGCATGTCTAATATAGCTTGTATTTGAGCTTGTGTCTCAAAGTCATTTGGCTCTAATTCTAATGCTTTGTTGTATGATTCAAGAGATAAATCGTATTTGCCTAATTTTTCCAAAGTAAGACTTTTATTAAGATGTGCTTTATAATCATTGATATTTAATTTAAGTGCTGCATCAAAAGCTTTTAATGCTAAATTATATTTTTTAAGAATTCCAAAAACTATTCCTTTATTCAAGTAAGCTCTAAAATCATCAGGATTAAGCTGTATTGTTTTATTATACACTTTAATAGCTAAATCATATTTTTAAAACCTACTCAAAATTGTTCCTATATTATAATATATGTCAGAATAATCTAAATCGTCATCATGCCTATATGTGAGTGCTCTATGCATATGCCTCAAGAACTGCTTTGTAATTTTCAAGTTCATCGAATAATTTATTCTTATTAAAATAAGCATAAGAATAATTAGGATCAATTTCAATTGCTTTATTGTATGCTTCAAGTGCTAGTTCGTATTTTTCAAGCTTTCTTAATATTTCTGCTTTATTGTTATAAGCATAAGAATGACTTGGATCTACTTCGATTGCCTTATTATAAGCTTCTAAAGCTAAATCGTATTTTCCCAACTGAGAATTAATACCGCTCTTTTATTAAGATAAGCCTGAAAATGATTAGGGTTTAGTGCAATTGCTTTGTTATAAACTTCAAGGACCAACTCATATTTTTCAGGAAACCTAAGTCTCAGTTTCTTAGTCTAAATCCATATCCAATATATGCATTTGCATCATTCGGATTTTGTTTTATAGCTTTATCACATTCTGCTAATTCTTTCTCAAAATCATTTGCAACTGATTCAAGTTGTTTATTAAACAAGAACTTATAACCACAAAAATATATTACTATCACCACAAGAATTAAAATGCCGACAATTAAATATTATAAAAGTTACTTTATTATATTATAAATTATACTTTATAAATGATGTAACTTGTCTATAATAACTAAATTAGTAATTAAGTTATTTAAAGCTCGATGAATAATAGGTCTAAGTTCATTTTTTTATCTGCTATTTCAGGTAATGTACTCGAATATTATGATTTTACGGTATATTCAGTTTTTTCGCCGATTATTGGACAAGTTTTTTTTCCAGGCGAATCGGAATTCATTAGAATTCTTCTAAGCCTTGGGGTATTTGCGGTTGGCTTTCTGACAAGACCGATAGGAGGCATATTATTCGGTTATATCGGTGATAGATACGGTAGACGTATCGCTTTAATAATCTCGATGCTAGGTATGACTATTCCGACCTTTATTATGGGTCTCATACCCTCATATGTAAGTATTGGGATTTATGCCCCTATAACTCTAGTTATAATGCGGCTTATTCAAGGTTTATGTATTAGCGGTGAAGGAACGGGAGCGGCTATTTTTATCCTTGAACATCGTCGAAATTTAAGACCGGGTTTTACGGCAGGTTTAGTACATGGTTCAAATATTGCCGGTACCTTAATTGCAACATTTGTCGGTATTATAATAGAACGTTATTTCTCCCATATAGATTTTGCTTGGCGTTTTGCTTTTCTGCTTGGTGGATTTATGGGTCTTGTAGGATTTTACTTGCGATTGCGTGTATCGGAAACACCGATTTTTAAAATGCTTGAGAAAAAGAAACAAGTTCTTAAAGCACCTTTTCCCAATGTAATTAGAACTGCTTGGAGATCGATGTTTTTAACTATGTGTATAGGTGCTATCGCTAGTAGCGTTATGTATTTAGTAAAAACATATATAAATGTTTTCTATTATAATGTAATGCATCTTAGTAATACTATTGCTTTATCATATTTAGCGTATAGTTCGTTTATTGCGATGATAGCGATGCCGCTTGCCGGCGGTATTGCCGATATTATCGGAAAATTTAAAATGGCAATGCTTGTTGGTGTTGCTATCTTGATATTGATTTTACCGACCATGTTACTTATGTCGACAGAAGAGATGTGGCAACAAATTATAGCTCTTACAATACTTGGTATGCTCGCAGGAAGCATAGCAGGTACAGCTTATATACTCGTTATATCCTTGTTTACAGCAGAACAAAGATTTACCGGTGTTGCTTTCAGCTACAATTTTGCAATAGCGATATTCGGTGGAACTTCACCTATTATTTCTCGTTGGCTTGTAGAGCGCACAGGCTTATTTTATGCTCCGGCTTTTTATATTATGATCATTGCTACTGTATTTTTAGTGATTATGTATATGATGAGGAAAATAATTAAATCGTTGCTTAATAATTATGAACATAGAAAATAAAGAAATAACAATTAGTTGGTTTACTAATTTACGTGATTTATTGTGCAAAGAATTTGAAAAAATCGAAGAAGAATATGCACAAATTAAAGGTTTAAAACCGGCTAAGTTTGTATACTCAAACTGGCAACGTAACGGCGGTGGTGGCGGTGTCATGTCTCTCATGAAAGGAGAAGTATTTGAAAAAGTCGGGGTTAATATATCTACTGTATTCGGTGAATTTTCTCCCGAATTCCGCAGCGAAATTCCAGGAACAGAGCTAGACGGGAAATTCTTTGCAACAGGCATTTCATTAGTCGCACATCTTAAATCGCCACTAATTCCCGCTATGCATTTTAATACTCGTTATATAGAAACTTCTAAAAGTTGGTTTGGCGGCGGTGGTGATTTAACACCTTTTTATCCGGAAGAGAACGAAACTGCAAAGTTTCATGCAGCTTTTAAAGAAGCGTGCGATAAGTATGATTCTAGCTATTATCCCAAATTCAAAAAACAATGTGATGAATATTTTTATCTGAAGCATCGAAAAGAGCCGAGAGGAGTAGGCGGAATATTCTATGATTACTTAAATAACGGTAATTTTGAACAGGATTTTGCCTTTACACAGGACGTAGGTAAGGCTTTGTTGTCGGTATATCCTGAAATCGTTAGAAGTAAGTTATTTTTACCTTGGACAGCTGAGCAGAAAGAATACCAGCTTATAAGGCGAGGTAGATATGTAGAATTTAATTTGCTATATGACCGCGGTACTAAATTCGGCTTAATGACCGATGGAAATGTCGAAGCAATATTAATGTCATTGCCACCTGAAGTAAAGTTTAATTGACTTTTTTGAAATCATAACCGGAATGGCAAAATGCTATTCCGGTGTGTTGAAACTTCTGTCAAAAGTAAGAGTATTTTCCACAAAACCGATGCAATCCTTGGTTTATAGTGAAATGCATTGAATTAGATGATATTTATAAGAAATATTTTATTTTTTTAAGGATATAGCGAATATCGCTAATGCCAACCCATTTATGATATGAGATATATTATTTAAAAATTAAAAAATGAAATAGAAATGTCACCTAATTCAATGCATTTCACTATAACAAATTTTTTTACTTTGTAAGTTTAGGCGGCAAATAATGTTCTGTTGAGATTACTTTTTTACCAGTTTTATTTTCTCCTATTTTACCTACAACCTTACTTTCTTCCATTCCTGTTGCATTATTAGTTTCTGCTACCTGACGAGTAGATAATTTAACAAGAGCAGTAAAAATTAATTCTGCTTCATTCAAGTGATCACGTAAATTTTGCTTTGTTAAGCCCTTTATATTTTTGTGTTCTTTAAATTATACCAGCCCATTCTTGATGAATAATATTAGTTAATATAGCAAATTCATTCTCTTTTGTTACTTTATGATTTTTCCAGTAGTCAGTTATGTTTCCTGCCCCATCATACGTTATTGAATCCATTTCTCGCTACGACCGTGTCGTTTCCAATTATCGATTGCTCTATCAATTGACTTTTCCGGATTAGAAATTTCTTGAATCCTCTCATAACCGACTTTAGCAAGCCATTGTTTAAACGGTTCTGCCTTTGGAGATGGAATAGATTGTATAATACGAAGTAATGACTCTGTATTTGCACAGTCTGTTATATATTTTTTTCCATCTGTGGCAGTTAATCTCAGTCCGTGACAATTTGTCATGACCTCACTTTTTTCTTCGTTTAACCTTTGTTTTAGTTTTCTCCAATAAGCTCCAGAATCACTACTATCAATCAATGCTCATACTACATCGACTACTGAAAATCACCATTTGTTATTATGCAAAATTTTTCTAATAGTTTTATCTTTAAAGATTACTAACTTATTAAGTTCATCGCTATTATTCATAATGTTCCATATTGTTTTTTATGAATTATAGATATTCTAAATAAATTTTACAACTTATATTAGAAATAAAAAATCTTTTAGATAAATAAACTATTAATTTAAAATAAGTTATAGATTGACTTTTAAAAGTTAAGTATAAGCTTTAACTGAAATAGTAAAACAATAGGGTGTAGCAATCTCTACCAAAAGTGAGAACATCTCTCACATAACTGATGTTGATCCTCGACCTTATGGGTCGGGGAGATAAATAGGCATGTCCAGAGCTTAAAGCATTGTTTTAAGCAAAACCTATTATAGCTGACTTTTGGCAGTTTTGCTAACTCCCTGACCACCAAGGGTTTATTTCTCTTTGGTGGTTGAAACTTAAGCAATTTAAGTTTAATTAATCGGGAGTAATTACATATCCAACCAAACTAACAAGAGCCTACTTGAACTCGTAACAGAGTTTACTTTAAAAGAAAATTTAGAAATCCTAAAAGTTGAGATAGCAGAGTTGCTAGAAAGACTTTTGAAAAAGAGAGATATCAATGCAATAGAGAAAACACTTAGCAGAATTAGAAGCAATATTTGGTATTGCTAAAGTATAGATGAGCAGACGTTACTTTATTTATGTCATTCCTGCTTTCCTTTCACGGAAAAACATTGCCCGCATGGATCAGTTTTAACATCATTGCGAGAAAATTACATGAGTAATTGACGAAGAATACAATCTTAGGAGTTTGTTATTATTTCCTGCTCGCAATGACGATATATCTTTAACAATCTCTTTTCAAATAAAAAGAGTATACTAGTCAAATGGTTTCACTATAACCATAATCACTGCAACAATCATGCAAATAGCCGGAATCTCATTAACTATGCGATAAAATTTTTCTGAATGAACATTCTTACCATTTGCAAAATCTTTTCGCCATCTTGCAAGTAAACCGTGAAATATCACTAAAATTAATACTGCAAACATTTTAACGTGAAACCAAATATCAAGAGCAACAAACCCGTAAATATGAGCATTTATTAAACCAAAAATAAATGTGCTAATCATTGCCGGATTCATAATGAATCTGAGTAATTTTAGCTCCATTACTTGTAAAGTACTATCTAGCTCACTACCTATTTTAGCTTTGATATGATAAACATATATTCTAGGTAAATAAAGAAGTCCTGCCATCCAACATATAGCAGATATCAGATGGACTGACTTAAACCATAGATAGTAACTTGCCATTCTTTTCCTTATTAATTTGTTAATTTACACAAACATTTAGTAAATTCGTTTGGACATATTCTTGTACTAGAGCTACTCATAACTAAATTAGTATCAACCTTATTAATAAATCGTAGTAATATATTTGTCAAACTATTAATAAAAATTTTATTTGTTCCAAGTGTCGGAATCCGGGTATATTGAATTTCATATTTATCTGCGATTAATTTATATTCAATATCAAGCTCTACTAGTGTTTCAACATGCTCGGATACAAAGGATATAGGTACGATAATTATGTCTTTTTTTAACTTTCCTGCTAGCTCTATTTCGTCTTCCGTATTCGGTTTTAACCACTCTATAGGTCCTACTCTACTTTGATAAGTTATCTTATAATCTAGATCTTTTATATTTAATTCTTTAACTATTGCTTGTACTGTTTCTTTTATCTGAAAACTATAAGGATCGCCTGCTTTTATTATTTTTTCGGGTAACCCGTGAGCAGAAAATAATATACGAAAATTTTTATCGTATAGTTTTTCTTTAATTAATGAAACATGGGCTTTTATAAAATCTTTTTCTAGAGGATAACAGCAAATTGTTTTAGTTGGAATATCAATATCAAGGTTTTGTAAAAAATTTTTAACCGATGATCCTGTCGTAGTACTTGAAAATTGAGAATATAGAGGCAATAATATTATTTCACTTGGATTATATTTTTTTATTTGACCTATTACTTCTTTAACAAACGGTGCTGAATATCTCATATTTATAAAAATAGCGAAATCTTTTTTTATAAGTTGCTTTAACTTTTCGGTTAGTGCTAATTTCTGCTCCTCTGTTTCCTGAAGTAAAGAAGATTTACCACCGATTAAAGAATAAATTTTTTGAGATTTTTTCTCTCTAGTAATAGAAATTATTTTAGCGATAATATAACGCAAAGGATTTGGTAGATTAATTATAGCTTTGTCATAGAATAGATTAAATAGAAAAGGCTTCACTGATTTAAGGTCTTTTGGACCGCCTAAATTAAAAAGTACTATTGCTATTCTTTTCTTCATACAACCTAACATATTCTGTCAAAAATTCTACATTTTCCGTAGGTGTTTCAGGCAAAATACCATGTCCTAAATTAAAGATAAAATTCTTTCCTTTCATTACCTGAAGAATTTTATAAGTTTTTTCTTTAATAATTTCTTTATTAGTTAATAATACAACCGGATCTAAATTACCTTGTACTATTACTTTATCACTCCACTCTTTCATTTTTTCAAGAGGGACCATTTGATCTACGGCTAAAATATCTATCGGTACTTCTTTTATAAATTTTTCATACAATAATCCCGCTCCTTTAGGAAAAGCAATTATAGGAGTTTTTGGAAAAACTTCTTTTACTTTTAGTACAATCTTTTTTGTTGGCTCTATTACAAATTTAGTAAATTCCTCTTCTGCAAGTACTCCTGACCATGAATCAAAAAGCTTTAAAACATCTACTCCAGATTTTGCTTGATTTATAAGGTGATCAGCTGTTTTTTCCGTAATAAAATTTAATAATTCTTCAGCAAGTATTTTATTTTCATATATGAATTTTTTGCTCGTTTTAAAATCCTGTTTTCCTTTTCCTTCTAGCATGTAACTCATCACTGTCCAAGGACTACCTACAAATCCTATTAAAGAAGTGGGGGATGGTAATTCTTTTTTTACTTTTTTTATTATTTCATAAACCCTTTCTAATTTATCATTCGGATTGATTTGCAGATATTTAAGATCTTCTTGTGATTTGAATTGCTTTAATATAGGCCCTATATTTTCTTTAAAATCCACTTCCCATCCAAGAGCATGAGGTAAAACTAATATATCGGAAAAAATAATAGCTGCATCAAATCCATAACGTTTTATCGGTTGTAAGGTTACTTCCGTTGCTTTGTTAACATCATAACAAAAATCTAGAAAATTTTTTGTTGTTTCTCTTACTTTTTTATATTCCGGCAAATATCTACCTGCTTGACGCATAAACCAAATAGGTATTTTATTACTATTTCCTTTTAACGGATTTATAATTTGTTTCATGCAATTACTAAAAATATTAAAATAATAAGTATATTTATTATTTGTTGTTTATATAAATAGAATTATGTAGATTAAATGTTTTAAACAGAGTTATCAACAAAATTTTCATTAAAATTTTCTTAAAAAAATCGTATTTTTAATTATTATTCACATAAGTTTGTAATGAATTTATACAAGTGGATAATTAGGTGTAAAATTCATTTATAGCTTAGAAAAGACTATTTTTTCAAAGAAAAATGATATTTATTCACAATTTTATCCACAAACTATTTATTTAAAAGAAAATACACTAGATTTACTTGATTTAATAAGGATTTGAGGAAATTTTTAATAGATTTTAATAGGAAAAATAATAAGTTATTAAAAAATTTATCCACAATTACATGTGTAAAGTATGACAAAGCTAATTATTCACTTAGTTTCAGACTCTTCCGTGCAAACTGCAAAATATGCAGCAAATTCTGCCCTTGCACAATTTACTTCCGTAAAACCAAAATTATATCATTGGCCAATGATTAGAAATTTGGAATTGCTAAATGAAGTATTAAGTAAAATAGAATATAAACATGGGATAGTATTATACACGATTGCCGATCAAGAACTCCGAAAAGCTTTAACGAAATTTTGCTATGAATTAAAAATTCCATGTATTTCTGTAATAGGTAAAATTATTAAAGAAATGTCTGTTTTTTCAGGTATTGAAATAGAAAAAGAACAGAATTACGACTATAAATTTGATAAAACTTATTTTGATACACTTAATGCCATAGATTATGCTATAAGACATGATGACGGACAAATGCTTAATGAGTTATCAGAGGCTGATATAATATTAATAGGTCCTTCTAGAACTTCTAAGACACCAACTTCCGTATTTCTAGCGTATAACGGTTTAAAGGCTGCCAATATTCCTTATGTTTATAATTGCCCCTTTCCTGATTTTATAGAAAAAGATATAGATCAATTGGTAGTAGGACTCGTTATTAATCCAAATAGGTTAATTGAGATAAGAGAAGCTAGATTAAATCTATTACAAATTAACGAAAATAAAAGCTATACGGATTTTAATATAGTACAAAAAGAGTGCCTAGAAGTCAGAAAAATTTGTGATCAAAGAAATTGGCCGGTGATTGATGTGTCGACTAGATCAATAGAGGAAACAGCAGCTTTAATAATGCGAATATATTATAATAGAAAAAATAAATATAATAAATAAAAAGATTTTCATTATTTACAAGTAGAAGCCTGTACTTTATAATTTTATTTATAAATGTAGATGTTGTCCATATGAATCCGAAAACAACACTATGTCATTCCTAGCTAAAAGTAACTTTGTTGCATGGATTGAAAAACCTACTCGATGTCATCCCCGCGCAGGCGGGGATCCAGAAAAATAACTTCAAATATTTATATAGAAGTTACACATTTAATAAAATAAGCCTAAAAAAACAAGTTTTTATAGGTTTTACTGGATTCCTGCCTACGCGGGAATGACATAAAAGCCATATGGACAATGCTACAAAAACATAGAGGGATTTATGGCAAATAACGTAACGGATAGCTCTTTTAAAAGGGAAGTATTAGAATCGGATTTACCTGTACTGGTTGATTTTTGGGCAGAATGGTGCGGACCGTGTAAAATGTTAGCACCGATAATAGATGAAATCAGTAAAGAATTACAAGGCAAAGTAAAAGTACTTAAAATGAATATTGATGAAAATCCTAACACTCCTTCAGAATACGGTATTCGTAGTATTCCAACGATAATGTTATTTAAAAACGGTGAACAAAAAGATACTAAAATAGGTTTGCAACAAAAAAATTCTCTTTTAGATTGGATTAATAAATCTATTTAATATTTATTTTATGTCACTTAGCCATCCAAAAGTATTTATAGAGATAACTAATGGTTATGTTGAAGGTATTGATACTCATAAAAGAGCTCAAGGTTTAAAGCATTTCTTCTTGAAAAAAGGAGTCTCTCTTTCTCCAAATATACCTATATTAAACAATATTAATTTTTCTTGTTATGAGGGAGAAAAAATAGCTTTTATAGGGAGTAACGGTTCGGGAAAAAGTTCTCTTCTAAAGCTAATCGCCGGAATATATCCGTTAAAATCCGGTACAGTCAAAGTTCATGGAGATATTGCGGCAATTATAGATATGGGAGTTGGTTTTGAGCCTGAGCAAACTGGTCGTGAAAATATAAAAATGTTAATGCTATATAATAATATGCTGGATAAATATAGCAAAAAAATTGAAAAAGAAATTATAAATTTTTCAGAACTTGGTAGTAAAATTGATTTACCGATAAAAATTTATAGCTCCGGTATGTTATCACGTCTTGCTTTTTCTGTATCGATATTTCAAAATCCGCAGATTCTATTACTTGATGAAATTTTTGCGGCAGGCGATAATTATTTTATAGAAAAATCTCTTAGTTTAATGAAAAATAAATTTAAAAATACTCCTATTTCAATAATAGTAAGCCATCAAGAAGAAATTATAAAAGATAATTGCGATAGATGTATTTTATTAAAAGACGGCAATATTATAGGTGATGGTACACCATCGGAAATGTTTAAAATCTATAACCAACAGTAAGGAAATTCATAAATGATAAAGTATTTTTTTTCTAAAAAATACTGGCGGGCAATAGCATTACTAGTTAAAGCTTCTATAATTAGGCAAAATAAAGATTCTTTTTTAGGTTCTTTATGGAGTTTAATTCAGCCTTTTATTCACATAATGGTAATTTCATATTTTTTCGGTTTTTTATTAAGACAGCCGAGAGAATTTATGGTAATGAACTTAGTCGGTGGTATTCCTTTGTGGAGTTTTATAGTAAGCAGCTTAACGATTTGTTCAAGTTCTTTAGTTATACGTGATCAAATAATAAAAAAAGTTAGAATTTCTAAGACTTTTTTTCCTGTTGCGGATAGTTTAGGGCAATTATATACTTTAATTTGCTCATTTTCAGCAATGTATTTTGCTTTTATTTTATTATTTCCAGAAAAATTTTCTTGGCAAATAATATTTATGCCGATATTAATTTTGCCCTTAATAATATGTGTGATTAGCGGTTCTATCGCAGTAGCATTTTTAACACCGTATATTCGAGATATTCCGCAAATGTTGAATGTTATTCTTGGAGTTATTTATTGGAGTATACCGATAGTTTATCCATATTCGCTAATTCCGGAGTCTAAAAAGATATATTTTGAATTTAATCCGTTCTTTTTAGTTATAAGACCCGTACAAGTGTTGGTGATTGACGGAACATTACCGGATATGATGCTAATAGTTAAGTCTATTATAGTTGCATTTATTACTGTTTGTATCAGTTATTTAATTTATAGACAATTTTCTAAAAGAGTTATTTATTATTTATGAAACTTGGTTTTAATCTAGATTTTAATGAATTAGATTTAACCGGACTTAAAAAATTAGATCAAATATTTTTAGATTATCTCTTTAAAGCCGATAGATCTTTGCATAAAGATTTAATGTTATTTAGATCGACTCCTCTCTCCATTATTCCAAAAGATTATTCCGAATTTTTGCTAAAAATTTCCCCTCATTTAGACGATTTTTTAGCAGAGTTATTTTGTATTTCAAAAGAAATAACGATATCAAGGTTAAAACATAAAGATTTTGATATTATTTATGAATGTAAAAGAAAATTTGTTCAACGTGTTGCCGTAAAAAAATATCCACCGGAAAAGATAAAAGATATTGATTTTGAAGATGTGTATTTAAAGCTAACTGATTTAATAGGTGTGAATTTTACTTCTAGAGAATTTGCCAAACAAATAATTATATGGCAACAGGCAGAAGAAAGTTTTACAGAAGAATTAGACATAGCAGCTAGGTATGCTGCGTATAGGGTTTATTCGTGTGAGGGTATCAAGCCACAGGATGATATCCTATTCAACCTTCCACAAAAACTAGATAAAGAAAATCTAACGGACGATAAAAAAATATTAAAATATCAAAAAAATGAGAGAGTAGATTTTGAATATACAGATTCTTTTTTAAATCTAGATGAAGCTTTAAACCATTCTCATTATTGTATTTATTGCCATAAGCAGGATAAGGATAGCTGTTCTAAGGGATTACTGCAACCTCAGAATCATCATTGCGAGGAGCGAAGCGACGTGGCAATCTCTGGAGATTTGACGAGATTGCCATGCTCCTTGCAGTCGTTCGCAATGACGGATTTAAAACAAGGTTGCCCGTTAAAACAAAAAATTTCTGAAATGAACTATGTTAAGGCACAAGGTTTTAACCTAGGTGCTCTTGCTATTATCGTTATTGATAATCCGATGGTTGTAGCAACAGGTCATAGAATTTGTAATGATTGCTCAAAAGCTTGTATTTACCAAAAGCAAGATCCGGTAAATATCCCATTAATAGAATCAAATATTTTAGAAGAAACGCTTAAATTACCTTACGGCTTAGAGATATATTTACTGCTTACTCGTTGGAATCCGCTTAATATTTATGCACCGCTTCCGAAAGAACCTACTAATTATAATATTTTAGTTACCGGTCTTGGTCCTGCAGGTTTTAGTCTTAGCTATTATTTATTACGGTCAGGTCATAATGTTGTGGCTATTGATGGTTTAAAAATTACTCTAATGCCCTTTGACGTTCATAAGCCTATAAAATTTTGGCATGAATATAAAAATTTGTTATCGGAAAGAATGCCAAGAGGATTTGGAGGGGTAGCAGAATATGGGATTACCGTTCGGTGGGATAAAAATAATCTCGATATATTGCGGCTAATATTAGAAAGAAATAATAATTTCAAATACTATGACGGAGTAGCTTTAGATTTTAATATAACGAAAGAACAAGCTTTCGATTTGGGTTTTGACTATATAGCTTTTTGCATTGGAGCAGGTCAGCCGAAAGTTTTAGATATAGAAAATTTTGAAGCTAAGGGCGTAAAAACGGCTTCTGATTTTTTAATGACTTTGCAAAGCGGAGGGGCATTTTTGAAAAATTCTAATACTAATATGGTAATTAGGATGCCGATTGCGGTAATAGGCGGCGGTCTTACTTCCTTAGACGCAGCAACGGAAAGTTTATATTACTATAAAAAACAAGTAGAGGAATTTGCCGAAGATTATATAGAAAAAGATTTAACGGAGGAAGATAAAGAAATAGCTGAAGAATTTATTGCTCATGCAAAATTGTTTAAAGAAGCTAAAAATAATGAAGAATTAAGAAAGGTTTTTAATAAACTTGGGGGCGCTACTGTCTACTATCGTGGAAGATTGCAAGATTCGCCGGCATATAAATTAAATCACGAGGAGCTAATATATGCATTAGCACTCGGTGTTGATTTTAAGGAAAATATGCAACCTTTAAGGATTAACGTTGATAAATACGGTCATGTGGGATCTGTGGAGTTTGAGAATCGAAACCATCATTGCGAGCAGTCAAAGACTGCGTGGCAATCTCAGGAGTTTGGCTTAACAAGATTGCCGCGTCAATGCTACGCATTTCCTCGCAATGACATCAAAACCAAAACCGTGATTATGGCAATCGGTATAGAAAATAACACTCAATTCGATGAGGATAAATATAGTTATTTCGGTGATTGTAATCCTAAATATTCGGGTAGTGTAGTGAAGGCTCTTGCTAGTACCAAAGAAGGGTATGACGCTATTAACAAAAGGCTTATAAATAATAATCCTAGCTTTAAAGGTAGTTATAAAGATTTTTGTACGCAGCTTGATTATTTGCTGACTTCTAGGGTTAATAAAATAAATATTTTAGATGATAAAACTTTTGAGTTGATAATTCATTCGCCGCTTGCTGCTAAAAATTTTAAGTTCGGACAGTTTTTTCGCTTACAAAATTATTCTAAAGATGTTGCTAAGTTAATAGAGCCTGTAGCCTTAAGCCCTATCGATATTGATGTAGAAAAAGGTTTAATTAGCTTTATAGTTTTTGAAGTCGGTAAATCTACTAGCTTATGTAAAACATTATCCGAAAATGAGAAAGTAGTTTTAATGGGACCGACAGGTTCGCCGCTAGAAATACCTCAAAATAAAAAAATAGTTATTGTTGATTTCGAAGCCGGTAATATAGGCTTATTAAAAGTTCTAAAAGAAAATAATAATGAAGTTATATTTGTTACCTATCCTGATATAAAAATCCGTAAATTCGTTTCAGTGGATATAGTAATAATTAATGCTTCTCCTGAAATAATAGAAGAATTGCAAAGTCTAAAAAATGAAATATTCAGTGAAAATACAAAAATAATAGTTAGCGTTAATTCATCGATGCAATGTATGATGAAAGGAATTTGCGGACAATGTATTCAAAAAGTTAAAGGAGAGCAGAAATATATTTTTGCATGTAGCCAGCAAAATCAAAATGCAGAAATAGTTGATTTTAAGAGCTTGAAAACTCGTTTACGCCAAAACTCTTTGCAAGAAAAAATGAGAAAATTAGTGGCTAATTCATCCATGATTTAATAGTTTCAATTAACTTTTCTAGTTGTTCAGGTGATAATTCACCAATTTTTTTTGAATTTTATCACTTCTTATAGCACTAATTTTATCAACCATAATATGAGATTCTAAATTAAGACCATTTAGCTCTGTAGGAGTTAATAACAGGCGAAAAGTTGGGGCATCTATTAAATCCGTTGTTAGAGGGCAAACTGTTATACTGGGATGATTTTTATATAAATTAGGTTGAACAACAACAGTGGGGTGAGGTTTACCATAATCTCCAGATATTACACCAAGCAACAATATTTTTTTTTATTTCTATTATTTCCATTCATCTAACCAACTTTCTTCATTGTGTTTTAACCATAAGTCAGCATCAGGATTGTTTTCTTTACTAGCTAATAAGGATTGACGTTTAGCTTCTTTGGCTAGGTCTGAATTTTCTAGTTGTTTAAGATATATACGTATTGCTTCACTAATTATCCAACTTTTTCCACGGTGTAAATCATAAGTTGCTTTTTCAAGTTTTTTACTTAAATTTATTTCTAAGCATATACTAGTCGTAATACTTTTTATCCTCCTTATAATATTAATTGTAACACAAAGTGTTACATATCGCTAGTTAAATAAATTTACTTCTCAAAACGACAAAATGCTCTACTACTATTTTGCTTAAGAAAATCAATAATTTGTATTACTATAGAATTATTGTTATATTTCTCGGCAACTTGTTTTATACGCTCAGCAAAATTACTTTCACCTGAGAAGATTTCTTCGATAGCTTTTAAAGCACTTAAAGACTTTACTTTATCAAACCCTTTTCTATTCATACCGATTAGATTTAAGCCCTCAAGCACCGCACGTTTGCTACTTACAAGCCCAAACGGTATTACATCTGCTCCGACCGGCGATAGCCCGCCGATCATCGAATATTCACCGATTCTAGCATATTGATGTACGGCAGACAGTCCGCCGATTATTGCATAATCACCTACCCCAATATGACCTGCTAGGTTTACATAATTAGCAAATACTACATTATTGCCGATTTTACAATCATGACCTATATGGACGCCGACCATAAATAAATTATTATTTCCTACTCTTGTCACCATTCCGCCGTCTTGGCTTCCTGCTTGTACCGTAACATATTCTCTAATAGTATTATTAGAGCCGATTATCGTGCTGGATCGCTCATTAGCATATTTTAAGATTTGTGGAGGTTGACCTATTGATGCAAAAGGATAGATTACGGTATTTTCGCCGATTTCGGTAATCCCTTCAATTACTACATGGGATTTTAGCTCGACATTGTCATGAAGCACAACTTCAGGACCTATAATACAATACGGTCCGATTTTTACGTTTTTACCAAGCTTTGCACCTTCTGCAATTACAGCTGTAGTATGGATATTAGAATTTGACACTATTGTCCCTATGCTTTATCTTTAATCATTGCGGTAAACTTACTTTCTGCAGCTATTTCACCTTCGACCGTAACCGTACTTGAAAATTTCCATACGTTAGCTCTTTGCTGATCAATAACAGCGTGGATATGCATAGTATCCCCCGGCTGAACAATTCTACGAAATTTTGCATTTTCGATAGCCATTAAAAACACTTCTTTATTCTTAGTAGAACCTAAAGATTTAGCAACTAATATAGCAGCTAATTGTGCCATAGCCTCAACCATTAGAACACCGGGCATAACAGGCCTTGCTGGAAAATGTCCTGTAAATTGCGGTTCGTTAGCAGTAACGTTTTTAATACCTGTTATTGATTTGTTAGGATCGATTTTAAGTACTCTATCTACTAATAAAAATGGATAGCGATGAGGTATCCAATCCATGATTTCGGTAATATCTATAATCATTTATTTAGGTCTCTTCTTTAATGTAAATTTTCCGTCATTGTATGAAATAAAGTACTAAAATCAGCACTTTTTGCTAATTTTTTTGGATTGCCACGTGGCCTATGGCTGCTCACAATGACGACTCAGGTATTCATGCAATAACACAGCTCTTTTCAATAGCAAGCTACTTTTTTAATTTGCTATTAGAGGTCTTTAGTAATTGTTTCATAATAATAGATTGTCTATGCCAATCCATGATAGGAATTGCAGGGCTGCCGCCGACAATTTTACCTGCTTCTATATTTTGTGCTACACCGCCTTGTGCCGCTACCTGTGCTCCGTCGCCTATATTTAGATGTCCGGCGATTCCTACTTGCCCTCCAAGAGCACAATATTTACCGATCGTGCTACTTCCTGCTATACCTGTCTGTGCTACGATAATAGAACCTTTACCTATTTTGACGCCATGCCCTATTTGTACTAAATTATCTATGCGGCATAAATCTTTTATAATTGTATCTTGAAGTGATCCTCTATCAATAGTAGTATTTGCACCGATTTCAACATTATTGCCAATTTTAACTATTCCTATATGAAATATTTTGTGATGTATGCCTTTTTCGGTAGAAAATCCAAACCCGTCTTGTCCAATTTTTGCGCCTGCAAGTATTACGACGTCGTCGCCTATAATTGCATAATTTATTGAAACATGTTGTTCTATTCTAGCGTTTCTGCCGATATTTACGCCTCTACCTATAAAACTTCCAGCTTCTATAATACTATTATCACCTATAATAACATCGTCTTCAATAACTACATTGTGACCTATATAACAATTTTTTCCGATAGTCGCCGAATCTGCAACAATAGCGGATTTCATTATTTTAGCAGGGTATGATTTAATAGGAGCATAAAAAAAATCTATTAATTTGCTGTAAGCAAAATATGAATTCTGGGCGTGTAATAAAACAGTATTTGGATTTGCTTCTCCCGTAAAATTTTTCGGTACTATACAAGCAGCAGCTTTAGTAGTTTTTAAAAATTCGGAGTATTTAGGATTGCTTAAAAAGCTAATATCATTTGGTGATGCTTCCTGCAGAATTTTAATATTATGAATAGCTATATCTTCATGAATCTTAGGAGGTTCTATAATATCATGTAAAAAATCTATAATTGCCGTTAGTTTTCGTGGCCCTAGATTTTTATAAAAATTACTATTTACCATATAACTTTAAGCAAATTAATCATTAGCGACAGTATATAAGTGATAGTTTTATTATGCAACAAAATTTACAGGTGGCATAAAAGGTATTGCTAAGTAAAGAATGATATCGTCATTGCAAGCAGCCGTAGGCTGCGTGGCAGTCTCATGAAATAATAACAAACTCCTGAGATTGCTTCGTCAATTGCTATGCAATTTCCTCGCAATGACGGAAAAACTGATCCACGCAACAACGTCTACTTGATTGTAAGATCTAGGAAAAAAATAGATAAAAAGTCACAAATATTAATTTACATTGTAGCTATTTTTTGTTGCTGAATTATAAAGTTTTTTTGAAATAGAAGTAGCTGTTTTTAGTACAAATCTTATCAATTTTTACAAAAATATTAATAATCTAATTTTTTAAAGCCTAAATTATATTAACTAAATCAAGGTATTGAAAATGTTAGAAATAAACAACTTAGCCTTTGCAGGTGGTGGAGTAAAAGTCATCGCGTATGCAGGGGCTCTAAAGGCATTAAAAGACAAAGATTGTTTAAAAAAATATCCAGAAAGTAGTTGGAGCTTCCGGTGGTGCAATAGCTGCTTTCTCCATAGCACTAGGATATCAACCGGAAGAAATTGAGGATATACTTAAGAGAATTGATTTTAATACATTTTCAGATCATACTAGTAAATGGGACCAAGTGTATAATCTTGTATTCTACGGAGGGTTAAATTCTGAGAAATATCTGGAAGAATTTTTAGGGCAATATTAAAAGACAAGGGATTTGACCCCGATATTACTTTTAAAGCTACATGACAGTCAAAAAACAAATATAGATTTATACGTAGTGTGTACTAATCTTAGTACTCAATTTCTGGAAATTCTATCTTATGAAAATGCTCCTGATGAGAAAGTCGTAAAATTCGTATACGCTTCAGGGGCTTTTCCTATATATTTTCAGCTCGTACAAAAAACTGTTCAAGGAGTAGTTTCAACATATGTGGATGGTGGAGTTACAATTATCCGGTTGAGGTGTTTGATGATAAAACTGCAGCACGAAGTCTCCCTCAAACAGATAATAAAAATTATAAAACTCTTGGGTTTAAACCAATCAATAAAGAAATATTAGAAGCTTATCAGAATGGTACAGAACCTAAACCGTTTGTGGATACTACTACTGTTGTGGGTTAACTATATGCATTAGCTGAAGTTCTCACAAGCTCTGACTTGATAAGTTGTTTTCAGAATCATGATAGAACAGTTTTTATTGATGATCATAATATGTCAGCTTTAAGTTTTGATATCACAGCTGAACAAAAAGAAGTATTAATAAATTCAGATTATTCTGCAACTTGTGACTATGTGACGAGAATGGAGAATATGATGCTTGCAGGACTAGGAGTAAACGATTCTAATGATAGCCTTGTATTATAACAACGCGAGTGGATAACCCGCTATTCGCTTTAATCTTGTTTTACAGATAGCATAAAAACGTTGCAAACGACTGTAAGCGTTGTTGCATGGCTCGGAAAACCCGCTCGATGTCATTTCCGCGAAAGCGGGAATGACATAAAACGAGTCATGTGAGCAATACCAATTTTTGAAATCAATAATCATATTGACTTGTTTAAAGTTTTGCTTAGAATCATCTTGGAACAGCTAAGGTTGTTCTGGAGTATAGAAACCTCCATCAACAGGCGGTAAAATCACCGTTAAATTGATTTATTCCTCGATATTTTATGGTCGGGGAGGTAGTAGTCATGTTCAGGGCTTAGAGTATTAATTTTAAGCCTAAAAACTACTCAGCTGTTCTTGTTGACGGTGTTTCTAACTCCCTGATCACCAATCGGGTTTTAACTTAGCTTCTTGGTGATCAAACTTGAATCATTTAAGTTTAACTAAGGAGAACTAAGCCATTATGAATAGTAGAAATAGCTATTATTGAGCCATATCTAGATTTTTTTATTAAAAATAAAGACTTATTACGTGAAATTTATCCAAATGGTATAAATAGGGAATTAAGAATAGAATTTATTTTAGTTAAAAAACCTTACGCATCATATTCTTACTACAAATTAATTAGAAATTTATTCAATTTATCATACCGAAAATTATACTTATAATCGATAAACAATTTTTAAAAGCATCGCTTGGTTTATTTTTTCAATTATTCTTGGCACTGTATTATATCTAAACTTAGTTAAAATTTTTATCTATGATAAGGATGATTTTGTATTGAACATACGAGCTTTAAAAAGTAATGAAAATTACTTTAAAAAACTGATTAACTGGGAGTAATTAAATAAGCAAAATTTAAATGGTGGAGGCAAGTATACTCAAATGCTTTCAAGAATTGAATTTTATTTTGAGAGGTGAGAGGATGCGAATCCTTGATAAAATGAAAGAGCAATTTTTGAAAGCAGAAGAGTATAGACGATTTGCTCCACCAAGCGACAGTATATTAAGTAATACTTTATAGATTCAGGATTATTATTTTGTTCTTGTAAATAAGATGCTAATAGTTCCTTATTTACTTTCACTTTTTTATAGAATTTTGTAGCATATGCAATTTTAAAAAAATTATCTAAACCATTGTTACTTAAAAAAGTTTTATTTAGAAATGAAGCTAAATTTTTTAATAAGTTTTGTTGTTTTTCTTGCAATAATTCCCTTACCTCAGCAAATGCTTTGTACATATCTGCGTAGTAGCTTGCAGCCATATTCCCATTATTGTCAGCACGAATAATCATCTCAGGTGGCAGCAGCTTAATAAACTCTAGAGAAACTGCTATCATGCTTTTTTTAGCTGCAAGCATTAACAATGTCCTTCTGAATTTATCAATAGCGTTAATATTTTCCTCAAACATTCTTGGAATAAGCTCTATACAAACATTATCTAAATCACGCCACATAGCCTTTGTTAATGCAGGCTGACCACATATATTCTCGATCGTATTAATAAGCCTTGTCAGACATCTTAGGAATAAGTTTTAAACAAGCTTCTTCTAAACCTGCATCAGCAGCTAAAATTAAGGCTGTATTACCATCCTCATCGGATTGATTAAATAAATTAGTATTTTTTATTTTATCAATTAATTTTTCAACTTCTTTTTTATCTTCATCTTTTATGTGTATTACACGTGTTAATTTTTCTAGTAAAGATATTAGTTGATTATATAATATTTCATCTGATTTTTCAGGTATTGATTCTTTATGTATTCCAAAAATTTTTTTATACGTATAAACATAATTTATCCTTATTAACCTAAAGTTAATTAAAATTAAGAAATAAGTTTACAGATGAAATAGAAATTTAATTGAAGATATAAAATAACAGGATTTAAAGTAAGGAATGGTGGTGGCCACGGTTGGAATTGAACCAACGACACAAGGATTTTCAGTCCTTTGCTCTACCGACTGAGCTACGTGGCCGTATATACTCGATGAACTTGAAAAATTGGCTTCGTCGTCTTTGTAAGTCCTCGGATACTCACGTATTAGTAGTATACGCTCCGCTCCTCGGCTTACAGACTCCTTGCTCTTTTCCAAGTTGATATTCGTCTATACTATTCTTTCATTTATTAGGATGTAAGAACAAGAAATATAACTTAAGCTTATAATAGATTAATCGGCTTTTGTCTATTCTTAATTAGTAATATTAGACAAAAATACTTAATTATGATATTATGAGTGTTTATTTTTATAACGGTTTTTATGATCAAAATCGGCAATATTAAGCTTTCTTCAAATATTATACTAGCTCCAATGTCGGGTGTTACGGATTTGGAATTTAGAAGATTGGTGAAAAGATTTGGTGCAGGGCTTGTAGTTTCTGAAATGGTAGCAAGTAGAACAATGATTGTGGAATCTAGGCAGTCACTAAAAAAAAGTGCCATTATATGTGATGATGATGCAACAAGTGCTTGCGTACAGCTAGCAGGCTGTGAGCCGAATGTGATAGCAGAAGCTGCTAAAATGAATGAGGGTATGGGGGCAAAAATTATCGATCTTAATTTTGGCTGTCCGGCGAAAAAAGTAGTAGGCGGTTATTCAGGCTCAGCTCTAATGAGGGATGAGCAGCTGGCAGCTAAAATTTTTGAAGCTACCGTTGAAGCGGTTAAGCTGCCGGTAACCGTTAAAATGCGTATGGGTTGGGATGATAATACGAAAAACGCTCCGACTTTAGCCAAAATTGCTGAAAGCTCAGGTGTTCAGATGGTTACCGTTCACGGTAGAACTAGATGCCAGTTTTATTCCGGTAATGCCGATTGGGATTTTATACGATCAGTTAAAGAATCGGTAAAGATTCCGGTTATTGCTAACGGTGATATTACTAATTTTGCTAAGGCAAAAGAAGCCCTACAAAAATCCGGTGCAGACGGTATTATGGTCGGTAGAGGAGCATATGGCAAACCTTGGCTTATTTCGCAAATTGATCATTATCTTAAAACAGGTGAAGAAAAATCTGCTCCCTCTATAGCAGAGCAGCTAGATATTGTAACCGAGCATTATGAGGCAATACTTGATTATTATGGTGAATCTGTGGGCATACCTATTGCACGTAAGCATATTGGTTGGTATAGTAGCGGTTTACCGAATTCAGCAAAGTTTAGAGGTGCTGTTAATTTAATGAACAATCCTCTAGCTGTAAAAGAGAAAATTGTGGAATTTTATACGAGCGTTATGGAGACGAATAAATTAAAAGAATTTTAAATTTTATTTTTGTAATATTGTTTTTTAGTTTAAGCTATGCAAGTGAAAAAGCAGTAATTATAACTGATTATAAACCGGTATTTTTGTTTGTAATTGCTGAAAATAAAAAAATAAGAATTGCTGTTCGTTCTTATTTAAATAATGAAAAATCATATTTCGTTTTAGTAGATCCGAATTCTTTTAAAACTGAAATAGCCCTACAAGAGCTGGTAATTTTACCTAAGAATAAAATAGAAAAAGAAAATCTTCTAAAAAAATTAAGTAAAACTCCGTATATTAAAGTTTTAAATAAATATAGCTCTGCACCTTATATACAACAAAATTACGGTGCTACGAGTAGCATGATGTATAAAGTAAAAGGACAGTTCTTGACAATTGACATGTGTCCTTCTTCCAAAAGCTCTTAGAATTATCGATCAAACTAAATAAACCTATTCCGATTGCTATATGTGTTTCAGGATTATGGATTAATAAGCATACAGAAGAATTCTTATGGTTATTAAAACAACAAGAAAACGGTTATTTACAAATAGCATGGGTTTAATCATTCATTTAGTCATCCTTATTTTAAAAATAAACCTCTTGAAGATAATTTCCTTCTTTCCAATAAAGATGATTTTGAAAATGAAATATTAGAAGCAGGGAAAATATTAGTAAGTTATAATATTGCTCTGTCACCTTTCTTTCGTTTTCCTGGATTAGTTTCCAATCAAACATTAATAGAAGAACTAAAAGATTTGGGATTTATTCTGCTTGGGAGTAATGCATGGCTTGCTAAAGGCGAAAAAGTTCAAAATGGTGGTACACGGTAATAGTAACGAAAAAGCCGGAATGGATTTAATTATGCCGATGTTACCGGAATTAAAATTACTTCCTATTGAAAAGGTGTTTTTATTACATAGACAATTGATTAGTTAGATATTAATAATACGGTAACCCATAGTTGTTCTTATATCACATGAAGAATATGAAAAATTTAATCAGCTTGAAGATATATATTGGGCAATGCAAACAAAAAATGCGAGTAAAAGTGATTTTTTATCAGAGGAAGAGAGTAAGGATTTTTTAAATAAGATATTAAATATCTTTCTTATAGGAAAAAGAAATGATGGAGAAGTTTATTAATTATTTAAAAGAAAAATTAAATGGTTCATAATTATAACTTAACTTTTCTAGTAGGGCTTTTATCTCTTTGAATATCAAGTTTTGTATCGAATAGCGGAGAATCTTGTAAAAAATCAATAAGGGAAGATTCTTGTGAATTTTCTTTATGATTTGTTATTATACTACATAAACGTTTATTATTATCTAATACTTCTAGATTTACTTCGATTAAAGGCGGAGTAAGTAAATGCTTAATAATTTCAGACCATTCTATTAAAATTAAATTACCGTTTAATGCCTCTTCAAATCCAAGTTCATAAATTTCTTCAGGTGATTTAAGACGATACAGGTCATAGTGATATATAGTGAAGTTAGATGCTTTATACGTTTGCAGTAAGTTAAAAGTCGGGCTTATAATGCTTGTATTTTCACCGCAAAAATATTTAATAATTTCACGACAAAAAAATGTTTTACCTGCTCCAAGGTCACTGTTAAGTAAAACTATATCATTTGGTTTTAAGCTTTGTGCTAAAAGCTTTGCAAGCTTCTTTGTCTCTTCTTCGCTATTTAGTGTATACATTTTTTAACTTGATAAATCATTTGTAAATATTGATTCTGAAAAGTGTTGGAACCTATATTCTGCACATTCCAGTTTTCGCTATTTAATATTATTATTTTAGCGTTTAATTTGTCGTATAATCGTGAATTTTGTTCATTACTTAAAACAAGACATTTGTTATTAGACTCTTTAATTAAATCTTCTAGCTTGCTTATATATCGGAGGCTTTTTTGACTTTCGCTATATAATTTTGCAGTTTTATTAGTATTAAGAAAAAAATACTCGCTACTGTCACTTAATAAAATTACGTCTTTTATCGTTGCAAGCTCATTATTTTTAATCTCTTGTAGCTTATTTAATTCTTTAAGTGCTGTTGAAAGGTTATTATTAATATCTTCTTGTAGCTCAGGAAAGTTTTCACTAAATATTCGTGCAAATTCCTGTAGTAAAATCACAGCATTATTAAGATCAAGCCAAATATGCCAATTATCTTTTATAGTGGTTAAAGATTTAATATCACTGATTTTTATAATGTTTTTGCTATGATTATCAATTAATTTCTCGGCAAAACCGTCAAATTGTTCATTAATATAAATTGCTATATCAGAATTTTTGACTTTTACTAAATCACTAGGTTTTAAATTATAATGATGTGGGCAGTCACTACTAATAGCTAAGCTCTCGATATCCGCTTTGTCCTTAACAAGCATCGAGACAATACTGCCGATTGGCGTAATACTTACAACTATCTTAGGCTTAGCATAGCTAGTAAGGCTGAGGAATGTAAGGAATAGTAATGCTAGGTATGTCATCTCTGCGAAGGCTTGCTTACGTTGATACCAAATCGTCATTGCGAGCGACTGAAAGGAGCGTGGCAATCTCAGAATTTTGGCACGAGACTGCTTCGTCAAAATTTTCAATTTTTCCTCGCAATGAGGGTTTGACATACTAGCTCTCATAATTTCGCCAACAACTCTAATTTACTAGGTTTAAAATCCTGCTCTATCCAAAAATTTTTTAGATATTCTAGTTTTGCTCCTATCTCTTTTTTTTCTATATTCATATTTAACAAATCATTACCGTTTACTTGGAATTTAGGACGTAATAACGCATCATATTTAAGGATAAATTCTTTTACTTGTGAATGATTTAATTTACCGATTATGCTAGCTGCTAATAAATATTCCTTATAATTCTTTTTTTCAAACCAAATTTTTTTCATGTTAAATTTAGCGTCATTCAGAAAGTTCGTTATTGATAATATTTGCATTGCTTCATGTTTTGAGAATTTCCAATCTAGAAAGACTTTTAAATTTAAATCTTTTTGACAATATAATAAGAGTGCATATCGAGTAACTAATTCTAATTTAAAATCATTTGCCTGCTCAAAAAATTTTATTTCATAATTTTGGATAGAGAATATTAGTTCTAATATTCCTATTTCAAACATAGCTTTTAAAATTTGTGCTGCTCTTTTTGAAACAATAATTTTATCCATTTCGCTTTTAATTCGCTCTCGTGATAAAGTTTTTAAGCCGTCTTTTAAAGCTTTACATGCTTTAAAGCTGCCATCATCAAGCTGATTCGCATAATAGCTAGAAAACCGAAAAAAGCGTAGAATTCGCAAATAATCTTCTTTAATTCTATCTAGAGTTTTTCCTATAAATACAACCTTTTCCTGCTGCAAATCCTTAAACCCTTCAAAATAATCATATATCTCGTTCTTAAAGGGACAATAACTTAAAGCATTAATAGTAAAATCTCGTCTTACGGCATCTTCAGCAAAATCGTTGGTGAATATTACTTTGGCATGTCTACCGTTACATTCAATATCTTTCCTAAGAGTTGTGATCTCAAATTTTTCATTATTTAAAATAGCTGTAATCATGCCGAATTTTAAACCGGTCGGAATAGTTTTTATTTTAGCTCCAGATAAAATATTTATTACTTCACTAGGTGTCAAATTAGTAGCTATATCTATATCGTAGCTACCTTTCTCAAGTCGATCTCTTGGATAACTTGCTTCTAAAGGTAATTTGTACGTCGATCCGGTACTCGAATCCTCACGTACGTTTATGTACATTGCGATTCTGCGTTCCGTGTTTCCTTCAAATTCCTCTTTATTAGCTTTGTTATGCAAGAGATCTAGTAACGCATCACGTACGCAGCCGCCTATAAGTCTTGCTTGTCCTTTTTCATTTAAGAGACTCAAGATTTTTCTATATCCTTTTGAGGGGATTTTTAGTATTTTGTGTGTAACTTGCATTACTCGATTTTACCTAAAGTATCGGATAGTTTTTAAAAAGACTTTGATGTCATTAATGTTAAAAACTAGCATTTTTTACTGGATTGCTTCGTCAAAATTTACAGTTTTTCCTCGCAATGACGGATAAACCTATCCACGCAACAATGCCAAGCGGGAATGACATAGAACAAAAACAGTCCGGTACTAAGATTTTACCGTATATTCCTTTTTATTGCAAAAGATAAGTATAACAGGGCTTTTTTTTAACAAAATCTTTATTAATCGTTATTAAGCTCCCGCGGCATTTAGATTTATAATTGAGATTAATATGAATTTCAGCTTTCTCACAATGATTATCTTTATTAATGACAATTTTTTGTCCGTAGTTGGTTAAAAATAAAGGTAACACCATACTATCTTTTTGTCCAAACCAATTAGCTCAGTAAGTTCTATTGAAAGCAGGTATTTTATCAGCATATATTACTAGTTTATTTTCTTTATCTTTAACGCCTACCGCCATATGATTTGCATCAAATATTAATTCCGGCTTTGGGGAGTAGAACATAAATATAAAAGATATTGCCATGATTGCAAGACCAAGCAAACGCCAAGCAGTTTTCCATATACAAATCCAAAAAAGCCGAATAAAAAGAGTAATATGCTGAAATTGGTAATATAACCGAAATACCATACAGCAGCCGGTAAACTATTAAAGCTGATTTTATTATTATATCAATAAAGAATCCCATAAGCTTTAGGATATAGTTATCAAACTCGATCATGGTAAAAGGCAGAGATAACAAAGCAAGTGGCATAAGAAAAAATGACGTTATCGGAACGACAATGAGGTTAGAAAGAATTGATTAATTACTACAGGTGCCGTTATGATGCTTGCTAAGATAAGAAGCTTGAATAAATATTTGAGGCTGTATAAAATTTTACTGCTCTAAAAATGCCTTTCTTTTCTCCAAGTAACCATGAATTCTTTAAGTAAAATTCATAACCAGCAACAAGCGATAATACGGCGATAAAAGATAATTGGAAACTTGGATAAAAAATATATTCGGGATTTAACGATAATATTATAAAAGCCGCAATTGCAAGTGAACAAAGGGGAAAGCAAGAGCATCCAATAATAATACCGTAAATAAAAATTGCAGCAGTAATAAAAGCTCTAGTCGCTGCTATTTTGCATACCGCTTAGTTCTAAATAACCACAGCTTCCTATTAGCGAACAATAAACAGAGATTAATTTTATATTGAAATTATGTGCCAAATAATTTGAAAGATTTAATAAAAACCTTGTAGTAAGGAAAATAATCACCACGACTAAAGATAGATGCAATCCTGAAACACAAAGCACGTGTGATATACTGCTTTGCCTCATATCCTGCATTATTTGCCTGTTTAAACCTTTCGTCTCGCCAAGTAATATTGCAACTACAAAATTCCCTTTATCTTTTCCTAGCTTTTCTATTAAATTATTATAAATATGGGAACGCACTCTATAAATAAAACTATCAAAATTTGTTTCATTACGTTCTATAATTTGCGGCTCAGACATCGCATAGCCGTTTGTTCCAATATCCGATAGATAAGCGTAAAAACCAAAATCATAACCTTATACTATTTTGCGGCTTATAGAGCTTAGCAAACAAAGTAATTCGGTTATTTACCCTAATTTCTTGTATATAACTTTTTGTAAGTTACGATTAATTTTTTCTATTTTTATGCGACTTAATACTACTTATCCTCCTATAATAGTCGGTTTTATCGATTCTATTTTACCGCTAATTTTAGTGATGATAGCTTTATAAAGCATTTCGCTATGTAAATTTGTTACACGATATTTAGAGATGAATATGCCAAAAATAAAAGCAATAATCATTCAGTAAGTAAACTGTAAAAATATATTAGAATTTCTAGTAAAGGTTAATATTAAACAAACACAAAAAATGAAAAAATTGTTGTAAATGAAAGCTCAAAATCAAGCGAAAAATAAACAATAATACCGTAAATAAAACTAACAAAATACCAAATATTTAAATTATTATACTCCCAAAGTTATTTTAAAATATTGTAGTGTTGTCATTATACTTCATATCTTGTTATATTTTCAATAATTAGAACAAAATTCTCTTGTAATTATAAGTTAAGTTAACTTATATATTGCTCTTTAATTAACTTATTTGTTATAATATCTAAACGTTTATGTATATAAAATTTTAATTTAAATTGAGATGTTTGTAATGAATAAGTTAACAGAACAATTTTTACTAAAAAAATCAAGATTTTTAAAATATTCTCTGTTTGCCTCTATTTCAGTAGGAGCAATAATTGCAATACCTTTTGAGGGTATAGCGATGAGTAAAGAAGCATTTCGTATCGACCTCAGTAATAAATTGTTGAATAACTTGTCACAATTAAATGGAAACAAAGATACGACAAATACCCCGCAGCAGATAGGAACAGTAATTGTACCGGAACCAGAAATAAACACATATACTCCATCTGAAATAAGAGAAATGAAAATATCTAACAAACCTAAGGCATCTAATCCGTTAAAAGATGTTCCTGTAGAGGATCATTATAAAGTGGTAGCACGTAGTAAGTCTGATGTCGGGAAAGCAAGAAAAGTACGACCAATTACTAGGCGCAAAACATTTGTAGGCACTGGAAAAACGGAACAAAGTCAAAATACTTATACTCCTGAATCGACAGAACAAATGCCTCAAAAACCAGAGATTATAATAACAGCGTCTTCGCCTACTGTTAGCCCAGCTTCAAATAGTTTTGTCACTGCACCTAATACACCAAATACTACCCTGACATTACCTGAACATTATACTACGGCACCTGGTAGTACTTCATCATCAACACTGGCGACTCCGTATCAGCCTACTCCAGATTCTAAACCAAATGATAGTTTAGGAGCTAATACACCACCAAACATAAACACAAACTCAAAGGCAGCACGAAGATTATCGTTTAGCAGTAGCGACCCGCAACAACAGGCAGTGCAATCTAGCTCACAGATTAAACCAGAAGTTCCTTCGAAGCTGACATTTGTACCGTTGCCTATAAAAAAAAGCAGTACTGAAATTGCAGCAGGAATGGTAAGTAATATATCACGAGTTAATGAGATGATAGGAATCAAGTTAGCTGAAGTAACACAGGCTATTAAAGATACCACAGGTAAAAAAAATAAAAAACCATTGCAGAAGTTGTATACGCAGCTGACTTCAGCACAAAAAACAACAGAAGCACTCAAGTCAAGAGCTGAAGAGATAGAAACAAAAATCAAAATAAGTGAAAATAAAAATAAAATAAAGAAACTTGAAAAAGAGTTAACAAGTAAAAACAATGAAGCAGATAGATTATTTCAGAAAATAGAAAAAATAAATATTCCAGCAAATAAAGTTTCGATAAAATCGCAGGAAACAGTTCCGGTTACAACGGCGTCAACCAAAGTTAGTGCGTTTCAAGCACAGCAAGCAAGAATTGATGAGGCTCGGCAAGGTATATTTGATAAAAATAAATCGCGTGGAGATAAGGCAAGAAAAAGTAGTGCTGGAACAGAAAGAGAAAAGAAAAAACAAGAAGCACAAAAGCAGTTATCGGAAATAAAGAAACAAGAAAAAGCTATAAAAACGGCAGCAGATAAAGCTAAAGAAGTAGTTGCTAGTGTGAAAAAAGAAACAAGTAGAACGGCATTACGAGCCATGCCAGATGAAATGAATGGTTATTCTGAACAATTAAATAAGATAAAGGAAAATCTAAAGTTATTAACTCCTGTTGTTTATAATAGTTCTACCGGTTCTACTTATAAGCAGCCGCAAAAAGCAAAGCCAACCATACCATTAAGTCATGGGGTTCAGAGAATTTTAGGTGAACAACCAGAGGATGCAGAAGGGTATTTAGTGCCAATAAAAGTTCAGCAGCAAATGTTGCCGAGTCAAGAAATAGAGGACCCTAAAAGTATGGGTTCAGGCTTGGGGAGCTTATCAAGCGGCACTTTAGGTAAAGAAATAGATGAAGATGTCAGATTTTATTCAGGTTGGGGAAATATGCCGTATACGCAAGCTGCTAATGTGAATAGTTCATTAGAAGGTAATCTGGCGTTAGGTATGCTGCAGCAGCAAATACAAGAAAATCGTTCAAAAGTATTTGGACAGCTTCCAAGTCATTCAAAAGATATTTACGAGACTAAGGCTTCACAATGCATTAATTATTTGAATAGCATGCAGCCAAATCAGTCAAATCAAGCTCAAATAGATGGTGTAATAGATAGTTTAGCAACAGAAATGAGAAAGTTAAGTGCAGATCAATTTAGTCAAAAATTAGGTGAGATTGCACATTTTGCCAGTATAAAGGCATATGAAGGTTTGTTCGCGAAATTATATGAAATTCAGCAAGCTAAAATTCCGGAAACTCAAAAAGTATATGAGCAAGCGGAAATATTTCAGTCTTATGCAGAGTATGAAGAGAATTCAAGCAAAAGTGATACTCCAGTATTATCACGCTCGTCTTCAGCTAAAAGTGTAATATCATCAAATTTTGAAGAAAAATCAGCATTGTTACAAACCACAACTACAGATGAAAACTTGAGATCTGACAAAAATTGGAAAAATTCTGCACCATATTCTTCAAGTCCAAAGTTTGACAAAAGAGGATTAGACTATTTAGATTTAGCTGGTGACGCGTTCGTTCAGAATCTAAAACAACCTGATACGTTAACTATAGAAACTCTTGGTTTAATAACGCCAACACAAAATACAACGGTTGCTAAAAGTGACTCATCGAGGAAAATAGAAACAGATACAGATGTAGATGCTTCAATATATAATACTGCTCCCCCTGAGGTACTAAAAGAAGCTGAAGCTTTACTTGATAGATCACAAGATAGACTAAATTTGGTTGATAGTACTATTAAAAAAGGTACACAGCCATTATCTAATTTATCTACTATATATGAGTCGGTTAGTAATGAGAATTTAGCATCAGAAACAATATATAAGACAGAGCAACCTAAGCCATCTATAAGTTACGAGAATACTAGTAAACGAAAATTACCTATACCATTATTCAGAAGTGCCGAGCTTGACAAGAAATTAGAGTATTTGGATTTGGAAGATAAACTATTAAAAGTAGAGGAAGCTAGAATAGTTAAGGAAAAGCAAGCTATTGCCAAATTGAATCAAGATCCAGAAAACCTAGAATTTAAGCAGTTAGCTATAGAAGCAAGAGACTTATCTTCAAAAGAATCACAATTAAAAGAAAAAAGGCAAGCCATAGAAGCCGCATTTTCTTTAAATGAAGAGTATTCAAGCACAGATGTATCAATATCACGTTCCTATTCAATTGATGATATAACCCGTTCACCTTCGGTTAGTGGCTTAGAGGATTTAAACAATTCTAATGTTATGAAATTAGGGGGATTAAAATCTAAACATGAAAAAATAGCCAATGATTGTAAAGCTAAGGAATTGGAATTAGATACTTTAAATCACGATGATCCAAAATTTAAGAAGTTAAGGAGCGAAGTATTTGAGATATCGAAAGAAAAGATTTTGTTAGAAGGGGAGATAAAGCATCTAGATACTGAATCTAAACCTAAGGTAACTGAGAGTAAGCCGGTATTTTCATGTTCATCTTCAGTTGGTAGCATAAACAGCTTCTCTAATGGTGATGATTTGAGTAGTCGTGATGTTGTAACTCCAGTAGATACTCTAGCTATAGAAATTGATACCTATATAAGAGTATTAAGCAATAAAATACAAAAAATAGAAGAATTGCCTGATTCAAGTTCTAGAAGTGAGGAACTTAATCATATTAAAGAAGCAATAGCTTATGTAAGTAATCGTATACAGGATGTAGAGGAATTAAATGAAGAAATGCTTTTAGCAATAAATGCAAGATTACAAGAACATGATGAAAAAATTTCTTCGTTACTTCTAGAGAAGTATACAGGCGAAGAAGCTGCAGATATTCTTGCTCAGTCATTGTTACAAGAAATGTTAGTGTCGGATGGTAAATCAGAATCTACCTTACCCGCAGGAGATGAAGAACAAGAAGACACAGAAGTAAGTAGACAATTATCTTCATTACCTGCACTTGCATCAAGTAATGAGTGTGCATTAGCATTAAGTGATGATAGAGAAAAGGAATGTTTAGCATTAGGTGATGGTAGCGAAGATGAAGAAAGTTATGATTCAGGGTTTGAAGAGGAAGAAGAAACAATAGGGCAATTATCCGATTCCGATGGGGGTAATCTTAAAATAACGGAAGTTGATACGGCTATTCCTCTTGAACAGGAAGCAAAAAAAGAAATGCAAACGCAAATTTCAGAAAACGCTCCTACTTTAAATCAAGCGAAAGTTGTTAATACTATTGTAAATAATATGATTCGTAACAGATTAGATGCATCTATGAATATGTCTAATAATATGGTAGCAGTGGCAGCCGGTGATGAAGAAGAGTCTCATATAAAAAGAGGTTTGTGGATGCGTGGTATGTACGGCACTAATAATCATGGACGCGTTGAGAATATGACCGGTTATAGAGGTACTAACAAAGGTGCTACTATTGGGTTCGATGCTGAAATCGACAATAATATCGTAGGTATAGCTTATAGTAATGTTCATTCAGTATTTAAATTTAAAAATAGTAAAAATAATGATAAAGAACTTATTAATAGTCATGTGGTTTCTATTTACGGACAAAAAGAATTACCGAAGAATTTTGCACTACAAGCTTTAGTATCTGCTTCTAAAAACTTTATTAAAGATAAAACAACTTATTCATATGGTGATACTAAAATTAGAAGTAATATAAAACATCGTAATCATAGTTATAATGCGGAAGCATTACTGAATTATAATTATCTTTTGCAGAGTAAGCTCGTTATTACCCCGAATATCGGTTTAAGATACGGGAAGTCACGAGACGGGGTATATAATGAAACCGGTGTTAACGTACAAGAAATAGCTCTTACAATGAAAGAGAATAATATATTGTCTGGAATTGTCGGTACTAAAGTCACAGTACCTTTAAAAGATGCTCTAAAATTTAATAATTTAGGCCTAACCTTCCAAGGAGCGGTAGAACATAATTTTAAAGAGAAAACCCAAAGAATAAATAGAGTTGTTAAAATATTTGATAATACATTCAAACATGATTATCTAATACCGAAGCAACCGAAAACATCCTATAATTTAGGAACGGGTATTATAGGCAGTATCAAAAATACTACTATTTCGTTGGATTATAATTATTATCTAAATAAACATTATAGAAGTCATCAAGGTAGTGTTAAGCTTAAGGTAAACCTATAATTTTTATACTTGCAATATTTGCAAAGGTGTTGTATAAAACTTCTAACTTACTGTCATGCCGTGGTCATAGCCATGGTATGACTAATATATCTATATTGCCTACTTAAAATTAAGGCCCCTTCGTCTAGCGGTTAGGACACCACCCTTTCACGGTGGGAACACGGGTTCGAGTCCCGTAGGGGTCACCATTCTATATTTTCCTATAATATAAGATCTTAAATAATCTAATTTTAAATTCAGAATAAAGATAATAGTTGAAAAATAATAACTTTTAATTTATAACGTTTCAAAAATTTGATTGAAAATACAAAGTTTAGTTCAATTAATATTATACAATGCAACTAATAAAATTTTATGAAGTATATTTATGAAAGCAGATGTGTTTTCTTCAAAAAACCTAGTTAACTATTCTCAAACTATAAGTGACTATCAAACAATTATAGTGTATCTAGAAAGCATGCCCCTTCATTTGTTCATTTAGATTTAGCAATCTACATTTAACGCTTCCGCAGCTAGAGGGAATAGCTGCTAAAATCCAAAATAATAATTTTATCGGTAATGTAAGCTGGGGCAAGATGCCTAATGCTTCTAGTGAGTTTGTACAAAAGATTGAAATAAAATTATCTTAAATAATCAAAACTATAAGCACCCTACCGACTTTGTCCATGGTTTATTTAGTTTACATGCTTATATGGATTCTACAGAAAATGATATTGTAGAGTTTGCTGTAGAAAAAGAAAATAATGAAAAGGTCAAAACTCGAAATGAACAATTAAAAGACTGAAAAATATTTAACAAGCCTGAAATAGGTAGATATTATGCAGTAGCATATGTAAATGAAAAAGTAAAACAAATGGTACTTACCTATCGAGGTACTACATTTGAAAAATTAGATTTGCTTAAAACTAATTCACCGTTTAAAGCTCATTTTAAAAGTATTTTAGGTGGACAGATAGTGGCACAGCAAGCGGCCTCATATGAAGCTACAAAGGAGATTACCAAATATGCTGAAGAGAATAATTATAATTTATCTTTCACAGGTCATTCTTTAGGTGTATGGTTCGCAGAGCTTAGTTTATATTTTGCTCATAGAGATTTTCATTATCCAAAAGCAAAGGCAATCACATTCGATAGCCCGGGTTTAGCTACAGAAAATCTTCAGCCGCAGATATATAGCCATGAAGCTACCTTTGACGTAAAAAATTTAAATATAACAACTTATTTATCAGCTCCGAATTTTGTTAATGTCTGTAATCCGCATATTAATAAAGCATATAGATTATTTCCTAAAATTACTCTAAAGCATACAGGCAAGATAATAAAGGTAATCGATCAGCTTATAAGCGGTAATATTGCAACCGGACAATTTTTAGAGGTTTATAAGCATTTAGAAAATAATGCCGCACAAGGTTGCCCATCAAAAGAGCTCATAACCCCTGAGGGAAAATTTGAACTTTCTTACAAAGGTCATTATCGTATAAAAGAAGTAAATTTGTCTGTAGATATAGCAAATACAAATAATAAGGGCAGTAGCGATTGGTATCTAGCACAGTTGAGCAAATTGAGTATAGATAAAAAAGAAATACCAAATTTAATAAAACAACAGTTAAAAGTAATAAAAGAACTATATGAAATAAAACCTCAATATGGCAAATATTATATATTTCTAAAGTTAAAGTAGATGATTTAAGAGAGCAAATTTTAAGGTTAATTGCAGTAAGTAGGGAAGCAAAGGAAGTATTAGAAGACTGCAACGCTTATACTCCTAATGAATCAATTAAAGTTACAGAAAATATAATTAGCAATTTACTCCCTTTATCAACTTATAATCTGATTGTCCATAGAAATTTTACAACAAATAGAAGAAACTTTAAACGAAAAACGATTTGTAACAGTTAGTGTTTTCGCTGGAGCCGGTAAAATCACTCTAGCTATAAAATATGGAGATAGACAAACACAAGCGAAAAAGAAAATAGTACGTTTTATTAACGCAGATTCTGCAGACAAAGTCCTTGAAGCATATAGACAAAAGAATTTTTACTATTTACGTAATAGATGAAAAGGAAGAAAACATAATAAGATTAGTCCATGAGAGGATTGCTAATTTAAATTCAGCTATATTATTTATTTTTAATAATGTTGAAGATCATAAAGATATAGATAGAGCCTTATCTTAACAGTATAATTAATATACTTAATGATAAGGCACAAGTGATAATTACTACTAAAAATAATAATTTAAGTGATGATATAGAAAATATTATATTAGAGTCTTTTAGTAAAAAAGAAGCGATATTATATTTAAAGAAATCTCTAAAAAATAGCTTAAACAAGAAAGATATTGATAAATTAGTAGAAGACTTTGGTAGTAACGATGCTGCATCACCTTATAGGCTATCTAAAGCAGTAGCATATTTAAAAGCAAATAAATTACTTAAAGTAAATGATTACATTAATTACTTTAAAAATAACAAAGATAATCATATAGAAACTGTTTTATTACTACAATTATTAGAAAAATCACCTTTAGCTTGGCAGATATTACAATATTCTGCAAGATTTAGACCATGATTTTATCAGTATAGAGATTTTCAAAGAATTATTTTTAATAGATGAAGAAAAGCTACAAGAACCTATAAAAACGTTAGAAGCATTATCGATAATGAATCTAACATAACACAATAGACAAAACGGCTTACAATTACATAGATTAATGCAATTTATAACAAAGCAATATATAAATAAATATAAAGAACATGCGATAGATGAAAAAGAGATTTATACAAGACTAGCAGAAATCTTAGATGATTTATTTCCAATATTAACAGATGTTCCAAGTGAAGACTAGGAAATTTCTAAAATATTTTATCCCCATGTAGTAAAAATATTAAATGATGATATTGAAATTGATAAATGTAGAAAGGTAAATTTATATCAAAAAATAGGTTATTATAATCTATATTATGTAAATTTTCGTTAAAATTTTATAAGAAAGCTTTAAAAATCGATCAAGAATTAGTTCACCCTTCTTTTATTGCTAGCTCTCTTAATAATATCGGAGTGATTTATGAAAATTAGATAATACATACGAAGCTATAGAGTAAACAATCTTATTTAATATACGTACAAACTTTAGGTTTAGGTCACTACAAAGCTAAAAGCTTATCTCAAAAAAATTGCATCAGAATTTATAAAAAATAATGAAACTAGGGAGTTTATATTACAAAGAGGCGATTTTGAGGAAGTTACATTAGAAATTAAATAAAAAATACAAAAGAATGTTTTAAATAAAATATATATTAATGCTGCTAAAGATAAGTGGAATAGTAAGTTCTCAATCTTAGGAAATTGGGGGGTGAAAGGCTATTTAGGCGATAGATATTTAGCAAAACAACTAGGAGTGTTATCTGATCTTAAAAATATAGAAATAGCTAAAATGTTATATTTTGAAGCGATTTGCTTGGGAGCGATTAACAGTTCTAGTAAAAACTTCACTTGTGTAAAAGAATTTGTTAGAGCCTATCCTGAATTAACAAATAAGATAACAAACGAACATCCTGAATATTTTATTGCTGGCTCAATATTACGGGTATGTGTTAATGATGAAGCAATTTTAAATAAATTGCTAGCTAGTGGTTAGTGTGGCTATGTATCTTTACCCTCATCCTGAGGAAAATCAGATTTATCCATTAAATTTTTAGCAATGTTGCTTTCTGAAAGCTTAACTGATTGAAAATATTCGGATACAAGTTTTATCACTTCATCACAAAATTCATCTTGTAGCTCTTTACTTGCGGTTGATTTTTGGTTTTGCATTAACTGTATAGCATCAGATTTTTTATGCTCTAAAAATTCTTCAATTTCTTTAGTTTTTTTTTGAATGATTTTTTTGGTAACTTCATTACTTTCTTCTATCATTTGAGAGCGTAAAGTTTCTAATTTCTTTATTTGTTCGTTGGTGTGTTTAAAGAGCAAAGCAGCATCTTCTTTTAACTTTTCAGCTTTTAGAACTTTTTCTTGGACTTCTAAAATCTTAGCATCTAAAGAATTTAAAATGGCTTTTTTTGCTGGTCTATAAACTAAATATATAAAAATTACAAAACTAACGGCAAGCCAGAAGCTCTCATCTAGGAAATTCATTATTTTACTTTTATATTTTGTAGTAAATTCATATCTGCTTTAGTGCCAGCTATTTTTTCAATAATATTAACTGCAAGCTTTATGATTGCTGCGCTTTTATTAGTTCTAAATTGCTTAGCAGCTAAATTTATATCTTCAATGTTTTTATTTATAGCGTTTTTTAAATCTTGCTCTAGATTCTTTTTTTTAATTAAAAATTCTGATTCTAAAGAGTCTATTTTTTCTTTTTTTAGCCTATCTATTTCAGTATTTGTTTTGTCTATTTCTTCGTTATAATATTTATTTAGCTTTTCTACTTCTATGGTCAATGTATCTGCTTGCGTAATATTATCTTGAATATTTGTTTGTCTATTATTAAAAATTTCTTCAGCTTTTGGAGTTATAAATTTATAAACAAAGATATACAATAAGCCGAAAGTAACGATAAGCCAAAAAATTTGTGAATAATAGGTAGCAATATCAAATTGAGGCATCTTATTTAAAAATGAATTTTAAGAAAAAATAAGTAACATAGCAATTACAAAGGAAAAAAGTCCCATTGCTTCAGCAAGACCTGCACCGATCAGAGCCATTCTTTGTAAGTTTTCTGTAGCCGAAGGGTTTCGTGCTATTGAACTAAGTAGAGAGCTAAATATATTACTAACGCCTAAAGCTGCACCGTACATGCCGATAGCCATAAATCCTGTACCAATAAATTTTAAAGAAACCATGTCCATAAAAAACCTTACTTTTAATTAATCAAAAAATTTTATCTAATTATCTGTATAATAGGCTTTTTGCACAACGAAGCTAATAAAGAGGAATTTGCAGGAAACACAAAGCACAGAACCGCAGCGTACAAAAAAGTACGTGAGGACTCGAGCATCGGATTGACGTACAAATTACCTTTAGAAGCAAGTTGTGCAAAAAGCCTAGTGTAAATTAATAGCATCATTAAGATACATACAAGATAAAATAGTAAAAATATAAGCTTGAAGTATTGCAACAAAAATTTCAAACCCAATGAGTATCACCATAAGAGGGATTGGCAGAAATTTCAAGTAAATCATTAATGAAACGGTAAAACCGGCTATTACTTTTAATAAAACATGTCCCGCCATCATATTAGCGGCAAGTCGCAATGATAAACTAACCGGTCTTGCTAAATATGTAAATAGTTCAATTACTATCATCAACGGTGCTAACCATAAAGGAGTACCGTGCGGTAAAAAAAGGGTTAAAAAACGTAAGCCGTGTTTTACAAAACCGACTATAGTTACCATTAAAAATACTAGAATTGCCAAGGTAAAAGTAACGATAATATGACTAGTAGCAGTAAAGCTATAAGGTGTCATACCAAGTAAATTACAGAATAAAATGAAAATAAATAAACTAAAAACTAACGGAATAAATTTACGTCCTTTTACTCCTATATTCTGATTTAACATATCAGCTACAAGATTATAAACTATTTCAGCACTCACTTGTAATCTAGAAGGTACTAATTTCCGGTTATAAAAAGCTAAGTAAAAATAAGTTAGAGCTAAGATGTTAGCAAGTAACATATAGATACTCGAATTAGTAAAGCTGACGTCAAAACCGAACATTTTGATGTCTATTAATTTTTTGATATCAAATTGTGCTAAAGGGCTATGAGTCATTTCCTTACTTTTTATTATTTACTTTTTGCCTTATAATGTTAAAGCCGGCAGTCATTCCTATTATTGTAAATATAATAAGAAATAAAGGTTTAGAATTAAAAAATTTATCCGTAAATATTCCAATTACGATACCTACCATTGTACCTGAAACTAAATCTACAGCGATAGTGAACGGGCTAATTTCTTGCTGAATTTTAGGATTAGAAAACTTAGGAGTTTTTAAGTCTTTAATTCTTGCTTTGATATCTTTTAATTTTCCCGTATTCATTAGTTTATCTCCGTCATTGCAAGAAGACGCCATAGGCATCAATGAAGCAATCTCAGGATATTTAATGAGATTGCTGCACAGTTCTACGACTGCTCGTAATGACGATCTAAATTACAAACTCATTTCATTTTTTGCTTTTTCTTTCTGCTCCTCTAAAGCTTTATCAACTGCTGTGGAAATAGTATCTATGCTATAACTTCCTGTTTGTACTCCGTTAACGAAGAAAGAAGGAGTACCTATAAATTGGGGTGCTTTTGCTACAAAATTGGTATTAGCAATTAGTATTGCAGTAATTTTATCATTATTTAAACATTGTTTATATTCTTCCGGAGAAATACCGCCAAGTTGTCCTATATCAGTTAATAATTCTCTGTATTTATTGCTATATGCCCACTTATCTTGTTGTATTAATATGATATTATGAAGTTGTGTAAAACTATTTGTATCCCCCTTGCAGCGGGCTAAAATTGCAGCATCTAAATCTTGTTTAGTAGCAATAAATTCACGAACCACATATGCAATTTTGTTAGTATCAATATATTTTTTCTTAAGTTCCGGAAAAATTGTTTGATGATAATAAGCACAATGCGGACAGGTAGGAGAAAAATACTCGACTACTATAACATTTGATTTTTTGTTACCGAGAACCATATCATTATCATCAACTTTAAAAGTGACTTTAACAGGTTTTATTGCAGGATTTTTTTGTTCTTGTGAAACCGGCGTTGATACTTCATCAGTCTGATTATTATCATTAGCAGGAACTATTGATTCAGCCGTATTTTCAGAATTTACGGCTTCCTGATTTGTTTCTTTAGAAGTTTCGTTATTTTGTAGAGTTTCGTGCTCTATTATTTGTTTTTCCTCATGGTTCTTATCTTGTGCTTTTTCTTCTGAACAGCTACTCAAAAATAATAAAAATATTAGCACAATAAAAATACTTCGCATATTTATTCCTTATAACTTATTAATATTATTTATAATAAGATCGTATCAATTTTATTTCAATAAAAATCTCTACTTTATAATAAAAGCAAAATGTGCTATGCTATAGAAAATAATAATCTAACATTAAGTTCTTAAGGCACTAAAACCACTACGAAGGAGTTAATATATTATTTATAATAAGATCGTATCAATTTTATTTCAATAAAAATCTCTACTTTATAATAAAAGCAAAATGTGCTATGCTATAGAAAATAATAGTCTAACATTAAGTTCTTAAGGCACTAAAACCACTACGGAGGAATTAATAATGGCAAATACAACACAATCCGAACAAAAATCCGAGTTTAAAATAGGGCAGAGAATTGTCTATCCTGCACATGGGGTTGGTGAAATAACAAATATAGAATATCATACTATTGCAGGTACTGAAATTAAAGTATATGTAATTTCCTTTTCGCAGGATAAAATGACATTAAAAGTGCCTGTTAGTAGAGCTGCGGTTGTTGGTCTTAGAGCGGTTGCAAGCAGAAAAGATTTAGATGTCATATATTCAACTCTTCAAGGTAAACCAAAACCAGGAAATAGAATGTGGAGTAGAAGAGCCCAAGAATATGAAGGCAAAATTAACTCAGGTAATATTGTAGCCATAGCCGAAGTATTACGGGACTTACATAAAAATGTTGATAATGATCGTTCTTACAGTGAAAGAACACTCTACGAATCAGCTTTAAATAGACTTGCAGGCGAGCTTGCTATCCTTGAAAACATCCACCCAACCGAAGCAATTAATAAGTTAGTTGAAGTATTGCGTGAAAAATTAGTAGCATAGTTATACTCGTTCAACTTGAAAAATTGGCTGTGTCGTCTTTGTAAGTCCTCGGATGCTCACGTATTAAGTATACGCTCCGCTCCTCGGCTTACAGGCTCTTTGCTCTTTTCCAAGTTGAGCTTCGTATAGCTACTCTTCATTTACTCGGATTATATTTTTATGGATTGGCTGTAGTCTACGACTACCCGCAATAACGGAAAAGCTGATCCATACAACAAAGCAGACTTGACCACGAACATTTTAATTACTCTACTAACAGATAATTCATCCGGAATTTCTCAAGGGATGTATTAACTACATAGTCAACAAATTCTTTTAATAATTTTGGATCTGTTACTTCCTGTCCTTTATCGTCACAAGCAGTTAAAAGTTTTGAATTAATTTTTTCAAGAACGCCTTTCTTAATATCATCAATATTATGCGTACCATCTAACATTTCTAAAATATATTTTTCATGTATCGGTATGCCTACCATATCGTTAAGTCTATTAGTGACGCTAAACACGCTAGTTACATTATTAAAATGTGCTTGTTTTGCTTGGTATCTTGCAAATTCGCTAGTTTTAGGTTTTTCGGTGATAGTTGCTATAGCATGAGGTTTGGTCTCAAATATTTTGAGATAACCTTGAAAAATGAATATGATAAAATGCTGTTCTAATGCTGCTAAGAAATCTTGTAATTGATATTTACCAAGCTTTTTAAAAGCTTCTTTTGCTACTTGTTCTAAGCTTATCGGATTGCTAATATTTTCGGCATATACATATAAAATAGCTTTCATGATCGGCGAAGTGGTTGAAATAAAAGGCTCAGGTAAATTTTCGTAATAGAAGCTAACATTTTCCTGTTCGTTAGTTAAATCAACAGCTTTTTCTAGAATTACCGGTCTAATATTAAGGCTAGTAAAAAACTCTTTTAAATTATTAAATTCAATTTTTCTGTTTATAGGTATGTTTTGATGACATAATAATGTCGAGCGGAACTTTCTATTAGTGATAAAATCCATATATTGCTCAGTACGAACAATATCATTAACGGCTTGTAGCTTTTCTGCTGCCTGAGTAGGTAAATTACCGATAAACATTGCAGTAAGCGACGTATCACCTAAGTAATTTAGATGATTTTTTTGAGCTTTTTCTATGAATTGGTGAAAATATGTACCTGTATTAATTTCGCCTAAATATTCATGTAATACATATGAGTCCGTATATGTAGATAATAATTTTGTTTCATCTCGTAAGAAATTAGAATAAGGCGTTGTGGAGCTTTCTAATGAGTCATTGATGAACTTTAAAAGTAATTTAGCTTGCTGTAATTTATCATGGCTAGTATTAAATAGCTCTGAATGGAACATAATCATTTCACGTATTGTTCCCTGCATATTCCAGCCCGGGAGCGTATTATAGCTTACAAAAGCTATGCCGTTGGGATTTAGCAGTTTATTACAGATTTCGAGTATTTTATCTTGTACTTCTTCAGGTACCCATGAATATACGCCGTGACAAACTATGTAATCAAACTTACCGTATGACTCATCAATGTCCAATATAGATAATGCCTTTAGTTCGGCATTTTTTATTTTCAAATCACTGATAATTTTTTTACCTAATTCTATTTGTGTTTTGGATAAGTCAACACCTAGAGATTGTGATTTAGGATATGTTTCAGCAAAGTTAAGCAGATTAACACCGATTCCACAACCGAGTTCAAGTATTTTAGCAGTTTCAAGAGGTGGAGGGTTTAGTCCGAATAGCTTGCCGATAGTTCTTAAATAAGGTGGGGAGGTATAACTGAAAGTAAATGGAGAATAAGGTACTTCATCATAGGATATTTTATTAGATTGTTTTGTCATAGTATTTACATAAATTAAAAATTAATTTTAAGCAGTTTCAAAAGATTAAGCAATATATTTATATACAAAAAATTTTAAATTTAACTAATGTTCATATAATATGTAAGTGAAGTGTAATTTTATTTTATGAAAAATAATAATAATTATTTTGGTTTTTTAAGAGGTGCGATAAAAATCAAGAAGGATGTTATAAATTTTTTTGTGAATCTGATTGGGATAGTGCTTTATTGTATGGATCAGAAAATACTCTTGATGTCATTCCCGCTTTTAGTGGGCGTTGTTACGTGGTACGAGAAAAGTGTTCAATGTCATTCCTGCGAAAGCAGGAATGACATTATTACACAAACTATAACTTAATCAATTGTGCTTTAGTTGCAAAATTTTCTATTCCCTCTAGATTGGTATTGGTAACCCATAGTTGTATGGTTAAGCCAGTAAAAAATTCGATTAAATATTGACGTTTTTTGTCGTCTAAATGCACAAAGACCTCATCTAAAAGTAAAATCGGTGCTATTTTAGTTAGCTTTATAGCATAATTCATTTCAGCAAGGATTATTGCAATTAATATAGCTTTTTGTTCACCGGTAGAACAGAATTTGGCTAAGATATTTTTCTTTTGATGCTTTACTAAAAAGTCACTTTTATGAACTCCAAAACTAGTGCAACCAAGTAGTTTATCTTTGCTTCTTGTTTGATAAAGTTCTGCAGTAATAAAACTAACAATATTTTCTTTGCCGTTTAATATTTTTTGTTCAACAATGCCGTCAATCGATAAATCGGCTTTTGGAAATTCATTTTCAAGGTCATCTATTGCTTGCTGCATAAATTCTAAGGTTTTTAAGCGATTATTAGCAATATGGTTAGAAATATCAGCCATCTTTTCCTCAATAATTTTAAGCCAATTATCATCTCTTATATCTTCTACTAGAATTTTATTTCTCTCATGCATGTAATATTCGTATTTACTAACTAGTTCTGCATGCTTTGGATCAAAATTATAAACTATTCTATCAAGAAATTTTCTTCTAGCACTGCTACCGCTTGTAAAGATTCCTTCCATGTGCGGAGTCAGCCATACCATGCTAGTGAATTTACTTAACTCATTATTGGCTATTTTACTTTCGTTATACTCAGTTATCCTTCTATTAGAACTACGTTTAAATTGGGTGGTAAATTCTGCAAGTCCTAGCTTACTTTGCAATAGAGCTTTAACTAGACAATGATCTTCTGAAGTTTTGCATATATCGGCAAGTTTTGCTGATCTCAGTCCTCTTCCTGGATAAAATAGCGATATAGCTTCTAAAATATTAGTTTTACCGCTGCCGTTTTCACCTATTAAAATTATTGGTGTATTATCTGTTTTTAGTTCAAGATTTTTAAAATTACGATAATTCTCAAGACTTAAGAAATGTAGGAAGATATTTTTCATTTTATGAAAGAATAATAGTTAAATTATTGATACGTTGCATTTATACCGTCTAGAAATTGCCATAGTAGTTTTGCTCCTTGATGTGTTCATTTTTGTTCTTTTGAGCTTAAATTATTAATCAAATTTGCACATTCTTGTGTATGGCTATCACTTTACTATGAACAATGAAAAATTGTAAAGTTCTGTAATCTGAAATTCCATAAAATTTTTGTAATCCTTGAATTTTAGAGTCAGATCCTTTAGGAGTCTGACGCTCATAAGCATAAAGTACTCCAAGACCTATAGAAAAAGATTTCTCTGTTAATTTAAAATAACCTTGAACAAGTTTTTGAGTTAAATCTAATTTAGGTTCTGAAGTGAGTTGGTTTCTTAAACATCCGAGTCCTTCAGTGAAACGTTTCCATAGTTCCGGGTGATTTTCTTCACCTTGTTCTTCTTCTATAAGATTACCAAGTAATATTTGTCTAGCTTGTATATCACTACATTTGGAATGTATTGCACTTATATAACGTGGGAAAGCTGTAACGTGATGATAATATTCTTTTGTGTAAATTTGTAAAGTAGAATGAGCAAGTTTTTCCATATTCCATAATTGATAAAATGGATGATTTAAGAGGTTATATTGCTCAAGATTTTTATATTAAGCTGTTATAAAAATTTCATCTTACCTCCTTTTAGAGGTTATCAGTAAAAGGTTTTTCGTCCCATGACTATAATATTATTTTTTACCATCTGATAAAACTCCTTAGTATAAGACCAAAGCATCTGACCTTTATTACCTTCACCCCTTGTGGATCACATGCCATTATACCGATGATTTTTCTATTTTTCATAAGATATAGTTCAATGCATTGAACTATACATATTTAATCATATGGTCTGCTACAAAAAATCTTTGATGCTCTATAACATTATGCACTTGTAAATAATCAACTACGTTTTCCATTAAATATTTTGATATTGCTATTGTTTCTAAGTCTCTTTCCGATGCTTTGGAATTATAAAAAGCAGAAATATAAGATTTTCGTGAGTGTCCTACCAATATCTCGCATCCTAGATTTTTAAATTCTTTAATGATGTTGTAATATATAAATTTTGATAAATGGATTTTCCAAAAACCAATTCCAGGATCAAGAATGATATTTTGTCTATCAAATCCACATTTTTCTAATTTTGTTATTTCTTGCTCTTTCCATATATTTAAGCTAGTAAGCGGAGATTTATCGAAATCAAGACATTTTTGTTTTTGCGGTGGAACGGTTAATAGAATGCATAGTAATAATTTTACAATTATAATCGGCAATTAATCGTAATGTATAATCATCTAGATTATTTTTAACCAAGTTGATACAGGAAATAGGGTATTTTTTAACACGTTTAATTACTTCAGGAGTAAAACTATCAATACTGACTATAACTTCCTTAAGCTCTTCAAGAACATTATCAAGTCTTGCATATTCTTTATCTTCATTAATAATTAAAGCAGCAGGACGTGTCATTTATCAAGCATACAAAATTTCTAACGGCATCTTCTTTATAAAAACTCAATCCTCCATCAGAAAAAGAATCAGGAGTAATGTTTAAAATACCGACAAATTGAGGATTAAAAACAAGAGAGCGTATAACTCCTTGATTTTCAATTAAATGTGCTATTTCTGCAAAGATTTTATTGTTGTAAAAATTATTGATCGGACATGAATCACGACATTCCAAGCTTAAACCTGCAATTAGATGAATAAAGAAACGGTCTGTTTAATAATTCAGGATGTGGTATCTTTAAATCAGGTAAATCTATATGGCAATTATTCCAAAGTAGGATATCTAAGTCAATAACTCTTGGAGACCATTTATCGTAAGAGCTTGCTCGACCTAGTTGTTTTTCAATCTTTTTAAGCTCAATTAGAAGTTTACTAGGCGTTAAAGTACTTTTGCCCTGCATCACCATATTTAAATATGGTTTATCCCAAGCTTTATCTGCATTAGGTGGTAGAATAGCTTGTGTTTCAAAAACAATAGCTTGCTTAAGCAATATAAAATCACAACTTTTTAGTAAAATTTAGCGCTTTTTTAATATTTAAAAGTCTATTACCTAAATTACTGCCTATAGAAATATAAATCATAGTGTCTCCTTTCCTGAATAAGAAAAAGAAACTCCGCCATGCACTCCTGAAACCGGTGATTTTAATTTAGTAACGGTTACGTTTAGAAAAATCTTTTCTAATTTAGATTCGATAAAATTGTGATAAAGAATATCATATATTTGTGCGGCTAAATACTCGATAAGATTAAAGTGATTTTCTTGAGAAAGTTTTTGTACTAGCCGATTTCTGCATAACAAACAGTATCGTTTATATTATCCGTTACAGTAGCAAGGGGAGGAGTTGAGAGAAAGAGTTTTATGTTAATTTTTACAGGTTGAGCTTGGTGTTTTTCTTGAGTACTGCAGCCAAGATGTACCCAAATTATTAGTTCCGAAATATTAAGTTTACATGAATAATTTAAGTTGAAAGTTTGATACCTATCATAATATTAATATTAGGTTAGTATAAGCTCTTTATAAAAAGATACAATAGTTAAATTGATATACCGCCACGTTTTTTAAAGCCGATATGAGCTTTTTCAAGTTTTTTAATAAGTCTAGGTGAATATGATTTAATGTTTTTTTCCTTGCCGCCTTCATATTTTTTAGCGAGTTTCATGCCCCCTTTGATCATATTATAGGCGAAGTTCATTAGCTTCGTTTCGCCTGCTATTCTTTTTGGGTTCATAAACATATAAATTTGATAAACGGCAAAGCTTTTTAATAAACGTTTTAAGTTTATTCTAGCTTGTGTGGTTAAACCTTGTAATTTGTCTTTTGGGTTTGCAAGGTTTTTATTAGCATCTCTAACTATTTTAGAATGCTGATGCATTAAATAATTACTGACTTCGGCAACATTCTTGTTAATGAGCTTCTCATCCATTTTAAGCATTTTAAGCTTTAAGTTTTTAGTTTTACCTAAATACTTACGGATTAATAAGATAATCCGACTTTGCAGTTGAGTTAAATCCATAGTTTGTTCATTTAAGATAGCAAGTGTTCGTTCCATCTCATACTCAAATTCTTCATTTTGGCTTAATTCTTCAAAAATTTCCTCTACCTCTTTACTTTCAAGTACAAGATCGTCACTAATACCCATTAATGCATCTTTTATTTGATCAGCAATTTTTTTGGTATCTTCGGAAAATTGATTATTTGTCATAATCTAATTCATCGTTAAATATAGCTATTTTTATACTAGCACCACATTTCTGTTTGTCTATAAAAATTGTATTAAGAGATGTTAAATTTTTCTCATTGAGGATACTCTGAGGAATTATAACAAGCACCTAACATATTGCTAGAATCTTCATTATTATTATAATATGGTCTAAATGAAGAATTAAGGTTTAAATCATTGAACTTAAGTAAAAGGTTCTTTAAAGTATGAATCATGTGACCGGCTTGTCGTAATATTCATATAATCAGTTTCTAGTTTTTCTTCTTTAAATTTTTCTACTAAATTTTTATATTTTTCAGTTTTTTGTATAAATTTGAGTTGACTACACGGTGAAGAAATTATTGATGTTAACTCTTTAGACAAATCATATAATATTCCATTAAGGTTTAGGTCTTCCTTGTTCTTCTATGAGAGCTTTCGTATTAAGACAAAATACTTTTAGTGAATCTTGCAGACTTGTTTCTGATATATCTAGATTATATTGGTTATAAAAATCACCTTGGCTTGAATTCAATTATTTCTGATGCTAATTTAGCTATATTTTGCGGATTCTTTTGCTGTATTTTCTTTTTTAGTTCTGATTCTTTGAGATATAATAAATGAATCTTTATCTTTGCATATTGTATGCTTAAATGATTCTAATAATTTTTCTTTTATATTATATGCCCCGAGGTAAATTAATCGTTAAACCATTTTGCAGAATTAAATGTAACCAAATTTTCTTTTTCGGAAAATTTGATGTTAGATAAATATTTAAGGTAATTTAGAAGATTCTCTAATTTATTTTCTGATTTCGTTATTGCTAAAAGCTGATTTAATTTTTTAACGATTTCTAAAAAATTTCCTATAGTGTTGGCATTGTCTTTTAACTGTTTATAATAATTTACTATATCTATTAATTGTTTCAGTTTGTCTGTTTTAGGCAAAACATCTTCAAAACTTAAATTATTTTCTATATATGTTTTAAGCTCATTATGTTGAATTTTCACTGTCGATTGTTATTTTATTATATTCATCTAGAATGATATAATTATCATCGCTAATATTTAATAGATTTGTATAGTCTTTTGCTTGCTCGCTAGCTTGAGGTAATAAATAGAATCTTTTATTTTATTAATGATACTCTTTTGTTCATCACTAAAATTACTGAGTTTTATAGTGTCATCAATAATTTTAGATATACGAGTATAATTATTGCTTACTTGGACTATCGGTCACTACTATAGATAAATTACCTTCATTTATATCAATATATCTCAATAATTTAGTAAATTGTTCAAATATACCGACAAGTTTTTCTAGATTGGTTTTGACAAGGGAAGAGTTAGAGTTTTTGGTTTCAATATTTTTTATTGCTAATATAAATTTAGTAAGAGTCGTACTTAGAATTTTTTGTAGGAAAAATTTGTCAATAGTAGATTCAGAGGATGAATTAGCAGCATCCAAATAAGAACTGTTATATGTTAAATATTTTGCTTTTTTTATATAAAAACTATCTAAAATATTTGAACTTGCTGTTAGACTTTTTTTGAGAAGTCCCAATCTCCATACTCATTACTTTCTAATATTAATTCACCGTTTTTAAGAAAATTAGCTATGAGATTTAAATCTTCTTTCTCTTGCCCTAATATAATTATAGCTTTATTACTCCTTTCAATAATAGATTCTATTTCTCACTATCTTTATTAATTAAGTCGATAAAATTTTTATCCTTTAACATATCAGATATAAAATTTTCCATTTCTGCTTCCTTTATTTCTTCTTTTTTTAACATCATTATATCCCTCATATTTTCTGCTTTATTGTGTTCAATATTATTTGTTATTTCAAGCGAATTTTGATTTAGGAGTATTTGTATCGGTTGAGTTGCATTGTTGTTGTCATTTAGTATTTGAAATAAATGGTCTTCAGAAATGGTACTATCTACTATTGCCGTATGTTCTTGTTTTTTAAATTTATCATTTAAATGTTTTACATAAACGGTATAATTGTACATAATTAATCCGTTTCTTAATTGTTTTTTATTTAATAATCTTAACTCAACAAATTTCAATTTAGTTAAAAAATTAATTAATTTTTTAACTAACAATATCGCAATTTAGATATTACGATATTTAATATACTGAAAGATGATTTTTATTGCATATATGATAAAAATAAGTTTTATTATAAATAAATATTAATAATTACTTAGGTTATGAGAAATAATAAAAACTAAATGTATATTATAAAAATTTTTATAGCCCTAGCTATGATTATGGGCATAATATTTTTATGTTTATTGTATTCTTCATTAACTCCGTCTAAGCTTAAGATTGGTGCGAAAACTAGTAATATGGACGATTCGCCTAAAATTAAGTTTACTCTTATAGATCAAGAAGGAAAGAAGTTTGATAGTACCCATTTGCAAGGTCATTTAAGTTTGATTTATTTTGGTACTACCTATTCCTTATATGACAATCAAGCACTAAAAAGAGTAGAAGATATTATTAAGATTTTGAAGAAAGAGAATATTTTAGTATAAGTAATTTTTATTACTCTAGATTCTGAGCATGATACAAGTGAGGTATTAAAAAAATATTTAGAAAAATAGATATTTATAGGTTTAACGGGGAGAGTCCAAGATATTGAACAATTAGCAGATCAATTTAAGGTTTTCTATACATCCAAAATATTTGATGTAAAAACAAACAAATATGAATTACAACATTTTAATTTTGTGTATTTAATTAGCAGTCAGGAAAAATTTTTTAAGCATTATTGCTTAGGCTTACCGAAAAATGGTTAACAGATAATCTCTAAGCATTGCCTATTTGTGATGAGAAATGTATTTCATCAATGCCTAAGTGTTTTAATGCATTATGCCATTTACTTTCAGGATTATCGGCAAAAATAAATTCTTTATTACAATCCATAACCAGCCATAGATTTTTCTCTAATTCTTCTTCAAGCTGCCCTGGTTTCCATGCTGTATAACCGACAATGAATAAGCTATTTTTAGGTCCTTTACCGAAAGCTATATCTTCTGAAATTTCTAAATTAGAGCTTACTGCTAAATCATTATGGAAATCCAATAACAAATTTTTATTATAATCGCTAGAATGAAGAAAAAAACCTTTTTCATGTTCTATGGGTCCGCCAAGATATATAGGAACCGTAATCGGGGTTGTTATTTCATCATTTTTTATTTTAAAAAACGATTTTAAATCTATATGATTTACTAAGCGGTTAAATATTAATCCTATTGCTCCTTCTTCCGTGTGTGATAACATATAAATTAAGGATTTATGGTAAATGCCTTTTGTAATTACATGCGGTGTAGCAACTAGTGTTTTACCGGATAAGTTATGAAAAATTTTATCGCCCATAAATTAAACTTTAATTATATAATATATAAGATTTAAATCCAATTATTCAATAGAAGTTAACAATAATGATCACATTTTTTGATATTACTATTTTTGCTATTATTACTCTTTCCTCCTTTTTTGGCTTATATCAAGGCATAATCGGGTTTACAACTAGAATACTCGGTTTTATTACTTCTATAATGTTAGGATATTTTTTATATCCATATATTTCTGACCTAATTGGGAAATATATGGATAATGAGGTTATAAGAATAATTATTGCCGGTGTTATATCTTATGTTATTGCTTTAATTTTATGTGTTTTTATAGTTTATAAATTTCTTGCTATAATTTCATTTATGAGAAACGGTTTTATTGAAAGATTCTTAGGGCTATTAGCAGGATTGGCCGTAGGTACTACTATCTCGTTAGTACTATTTTTTATAACAATGATCTTTACTTCTGAAAACTATTTTAAAAGTAAATCTTTAAAAGATTTTGTAGTAAGTAGCAAACAGAGCTATGGAGGAGTACTGAAAGTTTCCGTTACTACTGATTATTTAGATGAATTAAGTAAAAATATTATAGTTATAATTCCAAACGAGACTTTAAAATCTATTGAAATATTTGAAAATAAAGACCTAAATAATTTCAAAAACTCTCTTAAGAAATTGAATGATTCTAACAATGATGAGGATGTATTTTCTCGAGAATTACAAGATGAGCTTTCTAATATAGATGATGAATAGGATGTTATTTTGACGTCATTGCGAGGAAATTACGACATTGTTGTGCGGATCGAAAAACGTATTCAGTGTCATCCCGTGGTCAAGCCACGGGATGACAACGGAAAACTGATCCACGCGGGCAATGCCTACTCGCAATGACGATTACCTACCAAACAAACACCATAACCCATGCCTTTCATTAAACCAGCCTATTTTCCTTAAATTTCATAAATCACGCCATCGTAAATAATTAATAAATATTAACTAATAGTAAATTTATTCATTAATTATTGTGTGTCGTAAATAAATAGTGTATAATGACCGATAAGTTAAGTGGTAAAATCATTAAAAGCAATAAGTTATAGGGGAAATTATAACTAATAAGAAAAAAACTTTTTTTAATAAACTTTTACTAGCAACCAGTAGTATTGGGCTACTTGCAGCATGGGAGGCTTTGCGGCAGATATTATTCCGGCAGGAAATCCATCTTCTAATATAGGTACGATGAATGATTGGAGATATAATCACAACCATTATCTTCCGCAGGATAATGACAATATTATTATCGCAGAAAATAACCATAGGGTTAATTTTGCCCAAAATATTAATGATATTAATCTTTATGGTTTTAATGGGGTATTTACTATTATTGAAGGCAATCCAACTACAAGAGTTAGTATTAACAATATAACTAACGTTGACGATCAGCAAACTCAAAGGGCAGTTCAAAATGCTTTAGGAGCACTTCTTGCATATGGAGCCAATAATAATGCAAAAGCAAAGCTAAAGCTTACAAGCGGTAATGGAATAGGTTCTGAGCTAACCATTACCGGTAATATTACTACTACTAAAACTATCTATGAGAGGAGAGGTAACTTTTGTAAAGATTCCTGATATTTATGAAATCAGCTTACAAATTAAACAAGTTTCTAAAGTGATGTTTGAAGGTAATCATGAACACAAATTGCATAATGATATTCATTCTAGACAGCCTAATTTTGATTCGGGGACTTATAATATTCGCACGCAGGACATTACAATTAACGGTAATGCTAACATTAACAGCTCGACATTTGATCTTAGACGTAACGTAATTCTTACCGGTGATGTAGTATTTGAAGGCAATATTACTATAAATGCTTTAGGAGAAAGCGGTATAGTTTTTCAAAATCTCCCTACGGCATTCGGTACAAATATTGTGATTAATATTAATAAGGCTCACACGGTGAATGATGTAGCCGCCCTATCAATTTTGAGGATGAATAATGGAGATGCATTTGTTCCTAATGGATATACTTATACTGCAGCTACCGGAACCGTTGCTTTACTGCACGGATTACAAGTACAACAAGTAGGAGTGCAAGCAGTGGCACAACCGGCATATGCTCAAGCAAGAGCGGAAGCAGCGATAGTAGGAAACGTAAATAGTAGCAAGAGAAACATTAGATATGTTAGGACAGAGGCAAACACGACTATAGCAAGATATGGTAGCGGCTCTGGTGGGACAGCAACAAGTAGACAGAGAAAACTTAAGGTTAAGACAAGCACAGAACACTAGCACGAATACAAGCCGAGAATCCGCAACAATTAGCAGATGCACAGCAATGATTAAATGCTGCACGTGCAGGAGCCGATATAGGGGAACAAAATCGAGCACAGCAAGCTTTATTTGATATTCGTAATGTTCCGTTTGTAGCACAGTGCGGGATACCAAATCGTCATTGCGAGCAGCCGTAGGCTGCGTGGCAATCTCATGAAATAATAATAAACTCCTGAGATTGCTTCATCAAATTACTTTGTAATTTTCCTCGCAATGACGAAAAAACAATATCCACGCAGCAATGCCTCATCGCCTTGTGAGTTCCTTGCTCTTTTTGAAGTTAATCTTCGTCTACCATTCTTCATTTCACATCAGTATACTCATAATTCCCTAACCGGTTTTAGTACTAACTTTTTGTTACTAAAGATATTGATTTTAGAAAAGAAATTACTTTTTGGCTTTTTAAAATCACGTTGATAATTTTCACCGGTGACAGCATTATAGCTAGTAATTAAAGAAGGTATAACCTCGTTATAATATATTTTATAAAGGTCATGCATAGTTTCTTTGGTAGTTAAATATCCCCATTTTACGGCTTGTTGCGGTACTCTTGCTAAGGCTTCAATGCAGGCTATCGCTTCTTCAATTTCAGGGTTTTTATTTTTATACACGTCAGCTGCCGGTGATAAATTAGCTTGCATATCTTTAAACATAGCATCAATCATTAATGCCATATATTTATCGGTTTTAAATTTTCTTACAAATATTAGATTATTCTTACTGCTATAATTTAAAAGCCGAAATTTATATATAAAAATCATGAATTTTATAGCATAAACTTTTAAGCCGCTAACTTTATTTGCATTATAAAATTTAAGTTTCGTTTCATAATCTAATTGCTTTTTCATACCTGCTTTAAGGAGCTTACTCAGCAAATTATGACAATGTATTATGTCATTTTTTCTAGCAATTCGTACTTTCTCGGTAGCTTTAGTACCGGAAAAATTAGCCGAATGGCGAGTTATTGGCCTGCCTTTATCATCTCTTTTTATATCGGCAAAATGCCCAAGCTCTTGGGCTGCGATAATCTGAAGTCTTGCTGCCGCAGCAAAGCCGTTGCCGTAAGTCGGATGATCTTTATTGTTTTCAGCAAAAGGATTACCGCCGCATGAAACAAAAATAGCTACGTCCTTGCCGTTAGTGCTTTGCATACCGCTATTACCGCCTACTCGTTGCCAGCTAACCATATCCATCATATCGCCGATATTATGTGAGTAGGTAAGAAATACTTCCGTCTTATTAAGAAGAAGCCACCTTATTACGATTGGATGAGCCGATTGAACAAAAATACGTGCTAGCATTTCGGTTACTTCTTTCTTAATTGGCTGTAGCTTTTGTATTTGCTTTTTTAAATTATCGAAAATTGATTTTATTTTTTGATCTGAAGCGGAATTTCTGTATAAATTTTGAAAAAGCTTGGTAGTTTTAGGGATTAAATGCGGGCTTGTTAGTTCTTCTTGACTAACCATTAAGCTTATATTAAGAGCAGGTTCGGTAAACCTTGCAAAATTGCAGCAATCATCGGTATCTATCCGTAATTTACCGGACTTAATTAATTGCATAGCCAAATGCTCATACTCTATTTCCATGTCCTGCTTATAAATAGCAGGAACATGGTCAAGAATGTGATATATGCTAGTCATTTTAAAAATTTAGTGGTTATTTTCTATATTACCTGTTGGTAGTACATCATCATTTTCGTCTATATTTAAAGGTATGAGCTCTAAGTTAAATACAAGCTCAGGTTCATTAGGTACGTGCTTCGGTTTAGGTTTTTCTTCAAATATGAGGTTTACAACAACATCTACCTTAGGGAATACTCTATCAAAGCAATCTTTAAAAAATTTATCTGACGATTTTAACTTTATTGCATCTAATGCGTTTTGTCTACCATCTTCATTTTTAATACATATGTTAATTGCCTCTCTCCTAAAAAATAAATGAGGATAATCATCGAAAATTTTTGTAATTAGCTCCAGCTGTTGCTTGCTAAAATATTCGAGTTTTTTCAAAAATGGTTTTGAGCAATCAACCGAAAAGCAAGATATCTTTATACTTCGCAGCTGTCTGCTTTTTGCTTTCTCAGTTATTATTTCGGGTTCAGATACTTGCTTTTCCATTTGCCATAAATCGTACTCTACATTGCCGGGAGTAGTTTTCTTTATATCATCCCATGATGGGCTTAATCCTTCTTTTGTAGTAGTTAAAATTTGATTTAACAACGATTTAGAACTCTTTAATATATCTTCTGCATGATGATACATATAATTAATCAAAGAAATGGCATCTTGAAACGCTAATTTTTCCATAGGATTACTATTCATTTCTTTTGTATTATTGGTATCATAACGAAAAAATTTATTTTGCATTGGCAAGTTAGTCGTAAAGAAATTACTGAAATCTGTCTCATTATTTTTTTTTGATTTCTACACTCCTTAAATTAGCAAAAAGTAAAGCTAATCTCTGTAGATCTTGTCCTACAGGTACGGTTATATCAGATTGTTTATTAATCATTTTACAAAATTTAGTAAGTACATATACTAGCTTTTTTTTCTTCCTTAGAGTTAAACATATTATCATTGGCATCATGCAGAACTGCTATTAGAGCAGTGAGTGGCAATAGAATTTAAAAAACCGGACGCTGCTATGTCGCCAAGATAACAAACCCATTTTATAAGAGAAGAGGTACTCGCACGTTAAATACCCTGCATCAGGAACTACTAGGCCGCTACTTACAGCACTAGCAGCAATACATACATTGTGTAAAGTCATATTAAAACATTTATAATATTCTTCTAATTTAGGGTTAATGACTTTCAATTTTTTAATTTGGTTGTTTATATCTGCAGTATACCCAACATTTACAGATTGTAACATTTTTTTTATGTCTGTAATTGCTTGCGCATGTCGAGCTATATCGTGGTCATGTTTAGCTATTATGCTTATTAATGCATTTAATGTTTGACTCACTTCTATTATATCATGCGAATCTTTATTATTAAACGAAGTTAATTGACTACTATCTCTCGATAGCATCGGTGAATTAGTAGTTTGATTAAGTTCTGGAGTTATTTGACTGAGAATTTCCTGAAATTCTTCCTCATTCTCTGGACAAGATATATATTTGTTAAGTACAGTACCAGCTTCGCTTAATTTGCTTGCTTTATAAAAAGCTTTTCCTAATAAAACATCAGTATCTTTAGGTTTAGATGTATATAGAGCTGCTTGTCGTAATGAAGCTACTGCCTTAAGGTAAAGGTCTGTTTGTTCAACATTATTATAATACTCCAACTAACTTTTCCCAACACAAGTAAGTGATGCCTGCATAATAATAGATATGTAGAAAACTTTTATATTGTTTAATTAAGGTAAATATATTAAGTGCTTCTTTATATTCATTTTTACTTAAAAGTTCTCTTCCGTTAGAGATTAATTGGTTTACGATCTCTTTCATCTTCTAATCTATTATTAGTTAATTGTTTAAATCATATTATGGTCGCCGTTGATAGAAATAGTCTCACTTGTTATAAATCCAGCATTTTCATCAACTAAAAATGCCACGGCTCTAGCTATTTCTTCCGACTGTCCTAGTCTTTTTTTGGGATACTATTAACGATTTTAACAAGCACGTCTTCGGGTGCTGCTCCTACCATTTTGGTTGCAGTATACCCTGGAGCTATACAGTTAACGGTGATATTTTTAGAAGCAGTTTCACGAGCAAGGGCCTTAGTAAAGCTGATAATTCTGGCTTTAGCAGCAGAGTAATTAGTCTGCCCAACCTGCCTTGCTTGAGCATTAATTGAACTGATATTTACTATACGACCGTAATCTTGGTTTTGCATCTGTTCCACTACGCTACTAGACATATTAAAGCAAGAATTGAGATTAACGTTAATCACATCATTCCAATCTTGATGACTTATTCTATGTAGCATTTTATCTTTGGTAATACCGGCATTATTTACAAGAATACTTACTGGTTTTGTAAACTCCTCTTCAATTTTCTTTACTGCTTTTCTAAATTCTTCAAAATCCGCAATATTCCAGCGTTTGGTTTTTATACCGTATTTTTCTTCCATTTCTTTAGCAGCGTTGTAATTGCTGAAAAAATTAGCAACTACCATAAGATCCTTATTTTTTAATTCTAAAGCGATCGCTTTACCTATTCCTCTAGTACTGTCTGTTACAATTGCAAGTTCTGACATTATTTCTCCATACCTATATTTTGACTTTTATTACATTTAACCGGTGGGATTATACTTGGTTTAAGCTGTGCCACCAATTTAGTTAACGATTTAACAACTTTCCTATCACTGCGTATTGCGATAGATTCTCTAGGGTGATTTTTTCATATTCTGCATCTATCTTTTTATCCATCTTTTTTTGGTCTTCAATTTTATTAGTTTTAGCAGTTAATGCCATTATAGTAGCAAGTGTTTCTTTTCTACTTTTTGGAATGACTCTTTTATTTTCTTTTTTAGTGCCGTAATAACTTATTGTTGCACCGCCTGCATAAATAACTACCTGCTTGCTGAACAATATGACAGTTTTTAAGTAATTGTTTATCGATGTCTGTTTCTTTATTATACCGGTATATTTTGATACTGCTTGAGATATTTTATTATGTTCATTAAGCCCTTCTCTATCTTTACCGCTGGCACACATTGTTAATATTTTTTCCTGAGGTAAATTTATTAAACTAGTGGTTTTAGTTTCTTGTTTATTTTGTCTTATTTTCGCTGTTAAATTACTTAAGATATCTGATATATTTAGATTAATATTTTCTTTATTAAAAGATATAAAAGGAAGTTTTGTCTCGAAGGATACTCTATACAAGGAATATCTGCTTGCTCAATATTTTTTCTTAATGTTATAGCTTTTTTAAATATTTCTTTTTCCTGATCCGTTAAATTTGCATTGTTAATTATTTTTGCTGTATTTCCTTTATTAGGTTTATTTATCCTAAAAAACGTTCAAATTTGCTTCTAGGTTTAATATGTGCTTTTAATTCATCAATTCCTTTTTCAGTCGGTAAATTTTCTGTTATTTTGTTTAAAGTATCACTCACTCCTGCAAAGTTATTTGTTACTCCTATAAGTCTAAATAAATTAAGAGGAGTATTAGTATTTTTCCCACCGACATTTTCCATAGATTTTTTTTGTCTGATCAACAATTGTGGGATCATTGCCAGCTTCTATAGGACCTGAGTTTAATGTATTAGTATGAAGAGTAATGCCGTCTTCAAGCCATTCTTGGGCTTGGCGTGCATTTAAGTCGGTAATTTTTTGTCTAGAATCTATATCATTTGAAATCGAGGCTAATGTACCTGCATGTTTAGATGTAAGCAATGTTTCAAAAATTTTACCGTCTTTGTCGGTTATTGCCCCAATTTTCTCAAAGGTGTTTTTCATGCCAACAATTTGTCATAACTGGGTGGGATAACATGCCTACCATTTTAAATTGTATCAGTATAATGATCAACAAGCTTTCTCTCCCATTCAGGCATTACATTATACCAGTTTTTACCATCTCTATTTTGATATTCTTGCTTTTGTTCTTCTGTCAAGCCTTTAAAAGCTACTTCCGCTTCGACTACAATATGCTCTTTTCCCTCATCATTGAAATTTTGAAAATCTTTAGCAACATTTAATTTTTTATGAGCATTTTTAATACCATTTTTTCCTAGCAATTCGGCAACACTGTCAATTTCAGCTTGCATATTTTGTGAGATGTAAAACTATTAATAAATTTTACTACTTCTTTATTGAATTTCAGCACAAGCTCAAGTTTATTTTCGCTCTTTGCTTTGTCTATCGCTCCTCTGATAGCATTTAAATATTGCATTTCAAAAGCTTTAGTGCCTAAAATAATTTTTTCATTGGGATTGTTACGACCACCGTTACGTATTAATATTAGAGTTTCACCGTTTTTCCCTTCAATTTTAGTAAGCTTTATACCGGTTTTCTCATGACGTAAAATTGCTAAACCCCGTAATGCCTCGGTAAAGCTGCCTTTTTCAACAGCTTCTTCAATTTTAGCTCTATTTGTTTCTAAAGGAACGCCCACTCCGGGTGTGGTTAAAAATTCTTTTGTATGATTTAATAAAAGCTTCTTATCGTTATCAAATTGTTTTTTTAATGATGAAAGCATTATAATATATGATAGTTGTGCATCTCTTGTTATTTTAATTAAAAATTATTATATAAAAATAGTCTAGTTAAAAATATTTAACTTTATTAATTAAAATATGTTATTTATATGAATATTGATAAATTTACTGCACATGCTAAATCAGTGATAGCTAGTAGTCAATCACTTGCTGCTAAAAATGATCATCAGCAAATATTACCTTTGCATTTATTATCTAGTCTTTTAAGTGAAGAAACAGGTATAATTCAAACTCTTATTGATAATACCGGCGGTAATATAAATTTATTAAAAAATCAAGTTCAGCTAGAACTAAATAAAATCCCAAAAGTTCAGGTTGAGGGAGGGGGACAAGTTTATTCTTCTGCTGAAGCTCTTAAAGTTTTAGAAAAAGCTAGTAGCATTGCTAAAGACAGTGGGGATAGCTTTGTAACCATAGAGTGTATGTTTGAAGCATTAACTTATGATAATACTATAGCCGGTAAAATTTTAACGAATAATGGAATTAATAATAAAAAAATAGCAACAGCTATTTTACAGCTTCGTAAAGGCAAAAAAGCAGATACCGAATCGGCAGAAAATAGTTACGATGCTTTAAAGAAATACGGCAGAGACGTAACAGAGCTTGCCGAAAGCGGTAAGCTTGACCCGATAATCGGGCGTGATGAAGAAATAAGAAGAACGGTGCAGGTACTATCACGACGTATGAAAAATAATCCTGTATTGATCGGTGAACCTGGAGTCGGTAAAACTGCTATAATAGAGGGACTTGCACAACGAATATTTAGTAAGGACGTACCTGAATCGCTTATTAATTGCCGTATTATTGAGCTTGATATGGGAGCTTTAATAGCGGGAGCTAAATATCGAGGCGAATTTGAAGAGCGTCTTAAAGCAGTGCTTAGCGAAATTAAAGAATCAAGCGGTGAAATTATTTTATTTATCGATGAATTGCATCTATTAGTCGGTACGGGAAAAACCGACGGTGCTATGGATGCCTCGAATTTACTAAAGCCGATGCTTGCTCGTGGTGAGCTGCATTGTATCGGTGCTACTACTCTAGATGAATATCGTAAATATATCGAGAAAGATGCGGCACTTGCTCGTCGTTTTCAGCCTGTTTACGTGAGTGAGCCAACGGTTGAGGATACTATATCAATACTTAGAGGAATTAAAGAAAAATATGAGCTGCATCATGCAGTGCGAATTTCCGATAGTGCAATAGTTGCAGCAGCGACGTTATCAAACCGTTATGTTACCGATCGTTATTTACCTGATAAAGCTATTGATTTGATTGATGAAGCTTGTAGCCGTATGAAAATAGAGCTATCAAGTAAACCAGAAGAGCTTGATGAGCTGGACCGTCGTATTATTCAGATAAAAATAGAGCTTGCAGCACTTAAAAAAGAAAATGACGAGCATTCTAAAAAGAAAATAGAGCATTTAACTACAGAATTAGAAAAATTAGAGTCTAAATCCTATGATATGGGAGCTAAATGGCAAGCTGAAAAGTCTAAACTACAGCAAACACAAAAGCTCAAAGAAGAACTAGACCGTAGCCGAAACGAGCTTGAACGTGCTGAACGTGATGCTAATCTCGCTAAAGCTAGTGAGCTAAAATACGGAATTATACCTGAGATTATGAAAAAGATTCAGGAAGCCGAAAGTCAGGATAATAAAGGGCTGTTAAAAGAAATTGTATCAGAAAGTGATATAGCAAGTATTATCTCTCGTATTACTGGTATTCCAATTGATACGATGCTATCAAGTGAACGTGAGCGTCTGCTTGTGATGGAGCAGAAATTACGAGAATCGGTAATAGGGCAGGATGAGGCAATTAAAGGTGTTAGTGATGCGGTAAGAAGATCACGTGCAGGGATTCAAGATATTAACCGCCCGCTTGGTTCGTTCTTATTCTTAGGACCGACCGGAGTCGGTAAAACCGAGCTTACCAAAGCCTTAGCTGGTTTTCTTTTTGATGACCGTAATGCAATACTTCGTATAGATATGTCGGAATATATGGAGAAGCACGCTATTTCTCGCCTGATAGGAGCTCCTCCCGGCTATATCGGATATGATCAAGGTGGGGTGTTGACGGAGGCAGTAAGACGCCGTCCTTATCAGGTAATATTATTTGATGAGGTTGAAAAAGCCCATCCTGACATATTTAATATTATGCTGCAAATACTTGATGAGGGAAGATTAACAGATAGTCAAGGTATAACGGTTGATTTTAAGAATACTATAATAGTTTTAACATCTAATTTAGGTGCTGAGATACTCGTTAATCAGAAAGAAGACGAAGATACATATAAAGTAAAGGATGAGGTTATGGAATATGTAAAAGCAGTATTTAAACCTGAGTTTTTAAACAGACTAGACGAGATTATATTATTCCATCGCCTAAATCGTAATAATATTCATGATATAGTTAAGATACAGCTTGAAAGCTTAAAGAAAATTTTGCTAGCACAAAATATTATTCTTGAACTTGATGAATCTGCCTTAAATTATTTAGCCGAAAAAGGTTATGATCCAAGCTTTGGAGCAAGACCCTTAAAACGTCTTATCCAGCGGGAAATACAAAATAATTTAGCCAAAATGATTTTAGCAGGCGAAATAAGTAGCGGTAAAACGGTTAAAATAAATGCAAAGAATAAAGAATTGAAGGTAACAATGCGTTGATTAATTTTTTCTGAATAACGAATTATCGCATCTAATAATTATTGATTTTGTCATTGTGGGCTATTAAAAGATTTGTTGCATGGCTCAAAAAACGCGTTTGATGTCATTCCTGCAGAAGCGGGAATGACACAAAACGAGCAATGCAACAAGACCACAATTAAAAGGAGTATGGTCATCTAAAAAGTAATAAAAAAATTCTATTAATTATTATTAATAACATTCAATTTCAGCTAATGTTATACTTTCAGCACCTGATAATTTATAATCATCAGTATTAGTAGAGTTAGGAATTTGTAAGTCAAATAATAGTGTTTTGTCTTCTTTGTACGGATCAACTAAGTAAGAATTTGTAATATCTGTAACTATTGGCGATAAATAGGTTGTTGTTTCAATAAGCTTATCAATGGCATTCTGTCCATCTTTTAATATTTTATCGACTAGTTTTTTATCTTTATAAAAAGTATTTACAGCCCCTATTAAGGTTGTTGATATCTCATATATAATAACACCGTTTTTAATTATATTGGTTATATTGGTTATATTAGAGTCTAATTTTTCTGTTTTAGAAAAAATTAAAGAAATAACAGTAGGATATTTATTAAATACATTAGGTAGTGCTAAAAAAGTATTTACGACTGAATAGGCAGAATTGGCTGCTTCTGAAAAACAATTAAATGCTTTGTGTATGTTTTCATAATTGCTATTGCTCATAAACTTACCTCTTTTTTATATATGTAATTGCCATGTTTCATGGTAATTACATATCATACTACTAAATTAAGAAGTGTCAATATTAAAAAATTATATTTCTTCTTAGAGGATATCAGTAAATAAATTTTAATTACTAATATCCTCTAAACTCCACCTAGCTTTTGGACAGAAATTCAAAGGAGTAAATAACTTATTATTGTAACGCTCAAGTCCTGCATATGCAATCATTGCAGCATTATCGGTGCATAAGTGGATAGGTGGATAAATAAGCCGATAACCATATGTTTTAGCACAACTACTTAATATTTCTTGTAAATATTTATTAGCAGCGACACCGCCGGCAATAACTATATTCTTTTTATCAAAATTATTTGTTATTTGTTCATATGCTCTAATAGCATCTTGTACCTTACTACTTAGAATTTCTCCTATAGTAAATTGAAAACTTGCCGCTATATCATTGATTACAGTATCATTAATTTCCTTTAAATTCATTATTAAAGTACGCACGGCAGTTTTAAGCCCTGAAAAGGACATATTGCAATTACCGCTGTTAATTATAGGTTTTGGAAATTTATATTTATGAGGATCGCCAAGTTTTGCTCTTTTCTCAATTTCAGGTCCTCCGGGAAAAGCTAAGTTTAGCATTGTGGCTACTTTGTCAAAGGCTTCGCCTACGGCATCATCTATAGTAGATCCTAGTATTTTATATTTTCCGAGACCTAAAACTGCTACAAATTGGCAATGTCCGCCCGAAGCTAACAAGAGTAAATAAGGATAAGGAATATTATCGGTTAGTCTTGCAGTTAAAGCATGACCTTCTAAATGATTGATTGCAATAAAGGGTTTGTTAAAAGCACTGCTTAGCGATCTTGCAAACGTTGAGCCAACTATAACACCGCCAATTAAACCTGGACCGGAAGTTGCAGCAATTGTACTAATGTCCGTTAATTTAGTGTTGCTTTCTTTTAAAACATTTTTTAATGCTTTATCTAGATGCGATAAGTGAGAACGTGCAGCAATTTCAGGTACTACTCCTCCAAAAACTGCATGTTCTGTATGTTGTGAAATGATTATATTAGATAAGATTTCTCGATTTTCGGTGATTATAGAAACAGCTGTATCATCACAGCTTGATTCTATACCTAAAATTTTTATCATTCAAATTGCAACTAATTAGAGACGTTGTTAAGTAAAAAATGATAGTTTGCGTCATTGTGAGAAGGTGTTGCCCACGTAGGTGGGAATGACATGACAGGATCCATGTGACAACACCAACACCCGATTGCAATCACGATATCTATCTTTATTTAATAATGTCTAATGAGATACCTTTAAGGTATTTAATTGATTATACAGCTTATAAATAGATTGTTCGGCATCAATAATTTTTTTATTAACTATTTTTAATAGTTTTTCCGAAGGTTTTTCTGTTATTTGCGTTGCAGAACTTACTTGCTCCGCTAACTTTTTAAGTGATTCTTGTATTTCTACAAAAGATTTTTTAAATTGTTCTTTAATAGTAATAGATGATTCTTCAAGCTCTTTAATTTTTAAGCATAAATTGTCTAATAAATGATCTATTTTAGTTTGCATTAAAGTCAATTTTTGCTTTTGTTTTGCACTAAGATAGCTTAAAGTTTCTTGCATTTTTGCCTGTATACGTATTTTTGTAGTACGTTCAAGTTCTGAAGCTAAACCGATTTTACTCATTAAAAATATTATCCATTTGTGAACGTCAAAATGATACCATTTTGCACCGTTACGATAATCTGAAGGAAAAGCATGATGGTAATTATGCCAATTTTCACCGAGTAAGAATAATGCCATCCACCAAATATCTCCGGCAGTGCCTTTGTAATATTTTTTACTACCGGCAAAGTGGCATAAAGAATTAACGCAGAAGGTTGCTTGCTGCTGTAGGAATCTACCGAGCCCCATAAATAAAAATCCTGCATATGCTGATTGTATAGTACCGCCGACTAAGTAACCGATAAATAAAGGCACGACAATATTCATAAAAGCTGCTATTTGCCAATAATATTTTAGCTGCCATTTTAATAAATTGTTTTTCCCGTGCTTAGCCCAAGTAATACGATCAATAGACTTATAGCTACCGCTTCCGACTAGCATCCATCCTATATGAGACCACATAAAGCCTAAAAATTTATTATCAAATTTTAAAGGAGTATGCGGATCTTGGTCTTGATCCGTATATCTATGATGTTTATAATGATTCGATGCCCAAGATAAAGCTGGTCCTTGTAATGTTCCTGCAGACAGCATAATTAAGACAAACTCGGCATATTTATTTATTTTATAGGCATTATGAGACCATAACCTATGCAAACCGATCCCAACGGTAATATTATTAATATAATAACTAGCAATTATAAAAATAACTTCAGCGAGCCCTATTCCATAATCAAACGAATATTTAACTACAAGAGATATAATAAAAATAGGATAAAATATTAAAGCAAATAAAGCGGGCTTATTTAGTTTATTTAAATTTAGTTTACTTAACATAAAATTTACAGTTTTTAGTTATAAAATATATAAATCAGCAACGAATAAAATCTTAATTATATTATACATAATATTAATATAACATACTTAATGCATAAATACAAAGAAAATTTTGACAATAAAATTCTAGTTAATTTAGACAATAACCGATAAAATGAACGGTTGTAATAATTAAATTGTCTTTCCCTAAGGTCTCTCTAATCCTTATTTATATGAACATTTATGAGACGTTCATTAAATCTTGACGCGAAAATACTTTGGAACCTGAAAAAAAGTCGTACAATTTTAAACTCAGTAGGACCTAGACGAATATTCAGTCCGTCTTTGTATACTTTTTCAGTATTTAAATCAATATTTAGATTCTTAAATTTAATAATATTATCTTGTACAACTGACTTGGAACGTCTCTTTAAAGTACCTACTATTTGCTCAGATAAGAAGGGCTTATAAAAAAATAGCACGTTATCGTCTATTTCTGTTAAACGTTATTTATTGTTATTAAAGGATTTTCTTGTAATTCTGCACTAATAATCATGATAGCAAGCGGCTGACTAAAAAAATAAGTTAATGCTTTGTCTAGAGTTGCAGCCCTCATTATATTAAATCCTGCTCTCTCTATATCATTACTTAAAGAAATATTAACATTTTTTTATTTTTTGCTTCTATAATTAAAACTTAAGGTAATAGCTTATCAAATACTGAATTAATCTTCTATTAATATTTAGTGAATAATTAAAATTTTTGTAATAATTTCTAATTTATTAGTAATTTATTAGGGTTTATAGCAAACTTTTTATAAAAAGAAACAAAGAAATAATAATTTTTTAAAGATAATACTTGAATTTAATAGTTTTAGTTGCTATAAATAGTTTTATTTTAAAGTTTGTTTGTTGGAGATTCTTATATATCATGAGCTTTTATGAATCAGTTTTTATTATACGTCAAGACGTACCATTAAACGATATAGATAAAATTGTTGATGATTTTGCTAAAATTATTAAAGATAATAATGGCACTATAATAAAAAAAGAATATTGGGGGTTAAGAACTTTAGCTTACAAAATCGGTAATAACAAAAAAGGACATTATTATTTTTTAGGTCTAGATATTACTGGTAATGTAAAAGAAGAGCTAGAAAGAAAAATGAAGCTTAACGAAAATATCATTAGATTTCTTACAATTCAAGCAGATTCAATTAGTAATGAACCTTCACCGATATTAAAAAATCAAAGTACAGAGAATACTCCGGTAATTGACGTAACGATTAATAATTAAATTTGTAAGCATTAAGGTTAAAGAATGTTAAAAAGTAATAATGCTAGTGAAACAGCTGCTCGCAAGGTAGGAGATAAAACTGCTAAAAAAGTATTTTTTAGAAGACGTAAAGGATGCCCTCTTTCTGTGCCTAATGCACCTGTTATTGATTATAAAAATCCTGAGCTTTTAATAAAATTTGTCTCTGAAGGCGGTAGAATGTTACCAAGCAGGATCACAAATGTTTGTGCAAAGAAACAAAGAAAGCTAAATAATGCTATTAAAATTGCAAGAATTTTAGCGTTATTACCTTTTGTATTTCAAGCTAAATAAAGGCATAATACATGGAAATTATATTAATAAAACCCGTAAGAAAATTAGGTAAAATTGGCGACATACTCAAAGTAGCAGACGGGTTTGGTCGTAATTATCTTTTACCGCAAAAATTAGCTATTAGAGCTACTGAGCCTAATAAAGAGCTAATAGTTAAACAACAACACGAATTTGAAGCAAAAGATAAGCAAATAAGAGAAGAAGTAGAAAAAATTAATACTCTTATTAAAGATCAAAAATTAGTTTTTATTCGTCAAACATCAGATGACGGTAAACTTTTCGGTTCGGTTACTAATAAAGAAATAGCCGATAAATTATCTGAAAATGTATCTTATAATATTTCTCATTCAAATATTATTCTTGATAAACAAATTAAATCTACTGGAATTTATACAGTTGAAATAAGACTCCATGCAGAGCTTAATGCTATAGTTACAGTTATTGTTGTAAGATCAGAATCAGAAGCACAAGATTATTTACGTGAACAAAAGACTGAAACTTCAGAAGATTTAGCTAAGTCAGCATAAATTTTCTTTATCATCTAATGGTGTGGTTTTTTGTTACCATTGCAAAAGCAGGGCATTATTGTATGGATTGAGAAACTTGCTCGATGTCATTCCCGCGTAGGCGGGCATCCAGCATAAAGCAAGCTTTTAATTTCAAAAATTTGCTGTATTTATACTTTTTTCTGGATGCCTGCTTTCGCAGGAATGACATAAGCGCCATGCAACAACGTATCCCGCCTCTACGCGGAAATGACATACTACTACATTTGACCACAATATCCAAATACTTTACAATACTAACATTTTTCAACCATGCTATATGAAAAATTTGAGTATAATATCAATAATCTAATAGGTAATTTTGGCTTATCTAAAATATCAATTGCAGTATCTGGTGGGAGCGATTCGGTAGCACTTCTTTATCTTGCTAATATTTGGGCAGAAAAAAATAATATAGAATTATTTGTTATATCGGTTGATCATAACTTACGGGAACAGTCGAAGCAAGAGACCCATTATATCCAAAATATCAGTAATAGTCTAAATCGCAAGCATTATAGTTTATCTTTTGACCATCAAAATAATTTTTCCAATTTACAAGAAAGAGCAAGAGAAGGACGCTATGATTTGATGACAAATCTATGTCTAGAACTCGATATATTAGTACTTTTAACTGCTCACCATGAAGATGATTACGTAGAAAATTTTTGTTTAAGATTAGAGCGTAATAGTGGTATATTTGGACTTAGTAGCAGTAATATCAATTGGTATAATAATATACAAATAATTAGACCGCTATATAATATTCCAAAAAGTGAATTAGTAGAATATTTAGTCAGCCATAATATAAAATGGTTTGAAGATGAGTCAAATTCATCTGATAAATATAGACGAAATGTTATTAGGCAAAAATTAGCTAAAGGTGCAGATTATATTAGACATCTTTCCAAACCAGCTTATAGAGAGGCATTTAAAGGAGACATGGAACGCAGCACCGCAGTGTACACAAGCGTAGGTGAGGAGGCATTGTTGCGTGGACCGGTAAAACTCACTGTGTCACCCCGCTGTGGCTTGACCACGGGGTCCATAAAAACAATAAAAAGTACTAATAATTTTAGTATTTTTAACTGGATCCCGTGGTCAAGCCACGGGATGACAGAGGTAAAATTGATCCACGCAACAATGCCACATGAGGATGCGAGTACCGGAACGGCGTCTAAATTACCTCTAGCAGTGAAGTTTGGAAAGATGTCTAAAGCCGCAATCATCTCACAACAACTTAAAATCAACAAACTTATAGAAAACGAGTTTAAGCCTGAATTAATATCGGCGATAGCTGAAGCGGTCAAGATTTTTGAATATGGCTTTGCTTTTCTTGATTTAGTTAAATTTGATAAGTTTTCAAATGAGGTGAAAGTACAAATAATTAATTTTTTACTGATAATAATTAGTGGACAATCTAGAGCAGCTCGTTTTTATTCGGTAGAACCTATTTTGAAATTAATTACTCAAGACGTAAACTTTAAGAATACACTTCATGGTTGTATAATTAAGCGTATACAAAACGAGTTACTTATATACAGGGAATTCGGCAAAAAATTACCTGAGAGTAAAATATTACTAGATAAATCTGTTATTTGGGATAATAGATTTTGTATCACAAAAAATCAAGAAACTCCAAATTGTTTTGTAACTCATCTATCGTTAGAAGATTATAAAATAATAAAGAAACAATTAGATTTAGAACCTTTGAAAAATCTATCCTGCAAAAACCACAATGCAGTTTTATTGACCTTACCTATCATTAAAATACTTGAAAAAGTTATAGCAATACCACATATATCATATTATGATAACGACATGTGGAACTTTGAAGTATCTTTTTCTCCAAATTTTGTATCTCGTTTCACCCATTTTTGCTAACACCGGTATTTAAGAGGTTATCTGTAAATAAATTTTAACTACTAATTAAAATTTATTTACAGACCTCTCTTATACCAATAAAAAATTTTATTAGGTTTTATATCGATGAATAATCAAGGTAGAAGTATTTTAGTTTGGGCAGCACTTTTTATTTTTGTAATATTACTTTTTAATGTGTTCCAATCTGACGGTTTACTTGGCGGAAGAAATAATATAACTTTCTCGGATTTTTTAACACGAGTTGATGAAAAGACCGTTAATTCGGTAAAAATTCAGGGTAGAGTAATTGAAGGCACTTCAAATGACGGCTCTACTTTTAACACTTATGCTCCTGATTATCCTGATTTAGTAAATCGTCTTACTAGCAATGACGTTAATATTGAAGTAGTGCCTCTTGAAACAAGAATGAATACCTTTTTAGGCTTTTTAATTTCTTGGTTTCCTATGCTTTTATTGATAGGTGTTTGGATTTTTTTTATGCGTCAAATGCATGGAGGTGGGAAAGCCATGGGGTTTGGAAAATCTAAAGCTAGGTTGCTATCAGATAAAGGACCAAAAATTACCTTTAAAGATGTAGCCGGTATCGATGAAGCAAAAGAAGAATTAACTGAAATAGTAGATTTTTTAAGAGATCCAAGCAAGTTCCAAAAGCTTGGCGGTAAAATACCGAAAGGCTGCTTACTTATAGGTCCTCCCGGAACCGGTAAGACACTTCTTGCTAAAGCAATTGCAGGTGAGGCTAATGTTCCGTTTTTTAGCATATCCGGCTCTGATTTTGTTGAAATGTTTGTAGGTGTCGGTGCAAGCCGTGTGCGTGATATGTTTGAACAGGGTAAACGTAATGCTCCTTGTATTATCTTTATTGATGAAATTGATGCGGTAGGTCGCCATAGAGGTATCGGTATGGGTGGTGGCAATGATGAACGTGAGCAAACCTTAAACCAAATGTTAGTCGAAATGGATGGATTTGAAGCAAATGAGGGAGTTGTGATCATTGCAGCTACAAACCGTCCTGACGTTCTTGATCGTGCATTATTGCGTCCCGGTAGGTTTGATCGTCAAATTGCCGTTGCAAACCCTGATATAAACGGTCGTGAGCAAATTCTAAAAGTACATTTAAAGAAAATTAAATATAATAGTACGGTACTAGCACGAATTATTGCTCGCGGTACCCCGGGTTTTTCCGGTGCTGAACTTGCTAACTTAGTTAATGAAGCTGCTCTTATTGCTGCAAGGCTTGGTAAGAAAGAAGTAGATATGCACGACATGGAAGAGGCAAAAGATAAGGTGCTGATGGGAGTTGCACGTCGCTCTATTGCAATGTCGGAGAAAGAAAAAAGGTTGACTGCATATCATGAAGGCGGACATGCCTTAGTAGGACTTTATTGTCCTGCAGCATCACCTATTCATAAGGCTACGATTATACCGCGTGGTAATGCTCTTGGGATGGTGCAAAGACTTCCTGAAACTGATGAATATTCTCAGAATCGTGAACAGATGGAATCATCTATAGCAGTTTATATGGCAGGAAGAGTAGCGGAGGAAATTATTTTTGGTAGAAATAAAGTTACCTCAGGAGCTTCGTCGGATATAAAAGGTGCAACTAATATTGCAAGAGCGATGGTTACAAAAGCAGGTTTAAGTGATTTAATAGGACCGATATTTCACGGTTCAAGTGGTGACGATATGTATGGTAGACAACCTAATAATGAAACCTCGGAAGCTACTGCAGAGTTAATTGATGCTGAAGTTAAAAGAATTATTACGCAAGGATATGAATTTGCAAAAGATATTTTAACAAAACATATAGATCAACTTCATACCTTAGCAAATGCTTTAATTGAATATGAGACATTGTCCGGTCAGCAAATTAAAAATTTACTTAGTGGTAGAGCTTTAGATTCAGAAGAGGAGAATAAATTTCCTTTTAATGATTCATCTACTATAAAAATAGATAAAGAAAAATCACCTGAGAAAACAAAAATAACTAAAGCTAAAAAAGAAAATTCCGCTTCCTCAGTTTAATAGTATAATTTATGTATAAATTTATAGATTTATTTTGTGGTATCGGTGGTTTTAGAAAACCCTTTAAAGGGTCTTGAATGTGTTTTTTCTCTGATATAGACAAAGATGTACAAGAAGCATATAAAAGAAATTTCGGTGATAAGCCATACGGTGATATTACGGAAATATCAGCAAAATCCCTAAACATGATATTTTATGTGCCGGTTTTCCTTGCCAATCTTTTAGTATTTCAGGTAAGAGGCTTGGTATAGGAGATGTAGACTCTTGTATGAAATAATCATCATAAACCCTATATATTATTGCTTGAGAATGTTAAAAATATTCCGAATATTAATAATGGCAGCGTAATTGAAACTATAGACCAAAAATTAAATGAGATTGGCTATAAAGTATATAGAAATGTGTTAAATGTTTCATTATTTGGAGTACTGCAAACAAAGAGAAAGAGTTTATTTTTTGTTTGTTTACGAAAAGATTTTAGCAGTGAATATACACATATGTAAAACCGGAAGAGTCTTATGAAAGGATTTTGCTTAATGATATTTTAGAACAGGATGTTGAAAAAACGTATATTATTAATAGAGATGATGTTGTTTTAGATAAAACACCGGTTGAAAAATAATTAAAGCCAATTAGGATTAGTCAAGTTAATAAAGGTGGTCAAGGTGAAAGGATGTATAGCCCTTTCGGTCATTCACTTTATCAGCTTTTGGTGGTGGTGTCGGGCACCGGTCTTTATTATATAAATGATAAGATAAGAAGACTAGCAATCAATGAATGTAAATATTTAATGGGTTTCCCTCAAGATCATTATGTTGCAGATGGATTAAAGGGTTATAGGCAATTCAGTAATTCCACAAATAATAGCAAATATATATGACTCAATAAGAGCAGTTTAATGGATAATGGAATATACTCGATCAACTTCAAAAATTGGCTACGTCGTTCTACAAGTACTGTGGTACTCACGTATTAAGTATACGCTGTATTCCTCGTCTTGTGGACTCCTGGCTCTTTTTGAAGTTGATCTTCGTATAATGGATTGCTAACTATAAATATCGTCATTGTGAGTAGGCATTGTTGCGTGGACCAGTAAATACATCTTGATGTCATTCCTGCAGAAGCGGGAATCCAGTAAAACCTACAAAAAACTTGTTTTTTTAGGTTTATTTTGTTAATACTAAGACTATTTTTTTTGGATTCCTGCTGCTGTGGGAATGACATCGGTATCCACGCTGGCAATATCTTGTAAGTAACTGTAAGTAGCATGGCAGAGACATTAATGTCATCCACGTAACAGATATGAAAGATTGTTAATTAGCTAATTATTTTGTATAGTTCTAAAAACAAATTTTAAGAGAGTACTTAAATGGCAGAGTTAAGGTTACCGCCAAATTCAGTAGTAAAAAAAGGTAGAGAGCATAAAGAACAAGAGAAAATGCTTAAACCTAGAAAGATAAAAATTTATAGGTATGACCCTGATCTTGATGAGAATCCTACTATCGATAGTTTTGAGATAGATTTAAGCAAAACCGGACCGATGGTTTTAGATGCTTTAATTAAAATTAAAAACGAAATCGATTCTACTTTAACTTTTAGGCGTTCTTGTCGGGAAGGAATTTGCGGTAGTTGTGCAATGAATATTGACGGTACAAATACTTTAGCATGCATAAAACCAATAGAAGATATATCAGGCGATATCAAAATCTATCCGCTTCCTCATATGAAAGTAGTGAAAGATTTAGTACCTGATATGTCACATTTTTATGCACAATACGAATCTATAGGACCTTGGCTCAAAACCGATAGCCCTACCCCTTCAAACTCTGAAAGGTTACAGTCGATTAAAGACCGAGAAAAGCTTGACGGTTTATATGAGTGTATATTGTGTGCTTGCTGTTCTACTTCTTGTCCTAGCTATTGGTGGAATGGTGATAAATATTTGGGGCCTGCGATTTTACTACAAGCATATAGATGGATTGCCGATTCAAGGGATGATAATACCGGTGAACGTCTTGAAGCTTTAGAAGACCCATTTAAGCTTTACCGTTGTCATACGATTATGAACTGTACTAAGACCTGCCCGAAAGGCTTAAATCCTGCTAAAGCTATCGGTAAAATCAAAAGTTTAATTGCAGAACGTCACGGTGTGTGATTCTTAATTAATTATTTTTAAAAATGATAAAATAATGCAAAAAGCAATTATTTTCTGTTGATTGTAATAATACCATGACGCAAGGTGACATGAATTATTGTGTCGCTGTAGAATATAAGAAAGTTGATAAGAAACTAAATCAAATATACCAAGAAATATTAGCACATATTTCAGACAAACAAGAACAAGTTAATTTACTTAAAAAATCCCAAAATTTATGGATTAAGTACCGAGATGCTGATTGTGAATTTCAAAGTTTTGGGGTTTATGGCGGTTCCGTATATCCAATGATACTGCTTATGTGTCTTACAGGAAAAACCGAAGAGCGTATAAAAGAATTTATGCTGAAATGTGAAGAAGGAGACTTAAGTTGTCCATTTATAATCAAGACTTAGAACCTAGGTTTTTTGTGGACATTTCTAATTGATTTGCTATTTTGAGGTATTTTGTAGCGCAAATTAATAAGATTTTTGCTGGAATAGTTATTCATATTTCAAAAAAATCTTATAATTTGCAGCAAAAAATAGCCAAAGTTTAATCTTTTTAAAAATGTCCACAAAAAACCTAAATTAATTCATAATTTGTAATACTTTAAATAATTCTCCCATTTGTTTCGGTGATATTAGTCTTTCTACCTGTCTTTCTATTATTTGTGCCTGCTCAGACATCTTTCCAAACTCTACTTCTAGAGGTAATTTATACGTCGATACGGTACTCGCATCCTCACGTACTAAAGTGTACGCTGCGGTGCTGCGTTTCGTGTCTCCTTTAAATTCCTCTCTATAAGCGAATTTGGAAAGATGTCTATCATTAAGCTTGTCTTGCAATGTTTGTTTGCGTAATAAGATTCCATTTTCTATTAAAAAATCTCGTTGCGATATTGTATCTATTACGTTTAGTTTGCTGTTTTTAGCTACCGTCTTTAATGCATAAAAATCCACATGTGCCGATAAATCAGCTGCTCCAAGATTTTCAAGGATGGGGCAATATTTATGGTTTTTAACCGCTTGTAATGTTTGATTATATTGATATCTAGTTCTACAATTCGGAGCTATATCATAGCCGTAATCTATTATTAAGCTACTGCCGCTTAGTCTTTTTAGATGCTGCGCTATAAATTTTATAATTTCTATCGATTTATACGATTCTTCAAGTACTGCCCCGTCTTTTGCTTCAATATGAGTATGCAGCAGATATTCTTGTAATTGCTTATTAACGCTTATTTTATCGTATTTAATTCTTTCGTCTACCGGCTGCACTACAAATATTCTTTCATACCATAATTCCTTGACTTTAATATATTGTTTTATCGGTATAGCATCAAAGAATTCGTTAGCTATTATTATAGTAGGCTTTTTTGGTATATCTTCTATAAATGATTGATGACTAATCGGTAAATTAATATCTTGTAAATTAGCCTTTTGATGAGCAATAAAATTTTTATTAATTTCTATTAGTTCAATTGATAAAGCTTTATAAAATTCTGGTACTAATTTTGCAGTACGTAGTAAATCACGCATTAATAGACCTCGACCAGGACCAAGCTCTACTAAACTAAGACTTTTTGGGCAGCCAATTCTTTGCCACTCTCTGATACACCATAAGCCGATAATTTCACCGAATAGCTGTGAAATTTCAGGAGCTGTAACAAAGTCACCTTCGCTAGCCAATGATTTTACTTGCTTATAATAGGAAGTAGGATTTAAGTTTAATACCTCCTGCATGAGGACATCGCAAGTAATATAACCGTTTTGATCAATTAATTGTCTTATTTTGGATTCGATTGACATATTAAATAACTTCCTAAAAGTAACATAGGTACAGATAAAATTTGTCCCATAGTCAAGCTATCTAAAATAAATCCGATTTGTATGTCGGGTTCTCTAAATATTTCAATAGTGATTCGGAAAAGACCGTAAAATGTTAAAAATATTCCTAAGTTTAAACCGCACTTTTTAAGAGTTTTGTGCTTAAATGTTGCATATGCTAAGATACTAAATAATACTAAACCTTCAAAAAAAGCTTCATATAATTGACTAGGATGTCTTGGCATCAAATCACTATTCGGAAAAATCATACCAAAAGAAGTATTTGTAATACGTCCGTATAGTTCGCCGTTAATAAAATTAGCGATTCTACCTAAAAATAATCCGATAGGTACTACGGTGGCTATTATATCCGTGAGACTTAAAAAATTAATTTTATATTTTCGGCAAAACAAATAAGCAGCAATAATCACCCCTAAAGCTCCGCCATGGAAAGACATCCCGCCTTCATAAGTTTTTAAGATATCTATTGGATTTGAAAAATATCTAGAAGGGTTATATAATAAAACAAACCCTAGTCTGCCTCCGACTATTATGCCTATAACGGCATAAGTAATGAAATCTTCTAGATTTTTTTTGGTAATTTGAGGCTTAAATTTTTCTATAATTTTATTTGCATAGAACCAGCCTAGTAAAATTCCTATTACATATGAAAGAGAATACCAAGAGATAGCAAGTGGACCTATAGAGAAAATAATTGGATTGATATTAGGAAATGTCATAGATAAATAAGTTATTTAATTCATTTAACGTCTGAGTAAAATTACGTAAGTAATTGACGAGGCAATTCAGTTTTTTATTATTTTTATGGGTTGCTGCAGCTGCTTTGTGGCTTCGCAATGACAGTATCTATATTTGCTTAGCAATACCAAATTTTTTGAGTTAAAATTATTGATAAAAATAAAATTCTTAGTAAGAATAAAAAAGATTTATATTTATAATAATAATGATAGGTAAAATATGCAATATGTAATGGATCTATATCACACCTCAAGTACTGAGTTAGTATTATTGTTTGTTATGTTAGTATTTCTTATACCGGTGATATTTCTAATTAAAAGATTAATTTTTATTCCTGTAAAAAATTATTTAACTAGACATCATTATGATGATTATGAAAGGATAAAAAAATATCCTATATTTCGTTATTTATTACATACTTTATTAGCACTTTACTTTGTATGTTGGGGAAAGATTTTTCATTCTACTTCTTTTAAAGCGCATGTATTACTGGGAATCAAAGATACTATAGTAATCTTATATACTGGTATATCTGTAACGATGTTATTATTAACGCTTATAGATGCTTTTGTAGATCTGTATCACAATAGAATCAAAGCCGTTACAAAAAATGCACCGCTTAGCTTATATTTTCAAATATTAAAAATTATTATCATAGTTATTGCAGCAATGGTAACTATTTCATATATATTAAATATTTCGCTTAGTACATTCTTAACAAGCTTAGGTGCAGCCGCAGCTCTTTTAACATTTGTTTTCAAAGATACCGTTTTAGGATTACTTGCAAGCTTGCAACTAACTACTCAAGAAATTATTAATATTGGAGACTGGGTACGTATAGGCGAAATTGAAGGAACAGTTGAAAAAATTACTATTTCCATAGTAACAATTAGGAATTTTGACCAATCTATTTCCACAGTTCCTACTTACAGCATTTTAAATTCTAACGTAACTAATTATAGAGGAATTAGTGAATCAGGAGCAAGAAGGGTAAAGAGAGTATTTAATATTAATATGGCAACTATTAACTTCTGTGATGCTACTATTTTAAAAGCACTAAAAAAATCTCCTTATATATCAAAGGATGTAATAGATAAAATCACTCTTGATAAAGAAGAGAAAAATTTAACCAACATTAAACTATTCAAATTATATATTCAGGAATATCTAAAAAATAATCCGGCAGTTTATACCGAAGGGTTTACTTTTCTAGTAAGACAGCTTGAACCTACGATTTATGGGTTGCCTATAGAAATATATATCTTTGTTAAAGAAGTAAATTTAGTAGGTTATGAAAATATACAGGACAGTATTTCTGAACATTTCATTTCTATACTTCCTGAATTTAAATTAAAAATATTTCAGAATGTAGTAGTGGTATAATATATCCGAAGTAAAATGAAAAGTAGTAAAAATAAAAAAATAAATTAAATTTGTATCCAAGATGGAAGTTGTCTTTCATCTTGGATATTCAATACTTTTGAAAGCAAAGTAGTATATATACTACTTGATTATTTTCTCTAAATGCTTTAAAACTTAGAGCTTTAAAAATATTAAAATTTAAGACCTAGGAATGAATAATAATATAATTAATTTAATAGCCGCTATTATACTGTCTTTAAGTATAATTTTCGGTTGGCAGTATTTTGTTGTAAAACCTGAACAAAAAAAACAGCAACAGCAAATACAAATAGCAGTACAGAAAGCAGAAAATTTAAAGAAACAACAGTTAAAAGCTTTAGTTAAACCTGCAACTGGTGAAGAAAGTCAAGTACAGCGTATTAAAATAGAATCTGAATCACTTACCGGTTCTATTTCATTAAAAGGACTGAGGTTTGATGATTTAATATTAAAGAAATATAAACAAGATTTATCTAAAAATAGTCCTGAAGTGAGATTATTTTCACCGGCTAATACAGAAAATGCATATTTTGCTGAAGTTGGTTTAGTTAGTAATTTATCTAGTGTAAAACTCCCTAACAACGATACTATATGGAATAGTGATAGTGAAATATTAAGCCCTGAAAAACCTGTTCATTTATTTTGGGTTAATGAAGACGGAGTTAAATTTTTAGTTACTATTACTGTCGATAAAAACTATTTATTTACTATAGAGCAAACCATCGTTAATAATAGTGATAAAGAACTGCCTGTGCAATCTTACGGTTTAATAAATCGTAAATATATTGCCGTAGAGAAAGCGGTGAATATATTACATCAAGGACCTATCGGGTGTATAGACGAGAATCTTAAAGAATATTCTTATGATGATATTAAAGATAAGAAAAGTGAAAAATTTGCAGCAAGTAAGGTTAACTGGATAGGAATTACCGATAAATATTGGTTATCTTCCTTGATTCCAGATAAATCAGGTAATTATAGCTCGAATTTTAATTATGCTCTTACGCAAGGGACTGAAAGATATCAGGTAGATTTTATTTCACCGGTACAAATAATAAAGCCCGGCGAAAATTTTTCAATTAAAAGCAGAATTTTTGCTGGAGCAAAAAAAGTAGACTTGCTTGATAAATATGAAAAGCAATATGATATTAAATTATTTGATAGAGCTATTGATTTTGGCTGGTTCTATATAATTACCAAACCGGTTTTCTACGCCATGAATTTTTTCTATGGCTATGTCGGTAATTTCGGTGTTAGTATATTAATTGTTACGGTTATAATTAAGCTATTAATGTTTACTTTAGCCAATAAGTCTTATCGTTCGATGAAAAAAATGAAAAATTTACAGCCGGAAATCGATAGGATAAAAATTTTATACAGTGATGATAAAGCACGTTTAAATCAAGAAATTATGGCTTTATATAAAAAAGAAAAAGTAAATCCGGTAGCTGGTTGTTTACCTATACTTGTTCAAATTCCGGTATTTTTCTCCATCTATAAAGTATTGTATGTAACTATTGAAATGCGGCAAGCACCGTTTTACGGCTGGATTAAAGACTTATCTGCACCTGATCCTACTACTATTTTTAATTTATTCGGCTTATTACCGTTCTCGCCGCCGTCATTTTTAATGATTGGAGCATGGCCTATTTTAATGGCTATTACTATGTTCTTACAGCAAAAAATGAGTCCTGAACCTGCGGATCCGATGCAAGCTCAAGTAATGAAATTTATGCCGCTAATTTTTTTATTTATGTTTAGTAGTTTTCCTGTGGGACTTTTAATATATTGGTCTTGGAATAATATTCTATCCATCATTCAACAATATTATATTAATAAATTTAATTAATTAATGAGAATAGATAAAAATTTACCTAATTATCTAACTATTGCTCGAATAATGGTAATTCCAGTTATTATACTGGTATTTTATATAAATAATTCACTTGCACGTAAACTTGGGGCATTATTATTTGTTTTAGCTAGTATTACGGATTTTTTTGATGGTTATATTGCAAGAAAATATAATTTAGTTACAAGTTTCGGCAAGATGTTTGACCCCATAGCAGATAAGCTACTTGTAGGTTGTGTTATTATCATGCTACTAAAAAAAGATAATGTAGATGAGATACCTTGCTTATTAATTTTAGCACGAGAATTTTTAGTTAGCGGTCTTCGGGAATTTTTAGCTCTAGTAAAGGTTAGTGTGCCTGTATCGAGACTCGCTAAGGTAAAAACGTTTTTACAAATGTTTGCTTTATCGATATTGATACTAGGCTCAAAAGGTTCAGGAATTATTTATTTAGATATAGTAGGGGAAATAATTTTATGGATTGCTGCTTTTTTAACAATCATTACAGGTTATTCTTATTTTAAAGCCTGTAAGAAATATTTTTAAATAGGAGAATTGTGTGATACATGTAAAATATATAATTTTAGGGTTTATTATGGTGTCTAGTTTAAATCTTTACGCTGCTAACAATGATATTATTGCCAATAAGAAAGTTGTAAAGGTAGAAGTCAGTAATGAACATTTCAAAACATTAAATGAGGCTTCTACTCTTTTAATTAGTTGTGTAGATTTTAGATTAATAGACGAAACAGATAAATTAATGGAACAATTAGGATTAGAAGATAATTTTGATAAAGTATCACTGCCCGGTGCATCGCTTGCTCTCGTTAACGACAAATATACTTATTGGGGAAAAACAATAGAAGATACTATTGAGATTTTGCAAGAATTACATAACATAAAACAAATTGTTTTTCTTGATCATAGAGAATGTGGAGCTTATAAAATACTTATAGGTCAGGAACAGCTAAATACCAAGGAAAAAGAAACGGCAGCACATGCAGTAATTTTAAACAAGGCCCGTGATATAATAAAAGAAAAATTCCCCCAATTAAAAGTTTATACTTTTTTAATGGGTCTTGATGGTGTAGTAGAGCAGATTTATGAAATACCTAACTAAAAGCGGAGTTGTTGTATGGATAGGTTTATCCGTCATTGCGAGGGAGTTTGTTATTATTTCGTGAGATTGCTGCATAGCCTACGGCTGCTCGCAATGACGATTTTTTGACCCGTACAATAACGGCTAAGAAAAGTAATTTATTTTGTATCTTTGCTCTTATTATCATTAGAATCAGCAGTATTATTCTTTTGGTCGTTTTCTGCCGATAGTTTAGAGATAGATAGTTTTTGTTTATATTTTTGTTGCTCTGCTAAAAAATTTTGAGCCTCTTTGGAAAGGCTGTTATATAGTTCACGTTTCTTCTTATTAATCTTGACTATTGTTACTCTATATTTTTGTATCTCCTCCCGTACTTCCGGTTTTATAGTACCGGCGTAAGCAGAAAAATCATCTATAATTTTTTGTGTTGTAACATCGTTAGTTTTTGCTGCATCTTTTTTTGAGCCGTCAGAAGTTGTACTATTGGCAAAGCAGCTTGTACTAAGTAAAATAGCTATTCCAAATATTATTTTTTTTATCATATAAACCTTAAGTCTTATTCTTGATAAGTAGACCATTTTTAAGTCTAATAGTCAATAGACTTCTTTTGGAACTCTACTTCTAGGGGTAATTTGTACGTCAATCCGGTACTCGCATCCTCACGTACTTTTTTATACGCTGCGGTGCTGCGTTCCGTGTTTCCTCCAAATTCCTTCCTATAAGCGAGTTCGAAAAGAAGTCTAATATATAATAGAAATTATATGTATTTTCTATTTGTATTTTATTGTTTGGTGAGTATAAATATACTAATAGTTGGAAAAATATAAAATTATGCAAAATATACAATATTATAATAATAACGCTCAAGAGTTTTATAGCAGAACAATCAATGCAGATTTGTCTGATAACTATAAAGCATTTATTAGCTATTTACCTGAACAAGTTCATATTTTAGATGTCAAGTTACTGCTTTTAACGGTTCAACCGAAATGTTTAAATTAGCTACAAAAGCAACCGGAATAGATGTACTGCACTCCATTTTTCAAGATATCGATTTTAAGGAGTCGTTTGATGGTGTTTGGGCTCAAGCAACTCTCCTTCATGTGCCTTATAATGAAACAATCAATGTGTATAAAAAATTCATGCTGCATTAAAGCCGGAAGGCATTTTTTATGCTTCTTACGGATAGGATACAGTTCAGATATTATACAACGTGATGATCGTGATTTTTACAATATGCATAAAGATAAACCTTATTTTTGAAATAGTTAAAATATGGACGGAAAAGAGTAAGAGATTCTCTCCAAGTAAAGAGGCATTATGGTTAAATTTTATTGTTAAAAAAAGTAAAACAATATGATTAGATTAGTTTACTTATTTCTTGCTTTAATAATCAGTTTTAAAATATACGCAAAGGAATATAAAGGCTTAACATATAATCGTTATGAAAAAGATGAGCATGTGATTCATGTATTAACTATTGATCCTAAGAATTTGGGGTTAAAACTAGTTAAAGCTCATAATCAGGTTATAGTATAGGCAGAGAAACAGTAAACGTTATGGCACACCGCACTAATGCAGCTGCTGCTATTAATGCTGGATTCTTTGAAATCGCCGGTAATGATTTTTCAAACCTAAAAGATATTACTTTCTATAATGATGTTTGGGTGTCTCCCACATTAACGCCGTATACTATAACAAAGAAATTTTGATTGATCAGAATAGGTCTAATTTTATTGTTACGGCAATAAGTAAGCATGGTGATAATCAAATTCCACAGAAAGGCTTTTATTGTCCTTTCCACAAGAAACAAGTTAGCCGGTAGTAAATATAAATGATTCTGTAAAGTTAAATTTAGAATTTATCGATAAAGACGGTAAGCTTATAAATTTAAGTAACACTGCTTTAATAGTAACCGGTATTCCCTGATTGGTTCAAAACGGTAAAAATGTTGTAGGTAATCCAAAGCAAGATGATCCGGCTCATGTTTGTATTGCCTTAGGAGTGTGTAATGACGGCACTATAGTTGTAGTCGAGCATATTTATAAGCAACATGTAAAAGCCCTTAAGCTTGTGCAAGTAAGATCAATATTATGGAAAGAGAAATGTTGATAAATTAACAATCCCTGAAGCTTTAAAAATTTTAGAAAAACACCTTGTTAATGATACTGTGATAGGGTTAACTAAAACAGAACTTGCAGATTATATGTTAAGCCTTGGATATGAATCGGCAATCAATTTAGACGGTGGCGGTTCTTCTACATTATGCATGGGCGGAAAAATTATAAATAATGTAACAGGTGATGAAGATGAAGCTTTAGGCGAACATCTCGTGCGTCCCGTATCCGATGCAATAGTATTATACCAAATAATATAAAGTAAATTTACGTTGCCTTAACAAGGAACAATATCATTCCTGCGAAGGCAGGAATTCAGTAACTAAAAGATATAAATGTATTTAATTTTCATATTAAAAGTTTGGATAATTTCGTTTTTTTTTCTAGATTCCCGCTTCCGCGGGAATGACATACTCAAATTTTAGCTAGAATGATATTTGAGATTGAGAAAACTCTAAGATTTTATATTTTCCTGCTCCGTTGCTTTTTTACGCATTTCTAAATATTCTTCTTTAGTCATTATTTTTTTGGGAGCTAATCTAAAAATACTTTTCCGTTTAGATGATCGCTTTCATGCTGGATAACTCTTGCTAAAAATCCTTCTGCGATACCTTGAATTTGATTTCCATTTATATCATATGCGTGATAATGAATTTTCTTGAATCTTGCTACCGGTCCTATAGCATTTTCAACAGAAAAGCGTCCTTCGTAATCTTCATGTTTATCAATACCTATCAGTTTATATGAGGGATTAAGTCAAATAGTTTTAGGCATTGTATCCTTAAGGTCAGGACGCCATTTTTTTAACTTTGCATCTTCATGTATTGCAAATATTATTATACATTATACATTTTGATATGCCTATTTGCGGTGCAGCAAGTCCTGCACAATTTTCTTCTTGATCATATTTCTTTTCTAAAATAGATATATCACGTAAATCTTCTGAAGATAACAGAAAGTTTAAAGTTTTTGCTTTTATTCTAATAGTTTTATCCTCTGAACTATTTAAGGTTTGAATGTTCAAAGTTACATATTGCGGTAATGAAATATTGTTTTCATTTTTCATATTTCTTTTACGCATCCTATAGTTAATAATTTTATTTAATTTCTTTTGAGAAAAAATCAATAGGTTTGACTTTTCTAACATATTCTAGTACAATATTTATCTTCAAAATAAATAGAAAAATTTAATTTATGAGTACTCCCAAAAGTGACAATTATCTCTCGGAACTAAGCAAGGTAATTTGGCCTATAGAAAGATATGAAAATAAGAAGTTTCTTCCTATGGCGTTTATGATGTTCTGTATTTTATTGAACTACTCAACGCTTCGTTCAATTAAAGACGGGTTTGTAGTAACGGATATAGGGGCAGAAGCAATAAGTTTCTTAAAAACATATATAGTACTACCTTCTGCCGTAATCGCTATGGTAATTTATGTTAAGCTCTGCGATATTTTAAAGCAAGAAAACGTGTTTTATGTTATTACTTCATTTTTCTTAGGGTATTTTGCATTATTTGCGTTTGTTCTTTACCCTTACCCTGATTTAGTGCATCCTAATCCTGAAACCATAGAATCTTGGAGTTTAGCTTATCCTAATTTCAAATGGTTTATAAGAATAATTGGGAAATGGAGTTTTGCATCTTTTTATACTATGGCAGAGCTTTGGGGAACAATGATGCTTAGTTTATTATTTTGGCAATTTGCTAACCAAATTACTAAAACCGATGAAGCTAAACGTTTTTACTCAATGTTTGGTTTACTTGCTAATTTAGCATTGCCTGTAACATCCGTAATTATTGGCTATTGCTTGCATGAAAAAACTCAAATAGTTGCAGAACATCTAAAATTTGTGCCTTTATTTGTTATAATGATAACAAGTAGCTTTTTGGTAATATTAACATATAGATGGATGAATAAAAACGTTCTAACCGATCCTAGACTTTATGATCCGGCATTAGTAAAAGAAAAGAAAGCTAAAGCTAAAATGTCATTAATAGACAGTTTTAAAATGATCTTTACTTCTAAGTATGTAGGTTATATTGCATTGTTACTTATTGCTTACGGTGTTTCAGTAAATTTAGTTGAAGGTGTTTGGAAATCCAAAGTAAAAGAATTATATCCGACGAAAGAGGCTTATACTATATATATGGGTAAGTTCCAATTTTATCAGGGTTGGGTTGCAATTGCTTTCATGCTTATAGGTAGTAATATTTTAAGAAAAGTATCATGGCTAACTGCAGCTATGATAACTCCATTAATGATGTTAATTACCGGTGCAGCATTTTTTGCATTTATCTTTTTTGATAGTGTTATTGCTATGCATTTAACAGGTATTCTTGCTTCAGGTCCTTTAGTACTTGCTGTTATGATCGGTATGATTCAAAATGTTTTAAGTAAAGGTGTAAAATATTCTTTATTTGATGCCACTAAAAACATGGCGTATATTCCGCTTGATAAGGATTTACGAGTAAAAGGGCAAGCAGCTGTTGAAGTTATCGGAGGAAGATTTGGTAAATCAGGCGGTGCTATTATTCAATCTACATTCTTTATTTTATTTCCTGCATTTGGTTTTGTAGAGGCAACTCCTTATTTTGCTTCTATATTCTTTGTAATAGTAATATTATGGATATATGCCGTTAAAGGTTTAAATAAAGAGTATAAAGTTTTGGTAAATAAAACCGAAAAATAGAATTTGTTAAAATTTAATTTTGTAAAAAAAACAAGCTTCTAAGAGTCTAGCGGTAAATAAATTTTCATTAATAATTAAAGAGCTTTTTTGTTACAAATTATAAGATTTTTGTGAAATATGAATAATATTCCTTCAAAAATCTTATAATTTGTAACAAAAAAGCTCTTTAATTATTAATGAAAATTTATTTACCGCTAGACTCTGAAACTTGCTTTTTTTATAGTCGGAGGGTTTATAATATGACAAATACAAGATCCAAAATTAAAACTCCAAGATCGCCATATGTAAAAAAATATAATAGTTGGCGAGTAAGGATTTTGTATTCTATTATTATAGGTTACGCAACTTTTTATTTTTGTCGTCAGAATTTTAATATAGCAACTCCTGCTATAAGAGAATATTTTGGGGTTACTAAAACACAAATTGGCTGGATATTAACTGCTTCATCTATTATGTATGGAGTTAGTAAAGCTTGTAACGGATTTATTAGCGATAAAGTTAATGCTCGGGTATTTATGGTTTTGGGTCTTTTATTTGTCGGGATCATTACTATGCTAATAGGTTTTTCAGATTCTTTATGGCTTATAGGAATTTTATGGATAGCCAGTAACTGGTTTCAATCTATGGGTTGGCCTCCTGCAACAAAGATGCTTACTCACTGGTTCGTTTCAAAAGAACTTGGAACTAAATGGGCTATGGGTGCAACTTCTAATCAAATAGGTGGTGCCCTTGCTATGATAAGCTGCGGTTATTTAATCGATAAATTTGATTGGAGAGCTGCCTTTTTTGTTCCAGGCGTAGTTGCTTGTGTAGTATCGCTTTTTTTATATAATAGGCTTCGTAATTCTCCAAAAGAAGTAGGTTTATCTACCGTAGAGGAATATAAAGAATATCCGCCTGAAGCTATAGGAGATTATGAGAAGCTATTAACTCCACAATTACTTAAAATGGTCTTTTATAATAAGCTAATATGGTATGTTTGTTTAGCAAACATGTTTGTGTATATAATACGTTCCGGAGTAATTTATTGGGCTCCAACATTTTTAAAAGATTTACGTAATATAAGTCTTGCAAATGCAGGCTTACAAATTGGTTTATATGAAATGATAGGTATCCCAGGGGCATTAATAGCAGGTGTTTTATCTGATAAACTATTTCAAGGTCGTCGAGGTCCTGTTGCATCCATATGTATGGTATTGCTTAGCTTATTGTTAGTCTTGTTTTGGAAACTTCCTATTCACAGTGAATTATTAAGTATAGTAATTCTTTCTTTAATAGGCTTTTTTGTTTCAGGACCTCAGCTCCTTGTAGGTATAGCAGCTGCTGATTTTAGTACCCGTCAGGCTGTTGGTACGGCTAATGGATTATCAGGGTTATTTGGTTATTTAGGAGCGGCTATTGCGGGAGTCGGCGTAGGATGGATTAGCGATAATTATGGTTGGAATGGGGTATTTATATTTTTCAGTATTTCTGCTCTTTTAGGAGGAGGATTATTTGCTTTAATATGGAATTGTTCAGCTAAAAAATAAATTTAATAATTATAATAAATAGGTTACAAAATGACAATACAATATACTTTTTCAATGATTAAGCCTGATGTTATCAAAAGGAATAAAATAGGGCAAGTTAATACTTACTTAGAAAATGCCGGTTTAAAAATAGTAGCTCAGAAAATGAAATTTTTAACTAAATATGAAGCTGCATGTTTTTATGATGAGCATAGAGCAAGACCGTTTTTTAATAGCTTAGTTGAATATATTACTTCAGGAGCGGTAGTACTTCAAGTGCTTAAGGGGGAGGATGCTATAACTTTAAACCGCACCGTTATGGGTGCAACTAATCCTGCTGAAGCTGAAGCGGGCACTATTAGAAAAGATTTAGGCGAATCAATTGAGGCTAATAGTATTCATGGTTCAGATAGTGAAAATAGTGCGAAAAGAGAAATCGAATTTTTCTTTAATAAATCTGAAATTATAGAATAATTAATGCTAAAATATGACGTAATAGTTATAGGCGGTGGACATGCAGGCGTAGAAGCAGCTGCCGCTTCTGCACGTCTTGGAGTCCCTACTCTCTTAATTACGTTAAAACCGGAAAATTTAGGCGAAATGTCTTGCAATCCAGCAATCGGTGGCATTGCAAAAGGCACATTAGTTAAAGAAATCGATGCACTTGATGGGTTAATGGGTTATGTTATAGACCAAGCCGGTATACATTATAAAATGTTGAATGAGACTAGAGGACCAGCAGTTTGGGGACCTAGAGCTCAAGCTGATCGAAAGCTTTATAAAAAAGCGATGTATCAAATATTAACAAATTATCCTAATCTAGATATATTATATGGAAAAGTGGAAGATATAGAAATTAAATCTTCTAAAATTGAAGCGGTTATTTTAAATAACGGTAGCAAAATTCTTTGTCAAAAAATTATATTAACTACAGGTACTTTCCTATCAGGTCTTATTCATATTGGACAAAAAAAAATCCCTGCCGGTAGAGTAGATGAAGAGCCTTCGTATGGATTATCAAATACATTAAAACAAATAGGTTTTAAACTGGCTCGTTTAAAAACAGGTACACCGCCTCGAATTGATGGACGTACTATTGATTATAGTAAAACAATTGTACAACCCGGCGATAAAATCCCTCGTCCTTTTTCTGAATTAACAAATATTGTTAATGTTTCTCAGATAAATTGTTTTATCACAAAAACAACCTCAGAAACTCATGATATTATACGTGAGAATCTTGATAAATCTGCAATGTATTCAGGGCAAATAGAAGGAATAGGACCGCGATATTGTCCTTCTATTGAAGATAAAATAGTCAGATTTAGTACAAAATCAGAGCATCGTATATTTTTAGAACCTGAAGGGTTAGATGATTATACGATTTATCCAAACGGTATTTCTACTTCTTTACCTGAAGATGTGCAACATAAATTAATCAAAACAATACCAGGATTAGAAAATGTAAAGATTTTACGTCCAGGTTATGCTATAGAATATGATTATGTTGATCCACGTGAAATAAGTGTTACGCTAGAGACAAAAAAAATAGCTGGATTGTATTTGGCCGGGCAAATTAACGGTACTACAGGATATGAGGAAGCCGCAGGGCAAGGTATAATAGCCGGTATAAATGCTGCTTTAGCAGTAAAAGATCAAGCGCCGTTTATGTTAACAAGAGCAAATAGTTATATTGGAGTAATGATTGACGATTTAACAACATTTGGTACTATTGAACCTTATCGTATGTTTACTTCTCGCTCAGAATATAGATTGTCTTTAAGAGCAGATAACTCTGATTTACGTTTAACGGAATTAGGGATGAAAATTGGAGTCGTATCAGAAAAACGTAAAAAAATATTCACAAAAAAATGTGAAGATATAGAAAAAATAAAATCATTATTAAATACTTTGTCTTTAACTACTAGTAAACTTGCTAAAATGGGTATACAGGTTGCACAGGATGGTACATATAAAACAGTATTAGACTTATTTAAAATACCTAATTTTAATGTTGAACAAGCTATTAAAATTTTTCCTATGCTTAAAGAAACACAAAATAATAACATTTTGCAATTACTCTATATTGAAGCAAAATATGCTTCATATTTAACTAGACAACATGCAGATATTAATTTATTTCAAAGTGAAGAGGCGCAGTTCATACCTAAAAATATTGACTATTTTAAAATACCAAGTATATCATTAGAGATACAGGAAAAACTTTCTTCCCATAAACCTACTACTATTGGTGTAGCACGTCGAATTCCAGGGATTACACCTGCAGCAATTACGGCTATTATAATTTATTTAAAAACTAAATATAGTGATGGAAGTTCCACGTGAAATAATTGAAAAGTTAGAAATTTTTCAAAAGTTAGTTAAAAAATGGAATAAATCAATCAATCTTGTATCGGATAATACTATACATAATTTTTGGCAACGTCATATATTAGACTCATTACAATTAATACAATATATTGATAATAAAGAAATACATTTGGTTGATATAGGAAGCGGTTCCGGTTTGCCTGGTATAGTATTATCTATAGCGGGGGTAGCGCAAGTAAGTTTAATAGAAGCTGATTTACGTAAATGTATATTTTTAGAAAAAGCATCAAAGATATCAAATAATAACATACAAATAATCAATCAAAGAATAGAAAAAGTAGAAATAGATTGTAGTATATTAACTTGTAGAGCTTTCTCTAACTTCAATACAATATTTAATTGCATAAAAAATATTTCAGTACGCGAAAAATTTTTGTTATTAAAAGGAAAAAATTATTTAACTGAAATAGTAGAAGCTAAAGAGAGATGGTTATTTGATTATTTAATACATCAAAGTATTACTTGTGAAGAAGGGAAAATTCTAGAAGTTAGTAATTTAACAAAAATGATATGAAAGTAATTGCTATTGTTAATCAAAAAGGAGGGGTAGCTAAAACTACAACTACTGTAAATTTAGCTACAGCTTTTGCTGCTGTAAATAAAAAAATTTTAGTTATAGATCTTGATCCTCAAGGGAATAGTAGTACCGGTTTTGGAATTAGTCAGCAACAACGCAAAAATACTATATACCAAGTATTAACAAATTTAATAGAATTGCAAGATGCAATAATTTCTACAGATATACCAAATTTAGAAATAATTACTTCAAACACTAATCTATCTGCAGCTGAATTAGACTTAACAAAATTAAAGGATCGAGAATATATTTTAATGAAGCTATTGGCAGAAATAAAAATATTATATGATTATATAATTATTGATTGCCCTCCTTCATTAAATTTATTAACGGTAAACGCTTTAGTTGCAAGCGATGAAGTACTGATTCCAATGCAATGTGATTTTTATTCTTTAGAAGGATTAAGTCATTTGTTAAAAACAATTGAAATTGTAGAGAAAAAATTAAATCCTAAGATAAAAATTGCAGGTATATTATTTACAATGTATGATAAGCGTAATCGTTTAACTGAACAAGTAGAAGATGATGTTAGAAAATGCTTAGGAGAATTAGTATTTAAAACCGTTATTCCAAGAAATATTAAACTATCTGAAGCTCCTTCATATGGGAAACCGGCTATTATATATGATTATAAATGTTCGGGAGCAGTTGCATATATAGAACTTACAAAAGAAATCTTAGAAAGATATGGCGAAAAATAAAGGACTAGGAAGAGGATTATCTTCATTACTTGGAGAAGAAGTTATTTCTATAGAATCAGAAATAGTACAAATAATAAATATTGATAAAATAAGACCAAACGAGAATCAGCCTAGAAAAAACTTTGAATATGATAAAATAAAAGAATTAGCAGATTCTATATTGAAGAATGGTTTATTACAGCCTATTATTGTTGATAATAATTTCCAAATTATAGCAGGAGAGCGACGTTGGCGTGCATGTAAATTAGCAAAAGTTTTAGAGATACCGGTAATTATAAAAAATTTAGATGCTAGAGAGAGTATGGAAATAGCATTAATTGAGAACATACAAAGAACTGATTTAACAGTAATGGAAGAAGCACGTGGCTTTAAATATTTAATAGAAAATTTTAATTATACGGCAGAAAAATTAGCTGAAAGGCTTGGTAAAAGTCGTAGTCATATAGCTAATTTATTAAGGCTGAATAATTTGCCGCAGTCTATTCAAGATAAAGTAAATGAAAATATACTAAGTATGGGGCAAGCTCGGTGTTTAATAAATCATGAACATGCAGAAGTAATAGCCGATCATATTATAAATAATGATTTAAATGTACGTCAAACAGAAGAACTAGTAAGACAATGGTATAAAAATGAGTATACAAAATCCCCTAATAATAACAAAATAGGAAAGCGTTTTTTAAAGGACAACGCTAAGGATAATGATCTAGAATTATTAGTAAAAGTTTTATCAGAAAAATTTGGTATAAAAATAACAATCGAAAATTATCCATTAGGTGGAAAATTAATATTTCATTATAAAGATTTGGCAGAATTAGACTTGATATTATTAAAATTAAATTAAAATGCATATGGAAAAATTATAAGTATAAAAGTATACACAATCCTCAAGCTGCTAAAATTAAAGTATATATACAGCATTTTATTTCTTAAGATAAATATCTAAACGAGAAAAACAATGATAGAAATTACAATGTCTGATTTTGAATTATATGATCATAGAGCAATAAATTCATACAATACAGTAGTAAATATATATATCGGTGTAAAATAATAATATAAGGAAATAATTTATGTCATATCAATATGTTTATGAAATGGTTGGTTTAAGCAAAACTATAAATGGTAAACGAATTTTAAAAGAAATAAATTTATCATTTTTACCAAAAGCTAAAATCGGTATAATAGGTCCAAATGGAGCAGGCAAATCAACTTTATTAAAAATAATGGCAGGTATTGATAAAGAATTTGAAGGTAAAGCAACGGCTAAAATTGGTATAAAAGTAGGATATTTACCTCAAGAACCGTATCTTGATGCTAGTAAAAATGTTTTTGATAATATCATAGAAGGTCTTCATGAAAAGAAAAAACTTATTGATGAATTTAATTATATAAGTAACAAATTTGCTGCTGAAATCACTGATGAAGAAATGCAAAAGCTTTTTGATAAACAAGCAGAATTGCAAGAAAAAATAGACAATTGTGATGGATGGAATCTAGAACGTGAAATAGAGATTGCAATGCTTGCTTTACGTTGCCCACCAAAAGAAGCAGATATTACAAAAATTTCCGGTGGAGAAAAAAGAAGAGTAGCTTTATGTAAATTGCTTTTAGAGAAACCTGATATGTTGTTACTTGATGAACCTACAAATCATTTGGATGCAGAATCAGTTTCGTGGCTTGAGGATTATTTAAAGCATTATGAAGGTACTGTAATAGTAATTACCCATGATCGTTATTTTTTAGATAATGTTACAGAATGGATATTAGAAATAGATCGTGGAAATTGTATACCGTGGGAATCAAATTATAGTTCTTGGCTTGAGCAGAAGCAAAAAAAATTAGCTTTAGAAAATAAAGAAGACGATGATAGAAAAAAACAATTGAATCGTGAACTTGAATGGATTCGTCAAACTCCAAAAGCTAGACAATCAAAAAATAAAGCGCGTATTACAGCATATCAAGAGTTATTAAATAAACAACAAGAACAAAAAACCGATCCTACTCAAATAATTATACCTAACGGACCTCGTTTAGGTGATTTTGTTATTGAAGCAGAACATATAGCTAAAAAATTTAATAATAAAATATTATTATCAGATTTTAGTTTTAAAGTTCCACGTGGAGCTATTGTAGGAATTATTGGACCGAATGGAGCAGGTAAGTCTACTTTGTTTAATATTATTACAGGTAAAATAATGCCAGATAGTGGTTCTATTAAAATTGGTCAAACGGTAAAATTAGGTTATGTCGATCAATCACGGGATCATTTAGATGATAATAAGACTATATGGGAAGAAATTTCAGAAGGTCTAGATGAATTACAACTTGGTAATAGAATAATTAAAAGTAGAGCTTATTGTGCAGCTTTTAATTTTAGAGGCGGTGATCAACAAAAAAAAGTTGGACAACTTTCAGGTGGAGAACGTAACAGAGTACATTTGGCAAAATTACTAAAAGAAGGAACAAATGTTATATTATTAGATGAGCCGTCTAATGATTTAGATATTGATACGTTAAGAGCACTTGAAGATGCTATTTTAGATTTTGCAGGTTGTGTATTAGTGATTAGTCATGATAGGTGGTTTTTAGATAGAATAACCACTCATATTATATCATATGATAAAGAAAATAATGCTACATGGTTTGAAGGAAATTATCAAGATTATCATGAATATATGCTAAGTACTAACAGGGAAAGTATTTTAAATCCAAAATATAAACATAAGAAATTAATATAAATATGTCTTTAACGCAAATATTATTAATTTTATTTGTAGGAATATTGGTAACAAAACCGCATGATATTTTTATAATTATTAAAGAATTAAAAAAAATAAAAGCGTATTTAATTAATATTAAGTCGTCTATTGTAAAAAATATAGATGAACCGTTAGAAACAGAGCAAATAAATTTTTATTTAAAAAAAATTATTAACCTAGAAGGTTATTATCATGGTAGTTATGATTTAACGACAATAAAAGAAAAATATTATACACTAATAATTAATAGAAAATAAATCAATACCTGATATAACAGAGAAACACTAATCCGTGCCTCGTTCAATTAATTAAATCTAAGAATTATGCAAAAAGTAGTAAAACTTAACAATATCAAAATAGGAAATGATTTACCGTTTGTTCTAATTACAGGGCCTTGTCAGATTGAAGGCAAAGATCATGCTTTGTTTATGGCAGAAAAACTTGTTAAATTAACTAGCAAGCTTGAGATTCCATTTATTTATAAATCTTCTTTTGATAAAGCTAATAGAACTTCCATACATGGGATTAGAGGACTTGGTATTGAGAAAGGTTTAGAAATTTTATCAAAAGTAAAATCTGAATTCAATTGCCCTATTGTTACTGATGTTCATTCAGAGAGTCAATGTACTGAAACAGCCGAAGTAGCAGATATTTTACAAATTCCGGCATTTTTATGTAGACAAACCGACTTGCTTCAAGCTGCAGCAAAAACAGGTAAAATAGTAAAAGTAAAAAAAGGACAGTTCCTAGCTCCGTGGGATATGAAAAATGTACAAACAAAACTAGAAGCTTTTGGAGTAAAGGATATATTATTTACAGAGCGAGGAACATGTTTTGGCTATAATAACTTGGTATCTGATATGCGTAGTCTTGCAATAATGGCAGAGTTAAATGTACCTGTAGTTTTTGATGCCACACATTCCGTTCAGCAACCGGGCGGGCTAGGAGGCAGTACCGGCGGAGAAAGAAAATATGTAGAGTTACTTGCAAAGGCAGCAACTTCTGTAGGTATCGCCGGTATGTATATGGAAGTACATCAAGACCCCGATAACGCTCCAAGCGACGGTCCATGTATGATAAAGTTGGATAATCTGGAGTCCATTCTTATCAAACTAAAAAAATATGATAAAATTACAAAAGAAAAATAATTTCAAATTTTACCTTTCAAAATATATATATTTAATGAAACATTAGTAAAACCAAATGGCGGGCTTGCAGAGTTTATCAATGTAACCGCTTTGGATTTTAGTAACTAAAAACCTTATCAAGTAACCGATAATGTAGCATCTAATAAAGAACAAAAAAAATCTTATGAAGAAGCATTAGAATGGCTTGATAAACTTACGGGATCGCAAGCTGAGCATATTGTTATATCTATAAATGAAATAAAAGCCAATGCTCATTATTATTGAGGTATAATCTATGAAAATAATAAATCGGAATTAGATTGGTTTAAAGCAATAAGAGAATATATTAATGCTCTGGAAATTGAAAAAGATTTTAACTTTCTCTATGGTCATGATACAATTCCGTACATTTTTAGCAATATTTGTAAAAAAATAGGTGGATTTTTTTTAAATTTAGGGAGATTCTATAAGGACGAAAATAAAAGCGAAATAGTAACTAAATTGCTTCTTGAAGTAATAAAATATTTCAAGGTAAGTTTAAGTATAGACCCGACCCGATAGAAGAGTGTAGTTTTATTCTTAGAGAAATTTTTAACATCCCTAAGAATAAAAAAGAAGTAGAGAATTATCTATCTTTAAAAAAAGATCTTTATATATCTTTAGGAGAATTTTTATTTAAATTAAATTTAGTACCGCTAGCTGCTTTTGAATATTTAAAGGCTGTAAGTATAGCTAGCCTTTAGGAAGAACAAAAATTATTGTTAAAAGTTCATAAAGTTTATAGTATGGAGATGGAGGACAATACTGCTTTTATATGCTCAATGCTTGATAAAGGTAAGATGGAAGATCTGAGTATAGTTACTAAAGAGGCTGACAGAACAAAATTTTTAAGTGATACACAGACTATAATAAATGATTTTGTTTCACTGCCGGAGCCACAAGCCAAGGAGTGGCCAGAAGTACAATAAAATCAAAATGAGCAATTGACTAATGATCAACAAGAAGTAAACAAATGCCGATTAATACAGGACATGGGCATTGGGTAAGAGATAATATTTACTTATAATGATCCTTTGGGTAGATCGTTAAATAATCGTCCTGACTTAGTCAAACTTATTACCGAGGTTTGCTCGGATGCAGCAATAATGGATTTAAAAACTCAACAAGAAGAAGGAAATACTTCGGACTGCGGAGTTTTGGTATGCGATGATTTAATAAGACAATCTCAAGGCCTTAAAATTCTCTCTACGGGGCAATGTAAAGGACAAGGACTAAATTTAAGAAAATCTCAAGCTGAAACATTAAAACAAAATTTAATAGCTCTCAACAAGCCCAAGAACAACATGTTTATATTAACATAGATAGTAATTCTTCAGATAACGAAGAATACAAAGATAATAACGTTAATAGTAATGAAGTAGAGCGTCCTCCTTATGATAATAATGACGAAGTTGAGGTAGGTGGAGCAACTATGCAACTTAATGATTAACATTAAAAGTTTGACGTTGCGATGTAATAACAATGCCCACTCGCAATACTTGCATTTACACCGAGAAAGAATTACCGCAGCCGCATTTTGCTTTAGCTTGCGGATTACTAACGTTGAAATATGAACTGCCTAGCTCTTCTATAAAATCAAGAGTGCAATTTAGCATAAATTTTTGAGAGATAGGATCAATAATAATTGTAGTATTATGTTTAGTAATGACATAATCGTCTTGCTCTATATTATTTTGTGAGACTAGTTCGTAATTATACATAAGTCCTGAGCAACCGCCGCTATCAACCGAAACTCGCAGTACTAAATTCTTATCTTTTTCTAGCTTTACTAACTCGCGAACCCGTTCAAAAGCTCTATCTGTAATTGTTATCGTCACTTAAAATTACCTTGTAAAAGTCTCATAAATTATATAGTATATCTTGATATTTTTCAAGTTGGCTTTGTTATGTGGATACTCAATTGGCATTGCGAGCAGCCGTAGGCTGCGTGGCAATCTCATGAAATAATAACAAACTCCTGAGATTGCTTCATCAATTGTTATGCAATTTCCTCGCAATGACGCCAAAGTTAGAATCACACAACAATGTCTTTCAAAATAAAGGATAACGATGCTTGCTTCATACGCTTCTGATCCTCTTAAAAGTAGGGGAAGATTATATAAGGAAATCCCGACCTCTTATAGAAACGAGTTTGAACGTGATCGTGATCGCATTATACATACTAATGCATTTAGGCGTTTGCAATATAAAACTCAAGTTTTTATTAATCACGAGGGAGATCATTACAGAAATAGGCTAACTCATTCTCTAGAGGTTTCAACTGTGGCACGTTCGGTTGCTAATACTTTAAATTTATCAAATGATTTAGCTGAGACAATAGCACTTGCTCATGATCTTGGGCATACGCCTTTCGGTCATGCGGGAGAGCGGGCTTTAAATGAATGTATGAGAGAGTATAACGGCTTTTCTCATAATGCTCAATCTTTAAAGATACTAACATTACTTGAAAAAAGATATGCGGCTTATAATGGAGTAAATTTAACATGGGAAGTTTTAGAAGGAATAGTAAAACATAACGGTCCTATATTAGGCGAGATAAATGAATATATAGCAGAGTATAATAAGCAAAATGATTTAGAACTTAGTACCTATGCATCAGCAGAGGCTCAAATAGCAGCTCTTGCCGATGATATTAGTTATATTTCGCATGATTTGGAAGATAGTATCAGTGCTAAAATTATCGATTTTAATAGTCTTGCTGAACTTAAATATATTGATCAACATGTTGTTGAACTCAAGTCAAAATTTAAAGGTATTAGTTCCTCATGTCTGATTTATGAGGTAGTACGTAAGCTAATACATGAGTTAATTACCGATTTATTATGGCAAACAAAAGAAAATTTAAATAAAGAAAAAATTACTAACATAGATGAGATACGTAACTTGAATTATCAGATAGTGGATTTTACGGAAAAAACTAATGAAAATATTAAGGAAACTAAGAAGTTTCTTCATGAGCGAGTTTATAAAAGTAATAAAATTACGGCCATCAGTCTTAAATGTACTAAAATCGTACAAGGTCTGTTTAAGGTTTATATGGATGATATTAATTTATTGCCGGTTAATTGGAAAATGCTAATAGATTCTAATGAAACATATAGTAAAGCTAGAGTTGTTGCTGATTATATAGCAGGGATGACTGACCGTTTTGCCATTCAGGAATATAATCAGCTCTGTTCGACTTCCTACATAACTTGTTTCTTAGGGTAATTTGTGCGTCGCTCCGGTACTCGCATCCTCACGTACTAAAGTGTACGCTGCGGTGCCGCGTTCTGTGTCTCCTACAAATTCCTCCTTATTAGCGAGCATTTGTAAGAATTCTATTCGCTGAATTTTAATAACATTTAATAATTATGAATATATTTAATCAATTGAAACAAGATATAATTGTGGCAAGCAGGCAATTATATAATAATCAAGAAATAGCAAATACTGCTACTATTGAAACACCGAAAGATAGTTTTAACGGTGATTTATCAAGTAATATTGCAATGATTATTGCAGCTAAAGAAAGTATTGCTCCTCGGGAAGTAGCTTTAAAATTTAAAGAAGTCCTTATAACATTACCTTATATTGCAAGTATAGAAATAGCAGGACCGGGCTTTATTAATTTTACTATAAAAGCTGATAGTTGGCAGGCATCAATAAAGGATATTTTACAGTATGAAGAACAGTTTTTTGAAATTGATATAGATAAAAGCAGAAATATTAACATCGAGTATGTTTCAGCAAATCCCACCGGTCCAATGCATATAGGGCATGCTAGGGGTGCGGTATATGGTGATGTGCTAGCAAGGATTTTGCAAAAGGTAGGTTATTCCGTTACAAAAGAATATTATGTTAATGATGCAGGCTCACAAATAAATGATTTAGTTAGTACGGTATTATTACGTTATAAAGAGACTTTAGGTGAGCAAATTACTATCCCTGCCGGGTTATATCCGGGAGAGTATTTAATTCCGCTTGGGCAAATTTTAGCGAAAGAATACGGCAATAAATTATTAACAATGAACGATGCTGAAAGGTTCAAAATAATCAAAAGTTTTGCCGTAGAAAAAATGCTTGATTTAAATAGAAAAGATTTAGCAGATTTAGGGATTAAACATGATATATTTTTCTCTGAGCAATCATTGCATGATAAAGGTGAGATAGAGGAAACAGTTAAACTACTGGAGCATATGGGGCTAATTTATGAAGGTACGTTACCTGCCCCTAAAGGTAAAATTCACGAAGAGTGGGATAATAGAGTTCAAAAATTATTTAAATCTACTCAGTACGGTGATAGTCAAGATCGTCCTATAGAAAAAGCTGATGGAAGTTGGTCTTATTTTGCTTCTGATCTTGCATATGCTAAGGATAAAATAGAGCGGGGAGCGAATCACTTAATTTATGTACTTGGTGCCGATCATAGTGGATATGTTAAAAGAATTGAGGCAATAGTTAAAGCTTTAGGTAAGGAGCAGGTTAAAGTGGACGTTAAAATCTGTCAATTGGTCAATTTCGTTGAAAACGGTGTGCCGGTTAAAATGTCAAAACGTCTTGGGAGCTTTGCTAGTGTACAAGACGTAAATCATGAGGTGGGGAAAGATATCATAAGATTTATGATGTTGACTAGACAAAATGATAAGCCACTTGATTTTGATTTGGTAAAAGTGAAAGAACAATCAAGAGAAAATCCTATCTTTTATGTACAATATGCACATGTGAGAACGATATCTATTTTATCAAAAGCTAGAGAATTAATGCCTGAATCTTATAATAACTTTGAAGCAGGTAAGTATGATTTATCTTTATTATCCTCTGAAGAAGAAATTGAGATTATAAAACTTTTGGCTAGCTGGACAAAAACATTAGAAGCATCTGCAAAATATTTTGAACCGCATCGCATCGCATTTTATTTAATAAATTTAGCCTCAAAATTTCATTCTATGTGGAATTTCGGTAAAGAAAATAGCGATTATAGATTTGTAATTAAGAGCAATAAAGAATTAACTCTGGCACGCCTTGCTCTTGCAAGTGCCATACAGAAAGTTATAGCTAGCGGTCTCGAAGTGATAGGTGTAGCACCAATGAACAAAATGTAGTTAGGTTTTCATCGTCATTGCAAGGAGGTATTGCTCATGTGGATACTGAGTCGTCATTGCGAGCAGCCGTAGGCTGCGTGGCAATCTCATAAAATAATACTCCTGAGAGTGCTTCATCAAAACTTACAATTCCCCCTCGCAATGACGTTTTTCTATTATCAAATTACTAAATATGATCAATAATATTTTTATTAAAATATTTCTAGTATTTTTAGTATGTATATCCGCTATTTATTTTGGTTATCAATATTATCAGAATAGCAAGCCGGTAATTACTATTTATCCTGATGAGCTGCCTACAAAAATAAAACCGTCTATAATAGAAAATAACCAAATAGCAGCAGTACATAGTACGATATATGAAAATCTTATTGCTAAAGATACAAATATTAAAACTGTAAAATTGCTTCCTGACCCTGAGAAACCTATGAGTATAGATTCTCGTAACCAAAGTCAAAGCGATGAATCTTTTGGTGAAATATCTAACCTTGTTGCATTAATAGAGCCAAATAATAACTCCAAAAATGAAACGGATTTAAATATAATAAAGCTTGAAAAAGGAAGTAAAGATAAGGTTAGTAATGCTAAAAATTGTAAAAATAATGAAAGTTATAAAGTACAACTAGGTTCGGTAAAATCTGAAGCAGAAGCAATGAAAGAAGGGGAAAGAATAAAAAAGCAATTCCCGAAAATTCTTAAAAATGTTGTTATCACAACTAAAAAAGTTAAATATGACGATGGCAAATTTTTCTATTTAATCTTAGCCGGTGATTATGGTAGTCTTAGTCAAGCTAAAGCGGTTTGTAAGAAATTAGCTTATAATAAGCAGAGTTGTGTGTTGAAGTGATATTTGTATACTCTTATGTCATTCCTGCGAAAGCAGAAATTCATCATAAAGCGAGATAAATCGAGCTTTTAATTTTAAGAATTTGCTGTGTTTATACTTTTTGTCTGGATTCCTGCTTTCGCAGGAATGACATAGAGAACCAAGCAACAATAACTGCTCGCAATGACGAAATAAAAACTAAATAACTTATGAAAGAAGCTAAAATAGAAAATATTGACTTTGGTAATGCATTATCAGAGCGTTATCTTGCTTATGCGTTATCAACAATTATGTCACGTTCGCTTCCTGACGTACGTGATGGACTCAAGCCTGTACATCGTAGGTTATTATACGCAATGCTACAGTTAAGGCTTGAGCCGAATGCTGGCTATAAGAAATGTGCAAGGGTGGTCGGTGACGTAATAGGTAAATATCACCCACACGGTGATGTGGCAGTGTATGATACCTTGGTACGCCTTGCTCAGCATTTTTCGTTGCGTTATCCTTTAATTGATGGGCAGGGTAATTTCGGCTCTATCGACGGTGATAATGCAGCAGCTATGCGTTATACCGAATCACGTATGACAGACATATGTATGTTATTAATGGAGGACATCGATAAACATACGGTAGATTTTCGCCCTACTTATGATGATTCCGATTTAGAACCGGTAATAATGCCGGCAAGTTTTCCGAATTTACTAGCTAATGGTTCTGAAGGGATAGCAGTCGGTATGGCAACCAATATACCGCCGCATAATTTACATGAGCTTTGTGATGCTCTAATACATTTAATCGACCATCCGAAAGCTGAAATTAACGATATAATGAATTTTATCAAAGGTCCTGATTTCCCAACCGGCGGCATAATTATTGATAAAGCTGAAGTTATTAATGCTGCATATATTACTGGACGTGGTAGTCTGAGAGTGAGAAGCAGATGGGAAAAAGAGGAGCTAAGTTACGGTACATATCAGATAGTCGTAACCGAGATACCTTATCAGGTTCAGAAATCAAAACTTATAGAACAAATAGCAATATTACTAAAGGATAAAAAAATTCCCCTTGTTAGCAATATTAGAGATGAATCAACAGACATTATAAGGTTGGTTATAGAACCGAGAGATCGGGGATGTGATCCGCAAATAGTTATGGAATCTCTATTCAAGCTAACGAATTTAGAAAGCCGCATTCAGTTAAATATGAATGTGATCGGCAGTAATAACGTGCCGAGAGTAATGAATATTTTAGAGATTTTACAAGAGTTTCTAGATCATAGACAAAATATTGTTACTCGCAGATCAACTTATCTTTTAAACAAAATCAAGCATCGTTTAGAAATTCTAAAAGGGCTTAGGATAGCTTATCTAAAGCTTGATGAGATAATTAAAATTATTCGTGAAGAAGATGAGCCAAAAGCGATAATGATGGAGCGGTTTAAACTAACCGAAATACAAGTCGAAGCGATATTAAATACCCGTCTTCGCTCGCTTCGCAAGCTTGAAGAGCAGGAAATTATTAATGAGCATAGTAATTTGCAGAAGCAACAAGCTATATTAGAAGAAATTCTAAATAATCCTAAAGAACTATGGGAAATAGTTAAAAAAGAAATCAAAACAGTACAAACGAAATTTGGATTAAATACGGTAATAGGAGCAAGGCGTACAAGCTTTGAGGAAGTAACGCTTACGAATCAAGTAGTTGATATAACAGCTTTCATTACTAAAGAGCCAATTACTATTATCTGCTCAAAAATGGGGTGGGTGCGTTCGTTAAAAGGTCATAACACCGATTTATCGACTATCAAATATAAAGAAGGTGATGCAGAAAAATTTATTTTAGAAGCTTACACGACTGATAAAATATTAATAGTTAGTTCAGAAGGCAGATTTTTTACTTTGCTTGCCGATAATATTTCCAAAGGTAAAGGAACAGGGGAATCTATAAAGCTACTTGTGGATATAGGTAATAACGATATTACGAATATTTTGGTCTATAAACCTGATCAGCTTTTATTACTTGCAAGTAGTGTAGGTAAGGGGTTTTTAGTTAATTCAAATGAAGTAATGGCTCAAACAAAAACAGGAAAGCAAATTATGAATGTACCGGATGGTCATGTATGTATAGCTTGTTTGCCTGTAAACGGGGATAGTATTGCTTGTATCGGTGAAAGTCGTAAATTACTGGTATTTAATATAGATGAAATACCTGAAATGAAAAAAGGGCAAGGTGTAACACTGCAAAAATTTAAGAATGCTAAGCTTCTCGATATTAAAATATTCAATAAAGAAGACGGCTTAGGTTGGAATAACAATGGAAAAGTAAAACTTGAGAAAAACATTGTTGCATTTTTAGGCAAAAGAGGTAGTATCGGTAAATTACCTCCTATGGGCTTCCCAAAAAATAATAGATTTTCATCATAATTATAATAAAGATTGAGTATATACAAAAAAATAGCATATTTTATATGGTTTGATACAAGCGAATTATTTATAAATTCGCTTGTACCGTTCTATTATTAAAAGTTTTTATAGGCTTTTAAACTCATATTACCTATTTAAATTAATAGATATTACTATCTCCTACTCCTATAACATCAACCTGATCATCCTGATAACCTTCCTCTAATTGATAATATGTAAAATCTTCATTATTATTACCGAAAAGGTTATAAACACCAGTTAATAGCGTATTACTATCTTTGAAAAATTGAATTATAGTAGAACAATCCTCTCTAATTGTATCTATTAAAGGTTTTTCGATAGTAGCAGCCATAAGTGCTGGTATCTTTATTGCATCAAATTTGCTTATAACGTGGTTGGGGCTTGAAATTTTTTTAAGGTAAAACCTATCCTCATTAAATGAGGGATTGCAGTAATATATTTATCTATAATGGTTTCCATCATGTTTTTAAATACATTTAATATAGGAGAGAAAAGATTTTCATTGTCCTCTGATGCTGGTTTTCGATGTTCTGAGTTACATATCTTTAGTTATCCTGTTGCATATTAAAAAACTTCAATGCTGCCTCAAAATTCCCGTCTTTTGTATAGACTTCCTGAATATTTAAAGCATGTAATATTGTAAATATTTTTTTAAGTTGGAACTACAAAATTATATGCATCTTTAAATAATAATTTAGAAGCGGTTGCATATCTTGTAACTGCGTTTAATCCATTTACAAAGGAATATCCTGAGCTTGTAAATTGAGCATGATTGTGTTACTCCTGTTTTAAAATAATAAAAATCATATATCACATAATTACCATATATTATGGTTACGTCGCAATATATGGTAATCAGAGAAAATCAATATCTAAAAATAAAAAAAGTAAAATATATAATTTTATTTAATCAAAAGGCAGTATAGCATAAATTTTTCAAGGTTCGCCGATACTTGAAGTACAAAAGCTAAGCATAATTTGACAAGAATTAGAGAGCTGTAAGCTAAAAAATGGTTTAAAGATTTAACAGAAGAGAAAACAAGATTATTACAACGACGTAAAGTTTATTGATAGTTCAATTAAAAAAAATGGAATAATCAAGGTATAAGATTGCTCTAAGCCTTGATTATAATAGTGATGGCAATTAATTTGTAAATAATTAAAACTTAAGTTTTGTACCTATAAGACCAACAGTACCTCGTGTTGTTTTACTAAGTGCTTCAGGGTAATATACAGGTTTACCTTTAGCTTGGAAATGAGAAATTTCAGCATATGGTAATAAACCAGGCATGATCTTATATTCAGTAGCGAGGCTTACAGCATCAACGGTGTTTTTATATCTTGAAGTTTTAAGATATTCAAGACTTGTTTTTATAGGTCCTTGTCCATAAGCAACTGCTCCATTGTAATAATAGGTATCACGACCGACTTTATAATATTCCTTAGCGGTTAAGCTTTTACCTAAATTACCGTAAGAAGCACCACAAGAGAAATTACCGTAAGTAAATACAGCTCCAAGATTATATGCTTTTAAATTAGAAAGCTTATAGGTATTAAGCACTTGAATTGTAGTCCCATCCATTTTAGCATGAATAAGACGACGAGCAGGTTTACCGTATTCTCCGGTGACAGATAATTTTAAGTCTGCATCTTCGCTAATTTCATGTTCATAAGTTAAGCCGGCAGAAAAAGCATCCCTAATATTCTGATTAATAGTCATGGTTTCGTTATTCTCGAATTTAATCGTCTTTATTCCAGTTTTAGAAACACTAACTCCGTTTCTGCATGAGCTTTTAAGCGTTAAATTATTTATATCTCTATTACCACCTGTATTAGCAGTATCGGGAGTATAAGAAACTCCGGCTTGGAAGCCTTTCATTTTAGGCGTGAAAAAATTCAATCTTCTAGCTCTCTCAGCTTTATCATTGATTTGATTAAAAGAATTAGAGTATGACGCAAGATAAAAGCTAGCATTAGTATCAAAATCCGGTTTTAAACCGTTATATCGCATATATTGACCGTCAAGTAGAGCATATCTAGACCATCCTCCGGTGCCTGCAGTTACTTGATTACCAGTAATACGCAACTTAGAGCTTGCGTCAGCAGGAGAGCCGAGTTCTACTTTACCGTAACTAGTTTCAATAAAGATATGTGATCCATTATAACTTGTAGAGGTTTTTGCTTTTGTAGTAGGCTGAAGCACTATTTTAGCACCTGCTATTACATCATTGATAGTTTTAGCAATAGTGGCTGCAAACGCTGCTTCTGTGTAAAACCCTAGCTTTTTCCTGTTATCAGTTACATTTTTATCAAATAAAATTAAATGATCCTGTTTAATATAACCGCTTTCAAATAAATAGAATCCTTCTAATTTTATTTCAGTATCAGAATTAGAAATAATAGGTGTTAGATTTTCTTCGGCAAGACCAGCCGATGCAAGGCAAATAATACTTGTAGCTAATAATAATTTTTTCACTTTAATAAAGCTCCTATCAACTTAAATAAAATTTACTAATACAAAATAAATTTAGTATAAATATAAATCAACTATACTATAATTATAATAATACTTTTCAGAATTGACAATAAAAAACTATTTTAATTTGTAATAATTTAATTTCAAGTATATAATGTTGTATTATTATCACTATCATTATTCAAGTAGTATTAGACTTATAGTTTTAAAGAAAAATTTTGTATTGTAAATAATTATGAGTTATAATTATTAGTTTATTAATTAAATCAAGTTTTGATTATGGCTATAATGTCAGATAAGTGGATAAAAGAAGCTGTTATAAATCAAAGTATGATAAGGCCCTTTGCGGAAAAGCAGGTAAGAGTGCATAATAACGAAAAGATTATTTCTTACGGCTTATCTTCTTACGGCTATGATGCTAGAGTATCTAATGAATTTAAAATATTCACCAATATAAATGCTACTACGGTTGATCCAAAAAATTTCAGTGAATATAATTTAGTTGATAGAGAAGTAGATGTGTGTATTATCCCACCTAATAGCTTTGCCCTTGGCAGAACTATAGAATATTTTAAAATACCGCGTGATATATTAGTTATTTGTGTCGGCAAGTCCACTTATGCAAGATGCGGTATAATAGTAAATGTGACTCCTTTAGAACCGGAGTGGGAAGGACATGTAACTTTAGAGTTTTCTAATACTACTCCATTACCTGCTAAAATATATGCAAATGAAGGAGCTTGTCAGTTTTTATTTTTAAAGAGTGATCAAATTTGTGATACTTCATATGCCGATCGCCAAGGAAAATATATGAAACAAGTAGGCATAACTTTACCGCTAACATAACTTTTTTATGTAGAAAATTATATTAAATTTTTAATAAGGATTTTTATGAGTACAATAAACACCAATACTAATGAGACAATGCCGCATATTTCCGTTAATGCACAATATATAAAAGATTTATCTCTTGAGAACCCTTCTGCCCCGTCTTCTCTTGCGGCTTTGGATCAACGCCCTCAAATTGATCTATCTTTAGATATAAATATTACTAATTTATCGGAAGAAAATTTCTATGAAGTAGAGTTAAATATCGAGGCAATTGCAAGAAATGAGAAATATAAATTATTTCAAATAGAATTAAAATATGCTGGAGTATTTAATTTAATTAATATTGATTCTGAACAACATCCGGTTTTATTATCCGTTCATTGTCCGGCAATGATATTTCCATTTGCTAGAAAAATTATAGCTAGCTGTACTCAAGATGCAGGATTCCAGCCTTTAATGATTGATCCTATAGATTTTGGTGCCTTATATCATAAGAAAATATCGGAGCATCAAAACTAAGAAAATTATTTAATAAATTTCATTTTAAATGCCATGGTTTTTAAATTACAGATAGAGCTTAATAGTAAAGATTTTATCAATTTGATTAAATATTCTTTACTTATGTTATTAATGAATGTATAAAGCACTAGATAAAAAATTATAGTTTAGTTAACAATAATTAACTGTAAATTATAGCACAATATAAAAATTGAATTTTATGGAGAAAAATAATGAGAGTTTTGTTAATTGAAGGTGAGCCGGAAATGGCTAACTTAATTGAGCTAACTTTAGCTTCAGAAGGGATAGTTTGCGATAAAGCTTCAGTTGGTGTAGAAGGTTTAAGACTTGGTAAAGTTGGTGGTTATGATCTAGTAATCTTAGACCTTATGTTACCGGATATTAGTGGTTTTGAGATATTACTAAGATTGCGTGCTGCAAAAATAAAAACCCCAATCTTAATTTTATCTAGCTTAACTGATACGTATCAAAAGATTACTGGTTTCTCTTCCGGAGCCGATGATTATCTAACCAAGCCGTTTGTAAGAGAGGAATTAATTGCTAGAATTAAAGCTATAGTTAGACGTTCTAAAGGTCATGCAGCATCAGTATTTAGGTTTGATAAGGTTAGCATAAACCTAGATACTAGAAGTGTAGAAGTTGACGGCAAAAAAGTACATTTGACGAACAAAGAATATGCTATTTTAGAGCTATTAATACTCCGAAGAGGAACTATCTTAACTAAAGAAATGTTCTTAAATCATTTATATAGTAGTGTTGATGAACCGGAAATGAAAATTATTGACGTATTTATTTGTAAACTTCGTAAAAAGTTAAGTGATGCTGCCGGCGGTAGAGATTATATCGACACAGTATGGGGGCGTGGTTATATGCTAAAAGAATATGATGAGTTACAACAAAAAGAAATTTTAGTACAAGGAGCATAATTAATGCCTTTATCTACTTCTTTACTTGGTAAAAAAAGTACTTATAAAGATAGTTATGATGTGACTTTATTATTTAAAATTCCACGTATAAATCATCGAAACGCACTTGGAATAAATAGTAATAATCTTCCGTTTTACGGTGTAGATGTTTGGAATACATATGAACTATCTTGTCTTAATATGAACAGTAAGCCATGGGTTGGAGTAGGCACTTTTTATATACCGACGGATTCTGAAAATATAGTAGAATCAAAATCATTTAAATTATATCTAAATTCTTTTAATAACTTTGTTGTTGAATCAGTAAAAGAACTAGAAAGAATTATCTTGCAGGATCTAAGTAATGTTACACACGCTAAAGTAACAGGACGTATATTTCCTATAAATACAAAAGTAGAATTTGGTGTTCCAAGCGGTAAAAATATCGATGATTTAGATATAGTATGCAATAATTACGGTGCACCCGATAATAGTTTAATTGAGTATGAAGATGTTTTGGTAGAAGAAGAGATTAATTCTAATTTACTCAAATCAAATTGCCTAATAACCGGTCAACCGGATTGGGGTACAATCGTTATAAAATATAAAGGAAAAAAGTTAAAACATGATTCTTTTCTGAAATATTTAATATCTTTTAGAAATTATAATGAGTTTGCAGAGCAGTGTGCTGAGCGTATTTTTACAGATATTAAAAACGCTATAAGTCCTGATTTTCTTTCTATTTATATAGTATATACTAGGCGTGGAGGAATTGATATTTGTCCCTATCGTTCTACCGATAAAAGTTATACTTTACCTAGCGATAAACGATTTATTAGGCAATAATCACTTTTCTAATCCATAAAAAAATCTGTTTGTGAGAAAGGTATTGTCAGTGTGGATTGAAAAACGTATCCGTTGTCATTCCGTGGCTTGACCACGGAATCTAGCTTAAAATACTCATATTATTAGTATTTTAGATTTTTTTATGGACCCCGTAGGTCAAGCCACGGGGTGATACAGTGGATTTGGTCCATCCAGCAATGTTCTGACTATACAGGAATGACATAAACGAGCCACGCAATAACGCTAATCAAGGAGGGAGAACAATCAAAAAATACTTTACGTAAGCAAGCTTTTCGCAGGATAGCAGTTAATATAATTTTATGATTCTTTTATAGGATTTTGTGGAGGCTTTAGGCTTTCTACTATTTTATTCAGGTCTGTTTGACTACAGATCCCCAGTAATACGGGATCACGAGGACGAATAGAATTCATATTCCAATGGCTACGGGTTCTAATAGCATCTATAGTAATTTTAGTAGTACCTATTAATTTAATTATTTGATGGTCTTGGATGTTTGGATAATTAGACAATAACCAATATATAGCATCCGGTTTATCTTGACGTCTTGCTATAGGAGTGTATTTAGCACGCTGTTTTTTCTGATTTTTCATCAATTCGTCAGCATGGCTATGTGAAATTTGTAAATTAGCATTAGGATCTTTACTGCAACGCTCAATTTCCTCTAAAGTTAACTGACCGTTTGCAATTGGATTTAGACCTTTTATAGATTGTGCTACTTCACCGTCCGCCATACCTTTTATTTCAAATTCATGAATACCGCAAAAATTGGCAATTTGTTTAAAAGTTAAAGAAGTATTTTCAATTAACCACATAGCCGTGGCTTTTGGCAGAAGCGGTAATATTTTTTGCGAATTCATGATAATTGTTTTTTGGCTTAATTTAAGAAATTATAACAAATAGAGTTATTTAAGTCAATCTGCATTTAGAAACTTAACTATCTCCTCAACTACTTTCTTAGCATCGCCGAATAACATAAAAGTATTATCGTGATAAAATAGCTCATTTTTTATACCTGCATATCCTGATGCCATAGAGCGTTTAATAAACAAAATCATACGTGCTTTTTCGACATCGAGTACCGGCATACCGTAAATTGGACTGTTCGGATCATTTTTAGCAGCAGGATTAGTTACGTCATTTGCCCCAATCACAAGCACTATGTCAGTGGTAGCGAAATCTCTATTAATTTCTTCAAGCTCAAGTACTTTCTCATAATCTATATTAGCTTCTGCAAGTAAAACATTCATATGCCCCGGCATTCTACCTGCTACCGGATGTACGGCAAAACGTACATTAATATCTGAACGTTCTAATATATCAACCATTTCTTTTATGATATGCTGAGACTGGGCTACTGCCATACCGTAACCGGGAACAATTATCACCGATGATGTATTAAGTAGTAAATGTGCCGCATCTTCAGGGCAGCTTGTTTTTGCTATTTTATCGTCGTCTATATCCTTGTTAATTCCAGTAGGTGCAGGCAAAAAGGCCCCAAAAATAACCTTAATTAATGAGCGATTCATCGCTTTGCACATTATATAGCTAAGTATAGCTCCGCTACTACCGACTAATGCTCCAGTAATAATAAGTAGGCTATTGCTAAGCGTAAAGCCTATACCTGCTGCCGCAAAACCTGAATAAGAATTTAGCATTGAGACTATAACAGGCATATCTGCACTGCCTACCGGTATTATTAGTAATACTCCGATTAACAGTGATAAAAAGACTATTAGATGAAATAAAAATATATTCTCTGAACGAATAAACGATATTATTAGAATAACCAATATTATTGCCGTTAATAAGCATATATATTGCTGACTGTAGAATTTTAACGGGCTACTTTTCATTAAGCCTTGTAGTTTTAGAAAAGCTATAATCGAACCGCTAAAAGTTAAAGCACCGATAGAGATGCCTACTGATATTTCTATTAATGCATTAATCGGTAAACTTCCTGCTATTCCTATAGAAAAATTTTCAGGAGCAAGTACTGTAGCATAAGCTACAAATACCGCAGCAAGACCGACAAAAGAGTGAAATCCCGCTACTAATTGAGGCATTGCCGTCATGGAGATTTTAAGTGCGATAATCCCGCCGATTACAGCACCTAATAATATGGTTGCTATAATGGGTAATTTATGAGTAAAATCCGGTAGGAAAAAAGTAACGACGACTGCTATCGCCATCCCCAAAATACCTATGGTACTGCCTAAACGTGCTTGTTTCTGTGAGGATAAGAATTTGAGTGATAGAATAAAGCAAACAGCCGCAACTAAGTATAATAACTGGATAATTTGTAGGGACATAGGTGAATGTATGTTTATATTATTAGCTATTTAGTGTCATCCCGCATGACCAATAAAATAAAAAAACTGGATCCCGCGATCAAGTCGCGGGATGACAAATACGCTTCAAGAACCATGCAACAAGGCTAAAAAGTAAATCCTATACCTATAGAAACCATTAAAGGATTAAGTTTAACTTTAGAGGTCACAGTTTTATTCCCTACTAAATTCGGTTTATACTCAAGTTTAGGATTTAAGAAAAATTGTCTTACGTCAATATTGATTAAAGTATCATCTTTAGCATAAAAATCTACACCTATTTGTCCTACGGCACCGTGTCCGTTTCTAATTTTAAGACCGGTAGCTTGCGTAAGCATATAAGAACCGTGATAACCTATACCTATATATGGTCTTATTCCACCGTAAGGAGCTATATGAAATTGTCCGGTAACTGTTGCAGGAATCATATAAATAGGTTTGTTTTTTCCTAGTTTGACATTATCAATGCCATAATTATGCGCAACGGCGGCAAGGGATGTATATTTAGTGCGTAAAACATTAAAGCCAAGTGATAATTCAGTAGCTAAATAATTATTAAAGAATATAGTAGTGGACGCATCACCTCCATAACCGTTTTTTGCAACTTCTCCTACTGAAACAGGTTGAGGAGAGGTAGGAGTAGGTAATCCTTTTTGCTTAGCACTTGAAACAACACCTCCTAGACGCATCTTGAAAACTAAACTGCCTTCGTTTTCGTAATACGGTGTACTATCATAGTCAGGAGCAGAGTCTACATCCTCATGCATGCTTTTAGCAAAACTATTAATACTTATGCTGGATACAAACAAAATTATCCCTAATTTTTTCACTATTCTTAACATATAATTATAACCTTTACTTGCTTAAAATTGATTACCGTATTATTATATAAAATTTTTATATATTTATACCATTGTCATAAAAGATAGAATTCTTTTATGCTAAAAGTCAAGACATTTAAGTAAAATTATAGAAATAATTGGAGCATATTAATGAATGATGCATTAAAAACATATTTAACCGGTATAGGTTGGTTTTTACTTAGTTTAGTAAGTAGTAGTGCCAATGATGTAATGTCTAAATATCTTGGGACTCGTTTACATAGCTTTGAAGTAGCTTTTTTCCGCTTCTTTTTCAGTAGCATAGTTTTACTACCTTTTGTTGTTTATTATGGTAAAAATACTTTAAAAACAAGTCGTCCTTTTGTACATATATTAAGAGGGTTATTATTATTTTTCGGTATGACTTCTTGGACTTACGGTCTTGCCATAGCTCCTGTTACTACTGCAACAGTCGTAAGTTTTTCTATTCCTTTATTTACTTTAATACTTGCCGTATTTTTTCTGAACGAAAATATTATTTGGCCAAGATGGGTAGTTACCGTAGTAGGATTTATAGGACTTGTTGTTACGCTAAAACCGCATGCCGAGGATTTTAACCCAGAAATTTTGTATTTTGTATTAGCGGCTATTTCATTTGCTATGCTTGATATTATTAATAAAAAATTCGTAATAAAAGAATCGATGATTAGCATGCTATTTTATTCGGCAATAGTAACTGCTATAGTGTCGTTACCTGTAGCATTGCAGTATTGGCTAATTCCTAGTAGTTTTGAATTAGCTTTATTGTTTGTACTCGGTAGTAGCGGAAGCTTAATATTATTCTTCCTACTTAAAGCTTTTTCCATGGTAGATGCAACCGCTACCGCTCCTTATAGATATTTAGAGCTGGTGATTTCGACAATAGCGGCATATTTCATATTTAACGAATTTCCTGATAAAAGCACACTTCATGGAGCAGTAATAATAATTCCTACCACCTTATTTATAATATATTCCGAAAAAAAAGCTATGAATAGAAAACATGAATCACAGTAAACTAGTATTTTCAAGCGGTATCGCTAACACTTTTGAATGGTATGATTATGTATTATTCGGTTATTTTGCACCCATAATAGGAACAAAATTTTTTCCAAATGATGATGCTAATACTTCTTTACTGCAAGCTTTTTTAGTATTTGCTATAGGTTATTTGGCAAGACCGTTGGGCGGCATATTTTTTGGTGTTATTGGTGATAGATTTGGACGCAAAGTAGCCTTAACTAGTGCGTTATTTTGCATGTCTGCCCCAACCGTATTGATAGGAATATTACCAACTTACCATACTATCGGTATAACTGCGACTATATTAATGATTTGTGTACGAATTCTACAAGGATTATCAATGGGAGGAGCTTTGACCGGCTCTATTTCCTTTATTATTGAGCATACTAGCCATAAACACCAAGGCTTCACCGGTAGTATTCCAATGTCTAGTATATGCTCCGGTTTATTGTTTGGTTCTGTTGTTTCTTATATCGTTAAGAATATCCTAACAGCTTCACAATTTGATAGTTTTGGCTGGAGAATACCTTTTTTACTTGGTTTTTTTATTCTTTTTGCAGCATTTTATATTAAAAAAAATACACACGAAACACCGAATTTTAAAAATATAAAAGAGCAGAAAAAGATTTTACGATCACCGTTAAAAAAAGTCATTACCAATTATTGGTTTGATATATTAATCTCGATTTTTATCAATGCTCCCGGTTCGATAATATTCTATCTAACTACAATTTACTTGGTATCGTTTTTAAAAATCAGCTGCAACTTTACTGAAAATGAGGTAAATAGCCTTGCTAGCGTGTGTTACATGATTATGATAGCCGTAACTTTATTAAGCGGTTATCTATCCGATATTATAGGTCGCAGGAAAATTTTTGTAATTAATCTGATAATAATTATTGTAACAACGCCGTTTTTATTTAATAATTTTGAGAATGGGGCCTTCACAAGTGTAATTATCTCACAATTGATACTTGCTATACTTGCTGCTAGCTATATCGGTCCTGAACCGGCATTACAAGCAGAATTGTATCCTACAAATATACGTAACACTGCTCTCTCTATTTCATATAACACTGCTACAAGTATTTTTGGTGGTACTACACCTTTTGTCTTTGAATATTTAGTACACAAAACAGGGCATGTAACCTCAGCAGTTTATTATGTCATATTAAGCTGTATTTTTGCATTGATTGCCTTATCTTTTTACAAAAATAGAAGTTTAGATAAAATATGAAAAAAATTACAAAATCTGCAAACCTAGTTGAATTTAATAACAAAATTGTAGTCTTTAAACCTAAGAGTTATTATTATGGCGATGCTTGTGAACATATAATAACTGAAAAGGGATTAGTTTTTGCCAGTATTTCTGAGGATAACATCAATCATTCCAGAACTTTAAAAGAAGTAACTAGTGACGAAGTAATTTCAAGGATAGATCTAGACTTATTCGGTACATGATGTCATAGAGTTACTACGAGTGTAACGGCTGACCTTCTACAACAAGAAGAAAACGGTTGTTTGGAAATGAGGCTTGTTACTGCAGAAGAGATACCCAATTACACAAGTTAGTACAAGATAATAAAATGATATTAGCATGCAAAACCAAAGAAAAAACACTAAAGATTTTAAGTGATTATTTACAGAAAGAATTTGGGATGCATGCTAATGAAACTACAGTAGCATCTTATGATGGGTTACATATAAGTGGAGCGAATAAAGAGCTCGAATAAGAGCTTTTTTGTAAATAGTAAACGAATTTCCAAAATTTTTCTTGATTTAATGACAAATATGTGGCAAAAATGGAAATAATCTTGCTACTATAGCTCAGGGGTAGAGCACTTCATTGGTAATGAAGAGGTCGGGGGTTCGATTCTCCCTAGTAGCACCACCACACATCCTAAGCTTTGTGAGTTTTTAACCTTTCTTAAAAAACTCATATGCTAATTTTAGTCTAGTGTCTGTCAGATACTATTATAGTATTATGTTATATTTTATAAAGCTAAGTTGCAAATGATATAAAACTAATGTATGATTTACATTTAAAATACGGTAACGATTATTTTATTATATGATAGACGTTCTTCTTTTTGTACATATTACTATTGCAATATTGCTAATTATAGTTATTCTGATGCAGCGTAGCGGATCGGATGGAATTAGTAGTATAAGTGGCGGTAATAATATGGGAGTAGTCAGTGCTAAAACAGTCGGTAATTTTCTTACTAAAAGCACTATAATACTTACAACATTATTTTTAATAAATGCAATAGTACTTGCTAACCTTTCCTCAAAAAAGAAATCTGATTTAGTTTCTAAGATTAATGAAATTGAAGAAAATCACGCAGAAAATAGTTTACCTATAGCTAAATAGTTACAGCTTTATCTTAGTAATATCTCTCATACTTCTCATTATCTACCTTTGTTGGTATTGTTGCGTGGATCAGTAAAATCCACTGTGTCACCCCGTGGTCAAGCCACGGGGTGACAGATACAAGTACTGGATTCCTGCTTTTGCAGGAATGACATAACAGGAGTCATGTAACAACACCTATGGATCAATGGCATGACATCAGAGAATTTAGTATAGTTTTCAGAACTCCCAATATATATTATTAGAGTACAGCAATATTTTTGCACCTAAAATAATTTTAGAAATGTCTATAGAATTTAATATAAAAGAAAAAATTTATATCATTTTATGTACGTTTTTTACAGTCCTTATTATAGTAGGAAACTTAATATATCAAAAATTTGTTTACCTTAATATTTTTAATTTTTATATTCTTGAATTATCTATAGGAGCAATTTTTTATCCGTTAACTTTTTTATTAACGGATTTAATAGCTGAGTTTTACGGTAAAGAAAGAGCCAATTTTTGTGTAAAGCTTGCTATTATTTTAAATATAATAGTAGTTTTAATAATTAAGTCTCATGGATAAATTGGAAGCTACTAATATCTTTTTTAGCATCAACTTTTGCCTGTTATATAGCTCAACTTGTTGATATTAATCTCTATTTGTGGATACGTAAAATTACTAAAGGTAAATAATTTATGGATAAGAAATAATTTTAGTACGGCAATTTCTTTATTTATCGATACTTTTATTGTAATTGGGATTAATATTTTTCCTTTTGACCAATTAGGTCATCTGGTACTTAATAGCTATTCATTTAAACTATTTTTTACTATATTTAATACCCCAGTATTCTATGCAGGAGTTTGGTTAATAAGCTTATTCATTAAGAAAGGATAAGCTCTTAGGAAAAGCTTATCCTTATTTAAATTTTCTATTGGTGATTTACAAATTGACTTTTAGTTTAATAAGTCCTTGATGGCTTTGATACTTTTTATGCGTATAATAATTATACTCAAGTAGAACATTTATATTTTTTCTACTCATAAGTATATTACTACCGATATTATATCCAAGCTTAGGTTGTTTTGGTATAATAATTGTTTCTTGTAATGTTTGTCCTTTAAAAGTCGCTTTTGCATTAACTTTTGTATTTTTATTATTGAAGTGATGCTCAATATTACCATACAAACTTAGTGTTAATACTATATTGTTTGTGGTCACTATAGGCTTAAACACTATTTTACCGCCAAGGCTACTTTCAAATAATTGATTTGATTTCTTTTGAATCATGAGATTTTCTATATCTACATTATACTCTTTATAGTTGCTAGCTCTTGAATAATCATATTGAAAACCGATATTAGGAATAAAATGTAAATCGTATTTTGTATGATATTTATAATTTAATGAAGTTTGAAAACTTAAATTATTGTTTTGATATTTTCCAATTATATTATTAATACTTTTAGATCTATTCTTAATATAATTATGACCGTAAGATGTTATAGCCTGCAATGAGAAACCTTGAATTAATTCTTTTAGACCGTAAATGCTTAAAAGATGACCGTTAACTGCTGTTTCCCCTAGTTTTTTATTATATTTAATTTGGGATTCCAAACGGCTATAAGCTATTCCTATAACATCATGACTATTGATGAATTCAGCATCAGTCCCGATAGTTATGCCGGTTGTACGACTTTGATATTTTGGAATATTCTTCCAAGTTCCTTGTTTGTTGATGTTGTATAAGCCGCTAATCCATACCCCTCTGTTTATACTAGCGTCTTCATCACCGGCCCCTATTACAGCAACCTTTAATCTATCACTTAAAATATTATAGTGAACAGGTTTGTGAAGAGTTGAAGTCGCCTTAACTAATATTGCTACTTTCCTACTAGTGTCATCAGATACCTGTTGTCTCTGTGTTACCTCATTCTGTTCTGTAATTGCTTCAGTTTTGAATGACACATCGATAGCTTCATCTTCGCTTTCTAAAACTATATCTTTTTTTAATTCTTCGTCAGTGGTGCTATTGCTTTCTTCTAATTCTTCTTCATCAGTTTCATACCCTTGATCGTCTTCATCACTAGATCTTAATGTTAGAAGTGATTTTGTGTTATCTGATGATTTATCATTTGTGCTATCGTTAGAACTCAATAATCTCGGTGATAAAGCGGTTTTTGAATCAGATTGCTCTGACTTTTTATCGCTATCTTCAGGTTGTGTATCATCCTTTGATTTATCATTTGTGCTATCGTTAGAACTCAATAATCTCGGTGATAAAGCGGTTTTTGAATCAGATTGCTCTGACTTTTTATCGCTATCTTCAGGTTGTGTATTATCCTTTGATTTATCATTTTTGGTATCGTTAGAACTCAATAATCTCGGTGATAAAGCAGTTTTTGAATCAGATTGCTCTGACTTTTTATCGCTATCTTCAGGTTGTGTATCATCCTTTGTTGAGGATCCGTCATTTGTAGCTTCGTTTTTTTGTTGGAATAATTGTAATTTTTTCAGGTCTAAACGTCCTATTTTCTTTTCATTGTTACTATTTTCTGATTGAATATCACTACCATATTTTTGTTCTAGTTCATTAGACTCTGTTAGTATTTGTTTAACATATAGAAACAATTCTTGATCTTTTGTTAACTTTGAAAGTTTAGATTTATAAATGTCATGTACTTCTTGCCCTATTTCAGTTCTAGGACCTATAAAATCAGAGTGAGCAGTATTAAATGCCTCTTTTACCGCTTCTTCTGGATATTTTGTCAATTGCTGTGTATAAATATCATGTACTTCTTGCTCTATTTCAGTTCTATGACCTATAAAATCAGAGTGAGCAGTATTAAATGCCTTCGTTAATTTTTTGCTAAGTATAATATTATCTTCAACATATTTAATAAATTCTTGATCTTTTGTTAATTCCAAAAGTTTAGATTTATAAATATCATGTATTTTTTGTCCTATTTCAGTTCTAGGACCTATAAAGTCAGAGTGCCTAGTCTCGATTGCTTCGTGGATTTTTGCAAAATACTCATTATTTTGATGAATGTGAGGTAAATTTTTTGAATGCTCCAATGCCACTGATTCTACTATAGCTTGTTCCAATAAATCGGCATCAGAGTGTTTTGCTTTATATCCTGCTGATTTTTGTCCTGATAAAGTAAATTCTTTATATCTTACAGCTATATCGGAGCTAAAGTTATAAATTTTTGGAGTTGTTTTAAAAGTAGATGTATTTAATTTAGTAATCCCTAAACTTGTTAGATAAGCTAATTCCAAATCTTGTGAATCAGGCAGTGGCGGTGGTGGTGGTGGCATGTCCCCGGTATGGATGTGTTTTTTAGCTTTTTCTTGCGAGCACTCTTTAAGAGCTTTTAATATTGTATGCATATTTAATTTATTAGCAAGAATTCTTATTTGTTCATTGCTCATGTTTTTAAATGAAGGCAAAGCTAATCTTAATTGATCTAAATTATTATTACTTGTGAGTTTGATAGTAGTAGCTTTTAAAAACTCTTTTAATAATTCGGGGTCTTTTTCCTTTACTATAGCAATAAACTCATTGTTAGGTAATTTTGTTGTAATTAATTCTTCAAATTTTATTGTGCTTAAAATAGCTGTTCTTAAATCATCAAGTTTAGCCTGTGCTTGATCAGAATTAATTATTTTTCTTAAGTTTGTATCTTCTGTTATTAAAAAAGTAGCTTGTTGTACTATAGTTAATGTATTAGGGTTGTTAATTAACTCTTCGATTCTATTGCCAAATATATCTTGATCGAAGTTTTTTGCATTAGTATAGGCAAATTTTAATTGTTCAAACGGATTTTGTTTGCTCTGTAACTCTCTAATCAATTCTGATTTATTGAATTCCAGTTTAATAGGTCTCTTTAATTTTTCAGATATTTTACATGACGATAATAAAATACGTTTTATTGCATCATCAGTGTCTTCATTGAAAAGATTTTGAATTATCTCTTCGCTTGTTATTGTTTTCCTACCATTTACGGTTATATCTTTTATATACGGGTCTTGAGCAAGGGTGTTAAAAGCTTCCTTAGCTTTTTCTGTGATTTCAGGGGTTGAAACGCTAAATAAATTTATAAGAGTTTTCTCGTCAGCTCCTTGGTTGGCGTATGATTCTGTTAATATTTGACGTATAACATTTGTAAGATCAGCTTGTCTTTTTATAAGCTGATCTTGTAAATTATCAGCTTTTTGACCTCCTGTCTCAGTTCTATATTCTGCATATAGTTTGGCATAAGCTGTCTCTGGCGTGCTTCTGTCTGTGCTGGTTGCACTAGAAGCTGCAGGCTGAGGTAGCACTTTTGGTTGAACAGTAGTATTGCGAGTAAACTGAATATATAATGAATGTATGCGAGGATATTCTGCTTGTAACTTATTTAAATCAAAATTGTTAGAGTTGCTACTAAAGCCTTGAGAATTTAAGGGAGGTGGTGGGGGCATGCTTCCATTTAGCGGTAGAGGAGGCGGATTTGGAATGCCCCCATTTAGCGGTAGAGGTGGTGGATTCGGAATGCCCCCATTTAGCGGTAGAGGAGGCGGATTTGGAATGCCCCCATTTAGCGGTAGAGGTGGTGGATTCGGAATGCCGCTTTGTGTTTGTTCTAAATTATTTGCATTATTACCTACTGCTAACCCTAAAATTTTATTGGTTTCATTGCTGAGTATGTTATTATCAGATAATATTACTTTGATTACTGAATTTAATGTGTGTTTATTTACTTCTTTGGCTAGTTTAATCATATCGTCTTTAGTTAAACTATCTATTATTAGCCCTTTATTTTTTAGTTCTATATTTATTTCTTTTACTATTTCTGGTGTTAAAATATAGGCGCTTTGTACAATATATGGTTGCATTATGTTTTTTAACTCTAATTGCAGAGCTAAAAAGTTTTCTACTGAACTCTTATCTTTACTTGCTGCTAGTTTGATAAGATCTAATCGTGCCTTTTCTTCAAATTGACTATTAGATATATTTCGTGTTGCATAGTCTTGAATTCTTTCAGCAAATTTAGTTTTTTCTTCAGAAGAACTATTTTCTAATAATTCTTTTAAAATAGGTCTATTGTTAACATCAATATTGGTCTTGAAATCTAATTGTTCCTGATCATTGCTAAATAATACCCTTTGAATAGTATCATCATTAAAATTACTTAAGATAGTCGTTACTGCTTCTTGTTTATAACTACTATTTACTTTAAGATTTAATGCTGCTATAGGATCTGTTTTAATAAGATTTTTGAATTCTTCAATATTTTCTTCTTGTTGTATTATTCTATTTATATTCTGTTGAGACTCCGTTAAATTACCCTTACTTTCTTTAGTATTAAAGTAAGTTTTAAAAGTACTTATAGGATCAAAAAAATATGGTTGTTTCTTTTTTCTACCCGTGAAAATCCCTGAAGATGTTCCTGTATTATTTCCTTGATTTGACATATACCAATGGTCGTTTTTGCTCCCGCTCTTTTTTTGAGAGTGTCCGGCAGACGGTGTAGTAGTATCATTGTTGTTTAGAAACGGTTTCGCTTCTATTCCGGCTCTTATTTGGTCTATATAAGAAGCTGCTTTTACTGGTCCTATCTTAAATTCATTCATTAATTCGTCAGCGTTAGGGATAATATTATTATCTATATAGTATGATTTTTTACCAAGCATCATCTGAGTTGCTATTGATGCAATATAGTTTTTTGCCTCACCTTTATCAGCACCAAATTTCTGCTCTAGCTCTTTTTCTGTAGGAATAATATTATCAGCTATATATTGTGGCTTTTCTTTGTCCATCACTTTAAGTCTGATTGACTTAATATAGCCGTCTCTATTATCATCACGAGATATACCAAACCTATTTTTAAACTCTTTTTCTGTAGGAATACGGCTATCGGCTATATATTGTCCCTTTGCGTTTTCCATAATTTCAGTTCTTATTGAAGCAATAAAAGATTCTGCATCATCTTTATTCATGTTAAGAGCAGTCCTTATTTCTTTCATTTCAGGGATAATATTATTATCAACATAATGTTTGTATTTAATATCTCTGTTTATTGAGCTGATATATAGCTCGATTACCGCTTGTTTGTCTTTTTCTGCACGACGTACCTTTTGATCGTGTTCTACATTATTGTCTATTTTGCTAGGGTCATAACTTATTCCAAGATTTGTTGCTGCTTCTATAGCTGTAGGAACTACACCTTGATTAATATATTCTTGTTTTTTTGTATCAAAATCCTGTTGTTTTATTCTTTCGATGTATAATAAAATTTTAGCTTTTGCTTGTCTTGCTTTATGTCTAGTATTATCTAAAAAACTTGATAAATCTGTTTCCTTATACTTTATTCCGAGATCATCTTGTGCTTGAGTAAAACTAGGAACTAAATGTGCTTCTTGCCATTTTTTGATTTTTTCATTTGGAGTCAAATCTTTCCAAATATTTTTTTGCTGTGTTGAATTGTGCTTTTCCCATGCCGAAGTTTTACTAACTAAATCTTTAAAGCTTGCCGCTCTAGCACTTGTACTTAAAAAGCTACTAGTCAATAAACATGTTGACATGAAAAAAGTTAAAACATATTTTTTTGAGTGGGAATTTTGCAAATTCATTCAAACCTCGATAGTTATTATTTTTAATAAACGAGGCGAATTATATAATATATGTTAATTTATGTAAGCTATTAATTACTAATTTTTGTTAACCAATGATATTTTTTAGCCAGAATGTGTTTAATATATCACATGCTAATGTATACTCCGAATTTTAAACTTTTTTCAAAAGGAGTAAGATGTAATACTACTTTTGGAAATGTACTGCAGTTTTTGGTAAATAAAATATGCAAATTCAATTTCACTTATATAACACTTTTAGCCGTACTAAAGAGGTTTTTAATCCCCAAGATCAAGCTAACGTAAAAATGTATGTATGTGGACCGACTGTTTATGATAATCCTCATATAGGCAATAGTAGGTCGGGAGTAGTATATGATTTACTTTATCGTATAGTTATAAAAATATTCGGTGAGAAGGCAGTAAAATATGTACGTAACATTACGGATGTTGATGATAAAATTATCGATAGAGCTGCACTACTTGGTATTACTATTGATGAGTTGACTGATAAAGTTACGAAAGAGTTTCATAAAAATATGGCATATTTAGGTTGTATGCTACCTAGTATTGAGCCGAAAGCTACAAAGCATATTGATGTAATGATTGCAATAATAGAACGCTTAATAGCAAAAGGTCACGCATATATTGCTGATAATCATGTTTATTTTGATGTTTTATCATCTCCAAATTATACAGAATTATCTAACCGAAATTTAGAAGAAATGTTTGAGGGAGTACATGTAGAAAATAGTAAAACCAAAAAAAATCCACAAGATTTTGTATTATGGAAACCGGCAAAGCAAAATGAATCGGCAAATATGAATTTTGAAAGCCCCTGGGGACTTGGTCGCCCTGGATGGCATATTGAATGTTCAGCCATGAGCTACAAATATTTAGGTGAGAATTTTGATATTCACGGCGGCGGAGCAGATTTAATCTTTCCGCATCATACCAATGAGATTGCTCAAAGTAGATGTGCTTTCCCAAGTTCTACCTATGCTAAATATTGGGTACATAATGGGTTTCTAACGGTTAACGGTGAGAAAATGAGTAAATCTCTTGGTAATTTTATTACCGTAAGGGATTTAATGGATAAACAAATTCAAGGAGAAGTAGTCAGGTTATTTTTATTAAGTAGTCACTATAGGCGTCCTATTGATTATAATGATAAAGCTATAGAAGATGCTAAGAAAATTTTAGATTATTGGTATAGAGCGATAGAAAATATTAATGTGCAGCAAATAGATTTACCTCATGATTTCATGCAAAGCTTACTGGATGATATGAATACGCCGCTTGCCGTTAAAATCATTAATGACTACGCTAAAGGTGTTTTTATTTCTAAAACTGAAGAAGAAAGGCAGCTTAACGCCTCTGCTATTATTACTTGTGCTAATTTTATTGGTTTAATGAATAAGACTCCACACGAGTGGTTTAATAGTGGTGTGGATGAACTCTATATAAATGAGCTTGTAAATAAGCGTTTGGAAGCAAAAAAACAAAAAAATTGGTTATTAGCCGATCAAATTCGTAACCAGTTATTAGAGGAAAAAATAATTCTAGAGGATCAACCTGACGGTACTACTATTTGGCGAAAAGAATAAAAGCTTGTAAATTCGCAATATGCGTATATAATTTATAGACTTGTAAGTTGTCATTGCGAGGAAATTATGTAATAATTGACGAAGCAATCTCAGGATATTTGATGAGATTGTCACGCAGCCTACGGCTGTTCGCAATGACGATTATCCAAAACTTAAGCAAAAAATTCACACGTAAGATATATGTTAGTTCATTAGAATGGACATCTTACGGAGGTATAAACTAACAATTAGGAGAATTTAAAAATGTCAAAAATACCATCTGTTAACATTAAAGAATTATTAGATGCGGGCGTGCATTTCGGTCACAAGACCTCACGCTGGAATCCTAAAATGGCATCTTATATATATGGTGAACGTGATGATGTTCATATAATCGATTTAAGACAAAGTGTTGCTTTAATGAGAGTTGCTTTGAATGCAATATATGAAACCGTAAAAAAAGATGGTAAAATATTATTTGTAAGTACTAAAATACAGGCAAGCGATATTATAGCGGAATATGCCGAAAAATGCGGGCAGTATTACGTAAATCATAGATGGCTTGGTGGTATGCTAACTAACTGGAAAACTATTGCGGGTTCAATAGAAAAGCTAAATAAGTTAGACAAAACCTTAGAAAACGAAGAATCCCTTATGGGTTATACTAAGAAAGAGATACTCGATATGAACCGTAAGAAAGATAAATTACTTCTATCTCTTGCCGGTATTAGAAATCTTAATTCTAAACCTGATCTTCTAGTAGTTATTGACACTAATAAAGAGCATATCGCAATTAATGAAGCGGTAAAACTTAATATTCCTATAGTTGCAGTAGTTGATACTAATTCTAATCCTGATAATGTAGATTATCCGATTCCGGGTAATGATGATTCTATAAGATCAATAAGACTTTATTGTAGTTTATTTGCAGATGCGGTATTACAAGGACTGGAAGAATCAATGAAAGCTTCAGGAGTTGATATAGGTGCTATGCAAGAGCATACAGATAAGGCGTTAACTTCTAAAAATGTTTCTAAATTAAAACAAGCGAAAAAATTCTCTAAAACGAAAAATATTGATGAAGAGACAAATATAGAATTTAAGCAAGCATTAAATGATGCCGATGAAAAAAATAAAAGTTCTGATAATGTATAAGTGTTGTTGCATGGATCGGCTTTTCCATTGTTATCCCGCGACTTGATCGCGGGATCCAGCTTAAAATACTAATATTAGTATTTTAAATTGTTTTTATGGACCCCAGGAGTAAGCCACGGGATGACATCGAGGTTGTTCTTCGAGTCACAACCCAAGCCAAATATAATAATTAAGGAGAAAGTAAGGTATGAGTGAAATAAATATAAGTGCTGCAGTGGTTAAAGAATTAAGAGAAAAAACCGGTGCAGGTATGATGGACTGCAAAAAAGCATTAATAGAAACCAGCGGTAATTTTGAAGAAGCGATTGATTTTCTTCGTAAGAAAGGTTTAGCTGCTGCTGCAAAGAAAGCCGGACGCATTGCTTCTGAAGGTTTAACAGCTGCAAAAGTTGATGGGCTTACCGGAGTGGTAATTGAAGTAAATTCTGAAACGGATTTTGTCGCTAGAAATGAGCAGTTTCAGGAGCTAGTTAAGGATATTGCAAATCTTGCAGTAATTGCAAAAACTATAGACACGCTAAAAACATTTAAAATGCAAAGCAGTAAATCAGTTGAAGAAGAAATTATAGAAAATATCGCTACAATCGGTGAAAATTTAACATTACGTCGTATGGATATATTAGAGATATCTGAAGGAGCAATCGGTTCGTACGTGCATAATGAAGTTGTACCGAATTTAGGAAAAATTTCCGTATTAGTAGGTCTTGCGTCTAATGCAAAAGATAAAGCAAAACTAGAAGCTTTAGCTAAACAAATTGCTGTTCATGTAGCAGGAAATAACCCGCAAAGTATAGATGATTCAAGCTTGGATCAAGCACTCGTAGAGCGTGAGAGAAAAGTATTTTTTGAGAAATCTAAAGAAGAAGGAAAGCCTGATAATATTATAGAAAAAATGGTAGAAGGTAGAATACGTAAATTCTTCTCGGAAGTTGTATTGCTTCAGCAAAATTTCTTATTTGAGCCTAAACTTACCGTTGCGGAAGTAATTAAAAATGCTGAAAAAGAACTCGGTGCAGAAATTAAAATCGTCAAATTTATTAGATACGAACTTGGTGAAGGTATAGAACATGAAGAAAAAAACTTTGCCGATGAAGTAGCTGCCATTACGCAAGGTTAATGGGCTTGTTTCATAGATTCAATGTCATTCCCGCGTGGATAACCAAATCGTCATTGCGAGCATGCGTTGTTTTGCAGACACAATTCTATCCTGTCATCCCGCGACTTGATCGCGGGATCCAGTAAAAATATAAAAACAACTAATACTAGTTATTTTTATGAATACCGTGGTCAAACCACGGTATGACACCGAATATGTTTTTCTATCCACGCAATAATACCTTCCCGTAGTCAATTGAACTAGGTGACAGTAAAAAACTTGTGAATGCTCACTCACACCTTTTCAAAGCAAACAAAGGTGAATTTAGGATAAGTGCTTATTCTAAACTCGTATTTATAATATCTCTCTAACTACAATCAACTATCTATTAATAAATAATTTTCGGTTTTTTACTTTATAATAAAAGATTTATATTGACTTAATCATAGAAAATCTTACATTAATTATTATTATTAGTTTAAATGAAGAGCATTTTATGTCAGGGACAAAAGAGGAATATGCTGTACAAATTTATGCTGCCGAAGAGCATCGTAGGAGACAAGCTAATTATAGTGATAATGATGCCGAACTGCTTGGAGTTATTATAGTATGTGCCGGTTATGCATATTATAAAGCAGTAGAAGGGAGATTAAAAGTTATCGTCACAGGAAGTAAAATTATAGAAAACGCCTATAAGATAGGAAATGGACAAATAGCAGTACTCGGTACTGATGCCGAAAGTAAAATAACTTATATAACAAAGCATCCTTCGTCTCGAGGGTAATACGAATACTCCCACGCAGTTGATGACAACTAATCCTGTAAATCCTTTAGAGCAAACTCCCCCTAAGACTCCTAACTCTAAAAGAGAAAATGCTAAAATATACGGAAAAAAACTGGTAGATAGTGCAAAGATTGGAGCTAAAACCCTTTCAAACGCTTATAAAGTGACAACCGGTACAATAGAAGTCGTCGGTCCAGGAAGTGATTTTAACAGCAACGGTAAGGAAAAATTTATATTTTCTGAACCTACTAAGCGTAAAGTTGTTTAAAAAGAATTTAAAACCGAAAACGGTTATAAGTGCGGTATTGAGTTGGAAGAGACAATTGAAGCTTCCTTAACATTAAGATTAAATAACAAGCGTATAGTTAAGATTAAAGAATTTAGAAGTATGATTTCCCTGATACTACAGAAGATACGGGAGAAACTTTTGATATTTCGCTAATTTTAAAATATTCTGATGGGGCCGGGGCCAACATGCCTAAAGCAGATCCTGATTTTTTAAAGATACATTACGGTAGAGACAGAAAATTAAATAAGTTATCGTTGCCAAACCCACCTATAATTTTTCATAACCAATGATATCCGGCCTTAACCGTTTATAAAGGTGAATTATGTTCTTTGCCTATAAGTCGTGGGTGTTATAGGTCTTTGAATAAGAAAATACTAGAAAATAACGGAAGTATAGAAATTAGTTACGTAGATCCTGAATTTACAGCTTTTAGGAGAATAAGAGTTTTTAGTTAAATTCTATCAGAGAAACTTCGTAATTACTTTTAAATATTCATCTAGGACTTTTTGGTTATCCTTAACAAATTTTAAAGCATTTTCGCGGTAAGCTTTAAGTTCTAGAGAATTATTAGATCTGAGTAGATATGTTAGTTTGGTTAGTAAATCTTCACCATTTTTGATTTGGATAGCTGCTTTATTTTGCAGTACGCCTTTAGCGATATCGGTATTTTTGCTCATATCGGGACCGAATATAATACAATTAGAGAAATATGCTGCTTCTAAAATATTATGCCCGCCTTGTTTAAAAGAACCGCCGATAAAAGAAATTGTAGCTACAGAAAAAAATAGTCCCATTTCGCCGAACCTATCAATTATATAAAGATCATCGCTTAAAACAGGTAAATCATTTTGTGATTTAGCGGTAGCGGATAAATTATGTGATTTACAATTATCGATAATTGATTTAACTCGTTCAGGATGTCTTGGAATTAAGATAATATAGCAGTCTAAAAACTGCTCTTTTAGGTTTTTGATTATAGGCAAAATCACCTCTTCATCTTCGGGGTGAGTGCTGGCAAATAGCACGATTCGCCTATTGTCTAAATGTAAGCTTAATTTTGATAACTCTTCTTGATTGACCGGAAGTTTTTCGTTGGCAAATTTAATATTGCCTAAATTCACTGCATCTGATACGCCAAGTTTATTGAATTTTTGTAAGTCACGCTCGTTTTGTACGATAATTTTACTGCAATTTTTGAGAATAAGCTGAAAAAAGCTTTTTCTTTTTAGCCAAGCTTTAAACGATTTATCGGAAATACGAGCATTAACTAGTAGTAATTTACACTGCTTTGCACCCTCATTAATAGTACACGGCCATAATTCCGATTCTATAAAAATGCCTAAATCAGGTTGCCAATTTCTTAAAAATTTTCGAGTAAAAATAATATTATCTATCGGTAAAAATTGGTGAACTGCTATTTTAGGTAATTTGGCAGTTAATATTTTAGCGGAGCTGTTAGTCCAAGAAGTTACTAGAAAACGAACGTCAGGGTAGCGTTTACTTATATTATGTATTAATGTTAAAGCTGCCATAGACTCGCCAACGCTTGCTGCATGAATCCATATCAGCCTGCGTGCATAACTTGCTTCTAAAGGTAATTTATACGTCGATCCTAACCCTTCATCCTCACGTACTAGTGTATACGCTGTGGTTCGCAGTGAAGTGTCTCCTTTAAATTCCTCTTTATTAGCGGACGTTTGCACGAAGTCTAATGAATCGTCTTGTCTGTGTTTGCCAATAGCAAAACGCTCTTGGATGCGTCTTATATCTTCTTTACCTATTAATAAACGTATAAGAATTATGATAAAATAAACAGGTAATAATATAAAGCTTAAAGCATAATATAATAACATCATTTCTTTAAACTTTCTGTTAAGCTTGCTAACTGTTTTTCAAGGCTTATATGGTTTTGTATTTTATCATTTGTGAGTTCTAAAGGTGAGCCAACTATGATTTTAATGGTACCAAACGGTAGGGGTATTATTAATTTATCCCAACTTTTTAATCTGAAACATCTAGAAGTGGAGCTGACTATAGTAATAAGTTTTGTGTTATATCTATAGGCAATTTCGGTAATGCTGCTATTTACTTTATATACGGGTCCTTTAGGACCGTCCGGTGTGACTATTATATTTGCACCTTGAGATAACTGACCTATAATATTACGTAAAGCTCCAATGGGATTTTTATTAGTAGAACCTACTATCACTCTGCAACCGAATTTTCCTACTAGATCGTTTAAAATTTTTCCGTCTAAATGCGGTGATATTAAAGCATAGATATTTCTATGTCCTATAAACATAGCCGGACTTAAGGCAAGCATATTATGCCAAAATGCAAAGATTACCCCTTGTTCGTTTAGGAATTTTTCCTTGTTGCCGTTATCGTAAAATATAAATTTCTGCTTTGAAGTAAAGTAAACAAAACGCAAATACCAATATAGTAAAATAGTAATTATACTAAGTACGTATTTATTATTTTTTAAAAATTTTTTAAAAACTTTCCGCATTATTTTTTTTGTTGGTTTAGGTGGCTTTTTAACTTTTCCATTTCCATCATTGTGAGGAAATTACGAAGTAAGTGACGAAGCAATCTCAGGATATTTGATGAGATTGTCACGCAGTCTATGGCTGCTCGCAATGACGATTTGATATCCATGCAAAGCCTTAAGCAGGAATGATATCGATTGTTCTCTCAATTCTAATACAAGCTTCTTCTAGCTCTTCCATAGAAGTAGCATAAGAGATTCTAAAATATCCCTCTAAGCCGAAAGCGATACCAGGTACTACGGCAACTTTTGCTTCTTCAAGTAAATACTCGGCAAAATCATTACTATTTACAATAATTTTTCCTGATTTAGTTTTATGCCCAAATATTTTATCGCATTTAACAAATAAGTAAAACGCCCCTTCCGGCTTATAGCACTCAAAATATTTTACTCTTTTCAAAATTGATAAAGCAAGATCACGCTTTGTTTGACAATTTAAAGCATTAGGCTTTATATAATCTTGAGGACCGTTTAATGCTTCAATAGCAGCCATTTGACTTATTGAACAAGGGTTTGAAGTACTTTGCGACTGAATAATAGTCATTGCTTTAATCAAAGCTTTAGAGCCTGCACCGTAGCCTATACGCCAACCCGTCATAGAATAAGCTTTAGATACTCCGTTTACGGTAAATATTCTCTTTTTTAAATCAGGTGCTATTTGGGCTAATGTATAAAATTTAAAATCATCAAAAGTAATATGCTCGTAAATATCATCGGACATTACGTTTACATGTGAATATTTTCTTAAAACTTTAGCAATATTTTCTAGTTCTTCAAAATTATAGCTTACACCTGTTGGATTACTAGGTGAGTTAATAATAAGCCACTTAGTTTTATCCGTAATTGAACGTTCTAAAGCTTCTGCACTTAATTTAAAGTTATTTTCAAGTCCGCAATTTACAAAAACAGGTGTTCCTGTGCTAAGTGCAACCATATCAGGATATGAAACCCAATAGGGTGCTGGAATAATTACCTCATCCCCTTGGTCTAAAGATGCCATAAACAAATTATATATAACTTGCTTACCGCCGGTGCTTACTATTATTTCATCAAGTTCGTAATCTATATTATTTTCACGTTTGAATTTGTCTTTTATTGCTTGCTTTAAAAGAGGCATACCCTCAACGTTAGTATATTTAGTAAAGCCGTCTTTAATCGCTTTAATCGCCGCTTCCTTAATATTGTCAGGCGTATCAAAATCAGGCTCACCGGCACCGAGTGTGATAATATCAACACCCGCTTTTTTAAGTTCAAGAGTTTTTTTTACGACTGCAAGGGTCGGCGATGGTTTTATAGAACTTAGCCTCGTAGAAATAATTGACATAATTTGAGTCCGTATTAAATGAAAGCTATAGTAAAATCGGTAATTTCAAGAAATAAATATTTATAATGAAATCTACAATTATATATTATAATTTGTTTAGTATTGACAGAATATATTAGTCTATGTTCGTGGTTAATTCTACGTGACCATAAAATTGATAATATATGTTTTAAAGGTTCGTGCTTACCTATACCTGTAAATGGTGCTTCTTGGATATTTTTTAATATCGTATTTTTTCCAATACGCTAAATCCTCCGCTGCTGCTATTGTCCACTCAATCTCAATCATCTAAATTAACTTTAGCAAACTCTCCTCTTTTTGCTTGTTCGATAGATTTTTTTATTCGATTCGCATTAGCCGGATTAGATTATAAATATAATGTTTATAATGTTTCTTTTGTAGATTCATATTCTTCTTCGGTTAAAAGAATAATATTCTTATGATTCTTTCTTTTAATAAGATAAGGGACATGATCGTTTTCTACGGTATTTAGTACAGAGCTTAAGTTTTTTCTAAATGAAGTGCCGCTAATTGAGTTCATGAGCTACCTACTGATGTACATATAACATGTACATCCTAGCTTCAATGCCATTAATTTACAAGTAAAATTATTATTTTATTTAAAAATTTATCAAGATATGCTTTATTATAGTAAGTAATATTAATTTAGTAATTAAACTATGTTCGGTAAAATAAAAGACAAAATCAAACATTATTGCTTAACTATAATAAATATACCGCATTTTATTAAGAATAAAATTTTAGAATTTAAAAATTATATAAGTGATTGTAAATATAAATTCTCTCATTTAGCTGCAACTAATTATCAACTTGGACTTGATCATTTATATAGAGGTAATTTAAATGATGCATTACTTAGGTTTAAACTAGTGGATAAATTTTTTAATCCTAATGATTCTAAAGTATATTATCAACTCGGATGGGTTTATTTTTTAAAAAATAATTACAGGCAAGCTATAGAATATTTAGAAAAATCTAATGAAAAATATAAATCTATATTTATAAATTTTTTGGAAAATTATAAGGATATTACTGAAATACCTCAAGAAATTTGTGGGAAATATCGTGATTTAACCGCACAATATTATCCTACTATTTTTAATAACGATAAAAATATCCATCTTCCGTATAGGTTTGTTAATGAAGCACTTAAGCAGATATCTGATTTACCGGATAATTACTCTATTTTGGAACTTGGAAGTAATATAGGGCTTGTAGGTTATGAAATACAAAAACGTTTTCCGGAAAGTTTTACTTTAACCGGTGTAGAAGTTTCTGCTTTAATGAATGAGTTACAAGAAACATATTACCCGAACACTAAAATTTACGATCAAATATATAATATTGCTATCGATGATTTTTTAAAACAAAACTCTAATAAATTTGATATTATTTTTAGTTTTTGCGGATTATCGTTTACTAACAATTTAATAGAATATTTTAATTTAATATACTCATCTCTTAATAAACAAGGGTATTTTGTCCTTTGTTTACCGAATGCGACGAAGACACAATTTTCAGTAAAACGCAAAGAATTTATTTTTAATTTGAATGAAATAAATAATTTTTTACAAAAAAATAATTTTACTATATTAACTTCGGAAGAAATAATACTAGCGGAAAACAATAAATATAGTATTATTGTTTGTAAGAAAACAGCATAAATCAATGAAAATATTAATTATATTATCCATTATTTTATGTTCATTATCGATAAGAGCTGATTTTGAATATGTTGATAATGACATATATAACTATAATGGTGGAAGAAATGAAAACAGTTGCTTGGAAGTTTATGATCCATACGAAAAATTTAACCGTAAAGTGTTTGTATTTAATTCTGTGTTAGATTATATAATATTGCGTCCTTTAGCGATAGGTTATAAGAACATCACGAATGATTATGTAAAAGCACGCGTTAATAGTTTCATCAGTAATGTCGATACACCGCTTACGGCGGTAAATTACGGGCTTCAGTTAAATTACGATAAAACTATGAAAAGCGTTTGGCGGTTTCTCATTAACACGACGCTTGGCATAGGCGGTTTATTTGACGTGGCAGGTAAAGTAGGTTTGCCGTCTTCTGATCGTCAAACTTTCGGTAGTACCCTCGCACATTATGGAGTTGCCCCAGGTCCTTATTTAGTATTGCCGATAATCGGTAGTACTAACACAAGAGATATGATGGATTCGGTCATTACTAATTATGCTCTTAATCCATTAATGTACTACACTCATAATGATTTTGACTTAGGAGTACTAGCAGTTAGTAAAATAAACGATCGATATGTTGTATTACCGTTTAGTGATTATGTGATGAAGAATTCTACTGATCCTTATGTGGCTATTAGATCAGCATTACATCGTGCTCGTGAAGTATCGGTTCAATATCCTGAAAATTTTAAATGTCCTAAACCCAAGAATTAATGAAATTAAAGAGGATTATATGCAAAAAATTATTACAGGTTTATTTTTATTAGTTGTGACGTTTTCCGCTTATTCTAATGAAAAAGTGCCTGCTGGTTTGAACAGTTACGTTACTAATTTAGTAAATGAAGCTTCTAGTATATTAAACGATAGTAAGTTATCTGAGCGAGTAAAAATTGCTAAAGCACGTGAGTTAATGTCTCAGAACCTAGATTTTGATTGGATGGCTAAATATACATTAGGCAGAAATGGGATAAAAACTTTATCAGGTGGGCAGGTTCAGGAATTCATCAAAGTTTACTCTAAATATGTTACTAAATCTTATACTGATTTAATAAAAGATTATAAAGGCAAACAGCCTAAAATAGTAGGAGTTCGTCCTTTAAGCTCGACCGATTTTATGGTTGCTATGAATATCATTAGTAATAAAGAGCAAGACCCTATTAAAGTAGAATATCTTGTACGTGAAATGAAAGGAAACGGAAAAGACGTTTTTAAAGTTTCTGATATAATTACGGAAGGTGTAAGTCTTATTGGAGCTCAACAAGACGAGTTTACCGATACTTTAAAAAATCAAGGCTTTGAGGCACTAATACAAAAATTAGAAAGTCGTTCTTAAGCTTATTTCACTGTCATCTTAAATCGTCATTGTGAGGAGGTATTGTTGCGTAGACACCTAGTTGTCATTGCAAGGAAATTGCATAGCAATTGACGAAGCAATCTCAGGAGTTTGTTATTATTTCATGAGATTGCCATGCAGTCTACGACTGACTGCTCGCAATGACGATATAGATATCCACGCAACAAAGTTCGCTCGCTAATAGCGTTAAACAACATAAATCATTCACATGAAAATCTTAGCAGGCAGTAGTAATAAGTTACTCGCAAAACGCATTTAGCTATAGCATTAAATATTAAATATATTGAGTCGAAAATTACCTATTTCAATGATTCCGAAATAAAAGTAGAAATTCAAAAATCGTTTCATAATGAAGATATAATAATAGTGCAATCCACATCAAAACCCGTTCATGATCGCTTAATTGAGTTGTTTTGCTAGTAGATGCAGCAAAAAAAGCGGGAGCAAATCGAATAATTTTAGTAATGCCTTATTTTGGTTATGCAAGGCAAGATAATATAAATTCTCAAAATATAATTCCTGCTAAGTTAATAGCAGATTTTTTAGAGAAGCTCGGAGTAAACCGTGTAATTACTATTGATTTACACTCCGATAAAATAGAGAAATTTTTTAATATTCCTGTTTCTAATCTTAAACCTATAAATTTATACATCCCGTTTTTAAGAACTTATAGCAATTTCGTTATAGTTGCACCTGATAAAGGAAGTATCAATCGAGTTCAAAAAATTAGTAATTTACTAAATATAGATTCAGTTTATATAAACAAAGAAAGGGATATAAATAATAATTGCGAGATGATATCAATAACAGGTAGTGTAAAGGGCAAAAATTGCATATTAATTGATGATATTATAGATAGTGGAGAAACAATCGTAAAAGCAGTGAGATTTTTAAAAGAACATTCGGTTTTATCGGTTAGTGCTTTTATAACTCATGCAGTGCTTTCTGTTGGTTCTAAAAATTCGATAATAGACCTCTTGGAGAACGAAGCTAATAAAGAGGAATTTGTAGGAAACAAGGAATGCAGCACCGCAGCGTACACTTTAGTACGTGAGGATGTGAGTACTGGATTGACGTACAAATGACCTTTAGAAGCAAGTTGTGCAAGAGGTCTATTAGACAATGTTTTTATCACGGATACTATAGAAACAAGTGACTTATCTACAAAATTTCATATAATACCCGTATTGTCTATCATCGTAAAAGAGTTAATAAATATACTATGAACTTGTGTACTGTAGAAATAAATCTATCTACAATAAAAAATAATTACCTTTTATTACAAGATATTTGTAAAACCTCATTAGTCGGTGCTGCCGTTAAAGCTAATGGTTACGGTCTTGGAGCAGTACAAGTTTCTAAAGCTTTAATAGAAGAAAATTGTAGGCATTTTTTTGTGGCCTCAAGTGAAGAAGGAGTAAATTTACGCAACGCTTTAGGATTAGATGTTAATATTTTAGTTCTTAACGGCGTTTTTGAACATGATGCTTTAGAGCTGATAGAATATAATTTAACACCTGTCCTAAATAACTTAAAACAAATAGAAATTTGGCAAAAATTTAGTAATGTGAAAAACAGATTATTGCCTTGTTATTTGCATTTCAATACGGGGATTAATCGTCTTGGCTTAAGCTCTGATGAGATAGAGCAGCTAATTAATGATCGTGATTTGTTACAAGGGCTAGATTTACAATATATTATAAGCCATCTAGCTATATCCGAGGAAATAGATAATCCTTATAATCTAGAACAATTAAACAGATTTAAAGCTTATTTACAATATTTCCCAAACGTCAAAGCAAGCCTTGCTAATTCCGGCGGCATATTTTTAGGACAGGATTACCATTTTGATTTAGCAAGACCGGGGGCAGCCTTATACGGTCTTAATCCCTTAACAAAGAATCCCGTAACCTTAAAAGCTCCTATAATTCACTTACAGAATTTGACACTAGATAGCCATATCGGTTATAATATGACTTTTACAACTAAGCGTGATAGTGTCATTGCAACGTTACCGCTTGGTTATGCTGATGGGTTTAGTCGTAATTTTAGCAATCAAGGCGAAGTATTTATTAACAGTCGTAGCGTTCCTATAGTAGGGCGAGTATCGATGGATTTAATAAATATCGATGTTACCGATCTACCACCGTCCGAGATTTTTCTAGGGCAGGAAGCGGAAATTATCGGAAATTATTGCACGCCCGATAAAATAGCGAGTATTATAGGTACTATTGGGTATGAGGTATTAACTAACCTTGGTAGTAGATATAAAAGAAAATATATCGGGTAGATATCTGTGTCCATACCATGGCTTGACCACGGTATCCAGAAAAAAATTAAAAAAGACTGGATCCCACAATCAATTCGTGGGATGACATTAGAGGTTACTGGATTCCTGCTTTCGCAGAAATGACATAGCGTACTTAAATTAAATAGAAAAAATACAAATGTTATTCAATATAGCTAATTCGGTCGGTAAACGTACTATAAAGTTTGCACAAAGTGTAGGTAGTTTTTCTCTATTTAGCTTTGCTGCCGTTAGTACTATCATAAGACCGCCTTTATATTTGAGTTTAATCATCAGACAATTATTATTTATCGGGTTTCACTCGCTTCCGGTTGTTGCGATGACGACTTTTTGCTCAGGGGCGGTACTTGCATTACAGAGCTATATTGGTTTTGCCCGTTTCTCAGCTGAAAGCTCTATTGCAACGGTAGTAGTATTGTCGCTGACTAGAGAGCTTGGACCTGTCTTAGCCGGACTAATGGTAGCGGGAAGAGTTGGGGCATCAATCGCCGCCGAAATAGCCACAATGAGAGTAACGGAGCAGGTAGATGCTTTATATACTTTATCTACCGATCCTATTAAATATTTAGTTTTTCCAAGAGTAATAACAGCTATTATTACAATGCCTTGTCTTGTTTTAATCGGGGATATAATTGGTGTTATGGGCGGTTATTTGGTAGGGGTATATAAACTTGATTTTAATAGTGCAGCTTATTTAACCAGTACTTTTCAGTATTTAGAACCGATTGATGTAATTTCCGGTCTGGTTAAAGCAGGAGTTTTTGGGTTTATTATTTCTATAATAAGTTGCTATAGTGGCTATTATTCAGGTAAAGGGGCTAAGGGAGTTGGAAGAGCAACGACCTCGGCAGTAGTGAATTCTTCTATCCTTATCTTAATCAGTAATTATTTAATAACCGAATTATTTTTTAAAGTGTAGGTATACTCGTTTAATTTGAAAAATTGGTTTTGTTGTTTTATATTTTTTGATCCTCACGTACGTTGATGTACGCTGCGGTCAAAAAATATAAAACGTCTAGCTCTTTTCCAAATTAAACGAGTATACAGTTTTTTTGTTTATTTGGAGTATGCATGAGTGTAGAAGAATTTAAAATTAAAATTCGGTCATTATATAAATCATTTGCTAATCATAAGGTATTAGACGGAATAGATTTGGATGTAAAAAAGGGCAGCTCATTAGTTATTTTAGGTGGTTCCGGTAGCGGCAAATCTGTTCTAATTAAAAATATAGTAGGATTGATTAAACCTGATAAAGGTAAAATTTTTATTGATAATGTAGAAATTCAAGATATCTCAAGTAAACAAAAATTTGAGATTATGGATGGTATAGGTTTTTTATTCCAAGGCGGAGCATTATTTGACTCCTTAAATATACGTGATAATATTACTTTCGCGAATAAAAAATTATCTAAGAAAGAAAAAAACGACCTTGCCGGTGCAAAGCTTAATTCCGTTGGTTTATCCCCTAGAATACTCGAGCTTTACCCTGCTGAATTATCGGGAGGAATGCAAAAAAGAGTAGCCCTTGCTAGGGCTATTTGTAGTACACCGTCGATTTTATTTCTTGATGAACCGACCACAGGGCTTGATCCTATCATGGCAAATGTTATCAACGAATTAATTATAAAAATCCAAGAAGAGTTAGGGGCAACTACGATTACTATAACTCATGATATGATTAGTGCCACAAAAATAGCTAAAGAAGTAGCTATGATTTATCAAGGAAAAATTAAATGGTACGGTAGTAAAGATGAAATGCGTAATAGTGATAATCCTTATTTAAAACAATTTATAAATGGATTAACTACTGGGCCTATAGAAGAGGTATAAAATGTTTAAGAACTTATTATGTATAATAATATTTCTAGGTATAAATCTAAATGTTTATGCTATAAATTCTAGCTCTTATACGACAGATGATATAATAAAAATAGTAATTATTCTTGGAATAGTTATTTTAATTGTTAGTCCTGCAAAATTCCGTATAATCGTTATCGGTACTATGTTAGGTTTGTTTTGTGCCTATTTCACGTATAAATACATCGTACCTATCTTTATTTCTTTACTAAATGGACCATAAAGATAAATATTGCTATTAGTGATGCCCCACATCTCAGCTATTTTCTCTTCTAATAGTATCAATTTATATTCTACAATTAATCTAAAGCTCTAACTCCCCCGTGATAGCCATCTAATTCAAAAGAATTGGGATGTATATGATGTAATATTTTTAAATGCATCAAAACCTATTATATTAATCATATTAGTATTTATTATCAATACCATTTAAAGTAGTACGAATATCTTCCAAGTATTAGATGATTCAGGCAAATCATTACAATTATTCGTACTTTTATTAAATCTTGTTCTATCAATTCATTCTGATTAAAGTCAGTAATTAATTGCTCTAACTGTTGTGAATTAATATTGCTAGCTAATGCTATTTTATTTAGTTTTTTGTTTTATTACTACTAAAAATATTTATGAACACATCTTTTATTTTTTGTGCACTTTTTTGCATCTAGGGTTTTTTAATATTACTATCTTGTTGGTAGGTAGAATGAGTGAGTGCTAATGTTTTATTCATTTCTGAACGCACACTTTCCAACGTATTTAAATTGTTAGATAATAAATAATCAGTTTTAGCTATTAAATTATTTACAATTTTTGTTTGTTCTTGATCATTTAGATTCAATTCGTGAACTCGATTACTAATATTTTTAGTTACTACATTTTTTACTAATTTTGGATTAGTTTTTTGAATTCCCTCTGCTACTTTAGTAAGTGGTCTTGATATTTGATTAGATCCTAATAAATATTGCTGAATAATATGTTTTTGTTGGATTGCATTTAAAGAAGCGATTAGGTATATTTTTATTTTTAGTTAAATCAAAAGCTTTATAAAGTGCAGGACTATTACTTCCTATACTTAAATGTATTTGTTTAGCAGCGGTTGTTTTATCCTCTCTACCCGGAACAGTTACCTGTTATTGGATCAAATATAATTCCTGATGGGGCTCCCTTGTCTTCTATATCTGCAGATTTTATATTTACGTTAGAGTGGTTATTTAATTCTTGTGTTACTTTACGAATATTATCATCTGATACCGCAATTGATACTGCAGATCCATCATGTCCTCCTACTACATAAGCTTCTAATTTAATTAGGAGGAAAGTTGCTTATTACATCATGTGTTAAAGAACTAGCATCAGTAAATCTGTCAACATGGGCTAATGCAGTTTTTTTAGTTAATGGATCATGTAAAATTACAGCAACGCATTGTTGAATGTTATCAGTACCTATCTTTTCTTTATCAGAAAAACCAACTTTATGCTGTCCCACACGAACAGCTTCATAATCAACTATATCTTGCTGTAACGAGTAAGCATATGCATACTGCGCTATTGATTTTCTTTACGGTTTTGAGTTTTATAAGCAGTTCCTAAAGCTAATCTTGCCATTAATTCTTTAGTTTGGTCATTATTAGCTTGGCTTTTTATTAAAATTGCTTCTTGCTTTTTAATAAATTTATCTAATGTTCCTTGTTGTTGATGTGCAGTGAATAATTCTTTGTATGAATTTTCTACATTATAATATTGCTTTGCTTCAAAAGAATTCTCTATGCTATCTTGAAATTGTTGAATAGCATTATCAAACAGTCCCAGCTATTGATAGCTACGTCCTATCATAGTATTAATATAGGAAAGAAAATTACTGTCAGTTTGACCTATAGCAATTTGTTCAGCTTGTTGTAGTTGTTTAAGAGCAACAAGATGATTGCCTTTGCTATATAATTTTAATCCTTCATTATATACAAAAAGCTGCTTGATTATGATCAATTTGCTCCTTTGTACTTAATGGTTTTGGAGTAAGATTACTAATATATTCCGGAAAACCTGAAGGCAACTCTCCTAATTTTTTAATTAGTTCAGTGATATTACCTTGAACTGGTTTCTCATTAATAAGCATAGATTTATAATAGTTTAATTAATTTATATTTTTAAAACTCTGTTATTTAATAAAAATCAAGCATTAGCTAATACTTAGCTACAAAATAATTATCTCTTGACACTAGGGGAGTATTGCTTTATATTTTTTATCTATTGTATATACTCGATCAACTTCAAAAATTGGCTACGTCGTTCTACAAGATCTGCGGTGCTCACGTATTAAGTATACGCTTCGCTCCTCAGCTTGTGAACTCTTAGCTCTTTTTGAAGTTGATCTTCGTATATGACTCTTCATTTACTTGAAGTATATTTTATAAGTTTTAAGGTATTTAGCTTATGTCTCGTAAATGCGAACTCACAGGTGTGGGTGTTTTATACGGCAACAATGTATCACATTCTCAGCGTAAAACTAGAAGACGTTTTGAACCTAATCTAAGGTCAGTTAAGTTTACAAGTGATATAACAGCCGGGAAATATAGATTATCGGTTAATGCTAGATGTATTAGTTCAGTGGAAAAAGCCGGGGGTTTTGATGCATATATTTTAAAAGCCGATGATAATGTTTTATCAAGTAACGCTAGAGCTATTAAGAAAAAAATAATTCAGACTAAAACGGCAAAATCATTATGAAAAGCGGTATACATCCAGAATATAAAAAGTTTTTGATTAAAGTAGGAAGCGATGTTTTTGAAACAATGTCTACTCATCCTACAGGTGAAATTTTAATGGATGTTGATTTTAGAAAACATCCGGCATGGAATAAAGATTCCGGAAATGTAGTAAATCAATCGAACAAAAGTGTTAGTGATTTCAATAAAAGATTCTCAGGTCTTTCTTTCGGTAGTAAGAAAGAAGCTAGCTAAGCTTTGTTTGTGGATAACAAATCGTCATTGCGAGGAAATTGCATAGCAATTGACGAAGCAATCTAGTAAACAATGCTGATTTATAGAATTTTTTTATTATTTTTTCTGGGTTGCCGTGTAGTCTACGACTACTCGGCATCTACGCGAATGACACTAACAATATTCACGTAGTATTGGACTAAGTCAAAATATAACACAGATAAATCGTCAATTCTCAATTATTGCGGGGTGGAGCAGCTCGGTAGCTCGTCAGGCTCATAACCTGAAGGTCGTTGGTTCAAATCCAGCCCCCGCTACCATATTTTTTAATGTCATGCTAGCTCACTTATAGCATTATTGAAGTCTGCTGATGCCATTCCTAACTCAGTGTTGTTGCATGGTTTGGTTTCCTGTCATTGTGAGAAGGTATTCACGCAGGCAATACCTAATTACATCCAATACGAAAGCAAATTATGACTACTCAGAAAATAGTGCCTACAAAATCAACTGATGGCAGTAAGCTTTTTCGTCATCAAGCTAAATTTGTAGCCGGTGCTATGAATATAAATCAAATCCCCAATTTTTCATTACCGGAAATTGCTTTTGTCGGTAAGTCAAATGTCGGCAAATCAAGCCTAATAAACACGATATGTAATAATAAAAATCTTGCTAAAGTTTCTAATACTCCAGGGCGTACTAGGCAAATCAATTTCTTTAACCTTGCAGATAAACTTATTATAGTTGACCTTCCCGGTTATGGTTTTGCTAATGTTCCTATATCAGTCAAAGAGCAGTGGGGAGTGTTAATTAGTTATTATTTACGAAATAGTTATAATTTAAGGTTAGTTAACTTATTGATTGATTCAAGAAGGGGTATAAAAGAAAATGATAAGACAGTAGCTGATCTATTACTTGCAAATAAAAGAGAATTTCAAATTATTTTCACAAAATCCGATAAAGTTACGGATCATAAAAACCTTAACGATGAAGCACAGAATTTTCTTGCAACTTTAAACTACTCATGTAATGTTATGTATGTAAGTAGTAGGAGTAAAGAAGGTGCAAAAGAACTTAAAGCTAGTTTGGCAAAATGCATCAAACCTCAAAAATAAAGAGGTAGATAGTATTTCTTCATTAAATAACATTGCTATAATTAAGAATATAATAAAGTGTAGTCGTGAGTTGAAGAATCAAGCAATAGTTCTAAAATTACCTGCTACTATTATTATTGACGATAAATTATTTACGGCTTTTATTGAATCTGTTAGATTGCTTGAGATGTGCGGTGCTAAAATATATATAGTACATGATCATATTGATTTACGAAGTTCGTCTTTAATATCACAAATAGATGAAAATTTTAGTCAAAAAATTAGTAAAATAAGCGACTATAGTTCTCTAAATAATCCTATTATTATGGAAATTTTATCCAGTTACGTTAACAAGCTTATAGTAACAAAGTTAAGTAGTATAGGTTGTTATGCAGTTGGTATTTCAGGTAAGGATGCTAATTTACTGCAAGCAAAAAAATCAAAACTATCTTACCGAAAAATTGTAAATCATGATGTTATAAATATTGGTTTTTTAAGCGAGCCTATTATGATTAATCCAGAAATTTTATTAAATTTTGCAGATAATAATATTATACCCGTGATAGTACCGTTTGCGAGCGACGATCAGGAGAAAACGCATTTATTAAATGTTAACTTAACGGTAGCAACAATTGCTTCTGCATTAAGTGCAGAACATTTAATATTGCCATATGAGATATTACAGGTATCCGAGACGTTTCCATATAATATAAAAATACGAGATATTAACTTGTTGAAATCAATGTTGGATGATAGTAATAATTTCATCGAAGAGGCATTAATTAAGATAGCAGTTAATGCCCTTGAAAATAATAACGGTTACGTACATTTTGTGAATAGTGAAGCACCGAATTCAATATTGTCAACTATATTTGATATTAATATAAATTAATAGAGGTTTTTTATGGCAGGAACATTAGCATCCGATCTTTTATTTGTAGGGTTAACTAGACCGCCGATGATATTTGGAGTAAGTATTAAGTTTGCTGCATTAAATATGATAATGACGATGATAGTATTTATTTGGAATAACGGCATTATGATTTTATTCATTGCAACTGCTTTGCATTTGGTAGCTTATATTATATGTTTTAAAGAACCGAGATTCATAGAGCTATATTTAAATAAAATGTCAAGAACTAGCCAATGTCCTAATAAATTTTACTACGGAGCAAATTCGTATAATATTTGAGTTTTATATCATTCCCGCGTAGGCAGGAATCCATTAACATTTAATGTCATACCGCGCCTTGATCGCGATATCTTAGGACCCAGTCTATGATACAAGATCCCGTGGTTGTAGCCACGGGATGACAACAAAAAATCTGGATCCCCGCCTACGCGGGAATGACATAAAAAAAAGAGGTATAACTGACAAAATCAAAATAGTTAGGTGAGGTAATGAAATTATTTAGAACTAGAGCAGCTAAAGAATTAAGGTCTAAACAAGAAAGACCCACTTCGCATTTTATTCCTTATAAATGTCATTGGGATAGTAATACTATTTTAACAAAAGATAATTCTTTATTACAAGTTATTAAAATAAATGGATTTTCTTTTGAAACTGCTGATGATGAAGATCTAGACATTAAAAAGAATATCAGAAATGCCTTACTTAAAAATATGGCTTCGGGCAATATCATTATGTATTTCCATACTATTAGAAGACGTAAAGCAGTAATATTTGACGATACGGAATTTACTTATGATCCTACCGTAAAAGTCCCTAATGATTTTATTACTTATTTAGGTGTAGAATGGCGTAAGAAACATGCTGGAGCTAGGTCGTTTTTTAACGAATTATATGTTAGTATTTTATATAAGCCTGATACTGGCGGTGCTGCTATAGTTGAGTACTGTCTAAAGAAGCTTAGACAGAAATCTAATAAAACCGCTTGGGAAAACGACATGAAAGAGATGAAAGAAAATCTTCAAGAAATGTCAACTAGAGTGATTAATACATTCAGAAGTTACGGAGCAAGATTACTTGGAGTTCGTCAAACGCAGTCAGGTATTTATTGTGAAATTTTAGAATTCCTTTCATCTTTAATCAATTGCGGCGATTCACCAGGTCCTGTAGCATTACCGCGTGGTACTATTGACGAATATTTACCGACTCATCGCTTATTTTTTGATTCTCGTACTATTGAAGCAAGAAGTCCGCTTGGCAAGAAATATGCCGGAATGATCAGTATACTTGAATACGGTCCTAATACTTCGGCAGGAATTTTTGACGGATTCCTGCAAATGCCTTTTGAATTTGTTATGACGCAAAGCTTTGTCTTTGTTAATAGAACAGTAGCGATCGGTAAAATGCAATTACAGCAAAATAGAATGATACAATCCGGTGATAAAGCTACTTCACAAATTGTTGAAATTAATACGGCCCTTGATATGGCCACTAGCGGTGATATCGCTTTCGGTGAGCATCATTTATCGCTTTTATGTTCTGCAAATAATATTAAAGCTTTGGAAGATATATTGTCAATGGCAGCAGTTGAGCTTTCTAATTCAGGAATTCAGCCGGTTAGAGAGAAAGTTAACATGGAACCTAGCTATTGGGGACAGTTGCCGGGAAATATGGATTATATAGTGCGTAAAGCCACTATAAATACTCTTAATATGGCTAGCTTTGCCTCACAACATAATTATCCGCTCGGTAAAATTAGAGATAACCATTGGGGAGAATATGTCACAGTACTTGATACTACTTCAGGTACACCGTTTTATTTTAGTTTCCATGTAAGGGATGTTGGACATACTCTCATTATCGGTCCAACCGGTGCCGGTAAAACAGTTCTTATGAATTTCTTATGTGCTGAAGCACAAAAATTCAAACCTCGTATGTTCTTTTTTGATAAAGATCGAGGAGCAGAAATATTTATACGTGCTTTAAACGGAGTTTATACAGTAATTGATCCGGGTTTAAAATGCAACTTTAATCCTTTACAGCTTGAAGATACTAGTGAAAATAGAACGTTTATTTTAGAGTGGCTTCGCGTGCTTGTAACTTCTAACGGTGAAAGTTTAACTGCACAAGATAATAAAATCTTGTCTCAAGCGGTAAGCGGTAATTTTAGATTAGAAAAACAAGACAGAAGGCTTAGTAATGTTATAGCATTTCTTGGTATTGATACACCAAATAGTTTGGCAAGTAGGATTGCAATGTGGGTCGGTAAAGGTTCACACGCTAAGATATTTGACAATGAAATAGATGATATTGATTTACAAAAAGCAAGAGTATTCGGTTTTGATATGACTGAATTACTTAAAGATCCTGTAAGCCTTGCACCGGTATTACTATATATTTTCCATCGTATTAATATCTCTTTAGATGGGCAGAAAACTATGATAGTACTTGATGAAGCATGGGCTTTAATCGATAATCCGGTATTTGCACCTAAGATCAAAGATTGGTTAAAAGTGTTGAGAAAATTAAATACTTTTGTTATATTTGCTACGCAGAGTGTTGAAGATGCCGCAAAAAGTAGAATTAGTGATACGTTAATTCAACAAACAGCTACGCAGATTTTTTTACCTAATTTGAAAGCTACAGATATTTATCGTAGTGCATTTATGTTAAGTCAGCGAGAATATATTTTAATTAAAACGACTGATCCTACTACACGTTATTTTTTAATAAAACAAGGAATAGATGCCGTAGTTGCAAAAGTTAGCTTAGATGGTATGGATAACATAATCAGTGTTTTATCCGGTAGAGTTGAGACTGTAATATTGCTCGATCAAATTAGAGAGAAACACGGCAATGATCCGGATAAATGGTTACCTATATTTTATGAAGCAGTTAAAACATTATAAATGCCTGTCTGTCATCCCACAGCTTGACCGCGGGATCTTGTCTCACAGACTGTATTCTGAGATCCCATCAAGCCACGGGATGACATTTTTACAATGCGAGGCAAGTAACTAGTTATGAAATTATTTCCTCGTAGTATACTTATAACATTAGTATTAAGCTTTGCCCTAAATTTAGGGCTAGTTACTAAAACGCATGCTAAAGATACTCTTGATAGCATTGTAGATATTTTGAGTGGTTTAACTTGCGAAACCCAAGGTGTAGGCGATTTGCTGCGTGCTGAATTTTCTCATACATGTATTGTTGCTCCGTTCTTTACTTTTGCAGTAATGAATCTTGTCTCTCCCGTTTTATACATGAATACGTTTTTAAAGCTTAAAATAAACGACAGTGATTTATTTAACGATAGTAATTTTGGGAATTTCCCCGGAGGTCAATGTACTCGTGAAAACAGAATTGATCCTAAAAATCCAGAATTACGCTTTGCTTTATGTAATAATACTAAATTAATTGTATCTCGTGCAAAATCTGTTGCAGAATCGGCACTTGCTATTGCTAAAGCCGTCTTAACAGGGAGCGACCCTTGGGATGATATAAAGAAAGCGTGGGTAAATAAAAAAAAGGAATATCATGTTCCATATAGTGGTAAGCCCGGTGATGACGGTTTTGCATTTGATGTAGGCTTTCCTGTAATATATTGGAAAGTTATTCAAGATAAAGATAGAATATGCGTATCGACAAAAGGATTTACAGGAGATATCCCCGTCGGCTGTAAATATATGAAAGAGCCGTTTCCAAAATCCATGTATAATAACTTTATGGATGTAGCAGATAAGGATTTTATTAAGGATCCAAATAAAACTCCTACCGATCCTTTAGCTTTAGTTTCCTGTAGTGCAGCGGGTGATGGATGTTATCAAAAAGCTTATAATGCTTCAAAAACTGCAGTAGTCATGACTTCTCCTCTTATAGAATGTATGAGGCAAATGATTGCTAGATTACTAATTAGTAAAGATGTTTGTAGTTTTGATAATGTAAGCCAAGTGGTTAATTTGGCTTCAAGGCAAGATAGTGCATTCTTTCAGTTTCAAGTAGGAATGTATAAAATAGTTACGGCTTTTCTAACTTTATATGTTATGTTTTTTGGTTTTAAACTATTACTTGCAGGTGAAGTGCCGCCAAAAAGTGAGTATATAAATTTTATATTGAAAATGCTATTCGTAACTTATTTTTCAATAGGAATTAATATAACCCCTGGTAATGGTTCTCCGTATGACCGGTTAGATGGTATGATTCAGTGGGCGTTTCCTTTCTTACTTGACGGTATAAACGGTTTAGCCAGTTGGGTTATGAATGCTTCTCCGTCCGGTTTATGTAAATTTAACAATCTTTCTTATGACGGTACCGTTTCTTATATTGCATTATGGGATGCATTAGATTGTAGGGTAGCTCATTATTTAGGGTTTGATATATTATCTACGTTACTTGTCGAAAATGCTTATCGCAGTCATGATTTTTTAAATTTTGATTTCTTTAGTTTTAGTGCTCCACCATATGTTTATTTGTTAATTCCGGCAATAATCTCCGGTAATATGATGTTGGTGTCACTCGCTCTTTCTTATCCATTACTTGTGATTTCGGTTGCTGCCTTTATGGTTAATGCAACGATTATGTGTATGATATCTATAGTAATACTTGGTATTTTGGCTCCTATTTTTGTACCTATGTTTTTATTCGCATATACAAGAAATTATTTTGATAGCTGGGTTAAACTAATGATCTCGTTCTTGCTGCAACCTATGGTGGTAGTTACTTTTATGATCACGATGTTTTCGGTATATGATTATGGTTTCTATGGTAAATGTCAATATAAGAGCAAGTTAATTCACAATAGTATAGAAGACAAAATTCAAGGTGGCATTACTTCTAAGAGGGATGTTTTAATATTTTACATTAATAATGATTGGGATGATACGTCACAATATCCTGATAAAGATGCCGTAGAAAGCTGTCAAAATAGTTTAGGTTATATGTTAAATAACCCTATTACCGCAGCATTTAACTTTGCAAAAGATAGTGTAAGTGAAATTGTCGATAGTAAACCGGGTAATACCCCTACCGATAAATTTCTTGCTAAATTCCAGTTTTTATCGGGAGTAGTTTTGGGGCCCGGAATGTTTTTCATGTCTCCAAAAGTGCTTTTTGAGAAAATTAAAAATATTTTGCTTGCGTTAGTTACGGCATGTTTTACATTGTATTTGATGTATAATTTTAGTAGTCAGCTAGCTGAATTTGCTGCAGATATGACGGAAGGAGTAGCTCTTAATAATGTTGCTATAAAACCGCAAGCAATATTTAAGGCAGGTATGGCAGTACTTGCTACTGCGGGTGCTGCAACTAATAAGGGGGGTGATCAGATAGTAAGTAGAGGAGGAGTTGGTGATTTAAAAGCTGGTCAAGGTGGAGGAGTAGGTGATTTAGAGGTAGGGAAAGGCAGACTACCAAATGATAATATTGCTGCAAGCGGAGGTACGTCGGCACCTGCGGTAACAACGCCGACAGCTTCGTCTTCTGTAGCAACTTCTAGACCAAAAACTGTAAGTAGTGAAGCAAGATCAGATATTGTTACTCCTCCTGCTCCTACAGAAACTGTTTCACCACCGCCTGCTAGTATTAGAACTTCTATTTCTACACCTGCACCACAAAGTAATATTGAAGCTGAAAGTGTTGGAAAAATCATAAGAGATAATAATCAAGAAAGTAAAAAAGAGATTGATAATACTCCGCCTTCACAGGAAAAAGTTGACAGTACAAGTAAAGGTACAGGAGTAATTGATTATAGTTTTAACTTACAGAAACATGATAATCCGACAGGAGTAAAGCAAATACGGGAAAATGCAGAGATTCGAGATAAACGTGCAGAAGTAGGGAAAGCTTGGAACGAATTAGTAGTAAGCGGGGGAGGAAGAATAAGAGACCAGCAAGGTGAAGAAACATCGGAGCGACGTGCGAATGCAGAAAAGAAATGGAATGAATTAGTCGATAGTGGTGTAGTAACTGAGATAAGAGAAAGGGATAATAATGTCACTAATAAATTTGATAAATTAGCTGATGAACTTAATAAGTCAGACAAAGCAAAGGTAGAAGAAAATAAAAATATAGAAAACGATAGAAAAGAAGATAGTACTACTATGTCACCGCAAGAAAAAGTTGACAGTACAAGTAAGGGGGCAGGAGTAATTGATTATAGTTTTAACTTAAAGGAATATGATAATCCGACAGGCGTAAAACAGATACGGGAAAATGCAGAGATTCGAGATAAACGTGTAAAAGTAGAAAAAGCATGGAATGAACTAGTAGCAAGCGGAGGAGGAAGAGTAAGAGAACAAGAAGGAGGAGAAATATCAGAACGACGTGCAAATGCTGAAAAGGTATGGGATGAGTTAGTAAAAAGCGGCGTAGTAACAGAAAAAAAAGATAATAGTTCTAATGAAAACTCTTAAAACCTTAAAGATATTTATTATAGTTTGTATAGCGTCTGTAAGCTTAGCTAGCTTTGCTGGTTTTGGAGAATCATGTTCTAGTTTACCGACTACTTCAGATGGGTATTTAGAAACGGACACGGCATATGGCTATATAATTCGTAATATTGATATGAAAGATCCGAGAGGTAATTGTAACTCAGTTGCATCTAGTATAACGTTTTGTTTTAAAAATATAGAAGGTAGTAGTAGCCCTTGCACCATGTATACTTTAAATGAAGGTAACTCTAAAAAGATTAGTGATTTAAGTACCGATAATAATCCTGATCTTGGGGCAAATCCTGTATTAAAGAATATCGTTTTAACGGTTAAAAAATGGGATAATGATCTATGTTTAGTTATGCCTACGTCAAGGGGACCGATGCCGGTAGCATGTAAATCTTTGAGTGCTACACCGACTCCACCTCCTCCTGAGGATGAGAATTGTAATATAGGAAAAAGTTGCTATACGGGAAAAAATTATAGCCAATCGTTAATTAATTTTTCCGGTCTTGCAGTTCAGTGTTTGAGCGAAACGCTTAATAAAATATTTTTTGCTGGAAAGAGTTGTAGTGCTCAAGATCAAAATTCTAGAATAACTAATCTTGCTGCTTTTTCTACGTTTCAAGGTTATTTAAAGAGAATTATAGGTGCGGCATTAATTCTTTATACTATGTTTTTTGCCTTTAATATGGCTCTAAATACAGAATATGCAAGTACTGAAAAAATAGCTCTTTTTGTAATAAAATTCTTATTTGTTGCTTATTTTTCTATCGGTCTTGGACCTTTAGATTTTAGCAGCGGTCAGCCGACAAAAGAAAACGGTATGTTAAAATATGGATTACCTCTTTTGACAGGAGCAGCACCGGACTTTGCACAGATGATCTTTAATGCAGCAGGTTCTAGAGGATTATGTCAATTTGATAATTCAAAGTATAAGGACGGTTATAAATTTTACGGTTTATGGGACGCGATTGATTGCCGTATAGGTTATTATCTTGGCTTGGATTTACTTTATAATATAGATAAGAATGGAGTATTAGGGAATGTGGTCGGCAATGGCCCCCGTGGTAATAATACACCTATACCTAATTTTGATTCTGACGGCAAAAATAACAGACCGAAGGATTTAAGTAAAGCAGGAGCACTTAGATTTTTTACCGTTATGTTTGGATTCTTTATGGCCGGAAACGTTATTATACTTGCAGCAGGTTTAGTATTTTCTGTAATATTTTTATCTATACTTTTATATTTTATTACGCATTATTTAGTTTGCATGATTACTATTTACGTTATGACATATATTTCTCCTATATTCATTCCTATGGCTCTATTTACTCGTACAAAAGCTTATTTTGACGGGTGGCTAAAAGTATGTATTTCATGTGCATTGCAGCCGGCAGTAGTAGCAGGTTTTATAGCTTTATTAATAACTATGTATGATTCCGCAATATTTAAAAATTGTGAATTCCTTAGATATGATTATGAAAAAGGGGATATTAGATTTAGTACTTTTGAGTTAAGGCTTCCTGTTGGTGGGGCAGATCAATGTCAGGAAAGTTTTGGATATAAAATGTTAAAATATTATGCAGGTGAAGGTTGGGAAGAGCATTTATTGATACTTTTTCCAATAAAATCAATTGTTAGAGATGTTGTATCTATTTTAGCGGAACTTTTATGCGTATTAGTATTTTCGGTTATTTTTTATTACTTCTCTAAATCTATAGGGCGATTTGCTTCTGATTTAACTAATGGTCCTAATATGGATGCAGTAACGGCAAGTCCAACTAAAATCGTTGATTTAGTAAAGAAAGGAGCCGCTTTCCTTAAGGATGCTGCTATGGCTTTGCAAGGTAAGCCGCTGGTAGGAGATAAGCCGGATGTTGGAGGTAAGCGTAAAGAGGGAGAGCAGCAAGGCGGGGATTCAGAAAGTGGCACAGGCAAAGGATTAGCTGATTTAGCAAGCGGTTCGGGTGGAGGTAAATGATAGAATATGCAAGGTAACTTATTAAAAGTTTTAGGAGTACTTGCTATAGTAGCAACGTTAGTTTGCTTTATTTTTGCAGCACTTGGTATGATAGGAGCAGTAAAAGTCGGTGACGGCTGCTACATGAGATATGCGTCGGATGGTAAAGGAGTGGCGGATTCAATAACCGGTACTATAACCCTTAATGCTAATGCTAATTATGTAAACAGTACTAAGATGTTGCCCGACGGCACGAATCTGCTTATTCCTGATCCTACTCGTTATGGTGAATGGCTAAATACTCAGGTGCTAGTAGAAAACAGCCAACCAGTGAATTTACAAGTGGTCGGTCAGGTTAGTTTGTGTTTAGCTTATATACCAAAAGATAATTTACAACGTACAGGGGCTGGATCTAATTTAGACGATAACGGTCAAATGATCCCGATTCCTCGTATTAACGATACAAATAATCCACCTGTCTCTCTAATAATGGATGCAAAAAATAATGAATGGCGTAATATTGCTGAATTATACGCCAATGATAGAGTTTTAGTTTCCGTATCTCCTAATTTTGCCAATACGGATGCGACAGTTAAGGATGCTTTTAAAGGTGCTGAAGTTACGAAAGATTGTTCAGAGAATAAAAATACTTATAATCCAATTTGTGGAAAATATTCTGTTTATTCAGGTGAGTATGTCAATGCTTGCGAGTTAAAAGAGAAGTATTGGAATTGTCAAGTCACATTGAGGTGCCCTACCTGGCATGAGCAAATAGCTTGCGACTGGGGAGAGCTCGGCTGTAGTACTTATTGTGATAAGGTACCAGAATGTACAGAGCAATGTATGGCTTGGGTTAATGTAACTAGACCAGCACCAGAAAACTACCTAGATGATGAGAGTTTTACATTTGCGTGGTCTGACAACACAGGTAATTTATTTATCGACTATGCAGCCCTTCAATGTTCTAATAATGCTCATATTCCTCCAGGGGATAGGTGTCCTGATATTGTTAGTAATCGTAATCCAAAAGATAAAGATTATATTGGAGGTGTAAATTGTACTTCGGGCATATGTAGCGATGGAGTTTTTCAAAAGCATCGGAGATTTTGGTATACGGCAGACGGTAAAGGAGGCCAAGGACCAACTGGATTAATATATCAAATGAATGATGCAGGTTCTGTAAGTCAAGCTCTGCCTTCTAAGCTAGAATTTGCGAAATTTGTTGCAGATACAGATCAACCGTCTGACTATAAAGATAAAGACGGTAAATATTTATATAAAGTTATATATAATATACCTTTTAACAGTAATGTTACAAAAAGTTATTTACAATATAGGCTGTGGTCTCCTACATCACAAGATAGTAGTAAGAATACGGGAGGATACGTTTTAAATATTAAACAGACTAAATGTTATAGAGAAAACGGTAATAGTTTTAATGATACTTTTGATGATCGAGGACGAGTGCAATACATAATAGTAAAGCCTTCGGAAAACCCGAATACTAGCGGTAAAACCTATTCACCTCAAGGAATTAACGTTGATAGTGAAGGTAAATATAGCTTTAACGCAAATGAGGCGGGTTATATATGGATGAAAATCCTAAATGATCCTGGTAATAATTTAAAGGACTATAAAGATAGTGAAGGTAGCTATAAAGTACATTTCTCAACATCCTTAAAAGTAGGAAGTTTTTCTATTAAAGTAATGAATCCGTTACTTCAGTTATTTAAAACTAAAGTGCAAGGGGCTGCTACTTCTATTTTTAAAAATATGGTATGTTATAAAGCTAATGATAGCTCGTCCTGTACTAACTTTTTTACCTATATTAAAGCAATTTTAATTCTGTATGTGATGACTTACGGAGCAATGTTTTTGCTTGGTTTTGCTAAGATAAACCAAAAAGAGCTAGTAATTAGAATAGCAAAAATCGGGGTAGTTAGCGGACTTATAAACGGTAATACCTTTGAATTTTTCAATAACTATCTTTTTGATGCAATTACCAATTTTTCAGACTCAATTATTGCTAATATGAGTGGATATAGTTTGTTTACTTCTACTAATACTATTTCTAATCCTTTCATGTTTTTAGATGCAGTAATGAGTAAAATATTTTTTAGTCAAACCTTTATCGCTCAATTACTTGCACTTCTTTCTCTTGGGCTTAGTGGTATTATATATTTTATAATTACTTTTATTGCGGTTGGTATAGTAATTATTACGGCGCTTAGAGCTGTTGCCGTTTATATTATGGCATTTATGGCAACTTGTATATTAATCGGTATAGCCCCTTTATTTATTAGTTTCTTATTATTTGATTTTACTAGGTATTTATTTGATAATTGGGTGAGGTTTACGATCCGCTATATGATAGAACCGGTAGTTATGATGGCAGGTATTATAGTGCTAACACAGCTATTTACCATTTATCTAGATTTTGTTTTAGGTTATAGCGTGTGTTGGAAATGTGCTTTACCGATAAAAATTCCGTTTATCGGTACTATTTTACCTATTGCATTGCTGAATGTACCTATCTTCTGTATTAATTGGTTTGCCCCTTGGGGAATGGATTATATGTCGGGTATGATGGGAGTAAATATGCAAAATATCGTAGCTCTAGTTATTATTGCTTACGGTATGTACGGTTATATCGAATTCTCAGGACGTATGGTAGTAAAATTAACTAGTGCTGTTGGGCCTTCGGCTACTGAAATTGGTGGTAGAATGTCTCATGATGCAGGACAAAAAGCATTAAGTTCAATAGGAATGGATGATAAAACAAGACAAGGTATTACCGGCAGAGCGGAAGCACGATTAAAACAACGCAATAAGACATTAGATCAGGCTGAAAAAAATAGGAAAAATACGCCAAAAAGAAGGGGGCGAGAAGACAAATGAAGCACCACCTAAACCTGAAATGCCGAAATAGAGGGTGAATCGCAAATCGTCATTGCGAGGAAATTATGCAATAATTGACGAAGCAATCTCAGGAGTTATTTCATGAGATTGCCGCGTAAGCCATACGGCTTGCTCGCAATGATGGGTTTACTATTTAATACTATGGGCAAGCCACGGTATAACGTGTTGGATAACAATTTAAAATTATGAAAATTCTTAAGAGTTTAGTTTTATTAGTTTTGTTTATGGCGATGCCAGCTAAAGCCGATGATGCTTTTGCATGGATGTCAACCAGTTTTGGCGAGTTAAAAAGCTTATTCGGTTGTTTAGAAGTGCCTGAATTTACAAGTTTTCAAGAGGGTAATATAGGAATTAGTTTATCTACAGCCGGGATTTGGCAATCAACAGGTAATACTGTTAAGAAAGGTCAATTGTTAAAAATAAATTGGTCTACTTCAGGTATTACTCCTGAACCTAGAAAATATCTAGTATTATATAGAATTGATCCAAGGTTTAGTACGCCGCAAGTTTTCATTAAAACTTATAATTATTCTAAATTACAATTTGAAGCTTTAGGATTCCCTCGTTTTGTTACAGACAATAACAGTGAAACACCGGGGGGGACTATACCGCCTGATAAAGACCTTGATGCACTTTCATTTACTAAAATGTCTGATTTTGTTAAATATTTTAACTATTCTAACGGTAATTCGAGAATTGAAGTTAAGGCCGGCGATGTAGTAAATATTAGTTTAGTTGGTAAAGATAAATTTTTTAGCCCTAATACTCTAAAACTTCCTAATACCGTAGATAATATTTTAACACAGGAACTTGATAGCTCGATATTCGCTGCTTCTGCACTTTATACTCAAAGTAACCTTGGAAATTTTGATAATAGAATAATTTACTCTTCTGCAGAGCAGGTGTGTAATATGATAGATGAGGAAAGAAAATTTGTATGTAGCGGCACGGGTACTGCTACAAAGTATAAAAATACCGGTAATGGAATAATAGTCGGTAAGCCTATGATAACGGAAGCGGTACAGTATTTCATGGGCTTAATTAATGCTTGTCCTGCTAATGCCGGTATAAATACTAGCCCTGTTTGCTATTACGATCAAGGTAGAGGGATGATAATTAAAGTAGGCGGGCAGGTTATTAAGGGACGAGATCAGAGTTTTGTAAATTCAGGCAGCACTCAAAGTAGCTTTATATATTATCAAGCCACTAGCGGTGGTACTATGGATTTTACTAGCGATTGGCAAGTTAGTAACATGTTTAGTAATTCAGTTTTAATGAGTGATTGGAGCCGAAATTTTTCAAAGTATGCTAGTTTTGTAGATTATATAAATAAGAATGATTGGTCAGCTAATTTTTTATATTTTGGTCGTTATTCGATGATTGTTGAAATAGGTAATGGGGCAAATGCAATTAATCCTGATGATCAACAAAATATAAAGTTAGAATATTTAATAACATCTGATGGTACGTTACCTGATCCATCTGTTCGTGGTACGCCGGTAGATTATAACTTTGCGGCTGATGCCCCGCAAGATGGATATTTATGGTTAAGGGTGGTAAATCCTAATAGTAATATACAAGGAGTAGTTAGTGTAAATTATGCTAATTATACCGGTACAACTTGGTTTTCTGATATAATATATAACGGTGCTATTAAACCTATTACCGATCAGTTTAGAACTTTTAGTCAAAACTTTTATATTAAGTTAGTTAAAAATTCTGCAGTGCAGAATTTAGCTAAAGCTGCATTAACCCTTTATATTACTATATTTGGGTTGATGTTCGTTGCAGGAGCATTAAAATTAACTGCCGTAGAAGTAATAACACGTATATGCAAAATAGCTATAGTAGCTTTTTTAATTAGAGAAGAAAGTTGGAGCTTCTTTAATACATACTTCTTTAGTGCATTTACTGATGGTATTGATTTCTTTGTAACTAACGTAGTAGGTGCTACAAGCTCTAGATCTAATATTTTTGGTTTTATTGATCCTATATTTGATAAATATACTAATGGTAGGATTTGGGGATTACTATTTATTGAATTATTACAAATACATAATGGTTTAGCATTTATCGCTATTATAACCATTTATTCACTTATTACTTATTTTAGAGCTATTTTAGAAGTTATAATAGGTTATGTTATTGCATTCATAGGGGTAACTGTTATGATTTCATTGGCACCATTTTTTATAATATTAATGTTATTTGAAAAAACTAAAAGTTTATTTGATAATTGGATATCGACATTGCTTAGCTATGTAGTGCAGCCGACAATATTATTGATTTTCTTTTTATTGATAGATCAGGTTTTATCTGAGCAGCTTTTAAAAGTGGTAGTTAGAGCCTGTTGGGATACTCTTATACCAATAAAAATAGGGCTTGATTTAACAAATCTTGGTATTCCGATTTATTTCTCTTTTACATTACCGTTCTTACCCGGAATACCTTTCTATGTACCGGATGTTCCGGAAATTAGTAGCTCGAATATTCTAACGAACAATGCTAATACTTTCTTAGTATTATTTACTACGGCTTTATTATTTTATTCATATTGCTTGATGTCATATAGTTTAGTAACTTTTGTAAATATAGTAGTTGGAATGCTTACAAATGTTACACCGGCACGAATATCAGGAAATTATCAAGAACGTTCTGATCCTGTGGGAGCCGTTATGCAGGATATAAATTCGGTAACAAAACCGGTTAAAAAGGCTGCAATGGCTCCGGTTAGAGTTTTCAAAGACAAGATAATTGATCAAAATTATAAAGCTAGAAAACCGGAAGGAGGTGGTGAATTTACAAATAAATTTCTTGCTGAGCGTAATGATGTGAAGAAAGAGGAAGGAGAGAAGAAAGAATAATTGTAAATATTTTCACCGTCATTGCGAGGAAATTACATAGCAATTGACGAAGCAATCTCAGGTATTTAGTACTGCTTCATGAGATTGCCACGCTCCTTTAGTCGCTCGCAATGACGTTGAAATTAAGACATATGGAAATAACACATAATAAATGAACAAAAATATTTTTATTGCATTATTAATATCGCTATTGCTGCTTTCCGGTTGTACCGGCGATACTTGTATTGATCCTGATGATTTTGGTTTTATCAAATTCAATATCTCTTCTAGGTATGATCCAGAAGAAATTACTTCAAGACATGAAGGTGATCAGGTAGCACCATGGCGTGATAGTGCTTATAAAGTAAACGGCTATCCTTTAACCATTATGGTAAGACCGTGGAGTTATATATTTGGCGATAAAAATACTTCAGGTCAGTTATCTGCATGGTGTCCATGGTATGGTCAAAAAAATAACACAACTACTTTGGCTGCTTTTTGCGTTAAGCTACAACCGTGTACTTTTTGGGATAATGATAGACTTGATATGTGTACTCCTAATCCCACAAATCAAAATGATGCAATGGTTAGTAATGCTCCATGTATAATGACAAACGGTGTCGGGCTTTATTTTCTTATTGCCGCTAAAAATACCGATCCCAATATTTCACCGGACTCACAGCGTAACCCGCAAGGTATAACTCAGCATTTAGGAGAGCTTACTTCGAGTGTAGGCTATGCATTTCATAGTATTAGTAGTACAGGACAATTCTTGCAAGCCGGCGGTATAAATTATCAATATAAAGGTGAAGATAAGTCAAAATATGCTCAATCTCCTCTTTATTTTAAGATTATAGATAAATTTTATGATGATAATAGCGGGCAATATAGATTAGTAATAAAGTCCGGAGTTACTGATACTAGACCTGATCCGCTACAATTTTTAACGGATTTAATAAAAGGAGTATTATTTGGTAAGGATGGGATTATAAAGAAAACTTATCAACAAATAATTGATACGTCAGGTTATAGGATAAGTGTCTCGGCTATTTTAACTCTATATATAATGTTTACAGGCTTTTCCTTTTTAATAGGTAATATAAACCTTACTCATGTCGAACTTATAGTTAGAATATTAAAAGTTAGTATAGTCTCAATATTATTACGTACGGATAAAGCTTGGACATTTTTTCATGATTATTTATTCGTATTTTTTATTGATGGGGTTCAGCAAATACTGCAAATAATTAATGAAGCTGCGGCTACCGGTCCCGGTTCTCAAAGCTTGCTTGGGTTACTTATTTCTCCTCAAACTTTATCTAAATTATTTTCTTTACTATTTGTTGATTGGCTTGGTTTTATATATATCATTCTATATTTAATAGCCTTATATTTTATTTTCTTTCTTATATTTAAAGCCACTATTATCTATCTAACCGCTCTTATAACTATCGGTATGATTATAATTATGGGACCGATATTTATTTGTTTCATGTTGTTTAATATAACTCGTTCGTTATTTGAGAATTGGTTAAGACAATTAATATCATATGCATTACAGCCTATAATTTTATTTGCCGGTATCGCTTTTATTTCAATGATCATCAGAACCGAAATATATTCAACGCTTGGTTTTGCGGTATGTAAACATGATTTTCCTAATTTAGGTCCGATAAATGAAATATTCGGTAGTTTCCTTGAGGATATAGATCCAAGCCTGGGTCATTCAATATTTTATTGGTGGTTCCCAGTACCGATGAAAGGCGGTATAAATAATTTCCACAAAGCAAATATATTAGTTCCTAAAGATCATATAATAGTAGATGATTCTTGTAAGAATGACCCTGATAAATGTAAGCATTGTGCTGCGTATGAGTGTATAGATGAACGCTATATTGAATTACCATTTTTAGATTTAGTTAAAGATGCAAAAAGAATTAGTAATTTTATAAATGGGAAATTTGTCCAACTTGACGGGATATTACTAATTTTTGTGTCTATTTATTTGCTAAGTAAATTTAACGATACTGCTATATCGACGGCACAATTTATTGCCGGTACTTCAGGTAATTTAACAGACATACAAAAAGTTAATCAGCAATCTTATGAATCTGCAGCGAAACAAATGAATAGACCGCTAAATTATGTGGCTAAGACGGTAAGTGCACCTGTAACTAGCCGTGTAAGTGCAGGGAAAGAGCAAACTCGTATGTTCTTTGCCGAGAAATTTGAAAATATGATGATGGGCAGGCTTGAAAAGCAAGCTCTCGGTTCTTCAGCAAATAAAACCGTACAAAATGAGGTTAAGAGAAAATACGGTATAGATTCTAAAGATGTAAAAATGAGTGCTATTACGGATTATGAAAACGGTATTGCAGGATTATTAAAGAATTTACCTAAGGGGAATGAATTAAAAGTAAAAGAACTATCGCAAATGAAGTTTACTCAGCTTCGAGATGAAATTGCTGCAAATAAATATGGAGTGAAAGATTACGCTGCTTTAAGTAAAGAACAAAAAGCTGAGCTTGATAAGTCATTAAAAGATGCTAACTTACGTGAACTCGCTAGCGATGCAAACTTTACTAGAGATTATCAAGATGCTTATAAAAATGCTCACCAAGAAATGTCAGGGCGAGGTATTGGTCTGTTCGGTAAGAATATAGGAGTGCTTAGAAGTTGGCAAGAGATAGAGCATCGTGTTGGTACAAAACGTAAATTAAAAGAAGAAAAGCGTGTAGGTATAGGCGAAAAAATATATGCAGGTTATACAGGAATAAAAAGAGGAGCTTTAACTGCAATAGTCGGTAAAGATTTACGTGATGCTTATGAGGGTAATCTAACCAGTGCCGAATGGCATGATTTTGAATATAACGATCCAAGGCTTAGAACTTATAGCGAAAAATTAAAAGATGATGAAAAAGCACGAGAACATGAAGAGCTCCAAATGCATATTAATAAAGAGGCGCTAGCTGTTCAAACAGATATATTATCACCGGAATATCTAGCAAGACTAGAACAAGCAGGTAGACATAGTGATGTGGAATATTATCAAGAATTAGCTCGAAGAAAGCTTATTCATGAGGTGCATAGTAGGTTATTTGAGGAAGGTGAACCGGTAATGATGGGTGACAGATTTATGCGTGAGAAAGCTACTGATTCTCAGATGCGAGATATGATAGATAACGCTCATAGAAAACATGCAGAATTTATAGATGGAGATCGATATATTCGTCGCCAAGAGCATTATGATATTATGCACGAGAAAGCCCAGGAAAATTTAGAGCAAACTTATAAAGAGCTTAAAGATCATTTCAAAAGAGATGATATCAAGATCGAAGAAATGCCGGCATTAATAGCACAAAAAGTTAAAAATACCGCTGGGGGAGCTGAAATAGACCAAAAGATTACGGAAGAGCTTAATAACTTTAATGCTGATGTTAAAAATTATGAATATAGTACTGAAGTATTAAATAAAATAGAGGATAGAAAGCAAGTCATTACCGATGCAGTCAATGCTCAGATCGATCAGATTAATAAATATAGAGAAAATGCTAAAATGCAACCCTATGTAAAGCCTATAGTAAACGGGGGTAGAAAGCTAAGAAAATTAGAAGATCATTTAGGAAATATGTAACTAATAGTTGTTTTTAAACAATTATAGTATATAGAATATGTAAAAACAAAAGTATTGATGAACGATCAAACTAAAAATGATTCTGAAGAACTCAAGTATTTATCATCAGATAAAAGCTTAAAACTGCAAAAAGTTGGGAAGAAATATTTACAGAACTAAGCTCAAATCCTACTAATGATTTTTTTTCTGAATGAAGAGAAGATTCTCCACTGCAAGAACGAAATTGAAAATTATTTAAATGATTGATATATAACTCTTATGTCATTTATGTTATTCCTGCGAAAGCAGGAAGAAAAATAACTTCAATATTGATACAGAAGTTACATATTTGATAAAATAAGCATATAAAAAACAAGTTTTTTTATGCTTTACTGGGTTCTCGTTTTCGCGGGAATGACATTAAGGGTATTTTCCAAACTACGCAACAATGCCTACACGGAATTCGAATATACACTGTTGCGTTAATAGCACTTAAGAAATGCCCGCTAAAAACAATAATTAGTTTTCCTTTTATTAATTAACTTATATACTATCTAATTAAGTTAGTGATTAATTTATTAAGGGGTTTATGAAGAAGCAACATATAATAAACGAGACTTTTTTAGATGCCATTCTAGCTAAGAAATTAGGTACTACTTGATACTCCTCCAAAAGAAATCAACGATCCTGACTTTTATGAAGCAGCAAAAAAAGCCGTAGAGCTTGTGAAGAAAAGGGAAGCTATTATGAAAGAGTCGCTTCATACTGATGAGCTTATGTCTGTGGTAGTTCATAAGGAAAATGGACTACGTACCGAACGTTGTATAAACCATGCTTTCTTAATGGCAGTTGCTACCTTTCCAAAACCGTTCATTATTACCGATGTAATATGCGTCCTACTCTAGAAGATAAGCGTGATGTAGTGCAGAATGCTATTGATTTAATGCATATGAGCAAAGAAGACAAGCAGGTTAGAGTTGCGGTATTGTCGGCAGTTGAGACGGTAACTTCTGCAATCCCTACAACCCTTGATGCTGTTGCTTTATCGGAAATGGTAGATAGAGGGCAAATTACGAATGCTATAGTTGACAGACCGCTTGTGTTTGATAATGCTATCTCTTTATTTGCTGCAGAAGCAAAAGGCATTAGCTCTTCAGTTTCAGGAAATGCCGATATATTAGTAGTACCTGATTTTGAATCAGGCAATATGCTTACAAAGCGGCTAAAATATTGGGATCAAGCGGTTATGGTGGGTATCGTTCTTGGAGCCCGTGTGCCTATTATTTTAACAAGTAGAGCCGATCCTATGGATATGCGTGTTATTTCCTGTGTACTTGCTTCATTTATTTATAATCACACTAAGGCGAAGCTACATATCCAAGCAGGTAAATAATGAAAAATGTTATGTTAATAGCTAATGCCAGCTCATCTAGTTTAAAAATTTCTATTTTTGAAATTCAGAATAAAAAAGTTAAGGATAAAATTTATAATATTTTTTTAGAAAAAATGATAATAAAATATTATTTTATATAAATAAAAAACAGGCATCTGCTAACGGCATTAAAGATGATGCTATTGAAAATTGAAATGATAATTGATCTTTTTGAAGATTGGTAGAAAAAACAAGAAAATCTCAAGTTAATTGCAACCGGTTACCGTATTGTCCATGGCAGGAAAAATTTTAATAAGTTATTGTTAATGAAAAAGTTAGTGAAGCTTTAAGAGCATTAATACCTCTAAGCCCCTTGCATCAACCTTATAATTTGCAGGTACTGGATTTATTTCTTCAAAAATATAAAGAAATCTCACATATAGCTTATTTTGATACGTCGTTTCATTTTACCAATCCTCCTATTACAAAAGCTTTCGGTTTACCGAAAAAATATTATGATAAAGGGATAATTCGTTACGGTTTTCATGGGTTATCATATAAATATGTTAGCAGCCATTTTAAAGAAATGACAAAGGAAGATTTACCTATAAAGACTATTATACCTCATTTAGGACGCGGTAGTAGTCTATGTGCTATTAAAAATGGTCTTAGTCTAACAAGGTCCATGGGCTTTAGCGTACTTGACGGTGTTATGATGGGTACAAGGACAGGTAACCTTGATCCTGGAGTAGTGTTATATCTTATCGATCATGAGCAAATGACTACGAAAGAGTAACCGAGTTACTATATAAGAAATCAGGATTACTCGGTATGTCCGGTGAAAGCTCCGATATGCGTACTTTGCTTGCCAGTAACTCACCTGATGCTAAATTTGTTATAGATTTATTTGTGTATCGCATTGTACTTGAAATAGGTAAGTAAGCTAATTGTGGCACTTGAGGGCGTTGATTGTCTAATTTTTACTGCCGGTGTTGGACAGAATTCTGCTGTAATACGAGAAATGATTACTGAAAAACTTTTATGGCTAGGCATTAAAATAGATGATGCAAAAAACCAAAAAAATGAGCATCTAATAAGAGCTGAAAGCAGTAAGGTTAAAGTTTTCGCTGTGCCGACAAACGAAGAGCTAATCATCGCTGAGGAAGTGATGAAGTTTTTATAACACAAATTGGTTGATTTTTAATTACTTATACCTCTGTTTTTCTTTATTAACTTTTTTTGAAATAAAACATATGCAACTATAGATATATTTTTAACTTAAATTTGGGGGAAGTTATGCCGGAAGATTTTGATAAAAAGAAAGCAGAAAAACAAATAAAATAAAGGATATTAAAAATAATAAGATAAATCCATATAATGATGCAATGCAGAAAGATTCTAGAGTGGATTGATGCAGAGGCAAGTTATAGCTAAAAACGCAGCAGCAGGTTATGAGACAGTATTAAAAATAGAGCAGCAAGCAAAAGAAGCAGGTATTAGTTAGATAAAGATGCTATGAGACGCTTAGAGAAAATAACAAGTCGTTATATAGAAGCTGCTAAGAAAGCAGAATTTCAAAAATTTCAAAGTGATCAAGCTCATAACACGCATCTACAAAAAGCTGAAGCATTTAGGAGTGGTACAACAGCTGCTGCTAAAAAAACAAGAAAAGAAGATTATAGGACAGGTGGGTGGGGTAAATAATTAAATTATAATTTAATTGCGTTAATTGGTACTGTCTACTATTTTAAATGTATGTCTATACTTCATGCTACAATCTTAACCGTTTTTCCTGAAATGTTTCCTGGAACTCTAGGACATTCTTTAGCAGGACAAGCACTAAATAAAAATATTTGGTCATATGATGTTATTAATATTCGAGATTTCGGTTTAACTAAGCATAAAAATATTGATGATGAGGCTTATGGCGGTGGTAACGGTCTTATAATGCGTCCTGATGTTCTAGGCAGTAGCATAGATCATGCTCTTGCTTTAAATCCTAATGCTGAAATGTACTATCCTTCACCTCGCGGTAGAGTCTTTACCCAAAGCTTTGCTAAAGAGATGTTGAAAAATAAAAACCTCATATTCTTATGTGGACGTTACGAAGGGATTGACGAACGTGTAATTGAAGAGTATAATATTAAAGAAATTAGTGTAGGCGACTACATTTTATCCGGCGGAGAAATACCTACCCTCACCATTCTCGATTGTTTAATTAGACTACTGCCAGGTGTTTTAATGAACCAAAATACCTTATCTTCTGAGTCTTTTGAAGAAGACGGAGAATTTAAGGGCGGGCTTGAATGCGGCCTATATACAAGACCTGAAATTTGGCGTGATCGAGCTGTACCGAGTGTTTTGTTATCCGGTAACCACAGGCTAATTAATGAATGGAAAAAAGAGCAATCACATATGATTACTAAATTACGCCGTCCGGAGTTACTTAAAGATTTATAGAGTTAAGGAGTTAAACAATGAATATTATTGACCGCTTTGAACAGGAAAATATTTCAAAGCGTACTGCAAATAAAAAAATTCCTGATTTTGAAGCCGGCGATACAGTTAAGGTAACTGTTAAAATTATTGATAGATCGATTGAGAAAGACGGTAAGGAGAAATTAACGGAAAGATTTCAAGCTTATGAAGGTGTAGTTATTGCAAAAAGAAATCGCGGTATTACTTCATCTTTCTTAGTACGTAAAATTAGCCACGGTGAAGGAGTTGAAAGACGCTTTATGACTTACTCGCCGATAGTACACTCTATTGATGTAGTAAAATACGGAGTAGTTCGTCGTGCTAAACTTTATTATTTAAGAAATAGAAGTGGTAAGTCGGCTAGAATTAAAGAGAGGCATATCCCTATGACTAAAACTAAGGCAGCAAAAGCTTAAATATATTTATATCTCTTATGTCATTATTGCGAAAGAGTGCATTACTACGTGAATACTAAATACGTCATTGCGAGCAGCTGTAGACTGAGTAGTAATCTCATGAAATAATAACAAACTTCTGAGATTGCTTCGTCAATTACTTCATAATTTCCTCGTAATGACGTATGCCTTAAATCCCTAAAGTATCTCTATAAAGCTCAAGCATAGCGTCCTGCTCGGCAAGTTTATCTTTATCCAATTTCTTTAGTTTCAATATAGATTTCATAGCTTTAACATCAAACCCATGTGAAGAAGCATCTTGGAAGATATCTTTTACTTCTTGAGATAAATCAGCTTTTTCTTGTTCCAATTTTTCTATTTTGCTTATATATTGCTCTAATTGTTCTTTTACTACTACTTCTGACATAAAAAATCATTTAACCTTTTTGAATTTACTATATAATACAAATATAATCCTTATTCAACAAAATATATAATAATGCAAATTTATCCTTTAAGACTTTTACCTAATAAAATCGATTTGGATTTTATGAATTTTAAAAAAGTTAGCTACACTTTCTCAATTATTTTATCACTCATTAGCTTTATTTGGATCGGTATATATAAATTTAATTTCGGTATTGATTTTGCCGGCGGTATAGTTATTGAAGTAAGGCTTGACCAAGCTCCTGATTTGCCAAAAATGCGTGGGGTTCTAGGCAAGCTTGGAATAGGTGAGGTGGTCTTACAGAATTTCGGTAGTGAGTGTGATTTATCGATTAGATTTGGTAGTAGTAATGAAGAAAATCTCATGAAAAATATTGAGTTAATTCAAGCATCTTTGCAAAGTAATTTTCCGTATAAGTTTGAATATCGTAAGGTAGATTTTGTCGGTCCGCAAGTCGGTAGGCAGCTAATAGAAGCGGGGGCTATGGCGATGCTATTCTCTTTCTTAGCGATTATGGTTTATATTTGGGTGCGTTTTGAGTGGTATTTCGGTCTTGGTATACTTATCGCCTTAGTACATGACGTAATACTCGCTCTTGGGTTTATGAGTATGACAAAGCTTGATTTTAACTTAAGTACTATTGCTGCAGTGTTAACTATTATAGGTTATTCCGTTAATGATTCGGTAGTAATATATGATAGGATTAGAGAAAATTTACGTAAATATCATAAAAAAAATATCATGGAAATTATAAATTTAAGTATTAATGAAACTTTATCCAGAACTATTTTAACTGTCATGACCACGCTGCTTGCCAATTTAGCCCTTATTCTTTTTGGCGGTGAGGCAATCCATAGTTTTAGCGTACTTGTATTTTTTGGGATAATAGCCGGTACTTATTCCTCAATTTTTATCTCTGCTCCGATACTTACAATGTTTGTTAATAGGAAGTTTAATAAAAAAGTAATAGAAAGGTAAAGAATCGTCATTGCGAGCAGGCATTGTTGTGTGGGACCGGCTTCATCGTCATTGCGAGTGGCCGTAGGCTGTGTGACAATCTCAGGATTTTGGCACGAGATTGTTTCGTCAAAATTTTCAATTTTCCCTCGCAATGACGTTTTTAAGTCATAACGAGAATAGTTTATGCTAAAAGAAGAAGACAAAATTTTTACTAACCTGCATGGGCAGCAAAGCCATGATTTGAAATCTAGCAAGAAGCGAGGCGATTGGGAGAATACTAAAGCTTTGCTTGATAAAGGTAGAGATTTCATCGTTGAAGAGGTTAAGAAATCAGGGCTTAGAGGGCGAGGAGGTGCCGGATTTTCTACCGGTATGAAATGGTCATTTATGCCTAAAAATTTAGAGAAGCCTTGCTATTTAGTAGTAAATGCCGATGAGTCTGAGCCTGGCACTTGTAAGGATCGTGATATATTAAGGTTTGAGCCGCACAAATTAATAGAAGGTTGCTTGCTTGCAAGCTTTGCTATAGGCGCAAATAATTGTTATATCTATATTAGAGGTGAGTTTTATAATGAAGCCTCTAATATTCAGCGTGCCTTAGATGAAGCCTATAAACAAGGGTTAATAGGAAAGAATGCTTGCGGTTCGGGCTTTGATTGTAATATTTATTTACATCGTGGGGCGGGTGCTTATATTTGTGGCGAAGAAACGGCATTGCTTGAAAGTTTAGAGGGCAAAAAAGGTATGCCTCGTTTAAAGCCGCCTTTTCCTGCCGGCTTTGGGTTATATGGCTGTCCGACTACTATAAATAATGTTGAGTCTATCGCAGTAGTGCCAACCATTTTAAGACGAGGAGCTAGCTGGTTTGCTGGTATAGGTAAACCTAACAATACGGGAACTAAGATTTTCTGCATATCAGGGCATGTTAACACGCCTTGTAATGTTGAAGAAGCAATGGGCATTTCGTTAAAAGAATTGATTGAGAAATATGCGGGTGGTGTTCGTGGTGGATGGGATAATCTTAAAGCCATAATCCCGGGTGGTTCTTCCGTGCCTTTACTTCCTAAGTCATTATGTGAAGTGGATATGGATTTTGATAGTTTAAGAACCGCAGGTTCCGGACTTGGTACAGGCGGTATTATAGTTATGGATCAATCTACCGATATTATTTATGCAATAGCAAGGCTTAGTAAATTTTACATGCATGAATCTTGTGGGCAATGTACTCCTTGCCGTGAGGGTACGGGTTGGATGTGGCAAGTTATGATGCGGCTAGTTAAAGGTAATGCCAAAAAATCTGAGATAGACGAACTCCTTAATGTTACGAAAGAAATAGAGGGGCATACTATCTGTGCTTTAGGTGATGCGGCAGCTTGGCCGATTCAAGGGCTGATACGCCATTTTAGAAGCGAGATTGAGGCGAGGATAAAGAGTTATAGCGTGGTTTGACTTTATCGTCATTGTGAGGAGATATTGCCCGCGTGGATACTAAGCCGTCATTGCGAGCAACTGAAAGGAGCGTGGCAATCTCATGAAATAATAACAAACTCCTGAGATTGCTTCGTCAATTACTTTGTAATTTCCTCGCAATGGCGATTCCAATTTATAAATAATTAAGAGATTATGCAAACAGATAATACAAAATCAAACACTAATAAAACAGCTAAGCAAGAGTGGGGGTCTTTTGCTTTTGTAATATGTATCGCTTTACTTATTAGAATACTTATTATGGAGCCGTTTACTGTTCCGACCGGGTCTATGAAAGCAACCATACTTGAGAATGACTATATATTTTCTACGAAATATAGTTATGGTTATAGTAATTATTCTTTATCTTTTTTTGATTTTATTCCTCTTTTTAAAGGGCGAATATTTGCTCGTGAACCGGAGCGTGGCGATATTGTAGTTTTTCGTCCGCCTAACGATATGAGTGTTAGATATATAAAGCGTTTAATAGGACTACCCGGCGATAAAATTCAATTGATTGATGACGTAATATATATTAACGACAAAAAAATAGAACGCACGGAAGTTGGAACTTATATAAGCGAAGAGGGAATAAAATATTTAAAGTTTAAAGAAACACTGCCAAACGGTAGAACATATTTTTCTTATAAGCTTGCTCCTATTTATGGCGTTATATATAATGATAGATACGGTAATACGGATGTTTTTTATGTACCTGAAGGGAAATATTTCTTTTTAGGGGATAATAGAGATCAGTCAAATGATAGTAGAGTAAATCTTGGATTTGTACCGTTTGAAAATTTTATTGCTAAAGCACAATTTATTTGGTTCTCAACAAAAATAACTTGGTGGGATAATGATATAGGCGTTATTAATCTAGTACTAAAGTTAAAGCCATGGATTGAATCTGTTAGGTTAAATCGAATTTTCAGAAATCTTTATAATACGGATGCGTAATGGAATCATTTGAGAAGTTAGAAAAGCTACTTAGCTATAGTTTCAAAAATAAAGAGCTTTTAATAGAGGCATTGAGTCACCCGTCTTTAAGGCAACATCACGAGTACAAGAATGATAAAGATTATGAACGATTAGAATTTCTAGGTGATGCCGTATTAAATTTAGTAATCACAGAAATTTTATTTAGAAATTTTGCAAATTATAATGAGGGGAATTTAGCGAAAATTAGATCATATTTGGTTTGCAAAGAAACAATATGCATGGTTGGAGCTAAACTTACTTTAAAAAATTATATAATTATGACTCATGGCGAAGAAGTAGCAGGCGGGCGTGATAATCTTAATAATATAGAAAATGCCACAGAAGCTTTAATTGCAGCTATATATCTTGATAGCAATATTGAAACAACCCATGATATTATCAAGAAGTTATGGGCAGAATTTATAAAAGTTCAGAATTTAACGGATTATGACCCAAAAACTGCTTTACAAGAATGGGCTCAAGCTAGTGATCATCACCTACCTATATATCGTCTGATAAAAAGAGAAGGAGACCCCCATTCATCGACTTTTACGGTTCTTGTAAAAGTAAAAGATTATGAACAAACAGGTACTGGTCACGCAATAAAAGAAGCAGAGAAAAACGCAGCACGAAGCTTATTGCATAGACTTAAAAATGACTAATAGACATCTTGCCAAACCAGCTTATAGAGAGAAATTTAAAGGAGACACGGAAGCACTTGCCGCTGCAGCGTACACACTAGTACGCGAGGATGCGAGTACTGGATCGATGTCTAAATTACCTCTAGAAGTGAAGTTTGGGAAGATGTCTAATCAGAAAACGGTATCGGTTTGTATAATCGGGCGACCTAATAGCGGAAAATCAACTTTATTAAACAGAATAATTGGTGAGAAACTTTCAATCGTTACCCCAAAAGTTCAAACTACTAGGTCAATTATTACCGGTATTATTACCTTAAAAGATACGCAGGTAATTTTATACGATACGCCCGGTATATTTGAGCCGAAAGGGAGCTTAGAGAAAGCAATGGTAAGATGTGCGTGGTCTAGTTTGCATAGTGCGGATTTAGTTCTGTTAATTATTGATAGTCTAAAGTCGTTTGATGATATAACGTATAATATTTTAGATAAGCTTCGCTCACTTAATATTGTTCCAATATTTTTATTGAACAAAATAGACATCGAATCAAAATATCTAAATGACATTAAAGCTTTTTTAACAGAAAATCATCCTGATAGCTTGCTTTTTCCTATATCTGCTTTATCAGGCAAAAATATTGATGGATTACTTGAATATATAACAAGTAAGGCCAAAATTTCTCCTTGGCTTTATGCGGAAGACGACATCACGGATTTACCTATGCGTTTTATTGCAGCAGAAATTACACGAGAGCAGTTATTTTTAAATTTGCAGCAAGAACTCCCTTATAAATTAACCGTACAAACCGAAAAATGGGAAGAGCTTAAAGACAAATCTGTAAAGATTAATCAAGTTATAGTAGTTTCAAGAGAGAGCTATAAAACTATAATACTCGGTAAAAACGGCTCTAAAATCAAAGAAATAGGAGCCAAATCCCGAATGCAAATGGAGAGTTTTTTTGGATTTCCTGTTCATTTATTTTTATTCGTTAAGGTGCGTGAACTGTGGGAGAATAATCAAGAATTTTATCAGTATATGAAGATATATAGCTGTCACCCTGTGGCTTGACAGGCTTTGTTGGATGGTTTTTGATGTCATTCCCGCGAGAGCGGGAATGACATAAAAGCCATATAATAATGCCAATAAAAATAACATTAAATAATCATGATAATACTTGGGATTGATCCAGCACTTGGGAGTCTTGGATGGGCAGTAGTGGCAAAGGAGACCGCACAGTTGAAATATTTAGCTAGTGGTATTATTAGAACAAATAGTAAGGATGCAATTCATCATAGACTTGCTTTTATTAATAGTACATTAGAAAAAGTAATATTAGAATATCAACCAAATATGGCAGCGATTGAAGAAACATTTGTTAATACTAATAGCGTGACTTCTTTAAAGCTTGGATATGCTAGAGGGGCGATAATGTCGCTGATCGGTAGATATAATTTGGACATGCGAGAGTTTAAGCCAAATACGGTAAAAAAAACTGTAACAGGATATGGGCATGCAGAGAAAGACCAAATTTTGCATATGATAAAGCTTTTGCTGTCTGGCACTTCCTTAATTACCAATTCCGATGAAGCTGACGCCGTAGCGATTGCCTATACCTGCTTAGTTACAAAAAATTATTAAAATGAATCCAATAATAATATTAGTTGTCCCGCAAATGGGTGCGAATATCGGTGCTACTGCAAGAGCAATGAAGAATTTTGGCTTAAATGAGCTTAGAATCGTAGCTCCAAGAGACGGCTGGCCTAATGAGCAAGCACGTAGTAATGCAGTCGGAGCGGTTAATATTATAGATCATGCAAAAATTTTTGATAGCCTAGAGGATAGCATTAAAGACCTCGAATATTTATATGCTACTACTTGTATTAAAAGGGCTATGAATAAAGATTATGTATTTTCGCAAAATTTACCTTTAGATTATCCAAATTCTGAAAAAGTCGGGATAATGTTCGGGCGGGAAAATAATGGGCTTAGCAACGCAGAAATCGCATTTGCTAATAAGATTATCACTATTAATACAACCGAATTTAGCTCATTAAACATTGCTCAAGCGGTTATTATTATATGCTATGAGTTGTTTCGTAATTCTACGCCCAGAGAGGATGTACATAACATTCAAAAATTAGCTACTAAAGAAGAAATAGAGCATTTTTTAGTAAATTTATTCGGCAAACTTGATAAAGCCGGATTCTTCAAGGTTTCCGGCAAAAAACCTGCTATGCAACAAAATATCACTAATATATTTACACGTATAAATAGTCTTTCTTCCCCTGAAGTCCAAACTCTGCAAGGTATTATTAAATCTTTAAATCAATGATATTTAGTAATTTCTTATTCGGTTATATATTTCATCAGCAAGCTTTTTATCATAAGTATTAAGATGTCATATTACGATCAGTCAGCATATAAATCCATAAACTCTCATCATTTATAATACCGGCAAAAAAAGCTTCCTTTATCACTTCTTTAGGATAGTGAAGAACTGTGCCTTTTTGAGAAAAATATTCTTTTAAAAACTTCCAAGCGCGCTCAAAAGTAAATTCATATTTTTGTATAGTGGCATCAATATAAGCCCTATCTTCTGTTGTCGGTTTTAAATAAATATCTTCAAGCATCATAAAAGCTTTACGAAATTTTTCAAGTTTAAGGTTTATTTTTGACATATATAATTTTTTTTCATTTAATATATTTTTATAAAGTTCAGAGCTTATTTTAGTACTTTCAAACCTTACACAATCTATTTTTAAAAGCGTGTCGGCATTCTCTATAATAGACATAACTTCTAGTCATTCTTGATCTGTAATATTAGGGCAGATAATTGCAATATCAATATCGGAACGCTCATCGTTATCCCCTCTAGCACGAGAGCCAAAAAGTCATATTTCGTTGACAAACGGTAAAGATTTTAGCTTATTAATGAATATATATGATTGTATATCTTTATCCATATAATTACCAGCTTTTGATTAAAGATTTAATAATTTCAGCTACTCTTTCTGCTTCATTTAAGGGTTGGTAGCTATATTCTTCTAGAACAATAGCCGACTTATCAAAAATTCTTGCTATCTTCTGTTCTACTAACTGCTTTATAAAAATTTTATGCTTTGAAGAATTAAAGTTTGGTGGGCAGAATATATAAAGAGGCTTGCCGCTTGAAGCTGCTTCACTGCACATTGAGATTGAGTCGGCTGTAGAGATTATATATTTTGCCTTGGAGAACATAGCTATATAAGGATTATAGCCTGCGCCTTCATTCGGGTCATAAATAATTGTGGAGGACGGCATATTATTTTTAATAATTGATTTTACAGTGTGTGGTGTACGTCTACTAAAACTAATGAAAAAAGGTATTTTTTGATTAGTATATATTTTATTTAATAATGAAGCAAATAAAACTGCTTCATCTTCATGGAAATTAAATTTTTTATTATTCCCACCGATTATCACTGCAATAAACTGTTTAAGATTAGGATAATGTTTTGGGAGTTCCAAGTTCGCCGCGGCGAACTTTTCGGTTACATTATTGATAGCTCCGTTGATGGGGATGATGTTTTTAAAGTCGTCATTGCAAGGAAATACGAAGTATTGACGAAGCAATCTAGTAAAAAAGCCCTGAGATTGCTTCAGCCACTTTGTGGCTTCGCAATGACGTTGGTCATGATAAGGCAGAATAACGGTATCAAATGCATTGTAAGGAAGATTAGGCTGCATTATTTGTATTAACTTGATATCTTTAAATTTCTTTTTTAAATAAAATGCTAGTACTGCCGTTCTTCTTCCAGCGGTAATTATCATATCAGGCGGGGACTTATCCAAAAGATACTGCAATAGCTCACTTTTTATATGAATAGGATAATATTTTAGTAAAAAGTTCGGTAGCTTAGCTAAGCAATTATATTCAAGCTTAATTGTTGTATATTCTTCCGTTAATTTTTCAGCAAGTGCAATAGCCTGATGGGTGTTGCCTGTTCTATCATCTGCCAATACGTGTATTTTCATTGTAAATACTTCTCTAAAGGTAATGTTAATAAGTTTGTTAGAGGTAGTGACTGATCGCAAGCCTCGGCTATTTGCGGTGTGATCGGAATTTGAGCGATTAGTGGTATATTATATTTTTGCGATAAATATCCGCCACTATTATTTTTAAGCATATAGCTCATATTTTCAATTATTCCTAAAATAGGTAAATTTAGTTTTTGATATAAATCTATAGAACGTATTACGTCTATTTCTGATATTTTTTGTGTTGTAGTTACGATTATTACGCCGTCTAAATGATAATTTTCTAGTATACTTAAATGAATATCACCTGTCCCCGGCGGCATATCGATAATTAAATAATCTAAATTACCCCATTTTGTTACCGATAATAATTGATAAATAGTCTTACTCGCCATAGGACCACGCCAAATAATTGCCGAGTGGTCTTTAACGAAGAAGCCTATAGACATAATTTCGATGCTTTGAGCAAGTACCGGTATTATTCGTCCATCTTTCGTTTCCGGTACTTCGTTAATGCCGAATATATGCGGAATTGACGGACCGTAAATATCCGCATCTACTATCCCGATTCGGTAATTTGCTAGACTTAATTGCTGAGCGATAAGAGCCGATATTGTAGATTTCCCGACTCCGCCTTTACCTGATGCTACTAAGATAATTTTTTTTACATTTTCTACAAAATGTTTTGGTTTTTGAACTTTTGTCTCCATCGGTTTACTTTCGGTAAAAACAATTGTTATTTTATTTACTTCCGAAATCTCGTTAAGTTTATTAATTGCCTTAAGTCTAATTTCTTCAGCTTCTAACTTGTTTTTACCTGATATATTTATTGAGAAACCGATATTATTACCTTTAATTATAATATCCGATATAACTTCATTTAAAAAAGTACCGTCTTTAAAGGTAATATGCTGAATTTTATCTATAATTTGTCGTTGGTGTAAATTCGCCATAATTAAGTTTCCTTTTTAAAGCTGTTTAAGCTCATAACTTGACGTTATATACTATAATATATATAATTATCTCATCTTTAAAATAATATAAAACAACAAAGCAAATGCTTAATAAAAAATATATCTCAATTTTAAAAAAATCCCCATGGAAAGATTTTGATTCTGATAAAGAAGATAACATATTCACAAGACCGCGTAGAAATCAATTTAATTTTGATCAATTTCAATTCCCGTTTAATTTCAATGCTAAAACAATAATTTTAGCTGTTGTCGCAGTGGTTGCTTTATGGCTCGCTTCTGGTATTTATGAAATAAAAGAAGGCGAAGAAGCAGCGGTAATAAGATTTGGGCGTTTTGTGCGTAAGGGCTATCCCGGGCTTAATTATCATTTACCGGCGCCTTTTGAAAAGATAATAGTTGAGAAAGTTAAACAATCACGTCGGATTGAGATTGGTTATCGTACAAATAGCTCTCTGCGTAGTGGTGGCGATAATACTAAAAATATTGTCGGTGAAAGTATAATGCTCACCGGTGATGAAAATATCGTTGCTTTAAATTGTGACGTAATGTGGCATATTAATAATCTTGAAGATTTTATTTTTAACGTACAAAGACCTGCAGAAACAGTAAAAGCAACAGTCGAGAGTGCCGTTAGGGAAGTCATAGGCAATACTCTTATTTCTTGGGTATTATCCGATCAAAAGCAGGAGATTACTTATAAAATAGAGAAATTAGCACAGAAGATATTGGATAGTTATAATGCCGGCGTTATGATTGAGAAAGTACAATTATTAAAAGCCGAGCCGCCTGCCGAAGTAATAGACGCTTATAGAGACGTGCAAACTTCAAAAGCAGATAAAGAAAAAGAAATAAATCAAGCTCAAGCCTATAATAATAAGATTTTGCCGGAAGCTAGAGGAGCGGCGGCAAAGATTATACAAGAAGCAGAAGGTTATAGAGCAGAAGTTATATCGAAAGCAGAAGGTGATAGCCAAAGATTTAATGCTATTTATAAACAATATGCTACAGGTAGGCAAGTAACTAGAGATAGATTATATTTAGAAGTAGTCGAAGAGATATTAGGCGGTTCAAATAAAACGATTATTAATAATGCACTACTGCCGCACATGGCTATTAAACCATAGGGGTGCGATGTCATTCCCGCTTTCGCGGGAATGACATCGAGCGTGTTTTTCACTCTATACACGAATGACATCTAAACAACAAGGAATATTAAATGCAACAAAAGATTTATTATATAATTTTTACAATTGTTTTTGGGCTGATATTGATTTCTAGCTCCTTATTTTCAGTTGACCAACGCCAATCTGCAGTAGTATTCCAGTTTGGTGAGGCGGTTAGAACTATAGAAAATCCAGGACTGAATATTAAAATCCCGTTTATTCAAAATGTTGAATTTTTTGATAAGCGTCTTTTAGATGTTGAGGTTGAGGCAAAAGAATTAACGGCTGCTGACGGTAAACGAGTTATCGTTGATGCCTACGCCAAATTCCAAATTAATAATCCCGTAATGTTTTATAAAACGGTACATGATTATCAAGGTGTGAAAATTAGGCTGACTCGTAATCTTGAATCGTCAATGCGTAAGGTGATAGGTAAAATCTCGCTAAGTAGCCTTTTAAGTCAGGAACGTAGTAACGTAATGTTAAATATCTTAAATCAAGTGGACGGTGAAGCTAAAAGCTTTGGTATTGATGTTGTAGATGTTAGAATTTTAAGAGCAGACTTACCAAAAGAAAATAGTGCGGCTATTTATCGTCGTATGCAAACGGCACGTGAAAAAGAAGCAACCCAAATTAGAGCGGAAGGACAAGAAGAAAGCGTGCGTATTCGTTCAAAAGCAGATAAAGAAAGTAAAATAATACTTGCTAAAGCTTATCGAGATGCACAAATTATTAAAGGTGACGGCGATGAGAAAGCGGCAAAAATATATAATGCTGCTTATTCAGTCGACCCGGAATTTTATAAATTTTATAGATCACTTTTAGTATATAAAAATTCTTTAAAGAAAGAGGATACTAATTTTGTAATTTCACCTGATGCTGAAGTTTTAAAATATCTAAATCTGACTAAGTAGTATACTAGTCTATCTAATTTTTATTTACTTGGAGTATATGGTTAATCTGAAAATAGTTCTTGTTATAATAGTTTTAATATCAAGTAACTTTGTTCTAGCAAAAGAAAATAGTAAGTCTTTAAAAGTAGCAGCTCAAGAAGAGAATGAATTTATGGAAATAAATTCTGCTCCTTTAAAAGTAAGTGAAGCCGCCCGTTATAGCTTTGCCGATATAGTTGAACCGTTAATTCCTGCAGTCGTTAATATTTCAACAATAGAATATGTTAATAGTAAATCGGAAAATGCTGAGAAAGATCCTCTGCAAGAAAAAGTTAATGGTTTTTTAGAAAAGCTCAATATACCACTGAATTTGGAAGAGGTCGATCAAACTCCGAAAAGTGTCCCGCTTGGTTCAGGATTTATTATTGAACCTAACGGCTTAATAGTGACAAACTATCATGTAATTGCAAATGTTGATAAAATTAATATCAAACTTGCAGATAATACCGAATTATCGGCTAAATTAATAGGTAACGATACTAAAACCGATTTAGCTCTCTTGAAAATAGATAGCGAGGAACCTCTACCTTTTGTTGAGTTCGGAGATTCAAATGATGCAAGAGTAGGAGATTGGGTTATTGCGATTGGTAATCCGTTCGGTAATCTAGGCGGTACGGTAACAAGCGGTATTATTTCTTCTAAAGGGCGGGATATCGATATAGATACGGACAATATAGTCGATAATTTTATTCAAACGGATGCGGCAATTAATAACGGTAATTCCGGTGGTCCTATGTTTAATTTGGACCAGAAAGTAATCGGCGTAAATACGGCAATTTTTTCACCGCTTGGTACTAATATAGGTATCGGTTTTGCAATACCGTCAAATACTGCAAAGCCTATAATCGAACGTCTTAAGAAAGATGGAAAAGTAAGTAGAGGACGCCTTGGAGTAACAATACAAGATTTAACCGAGGAAATTTCTGAAGGGCTAGGACTTAAAAATACTAGGGGGGTGTTAGTAGCTAAAGTACAAAAAGACGGCCCAGGTGATAAAGCAGGCGTTAAAACAGGTGATATAATAATAGAGTTTGCAGATATACCGGTTAAAAATACTAAAAAATTACGTGTAATTATTGCAGATGCTCCTATTGATCAGGAAGTAAAAGTAAAAATACTTCGCGATAAAAAGGAGCTTGAATTACCTATTAAAATTACTTCGGATAATGAAGAGGTTACCAAAGATTCTATAGAAGAGACCAATAAGAAAGAAATAACAAATAAAGAAGAAAATAATTTATCTATTACTAAAAATAATATTACTTTTGGTAATTTGACTGAAGAACTAAGACAAAAATATACTATTCCTCAAGATAAAATAGGAATAGTTATAACCAATATTGATGAAGAAGAAAGTAGCTTCAAAATTGGCGATCTGATAACCAATATTAATCAGGAAAGCATAGACGATATAAGTAAGCTAGAAGAATTATATGAAAATGCTAAAAAATCAGATAAGCAAAATATTTTGCTCCTGATTGAAAGGGGTAGTAGTAATATGTTTGTACCATTGCAGGTTATGTAAGACATAGAATGTAAAAATAATACCTAAATAATTTATGAATGAAAAAATAGCAATTTTAAGTGCATATAGTTTTGTTAATATAGAAGAACCGGCGAATTTGATACCGAAACTTTTGCTTATCGGTAAAAGAAAATATGTTAGGGGTACTATTTTATTAGCTAATGAAGGCTTTAACGGTTCTTTTTCAGGTTCATATGAAAATGTAAAGCTTGTACTTGAAGAATTGATAAAACTGACCGGGCCCAAAGATGTTAACGTTAAAATAAATTATAGTGATGTTCATCCTTTTCAGAAATTGAAAGTCAGACTTAAGAAAGAGATCGTAGCAATGAACGTTGATGATTTAAATATTGATTTGTTTAAAGGCGAATATATAGAGCCGAAAGATTGGGATGAATTTATCACAAAACAAGATGTTATAGTAATAGATACTCGAAATGATTATGAAGTAGAGGTCGGTACATTTAAATCAGCAATTAATCCTAATACCAAAACATTTAAACAATTTCCTGCTTGGGTTCAGCAGAATCAAGACTTGCTCAAAGGTAAGAAAATTGCTATGTTTTGTACAGGTGGTATCAGGTGTGAAAAATCCACCAGCTTACTTAAAAGCATAGGTTATGATGAGGTATATCATTTAAAGGGTGGAATACTGCAATATCTAGAAGATACACAAAACAAGAACAATTTATGGCAAGGTGAATGTTTTGTCTTTGATGATAGGAGAGCAGTGACAGATGATTTATCGCCCGTAGAAAGACATTGGTTACAGAGATAGATGTCGTTGACCGATTGAAGCGTGTAATATGTCATTCCCGCGAAAGCGGGAATCCAGAAAAAAGAGAACTTTTAATTTTAAAAATTCAGTATATGTGTATTTTTTAATTACTAGATTCCTGCTTCCGCGGGAATGACATAACCTTTTTTTATTTGTTAGCAATATATGACTAAAACCAAACAAGAAATTTATAATAAGCGTCCAACTTCGCCGCATTTAACTATATATAAGCTGCAAATAAGTTCTACATTATCAATTTTGCATCGTATGACCGGCGTAGCTTTGTTTTTTGCAGTGTCAATCTTGGCATGGTGGTGGATTCTTAGTAAATATGACAATAATTATTTACAGCTTGTTGAATGCTGCATTATAAAAATATGTTTAGTAGCTGTTAGCTACGCTTGGTTTTATCATTTATGTAACGGCATTCGGCATTTATTTTGGGATATCGGTTACGGTTTTTCTATAAAATTGGTTAATATTACCGGTTGGTGTGTAGTGGTAGGATCTGTATTATTAACGGTATTGTTATGGGTGTAGTAATTAAAAACGTCATTGCGAGGAGATGCGTAGCATCGACTTGGCAATCCTAGAAATAATAACAAATGCCTGAGATTGCTTAGTCAATTGCTATGCAATTTCCTCGCAATGACGAAACGCTAAAACAAATAATAGAGAAAATTAATGGTATATGATTTTAAAGCAGAAATTGTAAAAGCAAAAAATAGCAGTTCTGCTAAAAGCGGTTCTCATCATTGGTTATTGCAAAGAGTAACGGGGATTATATTAGCTTTATGTTCTGTGTGGCTAATATATTTTACGTTAACCAACAAAAATAATGATATAAATATTATTATGTGGGAGCTTAAAAAGCCTTTTAATGTAGTAGCTTTGTTAATTATGGTAGTTATTTCATTGTATCATGCGATGCTTGGTATGCGTGTAGTAATTGAGGATTATATAAGTTGTCACAAATTACGTAATACATTGATTATAATAGTGCAATTATTTTGCATTATGACTATTGTAGCTTTTGTAGTAGCGATGTTTTATAAGGGATAAAAATTGTCATACCGCGGCTTAACCGCAGTATTCAGGAAACAATTTATAGCATTATTGTGTATTGAATTACTGGCCCCTGTGGTCAAGCCATGGGGTGACAGAGGTAGACAATTCACGTATCAAAATAGTAAAAAATTAATTTAATGACCAAAGCGTATAATATCATTCATCATAAATTTGACGTAGTAGTTGTAGGTGCAGGCGGAGCAGGTCTTCGTTCTGCATTCGGTATGGCTAAAGAAGGGCTAAATACCGCTTGTATAACTAAGCTGTTCCCAACCCGTAGTCATACTGTGGCTGCTCAGGGCGGAATTAGTGCGGCTCTTGGGAATATGGGCGAAGATGATTGGCGTTGGCATATGTATGATACGGTAAAAGGTTCTGATTGGTTAGGCGATCAGGATGCCATTGAGTATATGTGCAAAAACGCTACCGATGCGATTTTAGAGCTAGAGCATTACGGCGTACCTTTCTCAAGAACTAAAGAGGGGAAAATTTATCAGCGTCCTTTTGGAGGAATGACAACAGAGTACGGCAAAGGAAAAGCAGCTCAGCGTACATGTGCTGCGGCAGATCGTACGGGGCATGTCATACTTCATACTTTATATCAACAGTCACTAAAACATAAAGTACAGTTTTTCGTTGAGTATTTTGCTATTGATTTATTGATGGAAGATGGTAAATGTAGAGGCGTAGTTGCGTGGAATTTAGATGACGGTAGTCTGCATTGTTTTAGAGCGCATAATGTAGTGCTTGCAACGGGTGGATACGGGCGTGCTTATTTTTCGGCGACGTCTGCTCATACTTGTACGGGTGATGGGGGCGGCATGGCGATTAGAGCTGGTCTTCCACTGCAAGATATGGAATTTGTACAGTTCCATCCGACAGGTATATATTCGGCAGGCTGTCTTATTACCGAGGGGGCAAGAGGCGAAGGGGGATATCTCGTTAATGCAAACGGCGAGCGTTTTATGGAGCGTTATGCTCCTGCTGCAAAGGATTTAGCTTCAAGAGATGTAGTTTCAAGAGCAATGACTATAGAAATCAGAGAGGGGAGAGGAGTCGGCGAGCATAAAGATCATGTATTTTTACATTTAAATCATTTATCGCCTGAGATTTTACATAGTCGTTTGCCTGGTATCTCTGAGACGGCTAAAATTTTTGCCGGTGTTGACGTGACTAAGGAGCCGATACCGGTACTTCCTACGGTACATTATAATATGGGTGGGATACCGACGAATTATCACGGTCAAGTCATAATCAAAGACGGTAAAAATCATAATAGCGTAGTAAAAGGGCTTATGGCAATCGGTGAAGCGGCTTGCGTATCAGTACACGGTGCTAACCGATTAGGATCAAATTCTTTGCTTGATTTAGTAGTATTTGGTAGAAGTTCTGCATTAAAAGCAGCCGAGCTTATTAAGCCTGCGAGTCCCCACAAGTCTATAAAAGAAGAAAGCCTTGAAAAAATTATAAATAGATTTGATAAAGTCCGCCACGCTAACGGTAATATTTTAGTTGCAGAGTTAAGGCTTAAAATGCAAAGAACTATGCAAAGCCATGCTTCGGTATTTAGAACTCAAGAGGTACTAGATGAAGGAGCAGGAATGATTAGTGAAATAAGAAGCGGCTATAAAGATATAAAAATTAACGATAAATCTTTAATTTGGAATAGCGATTTAGTGGAAGCCTTAGAGCTAGATAATCTACTTGATCAAGCTTTAGTAACGGTATATTCGGCAGCTGCAAGAAAAGAAAGCAGAGGAGCTCATGCACGTGAAGATTATCCTGATCGTAATGATGGGGATTGGATGAAGCATACTCTTAGCTCTATCGATGAAGCAGGTAAAGTAGTTCTTGATTATAAACCTGTGACTTTAACTACTTTAACCGATGAAGTAACAGCAGTCCCGCCGGCGAAGAGAGTGTACTGATTAATGTTCTTATGTCATTCCTGCGCAAGCAAGCAGGAATCTAGAAACCTTTAATGTCATCCCGCGATTTAATCGCGGGATCCAAAAATGCTTATTTTTTTAGATATCGCGGTCAAACCGTGGTATGACAATAAAAAAATATATATAAAATATGTTTGAGTATTTAATAAAATTCTATCCAAAAATCTTTTTTATTGTAGAGGGAACTTTGGTAACTTTAAAATATAGCGTTATTGCCGTTATATTCGGTTTAGTAATAGGGATGCTGTTCGCTATTTGTAAGGTAAATAAAAATCGTGCTTTAAGGCTTTTTGCGAATTTCTATACTTCTATTTTCAGAGGAACGCCTTTATTAATTCAATTAAGTATTATTTATTTTGCTTCACCTTATATTATAGGCATTAAATTTAGTGTGTTTATGGCGGGAGCTATTTCTTTTTCTCTTAATTCAGGAGCATATGTTTCCGAAGTAATCAGGGCAGGGATTAATGCAGTTGATAAAGGGCAGTTTGAAGCGGCTGAAGCTCTTGCTATTCCAAAGTTTTTAATAACGAAAGATATAATTCTGCCGCAAGCAGTTAGAAATATTTTCCCGTCATTAGTAAATGAGCTTGTAAATTTGATTAAGGAATCAGCCATTATTTCTATGCTTGGAGAAATGGATTTAATGCGTAGAGCACAAGTTGTATCAATTGAAACATATAATTATTTTTTTCCAATGCTTATTGCTGCGTGCTGTTACTATATTTTAGTGATGTTAATCAGCTTTATAGCAAAAATCATTGAGAAAAAAATGATTGTTAATTAAAACATACTTGCTTTTATGGAAAAAGTAATTATAATTTAAATTTAGTGTAACTTACAAATTCTTATAATTTGTATTTAGAAATGATTGAAAATAAAGGGTGGAAGTATTGTCCACCCTTTAATTATCGTATATATAAGTTTTTTTTGGAGTATTTTTTTTAATGCCGACATATAATCAATTAGTACGTTTTGGGAGAAAGTCAAAAACTCGTAAGACCAAATCTCCTGCCTTAGAATCTAATCCTTTTAAAAGCGGTGTTTGCCTAGTTGTAAAAACCGTTACCCCTAAAAAGCCTAACTCTGCACTTCGTAAGATTGCAACGGTGCGTTTAAGTAATAAAAGAACCGTAAATGCATATATTCCTGGTGAAAAGCATAGTGTAAAGGAACATGATAGGGTGTTAGTAAGAGGCGGTCAGGTTCCTGATCTTCCGGGGGTGAAATATCATATCGTACTCGGTGCTTATGATATTGCCGGAGTTAAAGGACGTAAGCAAGGTCGGTCACGTTATGGTGCTCCTCGTAAACAAGTTGCAGTTACAAAAAAATAAATTATTAGTTAGAGAGAAAAAATAAAATGTCACGTCGTCATGCCGCGGAAAAGCGAGTAATTTTACCTGATATGAAATATAACAGTATTTTACTGTCAAGATTTATCAATAATGTTATGAAAGAAGGGAAGAAAGCCCTTGCAGAGAAAATTGTTTATTCAGCCTTTAATAAAATTGAAAAGAAGCATAGAGTTGATCCATATCAAACCTTTAATAATGCTATGCATAACGTGAAGCCGCATTTAGAAGTAACTTCGGTTAGGGTTGGAGGAGCTAATTATCAAGTCCCGACGCATGTTGATGAAAGAAGAGGATATGCCCTTGCTAGCCGTTGGATTATTAATGCTGCGTCAAAACGTTCTGAAAAAATGATGATTGATAAACTTGCCGAAGAGCTGTTTGAAGCTTCTAATAATAGAGGCGTTGCCATTAAGAAGAAAGAAGATACTCATAAAATGGCCGAAGCTAATAAAGCTTTCTCTCATTTTAGCCCTAAAAAAATGAAATAAGGTAGGGTAATGAGTAAAATAAATAAACTTGAGCATATTCGTAATATCGGTATATGTGCTCACATTGATGCCGGTAAAACCACAACTACCGAACGTATTTTATATTATACCGGTAAATCGCATAAAATGGGTGAAGTTCATGAGGGTGGTGCTACCATGGATTGGATGGAACAAGAACAAGAGCGTGGTATAACCATTACCTCAGCTGCTACTACTTGTAGATGGCAAGATAAAATAATTAATATTATCGATACTCCTGGACACGTTGACTTTACTATTGAAGTAGAGCGTTCGCTTCGTGTTCTTGACGGTGCGGTTGCAGTATTTGATGGTGTAGCAGGTGTTGAACCGCAGTCAGAAACAGTTTGGAGGCAAGCAGATAAATATAATGTTCCTAGAATGTGTTTTGTCAATAAAATGGACAGAATGGGAGCAGATTTTTATAGATGTGTTGAAATGCTCAAAGATCGTTTAGGAGCAAAACCGCTTGTTATTCAGTTGCCTGTAGGGATTGAAGAAAATTTTAAAGGTATAATTGATCTTGTTAAAATGAAAGCAGTGATTTGGAAAGATGAAGCACTTGGAGCTGAGTATTTTGAAGAAGATATACCTGCCGATATGAAAGATGAAGCTGAAGAATATCGTGTTAAATTACTTGATATGGTTGTTGAGTTAGATGATCATGTTATGGAAAAATATTTATCAGGTGAAGAAGTAACAGCAGAAGAGATTAAAAGATTAATCAGAAAAGGTACTATTTCAGCAGCATTTTATCCGGTTTTATGCGGTAGCGCTTTTAAAAATAAAGGGGTACAGCCTTTACTTGATGCCGTAGTAGATTTCCTACCTTCGCCTATTGATATAGGTATAGTAAAAGGTATGGAAGTAAGTACCGGTGAAGAAAAAGATTTCCCTATTTCGGTAACTGAGCCTTTTGCAGCTTTAGCATTTAAAATTATGAATGACCCGTTTGTCGGTTCATTAACTTTTATTAGAATATATTCAGGTAAAATTACTTCAGGAACAACTGTTATTAATACCGTAAAGAATAAAAGAGAAAAAATCGGTAGAATGCTATTAATGCATGCTAATAATCGTGAAGATGTAAAAGAAGCATCAGCAGGTGATATAGTAGCTTTAGCAGGTCTTAAAGATACTACCACAGGTGATACGTTATCCGATATTGATCAGCAAGTAATCTTAGAAAGAATGGAATTTCCAGAGCCAGTAATTGAGCTTGCGGTAGAACCTAAATCAACAGCTGATCAAGAAAAAATGGGCCTTGCACTTTCTCGTTTAGCAGCTGAAGATCCATCATTTAGAGTGTCAACTGATTATGAAACAGGACAAACAGTGATAAAAGGAATGGGAGAACTCCATTTAGAAATTATCATTGATCGTATGAGAAGAGAGTTTAAGGTCGAAGCAAATATTGGAGCTCCTCAAGTAGCATATCGTGAAACTATAACAAAAGCTTGTGAAATCGATTATACCCATAAGAAACAATCCGGCGGTGCAGGACAATTTGCTCGTGTAAAAATTATTTTTGAGCCTCTAAAAGAGGTAAAAGATCTAAAAGATGAAGATAAAAATAAAAATTTTGTCTTTGAAAGTAAAATCATCGGCGGTGCCGTGCCTAAAGAATATATACCAGGTGTTGAAAAAGGATTAAATAATATTAGAGAAACCGGTGTTGTCGCCGGTTATCCTATGATTGATTTTAAAGCAACTTTAGTTGACGGTGCGTTTCATGATGTAGATTCTAGTGTACTTGCGTTTGAAATTGCTGCGAAGGCAGCATTTAGAGAAGGGATGCCAAAAGGTAATCCTAAATTACTTGAGCCGATTATGCAAGTTGAAGTTATCACTCCTGATGAATATATGGGTGATATTATAGGTGATTTAAATAGTCGTAGAGGACAAATTCAAAGCATGGATCCAAGAGGGAATGCTCAAGTAGTTACTGCGAATGTTCCTTTAGCGGAAATGTTTGGTTATGTTAATACGCTTAGGTCTTTATCTCAAGGTAGAGCTCAGTTTAGTATGATATTCTCTCATTATGATCAAGTGCCGAGTCAAGTAGCTGATATTATTAAAGCTAAAAAATAATTTAGGGGTGAGATGTTACGTCTTACAGAAATAAATGTTGTTTTGCTGTGGCAGCTTATAAATTATAAATACTGTTTATTATAGTAATTTTTGAATAATAACAAATTTTTTTAATAAATTTTATTGATTTTTTATTAAAAATATGATAGGAGTGTAGCTCAATTGGTAGAGCGCCGGTCTCCAAAACCGGAGGTTGCGGGTTCGATACCTGTCGCTCCTGCCATTATAGGCTTAGAGCTTTTTTGCTATAAAATATAGAATTTGTACAAAATTTGCTTATAGAGAGAAATTTGAAAGAAATACTTCACCTCGAATCGCAGCGTACATACTAGTATGTGAGAATTCCAGTGCTGGATCATTGTCTCAATTGCCTCTAGAAGTAGAATTTTGTAAGAAGTCTAATAAATTACCTAACAAAAATATGTTTAAAGAATATAAACTTTATAAGTTTTGTGAACAAGTTAAACAAGAAACTTATAAGGTAGTTTGGCCAACTAGAAAAGAGCTTGTTGCTTCAACATTAGTAGTGGTAGTAGCAGTTTTTATTTTTAGCCTAATTTGTTTGGTACTTGATTATAGTATACATAACATAATGCAGCTTTTGCTTAATATCGGCAAATAGTATAAGGAATAAATGGTGACAGAACAGAGTATAGATAATATATTGCCGTCTTCTGACAAAAATGTAAAGCAGTGGTATGTAGTACATACGGCATCAGGAGCAGAGAAACGCATTAAAGAAGATATGCTTAGAAAAATCGCTAAACAGAAAATGACGGATTTTTTTGAAGATATATTAATACCTGTTTTTGGAGTTTCTGAAGTTAAACGCGGTAAAAATGTCAAGGTAGAAAAAAAACTAATGCCGAGTTATATCTTGATAAAGATGAATATGACTGATAAATCTTGGCATTTAGTAAAAAATATATCTGGAGTAACCGGCTTTTTAGGAAGCAAAACCACGCCAAAAGCTCTTGCAGAAAGTGAAATACAAAATATTTTTAATAATTTGGAAGCAGAAGCTAAAGAAGCAAAGAATTCTAAATTGTATGAAGTTGGTGAAATAGTGACTGTTATAGACGGTCCTTTTGAAACTTTCATGGGTACAGTAGAAGAAATAGATCAAGAAAAAAATAGGTTAAAAGTTTCAGTTGCAATATTTGGTAAAGCAACTCCAATAGAACTAAATTTTAATCAAGTAAAGAAAAATGATTAAAAGTTGGACTAAATACGGTTTATTAATTACTTAAGCTGTATTGTACGAATATTCAGGATGTCATTGTTGTGGGATAATGCGTCGTCATTGCAAGCAGTCGTAGGCTGCGTGGCAATCTAGAAGAAATAATAAAAAACTTCTGATTTATAGAATTTTTTTCTTCCTTGTTTTGTCAAAACTTACAGCTTTTCCTCGCAATGATGGGAAACAAGATTCATGCAATTGTTACAAAGTAATGTTAATTTAAGAGAAAAATAAGGATATTTATAAATGTCTAAGAAAGCAATAAAAGGTTATATTAACTTGATAATTCCGGCTGCCGGAGCCACTCCTGCACCTCCTATAGGACCGGCCCTAGGACAAAGAAAAGTTAATATTGCAGCATTTTGTAAAGATTTTAATGATGCTACGCAAGGTATGGAAAAAGGAATACCTCTGCCAACCGTAATTACCGTTTATGAAGATAGTAGTTTTTCTTTTAAAATAAAAACTCCTCCTGCTTCTTACTTTTTAAAGAAGTATGCTAAAATTACTAAAGGTTCTAGTGCTACTAAAAAAGAAGCCGTAGTAGGTAAAGTTACTATGGATGATTGTCGTGAAATTGCAAAGTTAAAAATGCCTGATTTAAATACAAAAAATATTAAAGCAGCAACAAAAGTTATTTGTGGTAGTGCTGCATCTATGGGACTTGAAGTAGTAGGGAATTAATTATTATGTCAAATAAGAAAGATGTTGCTGTAAAAATTAGCGGCGGTAAAAAGATAAGAGAAGCTAGAGAAAAAGTAAAATCAGATATTTTATATAATTTAACAAATGCAGTTGAACGATTAAAATCAGCATCATATGTTAAATTTGACCCAACCTTAGAAATAGTTATGAAGCTTGGAATTGATCCTAGGCGTTCCGATCAAATGGTACGTGGTGTAGTTAATTTACCTGCCGGTACAGGCAAAACCATAAGAGTTGCCGTTATTTGTAAAGAAGAAAGAGAAGAAGAAGCTAAAAGTGCCGGAGCAGATTTAGTAGGTTCAACAAATATTATTGATGAAATTAAAGCAGGGAAAATTAATTTTGATGTATGTATAGCTACTCCCGATATGATGGCAGCTATAGGTTCAGTTGCAAGAATTTTAGGACCAAAAGGTTTAATGCCTAACCCTAAACTTGGTACCGTAACTTTAGATATTAAAAATGCTATTAAAAATGCTAAAAGCGGTCAGGTAGAATATAGAGCAGAGAAAGCAGGTATAATTCATGCAGGGCTTGGAAAATTATCTTTTTCAGACCAAGATTTATTAAAAAATTTAAATGCGTTTATTGAGGCAGTAATTAAAGTAAAACCTCCCGGATTAAAAGGAAGTTATTTAAAAGCAATGTATTTATCTTCTACTATGGGAGCATCGGTACAAATAGATTTAACTAGTATAGCATAATTTTTATAGTCGTTTAACGGTAGTATAGTAATAATAAAAAAATTTTGTTATTTTAAGCATTTGTATCAGTTTAAATATATTAAACTGTATTATAAAAGGAGAATTAAAAGGTGTTAAGATCAGAAAAACCGGTAGCAGTAGAGGATATTATAAATATTTATAAAGAATCGCCTTCTATAATTATTACTCATTATCACGGGTTAACCGTTAGTCAAGTGAGTTCGCTTAGAGAATCACTTAAATCTAAAGAAGCAGGTTTTAAAGTAGTTAAAAATACTTTAGCAAAAATAGCTGCAAATCAAACAGGGCTCGATAGTATTGCTAATTTATTTGCGGGTCCTACTGCTATTGTTTATTCTAAAGAACCGGTTGAGATGGCAAAATTAGTAGTTAATTTTGCTAAGGCTAATGATAATCTTAAGATTATCGGTGGGATAGTCAATGATCACGTATTAGATGAACATTCAATAAAAGAACTTTCTAAGTTACCTGCACTTAATGAGCTTAGGGGTAAAATTGTTGGGTTATTACAAGCACTGGCTACTAAGGTTGTAGGTGTTTTACAAGCCCCATCTTCGAGTATGGCGAGAGTAATACAAGCACATGCTAGTAAAAATTAACTTAAAGGTTACTCATCAGGTATTTTAATTGATAATTAAAGAGCTTTTATAGTGACAATTAATAAGGTTTTTTATTAGGATATTATTCTTATTTTAAAAAAGTATTATAATTTGAAGCAAATAAAGAATTTAATTAACTTTAAAATACCTGATGTAGTAATCTCTCAATATAAAAAAAGTAAAAAGGAAAAAATTATGGCAGATTTAGCTAAAATTGAAGAACAATTATCATCATTAACATTAATGCAAGCAGCTGAGCTTGTGAAAATGCTAGAAGAAAAATGGGGTGTATCTGCAGTAGCTCCTGTAGCTGTAGCAGCTGCCGGTGCTGCAGCTCCTGCGGCTGAAGCAGTAGCTGAAAAAACTGAGTTTGAAGTAGTTTTAACAGCTGCCGGTGACAAGAAAGTTGAAGTAATTAAAGTTGTGAAAGATATCACAGGTCTTGGTTTAATTGAAGCTAAGAAATTAGTTGATGAAGCTCCAAAGCCGATTAAAAGCAATGTGAAAAAAGCAGAAGCAGACGAAATCAAAGGTAAGTTAGAAGCTGCCGGAGCAAAAGTTGAATTAAAATAATTGTTTCTGTACTGGGTTCTGTAAAGAAAAGTTGCATTATTCGTATTTTAGATATTTTTAAGTAAAAATTAATAAGATTCTTGTTGAAACAGTTGTTTTTATTCCAAAAAAAATCTTATAATTTTCAATCACAAACAACTAAGTATAGATTAATTTTTTTACAGGACCTAATGTTTTTGCATTACAGTGAAATATTTTATAGCTTTAAATTAACTTCTTAAAATCCAAAGAGCCTTATTCAAATTTAATTACTAAAATAAGGCTCTTTGGATTTTAAGAAGTTAATTTAAAGCTAATTTAAGTTATTTTTTTGAAATAGGATAAAGCTATTACATTAAAAATCTTATTGATTAAAATAATTTTGTTAACGTACCATACGTCTAGAAATTTAAATTATTGAAATTCTCTAGGTTCTGTGAAGATTTCTAATTGATTTTTAGTGAAAATTAATGAGATGTTTGAAGGAATAGCTACCTATTTTAAAAAAATATTATAATTTGTTGCAACAAACAAATAACCAAAATCAAATCTTTTTGGAAATGTTCGTAGAGCCTACACAAGATCTAAATAAGAAACTTACTAGGTTTCTTTAATTTAAGTTCTATGTAAAAAAATTTACAACAGTATATTTTACTGCAAATTATAAGCATTGTATTGAAATAGGGTATCTATTCCAATAAAAACTTTACTGTTTAAAATATAAATAATTTAAATTTTATATACAGAACCTAGGTTCTGAACACTTTTGATTAATGATTATAATTAGGAGATATTTTTAAGCGAAAATTAATAAGATTTTTGAGAGGAGAGTTTATTACTATTTCAAAAAAATCTTATGATTTACAGCTAAAAAGAGTCATAATTATGATTATTCTATTAAAAGTGCATAGGACCTAATCACTGCAATACGGGCAGTAATTTTATCAGTCAGGAGATTATATGGTTTCATTAAGGGATAATATAGAAGCACAACCCTTGTCACATAATAGAAGAATAAGAAAAAATTTCGGTCACATAAATTTAGTAGCAGATATACCGAATTTGATTGAAATTCAAAAAAATTCATATGAGAAAAACTTTCTACAGTTAAATATTAAAGATTCTGAAAGAAAAAACAAAGGTTTACAATCTATATTAAACTCAATTTTTCCTATTTCAGATTCCTCCAATATTGCTAATTTAGAATTTGTAAAATATGAATTCGATACTCCAAAATATGATGTAGCAGAGTGCAGTCAAAGAAGTTTAAGTTATGCTGCTCCTCTTAAAGTTACTTTAAGATTAAGTATTTGGGATATAGATGAGGATACTGGTACTAGAGAAATTAAAGGGATTAAAGAGCAAGAAGTATATATGGGTGATATCCCATTAATGACTAAAAACGGTACTTTTATTATCAACGGTACGGAAAGAGTAGTTGTATCACAAATGCATCGCTCACCTGGTGTATTCTTTTATCATGATGAAGGAAAAGTCCACTCTTCCGGCAAGCTTTTATATTCTGCTCGTGTTATTCCATATAGAGGGTCTTGGCTTGATTTAGAATTCGACGCTAAGGATATTATTTATTTCAGGATTGATAGAAAAAGAAAGCTTTATACTACTACTTTGCTTAGAGCTATAGGTATGAGTACTGAAGAAATTATAAAATTTTATTATAATTCAGTAACTTATAAGCTTGTTAAAAATAAAGGTTGGGCGGTTAAATTTATACCTCAGCATATTACTGCTCATCGTTTAACAAGTGATTTAGTAGATGCAGATACCGGAAATATTCTACTGAAAGCAGGACAAAAAATTACTCCGCGTTTGGCTAAAAAATATTTTGGGGAAGGGCTTAATAATATTTTAGTAGCTCATGAAACTTTAATCGGCAAATATCTATCCGAAGATTTAAGAGATCCTGCAAGTGATGAAGTATTAGCAAAAATCGGTGAAATGATTACTGCTGATATGCTAAATGTTATTAATGATCTTAAAATTAAAAATGTTAACGTATTAGTAATCAATCCTCAGTCCGGTCCATATATACGGAACACCTTATTTGCTGATAAAAATCAGGATCGTGAGGCAGCATTATGTGATATTTTCAGAGTTCTAAGACCAGGCGAACCTGCTAATATCGAAGCGGCTGAAAGCCTGTTTTATAATTTATTCTTTGATGCGGAAAGATATGATCTTTCGGAAGTTGGGCGAATAAAAATGAATTCTAGGTTAGAACTGAATGTTTCTGAAGAAGTTACGGTTTTAACAGTTGATGATATTAAAAATATCGTAAGAGTTTTAGTAGAACTTAAAGACGGTAAAGGTATCATAGACGATATTGATCATTTAGGTAATAGAAGGGTTAGATCGGTAGGTGAATTGATAGAAAATCAATTTAGAATAGGTTTAGTCCGAATGGAAAAATCTGTAATTGAAAGGATGTCGGCAGGTGATGTTGATACTGTAATGCCTCATGATTTAGTAAATTCAAAAATTTTAGTTTCAGTAGTAAAAGAATTTTTTAGTACCTCCCAATTATCCCAATTTATGGATCAAACCAATCCATTATCAGAAATAACTCATAAAAGAAGGCTGTCAGCACTCGGTCCCGGAGGTCTTAGTCGAGATCGAGCAGGTTTTGAGGTGCGTGACGTACATCCGACTCATTACGGTCGTATTTGTCCTATTGAAACACCTGAAGGTCAGAATATCGGGTTAATTAACTCTATGGCTACTTATGCTAGAATAAATAAACATGGTTTTATAGAGAGTCCGTATAGAAGAGTTAAAGATGGATGTGTAACCGATGAAGTGGTATATCTTTCTGCTATTGAAGAAGGTAAATACAAAATCGGACAAGCAAATTCTAAAGTTAATAAAGACGGAAAGCTGCAAGGAGAGTTTATTAATTGCCGTGTTGAAGGCGGTAATTTTGTAATGGTAGAACCGTATGAGGTAGATTTCATTGATGTGACTCCTATGCAGGTAGTATCGGTTGCAGCTTCTCTTATACCTTTCTTAGAAAACGATGATGCTAACCGTGCTTTGATGGGTTCAAACATGCAAAGACAAGCCGTTCCTTTAATTAAAACGGATGCACCTTTTGTAGGTACCGGAGTTGAAGGGGTAGTAGCTAAAGATTCCGGAGCGTCAGTGCTTGCATTACATGACGGTATTGTTGAGCAGGTAGATTCAAATAGAATCGTAATTAGAACTTTAGAACAAAAAGTTGATGGTTCTCCTTCGGTTGATATTTATAACTTACTAAAATTCCAAAAATCCAATCATAATACTTGTATAAATCAAAAGCCTTTAGTTAAGGTCGGTCATTACGTTAAGAAAAACGATATTATAGCTGACGGTCCTAGTACGGATAACGGTGAAATTGCTTTAGGTAGAAACGTGCTTGTAGCTTTCTTACCTTGGAACGGTTATAATTTTGAAGATTCCATTTTAATATCCGAACGTATAGTAAAAGAGGATGTATTTACATCTATTCATATTGAAGAGTTTGAAGTAATAGCTAGAGATACACGCCTTGGTCCTGAAGAAATTACCCGTGATATACCGAATGTAAGTGAAGAAGCGTTGCGTCATCTTGATGAGGTCGGAATAATTTATATAGGTGCAGAAGTAAAAGCCGGTGATATTTTAGTTGGAAAAGTAACACCGAAAAGTGAATCGCCTATTACTCCTGAAGAGAAGCTACTACGTGCTATTTTTGGGGAAAAAGCTTTTGACGTAAAAGATTCATCGCTGCATGTACCTTCCGGAGTTAGCGGAACTGTAGTAGAAGTAAGGGTATTTTCTCGTAGAGGTGTAGAAAAAGACCAGCGAGCTATTGCTATTGAAAAACAACAAATTGAAAAATTAGCAAAAGACAGAGATGATGAATTAGAAATTATTGAGCATTTTGTGTTTAGTTGGCTTGAAAAGCTTTTAGTAGGGCAGGTGATTATTAACGGTCCTAAGCAAGTAAAAGTAGGACAAACTATTACTACTGAAATGCTAAAAGGCTTATCTAAAGGGCAATTTTGGCAGATTACCGTGGAAGATGCAAATGTAATGAATGAAATAGAGCAGATAAAGACTCATTATGATGAGAAAAAAGAGGCGCTTGATAAAAGATTTGCTACTAAGGTAGAGAAATTGCAAAGTGGTGATGATTTACCTCAGGGAGCTTTAAAAGTAGTAAAAGTATTTATTGCAACTAAGCATAAATTACAACCCGGGGATAAAATGGCAGGAAGACACGGAAATAAAGGTGTTATTTCACGTATCGTACCTGAAGAAGATATGCCGTTTTTAGAAGATGGAACTGTGGTAGATATCGTTCTTAACCCTCTAGGTCTTCCGTCCCGTATGAATATAGGACAGATTTTAGAAACGCATCTTGGGTGGGCATCAATAAATTTAGCAAAAAAAATATCTACCTTAGTAAAGGAATATAAAGATAAACATATAGGTATTGAGCAGATTAAGAAATTCTTAATTGAACTGTATGGAGAAAATATTAATTCTATACTTGAAAGACCAGAAGAAGAGATTATTTCTTTTTGTAAGAAAGTAAGTAAAGGCGTCCATTTTGCAACTCCTGTATTTGACGGGGCAAAAGTTCAGGATGTTAAAGATATGCTAAAGCTTGCCGGTCAAGACCCTTCAGGACAAGTGAAATTAATTGACGGTAGAACCGGTGAATATTTTGACCGTCTAGTAACCGTCGGGCAGAAATATTTGCTGAAATTGCATCATTTAGTCGATAATAAAATTCACTCCCGTTCTATAGGACCTTATAGTTTAGTAACGCAGCAACCGCTTGGAGGTAAGTCTCATTTCGGCGGACAGCGTTTCGGGGAAATGGAATGCTGGGCATTACAAGCTTACGGTGCAGCTTATACGTTACAGGAAATGTTAACGGTTAAGTCGGATGATGTAAACGGTAGGATCAAAACTTATGATTCTATAGTACGCGGTGAAAATAATTTTGAATCAGGCATTCCTGAATCATTTAATGTTATGATAAAAGAATTTAGATCTTTATGTCTTAACGTAAAACTTGAAGTAACTTCAAGTTAAGAAAGATAGGTCATTTAAGCAGATAAAAAACTTGTTTTTTATCTGTTTTACTGGATCCCCGCTTTTGTGGGAATGACATATAGGGTGCAATAAGAACTCTTGGTAGACGAAGGTCAATTTCAAAAAGAGCTAGGAGTTCACAAGGCAAGGAGCGGAGCGTATACTTAATACGTGAGAGCACCGCAGAACTTGTAGAACGACAACACCAATTTTTGAAATTCACCGAGTATATACGAGTAATTTTTAAGGAAAAGTATTTATGAGCGTAGTAAATTTTTACGGACAATTAAGTAATACTCAGCAATTTGATCAGATAAGGATTAATATAGCAAGTCCCGATCAGGTACGTTCGTGGTCTTTCGGTGAAGTAACAAAACCTGAAACAATTAACTATCGAACTTTTAAACCTGAGAAAGATGGTTTATTTTGTGCAAGAATTTTTGGTCCGGTAAAAGATTATGAATGTCTCTGCGGTAAATATAAGCGGATGAAAAACCGTGGAATTACGTGTGAAAAATGTGGCGTTGAAGTTACGGTTTCTAGAGTAAGACGTGAAAGAATGGGGCATATTGAACTTGCAGCTCCCGTTGCTCATATTTGGTTTTTAAAGTCGCTACCTTCAAGAATTAGTACACTTCTTGATATGACAATGCGAGATGTAGAAAAGATTCTTTATTTTGAAAATTATGTAGTAGTTGATCCAGGGCTATCAATTTTACAAAAAGGCGAACTCTTAACAGAGGAAGAATTACAGAAAGCAAAAGATAAGTACGGTGAAGATGCATTTACTGCCTCTATAGGTGCAGAAGTAATACAACAAATGCTTAAAGAGCTTGATTTTTCAAAGTTAAAGCAAGAATTATACAAGGAATTACAAACCACTTCTTCAGAAGTCAAAAAGAAAAAATTAGTAAAGCGTTTAAAATTAGTAGAGGATTTTTTAGAGTCGGAAAACAAGCCGGAATGGATGATTATGGATGTTTTACCGGTTATTCCTCCTGAAATTAGACCGCTTGTTATGCTTGACGGCGGAAGATTTGCTACTTCAGACTTAAATGAACTTTATAGAAGAGTAATTAATAGAAATAATCGTTTAAAGAAATTAATAGAGTCAAAAGCTCCTGATATAATAGTCAGAAACGAAAAAAGAATGTTACAAGAAGCGGTGGATGCGTTATTTGATAACGGTCGTCGCGGTAGAGCAGCGAAAAATGCTAATAAGCGTCCATTTAAGTCATTAAGTGATATGCTTAAAGGTAAGCAGGGGCGTTTCCGTCAGAACTTGCTAGGTAAGAGGGTTGATTACTCAGGACGTTCGGTTATCGTGGTAGGACCTGAGCTTAAACTTCACCAGTGCGGTTTACCTAAAAAAATGGCTCTGGAGTTATTTAAGCCGTTTATTTATTCTAAGCTTGAGTTGTACGGCATCGCTACAACTATTAAAGCCGCTAAAAGAATGGTGGAAGCTGAAAAATCCGAAGTGTGGGACGTGCTTGAAGAAGTAATTAGAGAGCATCCGGTTTTACTTAATAGGGCTCCGACGTTACATAGGCTTGGTATTCAAGCATTTGAACCGCTATTAATTGAAGGTAAAGCGATCCAGCTTCATCCGCTTGTGTGTGCTGCGTTCAATGCGGATTTTGATGGTGATCAGATGGCAGTACATATCCCGTTATCGATTGAAGCACAGCTTGAAGCTAGGGTATTTATGATGTCTACAAATAATATCTTAAGCCCCGCAAACGGTCGTCCTATCATTGTACCGGATAAAGATATAGTGCTTGGTTTATATTATCTAACCCTTGCATTTGATAATGAAGTAGGCACAGGGATGATGTTCTCAGATTTAGCTGAGATGGAACATGCTTTATATAATAAATTTATAACTATTCATACAAAGATAAAATATCGCAGAAATCAGTTAAATGCCGAAGGTAAAATGGTCCCTGTTATCATTGATACTACTTACGGTAGGTTAATGGTCGGTGAGTTATTGCCTTCTAACCCTAATATAGACTTCAAGTTTATTAATAAACAACTAACTAAAAAAGACATATCATTAGTTATAGATTTAGTTTATCGTCACTGTGGTCAAAAAGCTACGGTAATTTTTGCCGATCAGCTAATGAAACTAGGTTTTAAATATGCTTGTTCTTCAGGTATTTCTTTTGGAATGGACGATATGGTAGTACCGGAATCTAAGAGTACTCATATCAACGAAACTCAGCTTGAAATAAAAGAATTTGAACAACAATATTCAAACGGTTTAATTACTTACGGAGAGAAATATAATAAAGTAGTCGATGCTTGGTCCAGATGTACCGATAGAGTAGCAAACGACATGATGAAAGAGATTGCTACACCGCCGGTTAATGATGCTCCAAATCATCAGAAAATAAATGCTATATATATGATGGCTATTTCCGGAGCAAGAGGTTCTTTCCAGCAAATTAAGCAGTTAGGCGGTATGCGAGGTTTAATGACCAAATCAAACGGTCAAATTATACAAACTCCTATTATCTCTAACTTTAAGGAAGGATTAACTGAATTTGAGTGTTTTAATTCTGCTAACGGAATGCGTAAAGGGCAAATAGATACGGCTTTAAAAACGGCAAGCTCAGGTTACTTAACAAGAAAATTAGTAGATGTTGCTCAAGATTGTATTATTACTGAAAAAGATTGTGGAACTGATAAAGGAATTGAAGTTAAGAGTGTTATTGAAGGCGGAGAAGTTATAGTACCTTTAGCTGAAAAGATTTTAGGTCGTACTGCTGCTGTTGATATATTTCATCCGGTAACTAATGATCTAATTCTCAATAAAGGCGAGCTTATTAATGAAGCAAAGTTAGAGCAGATTGAGTCGGCGGGACTCGACAGAATTATGATAAAATCCGTATTAACCTGTGAAAGTACTACCGGTATATGTAGCATATGTTATGGTAGGGATCTTGCTACCGGTACATTAGTATCGGAGGGGGAAGCAATCGGGGTTATTGCTGCTCAATCTATCGGTGAACCGGGTACGCAGCTTACAATGAGAACTTTCCATATCGGAGGCGCGGCAACAAAAGGTGCTGAGGTTTCTTCCGTAGACGCTTCCTATGACGCAAAAGTGAAAATTATAAGTCGTAACGTTGTTATTAATTCCGAAGAACGCAAAATTGTTATGAGCCGAAATTGTGAATTATTATTGCTTGATAATAACGGTAATGAAAAGGCTCGTCATAAAATTCCATACGGTGCTAGATTACTTGTTGATGACGGTGATATGGTGATTAAAACTCAAAAACTAGCAGAATGGGATCCTTATACTATACCGATTATCACGGAGAAGTCAGGTAAAGTTTTATTCAAAGATATGGTTGAGGGTATTTCTATTCGTGACGTAACTGACGAAGCGACCGGAATACCGAGTAAAGTTATTATTGAATCAAAGCAATATTCACGTGGTGCAGAATTACGCCCGCGTATACAGCTTTTAGATGCTAAAGGTGAAGTTATCACCTTATCAAACGGTTTAGAAGCTAGATATTACTTGCCGGTTGGAGCAGTTTTAAGTGTAGAAGACGGAGTACAAATATCGGTAGGTGATATCATTGCACGTATACCGAAAGAATCAACCACTACTAAAGATATTACCGGTGGTTTACCGAGAGTTGCCGAGCTTGTAGAAGCAAGACGCCCTAAAGATCATGCAGTTATTGCCGAAATTGACGGTAGAGTAGAATTCGGTAAAGACTATAAATCTAAAAGACGTATTATTATACATCCAATTGATGAAACAATGTCTATTGAGTATATGGTACCAAAAGGCAAGCATGTTGTAGTTAACGAAGGTGACTTTGTTAAAAAAGGTGATTTATTGATTGACGGTAATCCGGTACTTCAAGATATTTTAAAAGTAATGGGCGTAGAGGTTCTTGCAAATTATATTGTTAAGGAGGTTCAAGCCGTTTATCGTCTACAAGGTGTAAAGATTGATGATAAGCACATAGAAGTTATTATCCGTCAGATGTTACAAAAAGTAGAGGTTACGGATTCAGGCGGAACTACGTTATTAGTAGGTGAAAAAATAGATAGACATGAATTTGATGAGATAAATGAAAAAGCTATGAAAAACGGTTTAAAACCTGCTGAAGCACAATTAATATTACAAGGTATTACTAAAGCTTCTCTGCAAACTAGATCGTTTATCTCTGCGGCATCATTCCAAGAGACTACTAGAGTTTTAACTGAAGCAGCTATTGCTGGTAAAGTAGATAAGTTGCGAGGACTAAAAGAAAACGTGATAGTTGGACGATTAGTACCTGCTGGAACCGGTTACTTTATGGATAAAATGCGTAAAGCAGCCGTAAAACTTGATGAAGAGAATGTATAAATATACTAAAGATAGAACTTAAAAAAATTGACTGTGTCGTCTTTGTAAGTCCTAGGATGCTGAACGTTTAATATACGCTCCGCTCCTCGACTTACAGACCATTTGTTCTTTTCCAAGTTGATCTTCATGTACCGGATAGTTTATAAAAAAACGTCATGGCAAGCCAGCATTTATGCTGGTATGGCAATCTCATGAAATAATAACAAACTCCTGAACTGGCTTCGTCAATTATTTTATAATTTGCTCGCAATGACAGGGGGGGAGTATCCACGCAACAATGCCTTCCTAGCTTAGAAGCGGGAATCCAGAAAAAGAACCTTACTACGCATTAGTGACAAAAAAAGCCTATAAAAACTTGATTTTTATAGGCTTTTTCTTATTTCCCGGTTGCAGAAATGATACTTTAATAACAAGCAATCGGTGCTGTTAAATGCTCGTAGGTTTGACCTAAATAAGATACTGATTGTTCAAAGAACGTATTATTATAATTACTGTATGCTAAAAAAGAATCTTCATGTTGGAAGTTTTTAAGTGTTTCTTGATTTTTAGATATCTGAATTTCTGCTAAACAATGTTCAATATAAGTTTTCAGTACTGTTTGACGAATTTCATCATGTAAAGCTTGTAACATGAGTAAGTTTACTAATAATGGGTTAATACCATTATTTGCATTAGTAGTAATCGTAGCTTCTTCGTGTTTTTGATCAATAGACATCTTTCCAAACTTCACTTCTAGAGGTAAATTAGACGTCGACCCAGTACTTGCATCCTCACGTATGTCTATATACACTGCAGTACTGCGTTCCGTATCTCTTTGAAATTCCTCTCTATAAACTGGTTTGGCAAGATGTCTAACAGGCACTTCAGAAATTAAAGACTCTTCATTGCTTACTTCTACCTTCTCTATTTCAAGATTTTCTGATTCAGCATTGACTTTTTCTTCAAAATTTACCTCTGGGAAAAGTGCTATCACATCTGTTATTTCAAGTTTTCCTCCTTTTTTACCTATTTCATAAGCTTTAGTAATAATTTGTTTATAAATAACGTCAATTAACGCTCGTGTTGTTTGTATTTCATCAGAATAGTTAATTCCTCCTTCATTCCAAAACTTTACTATTTTAGACAAAGCAGGAATATATTTACCGGCCTTTGCTAAAAATTTTTGTATAAATGTAGGTTCAATAAGAGGGATTAATGTAGGATTTTCTTCATATTGTCTAAATACATACTCGACAATTTTAGGTATATTTTGATCTGGTTCTACTTCGTCAGGTAAGCCGTGTAATATTTTTTTGGCTGTTGCTTGACCCATCTTCTCATGCAAAATATTAACCCCGATCCATGTCCATGCCGGATTAGCCGTAAAACAAAGCTTTGTTATATAAAATGCTAGCGATATAGGTAGAGATAATAACTTTAAATAATTAAGGCAAGTATATCGTATTGGATGAGGCGTGAGACTATAAATCTCATTCATATCTTGGTTTAACTCACATGATACTTTAATCATTTTATACTTCTGCTTAATTAAATAAGAAGTGATGTCATGTACTGGCATATTATTACTTAAATTTAACTAATTCATCAGTAAGATATAAAAAACGTTAACATTTGTCAAATGCTATTTAATGAGATTTTGTTTTAAATCAATTATAATACTTGCAAAGTTTTATCAAGATAAATAGAATGATCCAAAGTCAAAAATAATATAAGGAGTAAGTATTAATATGAGGAGTAAGTATGCTTAACATAAACTTTGTGAATGAAGAATCATCTACTAATCAAGGTCTAGTAGTTTTTATTGATGAACAGTTAAAGCTTGATAGTAATTTAATAGGACTTGATCAACAACATCATGGATTAATTTCTAAAACTATTCAAAATAAACTGCAATTTACCGGTAAATATGGACAGATCAAGGTTATTCCGTCTGTCATTAAATCAGGCGAGGTTAGATATTTGATAATAGCAGGTCTTGGGAATGAAGAAAAATTAACTGAAGCAAAAATTGAAGAGTTAGGTGGTAAAATCTTACAGCATGCAACCGGTTGTAAAATTTCTACTATCAGCTTAAAACTTACAAATAGAATTAGCAAGTTTACATCTCAAACATTTGCATCTTTAGTTGCTAGCGGTGCGTTTCTTGCTTCTTACAGATTTGATAAATATAGAACTACCTTAAAAGAAGCAGAGAAGTTCGCAGTAGAGTCAATTGAAATTTTTACCAATAATAGCACTGAAACGGCAAAATTATTTGAAATCAAAAAATTAATTGCTGAAGCAGTATTTTTTACAAGAGATATAAGTAATGAACCGTCAAATATTAAAACTCCTCAAGTTTATGCCGAAAGAATAGTTGATATATTTGAACCGCTAGGGGTAGATGTTGATGTTATCGGTGAACGTGAGATGAAAAACCTTGGTATGGGAGCATTACTTGGTGTGGGGCAAGGTTCACAAAACGAGTCAAAGTTAGTGGTGATGGAATATAAAGGCAGCAGTAAAGATGCTCCGACTATTGCTTTGGTCGGTAAAGGAGTGATTTTTGATACAGGCGGTATTTCATTAAAACCGTCAAGTGATATGCACTTAATGCGATACGATATGGGAGGTTCTGCAGCAGTTGTGGGTACCATCATTGCGGTTGCCGGTCAAAAATTACCTATAAATCTAGTCGGTGTTGTAGGGCTTGTTGAAAATATGCCGTCTGGTAATGCACAGCGTCCAGGAGATGTAGTAACTACCATGTCAGGGCAAACTGTTGAAGTTTTAAATACCGATGCAGAAGGGCGTTTAGTACTTGCTGATGCTGTTTGGTATGCACAAGAAAAATTTAAGCCTAAATGTGTGATTGACGTTGCAACTCTAACAGGGGCAATAACCGTAGCACTTGGTAATACATATGCTGGTTGTTTTTCCAATAATGATGAGTTAGCTGATAAGTTAATAAAAGTAGGGGAAGAAGTTAATGAAAAACTTTGGAGAATGCCGCTGCACGATGAGTACGATGCAATGATTAACTCCGACATAGCCGATATGGCAAATATCGGGAACGTACCGAGAGGTGCCGGAAGCTGCATAGCTGCACATTTCATTAAACGTTTCATTAAAGATGGAGTAGATTGGGCTCATTTAGATATAGCAGGCGTTGCAAATAGTAATAAAGCTTCAGCACTCGGTCCTAAGGGGGCAGTAGGATACGGCGTGAGATTACTAGAGAAATTTATCAAAGAATATACTTAAATGCTATTCTTGTATTGCATTGCCTGCATGGATACCGAGTCGTCATTGCAAGCAGCCGTAGGTTGTGTAGCAATCTTATCAAATATCCTGAGATTGCTTCGTCAATTATTTACGTAATTTTCTCGCAATGACGGAAAAAATTATCCACATGGGCAATACTGAGCTAAGAATGATATTAAACTTCGTCTATTTACTATTCGTTTATTCTGAATATAATTATGAACACAATAAATAAACCTTATATATTTGTTATAGGTAATGAGAAAGGCGGAGCAGGTAAAACTACCTGTTCTATGCATCTAATAATCGCTCTGCTTTATCAAAATTATTCGGTAGTAAGTATAGATACCGATTCACGTCAAAGTTCGTTAACGAATTATTTAAAAAATCGAGATTTATATAATAAACACAATCCTGATAAACCTGTATTAGTACCGAAACATTTTCATATATCGGAAAGCGAAGTAGAAGAGCAAGCAAAGAGTTTTGAGCAGATACTCAAAAATAATCAGGATGTCGATTATATAGTGATTGATACCCCAGGCAGTCATACTCCTTTATCAAAGGTTGTTCATTCTTACGCTGATACAATTATTACACCGATTAATGATAGCTTTCTAGATTTAGACGTAATAGCAAAAGTCGATAGCAAGGATGAAATTATTAGCCCATCAATATATAGTCAAATGATTTGGGAACAGAAAATGGAACGCGCTAGTCGTGATAGAATTAGTATAGAGTGGGTAATACTTCGTAATCGTTTAAGTAATCTTGATGCATTAAATAAAAGACGCGTAGGAAATGTATTAGCTAAACTTGCTAAAAGAATTAACTTTAAACTTACAGAAGGATTTAGTGAACGTGTAATATATAGGGAGTTATTTTTACAAGGTCTAACATTATTTGATCTAAAAACTGCAAAATATGATAGAGCATTTAATAGCTCACATGTGCTTGCACGTCAAGAATTACGAAATTTTTTAGACTTTCTAGGTATTAAGGCTGCGTTCAGAGGTTAATTTCTATTAAAGTTTTTCTTGTATAAAGTTAAAATATATATATAATGTACAAAATTAACATGTTTTAACTTTTATAAGAGAAACAAATGCCAAATATTGCTGAAAATATTTCAAAACTACCGGAAAAACAAGAAAAAGTTAATAAGCTTGTTGATCAATATAAAAATTTAACTCCGGAAGAACAAAAAATTGTTGATAGAAAACTTAAGTTACATTTTACAAAAGAAGAGCTAGAACAAGATGAGCTTAAATCAAGAATGAATAGGATACGTAGTAATTTGTCTAAGCAAGACCAAGAAAAACTACAAGCAGGTAATAATTCTATAGGTGAAATAGCAAAAGATGTATTATCGTTAGTTAAAGGAATAATAAATCTAGTTGAAAATGTTGCAGAGATAATTAAAAATCCTAAGAAAGCAATATATGAATGGATTAAAGGTGAGTTAAATCAAGTAAAACCTCAACAACAAAATTATCAGCAATGCCCATCAAAGCCAAAAGCTGCTGCAATATCAAGATAAAACTTTGGCAAGATAAATTTTTAGTTTTTATTTGTGAAAATTTGCAATTTTATGTATATAATATAGGGGGAGATCGTATAATAAAAATGCATAAATACAGAACTCATAATTGTAACGAATTACAAATATCCGATGTAGAAAAAGAAGTTAAGCTATCCGGTTGGGTACATAGAAGAAGAGATCACGGGAATCTAGTTTTTATAGATTTACGTGATCATTACGGTATAACTCAAATCGTGTTTACTGATCAAAACCCTCAGCTTATGGAGGATGCAAGTCGTTTGCGTTATGAGTCGGTAATTACGGTAAGGGGTATAGTTGTAGCAAGATCAGAGGACACGATTAATAATACGCTTCCGACAGGTCATGTTGAAGTGCTAGTTGTGGAATTTAGTGTTGAGTCAGCTGCGGACACTCTACCTTTTGTTATTAATACCGAAAAAGACGCTCCTGAAGAGTCTAGGCTTAAACATCGCTTTTTAGATCTTAGACGTGAGAAATTACATAATAATATAATACTCCGCTCACAAATTATTTCTCATATTCGTCATTTGATGACGGCAAGCGGTTTTACCGAATTTCAAACTCCGATTTTAACAGCAAGCTCACCTGAGGGGGCTAGGGATTTTTTAGTACCGAGTAGAATGCATCCGGGTAAGTTCTATGCATTACCGCAAGCACCTCAGCAATTCAAGCAGTTATTGATGGTGTCAGGCTTTGATCGTTATTTCCAAATTGCTCCTTGTTTTCGGGATGAAGATGCAAGAGCCGATAGATCACCTGGTGAGTTTTATCAGCTAGATGTAGAAATGTCGTTTGTTACACAGGAAGACGTATTTAGTACTATTGAGCCTGTGATGTATGATTTATTTACTAAATTCACGGATAAGAAAGTATCAGAGACTCCTTTCATTTGTATTCCATATAATGAATCTATGCTAAAATACGGCTCTGATAAGCCTGATTTGCGTAACCCTATTATAATTGCCGATGTAACTGAGATATTTAGAGATTCCGATTTTACAATCTTTAGAGAGAATATTAAAAAAGGTAGCATAGTTCGTGCAATTCCTGCACCTAAGGCAGCTGCACTGCCTCGTAGTTTTTTCGATAAAATGATAGAGTTTGCGATATCAGAAGGAGCAGGTGGACTTGGCTATATTCAGTTTAGTGAAACCGGTGAAGCAAAAGGACCGGTAGTAAAATTCTTAAGCTCGCAGCAATTAGAGAGTCTAAAAGCTACAGCTAGTATTAGTAATGGTGATGCTGTATTTTTCGCTAGCGATAAGAAAGAGAAAGCTGCTAAACTTGCTGGTAAGGTTAGAATAAGACTTGGTGAAGAGCTTGATTTACTTGAAAAAGATTGTTTTAAATTCTGCTGGATTACCGATTTTCCATTCTATGAGTTAAATGAAGAAACAGGAAAAATTGATTTTAGCCATAATCCGTTTTCTATGCCGCAGGGCGGAATAGATGCTTTAGAGCAAGCTAAAACCACTGAAGAGTTATTAGAACTTACCGCATACCAATATGATATTGTGTGTAATGGTATTGAACTGTCCAGCGGTGCTATTAGAAACCATAAGCCGGAAATTATGTATAAAGCATTTTCCATAGCAGGTTATAGTGAAGAGGAAGTTGATAAGAGATTTGGAGGGATGATTAGAGCATTTAAGTTTGGAGCTCCACCACATGGTGGAATAGCCCCCGGTATTGACCGAATCGTTATGTTGCTTGCGGGAGCAGCAAATATAAGGGAAATAATTGCGTTTCCTTTAAACCAGCAGGCTGAAGATTTACTAATGAACGCCCCAAGCTATGTAGAGGATAAAGCGCTAAAAGAGCTAAGCATTATGCTCTCACCGTCTGCTAGAAAAAATGCAGAAAAAGAATAAGAATTTATAGTTGTTGTATGTTATTATGTCATACCGCAACTTGGCCTATAGTATGTCATTTCGAGCTAAAAGCGGAGAGCCAGTAACTATTAATCTCATCCTGTGACTTGATCTCAGGATCTAGTCTTTTTAAAATTTTTTTCTAGATACTGTGGTCAAGCCACGGTATGACAGCGAAAAGTACTGGATTTTCGCTTTTAGCTACAGAAATGACATTAGGACTATGCAACGACTCTGTGACTCGTAATGACGTTTAAGGCATACACTCAACAATGCTTACCTTTGTTGATGTCTTTCCTTCCTAGCTTGTAATTTAGAGAATGCGATTCCTTTTACTGTTTCTACTCTTTTTGTTTGGAGTCCTGCTTGCTTCTGCTGTTGTAGTACATTACCAATTTTTATACTTTCTGCTATAAGTTTTTCTGTATTATGAATTTTATTTAAATTCTCAGGAGCAATTTGTTTCATAAAATAATTTGAGATACTAGGTAAACTTCTCTTTTCACAAAAATTTCCTACCTTGTAATATATAGTATCTTTAGAATTTAACTTGCAAGATTTAGCATTTGATAAGTTGGTCATGTTTTCGATATTATCCTGATATTTTAAATTTTTCTTTATACCCTCAATATCTTGCTCGGTAAGACAATTTTCTTTTTTCAAGCCTATAGAAATTTTAATTTGATAATTATTTTCATACGTCCACTCTTTAGCATATTTACCTTCAATTGTAATGTCATTATCTATTGTATAGAGTACCGGGTCTTTTACAGGTGAATTAGCGCAATCCTCTAACCAACCACCATTGTTAAATTCAGGTAAAACATTCCTTTATAGTGTTTGCTCAAATCATCAAAATTTTTAATATTAGTGGATAACGCAATATTTTTTGGATCAAACCCAGCTTTTTTTAATTCATCAATTTTTTGATCAACTATTGCTTCCATCTGTTTCTCATCAAATTGACTTATCAACTAAATGAGAAATTACCTGCTTTAATAGCAGCACTGTAGCCAACACCAGGATGTGCACATTGCAGCTGTTGATTGAATCATACTGCCAAAATTCTTATGAAATGCTAAAAAGAGCGACCATGATCAATTTTGGTTATTGTTTTACCATCCTGTACCATTAAATTACCAGCATGATAATCTACTTCCCCCAGCATATGACAAGCAGCTATGGCTTTTTCAAATTCTTCCAACTTTTTTAAATTTTGATCATTAGCTCTGACTCTAGTTTGACCTGATAAACCGGAAAATTCTGTTAGTGTTACAGCATTATCAAAAAATTTAGAACGTACATAAAGTGAATCAGGGTGTTTTTCATCCGCTGTTACCAGCCCTTCTTTTGGTGTGTGATCATGTAATAAAAATTGATACATGGTAGGGCCTATTAATTCTTGTACTCCGTCTCTTCCGGTCAGTAATAGTCTGTTTTGGTGCCTGATTATCTTGTATTTTTTGGCATGCAGCATGAGTTTTATAAAATAAAAGTATTACCGACGTTATCTTTAGCAACATAGCCGGCCGAGACGCCTGCTGCTTTTTTTCCTGTCCCCTCAAACTCAGCTTGCTGTGCCACCCTCTTATCACGTAGCAGAGCATCAATTTTGTAGGATCATTAGGATTTCTTATTTTTTTAAGTTTCCTGTAATCTGCGTTATATCGGCTATCATCTAATTCAGCCTGTCATTTAATTGCCTCTGCCATAACTAAATGCTGTAAAAGAGGTGCATCGATTATTTCCCTTAATCCCTTGTTTTTATCTCCTGGAAACAAGCTTTTTATTATTGTTGTAACTTTAGCTAAATTCTTAGTGTTTAAATCGGCTAGGGCCATAAGCTTATATAGGCTTTCAGCAGTAGGAGATTGATCATTAGAAAGGTCAATAACAGATTCGGCAATGCCTTCGCAGGTTCTCAATATTTTGGCATTCAATTCTATATCGTTAGTTTTCAGGGCTTTAAAAAGTTGCTCGTGTAATAACAATTTCTGTTGAGTTTTCTCTTTAAGACATAAAAATAACCTGATTAATATTAACTAATAGTGAAAAAGTGTTGTTACGTGGGTCCAAATCCTCATCATTGTGAGAAAACTACGCAACCATGCCACGTAGGAATGACATTGAATAAGTTTCCAAGTCGTGCAACAAGGCCCCCGCTTTTGCGGGGATATAACATCGAGATCTTTTTAAAAACTATTCAGTACTATAGATTTGATCATGATATAATAATGAAAAAACCGAAGCAATGAAATAAAATCATGACTTTGCAAGAATGATACCAATTAATCTCTTCTATTGCCTAAAAATCTCATTAAATATAGGAAAAGATTTATAAAATCTAAATATAAAGTAAAGGCTGCTATAATAGAAAGCTTTTGTCCTACTTCATCATTTCCTGCCATGTAATACATAGACTTAATCTTTTGAGTATCCCAAGCAATTAATCCCATAAATATTACTATTCCAATAAGAGAAGTAGCAAAAGAAAGAGCCGAACTTTTTAGAAACAAGTTGACTAATGAAGTAATGATAAGACCTATAAGACCCATTGCAAAAAATGAACCCATAGATGTTAAATCTCTACTTGTACTATAACCGTATAAACTCATTGCTCCAAAAACGGAAGAGCAAATAAAGAAAGTACGAGCTATTGATGCACCGGTATAAATAAGAGCTAAATATGCAAGCGACATACCGGTTAAACCGGCATAAACCCAAAATAATATTTGTGCCGTTTGCAGGTTCATTCGTCCGAAGCCCATAAAGAAATATAAAGCAATACCGAGCGGAGCAAACATTATAATAGTACCGAAGCCTGTTTGAAACATTAAATTATAAATAGGCTCAACTGATATAGTCGTTACGGCTGCTACACCGGTTAGTAAAAGTGCTAAAGCCATATAATTATATACTTTAAGCATGTATTTTCTTAAGCCTTCATCAAAAGTTTTATTTTTTGAGGCGGCAGTTAAAGTTTTTGTATAATCGATCATAAGTAACCTTAGGATTATGTTATTTACATAATAAAATATAGCCTCTTAAAGGTATTTTTTCAAGCTATATTAATTATATTTTATAAATATCTTGCATTGAATATAAAGCAGAAGGTTTATCTTGTAGCCAAATAGCGGCTTTAATTGCACCAATAGAAAAAGAATTTTTATTCAGAGCTTCATGTTTTAAGGTGATTATTTCATCGTCACCTAGGAAAGATATTTCATGTATACCGTGAACATTCCCACCACGAAGCGAGGAAATACCTATTTCTTTTTCGCTTCTTAGTCTATTACCACGATTAAATGTTATATTTAATCCTTTTTTGTTTGCAATTGTTTCAGCAAGCATAACAGCAGTTCCTGAGGGTGAATCTTTTTTATTACGGTGATGCGTTTCTAGAATTTCAACATCATAATCATCTAGTATTTTTGTTACTTCTTTAGCTAGATAGCTAAGCAAATTAGCTCCTATACTCATATTTGCAGAATATAAAACAGGTAAAGTTTGAGCTGCTTTTTCTAAAAGCTTAAAATGTTGAGGTTGGAGACCTGTGGTTCCGATTACTAATTTTGTATTATGTTTTAATGCATAATTAATTAATTTTTCTAATATTTCAGGGGTAGAAAAATCGATGATCACATCAGAATTTTTACAAAAATCATCTAAATCATCTAAATTATTAGTACTATTAAATTTTGCTGCAATTTTGCAATCTTTAAATTTATCTATTCTCTCTAGAATGGTTTCTCCCATTTTACCGGTAGAACCACTAAGACCGATATTTAACATATTGGCAATATATACTCCTAATAAATGAACAGTAAGTAGACGAAGTTTAATTTAGACAAGAGCAAGGCGTCTAAAGTCTTTGGATCGCAAGTGTATACTTAATATAGTTCAAACCGCAGATCTTATTAGACGATGCCAATTTTTCAAATTAAACTAGGTTCTGTGAATATTTCTAATTGATTGGCTATTTTGAGGTATTTTTAGCGAAAATTAATAAGATTTTTGCTGGAATAGTTACTTATATTTCAAAAAATCTTATAATTTGCAGCAAAAAATAACCAAAATTAAATCTTTGTATACGATTTATGAAAATATAATAGAGGCTTTAAATCATTTTTAATAGCGGTATTTATTACTTCACCGATAAATATAACATGATCACCGGCATCGTAAGAAGCATATTTATTACACTCTATATGATAAGTTGCACCGTTTATTAAAGGGCAATCAGTTTTATTGCCAAGCTCATAATCAATTTTTGTAAATTTATTAGATTGTGATTTAGCAAAATGTTTTGAGATATCAATTTGATTCTCTGCTAAAATACTAATTGCAAACTTATCACTTTTTTGAAAACTGTTTATACTAAAAGAGTTTTTATTAAGGCAAAATAATATTAACGGCGGTTTTAAAGATACGGAAGTAAGAGAACTAGCAGTAAAGCCAAAAAGTTTGTTATTGTAATTTGTTGTTATAATAGTCACTCCCTGAGGGAATCGGCTCATAGCATCTTTAAATTGACTTTCTGTTACTGTCCCAGCCATTTTTTCATAATTTTGTTAATAGTCCCGTCTTTTTTTAATGAATCGATTGCCTCATTAATTTCATTAATTAGTCCTGAGTTTTTAGACATGCCTATAGCAAAATCGGATGAAAATTCTTCTAAAGTACTGCTTTCTAAATTTAAATTATTTTCTTTTAATTTTTTGCCTTGAAATTCCTCAGAAATAATAGCATCTATGACTCTGGCTTTTAATTCTTCAACCAACATTAAATGATTTGCTAAAGAATGAACTTTAATATTTATCGTCTGTGATAGATCGTATGCTTTTTTTTCTAAAACACTACCGAGCTGTACCCCTACTATTTTATTTTCTAGATCTTTGCTATTTTGTATATTATCGCCTGTTCTATATATTATGGCAAATCTTGCAGTAGCATAATTATCGGAAAAGCTGATATATTCGGCACGCTCCGGTGTTACGGAAAGCTCCGCCACCGCAACATCAATATTTTCACTAACCAAAGCTGCAAGTAAACCGTTAAAGTCGAAGTTTTTTATGATAACTTTTTTATTTAGACGTTCGCTTATTGCTTTGATAATATCAATATCAATCCCAACAATCTCTCCGTTTTGGATAAATTCATAAGGAGGATTATCTGCGGCAGTACCGACTATTAAAGTTTTTTCCGTTTCTTTTTTTTCACAAGAAACTAGTAAGCAAGATAGCAAAAATATTTTCAGAAATTTCATAAAAATAATGTTTTAAGTTTGAGTATGTTCTGTGTCATCCTACGAGGCATTGCCATTGTTGTACGGATATCAAAGCGTCATTGCGAGGAAAATTACGTAGTAATTGACGAAGCAATCTCAGGATATTTGGCGCGATTATCACGTAGTCTACGGCTGCTTGCAATGACGATGAAACTGAACCATGCAACAAAGTCTATGGTTGCTCGCAATGACAGGAAAATCTATCCACGCGGGCAATACCTTCAAAGGAATAGCATCAAGAACTCAATTTCTCCTTTAAAAGCTGATTCACAAGTTTCGGATTAGCCTTACCGCCGGTTTGTTTCATTACCTGCCCTACAAAGAAACCGAATAATTTATCCTTACCACTTCTATAACCCTCTACTGATTCAAGATTTTCAGCTATTACCTCGTCAATTACCGTGTTTAGCATGTTATTATCCGAAACTTGTACAAGTCCTTTTTCTTCTATTATTTTATCAGGTGCTTTACCGGTTTCAAACATAATTGCAAAAACGGTTTTTGCAATTTTACCGGAAATAGTATCATTTTCTATTAATTTTATCAGTTTTGCAAAGTTACTAGGGGTAATTTTGCATGCATTTATTCCTATCGATGCTTTATTTAATTGGCCGAACAATTCACTAGTTAGCCAATTAGTAAGCATTGTAGGGTTACATTCATTTGCTGCTTTCTCAAAATACTCAGCAACCGATTCATCGGCTACTATTACTTCGGCATCATATTTACTTAAGCTAAATTCCTTCATATATTTTTCAATCTTTTGATCAGGTAGCTCAGGTAAATTTGCTTTTAGCTCATTTATTAACTCATCAGAAATAACAAGTGGTAATAAATCGGGATCAGGAAAATATCTATAATCAAGTGCTTCTTCTTTTAAACGCATAGTTCTTGTTTCGCCGCTATCGGTATTAAATAGACGTGTTTCTTGAATTATTGCTTCACCGCTTTCAAGTAAGTCTACTTGTCTTTTGGCTTCAAATTCTATTGCTTTAATGATATTACGAATTGAATTAATATTTTTAATTTCGCATCTTGTGCCGAGTGGTTCGCCGTTACGTCTTACTGAAATATTAGCATCGCAACGCATCGAGCCTTTTTCCATATCACCGTCACAGCTGCCAATATAACGTAACAAATTTCTTAGCTTTTTTACAAATTCAGCTGCTTCTTCCGGTGATGATATATCAGGTTCGGTCACAATTTCCATAAGCCCAATACCGGCACGATTCAAATCGATAAAGCTGTAATGTGGTGATTGATCATGCATAGATTTACCCGCATCTTGCTCTAAATGCAAACGGTTAATACGAATAGTTTTAAGATCGCCGGTACTAGTCGATATTTCCATAGTGCCGTTTTGTACTATAGGATAGTAAAATTGCGAAATTTGGTACCCTTGCGGCAGATCGGCATAAAAATAATTTTTACGATCAAATACTGAATATTTATTTATTTTAGCTTTAAGCCCAAGTCCTGTTTTAATTGCTTGGTGTACACAATGTTTATTTAATACCGGTAACATCCCGGGCATTGCTGCATCAACATAGGCAACCTGCGAATTTGGACTTGCTGCAAAAATAGTACTACTTCCTGAAAAAAGCTTAGATTTTGAGGAAATTTGAGCATGGATTTCAAGCCCTATTACATATTCCCATTTCCCCGTATTACCTTCAATATATACCATAATTAAAAACCCTTTGGCTCAAATTTAATATGTTTTACACCTGACTCAATTGTCGATGCTACTTTCAAAACATTATATTCGTCTAATTGTTTACCTATAATCTGTATCCCAAGAGGTAAACCGCGTGCCGATAATCCAGCAGGAACCGATGCACAAGGTAAACCGGCTAAACTTGCAGGAATAGTAAATAAGTCGTTTAAATACATAATAGTCGGATCATTTTGTTTTTCACCAATTTTAAAAGCTGCGGTCGGGGCAGTCGGTAATAAAATGGCATCAACTTTTGCAAAAGCATTATTAAAATCGTTTGCAACTAAACGACGTACTTTTTGAGCTTTTAGATAATATGTATCCATACCACTAGATGATAGCACATATGTTCCAATCATAATACGACGTTTTACTTCCTCCCCAAATCCGGCTGATCTAGTCATTTCATACATTTCGTCAAGCGTCATATTTTCACGTTCTACTCGAAGACCGTATCTAACGCCGTCATATCTAGATAAATTTGAAGAAGCTTCAGCCGGTGCTATTACGTAATAAACAGCAACACTGTATTTAGCATGCGGCAAAGTAATATCAACTATTTCAGCACCGGCGTTTTTAAGTAGTTCTATGGTATCCTGCCACATTTTCATAATATCAGGTTCAATAATACTACCCTCACTAAGGCTAAGAGGTACGCCTATCTTCATATTTTTCATAGAACTTCCGATAGCGGATTGTAGCTCTGGAACTTCTGCTTTAATCGAAGTAGAATCTTTTTCGTCAAACCCCATCATCGCTTCAAGCATAATGCTACTGTCTAAAACGCTTCTAGTAAATATTCCTGCTTGATCAAGGGAGCTAGCAAACGATATCATTCCGTATCTTGAGCAACGACCATATGTTGGTTTAAAACCGACTAAACCCGTAAAGCTTGCAGGTTGACGTACCGAGCCGCCTGTATCGCTACCAAGAGCAGCAGATGCCATAAATCCGCTAACTGCCGCGGCTGAACCGCCTGAAGAACCACCTGGAACTAAATCAGCATTATCATCATTTGCTTTCCAAGGGCTAATTACATTTCCAAAACAACTAGTGATATTTGCTGAACCCATAGCAAACTCATCCATATTGGTTTTGCCGAGCATCACACCGCCCTTATCAAGAATATTTTGTGTGATACTTGATTCATAATTAGGTATAAAATTTTTCAGTATATTAGAACATGCCGTAGTTCTAATTCCTTTCGTGCAGAAAAGATCTTTAGCGGCAAACGGGATACCCTCAAGGGGTCTTGCGTTATTTCGAGCATAATTTTGATCGGCTGCTTCAGCCTGTTTTAAAGCTAAGTCAAAAGTTTCGGTAACATAAGCATTTAGGTTTCTATGCTTCTCTATTTGTTTAATATGTGCACCTATTAATTCCGTACTTGTAAAATCTTTATTTTTTAGACCTTTTATACTGTCTGCTACTGTTAGTGTGTTTAGTTCTGTCATAATTATTCAACAACCTTTGGAGTAATAAAATATTTTACTTCTTTAGCCAGCTGAGCACTATTTCCACTTACATTATCAAATAACTCACTTGATAAATCAGAACTTGTAACGGCGTCCTCTCGCATTCTAGCATTCATATTAGAAACCGAACTTAAAGGCTCTATATCTTTGCAATCTATTTCATTTAAAATATCGATCATATCCATAATAGTACTAAGCTGAGTAGAAAATTTTTCTACAGTATCTTCTTCAAATTTTAATCTAGCTAATTTTGCTATTTTCTGTGCTTTTTCTTTTGTTATCATAGTTTTATTATTTTGAGTGGTATAATCTGATGTTATTTTCATGAAGGCTTGCCTATGTGTACGGTATTTCTGTCATCCTGCGACTTGTGAGCTAGATCCTGGATACAGCCTGTGATACAAGGTTCTATAGCCGATTTTATTGCATGACTCCTTTATTTTATTAAGGCAAAAAAGCTAATTAGTTATTTTTTTTAAATTATCTTATTATCAAAACCACCATTAACTTTCTTTTTTAATTTTTGATATATCTTTTAGTTTATAGCCATTAATATTACAGATTGTTTCAAGTACTTCTAATATATTGGCAATTTCTCCATATACTCATCTTGTAAACATTCCTCTACTGCTTCTAGTAGTTTATTTTTTAATAGTTCTTTATACTCATATGATTCAGCAATATGAGTTAACTGGTATCCTGCCTGATTTTAAGATAATTTCTGGAATTAAATCTCTGACTAATTTTGTCAGTATAGATTCAATTTATGTCATTCTCGCTTGGCATTGTTATTGTTGCCTGGATCGATTTTTCTGGATTGCCATGTCGCTTCGCTCCTCGCAAGGTATTGTTGCGTGGATCAATCCACCGCTGTCATCCCGCGACTTGATTGCGGGATCCAGTTAAAAATACTAACATTATTAGTATTTTTTATTGTTTTTATGGACCACGTGGTCAAGCCACGGGGTGACACAGTGGATTTTACCAGTCCACGCAACAAATCTAAAGCAGGAATGACATAGAAAATCAAACAGTCATTATTTCTTGTTCTTTTTGTTTTATTACCGAGTCAACTTTACTACTATAATCATCGGTTAGCTTTTGTACTTGTTCAGATAAGCTATGATGCTCATCTTTTGCGATAACGTTATTCTTTTCTAGCTTTTTAAGTTCTTCATTGCCGTCTCTTCTAATATTACGTAATGCAATTTTAGTATCTTCACCGTATTTATGAGCAAGCTTTACCAGTTCTTTACGTCTTTCTTCAGTTAAAGCCGGTATCGGCAGTCTGATTAATTGACCGTCCGTTGCAGGAGTTAAGCCAAGATTTGCTATCGTAATTCCTTTCTCTACCGATGATACCATAGATTTATCCCAAACCTGCACGTTAATTGTTCGTGCATCAGGGGTGGATAGAGAAGCAACTTGTGAGAGTGGCATTTTACTCCCGTAAGCTTCCACGGTTACGCTATCAAGTAAATTAACTGAGGCTCTACCGGTACGTAGCCCTTTAAGCTCATGATCTAAAACTTTTAGAGCTTTCTCCATCTTTTCTTGTAAGTTTTTCTTTAAATGCTCTTTCTCCATCTTTATTTATCCATATATTATTTTTTCTAGATTGCCACGCAGCCTACGGCTGCTTGCAATGACGATTTGGTCTCTACACAACAACACCTATGCGGGAATGACATAAAAATCATACAACCATTCACACTACAATATATTATTCCTCAATTGTCGTATATTCCCCTTCATCTTGTATTACTCTAGCAAAGTTGCCCTGTTCTTTTATCGAAAATACCCTTATAGGTAATTTATTTTCTCTTGCAACTGCAATAGCTGCCGTATCCATGACTTGCAGATTATTAGTTATAACATCTTTATAGCTAATAGTGAAATATTTTTTAGCATCCGGATTGTTTTTAGGGTCGGAATCATATACACCGTCAACCTGAGTTGCTTTTAATAAAATATCGCAATTCATTTCGATCGCACGAAGTACTGCGGCACTATCGGTTGTACAAAACGGGTTACCCGTACCGCCGGCAAAAATTACTACACGCTTTTTTTCCATATGTCTTTTAGCTTTGCGGCGAATATAAGGCTCGCACACACTCATCATAGGAATAGCCGATAGAACTCTTGTATAGATATTGAGGCTTTCCATAACGTTTTGTAAAGTTAAAGCATTAATCACCGTTGCAAGCATACCTATATAATCCGCTGAAGCTCGGTCCATACCGACAAGTGCTGCATTAATCCCGCGGTAAATATTTCCACCGCCGACTACAATAGCGACTTCTACTCCTAAATCGATAACTTCTTTAATATCGCTAGCAATCTTTTTTATTACGTTATATTCATGTCCAAATTGCTTATCTCCCATTAAAGCTTCCCCTGATACTTTCAGTAAAACTTTTTTATACTTTAGAGCGTTTATATCTGATATCATTTTCTGCTTCAAGTTGTTTTTAATATCTGCTTAATTTTTTTAATCATTATACCTCTTTGTAGGTCGGTAATCGATGATTTATTGAGTGCATGCACTAATAACATATTATTATTTATATCAAGTGTTACTGTACCTGGAGTTAGAGTAATCGAATTACCATACATTATTTCGCCTATTTCTTCTAGCCCTTCTGCGTCAACCCATTCAAAAACCGGCTCTATTCCTATCTTTCTTTGCCAAATTATTTTAATAACCGCGAAAGCCGATTTCCATATTTCTAATAATAACCAAGGAAAATATAATATAAATTTAATTTTAGTGAGTATTAACATTTTCGGTTAATTTGATTTTTGAAGTAAAAGGTATTAGTAGCATTATAAATACAAATAATAACCCTATCATATTAAATATATTATTTATTGCAATTACAAAAGCATCATGATTTAATTTGTTTGCTAATAACAAATATGATGCTTTTTCGGGATTCAAAACTTTTCTGCTTAATAATTCAGTATAAGAATCTAGTTGTTCTAATGCCATTATAGAAGTAGACGAGATATTTTCCGATAAATATTGCATAAAGGTTTTAGTATCATTAGTAAGTATAGTACTGATTATTGCAAGCCCTACCGCTCCTCCTAAATTACGAGTAAGATTATAAAGCCCGCTAGCGTTGCCTATTCTTTCTTTCGGCATATTGCCAAGAGCTATATTATTAGTCGGTATAAAACAAAACATTAATGAAAGCCCTCTAACAAATTGAGGAAGCACAAATGCAGCAAATTTAGAATCAGGCGTTAGAAAACTATTCAAATGACATCCAAGAGCAAACCCTCCAAGCCCTATAATAAGCATCAGGCGTAAATCTATCCCTAGCCTTAACATTCTAACGGCGAGTGGTGCAGATAAAAATTGTGCTCCGCCCGTCACCATCATAGTAGTCCCGATTTGTAATGTATCATATCCGGCAATAGTAAAGAGAAATAGCGGTAATATATATACTGCCCCGTATAATCCGATACCCATAACGAACGAATAAAGGCAACCAAAAGTAAAGTCTTTATAAAGAAATGTTTTTAAGTCTAAAATTGGATTAATAAAGGTTAGTTCTCTAATGATTAATAAAATAAAACCTAAAACTACTGCAATACTTAAGAATAATATTAAATTATCCTCAAGCCAACCTTTTTTGTTTCCTTCTTCTAACACATACTGTAATAAGCCGAGCGTTAAAGCCATTAATAATATACCGAGAAAATCAAAATTTTTCAGTAATTTATAATTTGGTTTATCAAAATCCCCATATAAAAAAACTACCGTGCATACGAAAATACCGGGTATGACGTTTAATAAAAACATAAAATGCCATGATAAAATCTCCGTAATATATCCACCGAGTGTAGGTCCTAAAGTAGGGGCAACAGTTACGACAAGTCCAATTAAGATAGTAACGATAGGACGTTGCGATGCAGGAAAAAGTATAAAAACGGTACTAAAGACCGTCGGTATCATAGCACCACCAAAAAAGCCTTGTAATGCTCTAAAGATAATCATGGATTCAATATTAGTTGCAAGCGAACATAATACGCTCATAACCGTAAACCCTAAAGCTGCAATAAAATAAGAAATTCTAGTAGCAAGTAACCTTGCTAAAAAGCCGGTAATAGGAATAATGATAACTTCAGCCATTAAGTACGATGTTTGCACCCAAGAAAGTTCATCGCTTGAAGCGGCAAGACCGGCAGCTATTAGGGATAATGAGCTAGCGACAATTTGAATATCAAGTACTGACATAAACATGCCGACAACCATACCAAAAAAAGCAAATAATTGCTTTTTAGAAAGAGCAGGCGGTTGTAAATTATCATTTGACATAATTAAATTATACAGTTTAAATTAAATAAAGTTAATAAGTGACATATATGTTTAAAATAAAAAATTATCGCACAACTTTTAATTAAACTATTTATTAGGATATAAGTAGACAAGACATAATGTATGGTAATCATTTTATTTATATTTAGCAAATAATAAGTATGTGATTGATTTATTAAAAATATTTACTATAATATTAATTAACTATAATTGATTTATCAATATGCAAAACCCAGCACAAAAAGTTATATCTTTTTCAGAGCATAAATCTGATATAGAACGCATAAAGAAATCAATAGAAGAGGGATGGGCGATAGTAAAGTTAGTACCTAATAACGACCGTTTTATCGGGCTTTTAGAAAAGATTTCGCATGCTGAAAATGAAACAATCTATATTCCTCCAAGAAAAAAGATAATAGTTAATTAACACGAATAGCGAATTATTATATAATCTGTTATTCGGCTTAAGAAGTTGAATATAAAAGGTGACAATTGGCTTTCGCTTTTTATATAAAGCTAAGTATATATTATTTTTTAGAAAAACTTATAATTCTTTACAAAATATAATGGAATTACCTAAAAAAGATAGTTTTGTCTTACACCGCTCTTAAAAAGATCTTATTGTCATTTCCGTGTAGCATTGGTGTTGTTGCATGGATTAATTTCACCTGTCATCCTAGTTCATTTGTAGCGAAATCCAGTTTAAAATACTCAGGTGACCTTGCGGTTAATAAAATGCATTACCGCAGTTGCTGCAATCTTACCTATATTATGGCTCAGGGAAGCACAAATGGCGTCATGTTCTCTTGTTACCGTCCTGCTCCTGCTCTAAAAGACTGTAAGCACTTAGCAATATCCCGTTATTAGAATTTAAAGCTGGAGTAACGCTCCCCGCTATTTTATTTTCTATCTTCTGCCCTAAACCAGATAGTGCGTTGTTATTTACAGCATTTACTGCAAGTTCCGTTACTTTCTCTATCGCTACCATCTTCGCCAGCTGTACTCCCGATGCTTTCGCTAGCTCTATGATGATCTTAAAAAAGTTTCCAACTTCAATCTTTCAAGCATTTTGATAGTTCAATACTCATAGGTCTTATTGGTAAGTAAAGGTTTATTTTCTGCTATAGCTTGCTAACGTTCTTTCGTGATTGCTTCTCAGCATCTGTAATCTTCATCTTGTCTTTTTATTAAATCAAATTGGGCAAGGTAGGTATTTAGCTTTTCTTGAGCCTTTGTCACTTCTCCATCTTTAGCGTGTAAAAATTCTATTAAACGCGGGACATCTTCTGGAAATAGTCTTGGATTACGCATTTGTATATATATTTACTATCAATAACCAACCTAAATTACGTCTATCCTCTTTAGAAGATTTAGGATAATTTATATATTTTTCATCATCCATAAAAACATAATCGCAATATTCTTCTAATATTGCTCCAGTATCATATAATTCGTCTAAATGAAAATGATATTGTTGATAATGTTTTAATATTACTTCTAAAAATTCACCTAAATTTTCTAAGGTTATATCTTCTACTGCAAATTCTACAGAATCAAAGAAATATAAATCTATATATTTTTGAAGTGTTTTTCTGATATATGCATCTTCTTCATTTATTTTTTCATACCATAATTTATCTGTCGTTGTTTATTTCATTTTGTTATTCCAATAATTTATACTGCTTCAAGGTTTCATTAAAGTTTTTATTACCTTATTTGCATGTTTGTGTTGTGATTAGGTTATTTTTTAAAATAGCGTCTCTCTCTATTTCTTTATATGTCCTTACATGAGCTACATTACCACCTGTATTATCAAATATTACAAACTGCTCATTTTTTATATCAACAGCAATCAGTCTTTCAGTATCATTACTGTTTTATAAGCATTTTTTAAAACCGCTTTAGGTTCTTTAGATGCTGGACTGTTTGACCACTTGGATTGATGGTGACAATAAATGATTAGTATTTTAAGTTATTTTTTTGGATATCGTGGTCAAACCACGGCATGACACGAATGCGTTTTTCTACATATTATTAGTATATCAGGTTCTACCATGCCTATCACAAATAGGGCTATAGTTTTATTTAGAAAATGGTGCCAATGTGGGGATTTGAACCCCAGACCTACGCATTACGAATGCGTCGCTCTACCAGTTGAGCTACATCGGCTGAAATATGATTATATTATGCTGAGATATGGATTCCTACGAGACATGTTTCGTCATTGCGAGCGACGACTGACAAGGAGCGTGGCAATCCAATAAAAAAATTTTAAAATGCTAAAGACTAGCAGCCTTAATTGGACCCCGTGGCCAAGCCCACGGGATGACAATGAAACATCTTTATAAATGCGTCGAAAATCTTAAATGGAAATGCTGCGTATCATCATATTTCTTCTTCTTAACCGCGAAACCCCAATCCATTCTGATCGGTGCAAAACGTGTTACCCAAATAAAGCCGAAACCAATGGAAGCTCTAAGAGATTTATCGTTATAAAAACCGTTTGGAGTTTGATATTGTTTCTTATTTAGGCCTACTCCCCAAACGCTTCCTAAATCCATAAAGACTGCACCGGTTAAATTAAATTCCTCAGGTATAGGTGTTGGGAAATTAAGTTCTGTTGAGAATGTGTAATATCGCTCACCGCCAAGTCCTTCGTTAGTGACCTTTTCACGAGGTCCTACACCACCGCTTGCAAAGCCTCTTAAACTATAATCACCTAAATTAAAGCGATCGGAAATTCTAATAATTTTTCCTCCAAGTCCTGCAATATCGCCTCCGGAAGCAGATAATTTTAAAGTAAGCTTGTTATGTATGAAAGATTTATAATATTTACCGTCAACTTCATGCTTTATATATTTGTTATCACCTCCAACGCCGGCAAATTCTTGTGTGCCACTTACTAAATAACCGTTCTTTGGAACAATTTTATTATCGGTTTGATCATAAGTAATAGTATGTCCTATAGCAGAAGTAATGAATCTTCCCATTTGCTCCTTTAAGAATATTGAGCTTGATGGAGTTGGAGCACTTAAAATATCACGTTTAATTAAATAATCTATTTCGTGACCTAAATCCTCTTTAATTTCATAACCAAGAGAAGTTTTGACTCCTATAGAGTGTAACTTATAGCTTTGATCAGTGGTATTTAATACACTAGCACCGCGTCCGGTATAGTTTCTAAATGTGTTTACGCCAAGTGATAAATCACGATCTAAAAAGTGCGGTGCGGTAATACCACCGTAATAGCTTGTAGTGTTTTTACTTACTTGTACACCGGCATTAAGCAGTTTCCCGGTACCGACTAAATTACGCTCTAAGCAAGAGAAACGTCCGAATAAACCGCCAGCAGTATTATGTCCTAAATCAAAACCTATAGAGGAAGTAGATTTTTCATCAACTTCAACGTTAACATCATATTTATCTTTAGCTTTAGTCGGAGCTAAGCTAATTGCTACTTTCTCAAAATAATCTAAATTTCTAAGATTACGCTCACCTTTTTCAATATATGAACGATTAATTATATCACCTTCTTCTATTTTAAATTCTCTTCTTATAACAGGGTCTTCGGTTTTAAGGTTATTAATAATATTAATTTTATTAATATAAACTTTATCGGCTTTTTCAATAATAAATTTAATATCTGCAGTATGATTAGCATTTTTCATTATATCCGGATAAACATTTACTGCAGGGTAGCCGTTCGCTGTAAAATATTCTCCGATTTTTTCAGCTATATCGTCAACCTTTTTCATATTGAAAACCTTGCCTTGCTTAATATTAACAATTTTATTAAGCGGTGTTATATCTATATTAGTTAATTTATTGTCTATTGTAATATTACCGAAGCTATATTTTTCTCCCTCTTCAATGCAATAGGTAAGGGTGAAATATTCTTTAGTATTATTGAGTTCTGCCGATGCCGAAATTACTCTAAAATCTGCAAAACCTACAGATTGATAAAACTCTCTCAGTAATTCTTTATCATACTCCATTCTATCAGGATCGTAAGTATCGTTACTTTCTAAAAAACGAAACCAACGAGATTCTTTAGTGAAAACAATAGATTTAAGTTCTGAATCACTATAATTTTCATTACCGCTAAAATAAATATATTTAATACCGGTTTTTGGTCCTTCTGCTATATCAAAAATAACCTTAACTCTGTTGTTTTCTAAATTTTCGATTTTAGGTGTTACCGTAGTAGCAAAACGTCCGCTACGTTTATAAATTTCTAATATTTTCTTTACATCTAATTCAATTTTAGCTTGGCTAAGAGATTCGCCCGACATTGTGTAAATTTCTTTAGCGAGCATATTAGTTTTGATTTTAGAATTACCGCTAAATACTACACTACTTATAAAAGGCGTTTCAGTAACGTTAACTATTAAATTACCATCATTTGTTATATGCATATTTATATTTCTAAAAAGTGAGGTGGCATATAAACGTTTTATTGCCTCATCTTCTTTAGAATTATTATAGGTTTCTCCTACCTTAAGCTTTAAATAGCTCTCAATAGTAGAACGCTCAACCCTATGGTTACCTTCGATAGTTATTTTACGAATTACAAAGTCAGCTAATGAAATATGATAATAAAAAATCGTTAATAATAAAATTGTTAACTTACTAATTGATCTGATTGTCACCTAAAACCTGCTTTAAGATTTAATTTAAATTTCTGTGTTTAAACCCGATGTCATCCTGTGGCTTGACCACGGTAAAAATAATAAATTAGATACCGAGTTCAAGTCGCGGTATGACAAAGAACTGGATTCCCGCTTTTAGCTAAGAATAATATAAAGTTCTCCTAACTAATTAATGCATTTAAACATAATTAATGTACTCCACTATAGTAGATAATATAAACGAGAGCAAGCAAATCTATAATTTAGGAAAACAAATTTTGTATATCGTTGGAAACAGCAATTATAATAAGAAAAATTATGATTATTGCTCCTAATTGTAACAAAATATTTTTAGTCTTAGGATTCGGTAATTTACCTGTAATTGCTTCATATAATATAAATACTAAATGTCCGCCGTCAAGTACTGGTATAGGTAGTAAGTTAAGTAACCCTAAATTAACGGAAAGCATTGCTATAAATAACAGATACATTTGGGGCCCACCAGTTATAGATTTGCCTGACTCCTTAGCAATAGCTATTGGGCCTCCTATCTCATCGAATGAACGTTTTCCTACAATCATTTGCGATATTGCGTTTAGAGTTAAAGCAGACAGATCTATAGTAGTATTAATAGCGTCCCAGAATCCTCCTAAAATTCCTATTTTAGTATGAATAGGTTCATTTTTAGCTATAATACCGATGCGAAGAGTTTTCTTAACTTGCTTTTCTTCGGAAGGTGATATAATTATTTCTTGAGGCATTATATTAACGATAAATTCCTCACTTTTTCTTTCTATAGTTAAAGTAGAAGAGCTAAAACCGTTAATTAATATCTCTCTCTGCACGTCCCCGAAATCTTTAACAGATTTATTGTTAACCTTAACAATTTTATCTCCTACTCTTAAGTCTGCTCTCTCTGCCGGTGATGAAGCTACTACATCACCTATTATAGGAGGAATCTCTGTTTTTCCAAAGTAACAATAAAAACCTGCAAATATTATTATGGCAAGTAAATAATTAATTAACGGACCTGCTGCAACTATTAAAAAACGTTCTAAACAAGATTTAGCATTAAAAGCTACTTTTTCGTTAACTTCTTTAGTCTTATCCATAAGGCTGTGATCATAGCCGTAAATCTTGACATAACCGCCAAACGGTATAAGACAAATCTTCCACCTAACTCCTTTTTTATCGGTAATGCCTATTAGTGCTTTACCGAAACCTATCGAGAATTCCTCAACTTTTACATTAAAATATCTAGCAATACAATAATGCCCAAATTCATGGATAAATACCAAGATACTAATTGTTATAATAAATCCTATTATAGAGAGCATAAAAATTTTATAAGTTTACTAATAAATTATTTTAAGGTATATCTTGCAAGGTTATAGATATCATTCCGTTGTTGTGAGTGGACGTTGCTCCTTGGTTCCCGATGTCATTCCCGCGAAAGCGGGAATCCACAGAAAAAAAATGAAGTAATCCAAATGTATTAGTTTTAAAAACTAATAGTATTTATGTTTTTTAATTACTGGATTCCTACTTTCGCGGGAATGACATCACGCCATATCACACTCGCAATGACTAAAATTAAATTTTAAATTTCTTTTCTCTATGAGTTCAAATACAATTAATAAAAAGTCGATTGCACGTATTGCAGCAGTGCAAGCTATTTATCAAAACATATTGCAAAATAATGACGATATGGATGATATCATGCAAAATGTACTTTCTTTTTATCAAAATAATAATTCTATAACAGATTTACCTGAGAATTTAAAAATATCATTAAGTATAAGTCATTTTAAAATGCTGGTAAAGTCAGTATTTGAAAATTTTAATAAACTAGACGAAATTATCGACAATCATTTAACAAATGATAAAGATCCTGCACATATGCCGATCTTACTCCGAGCTTTATTGCGTGTTAGTATATGTGAGCTATTATTTTGTCCTACTACGCCTGCTAAAGTAGTAATCAACGAATATACGGACATAGCAAATGATATGTTAAATGAGCATGAAATTGGTTTTGTTAATTCTGTATTAGATAAAATAGCAAAAGAGCATACTCGTTTAATTTGAAAAATTGGCTACAAGTACTGTAGTACTCAAGTATTATTAACGGCTTTTGTTCCTTGTCTTGTGGATTCCTTGCTCTTTTTCAGATTAAACTTCGTCTACTTATTCTTCATTTATTTATAAGTATAAAAGATTTTATGACAAATAATTTAAGCGGTTATAGAAATAAATTCGTTAGAGTTAAGACTTCTAAAAAACGCACCGTCTCTTCTAGTAATTGGCTTAGACGCCAATTCAACGATCCGTATGTTGCAAAAGCACGTATAGACGGCTTTAGGTCGAGAGCTGCATATAAACTACTTGAAATTCATGACAAATTTAAACTTTTTACTCCTAACATGAAAATTGTTGATCTAGGAGCAGCTCCTGGGGGATGGAGTCAAGTAGCTTCCAAGCTTATTAAAGCTTCGGATAATAACCTAAATAATAAAATAATCTCTATCGATGTGTTAGAAATCGAACCTGTTGCTGGAGTTGAATTTTTGCAAAAGGACTTTTTTGAAACAGATACGGAAGAATTAATTATTCAGGCTTTAGACGGTAGAGCTGATATAGTAATGAGTGATATGGCATCAAATACCATAGGCCATAAAGCTACAGACCATATAAGAACCTTACTTTTATGTGAGCAAGCTTTTGCATTTGCTTTAAAAGTACTAAAACCCTCTGGTCATTTTATTGCTAAAATTTTTCGTGGCGGTGCAGAAAATGAATTATTAAATAAAGTAAAGCGTGAATTTAAAACAGTGAAACATTTTAAACCTTTATCCAGCCGTAGTGAATCTACGGAAATCTATTTAGTCGCTCTAAATAAGAAATAATGAATATGAAAGGCGAAAGGTGATTTCTGCCTATAAATTTATTATATATGTTATTTTTTTATTTAACATGTTAGAGGATATAGATGATAGTTACTTATATCTCCTATTGTTTTGACTTCCTGAGCATATTCTTGACTGTAGCTTTGAAAATTATTATACATCCCAACTAAATTAGCTCCGGTTTCAGTTCCAACTATTTGATTATATAAATTATTTTTTAAATTTAGAGTATTTTTAGCATATTTTTGTGTTGCTGCTTCCCAATCATCTACGGTTAAAGTAATATTCTGTTTCAAATCAGAAAAATTAACGAGTCCATGTTTACTAATTCCGGATATGATTTCTTCAAAGCCTTCGACTATTCCATTAATTCCTAGATATTTTGTAACTTTTTGTTTGGCAAAATTATATAAATATGATACCCATTCTTCTGATTGTGATAGTGCTGTTTTTTTACCAGGAAGTACCATTGTTGTTTTTCCAAAGTGCTTATTAGTAATATTAATAAGATTATGTTTTGCATTATATATCTTAGAATGGGTAGCTAGCTCTTCTATTGGCGTTGTTACTTTTCCGGTAAATAAATTTTTTTTAATGCCTCTTTCAATTATCGGTTTTGAGCCAGGGCTATCAAAAGTTGTAGATTTATTAAAATGTAGGTTGCGAGAATGTATTTCTACTAAGGTTAAATCTGCAATTATTGCTCCAAGTGAATGACCGCTAGTATTAAAACTATATTCTGTAGCTTTACTTAAGCCGCCTAATTTGTTAATTATTTCATTAACAAAATCCTGAAGTGGAGTTAGTTTAGTAGGTAAATAGTGCAGAGCGATAAGCAAGTCGTCTAATAAATCATATATATTGAATTTTGTGCCGGCACTAGCAATATGAACTTCTTTAGTTTCTTTATTTATAAATGCGACGGCTTTATAATCATATTTAGCAGTGCTGATATTATCACATGAAGCAGTCAGTATTTCCCAGCCGCTATCTGTTAATTGTTCATTGACCTGTGATGCTTTTAGCTTATAAATATTTAAATCATCTGTTTTATATGCGAGGTCTAACCCTATATAAGCAAGCTTTTTGGTGCTAATATGTTTAGTATTTTTATACGTAGGCATATCTACCTCTTTTTGATTAATTTTACCATAAAATATGGTTTTTCTAAAAAAATGTCAAGTCAAATATTAATGCTTATTAATCTATTATTAAAATAAAGATTGACATTTGATTACTTTTATTATATAGTGCACTTACATTAATATTTAACAACCATAAAATATGGTACTTAAAAAAGGAGATAGACTATGTTTACATCATTAATACATAACTTATTCAGAAGTAATAAACCGATTACTTACTTATCTTTAATAGCAAAAGCAAAAGCAGATTATAGTTTTTATGCAAAATTAGCATCAGGAAGCTTTCTTGCAGGAATAAGTAGTTTTTTTTCATCTAGTAGTTGGTTAAGCAAAATACCTTTAATAACAGGGGCTGTTTTTGGTACTAGTTATGGGGCCAAAGGCATTATGGATAGTAATGAACAAATAAAGCTTTTTACTAAAGCTCATGAAGCAACTAAAGTTGAAGAGTATTTGGCTACTTCGCGGTTAGGAAGTTTTGTATACGGTACTGCTATAGATAAAAACGGTATAGATAAATTTACTGGTAAATATATTGAAGGAATAAGCGGTAAGATAATATCTAATGCAATAACTCGCGTACCAACCTTAAGTTTAACAGAAGACGGCGTTAGTTACAAACATAATGGTGGCTATGAAATAGTAGAATCAACAGATCGTGCGTTATATCAGGAAATACCTGGCGTGAAAGGACAATATACAAATAAATTAGTTCTAGATACTAGTATTCTTCCTTTACATGCTTGTATTATTCAGCAGCTAATACAAAATGGCTATTCAAGTGAAGATATTGAAAAAGCTTTAAGTTTAGGAACTGTTGCACAGAGAGAAAGTTACAAAGATAAGCAATTAGCAGAATACAAGCCAAATTTGACAAGTAAGTTATGGCATGGTACAGAAAAAGCTATGCAAAATAAAGCAGTAGAACTTTCAAAAGAAATACAGAAATATGCTGAAATAAATGAAGCTTATAAAGTATTATTTAATTATCATACTTCCAGTACTAGTGAAGAACAAGAAGAGCAGTTTTATAGCTTTAATTATAATCATCTTAATGATGATCAAACTCAAATCTTAGGAGATGAGGGAGATGAAGGATATATATCTGATATTGCCTAGTAACTAAATACAAAACTTTCTAGAGAGTAAGGTTATATAACCTTACTCTTTTTTATTTAATAACCTCTTTAGCTCTCCTTTCAAAAGCTATAATCATTTTTTCGGTTGCTTTGGTAAAATAAGTACCGATGAATTTATCCAGTATTACGGATTTCATTTTAAAATCAATAAAGAATTTTAATTTAGTTCCTGTCGTGCATGGAACAAATTGCCAAGTACTTTTTAAATATTCAAAAGGTCCTGAAATAGCTACCGTATTAATCAAATATATTCCATCATCTGTTATTTCGCTTGTAACTTGTGAGTTATATTTTTCTGAAAAGCCTTTTAACTGAATTACTAATTCAGCAATAACCTCTTGATTATTTTCTGAAATAATTCTAGAAGCAGAACACCAAGGCAAGAATTTAGGATAAGATTTTACATCCCAGACCAAATCAAACAATTCTTGCGGTTTATAGGGTAAAATTTTAGTGTGTTGAAGGCAAGGCATTAGAAATCTGTGACTTTACCTTTATGCTGCCAGTCCCCGTATCTTGTTGGTTCTAGACCTTTAACATCGCCAATTTCTTTTTCTTTTGGTAAATTTTCTTCTTCTGATATATTATTAGACATCTTTACAAACTTCGCTTTTAGAGGTAATTTAGACGTCGATCCGGTGCTCGCATCCTCACGTATGCCGATATACGCTGTGGTGTTGCGTTCCGTGTCTTCTGTAAATTCCTCTCGATAAGCTGGTTTGGAAAGATGTCTATTATCTTTTTTATCATCCATAGTACTAAATATATGAAATATAACCGTATTTATATTAATAGTCGTTTAGCTGAAAATAGCAAGCTAGAATTAGCAAGTGATCATGTTCATTATGTTAAAACGGTGCTACGTCTTAAAGTAAATGATGGCTTACGTCTCTTTAACGGTACGGATGGAGAATTTCTAGCACAAATTAACGATATAGGTAAAAATAACCTATCGGTTAGACTTAAAGAACAGTTAAAAAAGCCTTATACAGAATCTACATTAACTCTTGCTGTTGCTATAATAAAGCAAGATAAATTAATGCTTGCAATAAATATGGCTACGCAACTCGGTATAACTAAAATTATTCCGTTAATTACTGGGTGGTGTCAATTTAGATCGGTAAATATCGAACGTTTAACGAAATGTGTTATTGAAGCAACAGAGCAATCAGAACGTCTTACTCCTCCGATAATTGAAAAAGCTATCACAATACAAGATTATCTAAAAAAGAATAATAATTTGATGTTATATGCTAATGAACATGAAAAAGAAGAAAATTCTATATTACGAATTTCATCATCACTTAGTAATAGTGATATAACTATTATTGTAGGACCAGAGGGAGGTTTTACTAATGATGAGCTGGAACTTCTTGCCTCATATAAGAATACAAAATCTATAAGTTTAGGAAGTAATATATTACGTGCTGAAACAGCAGCAATAACTGCTATAGCACAAGTGAAGTTGTTAGGTCGTTATTGCGAGGAAATTGCATAGCAATCAATTGATGAAGCAAGCTCAGGAGTTTGTTATGATTTCATGGGATTGCCACACAGCCTACGGTTGCTCGCAATGACGAAAAGATAGAGTTACTTCACCTTTTCTATTTTGGGTGTACAAAATAGCTTACCTAAACAAAGGAAAGAATATACACCACAAAAGCCTATAATTATATAAAGTATTGTAACAATAATTGGAAATGAGCCAAATAAAAGTGTGACTAAATTAAAATTAAATAATCCGACTAAGCCCCAATTTATAGCACCTATAGAAGATAATAAATGTACAGTAGTAATAAGCGGATTATTAGAAGTATTTATTAACATATTTAAGCTCCTTTTAGTTAAACGTAAAAGACCTTGTTGTGTGGCTCATACCTCTGTCATCTCACAACTTGATAGCGGGGTCCAGTTAAAATACTAAAATTACTAGTATTATGGGTTACATTTTTGGATCCCGTGGCGAGGCCTTGGGATGACACTGTGTGCGTTTTCCGAGCCATGTAACAAAACTAACGTAAAATAATCATTTCTCATTTTGAGCTATATGTCTAATAAATTTTATTATTCTATAATTTATTAATCCTTCTTAAAAGTTTGATATATTACAGGTATAACAAAAATTGTAAATATAGTACCGATGCTTAATCCTCCAACTATTACAAAGCCTATAGAATTACGAGCAGCAGCACCGGCTCCGTCTGCAAAAACTAGAGGTAAAGCTCCGACTACGGCAGCAAGAGTAGTCATAAGAATTGGACGCAAGCGAAGTTTTGAGGATTCTATTATAGCTTCTTGAACCTTTACTCCTTTTTCTCTTAGCTGATTAGCAAATTCTACTATCATAATAGAATTCTTAGTAATTAATCCAATTAAAGTAATAAGTCCGATATTACTATACATATTAAGGCTATTACCGGCAAGCCAGAGAGCAAGTACACCGCCGGTTATTGAGAAAGGTACGGCGAGTAATATTAATAAAGGGTCAGTAAAGCTTTCAAATTGAGCTGCAAGCACTAAATAGATAAACATAAGAGCAAACACAAATGTTATAAGCATATTACTGTCTGCCTCTCTCATTTGTTTAATTTCTCCGATATATTCAATTATAGTATTACTAGGATCAAGTAATTTAGCGGCTATTTTATTGATTTCATTAATTGCATCATCAATTTTCCCGTCAGGAGCAAGATCAGAAGAAATAGTAACAGATTTTGAATTATTATAATGACTATATGATTTTACTGATATTTTTTCCGTAATATTGGCTATCGATTCAAGCGGTAACATATTATTATTTTTTGCTCTGATTAAAATTTTACTAAAATCGCTAATATCTTTTCGATCTTTTTGATTAAATTGTAATATAACGTCATATAAATCATTACTCATTCTAAAATTCCCGATTTGTTGACCTACAAGTAAATATTGTACCGTTTTGCCTATATTTGCCAAATCCATTCCGTATAAATAAGCCTTATCACGGTTGACTTCTATACTTATAGTTGGCATTGCCGATTGTAAATTTCTATTGACGTTTAAGAAAATAGGATTTGTTTTCATTATATCAATAAATTGTTGTGATATTTTATCTAGATCATCATATTCAAGGTTCGTTTGAATAGTAAACTCGATAGGGCTACTTGCATTCCCGCTAACCATTGAACGTGGATCCATAGCGCAAATCGACATGCCCGGTATTTCAGAAAACTGTTTATTTAACATATTCTTAATAGTTTCTTGGGAACGAGAACGCTCACTCCAATTTTTTAGAGGAATGAATCCAAAAACATTATCGCTACCGCCTGCACCTATTACCATCAGATAACCTAATATATCTTTATAATTAGCAAGGATTTTTTCGGCTTCTTTCACTACTTTAGTAGAAGATTCTAAACTAGAACCTTCAGGACCTTTAAGAGAAACTTGTAAAAATCCATCATCTTCTTGGGGTACGAAAATTCTTTGAGTAAATTTAAAACTAATAATTAGCACTATAAATGATGATGCAATAATGATGACAAATTTCTTTTTATTGTCAAAAGTTAGCTTTAGATAGTAAATATATTTATTTTGAATAAATTGTAGAATGTCGTTAAACTTTACTAAGAATTTCGGTAAGTCCGTATTATGTTTTGTAACCATACGACTTGACATCATAGGAGTTAAAGTTAAAGCAACAAATCCTGAGAACAAAACACAAAATGCTAAAGTCCAAGCAAATTCAATAAATAATTTCCCGATAAAACCCTCTATAAAACCCATGGGTAAAAATACGGCAGCAAGCGTAATAGTTATAGCAATGATTGCAAAGCCGATTTCTTTAGAAGCAAGCATAGCCGCTTCCATGGGTTTATGCCCCATTTCATTATATCTGAAAATGTTTTCAAGCATAACTATCGCATCATCGACCACTAAACCTATAGCAAGTATCATAGCAAGGAGCGTAAATATATTAATAGAAAATCCAAAAGCATACATTACGCTAAAAGTACCAATCAACGATACCGGAATCGTCACAAACGGAATTAAGGTAATTTTAGCAGAAGCAAGAAATAAATAAGTGACTAAAACTACTAATATTAAAGCTTCAAAAATTGTTTGAAATACTGCATAAATTGATGCTTTTACAGGCGTTGCTCCATCATATGCGATACCCATGCTTATTCCTTTGGGCATGGATTCTTTAATTCTTTCTAGTGCTTGAGTTACTTCATGTGATAAATCTATGACGTTAGCTTTTGATGCTTTTATAAGACCAAGGGCAATAGAGCTTTTGCCGTTATATCTAAAGATTATGTCCTCATCGGGAGAAGTTAAAGATATTTTTGCTATATCTCGTAATTTTATGATACCTCCGTTTTGTACTTTTAGAATAATATTACCGAATTCTTCCGGTGTAGATAAAGAACCTTCAAGAGTTACTATAAAATTATTACTTTTTGTTTTAATCATACCTGCGGGATAATCTTTATTTTGCTCTTTTATTGCGGATTCAATCTCCAATACAGAAATTTTATGTTGATATAATTTTTTAGAATCGGGTTCTATTCTCATTATATATTCCCGACCGCCGTAAATTTGTGACTGTCCTACGCTTTCAAGTTTATCTAACGGTGTTTGTAGATTATCTTTGACGATCTTTGTTAATTCTAAATCGCTATATTGATCACTTTCAACGCTTATGAAGAGGCTTGGGAAACTATCGGCATCAAGTTTTGCAACTGATGGGGCTTTCATATCTTGCGGGAACATATAAGTGATATCCGATATTTTGGCGCGGACATCGTTTAGTGCTACTTCAATATCGGTAGATAATAGAAACGATAAAGTAATACTACTTTTGCCGGTAGAACTTTGAGAAGTTATATAATCTAAATTTTTAACCGTCTTTAAAGCTTTTTCTATAGGTGTCGTTATTGCTTGCTCCATATATAAGGCATCGGCACCTGCATAATGAGCTTCGACATTTATAATAGGAACTGAAATATCTGGAGTGCCTCTAATTTGTAGTTTGGTAAAAAACATTGCTCCAAGAGCTACGATAACCAAATTCAAAACTGTAGCAAAGACAGGGCGTTTAATACAAATTTCAGATAATAACATTGGATTTAATATATTTTTCTTTAAAAATTTTATTCTAAATTAATGTGAATAGCGAATTATTACATAATCTGCTATTCGGTTAGAAATATTCTATATAAAAGGTGAAAGACGGTTCCCACTTTTTATGTAAATGAAGTATATATTGTTTTTTATTAAAAAAAATTTTTTCTAGAGTAGAAAATTAGTTTTTGTAATTTACTACTGACAATAAATTAGGGTTTTAATGATACATTTTCACTTTAATTACTTGATTAAGATAGTTTTAACAGTATTACTGATGTAAAATGGCTACATTTTTCTATAAATTAATATAATAACGTATATATTTTAAATTTTGTAAATAACTGGCATTTGCAGTATGTGGGTAGTTTGTTATAATTAACTCACATAAAAAATATATTGATGTATATTATTGCTAGTTGTATATATTGTTTTATAAAAAAAACATCAATACATATTAACCTATTAAAGGAGAATTGATTTTATTATGAGTACGCATAACAAAAAAGAACCAAAAAAAATGAATAAAACCGAATTTATAGCATTTATGACCGACCATGGTTATAATCATAAACATGCTTCACATAAAACATTAACAAAAGCTGAGGCCGAGAAAGCACTTAATTTAGTTCTTGATAGTGTGATTAGTGCTATAAAGAGTCACCATAATATTAATATAACAGGTTTCGGTTCATTTGAAATACATCATAGAAAAGCACGTGAGGGTCGTAACCCAAAAACCGGAGCAAAAATGAAAATAGATGCTTACAATCAACCTACTTTTAGAGCCGGAAGAAAAATGAAAGAAGCTTGTAATTAAAAGAAGTAACGTATTTACAGTACTAATAATTTCCGAACCCCGTTACAAGCTTGCGGGGTGACACTAGAAAAACCAGCTCATGCAACAATGCTCTGCAAAAGCCGGAATGATATAGAATACTTCTTAAGTACAATTCATGACGATATTACAACCATTGATAGAACGCCTAGAGTTTAACTTAAAACATAATAAGCTATACAATAGCTGGCTTATCGAAGCCGAAAATATAGAGCAAGTTTTAAAAGATTTAGAAGAGTTTATATATGTTAAGCTTTTTAAGAATAGCATTCCTCTTGAAAACAATCCTGATTATCATTTCATCGCTAGGGAAACTTCAGCTACATCTAATGCTAAAAATATTTCTATTGAACAAATAAGAAAATTACAATACTTCTTAAGTAAAACTTCTGCAATTTCAGGTTATAAAGTTGCAATAATTTATTCGGCGGATCTTATGAATTTGAATGCAGCGAATTCATGCTTAAAAATTCTTGAAGATGCACCAAAGAATAGTTACATTTTTTTAATTACTTCAAGAGCTGCAAGTATTATTTCTACAATTAGATCAAGATGTTTTAAAATTAATGTTAGATCATCTATCCATCATACTAAAAACGAATTATATTCCGAGTTTATTCAGTCGATAGCAGATAACAAAACGTTAGATTTTATTAATCGCTTTACTACTAAAGACCGAGAATTATGGCTAGATTTTATTGATAATTTATTATTATTAATGAATAGAATCCTTAAAAAATCTGCCAACGTTAATATTGAACTTCTAGATTTGGAAAATAAGATTTTTAATAAACTATCAAATAGACACCCTTCATATTTACTGCAAAAATTTACCGACATAAAAAAGTTAATATATAATACCATTGATTATGATTTGGACTTAAAAACAAGTTATATATTAGTGGTGAATGAGTTTTCTGGTAATTAACACGATACTTTCTATGTTATCCATAAAACAACAAAATATATTGAGAGAAATAATACTCTTTTTTTTTAATAGTTAATAGATATTCAAGATAGAAAGCGGTTTCCCTCTAGAATATAAATTTAATTTATGTTTTATTTTGACTATTGTTCATTTACTCGTAGTATATATTAGGTTTTAGGAACTTTATAAATTAAATTATTTGCATGTTTAAAACTTTAACACAAAATTTAACGAAGATTTTTGATAAGCTAGTTAGCTCAGGCATTTTGACGGAAGCCCACATAGATGCTACTATGCGGGATATAAGAGTGGTTCTTTTAGAGTCAGATGTTGCATTACCGGTGATAAAAGATTTTATAGCGGCAGTTAAACAGAAAGCTTTAGGGCAGGAGGTTATTAAGTCTGTTTCACCTGGACAGATGATAATTAAAATTATCCATGAAGAGATGATCAATCTCTTAGCTTCAAGTAAAAGTGAGACAAAGCTAAATTTAAATTCAAAGCCGCCCGTAAATTTCCTAATGGTAGGGCTGCAAGGAAGCGGTAAAACTACGGCGAGTAGTAAGCTTGCTTTACGGCTTAGAAATCAAAATAAGAAAGTTTTACTTGTTTCTTTGGATACTTACAGACCAGCCGCACAAGAGCAACTCGCTATACTTGCAAACTCAGTACAGATTAATTCATTACCTATTGTGCAAGGTGAGAAACCCCTCGATATTGTCAAAAGAGCTATTGCTGAGGCTAAAATTTCTGCTTATGATGTCGTAATTTATGATACGGCAGGTCGTACACAAATTGATAAAGCGATGATGGAGGAAGCGCTTGCAATAAAAAAGATAGTGGAGCCTACAGAAACTTTGTTAGTAATCGACAGTATGATAGGGCAAGATGCAGTAGTTACGGCAAGTAGTTTTAATGAAAAGTTAGAAATTTCAGGATTAATTTTATCTAGAATTGACGGCGATTCCAAGGGTGGTGCAGCACTCAGTGTAAAATATATTACTAAAAAGCCGATTAAATTTTTAAGTAGCGGTGAAAACCTAACTGATTTAGAAGAATTCGATGCTGAACGTTTAGCTTCTCGAATACTGGATATGGGTGATATTATCTCTTTTGTTGAAAAAGCAGCTAGTATCGTTGATAGAGAAGAAGCCGAAAAAACGGCAGCTAAATTAAAAAAGGGTAAGTTTGATTTAAATGATTATCTTCAGCAAATGAGAAGTATAAAACAAATGGGAGGTTTTGGAAGTATACTTAGTATATTACCGGGTAGCGGTAAAATTATGGATCAAATAGATCAATCAAAATTAAATAGTAAAATAATTGAACATCAAGAAGCAATTATTTTATCTATGACGCCAAAAGAACGTAAAAATCCCGATATAATTAATGCTTCTCGTAGGAAACGTATAGCTGCTGGAGCAGGAACTACGGTACAAAAGGTAAATATTTTGCTAAAGCAATATAAACAAGTAAGCGAGATAATGAAAAAAGCCAGTAAAATGAATCCTAAAAATCTATTACGTAGCAGAATTGGAAAATTGTTTTCTTGAATTTATATTATATCTACATTATGTCATTCCTGCACAAGCGGAAATCCAGTCAAGCATATAAAAACAAGTGTTTATATGGTTATTTTATCAAGTATGTAACTTCTGTAGCAATATTGAAGTTATTTTTCTGGATTCCCGCCTACGCGGGAATGACATCGAGTAGGTTTTCCGATCCATGCAACAATGCTGACTTGATCGCAGGATCCAGTTAAAAATACTAAAATTATATGGACCATGTAGTCAAGCCACGGGGTGACCTTTTCCTTAAGTTGACACCCATGTGTCTTTGCAGGAATGACATCGACGTTTTTTTTAACTATCAAGTAGTATAATAAGTAACACATGATTGACTTAGTTAGTGTTTAATTTAATTAATTTTTAATTTCAAAGCATTTGCAAAAAATGTATAAATATTGATCAAATAATTGGCACTATCTTTTAAATCACTACCACTACCATGCCCACTATCTACACTTTCTAGAAAGTAAGTTTTAGTATTTGGGTTTTTCTCAAGCACATACTCAAAAATTCTTCCATGCCATGGGTGTACACGCTGCTCTAATACTAAATCTGTAATTAACACAGCTTAATATTTTTGCGTTAAAGATAAATTCTCTAGCGGTGCATATTTTTTAATATGTGCTAGATCTTCTACTTTTGCTGGATCACCATATTCTGTAACCCATGAATGTCCTGCTCCTAATTCTTTATATCGTATCGTATCAACTATCGGCACTTCACATGCTATAGCTCCAAATAAATCAGGACGCTGCGTCATTGCAACACTTACTAGCAATCCGCCGTTACTTCCTCCTTTAATTCCTAAATACTCAGGGCTAGTAATATTTTGCTTTATTAAATCCTCTGCTACTGCAATAAAATCATTCAAGCCGGTTTGACGTTTTATTTCTTGAGTTGCCTTATACCACTCAGGACCAAACTCTCCGCTACCTCTAATATTAGCAAGAACACTAACCCCGCCATGTTTAACTCATACTTCATTTTCCATGCGAGAGAAATATGGAGAGTTGATTACTTGAAAATCGCCGTATGCTTCAAGTAATGTTGGATTCTTACCATCTTTGTACCTTTTTTATAGACAATAAAATATGGTATTTTAACTCCATCCGAGCTTGTAGCGTCCTTTTGATCTACAACATAATTTTTGCTATCAAACGGATATAAAGGCTTTCTAATAACTTTTAATTCATGAGTTTTATCCCATAAATAGCTAGTTGGAGGAACTATAGAATTTTCTATAGTAATTAATGCATCTTCTTCCTCATCATCAGACAACATACCAAAAATTGTATTTTCATAAGACAGTTTAAAAGTTACCGGTTTTGTCCATTCATTATTTTCTAATGTAAAAAATGTTACTACTTTTGAAATAACATTCTCATAGCTAGTTAAAAATACCGTATCTTTAGTCATGCCTACAAAATACAATACTTCCGTCTCTTTTGGGGTAAATAATATTTTAAAGCTAGCTTTATCGCTATCTTCTTTTAGAAGATCAGCGTAGTGTATGGCAACAAGTGACCCTGCTTTATATTACTATCTTTAAATTGCCAATCGGAATGCAGTAGCCAAAATACATATTCTTTAAAAGAACCTTCAGGTGTTGCATCTGATGGCATATTTATTTTTTGTAATTTTAAGCTCTCATCTTTAATATCTAGAATATAATTATCGTAATTATAAAAATCCTTATCTGCAGATATAAATATTAAAGATGAAGAAATATTATCGGATAAAAGCTTACGGCTGTTACGGCTGATACAAGTATATAATTCTTTGGTATTTCAAATAGTTTTTTGGCTTTCTCTATAGGTTCTCCTCGCTTTCATATGTAGAGCGTGCTAGGATATAAAGAGTTAGTCACTTCCTCTTGATGCAAAACTGGATTAAATAGAATAGTATCTTGATCAACCCAAGTAGGGACAGTAAATTGACCTTCTAGTAATTCCCTGCTCCTTGTTTTTGGCTCAAAACCATTTTTTACAAAATCTTTTTTCTCTAAATCCCATGCTCTCAAAAACATCTCATCCTTACTGCCAAATGACATGGTAATTAAGAAACGATTAGGGTTTTGAAAACAATCGCTCCCACCTCGATACATTACTTTTTTACCGAGTTTTTTGGATCATTTATCAAAATCGATTAGCACTTCCCAATTTGGTTTATCTTTCGAGTAATTCTCAGCCAATGTCCTACGCCATAACCCTTGCGGGTTTTTATAGTCCATCCAAAAATTATACATGTAACCTTTAGTATAGCACCAAAAGGAGTTTTTCTTTGATCATAGCAAACAGATTCTATTTCTTTCTTAACTACCTTATAAGTAGGCATAGATTGGCAAGCCTTTTCTGTTTATCAGTACGCTCTTTTGCCCATTTTAGAGCTTCGTCTAGAAATTTAGTGTCTTTTGGGTTATATATTTGTTCATTATTACTTCCCATAGCTTGAACACAAAAAGTTAATAAAAAAATTATGAAATAGTGGGTAATTTTTTCATTATTTTATAATATCTATTAAATTAAAAGCTTTATTTAAAGTTTTCTTTGAATTAGAATAGTGTTTTATCATACACCTTGAATTAAATCTTTTTAGAAATGTCCACAAAACCTAAGTTAGCACTAAAAAATACAAAATATGAGAGTGATGGCTAATGATTTAAGTATTTATATCCATTGGCCTTTTTGTTTGTCAAAATGTCCATATTGTGATTTTAATTCTCATGTGGCAAGTACTATAATAGATCATAATCAGTGGCTTAAATCTTATGAAACTGAAATTGAATATTTTAAGGATATTATTCAAAATAAATATATAAAATCTATTTTTTTTGGAGGCGGTACTCCCTCTTTAATGCATCCTGTAATAGTTGAAGGCATAATAAATAAAATCAGTAATCTAGCAATTATTGATAATCAAACCGAGATAACTCTAGAAACTAATCCCACATCCTTTGAAACTGAAAAATTTAAAGCATTCAAAGCCACCGGAATTAATCGTGTTTCAATAGGAGTGCAATCCTTAAAAGAAGACGATTTAAAAAAATTAGGTAGAACTCATGATTGTATGCAGGCTATTAAAACAATTGAGGCGGCAAATACGATTTTTCTACGAGTGTCATTTGATTTAATATATGCACGTAGCGGTCAGACATTAAAAGACTGGCAAGAAGAATTAAAACAAGCTATGCAGCTCGCTACCTCGCATATTTCTCTTTATCAATTGACTATTGAAAAAGGCACGCCGTGTTATAAATTATTTAAGGAGGGTAATCTGATTTTGCCGCATTCAGATGCGGCAGCTGAAATGTATGAATGGACGAATCATTATCTAGAATCTAAAAAGTATTTTAGATATGAAATATCTAATTATGCTATGATAGGGCATGAATGTTTGCATAATTTAACTTATTGGAATTATAATAGCTATTTAGGTATAGGCCCCGGAGCTCATAGTAGAATCATTGAATCCTCAAGTTCGGTATCGGCAATTATGATGTGGCATAAACCTGAAAAATGGTTAGATTCGGTTAAAACAAAAAATGTTGGTATTCAAACTAATACTAAGTTAACATATCAAGAGATTATTGAAGAAATGCTAATGATGGGTTTACGCCTTAGCAAAGGTATAAATATTTCTACATTGGAGCAGAAATTAAACACGAAATTAGAGAATATTTTAGATATGAATAATCTTAAGCATTATCAAGCGTTAGACTTAATTAGACTAGATGAAAATATCTATCTTACCGGCAAAGGTTTAATGCTGTATAGCTACATAGTACCTAGATTGATTATATGAAAATTATTCAAGTAATTTTTAGTATGGAGCAGATCAAAAAATTAAAGATTTCAAAGGGCACAGAGCTTTAGATTGGATAGCGGTGGATACTAATAGAACTTTACATGCTTCTGACGCAGAATACTATACTGCTTTATTTGTTGCCCCATTTAAAACTAAACTGAAAATTATAAAAGAAAGAAATAGCATAAAGACTCAAAACAAAGAAAAGAAATAAAAAAGCTTCTCAATTCTCACCGTTAAATTTTTATAGTGTTTCTATTTATACTTCACAAGTTAGGATAAAAATTTTTTTATTATTTTTTGGGGAGTCCATGTAGTCTACGACTGTGATGTTGTTGCATGTATCGGACAAACGCATACGATTTCATACTATAGTTTGACTATTTATTATATCTATAAAAACAACTTCTGATACTAATAATTTTAGTATTTTAAGCTGGATACCACGATCAAGTCGCGGTATGACAACTGCAAAATCGATCCATGCAACAAGATCCTATCTACTAGACAATTACCACTATTCTATGAATGCTTGCAATCATATTTTTACGTGATTTACATAAAGCCACAGGAGCTTAACCCCTGGCATCTTTATTTATTAATTCTAGATTAGGTTTAGGCATAAATTAAATAAAGGAATTGCGAGTAGTATTAGCTATGTTTGATAAAAATAAAGATTTATTGATTCTAAAAAATACAAATGCAACAAATAAAGAAAAAATTTAAAAAAAGTTTTTCTTTTCATCACCATTTCTAATAATATTATTAATGTTTTTTTATTATCTTCTTAATATCTTAGAAGTAAAATATTTCTAGATTTTTTAACTAATTAAGCTGTTAACTCTAAATTTTCTTACTGAAAATTATAGAGATACGACAAATTATCTTCACTATTTTACTAGTTATTTCTGCAAATATTGCCTCAGTACTATCATTCATTATAGCAATATTTTTATGTTCAATTTCATCAAGTCGAAATTTAATAATATTATTTAATAATTCTGGCTCAACATTTTTATTTTCTAAATAATTTATTTGCTGTTCATAATGTTTTTCTATTACTTCTTCTACACTCGCAGTAATAAGCATCGCCGTTTTTATTCCCATCAAGGAAGATAAAGCACCAAGTAAAAATCCATAATGATGCCAAAAAAATAATAAAAACGTAGGTCTTACTTCTTTTGCCAGTAATTTTTTTGCAAAATAATTTAAATGCACTTCTTCATGGTCAAGCATTTCTTTAATCAATATATAATCATTTTGAGATTTAATATATTTTAGTTGTCCTTGATAAATTCTTTTTGCACCATATTCTCCGGCATGATTAACTCTAATTATCTCGTGAATTTGTTTGTCAGGGTCAGAAAAATCAGGTCTAGGCATAATGTATACTCGTTTAATTTGAAAAATTGGCTACGTCATCTTATAAGAGCTACGGTGCTCACGTATTAAGTATACGCTCCGCGCCTCGCCTTATAGTCTCCTTGCTCTTTTCCAAATTAAACTTCGTCTACTCTTCATTTACTTTGGAGTATACTTTGGAATAAATCGAAACTAGCAGGATTTAACTTATAATCCACTTCTGCCTGTTGTAGCACTTTTAAAGTCTTTAGACATTCAGTGAGGCTAAGACCGTTTGCTATCTTCGTAAAATCATTAATATACTGATAGAAAATCGGTGGTGATAATGATTTTATTGCGAGTTCCAAACACTCACCGTTTTTTACTTTCGACAAAACTATATATAAATTTAAATAATGCCTTATTAAGGCTCTAATAATTAAAATTTCATTGATATTTTGTTTTTTTAATATGTCAAGCTCTTGCAGAAAATTACTATAATCTTTTTTTGAAAAATACATTGCTAAATCACTGCCGTTTGCCGTAATTTCGCTACTTATAACTTCTAGAACGTCGTTTAAAGTAATTTCGCGTGCGTCGTGAACAAAATATATTAATTTATTTATTTCACTACAAATTAAATCATGATCACCTTTTAAATGAGCTTTTAAATAAGTGATAGCTTCTTTACTTATAACTTTATTAGTTTTTTCTACTTTACCTAAAATAATTCGTTCAATTTTTGCTTCATCGTCATGATAACAAGCAACTGCCGCTAAATATTCTTCCGTTTCAAAAAACTTTCTAATGCTCCCACTAGAAGTCATTTCTTCACCTATAAATACAGGAAAATTTATATAATCACTGTTTAGAATTGTTTTTAAATTCTTATCGATTGAATTCCCAACTGATCTGATTTTAATTAATTCTTTTTGACCAAAAAAATTAGACGAATTAAGTAATATTTCTAAAGATGAAATATTAAGATCTGCGTATTCTATAGAAGTTTGTAGCATATTTAAGCTTTTTACTAAATGCTTACAAATTTTTTCTATATAACCTTTATCAGGACCATATAGTAAAAGAGCTCTAATCTTTCCGGATGTTATTAGTTCAAATAATCTACCTATTTGTGACAAATAAAATTTCATAGCTTAACTATTTTCGTGTAAAATATAAAATTAATCTGCTACGAATTTCTTCTGCTGCTTGATATGCCAAGTCTATTCCTGTTTTATCTCTTTCAACATTTGTTGCATATGGTGTACAAATAGCATTATATGACGTGTTTTGGTAAAACTTCTCTTCAATTAAAACCTTTTGGCTTTCTATATCAATTAATTTATATCTAACTAATTGATTAATATATCCCCTTAAAACATTGGAGTTTTTTTCAATAGTAGTAGCAGGCATAGTTGTTGCGATAAGCTTTACTTTAAGCAGGTATTTTGCTTGTGCTTTCTGAGGTAAAATACTAGTTAAACGATGATAAAACTCAGCTCCTTCAATTGTTTGAATTGGTTCAACTTCAATAGCTTCTAAATCATTATTTCTACTGTATTTTTCACTATATACCGGTTTTAAATTACAACTGCTCATTAGAAAGAATATAATTATTACAAATAAAGAACGCATATATTAGATTAAGATTGGTTTTTTATATTAATAACAGTTTATTTCGATTTTGTGAAAGAAAATTATAATAATTAGCATTGATTAATATTTATAGTAATAAATGTTAATTTATGTTGACACTAATAAGTGAGGCTTGTATGCTTTCACTTCAAAAATTTTAAGGTATTTAGATGTCATTAAATAAACTTATTCTAAGTATTGCAATACAAATACAAATAGTTTTGGTAAAAATAAGAACATGTTTCCCCCTACTAGAAACAGTAACTTTAACAAAATATAGCTCAACAGAAAATATTGAAACACTCAAAGTAAATACAGATGAAGTTAAAACTGTAAAGATTACAAAAGAGGATTTAGACAAATCTTTTGAGTTATATGAAGAAAAATTGGTAATATTAGCACAAAAACTATCATCACAAACATCAATTAGTTATGATGCTTATAACCCTCAAACAGCGTATTACCCATTGATAGGAGAAGATGGAAATATCAAGTATATCCCTATTACTGAATTATAATTTTTTAAGCTTTAAATTTAATCGGTAAGTTTTACATACTTACCGTTTTTTATTAAAGAACTCTCTATATCTTCCTTGCAAATCTAATACTCTATGTTAAATTTACAAGGAAGATGCTTGTCTGATAATTTACAAATTTTTTATACAAGCTCCATTATTGTATGCTTATTTTTCCCGATTATAGACATATCGTCTTCTAAATATTTGTGCATATCTTCTGCCCAACCGTACCATGGTTCTATATTAAGCCGGTCTATAATATCTCGTTCACAATTTTGCAATATTTCTAATATTGCTTTACTAGTATTATAATATGATGGAGTAAGACTTGAAGCATCTTTGATCATTACTAAATAAGGATTTTTTGCTAATAAAGCTTTGATAATCTCTTTGTTAGCAATTCCTGTAACTGCTGAATGTAACACTGTTGAATCGTTATAGGTTATCTCTGTTACGTATTTAACTAATTCTAATATTTTTTTCAACTAATGTTTGTTCTTTATCCTCAACCGCATCATGTAAGATATATTATTTTTATCAAATAGAAATGCTGTTAGTGCAGCTGCATCATTCTTGTCTATTAATGCTTTGAATTTTTTGAAGAAGCTTCTTTTTTAGAAACATCCAGCTCTATATCATCATCTGAACGTGGTGATGTTAGTGAATCCTGAGTATTAGAGTTATTACTATTTTTTGTAAAAAACTTAAAAAAAGATGTTTTTTGTTTTATCTACTGTAGGTATTTGTTCTTTAGTCATTAATGCTCCTAAATTTATTAATTATTTTAGGAGGAATTGTTAATTAGTATGTTTCTTAGGTAGTGAGTAAGGGGCATTTTTCTGTCATTGCGAGGAAATTGTATAGCAATTGACAAAGCAATCTCATGAGTTTGTTATTATTTCATGAGATTGCCACGCAGCCTACGGCTGCTCGCAATGACGGTTTTAGTATGTATCCACGCAACAATGCTGTCTCGCTTTTGCAGGAATAACATAAAGAATATTTATCAATCCACACAAAAATGACCTAGTTTAGTTGGCGAACTACTCTGAGCTAATTTGCAATTCTCCTAAAATATAAGATTATAAATTTAAGAATAATAACGCAACAAACCAAGTTGAATTATATATTACTTCATTGATTAAGAATTGTTAATTTATCACAATGTCATTAGTTACTGAAGTTTTATATTTTCCATATCCCAATCATAAGAAATAGTATTATACTTTAATATATAAGGCTTAGTATCTATAGAATCTAGAGTTACATCAGCAATCATATCATTATGCGACGAGATAAGTTCATTATAACCGAAATTAGCATAATAAGGTTGATAATTTCTAAATCTAACCGTTATAAACTTCTCTTTAGTAATAGCAGGTAAGAATTTCACCAAATCATTAAGATTACTTAAAGCTAAATCTTTCATCTCAAAAATTTGCAATCTATAAACATTTTTATAATCTTTAGTAAAAAACGTTGGTATAGAGCTAAAGCTACTACCGGATTGAACGGAAGCTATACTTAGAGCTTTAAGCGGAATACCTGATTTATTACTAAAATAATCATCGGCTTCAAAAAATACTGCACCGCCGAAATTGATCATTTTAGCGATTTTATTATTGTTCACATCATATAAATCTACTGCTTGTTCTAGCTTTTTTCCGTCACGAAATATAGTAAGTTTAATAGCTATTCCTTTGAAATTATCCATTTCTCTATCAAATAATGCTAGATTGCCGCCGAGTTCCTTATCATTAACTGCCCAAATAATATCACCGGCTTTTAAAGATTTTTCGGCAGGTGATCCGGCTAGAACTGCCTTAACGCTTATCACTCTATTTCTACTATCAGGAAATTTCTTTATATATTGATCCATTTCTTCTTTAGGGAAATTGTGATGTCTAACTGCTTTATTTAAAGAATATAATTCGCTTATTATTCCTATATGTTTTCTGCCTGGTTGTTTATTATTCTTTAAACTTTCTAAAGTGCGAACTACATAATCACCGTGCAGCGCTAGAGAATGAGTTTTACCGCCACCATATAATACTCCTATAGCCTCAATCTTATCGTTTAATACCGGTGAACCGCTAGCACCTCCTGTAGTATTTAAATTAATAACATAAGTACATTGCGGCATTAAACCTTCAATATTATAAAGATCGGATAAATAACCGGTATGGAAAGAAAAACCTTTTGCTTCTGTGTTACCGACTACAAAAACCTTTTGATTTAATTTTGGAAGTTCGCTTGCAAAAGATATTTGTGTTGCTGATGCCGGTATATCTTTACTCTCTACTTTTAAAACGGCATAATCTTGCCAAATATCGTAATAGATAAGTTTTGCTTCTGCCTGCTCACCGTTATAAAAAGTAACAAAATAAGTTCCGATAGACGCACCGCCGACAACATGAGTATTAGTAATTATATAACCGTTGTTCTTATCGTTGATAAATCCCGTTCCAGTCCAACTACTTGTATCGTCATATGCCGATACGGCAATTCTAGTATCGATCGTTACGATTGCTTTCTTTGCTTTTTCAAATATAATAGTGCGTGTTTCGCTAGATGCTAAAACTATATTATTTAGGAAAACTAAATTAATAATAAATAAAAGTTTTAGTAAAATCGGTAGTTTTTTCATTGTCACCTCTTGTAAAATTATTTAAGCCGCACTATATCAAATCAAAAGTCATAATAAAATAAAAAAAAGAAAACGAGGAATCTTATGGGAAAAGTAATAGGTATCGACCTTGGGACTACCAACTCTTGTGTTGCGGTTATGGAAGGTAAAGAACCAAAGGTAATAGAAAATGCAGAAGGTGAAAGAACTACGCCGTCAATAATAGCTTTTGCAAACGGCGAAAAATTAGTCGGGCAAGCTGCTAAGAGGCAAGCAGTAACTAACCCTCGCAATACTATATATGCGGTAAAGCGATTAATCGGTAGAAATTTTATCGATCCTATGGTTAGGAAAGACCAAGGTATTGTACCGTATAATATAGTTAAAGCCGATAACGGGGATGCATGGGTCGAAGCGGATAATAATAAATATTCACCAAGTCAAATTAGTGCATTCATTTTACAAAAAATGAAAGAAACTGCTGAGAATTATTTAGGGGACCAAGTAACACAAGCAGTAATTACCGTACCTGCTTATTTTAATGATGCACAGCGTCAAGCAACGAAAGATGCCGGTAAAATAGCAGGTCTTGAGGTCCTTAGAATAATCAACGAGCCGACTGCTGCAGCTCTTGCTTACGGTTTCGAGAAATCGGCAAGTAAAACTATTGCAGTATACGATCTTGGCGGCGGAACATTCGATGTTTCAATTCTTGAGATCGCTGACGGTGTTTTTGAAGTGAAATCAACAAACGGTGATACATTCCTTGGCGGTGAAGATTTCGATACAAGAATATTAAACCATTTAATAGATGTATTCAAAAAAGAAAACGGTATAGATTTAAGTAAAGATCCTTTAGCACTTCAACGTTTGAAAGAAGCCGCAGAAAAAGCTAAGAAAGAGCTATCTTCTGCAGTAACTACCGATATTAATTTACCTTATATTACGGCTGATGGTAGCGGTCCAAAACACTTAAATATTAAATTTACTAGAGCTGAACTAGAAAAATTAGTAGATGATTTAATTGAAAAAACAATTGAGCCTTGCCGTAAAGCATTACAGGATGCAGGTTTTAAAGCTTCTGATATTCAGGAGGTAGTATTAGTAGGCGGTATGACTAGAATGCCGAAAGTACAAGAAGCCGTAAAAAAATTCTTCGGACGTGAGCCGCATAAAGGCGTAAATCCCGATGAGGTTGTAGCTCTCGGTGCTGCTATTCAAGGCGGAGTACTTAATAAAGAAGTAACGGATATATTATTATTAGACGTTACACCTCTATCCCTTGGCATTGAAACTCTTGGCGGCGTATTTACAAGGTTAATCGATCGTAATACTACTATACCTACTAAGAAAAGTCAGATATTCTCAACTGCTGATGATAACCAGCATGCTGTAACTATTAGGGTATTCCAAGGTGAACGTGAAATGGCAAAAGATAATAAATTACTTGGTCAGTTTAATCTCGAAGGTATACCTCCTGCACCAAGAGGTTTGCCGCAAATAGAAGTAACGTTTGACATTGATGCTAACGGAATAGTGCATGTTTCAGCTAAAGATAAAGCAAGCGGTAAAGAGCAGAAAGTAACTATTCAAGCTTCCGGTGGTCTTAGTGATGCGGAAATTGAACAAATGGTTAAAGATGCCGAACAAAATGCTGATGAAGACAAAAAGCGTAAGGAACTTATTGAAGCAAAAAATGCTGCCGATAGTTTAGTTTATTCTACTGAAAAAACTCTTACAGAATATGGCGATAAATTATCATCAGACGATAAAGGAGCTGTTGAAGAAGCGCTAGCCGCTTTAAAAGCCGTGCTTGAGTCGGAAGATGCTGCTTTGATTAAAGAAAAGACCGAAAGTTTAACTGCAGCTAGTATGAAAATCGGTGAAGCGATGTATAAAGCACAAAGCAAGAGTCAACCTGCTGAAGAAAGTGCCGCTAATGATGAAAAAATAGTCGATGCCGACTTTCAAGATGTAGAGAAGAAGTAGAAGTAATTTCGTCATTGCAAGCAGCCATAGGCTGCGTGGGCAATCTCGTTAAATATCCTGAGATTGCTTCGTCAAATTACTATGTAATTTCCCTCGTAATGACGTTACAATCTCATTTTATAAATTAAATTATGTCACAAAATTATTACCAAATACTAGGGGTTAGTAAAACAGCTAGCCAAGCTGACCTTAAAAAAGCCTACCTCAAGCTAGCCAAGCAATATCACCCTGATACTACTGATGCTAAAGATGCTGAAAAGAAATTTAAAGAAATCAATGCCGCTTATGATGTTCTAAAAGATGAGCAAAAAAGAGCTGCTTATGACCGTTTGGGACACGATGCTTTTCAAAATCAACAATCACAAGGGGGAGGAGGGAATCATGGCGGTTTTCACCCTGATATTAACGACATATTCGGTGACTTCTTTAGCGATTTTATGGGAGGTAGCAGAAGATCATCACGCCCAACTTCAGCTAAAGTTAGAGGCTCAGATTTAAAATATAATCTGACAATTAACCTAGAGGAAGCATTTCACGGTATAGAAAAAAATATTAGCTTTTCTAGCGCAGTAAAATGCGATACTTGTCACGGTAGCGGTTCTGAAAAAGGTGAAACCGTAACTACTTGCGATGCTTGCAACGGTGTTGGAGCGACTAGAATGCAGCAAGGATTCTTTACGATCGAACAAGCTTGTCATAAATGCCAAGGTAACGGACACATTATAAAAAATCCTTGCAAGAAATGTCATGGCATGGGACGTTACCATAAACAACGAAATTTATCGGTAAATATTCCTGCCGGTGTTGAAAACGGTACTAGAATAAGACATACCGGAGAAGGGGAAGCAGGTATTAGAGGTGGTAATAGCGGTGATTTATACGTTGATATAGCAATAAAACCACATGATATTTATAAAGTAGACGGAGCACATCTACATTGTAAACTACCTATTAGTTTTGTGAATGCTGCTCTTGGAGGAGAGATAGAAGTACCGGTAATTGAAGGCGGGAAAGTAAAATTAACAATTCCTGCAGGCACACAAAACGGTGATCAATTAAGGCTACGCAGCAAAGGTATGTCTAAAATGAGATCAACTATTAGGGGTGATATGCTTGCGCATATTCATGTTGAAGTACCTAAAAATTTATCTAAAAGACAACGTGAATTACTAGAAGAATTCAAACAAGAATCCATAAATGAAAAAGAAAATGACGGCAGCTTTTTTAATAAAATGAAAAGTCTGTGGTCGTAAATTTTATTTACCTTTCCTATAGAAATGAAACCTCCAATATTATAAAATATTATTTGCATAATATTACCCGAGGTTTTTATGCCTTATAAAAATAATAACGATTTACCTGATTCAGTTAAAAATCATCTTTCGAGCTATGCTAAGGATATTTATCGTGCAGCTTTTAATCATGCATTTGAACCATATAAGGATGTCGATAAAAGACGTGGCAATGATTCTCGAGAGACAGTTGCATATAAAGTAGCATGGTCGGCCCGTAGAAAAAAATACCATAAAAATGATAAAGGACATTGGGTAGAGAAATAAATCCCAGAAGACCTATTCAGAAACTCTACTTCTAGGGGTAATTTGTACGTCGAGCCGGTACTCGAATCCTTACAAGTGTACGCTGCAGTTCTGCGTTCTGTGTTTCCTTCAAATTTCTCCCTATAAACGAGTTTCTGAATAGGTCTAATTTATAAGTTTGTGAGATTTTAAATTGAATCCTTGAAATTCTGTAAGCCTATATGTATATTTAGTTATTAACTGAATTTAAGTTCTTATGAAATTAACAAAATTATTGAGTACCTTTTTAGTTATAGGGTTAGTTTTAGGCGGGTGCAAAAACAAAAAAAACAGTGATGACATAGTAGTCCCTATCCCTACCCTTTATAATGAAGGTATTAACTTATTGGAAAAGAAAAAATATAAGAAAGCTGCAGAAGAATTCGGAAGAGTATTTTACCAGCATCCAGGTAATGAAATGACGCCGCAAGCCGAATTGATGCAGGCTTATTCTTTATTTCTCGCCGCTCAATATGAAGAAGCGGTTGATGTGCTTGATATGTTCATTAATTTGCACCCTGCAAATGTTGATATTGCTTATGCATATTACCTTAAAGCATTATCATATTATATGTTAATTTCAGACGTAAATCATGATCAATCTAGAACTTTCCTAGCTAAAGATAGTTTTGAAGACGTAATAGCAAAATTCTCAAATACTAAATATGCTATTGATTCATCTTTAAAAATTGACCTAGTAAACGATCATTTAGCAGGTAAAGAGATGATGGTAGGTCGGTTTTACTTAAAGAAAAAGAATCCGATGGCAGCTATAAATAGATTTGAAGAGGTAATTGATAATTATCAAACTACTTCTCACTCGGTAGAAGCTCTTTACCGTTTAGCCGAGAGTTATATGATGCTCGGACTTCTGGATGAAGCAAAAAAATATGCCTCAGTGCTAGGTTACAACTATCCTAATAGTCAATGGTATAGTTATGCGTACAGGCTAGTTCAGAACCACCAAAATTAAGCGGCATATGTTCTGCAGCCTCTCAGTTAAAAACTTCATTCTGATAGACGAGCTGGAAATTGAGTTTAATAAAGGTTTATGTGTTATTACTGGTGAAACGGGAGCCGGTAAATCTATTTTACTTGATGCTATTTTATTTTGCTTAGGTTATAAAACTTCAAATAATATAATAAAGCGTGGAAAAGATTACGCTGTTGTTAATATAATATTCTCTTTAAATGAAGAAATAAAAAATTTTCTGATTCAAAATTTTATTGAACCTGAAGAGTTATTGTTTGTAAAGTATCTGCAAAAAGCCGAAGGGCGAAAAAATTTTTTCATTAATAATCAAGTGGTTACTAAAGCTCTTATGCAGCAATTAGCTACTTATTTATTCGAGTTTCATGGACAAAATAATAATATTTCTCTTCTAGAAGCAAATACGCAGCTTGATATTTTAGATAGTTATGGAAATCTTTTGGACTTGCGAGCGGAGCTTTCCAAATGCTATCAGACTTGGCAAAATACTCGGAAAGAAATGGCCGAAATAACACTTAAGCAAAATTCTATAGAACAAGAAATTGATTATTTGAGCTTTGCAACGGAAGAATTAACTAAACTGAACATTCAAACAGGTGAAGAAGAAAAATTAGCAAATCTACGAAAAGATTTGCAAAATAAAGATAAGGATTTACAGCTAATAAAAGATATTCTAGAACAGATTAATAATCCTGAAATAAATACATCGATTAATAGAGCAGAGAAATTATTAGCAAGGCAAGGCAACAATGAGCGTTTTGAAGCTATTGTTACAAGTTTAGAGGAAGCCTATAATAATCTAGAAGAAGCACGCCAAGAATTATCAAATCTGTTAGATAGTTTTAATTATGAGGAATATAATCTTGAAGAAACAGAAGAAAGATTATTTTTAATAAAAGCTATTAGCCGTAAATATAATGTTCCTGCTGATGAGTTAGGTATATTTTTAGATAAATCTTTAGAGCAGCTCAGTATATTAAAAAACAAAATAGCAAATAGTAATGAGTTGAAAGCTCAAGAAGTACTACTGCAGAAAAAATATTATGAACTAGCGAGTAATTTATCTGCAAAGCGTCTTATTGTTGCAAAACATCTAGAAGAATCGTTGCATCAGGAGCTAAAGCAGCTTAAAATGGCGAAAGCAATTTTTGAGATTGAGATAAATGCTAAAGAACCAACAGCCGACGGTAATGACGATATTGTGTTTAAAGCGTCTACTAACCCGGGAACGGCAGCTGCAGCAATTAATAAAATCGCTTCCGGCGGTGAATTATCAAGATTCATGTTAGCTTTAAAAACTTCTTTGTTTGATAAAATGGTAAAACCATCTATTATATTTGATGAAATAGATGTCGGGATTGGCGGGGAGGTCGCAGATAAAGTAGGTGAGCGATTAAAAAAACTTAGTAGCGTTACTCAAGTAATAGTTATTACGCACCAGCCGCAAGTAGCAGGTAAAGCGGATTTGCATATAAAAATCGAGAAAACACAGCTAGAGAAAGAAACGAAAGTAACGGTAAAAGCTTTAAATTTAGCTGAAAGACAGGAGGAACTCGCCCGCATGATTTCAGGTAAAACAGTCACCAAAGCAAGTTTAAACGCAGCAAAGGAGTTGTTGCATTTGTAATAGGCACTAGCGGTACGGTTTTCATGTCATTCCCACGAAAGCGAGAATCCAGTAAAATTTTTTATAGGTTTTACTGGATTCTCGCTTTCGTGGGAATGACATAATAGGGGACATATGAACAACAACTACATAAAATTAGAAAACAAATTTGCAACCATCTCACATTTTAATAATATCTTAAGCATATTATACTGGGATGTTGCCGTAAATATGCCTATGGGTTCAGGTGAGAGTAGGACAAACGAAATAGTAACTTTAACGTTGCTAGTTTATTCTATGCTCAAATCTCCTATTCTAAAGGAGCTACTTAGCAAAGCAAAAGAAGAATCAAAGAACCTTGATGAATGGCAGAATGGTAATATTAGAGAGATTGAGAGAAAAGTAACAGATGCAAATTGTATTGACGAGCAACTACAAAAGAAATTGGTAGCAGCTACTACTAAAGCCGCACTTGTTTGGCGAGAAGCAAGAAAACATAACGACTATAATTTATTCAAATCACACTTACAAAAAGTCTTAGATTATACGAAAGAAGTTGCTAAAGTACGAGCAGATGCTTTTAATTGCGGATTATACGACTCATTAATAGATATGTTTGATCCAAGCAGAAAAAGTAGCGAGATCAAACAAGTTTTTGCAGTACTTAAAAAAGAACTCCCGCAGCTCATAAATAAAATTTTAGAAAAACAGAAAACCGAGAAAGAACTAGTAAAGCACAGTGAACTAGCTCCTGAAATGCAAAAGCGTATCGGAAAACGTATTATGGGAATTATGCAGTTTGATCTAACAAAAGGACGATTAGACGAATCGACTCATCCTTTTTGCGGTGGAACGCCAAACGATATACGTTTAACTACTAGGTATGATAAAGATAATTTCATAAGCGGTTTAATGGGAATTATTCATGAAACAGGACATGCTTTATATGAGCAGAATCTACCGGAAATGTATAAAGGGCAGCCGGTTGGGCTTGCTAAAGGTATGGCCTTCCATGAAAGCCAATCTTTATTTATGGAAATGCAAGTAGGTAGATCAAGAGAATTTACCGAATTTTTAGCTAAATTACTTAGAGACGAATTTGCTTTTAAAAGTGAAGAATATTCAGCGGCAAGTTTATATAGAAAAATTACAAGAGTTACGCCTGATTTTATAAGAGTAGATGCGGATGAAGTAACTTATCCGATGCATGTAATATTACGTTTTGAGATAGAGGAAATGCTTATCAATGGCGACTTGAATCTCGATGAGTTACCAAGCTGTTGGGATAGTAAGATGCAGGAATATTTAGGCGTTAAACCGGTAAGTTTTAGTAATGGCTGTCTTCAAGATATTCATTGGTCACACGGAAATTTCGGTTACTTTCCCGCCTATACAAACGGTGCAATTATTGCATCAATGGTGATGGAAAAAGTAAAAGAGATGCATTCAAATATAAAAGATGATATATTAAAGGGTGATTTTAGTAATCTAAATAATTATCTAAATAAGAATTTTAGAAATCTCGGTTCGTTAAAAAATTCAGCCGATTTGTTGAAAAGTGCTAGCGGTGAGGAAAAAATTAGCCCTGAGGTGTATATAAGATATTTAGAAGGGAAGTATTTATAGTAATAAAATCGTTATTGCGAGGAAATTACGAAGTAAGTGACGAAGCAATCTTGGGAGAATTGCTGAGATTGTCATGCTCCTTGCAGTCGCTCGCAATGACGATTAGGTATCCTCGCAATGATGGCTTATGACAAAAACTAAACAATACAAACAATAATATGGAAGAAGACTTTAAAAAAACAGGTTATTTATTTGGCGGGAATGCTGTTTTTGTTGAAGAGCTATATAAGCAATATCTAGCCAACCCTGCCTCGGTTGATCAAACTTGGCAAGAATTTTTTGCCGGCATTAAGGATAATAATACTTTACTCAATAAAAGTACGGCAAAAATAATTATTCCTAATGAAATAAAAAAAGAATCGTTAAATAATAATTTATCTTCTGAAGACTTAAATAGTTTAAAAGCTAAGGAAATGATCAATGCTTATCGCAAGCATGCTCACTATTTAGCGAATCTTGATCCGCTTGGCCTTGAGCTACGTAAAACAAAAAATGATTTAAAGCTTAATATAGAAACTTTTGGTCTTGATAGCGGTCAGCTAGAAGAAAATATCAATATTACGGATGAATTTGTCGGTAATTGGAACTGTAAATTATCTGAATTAGTGACCAAGTTTGATAAAGTTTATACAGGTTCTATAGGTGTAGAGTTTGAGCAAATAGAAAATGTAGCAGGGAAAAACTGGTTATATAATAAGCTAGAAAGCGAAGTTACGTTTTCTTCTGAAGACAAAAAAACTATCTTAAATGATTTAGTAGAAGTAGAAGGGTTTGAGCAGTATTTACATACAAAATTTCCCGGAGCTAAGCGTTTTTCCGTTGAGGGTGGTGATGCTTCTATAGTTGCTATGAGTAAAGCTATAGATTTATCCATGCATCATGGCGTCTCAGAAATCGTTATCGGTATGGCACATCGAGGGAGATTAAACGCTCTAACTAAAGTAGTAGGTAAGCCATATAAAGCCGTTATTGCGGGTTTCATAAGTGGCAGCGTATTTCCTGATGAGCTAAATGTTTCAGGCGATGTAAAATACCATTTAGGCTATTCGTCCGATAGAATTCTAGAGGATAAGAAAATACACTTGTCACTAGCCGATAACCCTTCACATTTAGAAGCGGTAAATCCTATAGTTGCAGGCAAAGTAAGAGCAAAGCAAGATATGCTTGGAGATACTAAACGCAGCAAAGTCAAAGCTATTTTAGTGCATGGCGATGCTGCTTTTTGCGGTCAGGGCGTGGTTGCCGAGAGTCTATCAATGTCACCTTTAGCTGCTTATGATATTGGCGGGATATTGCATTTCGTCATTAATAATCAGTTAGGTTTTACAGCTAATGCTGCAGATACTAGAGCTAGTAGATATTCTACGGAGTTTGCTAAAATCATAGCAGCCCCGATTTTACACGTTAACGGTGACGATATAGAAGCAGTGTTAAAAGCCACCAATATTGCGGTAGAATACAGGCAGAAATTCGGTAAAGATGTTGTAGTAGAAATTATTTGTTACCGTAAATATGGGCATAATGAGGGCGATGAGCCGATGTATACTCAAGGCAAGATGTATAACATTATTAAAAACAAACTGACCCCTGGAAATATTTACGCAAATAAGTTAGTAAAAAGCGGTGTAATCGACAATAATTATTTTGCTAAGTTAAAAGAAGAATTTAAAGCAAAACTAGATAAGGCATATGAGCAGGCAAAAAGTTATAAGCAAGAAGCACATTTCTTAGGCGGATTATGGCAAGGTATTTCTCGTACTCGTACACAAGCTACAATAACGGGTATCAATAAAAAAACATTACACGATTTAGGAACTAAACTATGCGAAATACCGAAAGATTTTGCCGTTAATCCAAAACTTGTAAAACTATTTGAAGCTCGAAAAGCTACTCTAACAGCTGATCAACCTATTGATTGGGCGACGGCAGAGCAGCTAGCTTTTGCAAGCTTGCTTGCTTCAGGCACAAATATAAGGTTAACCGGACAAGATTCGGGACGCGGTACTTTCTCGCATCGTCATTCAGTATTGCACAACCAAATTGATGGTACTACCTATATACCTCTAAATAATTTATCTAAAGAACAAGCAAAATACGAGGTAGCCGATAGTAATTTATCTGAATATGCGGTGCTTGGTTTTGAGTATGGTTATTCACTCGCAAACCCCAAAAATTTAGTTTTATGGGAAGCACAATTCGGTGATTTTGCTAATGGAGCTCAGATTATTTTTGACCAGTTTATTTCAAGCAGTGAGACTAAATGGCTTCGTATGAGCGGGCTTGTAGTTTTGTTACCTCATGCATTTGAGGGACAAGGACCGGAGCATAGTTCGGCAAGGCTTGAGAGGTTCTTACAACTGGCGGCTGAGAACAATATATATGTTACATACCCTACTACCCCTGCTTCGATTTTCCATCTGCTACGTCGCCAAATACTTGATGATACCCGTAAACCGTTAATCGTAATGTCGCCAAAATCATTATTACGTCATAAATATGCCGTATCTAAACTTGATGAGCTAGGTGAAAATACTACTTTCTTACCGGTTTTAGATGAAGTAACTAAAGTAGATACAAACAATATTACTAAAGTAATTTTATGCAGCGGTAAGGTATATTACGATCTATTTGAAATGCGTGGCAATAACAGTAATATAGCGATTATTAGGCTTGAGCAATTATACCCTTTTGAAAAAAAACTTGTAGCATCGCTATTTAAAAAATATAATAGGACGCAGGAATTTATTTGGTGTCAGGAAGAACCAAAGAATATGGGAACTTGGTGTTATATAGTTTCTCACTTAAACGATGCTTTAAAAGAAGCAGGAATTAATAATGAATTTAAATATGTAGGTAGAGAGGAATCAGCCTCTCCGGCAGTAGGCTCGCTGCAAGCACATAATAAACAGCAAGAGAAGCTATTAAGGGCAGCATTGGGAATATGATTCTTAGGGTATTGCCTAATAATCATCATTGCGAGCGACTAAAAGGAGCTTGGCAATCTCAGGAATTTGCCTGAGATTGTTTCGTTGACGCTTATAGCGTCTTCTCGCAATGACGATAAAACTATACAGGGCGATGCTATACAAATATAGGAGTAAAATAAATTATGAGCGTTAAAATTGTTAAAATTATAGTACCGTCGCTTGGGGAGTCTGTAACGGAAGCCACTATTGCCAAATGGTATAAGAAAGAAGGCGATTCGGTTAAAACCGATGAATTACTGTTAGAAATCGAAACCGAAAAAGTGACTTTAGAAGTTAATGCTCCTTGCAATGGTACTATAGGTAAAATATCGAAAACTGACGGTGCAAATGTAGCAGTTGGCGAAGAAATAGGCGAAATAAATGAAGGGGCAGCTGCAAATACTGCCGGTACTAATAATGAATCTGCTCAAGCTCAAGCAGTGACGCAACCTACTTCAGAAAAGCCTGTAGAAAAACCTCCCGTGGCTAATAATACTCTTGCTCCTTCTGTACAAAAATTAGTTACCGATAATAAGCTTGACCCCAATAATATAAAAGGAACAGGTAGAGATTGTAGAATTACCAAAGGTGACGTGCTTGCAACAATAAACGCTATGGCTAGTTTTGCTCCTGCAATAAGTAAATCTAATGAAGAAAGAGTGCAGCGTGTTCGTATGTCACGCTTGCGTAAAACTATTGCACAGCGTTTAAAAGATTCACAAAATACAGCAGCTATTTTGACTACTTTTAATGAAATCGATATGTCAAAAGTAATTGCTTTGCGTAATCAATATAAAGAAGAGTTTGAGAAAAAGCACACTGTAAAACTTGGGTTTATGTCTTTCTTTGTTAAAGCAACAATTGAAGCTTTAAAGCTTATTCCGTCGATAAATGCTGAAATAGATGGTGATGATTTAGTATATAAAAATTACTATGATATAGGTGTAGCTGTCGGAACAGACCAAGGGCTTGTTGTCCCCGTTGTTAGGGATGTCGATAAAATGGGATTTGCCGAAGTGGAGAAAGCTATAGGAATTTTGGCTAAAAAAGCTCGTGAGGGTAAGCTTTCTATGGCTGATTTGTCAGGTGGGACATTCTCGATTTCTAACGGGGGTGTATATGGTTCATTATTATCTACACCGATTATTAATCCTCCTCAATCAGGTATTCTAGGCTTACATAAAACCGAGGAAAGAGCTGTAGTTATAGACGGTAAAATTGAAATACGTCCGATGATGTATATAGCTTTATCTTACGATCATCGTATAATTGACGGGAAAGAAGGAGTATCGTTCTTGGTAAAAATTAAGCAGCTTATTGAGAATCCTGAAAAGTTATTGTTAAATTTGTAAAAAATTGTCATTGCGAGCAGCCCTAGGCTGCGTGGCAATCTCATGAAATAATAACCAAACTTCTGAGATTGCTTCGTTAATTACTTCGTAATTTTTCTCACAATGACGTAGCCTCGTTTTTACTCTTTGAAAAAAAAGTAAAATCATTCAAAGAAAGGAAGTATATAATAATGATAAAATGTACTCGTCGTATTGAGTTCGATGCAGGACATAGAATTATAGAACATCAAAATAAATGTCAATTCCTGCACGGTCATCGTTATGTTCTTGAGATCGCTATAGCTGCAAACAAAACCGATAAACTTGGTATGGTAATCGATTTTGGTTTAATTAAGGATTTAGCTAAAAAATGGATTGATGAAAATTTTGATCATAGCTTAATCCTACATCAAGACGATAAGGAAATGGGGCAGCAAATAGAAAATTGTACTGGTCAAAAAATATATTACATGCAAAATAATCCGACTGCAGAAAATATAGCGATGCATTTAAAGAATGAAATTTTTCCTAAACTTTTCGTAAGTCAAAACTTCTTTGTAACGAGCCTCAAACTATATGAAACACCGAATTGTTTTGTTGAGGTTTAGGCATGCAAGATTGCTGTTTAATTTTAACTACTACTAATGATTTGCAAATTGCCGAGAAAATAGCATCTGTTTTGTTAGAATTAAATCTTACTGCCTGCATTCAAATTGACGATGTCAAAAGTTACTTTAGATGGAATGGTAGAGTAACTTTAGAAACTGAATATAGACTTGTAATTAAAACAAAATCTTCTAATTATAACGAAATAGAAAATAAACTTCTGGAAATTCATAATTATGAATTACCGCAAATAATAAAAATAAATATTGACTATGGCTTTCCAAAGTACTTAGAATGGATTAATCAAAATAATAAACAAACTTATAGTTGAGTAAATTTAAAAATTAAGTAAATTATGAAATTATGGCAAAAAGTTACCTTAGGATTAATCTTAGGTATTATATTTGGTATATACTTACCACAATATGTTAATTATATTAAACCTATCGGTGACATTTTTTTACGTTTGATCAAAATGATCATTACCCCTTTAATTTTCTTCAGTTTGGTTTCCGGTATCACTAGTATGAATGATAATTCTGCCCTTGGTAGAGTAGGAATGAAAGCGGTAGCCGCTTTTTTAGGTACTACTTTTTTTGCCACGGTTTTTGGACTCACTGTTGCCTTAGTATTAAAGCCAGGAGTAGGCGTACATATAGATTTCACCTCTTCAGGAACGACAAGCAGAACTTCATTTAATATAATTGATTTTTTTGTAAATATCGTCCCTAATAATGCTGTTGGGGCTTTTGCAAACGGTAATGTCTTACAAGTTGTATTTTTTGCTATTTTTGTTGGAATTACCTTAAACAAAATGAAATCTATCGGTGAACCTATTACTGATTTAATGCATGTAATGTCAAAATTAATATTAAAAATGATATCGTTTGTTATTCAATTGTCCCCTTACGGTGCTTTTGCTTTAACAGGCTGGATTGTAGGCATGCAGGGAGTTGAGGTAATGATTAGTTTATCGAAACTTGTTGTAGCGGTAGTTGTGGCGATGACATTCCAATATTTAGTTTTTGGCTTACTTATATGTGTATTCTGTCGTGTTTCACCTATACCTTTTTATAAGAAAAGTTTTGAGTATCAAATACTTGCTTTTTCTACTTCAAGTAGTAAGGCGACTCTTGCAACTACTATGCAAATTTGTCGTGAAAAGCTTGGCATTTCAGAGTCGAGTACTTCGTTCGTACTTCCGATAGGTGCGTCAATTAATATGGACGGTTTTGCTATAAATTTATCTCTTACCACCATATTTTTTGCTCAGATGATGGGAGTAACGCTTGCTCCTCACGACTATTTAGTCATTATTCTCACCTCAACACTTGGATCTATCGGTGGTGCTGGTATTCCCGGTGCCTCTTTGATAATGCTTCCTATGGTTCTTTCTTCAGTTCACTTACCTATAGAGGGAGTAGCAATTATTGCTGGTATTGACCGAATACTTGATATGCTACGTACTACTATCAATATTACCGGCGATGCAACAATTACTATGATTATAGATAACAGCGAGGATACTTTAGATAAGGAAGTATATTTATCTTAATGATATTGCTAACTCAGACCAGACATTGTCATTGCGAGCAACTATAAGCATTGTTGTCTGAATTGAAAAATGTGTTTTATGTTCTCCCCGCGTAGGCGGGAATCCAAGGAAAAGCGAAATTAAAATATAGTTAAAATTTCCTGTCTTATTTTCAACTTTAAAAACTATTGATTTTAGAATCTAAAGTGTGTATTACAATGGTTATATTAACTTAAGGTTGGAGTACGTTGGAGTACATGTTAAAGTTCCTAAATAATACAGTACAATCAAAAAGGTTTGTATCTATAAATAATAGAACTTCAGTAAGTGATATACCTGAATCGTTTTGGTATTCTATCGCTGAAAATAGCTGTGATATTAATTGGGGAAATATACCATTACAAAAAAGTCCTTTTCAGATTGTTACTACTCAAGGCTTAATTCAAGTGTTAAAACTCAAAACCATAATTGAATTTGGAAGTTTTAAAGGAGCTTCTACCCTTTGGTTAGCAGATATACAAAGTTTATCGGTAAAAGACGGTAAAGTTATTAGTATAGATATCGATTTTGAAAATATTGATCAAGCCGTAACAGAAGATAATAGAATAGAATTTTTACAAGGTGATTCTAATAAAGTAGAGGCAATATTCCCAAAAGAGAAAATATCTGAAATAGTACATCCTATACTTTGAATAGAAGATGCTTATATTAATACTATAGGTATTTTGGAATATTTTCATAATAATCTTTTTGCAGAAGGGGATTATTTCATAATTGAAGATACTAATATTGACTATAATGAATGCGTGCTATGATGTTTGGAGGAAAATTTTAGATGAAAAAACTTGTATAGCAAAATTAGAAAATTTAAACAATAAAATCGTTAGATTAACTCGCTGGTTAAGATTTATATTTAGTAGATACAAAATATGTAGATCCTTTCAGTATTATTAGTGCTTCTAAAAATTGGAACTCAGTTATAAAAAAGATTTAGATAAATTATGAGAAAGGAAATTTATCTAAAAAATGTTAATATTAATATTGATGAGGTTTTAAACAATTTTACTAAAAAGCCATATAAATCTACTGTATTTTTTAAAAATTTTTTAGAAACAAAATATGTAAATTATACAAAAAAAATTAAAAATGCCGTAAACAATAATGCAGAAATTATACATATAAAAAATATCAATCAAAAAAATTATAATATAATGACTCTCTATGACGGTGAGGTACGGATTAGTGGAATAGAAGAATTAATTTGTCATATGTATGGAGTAATAGGGATACTTGGTAAGTGATAACTTATCTCCTATAGTGGACTATTTAATTTGGGGGATTGTACATAAAAGACATGAGAATCTACCTATAAGTATATATTAGCCTTAAAGATATATTAAATCACTTGAGCTACCAAGATATCTTAATCGGGCTTAGTAATGAATTTACAGTAACAAGTACAGATTCTTTTTCATGTAAAATAGTGAGCAAGTAACTCCCTTTATTAGTAGAACATGCTACCGGTTATTATAGCAGAATAAAAATGGATGCTATTCCTGCAACACAAAGAGCAGCAGGGTTTTTAAATCAAATTAGAGAAATCGTAGATCAAAAATCTACGCAAAACTATATATATGTTACGTCCGGTGTGTTATATTAAGCAATAAAACGGTTTTACGTAAAAGAGATAGCTATAGTCCTAAATGGGATGGAAAAGACCGTTATTTTATTAGAATATATTCAGTGAAAGATATAAACCAAGGTATATTAGCAAATGTTGCTCAACCTTAGATATAGGTATAATAACCATCATACCAAGATGGCTGTAAGACAACAACCTCCATTATACTTCATGATTTTACTCACTTATAATAATAGACCCCTGGTATAACTTAATATTAAGTTTTGACAGATTGGTCTTGCAACAATGGAGCTTAAACATTATTAGCGGTCTATATATTAGTTGAATAATATAAAGAGTCAAGAGATTTAAGTTGTCATTAATAATAAATAATGTAATTCTGAGTTACGTGGTATATTTTCTATATAATTTGCTTCTAGCATTTGCTTTTACATCAATAATAATTTATATTTATTTTCACTCATGCGAATAGCAGATTACTTTTGTAGTTTATTATTGGTGATAATTAGGAAATATAAAATAACAATATGAGTCAAAAGATAATTTTAAATAATTCATATTCTATTACTAAATTGCACTTATTCCATATAGTAGACCCAAGCCCTTGGCCCGTCCTAACATCTTTTGCTTTACTTCTTTTGGTTATAGGTGGCGTCTCATTCATGCATGGCTACAAATTTAATATATATATTTTATCTGCAGGGATTATTTCAGTAAGTTACTGTTTATATTCTTGGTGGAGAGATGTAGTGAAAGAAGGAATAGTCGAACATCAGCATACTAGTCCTGTTAGAAAAGGTTTACAAATAGGTATGGCGTTATTTATCTTAACGGAAATAGTATTTTTTAGTGTATTTTTTGCTTCTTTTTTTAAAGCAAGTCTATCACCCGTAGGTCTTTTAGACGGTGTATGGGTTGTAAAGCAGGGCATTTGGCCTCCACCTACAATTAAAACTTTTGAGTCGTTTGATATTCCTTTTATCAATACTTTAATACTACTCTTATCAGGCACTACCATTACTTGGGCTCACTACGCCTTAAAAGAAAAAAATCAAAAAGATTGTGTAACTGCACTTGCTCTTACCATATTGCTTGGAATATTTTTTACAACTATGCAGGCATATGAATATTACCATGCGGCGTTTAAATTTACAGATGGTATATATGCTTCTAATTTTTATTTAACCACGGGTTTGCATGGAACCCATGTAATTATAGGTACTATATTTCTAATAATTTGCTACTTTAGAGCGAAAAGAGGAGATTTTACTACAGAAGGTAATGGACATTTAGGGTTTGAATTTGCTGCATGGTACTGGCATTTTGTGGATGTGGTTTGGTTATTTTTATTTACGTTTGTTTATATATTTGGAAGTTAAATTATACTATATGTGATTATAATGTTACTTAAAATAAGTGTTTTTAAAATATTTTTGTATATTAATTAAAATTGCATATATTTAGGAGTTGATTTATATATAAATAAATTATACATTATTTTTTAAATGCTAATTATTTTATTGAGGTAAAACATATGAACTTTTCTATTCGTAAATTAAACGAAGAATTAATCGATTATAATCTATCATTACGCATATTATTTACTATTCTAAGCGTGGCTATTATTATGGTAGCTTTTGATAGCTTAGGTAGTAATGACGATCCTGTAGGTGATGCATTATGTAAGTTAATTAAAGTATTCAGAGGCAATACTGCAAGAGGTATAGCTGTTGTCGGTATAATTGTTCTGGGAATTCAAACATTAAGAGGAAAATTGCAGTGGGAAGTAGCTTTAGTGGTAGTTACTGCAATCATTATATTATTTAAAGCTCCAGATATTGTTAATATGGTATCAAGTGATACTAATAACTCAAATTGTGGTGTTTCCTAATACATAAAATTATTATATCTTTAGTAATACCCATAAGCTTTAGCTTGTGGGTATTTTATTTTTAAGTGATGTTGTTGCATAGCTCCTATGTCATTTCCACATGACATCCATTGCCTTTATACTCAGGTCAAGGGCAATATTCGTACAATACTCAATAGTGTTTTAATTGTTTTGATGGACCACGTGGTTAAACCACGGGATGACAGTGGATTTTATCGGTCTATGCAACAACGTCCTCACTTAAATAAAAGTCCTAATCTATTACCTATAACAATATCAATATATTTTGCTGTAATAGGGATCCCTTCAATATTCATTTCTAGATATATTGCTTGTTTTGCAGGGATTTTTGTTTGTAGTTTTGTAATTGATACATATTCATCTAAAGCTTGATTATTAGTATCCATTACTCTCACTTTGATTATAGGATCGGAAATTAAATAATCAGACTCATTAGATAATTTATAAAATATCTTCATACCGCCTATATGACGAGATTGGCCTAAATTAATTTCTTCTATCTTTAATTGATCATATTTACCTAAGAATTTAAAGCTATCTATTAGTAATATCACTAAACAAAAAATTATAAAGCTAGTCCATAATATTGGAAATATGTTATATTTTTTCTTAGGAGGAATATACGGGAAAATAACCGGTACATTAGCATTGTAATGATTTTTAATAGGAGTTTTAATAGTTCCCGTGTTTACTTTATCTTTAAAGTCATTTAATGTACTAATATTATAGTCTAATTTCTGATACCACAAATGGCTACATTTGGAACATTTTACTCGTCGTCCGTTAATACCTATTTGATTGCTTGTAACAATAAATCTTGTTTGGCAATTTGGGCAAGTAATATACATAGTTAATTATAATTATTATATTTGTATTATATTTGACTTTCATGATAATCTCATTTATTATTTTTGGCAATAAAACAGTTAAAAGATATGTCCTCTCTTATTAAAGAAATTGAAGAAGCTTGGCAAATTAAGGACAAACTTCTTCATGATTCTTCAAAGCTTATAACATTAAAGCAAGCTCTTAATGATAGTATAGAAAGCTTAAATCAAGGTACGATTCGTGTTTGTGAAAAGAAAGAAAATAGTTGGCAAGTTAATGAATGGGTAAAGAAAGCTATATTGCTATATTTTATCACTACGGAATCACAACTTTATAATAACAATTATAATAGTTGGTATGACAAAGTTGCTCCTAAATTTTCTGCAGATACTGATAAAAATACATTCAAAGAAGCAGCTATACGCAAAGTGCCTGGAGCTGTTGTTAGAACTGGTACTTATATAGCTAAAAATGTTGTAATTATGCCTTCTTTCATTAATATAGGTGCTTATATAGATGAGGGAACAATGATTGATACATGGGTTACTATCGGCTCATGTGCTCAAATCGGCAAGAATTGCCATATTTCAGGCGGCACGGGAATAGGTGGGGTGCTTGAGCCGTTGCAAGCCAAGCCTGTTATCATTGAAGATAATTGTTTTATCGGTGCAAGATCGGAAATAGCAGAAGGTGTAATAGTAGAGGAAGGAGCAGTAATTAGTATTGGGGTGTTTATCGGTAGCTCTACAAAAATAGTATACAGAGATACAGGTGAAATTATTTACGGCAGAATTCCGGCTTATTCCGTTGTAGTTCCAGGAGTATTACCTGCTAAGGAAGCCGGTAAGCCTGGACTTTATTGCGTAGTTATCGTAAAACAAGTCGATAAAACTACTAGAGCTAAAGTAAGCATAAATGATTTATTGAGATAGATAGATCAATGTGAGCGTTCATGGGTCATATAAAAATGAATTTTTATATTTTTTACTGGATTCCGTGAATAAATCACGGGATGACAGAGAGGAATAATAAGCCGCTTAATACTAGTGAACGGTCACAGATCAATAATGTCGCCAATTATACCATTAAGATATCCCTTTCTTTGTTGTTGTTCTGAAATATCTATTTGTTGAATTGCGTTATTATTTGGGTTTCCTACGAAAGTATTGTATGCCATAAGCATTGCATCTCGTTGTTTTTGAGGATCACGTACAACACCAGCTGCTTTAAAATATGATAGCTTAGCTGGGTTTTCACGTCCTAAATTAAATAGCATATCGCCGATTTTATTGTACATTTCCTTAAGTTCTTCATTACATGTTAGAGCTCCATTATAATCTTCTTCTTCGCTCAATATATCGCATATTTTAGAGTAGCAGCTAGCTATAGTTTGAGTTACTTCTGCTTTGTCCGAGTACTTATTTAACCACTATATGGCTTCTTTATAATATTGCATTGGTTGATCGTGTTTAGGTTCTATTAGATTACTAAGAAAAGTTTTAGCCAATAATGTAGCTGGTTTATCTAAAGCTTCTAAAACCATTACAGAGAAAAATATAACAGACACCGTACAAAATAATTTTAATGCAAAAATGAAAGCTTTAATACCTAATACTAAAGATTTCTCAAAAGAGGTAAAATTTCTTAATATAATAAGTGGTGAGAAAATAGAAGCGGTATTTAATACCCCTGTTGTTGTACCGGTAATAGTGGTAGTAGGGATCGCCACTACCTACGAGGGAATGGGCTTGGTATAGACGGTTTAGTTAGAAAGAGAAACAGTCTAAAGCCTATCGAAAATCTTTTTCTTAAAAAAAATGCTGCGGTTGCAATGGCAGTAGCTTATATTGCTCCTACTTCTAAAATAGGGAAAAAATCCGCAACCGCTGTTCAAGCTATAGCAGCTTCAGTTGACAAAAAAGAGAGTTAGCAATAAAGACTCAAGGAAAGGAAAAACTAAAAGCATTAATTGTAGAAGAAGTTTTTGAGAAATATACAACTAAAAATGCAGATGCACTTGATGGTAATATAAATCAATTAGCTCAAGCTATAAAAGAAGGAACCAATATTGAGTTCATAGGTTCTAAAAGAGAAGTAGCAAGTGGTATAGATCAGGAAACAAGAAATCTATGTGTTAGCATGAATCAAGATGCAGGATTAATGCAGCAACTGAAAGCGAATAATTCTAGGTTAGCAGCAATTATAGAAGTGGCAGCTGTAAATGAAGCAGAAGTTGCTACAAGACGTTCTGAGTCAGCAGCAAGCAGCACAAGTAGTAGCAAATGGAGACAGACGTAAGCTATGGTGGAGTAGTTGTAGTAGCTCCTGTTGCACCATTGGTTTTACCGGCAGATCCAAGAGAAGAGGACGTAGAAGAGGTAATAGCTGTTCCTGCAGTTGCAGCTCCATTAGCACCGGTACCGGTAGTTATTAATATGGAAGATGTAGGGGGAGTGCCGCCTCCGGTGGAAGAAGCATACTGGTGCAGAAATTATGATTGTTCAACGTATAGAGAGGATTGTTCTTGTAGAGGGCAATATTGAAGGCTTTGATGATGATGAAGATGATGATTATAATATAATACGGGAGCGAACAAAGTAGAAGTATCTAGTAGTACAAATAAATCAGAATCTAAGGATTCTGAAGTTAGCCTTGAAAACTCGAAGCAAGAGGAAGCTAGACAAGAAGAGGAGGCAAAAGTAGTTGCTTCTATACAGGAAGCCGCAGAAGCAAGCATTGCTGAAGCTGCTGAAGTTGTAGAAATGCAAAATGCAGTAAAACAAGACGAAGAAATGATGGGAGCAATATATAATCCGATTCATGATATCACTCAAATGAGCTGTAATATTATATCGCATAGAATGTTCTTTAGTGCTGCGGTTGCTGCGGGTGATGAAGATGAAAAAGTGTTAGATAAAAGCCTTTGGATTGCAGGTACTTACGGTACTAATACGCAACAAGGTTGTGCCGGTTATAAAGGTCATGCTTCGGGCGGTACTATAGGTATAGGTTTTGATATTGGTTCTGATAACTACAAAGATTTAGTCGGTATTGCTTATACTAAATTGGATTCAAAGTTTGAGTCTAACGGTAGCAGGTCAAATACTAATATCGATAGCCATATCGTAACTTTATACGGACAAAAAGAATTACCGAAAAACTTTATGATACAAGCTATGTTTGCTTACAATCATAATATAGTAAAGGGTAAAATCAACCATTTAGGTACTATTGCAACCGGTAAATATAAGAATTATAATTATAACTTTGAAACTTTATTAAGTTATCATCTTATGAATGGTGATATTACTCTTACTCCAAATCTTGGTATAAGATACGGCCACTCTAAAGACGATACATATCAAGAAAGTGATGTAGGTATTCAGTATTTGAGTATTGCTTCTAAAAAGCAGTATTTATAGAGCGGTATTTTAGGCGGTAAGGTAGAAGGTAGCTTTAGCACCGCAGAAAATAGCTGAAGGTTTCAGTGTTACGCCTGCACTTCAAGCATCTGTAGAACATTACTTTAATGATAATAGTAAAAAACTTAATGCTAAAGTAAAATGGAACGATAGAGAAGTTAATGAAACTATCGCATTACCGAAGCAGCCTAAAGTTGCTTATAATATCGATGCTAGCGTTTTAACTAAAAAAGATAATGTAAGCGTATTACTTGAATATAACTGTCATTTACAAAAGAAATATCAAAGCCATCAAGGCTTTATGAAGTTGAAAGTGAAGTTATAACAGCCAAAATCGTCATCGCGAGAAAAAACTGTAAGTTTTGACGAAGCAATCCAGTAAAAATGCTAATTTATAGCATTTTTTTTATTTTTTGTGGATTGCCACGCAGCCTACGGCTGCTCGCAATGATGATTATGGACCCACGCTAGCAATACACTCCCAAGAGTTGTAAATAATACTTATTACTCGTCTCTTACTACTAACACTGATATATCTGAATGACGGACGATTTTAGAAGCATTAGGTCCAAGCATATAATCTTTTAATTGTAGTCTGACTGCAGAGATTATTATTAAATCGGCTTTAATTTCACTAGAGTGCTTAATTATTTCATCATAAACGGCACCGCTACCTATATAATAATCTGTTTCAATTTCATCGGGAATATATTGTTTGATAAGCTCTTTAATTTGAGCTTTATACTTTTCTTTTTTCTCCGTTCTCCAATGTTTAGGTAAATAATCTTCAAACATTTTCATACCGAATTCAGGAATTACATACATAAAATGTAATTTTGCTTGAAAGTTCGTCGCAAGCATTAAAGCCTTAGAAAGAATACCTTTTATAGATTTTTTATCATTTAAATCTATAGGTATAAGTATATTTTTAAATATAGTATTTTCAGACATAAGATATTGTTAGTTTTTGTTTCTTACTGAATCATGTTTTGGTAGAACAAAATTTTTAGTATCGGCGAAATAGTTAATGTCCAGGTTATTTAATAAGTAATTAGAAAGTTTAAAATTTGCTACGTTTCTATGAAAAGCTCCGATAAATTTATCTAAAATATCACGCTTCGTCTCATCTCTAGTTACTAGGATTGCCGATACTTTTACTGTAGTTTGATCATCGGTAATCCCTGGATATAAGCCCTTATGAAGTATGGCTTTATGAAAAGCTCTATTTTGTTTTATTAATTCCGTTATTTTATCATTTTCAATTGAAATGAAATCAATTTTACACTTATTAGCTATTAAATTTACTAAGGGGTTAGAATGTCCAACCATCATTATTATAGCATCTATTTCCTTATTACAGAATTGATCACTAGCATCTTCATAATTAATGTGTAGCTCTTCAGGTTCCTTAGCAAATTTATATAAAGAACGTACGATATCATAAGTAATATTACTACTGGAAAATGTCGGACCGTTAGTTATTTTTTTTCCGTCAATATCAGCAAAAACTTTTATTTTATCCTCATCTTTTACAATAACCGTAAAAAACTCATCATGTAGATTAAGCACCTGACGTAAATTTTGCATTTTTTCTTGATCGTGATAATAACCTATGCCCTCATATGCTTCTACTGCAATATTAGCTTGCACTAGGGCTAAATCAATTTTGCCTTGTTGTAATAATTTTAAATTTTCTATACTACCGTTTGTTGCAACAACTTCGCATTTAATATGTTCATTATTTTTATCGTTATTTGTAATAGTCTTGCATAAATCAAGTCCAATAGCATAATATCCTTTTAAAATAGAGCCGGTACCGATTTTAATGACTTTTGGAGCAGCATAAATATTACTGCAAATAAGAAATATACTAATAATAGTCGCTAGTTTAAAATTGTTCATAAAACTAATTTGAATTATTTGCGGTATTTTGGTCTTCTTTATGTGCACCAAGTTTTAGTTCTAATAAATTAATAGAACCGATATTTATTCCTTTGTCTGAAAACTCAATATCAAACTTAGCTTTTTCTATGTTGTTGTAAGCTGAATTTGAATCATTTTGCTCTGTATTTAATGGTGCGTCGGAAGCTTTATTAATTGCTTTAGCAATAATTGTTTTAATTATTTTCTTAGAAACAATAATATTATTCGGTAATAATTTATCAACTATGGAATTATAATTTTCTAGCTCAAAATGTAGTTTTCCTTTCGGTAATTTATTGGCAAAGAGTTGTAAAGCGCCGTTTAAATTAACTTTAGAATCATTATCACAAGTAAAAATAAATCTTTCTATATTAAAATTTTGTAAAATAGCTGAATCTTCTCCGCCTTCAGCAAATTTTAAAGAAGCAGCAATATCTAAATTAGCATTTTTAAAATTCAAAATATCTTTTTCTGAATAATAATTCATGTTTAAAAATAAGGATATATTTTCCTCACTTGCTAAATTCTGTTTTCGTATAAGAAATGCTAAATCATTAATTTTAAAGATTTCTTGATTATCTTTAAATATCAATAATGCTTTATTATTTAACTGAATTGATTTTAATATTTCTTTTAAATTATCATCTTTTGATATTTTATATAAAGGTTTATTAAATTTTCCTATACCCTTTATGTCATCATCGCTGCGTACATCATAGGTAAATGTTTTGTCGCCGTAATTATCGACTTTTCTAATAAAAGGACCGAAATTAAGAGCAGCTCTTTTAGTACTAAAAGCTATATTTAAGACAATATTTTCGCATGTAAATTCTTTAGAATTTACATGATCAATTAATTTTACTTTAGGATCCGTTACGGTAATTTTCCAATTAAAAGGATAGCCTGAAAACCTAACTGCATTATAAGATATTTTAAGATTATCGGATTCAGAATTCTTAATTAAACTTACAATGTTATTTTTTATAGTATATGCAGTTGCAAACCATATTATTGTAAAGGCTAAAAACACAAAAAGAAGTATTTTACGTATCACTTTTTTAATCCATTATAATTTTATATTACGAGTAGCAGAAGGAAGGCGTACTTTTATGCCGTCTAATTCTTCGGTTAAAATAATTTGACATCCCAATCTAGAAGTATCGGTAAGACCAAAGGCTAAGTCAAGCATATCTTCCTCTGCTTCCGTAGGTTTTTTTAATTTGTTGTAAAATTCTTCTTCTAAAATAACGTGACAAGTAGCACAAGCAAGCGATCCTTCACAAGCTCCCTCAAGGTCTAGATCGTTACTATGGGCAATTTCTAAAATAGAAAGCCCTATTGGTGCTTCTACTGTTTTTGCTTCTCCATCATTTATAATAAATGTTACTTTTATTTTTCCTGACATTCTTCTTATTTTTCCTTATCTAAATTAGTGCGATTATATATAACTGAGGCTATTTAATTTGATTGATACTTTTGCCTTTTAGCAAATCATTAATTATTATATTAAACTTTGTATCCATAGATTTTTTTATTTTGGATTTAAACTCTTTAATAGAATTATTAATTAAGATCCGATCTCTAGCGTGTGCGGCTTCTTTTATATTATCTAATAAAGAATTAATTATAGATATCTCACTTTCCGATAATAAAGTTGTTAATTCCGCTATAGCACGTTCTATGCTAAAGATTAAAGATTCTGCTTCAATTACTGCTTCTTGTAATAATCTTGTATTATAATCTATTTTAGCATTTTTATACGCATTTTCTAACATAATATCAATCTCCGTTTTATCAATACCATGATTTGGCTTTACTTCTATAGCATGTGATGTATTACTGATTTTCTCATAAGCAGAAACGGATAATATACCGTCTGCGTCAATAGCAAAAGTAACTTCGGCTCTAATATATCCTGCTTTCATAGGAGGAAGTCCCTTTAACTCAAATCGGGCTAAACTGCGGCAATCGGCAGCCATTTCACGTTCACCTTGCAATATATGAAATTGTATACCGGTTTGATTGTCGACATAAGTCGTAAATTCTTTTACTACCGAAATAGGAATCGGAGTATTATGCATGATGATTTTTTCAACTATACCGCCATATAATTCCATACCCAGTGATAAAGGTGTGACATCAATCAATAATGAATTTGTATGGGGTGCTATTAAATTTTCCGCTTGTAATGCAGCCCCCCATACAACTGCTTTATCAGGATCGATATCTGATAGAATATCTATTTTAAATGCTTTATATAATTCGTCTTTTATTAAAGGCATGCGGGTCGCCCCCCCTACTAAAATAACTCCGTCTATATTTGGATTTCCTGCTTGTTCTAAACACTCTTGAGCTATATTGATAGTACGTGCTACTAAAGGTAAAATTAATTGCTCTAATGTTTGTTTATTAATTGATACATTATCATTATGAAAACTATCTTTATATGTTAAAGTTTCTTTTACTTTTTTTGCAAGTTGTAAAGTATCTATAGAATTAGGTAAATCAAATTTATTGCAAAGATATTGTGTAATTACTACATCTATATCGTTGCCACCAAGCATATTATCGCCGTTTGTTGCTATAACTTGAAAAATACCTTCTTGTATATTAAGAATAGATACGTCAAAAGTGCCGCCGCCTAGGTCATATACTAAATAACAGCCTTTTTGATTTTTGTTTAAGCCGTAAGCATAGGCAGCTGCAGTAGGTTCGGCAATTAGCCTTAATACTTCAAAACCTGCTATTTTAGCCGCAAGCATTACTTCGCCTCTTGCTGCATCGTTAAAATGTGCAGGTACTGTTATTACTGCTTTAGTTAGATTAGTCTTTAATTGTTCTTCTGCTTGATTTTTTAGGTAAATAAAAACTTCTGCTGCAATTTCAGAGACTCTCAGTTGTTTATTTGCAAAATTTAGCTTAAGCTCACTACTATTTACATCTAGATAATCTTTAACTAACGAAAAAAGTGCCGGAGTATTTAGAATTTCTTTAAATGTTTTACCGAATAGTCTTTTAATAGAACGCAGTCCTTTATTATTACCTATAGTAAAATTGTTACTTGTAAAATCTATAGTAGTTGGGATTAATTCTTTATCATCTATAGATTTGATAACTTTAACTTTTCTATTAGCTGCAATAGCTATTAATGAGTTAGTAGTGCCAAAATCGATACCGACTGCTATTTGTCGTTCTTGCTGAAAATCAGCTTGCTCCGGTTCCCTAATTTCTATTATTTGCATGATTTTATTTTTTCTTGCAGTTTATGCAGCAATGTCCCAATATATTTAAGCTTGCTAGTTTTTATAGTTGCGTCTGATAGATTTTGTTCTTCAAAAGCTTGTTTTAAAGAATCAATTTCAAGCTTTTTCATTAATTCATATTTGTCTTTTATTTTTTCTAAATCACTAAATAAGGTAGTATTTTCGATTATTTCCATTTCATCCCAGAATATGCTTAATTCTATCGGCGAAAGTAAACTACGTGTTTTTTCGTCATTCAAATTTATATTTTGCAAAAGCAGCATATATTCAGCACGCTTTAATGCATCTTTAAGAGTAGAGTAAGCGTTATTTAATTCAGCCGCAGTAATTAGATTTTGTTCCTTTTCCTGCAAAGTTTTTGCTTTATCGGGATGATATTTTATCTGCATAGCAAAATATTGCTTTTCTAATATCTTTAAATTAATATTATACTCTTGTGGAAGTCCTAATAATTGAAAATAATTTTGCACTTTTCCTTTTTTGTAATTCTAAACTGCTCTATCATATATCAAAAATTAAAAAAATACAATTATGGAAGTAGATCTATTACATTTTGAAAAAAAATATCATAACTGTATTGTGGCAGGTATAGATGAAGCAGGTAGAGGACCGCTCGCAGGTCCGGTAGTAGCAAGTGCCGTTATAATAGATAACGCCAATATTATAACGGGCATTAAAGATTCTAAAAAGCTTTCCAAAAAGAAAAGAGAATTACTATATGAACAAATCACTAGTAATTATGTTTGGGCAACTGCTATTATTTCTCATACCGAAATTGATGATATTAATATATTAGAGGCAACGAAAAAAGCTTGTTCTATTGCTGTGGCAAATCTGAGCCTTGAGCCAGAAATAGTGTTAGTTGACGGTAATATGCAGTTTAAGGATGAAAGATTTGTCAGTATAATTAACGGTGATAATTTATCATTATCGATTGCTGCGGCTTCTATTGTTGCAAAAGTTACTAGGGATCGTTTGATGCGAGACTTAAGTGCTGAATTCCCCCAATATTTATGGCACAAAAATTCCGGCTATGGTACCAAAGAACATATTGAAGCTATTAATATACACGGCTTATCACCGTATCATCGTAGGAGTTTTAGGTGTTGTTAATGGTATTGCCTGTGTGGACACTGAATCGTCATTGCAGCCATAGGCCTTGCGTGGCAATCTCATGAAATAATAACAAACTCCTGAGATTGCTGCGTCAAAATTTACAGTTTTGCCTCGCAATGACGATTTTGGTATCCACAACGCACACCATTAACTCAACTCGAGTGCTGCCTCTTCTAGAGTTTTTAGCTGATCACGAAGTTTTGCGGCGTGTTCAAATTCAAGATTACTTGCGGCTTTAAGCATTTCTTTCTTTAATTTATCAATATGGATTTTTAGCTTAGTAGGATTATCAAATAAAGTATGAGTTTGTTTTTTATCAAGCTTACTATCGATTTTCTCAAATTCTGCTAAAGCGTGAATAGCACGGTTGATGGTTTTTGGAATTATGCCGTGTTTTTCATTATATTCCTGCTGAATTTGTCTTCTACGCAACGTTTCACTAACGGCTTTGTCGATAGATTTAGTCATTTTATCGGCATAAAGTATAACTCTACCCGCGCTATTTCTTGCAGCCCTTCCTATTGTTTGTATTAACGATACTTCCGACCGCAAAAAACCCTCTTTGTCTGCATCAAGTATAGCAACTAAGCCGCATTCAGGGAGGTCAAGCCCCTCCCTTAATAGATTAATACCGACTAAAATATCAATAGTACCTTGTCTTAAATCTCGTAAAATTTCTATACGCTCTAGAGTATGAACGTTAGAATGTAAATGAGAAGTTTTATATTTTAGCTCCTGCAAATAGGCGGTTAAATCTTCTGCCATTTTTTTAGTTAAGGTGGTGACTAGAACACGAAAACCTTGAGCGATAGTGTTTTGAATTTCGCTAATTAAATCCTCAACTTGGTTAGTAGCGGGTTTGATAATACATTCAGGATCAAGCAGCCCCGTAGGTCTGATAATCAATTCTACAACCGTGCCGCCGGTTGCTTCTAACTCGAACGGTCCTGGAGTTGCAGATACAAACACAGTTTGTGGTCTAAATTTGTCCCATTCTTCAAATTTTAAAGGTCTGTTATCAAGTGCAGAGGGTAGACGAAACCCATGCTCTACCAAAACTTCTTTCCTTGCTCGATCGCCGTTATACATTGCTCTAATTTGCGGTATGGATACATGGCTTTCATCAACAAATAATAATGCATCTTCTGGTAGGTATTCGAATAATGTAGGAGGCGGCTCACCGGCATTACGTCCTGTGAAAAAGCGAGAGTAGTTTTCAACGCCTTTACAGCTGCCGGTTTCCGTTAACATTTCAAGATCATATTGAGTACGTTGATTTAGCCTTTGAGTTTCAAGTGGTTTGTCTTGTGACTTTAAAAACTCTAAGCGTTTTTGTAATTCTTCTTCAATACCTGATATGGCATGATTGACCGTTTCTTGAGGCATCACAAAATGTGAATTACCAAAAACCATAGCTTTATCGAGCTTAGCAAGTTTTTCACCGGTTAGGGGATCAAATTCATAGATATATTCGAGTTCATGACCGAAAAACGATAAACGCCAAGCTTTATCGCTGTAATGTGAGGGGAAAATATCGATGTTGTCGCCTTTAACTCTAAAACAGCCACGCTCAAATCCGATATCGTTACGCACATATTGTAGATTTATCAAATCGTTTAGTAGCTGATCACGAGGGTAGCTTTGACCAGGCTCTAGATTAACCATCATTTGGTAATATAAATCGGGCGAGCCAAGCCCGTAAATACAGGAAACGGAAGAAACTACTATAACGTCACGACGCTCTAATAGCGATCTTGTAGCGGAATGACGCATTAAATCAATCTGTTCGTTAATGGCTGAGTCTTTTTCTATAAAAGTATCGGTGCGTGCTATATAAGCTTCGGGCTGGTAATAATCATAATATGAGACAAAGTATTCAACGGCATTCTTTGGAAAAAGTGATTTCATCTCTGAATAGATTTGGGCAGCTAAAGTTTTATTATGAGCCATAATAAGAGTAGGACGATTAGTTCTCTCTATAATATTTGCCATAGTAAAGGTTTTGCCTGATCCCGTAATACCAAGCAACATTTGTGAGCGTTTTTTGCTACTTAAACCTGCTATAATTTCATCTATTGCTTTTGGTTGATCGCCTGCTGGTTTATATTCTGAGATAATAGAAAAATTATTCATGCATTTTTACTTGCTTTAAAAACTATAGTTTAAGATAATATATTAAAATCTAACAAAAAAATATAACATTATGAATAAAGTAGTATTACACACAATTATTATTTATACTCTCGCTAGTTGTCCTTATTGTATAAAAGCTAAAGCATTGCTTGATAAGAAAAATGTTGCGTATGAGGAAATTGAAGTAAGTAATTTTACTCAGGAAGAGAAAGAAAAATTTATTAAGAAATCCGGTGGAAAAAAGACCGTCCCGCAGATATTTATAGATAATATGCATATTGGCGGTTGTGATGCTCTGTTTGATCTTGAAAAAGAGGGGAGGCTAGATAAGCTGTTAGAAAATCAGCCAAAGAAGACTTCACCTGCTGCCGGAGCTTAATTAATAAAAACGTCATTGCGAGGAAATTACGAAGTAATTGACGAAGCAATCTAAGGAGTTTGTTATTATTTCATGAGATTGCCAAGCTCCCTACGGTCGTTCGTAATGACGATTTAGTATCCACGCGAGCAATGCCCGCTCGCAATGATGCTGAAAACTACAAAAACTTCAAAATGTCTAAAAACAAAACTCACAAAAATTCATTCTATCTACTTCTGCCGTATTTATGGTCGAAGGATTTTGATATACGCCTGCGTATTGTTACCTCTCTTATTTGTCTAGTCATAGCTAGAGTAATAAATATTTTCGTTCCTATTGTTTATAAATATATAATAGATGGGCTAAATAAAGATGGGCTAAATAAAAACTTTGCTCTTTCGGTTATTATCGGGATTATTGTTGCATATGGCGGAACAAAAATACTTGTTCAAATTTTCAGTGAATTACGAAATATCATTTTTTCAAAAGTAGGGTATCAAGCAACTCGCTTAGTTGCTCTAAATGTCTTTAAGTACATGCATAATTTAAGTATGCGTTTTCACATTACTAGAAAAACAGGGGGCTTAAGTAGGTCAATAGAGCGTGGTACTAAAGGTATTGAAGCGGTACTGCGGTATTCGTTATTTAATATTTTCCCGACAAGCGTAGAAATTATATTAGTAAGCGGGATGTTATGGTATGTTTACGGTATTTGGTTTGCCGTAACTATTTTAATAACAATGATAGTTTATGTTGGTTATACTTGCCTAATCAGTACTTGGCGTATTTCTTTTGCAAGGGAAATGAACCAAAGCGATAATACCGCCAATAGTAGAGCAATCGATAGTTTACTGAATTTTGAGACCGTTAAATATTTCGGTAATGAAGAATATGAGGCGATAAAGTTTAATGAGGCTTTACAAACTTATGAAAAATCAGCTACTAAAACTACTAACAGCCTATCGATTTTAAATATCGGGCAGGATGTTATAATATCCTTAGGGCTTGTGAGCCTTATGATACTTTCAGCAAATGCTATTAACCAAAATAAAATGACCGTCGGCGATTTAATAATGGTTAATACTTATCTATTTCAGCTATCAATTCCGCTTTCAATACTTGGCTTTGCTTATAGAGAAATTAAAAACGCTCTAGTTAGTATAGAAGATATGTTTAAGCTGCTTGATATACCGGCAGAAGTGGAGGATGTTTTGAACGCTAAGGAGCTAATTATCTTAAAAGGTGAGGTTAGTTTCGATAATGTTAGCTTTGCTTATAATCAGGAACGTCCGATTTTACATAATATAAGTTTTACGATTAAGAGCGGTAAAACTTTAGCAGTAGTCGGTAGTAGCGGGGCAGGGAAATCGACGATATCACGCTTGCTTTTTAGGTTTTACGATATTAATAGCGGCAATATTACTATTGATGGTCAGGATATAAGAGAAGTCACGCAACAATCGCTGCGTAAATCTATTGGAATTGTCCCGCAAGATACGGTACTGTTTAACGATACGATATATTACAACATCGCATACGGTAATAATGCAGCAAGCTACGATGAAGTTATAGCAGCCTCAAAAAATGCTCATATTCATGAGTTTATTAGCACGTTACCCGAAGGGTATGAGACGCAGGTAGGCGAGAGAGGCTTAAAGCTTTCGGGCGGTGAGAAACAGCGCATTGCAATTGCAAGAACTATCTTAAAAAATCCAGCAATATATGTTTTTGATGAGGCAACAAGTTCGCTTGATACTAAAACTGAAAAGCTAATTCAAGCAAGCCTTAAAGAGATCTCGGCTCACCATACTACCCTTATCATTGCCCATAGACTCTCAACTATTATCGATGCAGATGAGATTATCGTTTTAGATAACGGTTATATAGTTGAGCGGGGCAACCATAAAACCTTGCTACAGCACAAATGCTATTATGCTGAACTTTGGTATAAACAGCAAGAAGAGGAACATTCTTAAAATTTATCATTATATCAACTACAAGCTTTGTTAAGTGGTTTGGTAAAACCAGCTCGATGTCATTCCCGCGGAGGTTTTGTTGCGTGGATATCAAGTCGTCATTGCGAGCGAACGTTAGTGAGCGTGGCAATCTCAGGAATTCTTCTCAAGATTGCTTCGTCAATTACTTTGTAATTTCCTCGCAATGACGCAAAAACTGATCCACGCAGGAATGACATGGATAGCTAATTGATATTTCAAAAAATTGGCTAAAATTTCTTGCAAGAATAGCGGTGACGTTATTTCGGGGTGTCAAAGTCTCTATCCTAAGTGGTATTATCAGCCGTATAAATGGTATAATCCTCGACTGCATGGTTGGGGCGATAGTAGCTATAGGGTTTAAAGTGTAAGCTTTAAACCTAAAAGCTATTATAACTGTTCTATGACGGTTCTTTGAACGTCCCAACCACCCGAAGTTAAAATCTTCGGTGGTTAAAACTTGAGCAATTTAAGTTTAATCACGGGAGCACCTACATGTTCAACAAAGATAATAAATTATTATCTAAAATATTACCGTTCTCTAAGAAAAATAAAGATTTAGAAAAACTAAGATCTAAGTTTAAACAAAGGTTAGAAGAACAGGTAACGGTAGATGAGATAACAAGAATAGAGCCGCGTTCATTATATTTAGAAAGTATAAAATAATTCTAATATATAAAAAGTTTGTTAACTCTTACGATTATGTTATTGTTTAGAAACGGTTGATGTCGTCATTGTAAGCAACTAAAGGCCTTGTTGTATGGCTCATTTATGTCATTCCCACGAAAGTGGAAATCCAGTAAAAAATGATAAAACAAAGAAAATTACATAAAAATTTAGTATATAATTTGCTTAAAAAACTAGATGCCTGCTTTCGTAGGAATGACATCGGCATCCACGCAACAATGCCCCGCAGCAACGACATCGGTAACTTAGAAACAATGCCACGATTATAAATAAAAGCAATCCTTGAAAGAAATTTATTATGGCTCTATTATTAAATATAATTCATTAAATTTAAGGCTAAGTAATCGTGACTGATAAATCTTCTTCTAATTTAGTACCGGTAAATATCGAAGATGAGATGAAAGTATCTTATCTTGATTATGCTATGAGTGTTATAGTAAGTAGAGCTATACCAGATGTTCGGGACGGCTTAAAGCCGGTACATCGCCGAATTATCTATTCCATGTATGAAGCCGGTAATCATGGTAGTAAACCTTATAGAAAATCCGCTAGAATAGTCGGTGACGTGATGGGTAAATACCATCCGCACGGCGATAGTGCTATTTACGACGCGTTAGTACGTATGGCACAAGATTTTTCCTTGCGTTTACCGCTTGTAGATGGGCAGGGTAATTTCGGCTCGATGGATGGTGATGCGGCGGCAGCAATGCGATATACCGAATCTCGAATGGCCAAAGTTTCGCATAAGCTCGTAGAGGATATCGATAAAGAGACTGTCAGCTTTAACCCTAATTACGATGGTTCTGAAGAAGAGCCTTCCGTACTTCCTGCAATGTTTCCCAATTTATTGGTGAACGGTAGCGGAGGCATTGCGGTCGGTATGGCAACTAATATCCCGCCTCATAATCTTGGTGAGGTTATCGATGCGTGCTGTTTATATATAGATAATAACGATATAGAAATATTAGATTTACTTGAGGTCGTTAAAGGACCAGATTTTCCTACAGGTTCAATGGTTTTAGGCATTAGCGGTATTAGATCGGCATATCTTACCGGTAGAGGTAGTATTATTATACGGGGTCGAGCCGAGATTGAGAATATCGGTAATAGCCGTCAAGCAATTATTATTACCGAAATACCGTATATGGTAAATAAGGCAAGGCTCGTTGAGAAAATCGCTGAAATGGTTAAGGAAAAGCGTATAGAAGGTATAAGTGATTTACGTGATGAATCGAATAAAAACGGTGTAAGGATTTTTATTGAGTTAAAGAAAGACGTAGTTGCTGAAGTAGTCTTAAATCAAATATACGCATGTACGCAGCTACAAACTAGCTTCGGTGTTATTATGCTTGCTCTTAAAGACGGGCTACCGAAAGTGATGAATTTGAAAGAAGTAATTGCAGCTTTCGTTAGTTTTAGGGAAGTAGTAATTACTAACCGTACTATATATTTACTCAATAAAGCAAGAGATAGAGCTCATATTTTACTAGGACTAACTATTGCCGTTAGTAATATCGATGAAATAATACGTATTATTAAAGCTTCAAATGACCCGAATGCAGCTAAACAAGAATTAATGGCTCGTCAGTGGGAAGCATTAAATATCCTACCTCTTGTAAAGTTGGTTGATGATAAAGCAATGTTAAACGAGCAGGGTACATGTAACTTTACCGAAGTGCAAGCTAAGGCAATCTTAGAAATGAGATTGCAACGCCTGACCACTATGGAGAAAAACAAGCTTGAAGAGGATTTAAAGAACCTCACTACGGAGATCACCGAATATCTTAATATACTCGGCTCTCGTACAAGGTTACTTGAAGTTTTAAAGGAAGAGCTCATTAAAGTTAAAGAAGAATTTGCGACTCCTCGTCTTACTTCAATTGAATTCGGCGAATTTGATCAAGATATAGAAGATTTAATTCAGCGTGAAGAAATGGTTGTAACCGTAACGCTTGGCGGGTATATCAAGCGTGTACCTCTAAGTAGCTATCGTGCGCAAAAACGTGGCGGTAAAGGAAGATCAGGGCTTTCAATGCGTGATGAAGATATTACCACGCAAGTTTTTGTTGGTAGTACCCATACTCCTATGTTGTTTTTCTCAAATATCGGTCAGGTTTATAGTTTAAAACTGTATAAATTGCCTTTAAGTAATCCACAAGGTAAGGGTAGACCGATGGTTAATATATTACCGTTGAAAGCAAATGAGCATATTACGAATATTATGCCGCTACCTGAAAATCAGGATGAGAGGGATAATTTAAACATTATGTTCGCAACTGCCAAGGGTAATATCAGAAGAAGCGATTTATTAGATTTCAAAAAGCTTCAGTCGAACGGTAAAATTGCTATTAGGCTTGATGAGGACGATAAATTAATAGACGTAAAACTATGTAAAGAAGACGAGCATATTTTACTTGCTACCAAAGCTGGTAAAGCTTTAAGATTCCCTGTTGAATCGCTGCGTGTTATTAAGAGCCGTACTTCCGATGGGGTACGAGGTATGAAGCTTGCCAAAGAGGATTCCGTAATTTCTATGACTGTGCTTAAAGGTATTAGTAGTACAAAAGAGGATAGAGATGCTTATTTATCCGTGCCGTGGGAGCAGAGATTAGAGATTGCTAAAGGTAAGGCGTTTAATCCTGAAGAACTTGGCGTAAGCTTAACTGCCCCGGCTATTTTGGAAATGGCAAATTCCGAAGAATTCATTTTAACCGTAACTGAGAACGGTTTTGGTAAGAGAAGCTCAGCTTATGGCTATAGAATTACTGACCGTGGCGGTAGCGGTATAATCAATATGGATATTAACGACAAAACTGGTTTAGTCGTCGGTGTTATGCCAGTTAAAATGGATGATGAGTTAATGCTGATTACCAATAGTGGCAAGTTAATTCGCTGTAAACTTAAGTCAGTACGTATTACGGGACGTAACACTAGCGGCGTAATCCTATTTAAGCTAGATGATGGTGAAAAAGTCGTATCTGTCTCTTTAATTGCTGAAACTTCTGAAAGTGAAGAAGATAGTGAGTTAGAGGAAGAGGGATTAGAGCAATCTGAAGAGGTATAAGGGCTGAGGCGTTGTTATTCCCGCATAGCTCTTAAAAAGCTCTCGATGTCATTCTTGCGCAAGCATTTTTCGTAGATACCTAAGTCGTCATTGCAAGGAGGTATTGTTGCGTGGATCGGTAAAACCCACTGTGTCACCCCGTGGTTAAGCCACGGGATGACAGAGGTGAAATTGCTTCACGCAACAATGTCTTGCGAGCAGCCGTAGGCTACGTGGCAATCTCATGAAATAATAAAACTCCTGAGAGTGCGGACGTACAAATTACTTTGTAATTTTCCTCGCAATGACGTTAATTTATTAATTGATCTGCTTTTAGTTAACAATACCCCCCAGAGAACTTCTAGAAAAGTATTGCACATTAATTTTTCTCTCTATAACAACTATAGATTGAATTTATGAATATGCAAATATTAACTTTTAGTCTTTTTTTTACTACTACAACCGGTCTAAGCCGGTAACAATATCTCTATATCTTTCTTTTAATTATATCCATCTATTTAAATTAACTAATTATTATTAGGTAAGTTTTATGTTGCGTAAAATGCCACTTAATTTTAATGGCTATTATCATAGCTATCATATGATTAAATCCACTAAGGAGTTTAGAAGTACAAATAGTATGTGGGTCTAATGTTGTTCTACCTTCATAAGTCATTATGTAGGTATATACATATATCAATTCGATTGATCAATGATCCCTCCTATAGAAAATGATAGCTTAAAGCCGTTATGGTTGCTTAATTTCTCTAATATTATTTCTAATGATAAAATCGTATTTAGTAGTATTATCTTAGGCTTTATTCCCTCAAAATTATGTGCTGAAGTTGCAATTGGATTGGCTTGTAAGCTAGAAGCATTTGTTGCAAAAATATTGCGATTGTTTATCTATATAATTTCCTTATTTATAATGGGCTTTATCGTAAAACTACAGTTTGATGAAGTATTAGATATAATTATTAAAGATTATATGTTCATTTTTGTGACGATCGCATTTGCTCAGTTTGGTTATATCTGTCTTGCTTATTTTAAGTAACTGTCGAGTTAAGGAATTCATATCTAGCCTTAGTAATATGATGGATGCCAGCGTCTATAAGTGGATTTAGTGCAATGTCTAGTGTTGTAAATATGCCACTTAGTATAATAGGAGCGGAAAATAATAAAAATAATCAAGCGCTCGTTCATACCATTTGTACCAATAACAGTCAATATTCATCTTGTTGGCGATTGTTTTGCCATACCGATTTTGGCTTATGCTATACTAAAAAGTTATGGATTAGCTGAACCTACTTTATTTAATTATTTTTACTTTTTATTTTGTATTGGCAAAATTTTCAGTAGCAGCTATACCAGGTGACGGAATTATTGTAATGCTCCCTATACTTGAACAATATCTAGGTTTTAATACTAATATGATGTTTCTGATTACAGCTCTTTATATCTTATTTGATCCTGTGATCACTTGTGCTAATGTTTTAGGAAATGGTGCTTTTGTTAAACGGATAGATAATATATATAGTGTAACTCAGAAAGCTTAATTTAAGCAAATTTGCATGGCGCAAGTCATGTCCCACCGCGAGCATTAATAAATATTTTAGCAATAGGACGAGGTTTCGCAAAATACTCTAGGTTCGTGCGTGCAGAAAATTAAATTATTTGTATTTTTTAGATATTTTTGAGCAAAAATTAATAAGAACGCAAGAGCCTAATATCTCTTTTTCTTTTAAAGTAATTGTTGAATTATCTATAATTTGATAAGTTAGATATTTGTGTGTCTTGAATTATTATTTTTTACGAAGAATTAGTGAAATTTTTAACTAAATCTCAAATATTAGATAATTGATTTAAAAGAAAAAAGCATATAATCTTTGTGTGGAAAGTAATATATTGGTAATAAATTATGATGTGGTTATTAATTGCGATTGGTTTAACCGTTGCGGTTCTTATTATAGGGATAGTGTCGATGGCTATCGGAGGAAAGTTTGATAAGAAATTTAGTTCAAAGTTAATGACTTTAAGAGTTTTTTTTCAGGTAGTCGCTATATTTTTATTGATTATAATGTATTGTTATAAAGTTAATTTATAAATATCTGAAAATAACTCAAAAGCTACTTAATCGATTTCTCTAATTTCTTCACGTAATTCTTCCCATTTGTCTAAAATTTCTTCTAATGTAACTTCTCCGACTTTTTTCTCTCCATCTTCAAAGTCCTTTAAATCTCTAATCAGTTTCTCTAGCTTTAATAATGAAATTTTTTTTTCATTATACTGATCGCTACAATGTTCTTCGAGTTGTTCGGCAATTTCTTCAATATCACCCCAATGCATTATTATTCCTCCTTAATTTTATGCAAGCCTTATTTATTGACATATTATCTGATATTTACTATTATTTTTACTAAATATTATTAATTCGACAAATTATTGCAAATAGGTGAGTTTATTATGCAACTATTGCCGGAATTAGGCAGGTTTGCTTTCTTTACATTTTGGTGATTTTATGGTATATTAAAATGAAATATTAAGATTTAATTATGTCAATATTACCGATAGTAACGGCACCTGATGAAAGATTAAAGCAGAAATCTCAGCCGGTTTTAGAGTTTACCGATCAAACACGAAAATTTATGGATGATATGCTTAAAACTATGTACCATGAAGACGGTGCAGGGCTTGCAGCAGTACAAGTAGGGGTATTGAAACGTATTTTAGTAATTGATATAAAAGATCATGATTCGGTAGCAAGACCAAAAGATTTTTATCCGCTTTTTATAGTGAATCCTGAAATAATAGAAAAATCAGAAGAGCTAGTTACGGCTAACGAAGGTTGTATCTCATTACCGGAGCAACGTATTGAGGTGGCAAGACCGGAATCTATAAAGATTCGGTATTTAGACTATCATGGTAAATCGCAAGAGCTTAAAGCAAATGATTGGCTTGCAAGAGTTATCCAGCATGAGTATGATCATTTAGAAGGTAAGCTTATGATTGATTATTTAAGTAATTTAAAACGAGATGTAGTACTTCGTAAGCTTAAGAAACTCAAAAATAATATAGTGTGAAAGTAATCTTTATGGGAACACCTGAATTCGCTGTTCCCGCTCTTAAAAAACTTATAACTCATCACGAAGTTAAAGCTGTTTTTACACAGCAACCTAAAGCTAAGGGCAGAGGACTTAACTTAGCTAAATCTCCAATACATCAATTAGCATTTGAGCATCAAATTCCTGTTTATACTCCTGCTACTCTTCGTAATGATGAAATAATAAATCTAATTAATAAAGTTAATGCTGATATTATAGTTGTTATTGCATATGGTTTTGTTGTGCCGAGAGCTATATTAAAAGCTAAGAAATACGGCTGTCTTAATATCCATCCATCCGATTTACCTCGTCACAGAGGAGCGGCTCCTCTGCAGCGTACTATTATAGAGGGTGACCGGAAAAGTAGTGTATGTATTATGCGTATGGATACAGGGCTTGATACAGGTGATATATTGATGAAAGAAGATTTTGATTTAGAAGAAAGAACAACATTGGAAGAATTGCATAACAAATGTGCAAATCTTGGAGCGGAGTTATTAATTAAAACACTTGCACATATCGATAATATAGTACCAATAAAACAGTCAAGTGACGGTGTTACATATGCTTATAAATTGACTAAAGAAGAAGGAAAAATTAATTGGCATGAATCCGCATATAAAATAGATTGTAAAATAAGGGGCATGAATCCTTGGCCCGGAGCATATTTTAGTTATAATGATAAAATAATTAAAATCCTTGAAGCAGAATATTTAAATGCAGATCATCACTTTACTTCTGGTACCGTGATTAGCGATAAGCTGGAAATAGCTTGTGGCAGCGGTATATTACGAGTGAAAAAACTTCAGCAAGAGAGTAAAAAAGCTTTGAATATAGAAGAATTTTTACGTGGTACGAATATTTTAAAAGATACAGTATTAAAATAAGAGTATTATTATGGGTAAAGATAAAAAAGAAGTTAGGTTTAATGATAATTGAGATGTTAAGGAGTTTACCTCAAAGCTTGAAAAGAATAGTGATATTTATTCTGTAAAAAGGAAAGTAATTAATATAGTAGATGATGAAGTAGAGAATCAAACTAAGCTACTTACGGGGACTTAATTTCTTGTGAAAAACACTCCACATGGTAAAACATCTCAATATGAAATTAGCGGCTTTATTAACAAAGCCAGTGAACATATAAACGATCCAAAGCAAATAAAAGAAATTTCAAAATTATACGTTCATGCCGTATTTACTGATTTACAGAAAAATATTTTAGGTAAATTTGATAAGAACGATAATTTAAGTATAACTAAAGATTTTGTAATTGATGAAAATCCAGTCTTTAGAAAAGACAGTAAATTATTGTTGGTTAAAACTCAAAGCGGTTTGATAAACAGAGAAGGAGACATGACAGCAGTAAATCATGTTTTACAAAAAGGCAGATTTTTGTTTGAAGATTTAGGCGGTAAGGTAGATACAAAATTAGGGACCGCAAATCTAAACAAAAAGCCGACAAAGCCTACTTTAAAAAGAGGTTAGAATAACTTTAAGCCCTCTCATAAGAAATAAAATTAAAATTATTTGAAATTAGTGTTTGACAAGCTTTAAAAATATAGATATAAAATCATCACACAAAGTTTGAAACATAAAACTTTGTAGCTGTTTAAAAAGTTGATAAAGTTAAAAACTAAATTACACCGCGATAATAAAAATTTATATCGTGAGTAGATACTGAAAATAATTGTGAAATTAATTCTGTATGCATCATGTAATCTCAAGTTAAAAGCGTAAGTAAATATAATAAGAGCATTTGGTGGATGCCTTGGCACTAGAAGGCGATGAAGGACGTAATACGCTGCGATAAGCTTCGGGGAGTTGCGAATAAACTTTGATCCGAAGATTTCCGAATAGGGAAACCTACCTAATTTATTAGGTATTGTATAGTGAATACATAGCTATATGAGGCAAACCCAGCGAACTGAAATATCTAAGTAGCTGGAGGAAAGGACATCAACCGAGACTCCGTTAGTAGTGACGAGCGAACGCGGACCAGGCCAGTGGCTTCAAAAAAATAACTAAAACAACATGGAAAGGTTGACCATAGAGGGTGATAGTCCCGTATAGGTAAAAAGTTTGAAGTCCTTGAGTAAGGCGGGACACGTGAAATCCTGTTTGAACATAGGGGGACCACCCTCTAAGCCTAAGTACTCTCTAGTGACCGATAGTGAACAAGTACCGTGAGGGAAAGGTGAAAAGTACCCCGACAAGGGGAGTGAAATAGTATCTGAAACCAAATGCTTACAAGCAGTCGGAGCAAGCGTATTTATATGTCTTGTGACGGCGTACCTTTTGTATAATGGGTCAGCGACTTAGTTTATCTAGCAAGCTTAAGCCGTTAGGTGTAGGCGTAGCGAAAGCGAGTCTGAATAGGGCGTTTAGTTAGATGAATTAGACCCGAAACCGGGTGATCTAGCCATGGCCAGGTTGAAAGTGGAGTAAAATCCACTGAAGGACCGAACCCACTACTGTTGAAAAAGTAGGGGATGAGCTGTGGTTAGGGGTGAAAGGCCAATCAAACTCGGATATAGCTGGTTCTCCGCGAAATCTATTTAGGTAGAGCGTTATAGCGATTACCATCGAAGGTAGAGCACTGAATGAGCTAGGGGGTCCCACAGACTTACCAAACTCAATCAAACTCCGAATGTCGATGAGTACAGCATAGCAGACAGACTATGGGTGCTAAGGTCCATAGTCGAGAGGGAAAAAGCCCAGACCGCCATCTAAGGTCCCTAAATCATGACTAAGTGTTAAAGGATGTGAGAAGACCAAAACAACTAGGATGTTGGCTTAGAAGCAGCCATCATTTAAAGAAAGCGTAATAGCTCACTAGTCTAAATAAGTTTTCTTGCGCCAACAATGTAACGGGGCTCAAGTCATGTACCGAAGGTGCGGGTTTATGCATTTGGCATAAATGGTAGCGGAGCGTTCCGTAAGCCTGCGAAGGTGAACCGTAAGGTTTGCTGGAGGTATCGGAAGTGAGAATGCTGACATAAGTAGCGATAAAGAATGTGAGAAACATTCTCGCCGAAAGTCCAAGGGTTCTTGCGTAAAGTTAATCTGCGCAAGGTTAGTCGGCCCCTAAGATGAGGCTGAAAGGCGTAATCGATGGGAATCAGGTTAATATTCCTGAACCTGAAGGATGTGACGAAAATAGTAAATTGTACAGTCTTATTGGATTGATTGTGCAGTGAATATTTTCCAGGAAATAACACCTTCATTATAGACCGTACCCGAAACCGACACAGGTGGACAGGTAGAGTATACCAAGGCGCTTGAGAGAACGATGCTGAAGGAACTAGGCAAATTGCATCTGTAACTTCGGAAGAAAGATGACCTGTATATGGGCAACCATATGCAGGTGGCACAAGCTAGGGGGTAGCGACTGTTTATTAAAAACACAGGGCTCTGCAAAGTCAATAGACGACGTATAGGGTCTGACGCCTGCCCAGTGCTGGAAGATTAAAAGGAGGGGTGCAAGCTCTGAATTGAAGTCCCAGTGAACGGCGGCCGTAACTATGACGGTCCTAAGGTAGCGAAATTCCTTGTCGGGTAAGTTCCGACCCGCACGAATGGCGTAACGATTTCCCCACTGTCTCCAGTATCGACTCAGCGAAATTGAATTCTCCGTGAAGATGCGGAGTTCCCGCGGTCAGACGGAAAGACCCCGTGAACCTTTACTATAGCTTTGCACTGGTGTTAGGAATCAGATGTGCAGGATAGGTGGGAGACTACGAAGCGAAGGCGTCAGCTTTTGTGGAGTCACCCTTGAGATACCACCCTTTTGGTTCTTGACATCTAACCGAGATCCTTGAATCAGGATCCGAGACAATGCATGGTGGGTAGTTTGACTGGGGCGGTCGCCTCCCAAAGAGTAACGGAGGCGCGCGATGGTTAGCTCAGGTTGGTCGGAAATCAACTTTTAGAGTGCAATGGCATAAGCTAGCCTGACTGCGAGTCTGACAAGACGAGCAGAGACGAAAGTCGGTCATAGTGATCCGGTGGTCCCGAGTGGAAGGGCCATCGCTCAACGAATAAAAGGTACTCCGGGGATAACAGGCTGATGATTTCCAAGCGTCCATAGCGACGAAATCGTTTGGCACCTCGATGTCGGCTCATCACATCCTGGGGCTGGAGAAGGTCCCAAGGGTTCGGCTGTTCGCCGATTAAAGTGGTACGTGAGCTGGGTTTAGAACGTCGTGAGACAGTTCGGTCCCTATCTGCCGTGGGTGTAGGAAGTTTGAGAGGATCTGCCTTTAGTACGAGAGGACCGAGGTGGACGTACCCCTGGTGGACCAGTTGTCGTGCCAACGGCACAGCTGGGTAGCTAAGTACGGAAGGGATAACTGCTGAATGCATCTAAGCAGGAAACCCACCTCAAAACTAGACTTCCCCATTAGAGCCGTGGAAGACCACCACGTTGATAGGTCGGGTGTGGAAGCACAGTAATGTGTGTAGCTAACCGATACTAATAGCTCGATTGATTTACTTTGCTGTGAGATTACATATGCATATAGTGTTAATGCTATAAGAGTGTAGTATCTATTCACAAAGTTATCAGGTTAAATAGCTTTATCAACTAATAAAAATGTTATTGTATAACTATATCCAGCGAAAATTATTTTGCTGAGTATCGTAGTAAAAGTTAAGATATGATGTTAAGAATTTTTTTTGAGTCGTGCAACAACATTAATAGCAAACTATAATACAAATCTCTCTTTTTAAAAGTTTGTATTGCTAGCTTGGTGGTTATAGCATGAGTGAAACACACGATCCCATCCCGAACTCGAACGTGAAACCTCATAGCGCTAATGGTACTATGTCATAAGGCATGGGAGAGTAAGTCGCTGCCAAGCTTGCAATGCAAATTTTAATTATCTTTTTTTCTCTTTATGAGATATTTTATATACATAATTTTTACCTTTCTCTATATTAGTAATGCTTACGCAATACTCAAACAAGCTTAGGTGATCAACATCGTTTATTAAAAAAACGAGATATTAATACTGCAAATCCTTTATATTTTAATGGAAAATTAGCAGTAATTTCATCTTCTGATTCTGAAAATTGGTATCATTGGCTACTACAAATTTTGCCTAGATTAATTATATTAAAAGAATCAGTTCTTGAATATGATCGTATCTATATTAATAATTTAAAATATTCATGGCAAATTAAGTCATTAGAAATAGTATTAAATTATTTAAATATACCGAGTGACTGTATAATTCAAGCTACTAGACTAATTGTTCCATCTGTACCGTTTATTCCAGTAAAAGGTACGCCTTTGCCTTTATAGTTAAAAAAAGATTTAGGAAATATTTTTATTAAAGATAATAGTAAAGCATACGATAAAATACGATTATTACCTTTTTATGTAAATCAGACAACAGAAGAGCCTTTAGAAGACGATATAAAGATCAATATTGATGAATTTATTAAGTTTCTTAGAGGAAATAAATTTTAATTAGTAATTAAAGAGCTTTTTAGCGAAAATTGATAAAATTTTTGAAAGAATATAGTAAATCACCTTAAATTAGGTGAGATTTCTATTTTATCTTTTAATTTTTTAAAAATATATCTCATACCGTAAATGGGTTAGCATTAACAGTATTCGCCATATTCTTAAAAAAATAAAATCTTATAAATCTCACCTAATTTAAGGTGATTTACTATAATATTCATTTCAACCTCTTAAGGAAGTTAATTTTTAAAATCATTATTTAATAAATAAGATTCGCTATTCATTTCATTTAGTCTTGAAATAGTACGTTTAAATTCTGTGGCTCGTGCTGAACCTTGATATATTTTATTTGGGTTATCTTCTAGGCTTATAAATAAGAGTATTTTATAGAAATAGGCATTATCGATAAAGTTGATAAATCTAACGGCTGTATTTGTATCGTTAGCATCGATAGTATGAACATCCCCCACTATAATAACGTTGAAATTTTGGCAAATATTAACATAATCGATATAGCTTAAGTCTCTTGTAAATAATTCATTATAATCTGTTACTAATATTCTTTGATACACTTTTTGAAAGGATATTTCTCTACCTAGAATCTGTATATTTTGAGGAGCAAGATTATTATCACTAATATCTGTGATAATTTTTTCAAGTTTGTTTTGGTTTTCTACAGTTAAAGGATAAATTATCCTTGCCTCTTTAACTCCTAACGCTTTATCAAATCGATAATCATGGTGATTATCTAGATATTTAACATAAAATGTATTATTGATTATCTTTATAAAAGGTAAGAAAGATTCTCGTTGTAATCCGTCTTTGTACAGATTATTGGGACTTGTGTTAGAAGTTATAAAAATAAAAATATTTTGCTTTATTAATTCATTAAATAATCTACCGATTATCATTGCATCAGTAATATCTTTAATTTCAAACTCATCTATACATAACACTTTGGTTTGTTTAGCATAGTTTTTAGCAATTTTAGGGATAATATCTTTCTGATTTGCTGTTTGTAATTTATGCATAGATTTATGAATTTCCTGCATAAAGTTTTGATAATGTATGATTATTTTAGGTGTGGTTAATTCTTCAAAAAAAGAATTCATGAGCATAGTTTTACCGCTGCCCACTGGACCGTATAAATAAATTCCGTTTTTTAAGTTGTTTTGATTAAAGAATTTGAATAAACTTTTAGGCTTATTAAGTGCTGTTGCCAGCTGTTTTAATTCTTCTCGTAAAGCAGTTTGTTTTGAATCTCGTATTAATGAAGTAGAGGATTTAATCATCCAAAATATTTTTTATCTAGTTTGTTATAGGTTTTTTCTAAAATGTTGTTCCTAGCTAAAAGCAGGAAGGCTTTGTTGCGTGGATCAATTCCGCCTCCGTCATACCGTGGTTTGATCACGGTATCCAGTGAAAAATGCTAACCTTTAGCATTTTTTTGTTATTTTTGTTAGATTGCCACACTCCTTTTAATCACTTGCAATGACGGTTGTGATTATCATTTCCTACATAAAAGTGTTGCATCGCCATAGCTAAAAAAACGCATTGCTTCTTTTATAGCATATTTATATAATGCATGCATCTCTTTAAATCCGGCAAAAGCACATATAAGCATAAATAAAGTAGATTTAGGAAAATGGAAATTAGTAAGTAGCATATCGGCTGTTTGAAATTTAAAACCTGGGGTTATGAAAATATCAGTTTCAAAGCTACCTGCTTTTATGATGCCGTTATTGCAAGAACTCTCAAGTGTTCTAAGTGTTGTAGTGCCGACTGCGATAATACGTTTCCCTTCTTGCTTTGCTTTATTGATGATTTCAGCAGTGTCAGGAGTAATAGAGCAATATTCGGTATGCATTTTATGTTCATGAATATTTTCGGTTTTTACAGGTAAAAAAGTTCCAGCTCCCACATGTAATGTTAAAAATGTAGCTTGTATGCCTTCTGCCTTAAGCTTATCAAGTATATCCTTTGTAAAATGCAAGCCTGCTGTCGGTGCTGCAACTGAACCTTCTATTTGGCTATAGACAGTTTGATAGCGGTCGTTGTCGTTTTGAGTGTTTGTCATACCGTGGTTTGACCACGGTATCCAGTCATTATTTAAATATTTTTTGGATCCTGTGGTTGTAGCCACGGGATGACATAATGAGTGTGAACGCCTAATATAAACCGGTAGCGGCATCTCACCGTATTTATTTAAGAACTCAAATACAGAAATATCATTAAGCTCAAATTTTACTTTAATCTCACCCATTGCAAGTTTTTCGGTAATAATTACCTTATGATTATCAAAATAAAATTCATCATTGACATGAAGCTTTCGAGCTGGTTTAGCAAAAGCCGACCAACTATCATCTGATAATTTTTGATTCAAATTTATTGTAATATTTTTCCCCAAATTTAACTTTGCTTTTATTACCTTACTATTATTAAAGACTAATAAGTCCCCTTCTTTTAAGTAATCTATTATGTTGTAGAATTTGGTTTTAATAGGCGGCGTAACAGCAATTAGTAAATCTGAGTTATCACGTTCACTAGATGGATATTGTGCGATCAGTTCGCTTGGTAAATCAAAGTCAAAATCAGATAGTTTCATTGTTTAAATATTAGTGGCTAAAAAAGTGATTATAACAGCATATGACAATATTTAATATAATATTTTAGTTTATTGATTGCTTACTAATAAATCAACTATTTGTTGATAAAATGATTTTTTTCTGTATGATACAAAATACTATCAATTGAATCATTAAGGGAAATACTATGATAACCGATGATATAATTAGAAATAAATTTCATGAGATATTAAGCAGTAAAGATAAAATATGGGATTTAATAATATATATAAAATAAAAAGATATGAATTTTTTAGAGAAAATTTTGTCAAAGAATTCAAAGCTTTGATTGAAGATCCAAATACAAATATTTCTAGTGTGTACAATATGGCATACTGCACTGTAGATAAAATAGCAAGATTTCCTGACACTGCTTATAGTTAAAGCAATTTGTCAAGGTGATTATGATTTAGTTGATAGTATGTTAACCGCTTTAAATATTGATCCAAATACAGAAGTATATACATTGGAAGGTGAGGCTAAATCTTTTTTATATTTTGCGTGTCATAATAATCAGAAAGGGATAGTAAGGCTTCTACTTGCAAAAGGTGCAAATATAATTCATACTGCCCTAACAGCTCAACATTTTGATATGGCCGCATTTCTAATTGAAAATGGTGCGGATCCTAATTACGTAACAGGTGACAATATGACTTATTTAGAAATATGTATGTTCCTATACCTAAAAATATAGCCATGGTAACTAAATTGCTTGCTTATGGTGCTAATATGGAATTTATGCGTTGTGAAAAAAACGCATTTAAAAGTTTAGTAGACCTAACTAGAGAGCTTCATGATAGGAAGCAGAGTACAGATATAGTAAAAGTATTTTTACAATACGGTGCTAATCCGGATATACTCGATCCTGACGGTCAAATGGTCCATGACAAGGAAGCAATTTATGAACCTCTGAAAGCTCTTTTAACGCTTGAATCCGCATTTCGTAAGAATGATTACAAGAAAATTAAGGCTATTGACAAGAAAGATTTAGCTGCATTTATTCAATGGAAAGTAGCAATATTACCGGTTGCAAAAGATGTTTCTAAGGATGAGTATATTAAAAGCCTATTAGAACTATATAAATTTTCAAATCAAATGAGTTTGGATTCGGATAATTCTATAAAACAACCATTAATAGAATTAGGAGAAAAGATAGCTAAATTGATACCGCCTTTAGAGTTTTTATGCATTTTAAAAATTGAAGATATTATTGATAGTAACGCTACAGATAGGATAGAATTACTTGAGAGTGCAATAAAAGCGATGACAGATTATGGACTACTTCAAGTTGCAGCAACAGGAAAAATAGTGGCTCATAATGATTTAATTTAAGGATTGAGGCTGGTATTATGTCATTCCTGCGAAAGCAGGAATGACATAAAACATGGGTAATACCTCCTCACACTATTAACCCTTTAACTTGAGAGTCCCATAATTTTTGATATAGCTTACTATTTTTTAGTAATTCTGCATGGTTACCGTCATCGATTATACTTCCCTTTTCAAAAACTAAAATTCTATCCATATTGAGTAAAGTAGATAATCTGTGGGCAATAACTATCACGGTTTTATTTTGCATTAAATAATCTATTGACTCTTGAATCAGGCTTTCTGTCTCGCTATCTAAGCTACTTGTTGCTTCATCGAGAATTAAAATAGGAGCATTTTTTAAGATAGCTCTTGCTATGATAATTCTTTGACGCTGGCCACCTGATAAGTTATTCCCCCGTTCACCGCACATAGTATTGTAACCGTCCGGTAGATTATCGATAACATCATGAATATGTGCAGCTTTTGCTGCTTCTATCACCTCCTCAAGAGTAGCTTCTTTTTTCCCGTATCTGATATTGTCCAAAATGGTACGATGAAAAAGCACCGGTTCTTGAGGTATAAGGCTAATGGCTTTTCTTAAAGAATCTTGAGTTACGTTTTTAATATTTTGATTATCTATTAAAATCATTCCTTCTTCTATATCATGTAACCTAGTGAGTAAACTAATAAAAGTGGTTTTCCCTGAACCTGAAAATCCAACTAGTCCTACTTTTTGTTTACTCGGTATTAATACCGATTTATTATAAAATAGATTGTTATTATGATGATAATTAAATGTAACATTTCTAAATTCAATAATCCCTTCTTTGATATCTAATGGAGTAGCGTTTTCAATATCAGTTATAATATGCGGTGCCATTAAAGATAAGCCTTGATTAAATGCCCCGACCTGCTCGAATATATCACCGATTTCTTGCGTTAAATCCCAAATATCGTCTGCTACATTTATACATAATGTTAGCACTAATACGCAATCACCTATGCTTATAGATAATTCGCTACGAAGTTTAGATAAATAATAAATCATTATAAAAATCATTATTGAACAAGAAGTCCCAAGAGCATAACGCAATTTGAACATAAAGAATTGCATAGTTTGCTCATCGGCTATGGCATTTTCTACTCTTGTTTCTAGATGTTGACGTTCAAATTTATGGGCTGTAAACATTCTAACCGCATTAATGTTGCTAATTGCATCTACGATACTACCGGCAACAAAAGATTGGCTTCTAGCATAATTTAATGAGTATTTATTGATTTTATCCGAGAAAAGAACACTAAGTCCTAAAAAAACCATAATCCATAAAATAAATATCGTAGCAAAAACGTAATATACCGAATATAAAGCAATTAATGCAAATACAATAATAGCGAGTTTACGAAGAATTTTTTCACCAAATATTGAAATAATCATCTCAAACGATCTTGCAGTTTCGGTAATACGATTGCTAATATGTCCTGCTAGATTATCCTGAAAGAATTTATGGCTATGATATTGGGTATAATTATAAAGTTCATTTAGTATTTTCCCTTTTATTACGGGTATAGTCTTGAGATACAAATAATCATATGAACGATATGCTATATTAATACTCTCCCACCACAGAGCATAAAATACTGCCCAGTAAATCATGGCAGATAAAAGATTATTAGTGTTCTCATCGCTGAAAGATTCTATTAAATCAATGATTTTCTGAAGTAATATACTATCAATCGCTGGAATCATACCGAGTAAAATACAAATTATAGTCAATAAAGTCATTTTAACTTTATCGAATTTTAAAAAATAAATACCTAAGCTAAATGTTGATTTAGATAAAGTAGGGTATTTTATCACGATAATGTACCTCGATTTTAAAATAATATATTAATGCGTGTTATTTTGGAGCATATTTTAATTTAATTATTTTGTAAAAATATACCTAGAAATATTAAATCTGTGGAAAAACAATAAACAGGCCTTGCTTCTTACCTTAAATAATGCTACAAAATTCAGAAAATAACTTCAACATCATTAGAAATGCAAGAAAAAGAATTATCCAATAATTTTTTAGAAGAACAAGAAAAGTCTAAGGAAGAAGACGATTCTCCGTTCTTTGATGTAAAATATATTTGTCAAGCAAGTTTATTAATTACAGATTCTATCCGAAAAGGGTATGATGTAACGCAATTGCCCAATGGTGATATTAATGTTACAGAAGTAAGAATCGTAAATGTTCATTATAATTGGAACTCCGAAAAAGGAAAATTTGTTAAAACTAATCAGATAGAATTTAATAATAGCAAAGGTGGATGATTAAATCAAATACTGTATACTCGTTTAATTTGAAAAATTGGCTACGTCATCCTATAAGGTATTGTGGTACTCTATCTAACACTGGGAGTATATGGTTATTATCACAAAGCTTATTATCTTAAAACAGCAGTCTAAATATGGAATTTGATCAAGGGTTATTATCAAGGATTCAATTTGCTTTTACCATAAGTTTTCATATAATATTCCCTGCTTTTACTATAGGGCTTGCAAGCTTTTTAGCGGTAATTGAAGGGTTATGGTTAAAAACAAACAAGCCGGTTTATCAGGAAATATACAAATTTTGGGTGAAGATTTTTGCCGTTACTTTCGGTATGGGAGTAGTGTCGGGCATTGTAATGTCTTATCAATTCGGTACTAACTGGTCGAATTTTTCAGATAAGGTTGGAAATGTCCTCGGTCCGCTCCTCGGTTTTGAAGTATTTACTGCCTTTTTCCTCGAATCTTCTTTTTTAGGTATAATGTTATTCGGCTTTAATAAAGTCAGTAAAAAAGTACATTGTATTTCTACGTTAATAGTTGCTGTTGGTACTGTAATCTCAGCTTTTTGGATACTTGCAGCTAGTAGCTGGATGCATACGCCTGCTGGTTTTGAACTGCGAGGCGAAGGATTCTTTTATCCTTTAAATTGGCTAGAAATTATCTTTAACCCTTCTTTCCCATATCGCTTTTTCCATATGATTACGGCGGCTTATTTAACTACTTCTTTTGTTATCGGTGGTGTAGCTAGCTTTTATTTACTAAATAATCGTTCTAAAGAGCATGCTAAAATTATGCTTTTTATGGCAGTGTTAATGGCGTTAATTGTTGCACCTATTCAAATAGTTATTGGTGATCTGCATGGTTTAAATACTCTTAAATATCAGCCGGTCAAGGTCTCGGCTATGGAAGGTATTTGGAATACAGAAAAAGGAGCAGCTTTTAATCTTATCGGCTTTCCTGACTGGGAAGAAGAAAAAACAAAATATGCTGTAGAAATACCTTATGCTAGTAGTTTAATCTTAACGCATAGTTTAGACGGTGAAGTGAAAGGATTAAAAGAATGGACAAAAGAAGAGCGCCCGCCGGTTGCAGTAGTATTTTTTAGCTTTCGTATTATGGTAGGAATTGGTTGTTTAATGGTATTTACAGGTATTGCAGGGTTATATCTTTACTTGAAGAAAAGATTATATACTACGCATTGGTTTCAATATTGGTATATATTAATGTCCCCTTCAGGTTTTATTGCAGTACTTGCCGGTTGGTTCGTAACCGAGGTAGGTAGACAACCTTATATAGTATATAATATTTTAAAAACCGTGGATACGGTATCACCGGTACTCGGCAAATATGTATTTATTTCTCTAATTGCTTTTATAGTAGTGTATGTGATCATTTTCGGAGCGGGTATATATTATATAATGCATTTGATAAAGAAAGGTATAGAAGCGATAGATAATAAAGAAATGTACGGAGAGAGTGGTTTGAATAACCCATTATTAGAAAAGTAATAAGCTTATGTTAATTTTTGCACCTTATATAGATTTACCACTTGTTTGGGGGGGGCTTATAGCTACCGCTATTTGTTTATATGTTTTATTAGACGGTTTTGATTTAGGAGTAGGAATCTTATTTCCGTTTGCACCTACCGATAATTGCCGTCATAAAATGATCAATTCTATTGCTCCTTTTTGGGACGGTAACGAAACTTGGTTAGTACTTGGCGGCGGTGGTTTATTTGCGGCTTTCCCGTTGGCATATTCGCTATTAATGCCGGCTTTATATATTCCTATTATATTGATGTTACTCGGTCTAATATTTCGTGGTGTAGCTTTTGAATTCCGTTTTAAGGCTCATATAGGTCATCATTATATTTGGGATTACGCTTTTCATTTCGGTTCTATGCTTGCTGTTTTTTGTCAAGGTTTAATGCTTGGTACGTTTGTCCAAGGAATAGAGATAGAAGGACGAGAATTTGCAGGAGGGAGCTTTGATTTTCTTACTCCCTTTTCCGTTATGACGGGGATAGCATTAATATTCGGTTATGCACTCTTGGGTGCTACTTGGCTTATTCTGAAAACAGAAAAGACAACACAAGATTGGGCTTATAAATCTGCTTTATATATTTTATTTTACGTTGCACTTTTTATGGGGCTTGTAAGCTTATGGGTTCCTTTCTTAAATAACCACATAAATCATCGTTGGTTTAGTGTACCTAATATTTACTATTTATCTATTGTACCTATTGTAACTGCTTTAATATTTATCAAGTTAATTAAAGCCATCAAGCAGAAAAAAGAAGTAAAGCCGTTTATTTATACGATCTTGTTATTTTTATTAGGATATTTAGGGCTTGCGATAAGCATATGGCCATATATCGTTCCTTATAAAGTTACGCTTGAAACCGCAGCAGCAGCACCGGAGTCACAGTCTTTACTGTTGATAGGGGCGGGGATATTCCTACCTGTCATACTTGGCTACACATTCTATTGTTATTATATATTCCGTGGCAAATCATCTCATCATCCAATATATTAAAAAATTTAAAAAAATAACCTCTTGTCTCAAAGGGTGGCAATGGTTTATTATCCTATGGCTTAACGGATTATTATCCACATTACTTTTAACTTATGTAGTTAAGCTGGTGTTTAGGGTGATAGTAGGAATATAACCTTGACAAAACGTACTGTTTATAGTACGTTATTAATATTAAGTCTCACTAACTATAAAGAAAAAATAATGGAAATATATAATACAAGCGAAGCAAGAAGTAAGCTTTATAAACTTATAGATTATGTTTCTGATGTACACAAACCTGTTTATATTAAAGGTAAAAGAAATAATGTAGTTATAATTTCAGAAGAAGATTATCGTAATATGGAAGAAACTTTATATTTATTATCTATTCCAAATATGCATAAGTCTATAATTGAAGGACGAGCAGAGCCTATAGCAAAGTGTAGCGATAAATTAAATTGGTAATTTTTTATAAATGTATATTAAATGTATATAATTCGTTATACTACACAAGCACAAAAAGATGCTAAGAAAATAGTGCAAGCTGGTTTAAAGAATAAAGTAGAAGTTTTATTAAACATAGTTAGTATTGATCCTTGGAAAAATTACCCTCCATATGAAAAGTTTGTTGGTGACTTTAGTGGTTGCTATTCAAGAAGAATTAATATTCAACATAGGTTGGTTTATGAAGTTTATAAACAAGAAAAAGTTGTAAAAATTCTTAGAATGTATACGCATTATGAATAAATCATTAACTGAAAAAATCTCAGCATTTATTATTACCAAAAATGAATCCGCAAGGGTAGCACGAGCTATAAATAGCGTAAAAAATATTACTGATGAGGTGATAGTAGTCGATAGCGAAAGTACTGATGATACGGTAGCAATAGCTGAAAAATTAGGAGCAAAGGTAGTAATAAAACCGTGGCTTGGTTATGTAGGACAGAAATCTTTTGCCGAAAGTCTTTGCGTAAATGATTGGGTTCTTAATATTGATGCCGATGAGGAGTTGTCTAAAGAGTTACAAGACGAAATAGAGTATATTTTTGCCTCTCATAATCAAGATCGTTATTTAGCTTATCAAATAAAGCTATTAATAATGCATCGTAATGACCAAAAGCCACGAATGTTTGCTCCATTTAATAAATGTACTCGGTTGTATAATAAAAAATTTGCAAGCTTTGCAAATACCGTAAATAGTACTACTCATGATTCGGTAATATTTAATAAAGATGTTGATTTTGCAGGTAAAATTTATCTATTAAATGAAGCTGCTTATCATTATTCGGGTACTTCAATTGAGCAGTTGGTCACTAAAGCAAATTTTTATTCTAGCGAGCAAGTAAAAGATTTAGTTAAGCAAGGAAAAAAGCTTTCAAATTTTCGTTTAACAACTGAAATGATATGGTGGTTTTTTAAAGCGTTTTTTATCAGACGCTATTTTGTATTTGGTTTTGACGGTTTTGTAGATTCAATAATTTTTGCTTTTGCAAGATTTCTAAGGCTTACGAAGTTAAGAGAGTCATCGCTTAAATCAAAAAACGTCATTGCAAGCGACTATAAAGAGCGTGGCAATCTCATGAAGTAATATAAAATTCCTGAGATTGCCACGTCGATGCTATGCATCTCCTCGCAATGACGATTTAGAAAATAAAAGATAAATTATGAAAGAAAATTTTAATGTTAGTAAATTAAAAAACGGTTTAACAATTTTAACATATAATATGCCTTATGTTAATTCGGTAGCAATAAATTTAATTGCTAAAGTTGGAGCACGTTATGAGAATGCAGAAGAGGACGGCATATCTCACTTTCTTGAGCATATGGCTTTTAAAGGTACAAAAACTAGAACGGCAAAACAGATAGCGGAAGAGTTTGACTCTATAGGCGGGCATTTTAATGCCTATACCGGTCATGAGAATACGGTATATTATGCACGAGTCTTGTCTGAAAATTGTGATAAAGCACTTAATATACTTGCCGATATAATTCAAAATTCTATTTTTGCTGATGAGGAAATAGCTAAGGAATATCAGGTGATCATGCAGGAAATTGCTCATCATCAGGATAATCCAGATGATCTAGTATATGAGAAATTTTATAATAAAGTTTATAGAGAACAACCGTTGGGTAAGTCAATCTTAGGCACTGCTAAAACCCTTGCAACTTTTACGAAAGAACATTTTTTTAATTTTATAGATAAACATTATAATACTGAAAATCTCTATTTATCAATTGCCGGTAATATTGCTCATGATAAAATAGTAATTATAGCGGAACAGTTATTTTCTTCTTTGAAGCAAGGAGTAAAAAGTAGCTTTATTCCGGCAAAATATATAGGCGGACACGGCTTTATTAATAAGGAGTTAGAGCAAACTAGTTTATTGCTAGGGTTTGAAGGTACATCATATATTAATTTAGAAAAGCTTTACCAAACTCATCTACTTTCTATAATATTTGGTGGCGGCATGTCATCGCGTTTATTTCAAAGTATTCGTGAGACATTAGGTTTAGCATATGCAGTAGGTAGTTATAATAGTGCTTATTTTGATAGTGGAGTGTTTACAATTTATGCATCCACTGCACATGATAAATTAGAATTATTATATAGAGAGATTAAAAACGAAATAATAAAAGTGACTGAACAAGTAAGCACAGAAGAGATTCTTAGAGCTAAAACACAACTGCGTAGTAATTTACAAATGGCTCAAGAGAAAAATACCTATAAGTCAGAAGAAATAGGTAAAAATTATTCTGTTTTCGATAAATATATTTCTCCTGAAGAGATTATGGAAATTATCATGAGCATAAAAGCTGATGATATTATTAATACGGCAAATAAAATATTTAGTGGTACTACTACGTCGGCTATTATCGGTCCGAATGATCTTCAGGGATTTTAATGATATGCTTGTGTGGATACCAGAGTCGTCATTGCGAGCGGCCGTAGGATGCGTGGCAATCTCATGAAATAATAGCTCCTGAGATTGCTTCGTCAATTACTGCGTAATTTTCTCACAATGATGAGGAAAATGAATTTTGAGACAAATAAATGAAAAAAAAATTATATGAAGGTTCAAGTAAAATTTTATATTCTGCCGAAGAAGATTTTTTACTTATAATGGCTTTTTCCGATAAGGCTATTTTAGAAACAGGTGAGACTATTGATATATCAGGTAAAGGAGTACTTAATAATAATATTTCTTCCTTTCTAATGGATAAACTGGAAATGATCGGCATTGAAAATCATTTTATCGAAAAAATAAATATGAGAGAGCAATTAATTCAATATGTTGAGGTTTTCCCGATACAAGTAATAATATCATCAATAGCGTGCAGTAGATTTGTAAAAGAATTCGGAATGGATGAAGGGTATGTATTTGATAAACCTATCATTGATTTTAAGGTCCGAAGTCGTGAATTTAAATATCCGATAGTTAATGAGTATCAAATATTAAATTTCGGCTGGTTAACTAGGGATGAAATTAAAGCGGTAAAAGAGCAGGCTTTGCGTATATATGATTTTCTAAGCGGTTTATTTATTGGTGTCGGGATTCGGCTTGTTGAGTGTAAATTAGAATTTGGGCGTGTGTTTAACGGTGAAGAATCTATCATTATGTTAACTGATGAAATTAGTCCGGATAATTGTAGATTATGGCATATTAACAGTAATGAAAAATTGGGATTTGAATTGCTCGAAAAAGAACCAAATAAGGTTTTTGAATCATATCAGCTAATAGCTGATCGTTTAAAAGAAAAATAAATATATTTTTTAAGCGATATATGCTATTTTGAACTGTTAAAGGTTTTATTACAAAGTTCGGTTTTTCGTCATTGCGAGGAAAATTACAAAGTAATTGACAAAGCAATCTCAGGATATTTGACGAGATTGCCACGTAGTCTACGGCTGCTCGCAATGACGATTAGGTGTCTACGCAGGAACAACATTTCTGATTTTTAATAATTTTTTTACAGTAAACAAGATGAAAATACGATTTATTATAATAAGCTTTATAGCTCTAATCCTAGTAGGGTGGGGATATGCTGCCTATAAATTTGAACATCACAGTAAAGAAAATATTATCTCTATTCTTGATAAATATGAAGAATATATAACTTATGATGCAGTAAAAGTTAATAAATATGGATTTAGTGTTACTTTAAATAAAGTAATGTTAAAACCTATAGATTTTTATTTTGATGAAATAGTTATTAGACATATACCGTTTTTGAATATTACAAAAATTGATTCTTACGGAAATAATGTAAAAATTACTACCGCTCAAGATGAAAAAAATATTTTTTACTCACCTGATCATCATATAACAATTTGGTTTAGAAAATCTTTGTTTAATAGAGAGCCTGATTATTGGAAATTAAGCTTGAGTGACAATAAATCAACTCTTTATAGTTCTCTAGATGCAGAAAAATTAGCAGAGAGTGATATTAGTAATTCTGTAATTACTAATACTAAGATATCGGATAACCTGCATTTGTTAATTTTGGATGGAAAAAATACTGTTTCTTTTATTTCTGAAAATTACAGAAGAAATTTACATGATAAAATTTTTGAATTTTTGAGAGATCAAATAGCTAATGACTTTGATACTGCTTTCTTTGAGTATGGTTTGACAAAGTTAGATATATTGAATTTACCTATTTCTTACAATTCCAAATTAAAACTAAAATATAGTGATGAGTTAGTAGCTCTTGGAAAATTATTAATTCAAAATTTTTCTCTAGATCAAAAGCAAGATGAGAATATGCATGCTGTTATTTTTATGCAGATGTTAGGAGAATTAGTAAAAGGTAAGCCGTTTTTATTTGCTTGTGATATTGAAAGAAAAGGAAAAGTAGAAAGTAATTTATATAAATTAAATATAGAAAAAGATAAAATTTTTGATTTTGCTTTAAATATTAAATCTACTATAGAACCTTCTGAAACATACCAAAAAACGGTAGCTGAAGCTTTAGGAAGCTACTTTAGTAATGGTTTAAACAAAAGAGCTGAGTTAGATAAAATTTTTAAACTAACTAGCCCTATTACTCAAGAAGATGGGGAAAGAGTAATGGGTGTTTTTGCAAAAATAAATAATTCCGAATTTAATTTGAAAGGTGAGTTTGATCCTGAAGCAAAAAAATTATCTGGTAAAACTAATCTTGTAATAGATGATTTTAATTTTGCTATTGATATTGATATGCCTACTATAGATAATCCTCTGACTCTAGAAAGCGTAATAAAATTATCGGATCCGAGTGCGGTTATAAATAATTTTGTGCATTATACTAATAATGCTATTGTACCAGTGCTTAATAAAATAGAAGATGCTAAGGAATTTGCTTTAAATCTAGGGAAAAAATCTTCAGTAATAAAGCAATACGGCTTTAGGGCAATAGAAGTTTTTAGTAAAAATTCTGAATTAAAAAACGGTGAATCTTTAGTAGTTGATGTAAAAAGTCAAGATGCCAGACTAACCTTTAACGATAAAGCTATTGATCAGATCCTTAGTGATGCAAGAGTATTAGAATTTATGAATGCCATGGCTATGATAGATCAAGAAAGAAAGTAGTCTAAGTGTCATTCCTACTTTTGCAGGAATGACATAAGAGCTACGAGATAAGCTCTACAAGTAAAACATTTGAAGAAAAAATAAGTTATAAAAGAATGATTAACATTTCCTTTCCCGATGGGAGTATAAAACAATTTGCAAAAAACATTACCGCCTATGAAGTAGCAAATGCAATTTCAATGTCACTTGCTAAAGCAGCCATGGTTGCTGAAATAAACAGTGAGCTTAAAGACTTAAGTATCGTAATTGAAAATGATTGCAAGCTTCGTATTTTAACTGTGAAAGATCCTGAATGTCTCGAGATAATAAGGCACGATGCGGCACATTTAACAGCAGAAGCAGTAAAGGAACTATTCCCTGAAACTCAGGTAACGATTGGTCCTGCAATTGAAAACGGTTATTATTACGATTTTGCTCGTGATAAACCTTTTACCACTGATGATTTAGCCGTTATAGAAGCTAAAATGCAAGAACTTTCACAAAAGAACGAGAAAGTCACAAGAGAGTTATGGGATAGGGATAAAGCCGTAGAGTTTTTTAAATCGATAGGAGAGCATTATAAAGCCGAAATTATTGCTTCAATCCCGGCAGGTGAGCCAATTACTTTATACAGGCAAGGTAATTTTATTGATCTATGCCGAGGTCCGCATTCTCCTTCTACAGGGGTTGTTAAGCATTTTAAGTTGATGAAAGTTGCAGGAGCGTATTGGCGAGGTGATAGTCGTAATGAGATGTTACAGCGTATATACGGCACTGCTTGGGCTACGAAGGAGCAGCTAGATAGTTACCTCTTGATGCTTGAAGAAGCCGAAAAGCGTGATCATAGAAAGCTTGGGCGTGAGCTTGATTTATTCCACTTCCAAGAAGAAGCTCAAGGAATGGTATTTTGGCATGATAAAGGCTGGAGTATATATAATACCATTGAGCAGTATATTAAGAAAAAGATTCGTAAAAACGGTTATACCGAAGTTAAGACTCCTGTTTTGGTCGATAAAAGCCTTTGGGAGGCTTCAGGACATTGGGAAAAGTTTCGTGATGATATGTTTGCATTCGAAACAGACGACAAGACATTAGCTTTGAAGCCGATGAACTGCCCTTGCCACGTGCAGATTTTCAAACAAGGTATCAAGAGTTATCGTGATTTACCTCTTCGTATGTCGGAGTTTGGTTTGTGCCATCGTAATGAGGCGTCCGGTGCGTTGCACGGTTTAATGAGAGTGCGGAGTTTAGTGCAAGACGATGCACATATATTTTGTGCTGCAGAACAAATTACCGATGAAACAGTTAGTTTTTGTAAATTACTGACTGAAGTTTATAAGGATTTCGGCTTTACTGATGTCAAGGTAAAATTTTCTGATCGTCCTGAAATCAGAGCAGGGAGCGATGAAGTTTGGGATAAGGCTGAGAATGCTTTAAAAGAAGCAGTAGAACAAGCAGGGTTTACTTATACACTAAACCCGGGCGAGGGGGCATTTTACGGTCCGAAGCTTGAGTTTGTATTAACCGATGCGATAGGGCGGCAATGGCAATGCGGTACGCTTCAGATGGATTTTGTTTTGCCGGAGCGGTTAGACGCTAGCTATGTTGCAGCAAGCGGAGAGAAAAAAAGACCCGTAATGCTACATAGAGCGATTCTTGGCTCACTTGAGCGTTTTATTGGTATATTGATCGAAGAATATGCAGGTAGGTTCCCGCTTTGGCTTGCACCAGTGCAGGTTGCTATTGCAACTATTACCAGTGATTTGAACGATTACGCTTTGGAAGTGCAGAAAGCTTTAATTGATAACGGGGTAAGAACAGATTTTAATATCTCACCTGATAAAATTAACTATAAGATTCGTGAGTTTTCTAATCAAAAAATACCGATGATTGCAGTAATTGGTAAACAAGAGCAAGAAAATAAACAAGTAGCGATTAGAAGGCTTGGAACTACTGACCAAGAAGTATTATCGGTTGAGCAGTTAATAGCTGTGGTTAAAGAAGAGAATGAGAAATATTTGTAGATTTTAAATCTAAAGGATGATATAAGATAATAATACGTATCATAGGGATATGATATCCCAATTAGGAAAAAATCCTAAGGAGATTATGTGAGAACTATTAATTAATATAGCTGATTCGCAAATTAAAATTCTAGATAAAATATCCAAGAAAAAAATATCAAGAGATAAGATTATTGGGCAAGCTTTAACTAGTTACATTGCTAGTAATGATTACAATAATAAGGTATTTGAAAACGCTTTTGGACTCTGGAAAGATAAAAATCTAGATAGTTTAGAATATCAGGCTAAATTACGTAATGAGTGGAACGAATGAAAGCTACCTTTGATACTAATATATTAATAGATTATCTACAATAATGTCATTTCGTTGATCGCGCATGGGTGATAACTTAAGGATCGATGTCATTTCCACGAAGACGGGAATTCAGGGTAAAGCGAGATAAATCGAGCTTTCCAAAAAAAATCTTTTAGACCAAGATTTTTTTATAAATTTTACTTTTCAAATAAAGCTTTAAGGTACTGGATTCCCGCTTCCGCGGGAATGACATAAGAGTCATGCAACAAGGGCACGCAGGTATGATATGAAACGAGCCATGTAATTAAGGCCGCTTTTATCTAAGAATAACATACATTTCTCAACTTATGAAAATCAAAATTTATCCTGTTTCTTTTTTATGGTCTGTTATAAAGCCGTATAAATGTATTTTGTTATGATGCTTCTTGGGTCTATTGCAAGCAGCTTTCATCCTATTATATATAATTATGCTGTAAAGCTTTTGCTTGATTTATTTACCCAAAATGAAAAGATTATATTTGCTCAAAGTTATAAACCGATAATATGGTTTGTAGCAGCACAAGCTATACTTGATGGTGTTTGGCGTGCTCATAACTTTACGCAACTTAAAGTAATGCCTCATATTTTTCAAGGCATGATGAATAAAATATGTAATCACTGTTTTAATTTGCCGTATACTTATTTTCCAAATAACCTTCCCGGGTTCTATCGTCGGAAGAGTACGGGGCATAGGTGATAATTATTATAAAATGTACCAAGCCATCGAGTATCAATTAAGCAAACCGTTATTAATTACCTTGCTTTCCAGTATTGCACTGGGTCTTACTAATATTAAAGTATTTGTTGTCATATGATTTAATTATTTGTATAATACTCAGTTTAGTATATTGGGTATATTTCACAGGTGTATTTGTGTATGTAATTCATTTAACGTAATCTTGGTGAAATTAGTATCGGCGATATTGCTTTTATTATGTCCCTTACTTTTTTAGTTACTGAAAATTCGTGGCATGCCACTATGGAACTTAAAGACTTTTTAGAAGATATAGCAGCGTTTCGCTCCGCCTTTACAATCATGTAAATCCCAAAAGATACTATAGATAAATGCTGCTGAATTAAAAATCTTCAAAGAGGAGATTATATTTAAGGATATATCGTGTGCTTATAAAGAGGGGAGTAGTGTATGCCAGTCTCTTAATTTGCATATTAAAGCCGGTGAGAAAGTGGGTATTGTCGGGCATTCAGGTAGCGGTAAATCCACTTTAATTGTATTATTATTGAAAAATTTTAAAGTCGGAATTGGCGATATTATAATCCATAACCAAAGCCTTTACGATACTTCCTCTGACAGCCTATGTGGGAGCAGATATCATTAATTCCTCAAGATATTATGCTTTTTCATCGCTCAGTAGGTAAGAATATCGGATATGCAAAAGAGAATGCTTTGCCTTGGGAAATAGAAAATGCCGCCAAAGCTGCAAATATCCATGAATTTATCAAAAGTTTACCGGAAAAATATAATACCATTGTCGGTGAGGGAGGAGTAAAGCTAAGTGGCGGACAGAGGCAACGTATAGCAATTGCCTGTGCTATTCTTAAAAATGCTCCAATTTTGGTTTTAGATGAAACAACTTCAAGCCTTGATAGCCATACAGAGCAAGAAGTACAAAAATCTATTAATAACATGTTTGATATTGAGAATGTAACAATAATTGCTATAGCCTACAGATTATCTACTATCAAGCATATGGATAGAATTATTGTTATGGATAAAGGCAAGATCGTATAAGACGGCACTTTTAAGGAACTCTGGGAGCATCAAGTTAACGGATTTGTATTAAGAAATGTAAGGTATCTCTAGGCAACAAAAAGTTAACTATGAAGTTCATAACCTAATAAAAAGCATTTATTACATTTATAATCAAATATTTCATGAAATGTTGTTTTGAATTGCCAATCTTTTTACAAGATGGACAATTTGAATAATTAGAACGTGCATAGGAGTTTCCTGATACCGGTTCTGCTATAGGATAAAAAACTTTCTTTTTTAAACATTTTTGTATTCGCTTACTAATTTTTCTTCCTTTTATAGAAATATCACTATCTAATTCTGCTAATTGTTTTTCCATTAAAGGTTCTAATGTTTATAGCTTGAAAGCCATCAGCTGTAAGCCGCCGCATAATCATTTTGCCAAGAAGTAATTGTTCATCCGAGATGCTTTATCATTTATTATATATAAAGGTAGATATCTCCCCTCATCTGTACGTAATACAAGCTGCTCTTCATAAGCTTTTGAGCATGAAATAGGATATAAATAGAGAAATTTTGCATTTTCAATATTTTGTTCGATATCAATAGGTGTTTCACTAACATAGTCTGCTGTTATTTTATAACTAATTATTACGCCCAATTGCTCTAATTCATCTTTATTAGGAATTATTGCATAAAAAACATAATTGATTTTAAACATGCTTTAAAGAAAAGTATAAAATACTACTTTTCAAAAAAAAGAGTTATACCACTAAGGCTTTTTTCCCTTTAGATTGTTCTTGTTCAACTGTTTGAGTATGAGACTTAACTTGAGGGATTGCAAGATCGACTACATGTTCATATCTAACGTTATTTTCAAATAAAACTTGACCGCATTTATTCACTTGAATAATATCTTCTTTAGAGAATTTATTTAAAATAACTTCCGTGATATTATACAGGAATTTCCAAGATAGTTCTATTCTTTCTTGTAATGTTAGCTTTGTATTTGCTGGTTTTTGACTATTAAGGGCAACATTTGGCAAATCATCAATATTACCTCCTTCAGCAGGTAATATATTTTTTTTACGTGCTGCTATTTTCTTATATATTAAAAATATTAATAATAATGCTAAGCAACCTATGGCAATTAAAATATGAGTATTAGAATTAGACACTATTTTGCTCTTCCTTGTTGTTAAGTTAAGTTGTGTGTTTTAGAAAGTATAAGTAACCACTGCTTTACCTATATTAACTAAGTTAGCTATATCAGGAGTTAGCTTTGTAATTGCTAAGACCAGAGGCGGTAATAAGTTAGTTTTTATTGTGAGACTTATAACATTCCCGAGTTCTTGACTTCCTGGTATTACTCCTACTATTTTTTTATATCGCTTGTAATTTCCGTAGCTTTTTCTACTGCTTTACATAAGGATTCTATCTTTTCGCCACAAAAAGCTTCCGGATTTAATACTTTTAATAATTCTGTTTTAGCTTCATTGAGATTACCAGAAATAGTATTCTTTACAGAGTTTAATTTGTCAATATTTATATCTTGTGGAATTGCACTTTCAATATTACTTTTGAGTTCTGTGATTTTTTCTTCTACTTCATTTTTGCTTTTTGGTATAGCTTTAGCAGCTTTTACAACATTCTCTAGTGAAACTTGGTTATTAGGGTTTTTATTTGCTATTTCAATAATTTTTCGAGGCGGTTCTTTTGATGTTTCTGAAATTGCAGCAACTTTTTTGGCTTTTTCATAGATGTTTTCAAGTTTCTCATGAGATTTAGCCTCTTTCCTTATTTCTTTTATATCATTATGCAATTTTGTTATTTTTGGCAATAATTTTTTCAGAGTCAATAAGATTATTTACTTTTTCAAGTATTCTGCTTGTTTGTATAAATATTCTAAGCATCGGTATTTGAGTCGATATAACCCCGACTAATATATTGTCTAATGATTCTATAATTTTTTAGAAGCTCCAGGATAGAGTTTATCTAATTCTTGCTGAAGTTTTAAAATTTGTTCTAAAACATTTAAACATTTTGCTACAATAATCCTGTCAAATAAAAAGATATCTTGTGTTTTTAACTGTTCTTGATATGCTGTCTCAAGCGCTTCAGATAAAGTAGTTATAGATTCTTGGATTGTCCTATTAAAAAGTTTTTCTATTTTCGCTACATCGATATTTTCAGTGTGAGATAATTCATTTAAAGAATTTTGTAAAATATAAAATAAATGATCTTCTAAATCTTTTACATTCATTTTCAAAGATTTTGTAAAACCTTTTAATTTTAAAGCCTTTGTTGTTCTTTATTTAATCCGCTGAAACTAGAAAAATCAAATTTATTATTTTGTTATCAAATATTAATTAATCTTAAAGCTTTATAACCGTAAAATAAAATGTAAAATCATTGCCCTTGAGATTAATTTTTGTTATATTACGTGCTAACATTGCTACAATAGATTTATATTGTTTTATTAGGCTATAGGTATATTCTTGAAAGATTAAACTGATCTAACTAACATATTATCAATTATTCAAGAAATTTATGCATAAATTAACTACATTTATTGTTACATTATTACTAACTAGTTCAGTTGCAGCAGTTGATTTGCAGGAAGCTTTAACTGAAGGATATAAGAATAATGAGGAGCTGAAAGCTGCTAGAATTAAGTTTTTAGACTCGATTGAGCAGTTCCCGCGAGCTTTGTCGGGGTTTATGCCTAGTGTTGGATTACAGATTAATAGACAAGATAATAAGACTAAATATAATAAAAAATATGCTGATAGGCTTGGTCTTACTCCAAGGGGAACAGATAGTGATCAAGGTGCATTAACAATTCAACAGTCTCTATTTAATGGTGGTTCTAGCGTTGCGGCTCTTAAAGCTGCTCAAGCAGGATTTAAAGCTGCACGGGGTGCATATTATGCTGGTGAACAAAAAATATTATTAAATTTAATAACTGCGTATCTTGATTGTTTTGAGAGCAAAGCGAAATATGATATTTCTGAAAGTAGAGTTCGCACTAACGTACAACAAGTTAATACCGTTGAGGAAAAATTAAGACTTGGAGAAGCAACGGAAGTAGATATAGCAACCGCAAGAGCAGGGCTTGCAGCAGCAGAAACGAATAAACTAGCTGCTTATGCTGATTTTCAAGGAAAAAAAGCAAATTTTATTAGAGTATTTGGAATAGAGCCGACTAATATAACTATGCCTGAGTTACCTAAAATGTTACCTGCTTCATTAGATGAGTTAACCGGAAGAGCGGCTAAGCTCAATCCTGATATTGATTCGGCAAGGCATAATGTAACTGCGGCTAAAGCTTTAGAAATGGCAGAAAAAGGGAAATTATTACCGCAAGTAAGTGTGCAACTGCAATCCGGTAGAACATACTACAATCCACAAGATGATATAAATGCTAGAAATGTAAATGCTATAAATAATAGAAGCTATACTACTACTCTTTCGGTAAATATCCCTATTTATCCTGAGGGAGGAGCTCAATATTCCAGAATCAGATCGGCTAAAAATCAAACAAGAAATAGTGCAGTTCAGCTTGATAGTGCGATAAAGCAGACCCAAGCAGGGGTTGTAAGCGTGTGGGAGGGATTTGAAGCAGCAAAATCTCGTATTGTTGCCGCTAATCAAGGAGTGGATGCTGCTCAAATATCATATGACGGTACTGTGCAAGAGGAAATAGTTGGATCTAAAACAATATTAGATGTTTTAACTGCCGAAGAAAAATTATACGAAGCAAAAATAACTCGTGTGGATGCGTATAAATCTTCAGTACTTGCGGCATATCAAATGAAATTGTTAACCGGCGAGCTAACGGCTCAAAGTTTAAAACTTAAAGTAAAATATTTTAGTCCTGAAGAAGAGTTTAAGACTATTAAAAAGAAAATGTTTATAGGTTTCTAATGTGAGTAAGGGACATAAAAAGAACCAAGATATGTCGATAGAAGACATATTAAAATCGATTAAAGGAGTAATAAACGAGCGTAAAAATCCTATTCATGCAAATGATAGCGAAGATGAAGATGTATTAGAGCTAACGGAAATAGTAAATCAAGATGAAGAAGAAAAGTTAATATCCACTAAATCTGCTGAAGAGGTAGGTGATATTTTTAAAAATTTTACCGATACTATTAAAGATAAAAAGCTGGATAATAATATCTCATCTAAAAATGCACTTGAAGAATTAGTCGTTGAGATGTTAAAACCAGAACTTAAAGTTTGGCTTGATAACAATCTACCTGTACTTGTTAAAGAGTTAGTAGAGATTGAGATAAAAAAATTGGTGCAAAATAGTAAGAGGTAGGGGAGTGAATGTCATTGCTAGCTAAAAGCGGGAGGAGGTGTATGCTTCGTTTATGTCATTCCCGCGGAAGCGGAAATCCAGCAATTAAAAGGTATATACACAGTAAGTTTTTAATATTAAAAGCTAGATTTATCTCGCTTTACCCTGGATTCCTGCTTGCGCAGGAATGACATCGAACAATCTCCTGCTATCAAATAAATTATTTAATAAGGAATTATATGTTAAATAAATTATGTAAGATATTATTTTTTATAAATCTATTATTAGTGACAGTTCAAAGTTATGCTTCACCTCCGTCCTTACCGCCATCATTACCGGCTACCGAAGTAGATACTAAAGATAAGAATGTTCGCTCTAGTGCCGATATTTCTTTTTTTGATAAATTTAAGCAATTTTTTAGTAAACCCAAAAAGAAAGATATCCCCCCTAAACAAGCAAATGAACAAACTAAAGCAGCCCATCAAGAAGAACTAAAGCTAGCTTCCCAAGAGCCTAATGACAGTGAACAAGCTGAGTCGTTTATAGATGTCGGTAATGCAGCATTGCCTAGTGTTACAAGTGATAACGTTCATACAAATCCCAGTTATGAAAGTAGTGTAAATTTAGCTTCTCATGACATTCAGGAATCTAATGAAGCCGAGGCATCTGAACCTTTTATAGATGTTAGTAGTGTAACGTTACCTAGTGTTACAAGTAATGAAATGCATGAAGAACAAGTTGCTTCTAATGAGTATAATGATACAAATTTAGCTTCTAATATTATAACTCCTAACGTACCGAGACCGATAGTATCTATGCCTCCGGTTCACGCAGGAAGTTATGTAGTGCTTCCGCAGCGACCGGTGCAAATATATAAACCAACCAATTTGCCGCCTGTGCATGAGCCTATTCCGCTTAATCCCCCTCCTGATGCTAATAAAGAGGAAGAAAGCGTAGCACCGATAGTACCGCCCTCTATACCTAATATGCCTGCTGTTTCTCCGCCTGTGGTTAGCCCCCCGGTAACCCAAGATACTACATCAAGTACTATGCCGACAACAGTACCTCCTGCAGGTACTCCGGTAGTACCTAGTAATGTACCTGCACCTCCAGTAATGCCTACAAATCAACCTTCTACACAGCATATAACACCGACTAGCCCAAATACACCCGTTACTACTCCGTCTAAAGTAGTACCTACAACCGATTCTTCGGCGGGACTCAATAACTCGCAAGAGACATTTGTAGCTGTTTCAGATGTCCCCAAAAAACAAGATTGGAATACGCTGCTTATACCCGTTGTTGTAGTGAAGCCGAATCAACTTCAGCCTTTAGAGAAGCAAATTAATAATAATCAAACTACAAATAATCAAGAGAAATCATCTCCGGTAAGCTCTCCAAATGTCACGATTCAAAAACAAGATAATAACGTAAATAATGAAACATCGGAGTTGGTAACAAAATTTGTTAAAGATGAAACACAAATGTTACTTTTACCTGATGATGATATAGTTCTTGGTAAACTAACAGAGCAGGCGACTTTAGAGCAGATGGATATGTATGCATATATAGAGCTATTCCAAAAGAAAGAAGAATGGATAGCAAGTGCCGAAAGAAGAAAAGTTGTAGAGAGTTTTATTAAATATAATAATGATATAAATAAAAAGAAAGATATTTATGCCAATCTATCTTATTGTAGTGCAGTAGAGAATGCTTTTAGAGCAGTGGATAGAAACAATCTTTTTGGGTTGCGTGCGTTACTTGATATTTATCCTATATTGCAAGAAAAAGGTAGAAGCGGTGAGACATTACTAACTGCTGCTATTTATAACGATAATTATTATTTAGCAAAATTTTTGGTCATACGAGGTATTAACATTTCTACTCTAAATGATGAGTGCCAATATCCATTAGATATTGCATTAGCTCAAGGAAACGCTAACATAGCTTGTATGTTAATAAAAGCTAAGGGATATAATTGATAAGATTATTTTTATCGTCATTGCGAACAACTGTAAGAAGCGTGGCAATCTATAGTATAAAATCCTGAGATTGTTTGGTCAAAACTTACAGTTTTGCTTCGCAATGATGTAGAATTTTCAAACAATTTCTTTAAAGCTTAATTGCTTTTCTATGTTAAATAGTTTAATTTAGAAGAGAAAATAATTAATTAAATCTCTAATATATGAGTGATTTATTCAGCTTTAACAAAGAAAAGCAAAATAAGCTAGTCGATAATAACTATAGTGCAAAAGATATTGAAGTATTAGAGGGGCTTGAGCCTGTTCGTAAAAGACCAGGGATGTATGTCGGGGGTACTGATTCAAATGCTATGCATCATTTAGTATCTGAAGTGCTGGATAATGCTATGGATGAAGCAGTCGCAGGCTTTGCAAGTATCATCACGATAAAAATGCATCATGATTATAGTATTACTATATTTGATAACGGTCGCGGTATCCCTATTGATAATCATCCTAAATTCCCTGACAAATCAGCTTTAGAAGTAATTTTAACTACTCTTCATTCAGGAGGTAAATTCTCAAATAATGTTTATCATACTGCAGGTGGATTGCATGGTGTTGGAATATCGGTAGTAAATGCTTTATCTAAACATTTAGAAATAAAGGTTTATAAACAAGGTAAATTATATAGCCAAAGTTATTCTAAAGGCAAAAAATTAACTGATTTAATATGTGAAGAAGCATCTAAAAGGCTAAGAGGTACATCAATAAATTTCACTCCCGATCCAGAAATTTTTAGTGAAAAATTACATTTTAATCCTAAAAAGATTTATGAGCTTGCAAGGTCAAAAGCTTATTTATATCGCGGTGTTACTATAGAATGGGCATGCGAAGTAGAAGTACCGTTAGATATACCTAAAAAGGCATTAATAAGTTTCCCGAACGGTTTAAAAGATTATTTAAGTTCAAAAATAACTTTAGATAATTTAGTTATTCCGGGAATTTTTGCAGGTAATATAGAGTCTACGCCGGACAGGATAAAACTTGAATGGGCGATTTGTTGGCAAAATAACGATAGCTCGGCATTTATTCAATCATATTGTAATACTGTCCCGACTCCTCAAGGAGGAACACATGAGCAAGGACTTAAGTCGGCTATTTTACGTGGGCTTAAAGCATATGGTGAAATGATAGGGAATAAAAAAGTTGCTAATCTAACTGTTGAGGATATTTTAGAAACCGCAAGTGTCGTACTTTCTATTTTTATAGCTGAGCCGTCTTTTCAAGGACAAACTAAGGAAAAATTAGTATCAAACGGTGTAAGTAAACCGGTCGAGAATATAATAAAAGATCATTTTGACCATTTTCTTAGTAGCGATAAAGCTTTAGCTACTAATTTACTTGAACATGTAATTAGCATTGCTGAGTTTAGAATCAGTAAGAAAAACGAAAAAAATATTTCCCGTAAAAATGTCACTCAAAAGTTACGTTTACCCGGTAAACTTGCCGATTGCACACGCACTTCACCTGAAGGGACGGAATTATTTATTGTAGAAGGTGATTCGGCAGGAGGCTCTGCAAAACAAGCACGTAATAGAGAAACGCAAGCAGTATTACCGCTATGGGGTAAAGTTCTAAATGTTGCGAGTTCTACGCTTGAGAAAATCGTTAATAATCAAGCAATACAAGATTTAGAAATAGCTCTTGCCTGCGGTAGTTTAAAGAATTATAAAAAAGAAAATCTGCGTTACGAAAAAATAATTATTATGACTGATGCAGATGTTGACGGTGCTCATATAGCTTCGCTATTAATGACTTTCTTTTTTTTACGAATGCCGAAATTGGTAGAAGAGGGGCATTTATATCTAGCTAAGCCTCCGCTTTATCGTTTAACGCAGTCTAATAAAACTTATTATGCAGGCGATGAAGAGGAAAAAGCTAAGTTAACGGATAAATTATTAAAAGCTAGTAAAGCTAAAATTGAAGTAGGTAGGTTTAAAGGTCTCGGTGAAATGATGCCTGCACAATTAAAGGAAACTACTATGCATCCGGAAAAAAGATCGCTTTTAAAGGTAACTTTAGAAGATTTTCAAAATGTCGATAAAATAGTAGATGATTTAATGGGTAAAAAGCCGGAAAAAAGATTTCAATTTATTTATGAACAGGCTTTAGTTAAAATAGATAAAATTATTAGTGAGCTGGATATTTAATCATTATTGCGAGAAGCCGTAGGCGACTCGGCAATTCCGTCAAATATCCTGAGATTGCTTCGTCAAATTGCTTCGTAATTTTCCTCGCAATGACACTTTGCTTAAAAAACACACATATTTGGAGTATTATGTTATTACGTTTAATTATAACACTATTTTTTATTATAAATTCTATTTGTGCATTTGCAGAAGGAGAAAAAGAAAATGAAAATAAAATATCAAATCAGGAAGCTTATAAGCAATTTCAAGACGTATTTGAACGTATCGAAAAGGCTTATGTACAGGTACCCAATAGGCAAAAAATGATAGATGAAGCAATTAATGGTATGTTAAACTCACTTGATCCTCATTCAAGCTATTATACCGATGAGGATTTAGAAGATATTTTTACTTTTACAAAAGGTGAATTCGGCGGAATCGGTGTTGAAATAATGTATGATAGCGGAGCAATTAAGATAATATCGTCTATTGACGATTTGCCGGCTTTCAAAGCAGGGCTTAAAGGTGGGGATTATATAGTAGGCGTGAATGACGAGTTAGTCTCTACGCTTGGTCCTAATAAAGCTATAAAAGAGATGCGTGGTACGCCTGGTACTAAGGTTAAATTGTTAATAATTAAGGAAGAAGAGGCAAAACCGCAAGAGCTAGAACTTACTCGCGAAATAGTAAAAATCAAGCCTATAAAAGCACATTTAGAAAAAAATAATATTGCATATATACGTATAACTACTTTTAATGAGTCAACAATTTCTGAGCTGAAGGCAGCAGTAAAGAAGTTAAAAGCTGAGAGTAAAGATGACCTTAAAGGTATAATTCTAGATTTACGTAATAATGCTGGAGGTATACTCGATCAAGCTATTGCCGTTAGTGATTATTTTATTGATTCTGGTATCATTGTAACAACAAAAGGTAGAACTACATCAAGTAATAGCGAAACTAAAGCAAATGAGTTTTCGTTAAAAGCTCCCAAAGTACCTATGATAGTTTTAATAAACGGTAATTCTGCCTCTGCCTCGGAAATAGTTGCCGGAGCTTTGCAAGATCATAAAAGAGCAATAATACTTGGCACTAAGTCTTTCGGTAAAGGATCAGTTCAGGCTTTAACGCAAATCAATTCTAGGGCTGCCGTAAAACTGACTATATCTAAATATTACACCCCAAGCGGTCGTTCTATTCAAGCAGAAGGAATAGAACCTGATATTTTAATTGAGCCGGCAAAAGTTGAGTACCCAGAAGTGAAAAAAATAGATAAGCGTTTTTCTGAGAGTTCTTTAAAAAATTATTTGAAGAATGATAATGAAAAAAACAAAGATAATTCATCTAAAAACAAAGATAGCAAAAAAGAAAAAAAAGCCAAAAATAATAAACAAGAAGAGAATGAATTATCGGAATTATATAAAAAAGATTATCAATTTGCTCGTGCTTATGATGTAATTACAGGGTTGATTATTAATAAGAAGCTGGAAACAAAAGAGAGCGTTAAACAAGAAGATAAGTAGAGAGGATAATATCATTTTCGGTTTTGTTGCATGGATAGATTCTTCGTCATAAGCTACGGAAAAACTGTAAGTTTTGTACGTACACAAAATCTCAGGAACTATGGTTTATGAGATTGCTACGCTCCTTTTCATCATTCGCAATGACGATTTGGTATACACGCAAGCCTTTTGCAGGGATGACATCAGTTGAGTTCAAAATAACTACTAGGTCTTATAATGAACCATAATAAGTATATAGTAAGATTGTCATTCATTATATTGTTTCTTAATATTGTCATAAATATGATGTTTTATCGTTATTTTATGATAAAAGAAATGATAGTAAAACAAGTGGTTTTGGAACATACTAAAATTGTAGAACTTTACACTAATAATATTTGGAATACTCATCAGAACGTAATCAGTAAATTACATAAATGCGATTATTTAAAACTATTACAAGATCAAGATTTTATTAATTTTGTAAAGATTACTGCTCAATGGTTCACCAATCTTAATATTAATATTTCTCTCTACGATCTCAAAGGTAATAAATTCATCACTAGTAATATGTTACATATGTATAGTGTAGACAATTATAAAGATGATAGTTTGGTTGAGATAGTGACCGCAAAAATCGATAAATTTTTTTTAAAATCCTTTACTTCAAAAGCTCCGCTTCGAGATGCTTTTGAAGGTATTACAAGTCATATATTATTACCAAGGGTAGTAATAGAAAATGAAAGTGATTTAACAGTGGAAGAGGCTTCTTTTGTTACTAGCTATATCCCTGTTATAGATAATAATTTAGATTTTCCCGTAGATGCAGTATTTGAGATTAACACTAATATTACCAGCCAGTGGCAAAATATAACCTCTCTTGAGCAAAAGGTTTTTATAACTTTTATCATTATTTTTATAATATTCTGCACTATAATTATTAGTAATACTAACTATGCTAGACAAATTATTGAGGAGCAGCTTGAAACAAATAGAAATTTAAAAGCTCAAATAGTAAAAGTAGAAAAAACTAGCTCTTCAAATACAAAGTTTTTTGCTAATATTAGTCATGAATTGCGTACACCGCTTAATGCTATAATAGGCTTTTCGGAAATTCTTATGTCGGAAAGAGATGCAGAAAAAAGTAAAAATTATATTAAATATATAAATGATGCCGGTAAGCATTTGCTTAGTATGATTAATGATATTTTAGATCTTTCTAAAGCTTCTGCCGATAAATTAAAAGTAGATAGTATAGATCTTGATTTAAATAAATTAATTAGTTCTTCGCTGATACTTGTTAAGCCTCGTGCCGATCAAGCCGAAGTGGCTTTAATTAGTAGATTACCGAAAGAGCATGTGGTTATAAAGGCTGATCCAAAAAGGCTAAAACAAGTATTCTTAAATCTTTTATCAAATGCTGTGAAATTTACACATTCCGGAGGAAGTGTTACTATTGCACTTGAAAAAGATGAGTTAGCAAAATTAGTATATATAAAAGTTATAGATACCGGTATCGGTATTGAGGAAAAAGATATCCCAAAAACTTTATCGGCATTTGGTCAAATTGATAGTGAGCTTAGTAGAAAATATGAAGGTACCGGTCTTGGGTTGTCGCTTACTAAAAAGTTGGTTGAACTTATGAACGGTAAATTTGATTTGCAAAGTAAGATAAATGAAGGTACCACCATAACAATAACTTTTACATATGACGGTAGTATTGAAATATAAAAAATTGTGTGGAATATTAAAAAATTTTCGGTATTATAAAAAAATAATAAATTTTTAAAAAATATATGAAACTGATTGTCTTATTATTTACTTTTTTATTTTCTATGTTTTCTTTCGGAGAAAGTGAAACTATTAAAGGAAAGCCTTTAAAATATGCAGCAAATAATGATTTTGAAAATAGGTTAGATGAACAGGAACAAGAAATCAGAAGGCTAATCGGTAAAGTTGAGGTTTTACAGCATAAAATTGATATGCTAACGCAGAACTCAAATATTTCAAATCAAGAAGAAAATACTGAAGTTTTAGAAGATGGTGCTTCAAAAAAACAAGATGTTTTTGATATAGCTTTGCTTAAAGATATGCTAGATGATGCTCCTAAAAAACCTATTGCGGTTAATAAGGATATAGCTCCTGATAAGCAAGCCTACGATTTGGCTCTTGTTGCTTATAAAGATAATAAACTTACTGAAGCAAAAGATAAGTTTAAAAATTTTATCCAAAAATATCCTAACAGTTCGCTAATTAGTAATGCTTATTTTTGGTATGGGGAATGCTTTTTTAAACAAAAAGACTATAACGGGGCAGCGCTTAACTATTTAAAAGGCTATAAAGAGTCACCGAAAGGGGCAAAATCTTCCGATGGGTTATTGAAGTTAGCACTTTCCTTAGGCGAACTAAAAAAAACTCAGGAAGTATGTAATATGCTTGCTAAGCTTGATAAGGAATTTCCAACTAATAGAACTGCCGCATCCAAGAAAATGGCAGAAGATGCTAAGATTAAATTTGGCTGTAAAAATAAATAAAAATAATAAAATATGACTGATATTTTGGATGAAGTACTGAGTGATCAAAATGAAGCAAAAAGGTTGATTTTTTTCAAAAAGCTTTTACCTATAATAATAATCATTTCTATAATAGCTATTACTATAATGGTTGTTATTAATAATAATAAAGATAAAAGAATTAAAAATAACCAAAAAAACGGAGATATTCTTGTTAAGACTGTTGGTTTAGAAACAACAAAAGATAATGAAGAATTAGCTTTTAATACTTTAGAGCATTTAGTTACTACTAGTAATACTAAAATCAAAGAAATAGCTGCATTAGAACAAGTAGCCATAAAGATTTCAGAAAAAAAATATTCAGAAGCGAAAGACCTGCTTAATAAAATTATTGAAAATAAAGAATATTCCGAAATTTCTACTTCTTATGCACGTATTTCATGGTGTGGTCTTGTGATTGATGATCAAAATCTAGATATTCAAGATAAAGAGAAATTGACCAAATATTTAAACTATTTTGATGACGAGAAAAAACCTTTTTGGGCTACAGCAACTATTATAAAAGCTATGTGGGATATTAAGAATAATATGAAACCGCAAGCAGAAAAAAATCTAAAAAATTTATTAGTTTCAAATAATGTATCTGATCTAATAAAAGATCAGGCTAAAGCATTGCTTGTAAATTTAAATAAATAATAATTCGTACTTAAGGAAAAATATGACAAAGAAAATAGCACTTCTGTTATTACCGTTTATTTTAATTTCATGTAACGGGCTTGGACCAAAAAGGGTAAAAAATATTGTTGAGTTGACTCCTAAATTAGCACTGCAGACTCATGAGCCTATATATTTAGATTCTAATGCAAATATATATGCATTTAATGCAAATATGCTTAAGAATAAACAGTATAGTTTTGCTAGAAGCAAAACGATTACCGAGCCGGTTTTTATAGGCGATATGATTTATGCATTGGATATTAGATCGAATATTTCTGCATTTTCTATAGAGAAAAATAAGATTATTTGGTCTTATAATTTAAGTAGACATAAAAAAAATAATTATAGAGGCGGCGGAATTTTACACCATAACGGAAAATTATACGTAACATACGGTTCAAGATTGTTAGTAGTGCTAGATGCAAAATCAGGTTATGAAATAATTAGAAAAGAACTTCCGGATATTATTAGAATTAAGCCTATTGTGCTCAATGATAATACTGTCTTAGTGCAAACTATCAGTAATCAAACTATTGCTTTAAATGCAGAAACTTTAAAAACCGTATGGGAACATGAAAGCCTAGCAGAAGTTTTGTCGGCTAGTTATTTTATGACGCCGATAGTACAGTATGACAATGTAATAGTAACTTATAATTCCGGGCAAATACTTGCCTTAAATATAACAAACGGTGCAGTAAAATGGAATTTTGAGTTTACAAATCTTAATGATCGTACAGCTATACCGAATTTTGACGAATCAAGTATTTTATGTACTCCCGTTCATGATAATATGAATCTATATATAGCAACCGGTCTTGGTAAGCTTATTAAGCTTAATGTAGCAACCGGCAGTGTGATTTGGCAGGTAAATGCTGAGGATATTCAATCAATGTCTTTAATTGGTAATAGCCTATTTGTAACAAATAATGCTAGACAAATAGCAGCATTTAATCCTGAAACAGGGAAAGTAAAGTTTGTAGCTGATTTAAATGATGGACAAGATCCTAAGAAACTAAAATCTGCTGCTTTTTTAGTACCTTTTGTTGGAGTTGATAATAACAATAAGCGAAGTTTAAATGTTATTTCCGTTAACGGTGTTTTATATAGTTTTGATGTTGATAATAATGGATTAAACATGATACCTCATATTGTCAAAATTATAAAAAATATTCGTTATTATGGGCTAAGAGCAAATAATAATTTATATTTTTCTACCGATAGAAAAATAATCTTCGGAAGTAAATAAATTATATTTAGCTTGACAGATAGCGGGTATTAATGCTATTAAATATGTTGCTTGATTCTTTAATTGTAAATTCTAATTAAAAAGATACTATTGTGAAAACTTACTCGGCAAAGCCATCGGAAATTAAAAAGAAATGGTGGGTCATAGACGCAAAAAATATTGTACTAGGACGACTCGCTAGCAGAGTTGCTAATATGTTACGCGGTAAGCATAAGCCTAGTTTTACACCTCATTTAGATTGTGGTGATAATATAATCATAATAAATGCAGAGCATGTAAAATTAACAGGTAAAAAAGCAAATCCCAAAGACGGAAAAATATATTACAGATATACAGGATTTCCAGGTGGGATAAAAGATACTACGGCAGGTAAAATCTTAAGTGGTAAACACCCTGAGAGAGTTATTAAAATGGCTGTAAAAAGAATGATTACAAGAAATGCTTTAGGTGCTAAGCAAATGAGTAATTTGTATGTTTATGCAAATGGTGATCATCCTCATATGGCACAGCAACCTACTGTTTATGATTTTGCAAGCCAAAATCCAAAAAATAAAAAGTAATAGAATATGCCCGAGTTAAAAATTAAAACAGAAAAAGTAGAAAAGCAGTTAACTAAAGAACCTTTAGTATTAAAAACTCCTAAAGAAAAAATAGATAATTTAGGCAAGTTTTATGCTACAGGTAAAAGAAAAAATGCTATAGCACGAGTATGGCTTAAAGTAGGAAAAGGAAAAATAGTTGTTAATAAAAAAACAATAGTCCAGTATTTTCCTTCTGAAACTTATGTGAAAACTATCTTACAGCCTTTTGTCTTAACAAAAACTATTGATCAGTATGATGTAATTTGTACTGTTAGAGGTGGAGGAATTTCAGGACAGAAAGGTGCTATTTTACATGGAATTTCTAAAGCTTTAGATAAATCTGCTCCGGATTTTCATGCTATTTTGCGTAAAAGCGGTCTTTTAACACGTGATTCTAGGGTAGTAGAGCGTAAGAAATACGGACAACGTAAAGCACGTAAGAAAACACAATTCTCTAAACGTTAAGATAAAATTTGAGAAGTTACTAGGCAATTGTTGCATGGATCAATTTTTTTGTCATCCCGCGGGCTTGATCGTGGGATCCAGCTTAAAATATTTAAATTATTAGTATTTTAAGTTATTTTGTGGGGATACCGTGGTCAAACCACGGTATGACACTAAGTCTAAGTACATTTTCCAAGCTATGCAACCTATCTAGAATGACACTGCTTAACAAATTATATAAACACTTTTTCCCTCTGGCGGGGTAGCTCAGCTGGTTAGAGCGACGGAATCATAATCCGTGTGTCGGGGGTTCAAATCCCTCCCTCGCTACCATTCATCCGTCTTTTTGACAGTTCTATAGTAAACTGATTGAACTTTGTGCTTCGTTGTTCATCCTCTTGTCTATTATATAAGGCTCTACCTTCGTGCCTGTCACAAAATAGGGTTGAGTTTACTATAGTACTGTTAACAGTCCCATAGTTTTTAATAAAATTTTGTATAATAAATATTAGACTTCTTGCATAACCTATTTTATAAAGAGGAATTTGCAGGAGGCACGGAACATAGAACCGGAGCGTAGCCAAATCTATGTAAGGATTCGAGTACCGGATCGACATACCAATTACCTTTAGAAAGAGATTATGCACGAGGTCTATTTTATATTAGGTTCTGTGAAGATCTCTAAAACGATTTGATTTAAAAAATATCTCAAAATAACAAATCAATTAGAAATCTTTACAAAGCCTAGCATTTTATGCAATTGATTTTAACAAGTTTAATTTTATATTTATGAGCTTTCTTTCAATATATGCTAAATCCTTACCTAAAGGGTTCGTGTATCTGCAAGATATCGACCCTACAATTATTCAAAATATGCATTATTATTCAGATGAAAATTTTGTTGGTAAAAAGGTAGATGGTTATAAAGCACCGGAAGAAATTTTAACCATAGAAGCTGTTAAGGCTCTTAAAGCAGTACAAGCTGAGATACAAAAAGATGGTTATTCACTGATTATATGCATATAGAACACAAAAAGCTGTACAACATTTTTTAAGATGGAGCAAAGATAATATTGATCCAAAAAATAAGGAAAGCTTTTAACCATATATAGATAAGTCTAAATGTTTTATATTAGGTTATATAGCTGAAAGATCTAGTCATAGTAGGTAGGGGTAGTATTGTAGATTGATCAATAATAAAACTTCAGAAGGAAGTTAATAATAATCCTGAAGTCATTAAGAGAAAGCTGAAAGACGCGCGTGTTATAATCCTATTTAGATGACAATACGGTAGACATGTATACTTTTTTTGACTTATTTGATGAAGCTTTACCTCATGACAGTAAATTAATTGATAAGCAATATTTAGCAAAACGTAATTATTTACGTTCTAAGATGTAAAAACATAATTTTAAAGCATGTAAAATTGAGTGGTGGCATTATACACTTGCAGATAAGCCTTATAAAGATCAATATTTTAACTTTGATATAGAAAAACTATGACAGTATTAAGTCTGTACATTTAAAACCTTTTTCTAATGCCTCTACATATTTTTTAGATGAGCATCCTGATCATATCTTGGTACATATTGCTGATAAAAAATATATTTTATGTGGATTGGTTAGAGAGCTAAAATTTGTGTTTGAAGACATAAATTCATGATTTTTAATGCCGGAAGCTCAAATTGATACGGTTCATTGGAAAACTGAAACAACAAATCACTGTCTAAGTAATTTTATTATAAATTTATTTCATATAAGAGAAGTAAAAGATTTTATTGCTAATATAACTATATCTAATCTAGCAAATGCATTTACTGCACATATAATCGGTGATAATAATTATAACCTAATAAAGAATGATAGTACATATTATATGATTGAATCTAGTTGCGATAAAGATATTAGTTTATTGTCTAGAGGAACAAATGAGTGTGTTGTATTTACTTTAGGTAATGATATACGGATACTTCATTATTTAGTGCTATACATGAATGAATTGAAGGTGATAAAGAGGTAAATAGTGCTGCTCTACAAGTACTATATTTATCTATATTACAACAGCACAGTAACATTAAATATATTATATTAGGCATAAGATACATAGCTAATAAAATTAAGGTACATATAAATTCTGATTACCATGATGATAGTGATCAACATAATATATGTTTAGGTCAAATAGAGGATCAAGAGACTCTAAATAAATTAAGTATAGTAAAAGAAATTGAACATAATTCAACTGTTTTTACTATATATATAAAATTTTTACTGAATTAATGATGCAAATTCTTTTACGACGGCTTGGTAAAGTTTACGTTTAAATGGTATTATAATAGATAAGAGTTCATCAAGTGATGCCCAACGCCATTGGTTAAATTCCGGATTAGAGGTATTTATATTAATATCTTCGTTATTTCCGGTAAACCTAATTAAAAACCAGCGTTGTTTTTGTCCACGAAAATTACCGTTCCACAGTTTAGGTATTAAAAAGCTTGGTACATCATAACTATACCAGAATTTGCTTTCGGCAATAATATATCCTTTATTGCTGCCTATTTCTTCTAACATCTCACGCATTGCTGCAATACTTGGTGTTTCGCCGGGAACTATCCCACCTTGCGGCATTTGCCATGCAGATATTTTTGTATCTATTCTTTTACCGACGAATATATGGTTATCGGCATTTAATATCATCATGCCGACCCCTGGTCTATATGGTAAATCAAGATGTTTTTTGGAAGCATTGCTCATTATTTTTTTATTTTAAAAAATCAATTATAATTTTACTACTTTATTTTTACCCGTTGTTTTAGCTTCATACATAGCTTTGTCAGCACGTTCAATGAAAGATTCTATTGATTCTTCTTTTTTATATTTCGTAACTCCGATTGAAATAGTTATTTTTAAAGGTTCAATTTGATCTCCAATGTGAAAATCCATATATTCTATTTTAACTCTAACTCTCTCCGCAGTTTCAATTGCTTTAGAAATATCTATATTCGTTAAGAGTATAGTAAATTCTTCACCGCCGAATCTTGCTATTAAGTCTGTTACTCTGAGAGTATTCTTCAAAATACGGGATACAATTGTTAAAACCTTATCGCCTGCTTGATGACCGTAAGTATCGTTTACATATTTAAAATTGTCGATATCGCACATAAGTAAATATAATTTAATACTTTCTGTATTAGCTTTCTCGATCATTTGTTTAAGATGTATATCGAAATAGCGACGATTAAATAAGCCGGTTAGACCGTCTTTAGCTGCTAAATTGACACTTTGTTCAAGATCATTACGTAAATTATCTTGATATTGTTTACGTCTTAATTGTGTTCTAATTCTAGCAAGCAATTCGCTTCCCTCTATAGGATAAACGAAATAATCATTAATACCGAGTTCAACACCTTTCACAACCAAAGGTATGCCGTCTTCATCAATTTGTAAAATTATTACTACGCCGCTTATTTCTGCTTTACCTCTTAAAATAACACTGATCCTCAAAGGATCGTCATTTTCGAGCGTACTACTGATAATTACTAAATCGGGGGTATATTCATTTATAATATCTAATTCATCGGAATTACTTATTACCTTTACGGTTTGGGTAATCTTAAGTAACATTTGTTTTATATTTTTAGCTTGTACCACATCATCATTAATTAGTAATATTTTTTTATCTGCAAAAGTGTCATGCATTTCAATATTTGTTATGCCTAATAATGCATTAGTGCTATTACGAAGCTTTAACTCATCAATTAAGCTTTTCATTCTAGATAGTGATTTAAGTCTTACAAATAGAGCAGTATCGTTAATCGGCTTTGTTAAAAACTCATCAGCTCCTGCTTCAAGACCTTTAACTCGATCATCAATATCGGAAAGTGCAGTTACCATTACAACCGGTATATGAGTAGTTTCCGGATCGGTTTTTATCGTTTTACATACCTCAAATCCATCCATTTCCGGCATCATAACATCAAGTAGTATAATATCAATTTGTCTCTTTTTAAGCATTGCTAGTGCTTCTTTGCCGCTATTTGCAGTAAGAACCGTATAATACTCTTTTAAAAGTTTGGCTGTTAGTAACTTAATATTGGGTTCTATATCATCTACTACTAATATTGTGGTCATAAGATTAAATTCTTGTTTTTAAAGGAAATAATTTGTATATTTATACTTTAATTTTAAGTCTTAAATGTATGATATATGAAAATTTCAGCAAATTCAATTAGAACAGGTAACATATTAGTTTATAATAATGATTTATGGGTTGTCAGCAAAACACCGGAACATACTCAACCCGGGAAAGGTGGAGCTTATGTACAAGTTGAGATGAAAAATTTAAAAACAGGGACAAAGCGTAACGAAAGATTCAGTTCTTCCGATTATTTAGAAAAAGCCGGACTTGAACAAAAAGATTATCAATTTTTATATTTTGAAGGTGATGATTTGGTATTAATGGATACCAAACATTTTGATCAAATAAATATTCCCAAGGAAATGTTAGAAGAAAAATTATCTTTCTTAACTGAAAATATGATTGTTAAAGTCGAATTTTATAATGACAAGCCTTTAAATATTGAGCTTCCTCCAACTGTTATACTTGAAATTAGTGAAACTGATCCAGTAATAAAAGGAGCAACCGCTACCGCTTCTTATAAACCAGCAATTTTAGAAAATGGTATTAAAGTTAAGGTCCCGCAATATTTAGAAATAGGAGAAAAAATTGTTGTTAAAACTGATGATATGACGTATGTCGAGCGAGCGAAGTAAGCTGTTTTATTGAACTATGGATGTCATTCCAGCGAAGGTATTGCCCGTGTGTGGATACCACCCCGTCATTGCAAGCAGCTGTAGGCTGCGTGGCAATCTCATCAAATATCCTGAGATTGCTTGGTCAAAACTTACAGTTTTCCCTCGCAATGACAACTTTCAGCATCCACTCAGGCAATGCTTTTAGTTAGGAATGGTATCGATTTTTTAAAGCCATACTACATAATTTCTAAAACTAATATCTTAAATTAAAATATCAAATGCAACCTATAACTAATTTATTAATTAATGCCCTGCGTAAAGCTGTTAAGTTTTTGCATAGAGATTTTTTAGAACTTGAAATGCTACAAAAAAATTCTGTAAGAAATGAAGAATTTTGTAAGCGATCTTATTTAAAATTAAAAACTTTATTATGTGAAGAATTACAAAAACATACACAATATTTATTTTTTCCGGAGGATAAATTCGATTTAAATAATAATTATGAGAGTGTTTTTTTAATTAATCCTATAGATAGCCCAAATAATTTCACCAGAAGCATACCTTTTTTTGCGATATCCGTAACTTATTTAAAAAGGAATCAAGACGTTTTAACTCCTAATTCTACAGTAATATATTTTCCTGCTCTTAATGAAATTTATTATGCTGAAAAAGGTAAGGGAGCTTGGATAGAAAAAAATAATTTAAACTCTAATTATCAAGGATTAAGACTTAGAGTTTCCGATAATACCGATTTAAAAAACTGTTTAGCAATTATTGAAGATGTAAATCATAATGATTTGGAGGAGATAGAGGTAGAGAATATTAGATCTTTTGGTTCTCCTTGCTATGGGGCTATGCTTGTAGCATCAGGTAAAGCGGATTTAATATGTGTATCATTATTGAATTTTACATTATATTATGCATTTGAGCTTTTTATTAAGGAAGCAGGCGGGATAATTATAGATTCTAGCGATAAATTTCTATATTCAAATCGTTATATTGCTAAAAAACTTAAGAAATATTAGACAAGAAATTATTTTAGATTTGCATTTTTATTGTTATAATAATATTAATATAATTATTAATTCATAAAGTTATGGCACATTATAAAGAGTTTGAGTTTGACTGCGATTTTAGTGGACAAAGAGCCAAGTTTAAGTTTTATATAGGTACGCCTCAAGAAGGGCATCATCCGCTACAATTTCAAGCAAAATGGTTATCTGAAGAAAGAGGCGGTACTATTCCTGATGATGTTATGAAAGCAATATCACAGCTAAATGATCTTGCTAAAAAAAACGGTGTCCCACTCCCGGATTTATGCGTATATGCTCTTGGTTCTGCGCAAGAAGCCCAAGCTACCTTTCAAGACGAAGATAAAAACGAGAGTGAGCACCAAGAGGATCAAGCAGAGCAGGCATAGTTAAAAATAATAAGGAGATTCATAGAGATTAAAATGAAACAATATAATGATTTATTTAAAATTATTCACCGCGAAGGATATATATTTATTGCTAGCTTTGCATTAGTAAGTTTTTTATTAGCATCATTTAATGAAAAACTTGGCGGTATTGGATGTATTGCTACTGTTTGGTGTATTTATTTTTTCCGTAATCCTGATCGCTTTGTGCCTATAAGTGATGATCTGGTAATAAGTCCTGCAGATGGAATAATTCAAGAAATTAAGGAAGCATTGCCGCCCCAGGAATTAGGGCTTGGTGATGTGGAAATGATTAGAGTGAGTATTTTTCTAAATATTTTTAATGTCCATGTTAATAGAATCCCGGCAAACGGAAAAATTTTAGCACTTCATTATAATCCAGGAAAATTTTTTAATGCTTCACTCGATAAAGCTAGTATTTATAATGAGCGTCAATCAGTATTAATGGAAACTGCTCAAGGTCAGAAAATTGTTTTTGTTCAAATAGCCGGACTGATAGCAAGGCGTATAGTTTGTGATTTAGAAGAGGGTAATGAAGTTAAAATGGGCGAGCAATACGGTATAATTCGTTTCGGTAGCAGAGTAGATGTTTATCTACCGTTGAAAACAGCTTTATTAGTGAGTAAAGGGCAGACTACTATAGGCGGTGAAACTATCATTGCTGATTTTGGACGTAAAAAGACAACAGAATTTAAGTTTGAGAGGAAGTAGCCTCATAACTTTAAAACCGTCATTGCGAGTAGTTGTAGGCATGGCTTGTTTATGTCATTCCCGCGTAGGCGGGAATCCAGTGAAACGTATAAAAAACTTGTTTTTTATACGTTTATTTTATCAAATATATAATTTTGTACCAATTAAGATTATTTTTTTCTGGATTCCTGCTTTCGCAGGAATGAGACATTGACAGCCGTGCAACCACACTGTTTTTTCCTTGCAATGATGTTATAAATACATTTTGAGTATACAAATGTTAAAAATTCGTAAATCTATAATAACTAAGCCTGTACCTCTAATAAAATTAATTCCCAACTTTATTACGTTGCTTGGTTTAGTAACCGGTATGAGCTCTATAAAATTTGCTTTGGATAGCAGATGGGAACTTGCGGTATATTGCATTATAATAGCGGCAATTATTGACGGTATTGACGGTAGAATAGCAAGGATGCTAAATGCAGTTAGCCCATTTGGTGCAGAGCTTGATTCATTATGCGATTTTGCTAATTTCGGTATAGCTCCTGCCTATCTGATATATTTATGGTCTTTTCAACAATATGAGTATAAGGTATTTTCATCAGCGGTAATGTTATTATTTATAGTGTGTATGGCACTACGTTTAGCTCGCTTTAACGTTGGTATTTATCAACCGAAACAAGATACAAAAACTGACTATTTTTTTACCGGTGTACCTGCCCCATGCGGTGCTTTACTTGCTTTAACGCCTGTAATGATAGATTTTGAAATCGGTACGTTATTAAATATCAATACCCGTACTCACACTATAACAATTAATATGTATTTGGCTATTATAGCTTTTCTACTTGCTAGTAGGCTTCCTACAATCTCAACAAAAAATTTGAGTATTAAACCTGAATATTTATCGCTTGCAATGATTTTAGTTGCTATTGTTATTATAAATCTTATCTTATATCCATGGTATTCACTACCATTAATTGCAGTGATATATATTCTTTCTATACCAATTTGTTATTTTTTTAAACATAGAGGGTATTGGTAAAGTTAATTATGTCGAGTGTATTACAACAAGCTATCGACAAATATAAACATCATCTATTTACTAAATATGTAATTGTTATAGCCTTAATCATATTTATTTATTTGGGATATAGAATTTATGTTTGGGCAAATACACAATCCACGGATAATGCTTACATAGATGCAGATATTTCAAATGTTAGTGCTGAAGTTAGTGGTGTTTTAACAAAGTTATTTGTTACCGATAATACTAAAGTGAATAAAGGCGATCTGATAGGTGAAATTGACGATAGAGATTATAAGGCAAAGCTTGCAGCACTTGAAGCATCTATTGAAGCTTGCATAAAAAATATAGAAATTATAGAGCAAAAAATCTCAATAGGGCAGATTAGCCTAGAGCAAGCAGCTGAAAAATTAAAGTTTAATAAAATACGCTTTGATATTGTTGCAACAGATTTTATGAGAGTGCAGGAATTAAATAAGGCAAAATTTGCTAGTTCTAAAAGGTTAGATGATTCTAAAAACGCATATCAAAAAGCCAAAACGGATTATAAACAAGCACAGTTAGATTTAGATATATCTAAGCAACATTTACAGCTTCTTGAGCTTGAAAAAGCAGTAGAACAGGAAAAACTTAAAGAGCTAACAGAAAATAAAAAAGTAGCCTTAAGGAGCTTACAAAATACTAAACTTATTGCTATGGTACCAGGTATATTCGGTAATAGTAGTTTAGAAGTCGGAAATTACATAGTACCGGGTAGGGCGTTGTTTTCTATAGTTCAAGATAATACTATGTATATTCAGGCTAATTTTAAAGAAACACAAATTCAGAAATTTAAGTCCGGCATGAAAGTCAAAATTGAATTTGATGCTTTGCCTAAAAAGGTAATTTACGGGAAGATTCGTAATATTGCTCCTGCTACCGGCTCTAAATTTAGCTTAATCCCACCAGATCATGCTACCGGTAATTTTACTAAAAGCGTGCAACGTGTACCTGTTTTAATAGATTTTGAATCCCCAAATGCTAATCTAGTTCCTGGCATGTCAGCAATCGTATCCATTAGAACGGATCAAAGTACGTAATTTTTGTTAAAAAATAGCAATAATTATTCTATTAAAAGTACATATTCTAGTATTATTTACTGATTACTGAAAAAGCTATATAATTATAAGTAATACCAAAAGTAATAATTAATATGCAAAGATATTTAGATCCCACTAATGATAGTGTATTTAAAAAAATCTTTCGTGATTTAGAGAGGTTCAAGGAATTTATCAATGCAGTTCTTGAACTACCTGAGGGGCTGAGAATTAAAGCAATAGAATTTATACCTGTAGAGCAAGTACCGCTCGATAAAGGGAACAAAAAGCATATTTGATTTAAAGGTTAAAGATGAAGCCGGTATCTGGTATATAATCGAGATGCACAAAAGAAATGAAAGCGATTACTTAAAAAGAGCGCAATATTATTCTGCTCATTCTTACGTACAGCAACTTACACAAGGAATAAAGCATAAAGATTTATTACCGGTAATAGTTATTTCACTTATTAAGACTAAAATGTTTGATGATGAAGTACCTTGTATAAGTCTTCATAAAATGCTTGAAACTAAAACAAATAAGCAATATTTATTTGATTTTTCCTATGTACGGAAAACAGCCCACCTGCAAATATAAAGAGCAAGAAAGTATTAGATGTATACAATATAATAGAAATGCATAACCTCACCGCCGAAGAATATGATGCCTATATAAGAACGAAATTAATGGAAGATGCCGAAGAAATAGCTTTAGAAGAAAAGTGTGAAAAAGGAAAAGCTGAAAGAAGCATAGCAATAGCAAAGAACTTGTTACTTAAAGATATAGATGTCAATATAATAGCAGATTTAACAGGGCTAACTATAGAAGAAATAGAAGAGCTAAAAGCAAAAATAGAAAATTCTGAAACTAGTTGATTAGTTATTTGCTCTTTAACTCTGCTAATTCTTTCTTGAGTTTTATTACTAAAGTTTGTAATTTTTCAAATTCTTCGCGAGTGACGTAATTACCTTTAAGTATTTTATCCTCAATTATGCCACAGCTTTTATCCGTTATACTATTTAAGACTTTTTGTGCTACGCTGCTAGCTCCAACGGCTACTTTTAAAATATTATTTGTTTTCATAGTACCTCTATCGATAAAGCATGCAAGCCGCTATTAAATTCATCGGCAAGTAAGTTATTAATAGTGCGATGATTGGCAATTAGGCTTCCCCTCTGTAATGTTTCTGCAGAAATTCTTATTTTTATATGGCTGTGAATTCCGTTATAATGACTAGCATGTTTATAGCTTTCATCTATTATTTCTTGAAAATGTGGTTTTAACACACTTAATTTTTCTTGTATCCTTTCTATGCGGCTCATATTTTTATTTCATTTACAGTAAAAATGTCCTAATATTCTTAAGTATATAATTTTATGATACACATGGCAATGTCGGAATTAATAACGGATTATAAAGATTTACAAGATGCGATAGATAAATTGGAAAAAGGCGTATGTTTTGCTTGCAGATTAGTTAATTATGATGAAATAGAATTTATAGAGCAGGGTAAGCATTTTATAATTGAAGATTTAGATCAAATCATTGTAGATGTAAGCAAAGAACTTAATATTTTTTCAAAGTTTAAGAAAATAAAGAAAGATAGAATATTATTTATCCTAAATACTACTGATTCTGACTTAATTAAACATTTTGCTAGAAAATTATATTTATTTTTGCAGCTTTATATTAATGAACAGAAGCCGGCAATTTATATGAATTGTTATATTGCTAATATTAAATTTCCAAAAGTAAGTAATAATGCTAAAGAAATTGAAAAAACATTAAATATGTTACTTTCACAAAATAATAATTATTATTACCGTGAATATAGCAGTACAGAACATGATTTGGAAAATATAAGAAAATCTAATCTTCAGCTTAACTTACTACGACAAGCCTTAGCAAAAAAGACTATGCGATTTGCTTATCAGCCTATAATAGATCGCAATACTATGAAGATTCATTATTATGAATGTCTGCTTCGTATACCTGACGAGAACGGTGTTTATATTTCCGTAGGTCCTATAATCCCTATTGCTGAAAATAAAGGATTAATTTTTATAATTGATCAAATTGTTTTAGAAATGACTGTTAATGAACTTGCCTGCAACCCAAACTTAATGTTAGCTGTTAATATTTCAAATATAGGAACAGGCGATGAAGCTTTATGGGAAATAGCAGAAAACTTATTAAAAGCTCATAATGTTCGGGATCGTTTAATTATTGAAATTACGGAAACTTCTTTCAATGAGCGTTACGATAAAATAACTTTATTTATTAATAAACTACGTAAGTACGGATGTAAATTTGCATTAGACGATTTTGGTGCTGGTTTTACTTCTTTTAAACAACTTCAAAGTTTACCAATTGATATTATCAAAATTGACGGTAAATATGTGCGTAGTATTACAAGTGATGTACAAAGTAGGTATTTTGTAGAAAGATTAATTAAAATTTCAGAAGATTTAGGTATTGAAACGGTAGCTGAATTCGTAGAAAACGGAGAAATAGCTAAATTTTTAATTGATCTAAAAGTCGGTGGGCTACAAGGAAACTTCTATTCCGAAGCAAAATTTGATAGGGTGGATGAGGTTTAATGATTGTCATACTGAACCGGTTTTGTCGCATGGCTCTTGAAAAAGACTCCGATGTTATGCCGTGACTTGACCACGGTATCCATAAAAATAACTTTTAATATCAATGATTTTAATATTTTAAACTGGATACCGCGATCAAGTCGCGGTATGACACAGTTAGTGCTTGACAATGTTACTTAAAACCTATATGCAGAACTCAATTTTAAATGATGAAACTTAAATGCTGTTACTTGAATTAAAAAAAACTAATCAAACCTTAGAAACTATACATTTTATAGGTATCGGTGGCGTTGGCATGAGCGGTATTGCCGAGATATTACATAATCTAGGTTATAAAGTACAAGGTTCCGATTTAGTAGAAAATTATAATACTAAAAGGCTTGAGTCATACGGCATTAAAATATTTTTAGGACACGCCGAGCAGAACATTACCAATGTGTCGTATGTTGTTATTTCATCGGCAATTAATCCAAAGAATCCTGAAATAAAAGAAGCTTTGGAGCGTAAAATTCCAATTATTAGACGTGCGGACATGCTTGCTGAACTTATGAGATTAAAATGTTCAGTAGCAGTTTCGGGATCGCACGGTAAAACCACTACTACTTCTTTAGTTGCTTGTTTATTTGAGGCAGCCGGTTTATGTCCTACGGTTATTAACGGTGGGATCATAAATAATAAATCGACTAATGCATATCTTGGTTCAAGTAATTATTTAATTGCGGAGGCCGATGAATCGGATGCAACGTTTATTCATATTCCATCAACTATTGCGATAATAACTAACATTGATCCTGAACATTTAGATTATTATAAAGATTTTGAAACATTAATTGGTGCTTTTAGAAGCTTTATTACTAATTTGCCATTTTACGGTTTTGCTGTTTGTTGTATCGATCATAAAATAGTTCGTAAGTTAGTAGACGATATTACTGAAAGGAAGATTGTTACTTATGGCATCGATTCGGAAGATGCTCATATTATAGCGTTTAATATTAACACTGATATTGCCTCCTCTACTTTTGACGTAAAAATTAGTCTACCAAATGTACTAGGTACAACGATTATTGAAAAAATTACTATTCCAACGCCCGGAAGACATAATATTTTAAATAGTCTTGCTGCAATTGCCGTTGGGATAGAATTAGATTTCGGTATTAAAGCTATTAAAAATGGTTTTAATAATTTTAAAGGAGTGAAGAGGAGATTTACTAAAGTAGCTGAATATAATAAGGCTTCAATTATCGATGATTACGCTCATCACCCTGAGGAAATCAAAGCAACGCTTGCGACGGCTAAAAATATAGCAAATAAACAAAACGGTAAAGTTATTGCTATTTTTCAGCCTCACAGATATTCAAGAATGCAGTATTTATTTGATGATTTTATGTTTTGCTTTGCTGATGCCGATATACTCTATATTACTGATATATATGCTGCAGGTGAAAACCCTATAGAGGGAATTACAGGACAAAGTTTAGTTGATAAGATTACTAAGAATAAACATCACGATAAAGTAAATTTTCTAGCAGAGCTAGATGATGTGGTTGGAGTTATTGTAGATAATGCAGCTTCCGGTGATATGATAATTATGATGGGAGCAGGTAATATTTCAAGTTTTGCTAATAAATTAGATGGGAGATTGTCATCCTGTGGCTTTAGCTGTCATACCGTGGTTTGACCGGTCTTGTTGCATAGCTCTTATGTCATCCCCGCGAAAGCGGGAATCCAGTTTTATAAATTATATAAAAATTTAGTATACAATTTTCTTTGTTTTTATAATTTTTTTCTGGATTCCCGCTTTCGCGGGAATGACATCTGTTCGTGTAACATAGGGTCAAGCGCACTAGGGGACAAAAGAGTGAAGATAACAGTAAAGCGAATGGCAGGACTAAATATGTTAATTTTACCGATAGTAAAAGGTGAGTATAAAAAAGATTATAATTTAAAACACTTAACATGGTTTAAAGTAGGCGGTAATGCTGAAATTTTCTTTAAACCTTTAGATAGCGAAGATTTAAAAAGTTTCTTAATACAAAATAAGCAAAAATTACCTATAAAGACTTTTGGAGCAGGCTCAAATATTATTATAAGAGACGGTGGCATAGAAGGGGTTGTTATAAAACTTGGTCAGAATTTTAGCAATATTGAGTTTATAGATAATCATTTAATAGTAGGTAGCAGCTGCCTTAATTATAATTTAGCAAAATTTTGTCAAGCAAATGCTATTGCCGGTTTTGAGTTTTTAGTAGGTATTCCAGGGACTATCGGCGGCGGTGTTGCTATGAATGCTGGTGCTTACGGCTCTGAATTTAAAGATATTGTAGTGCAGATTGAAGCGATTGACTTTGCAGGAAACTTTTTAACATTCACAAATGAAGAAATCGGTTTTAAATATCGTAGTAATAATTTACCAAAGAATTTAATTATTCTCAAAGCTGTTTTTAAAATAAATCAAGGCGATAGTGAAAATATATTATTACGTATGAATGAAATAAATAATGCAAGATCATCTACACAGCCTATTAAAGAGTGTACTGGCGGTAGTACTTTTGCAAATCCTGAAGGGCGTAAATCTTGGGAACTTATTGACAAAGCGGGGCTTAGAGGCTATAGAATAGGCGGTGCTTCGATGTCAGAACTTCATTGTAATTTTATGATAAATAACGGTGATGCTACAGCTAAGGATTTAGAAGATTTAGGTGATTTTGTTCGGCAGAAAGTATTTGAAGATAGCGGGGTTAAGTTAGAGTGGGAGATTAAGAGAATCGGACGTCATCCCTAATTAAAAATGGTGTTGTTGCAGCTAGTTTTATGTCATGCCCGTGAAGGCGGGAATCCAGTAAAACATATAAAAAACAAATTTTTTATATGTTTATTTTATAATATGTAACTTCTATATCAATGTTGAAGTTATTTTTCTAGATCCCCGCCTACGCGGGGATGACATCGAGTAGGTTTTTCGAGCTATGCAACAAGGTTGCTTTTAGTTAGGAATTACAATGGATTTAATAAGCAAGGAAAAAACATGCATAAATATCAAACACATTGGGTAGAACACTCTATAGTCAAAATGTTAAGTAGTACCGGTAAAAAGCATATAGCATTAATGGCGGGCGGTATGTCTGCTGAGCGTGAAGTATCGTTAGTGTCAAGCGAAGGAGTTAGTAAAGCTTTAATTGAATTAGGATATAGAGTTACCTTTATTGATATGGGAGCGGATATTGCAGTTAGATTACAAGAAATAAAACCTGATATCGTTTTTAATTGCCTGCATGGTACATATGGTGAAGACGGTTGTTTACCAGGATTACTTAATATAATGCGGATTCCTTATACTCATAGTGGCGTGTTATCTTCAGCTTTAGCATTCGATAAAATACATGCTAGGAGCTGGTTTTTAACGAATAATATTAATATGGCAGAAAGCATTGTTGTAAATAAAAGCGATAATATAAAAAATGATCCTATGAAACGACCATACGTTATTAAGCCTCTTAAGCAAGGCTCAAGTATTGGTGTTGAGGTGATATTTGCAGAAGATGATTTTAACTTTGCCGATTATGATTTTCCTTACGGTGATCAGGTAATAATAGAACAATATATAAAAGGGCTAGAATTGCAAGTAGCGCTATTAAACGGCAAAGCTCTTGGAGCTTTAGAGATTAAATTACTAAAGAATCGTTTTTATGATTATGAAACTAAATATATCGAAGGATTTGCTGATCATCTTTGTCCTGCTCCGCTACCTGCTAATTTATATGAGAAATTACTTATAGAATCAGAAAAAATTTATAAAACAATGAATTGTAAAGGTCCTGCTAGAGCAGAGTTTATTTTAGAAGAGCAGACAAACAAGTTATATGCTTTGGAGATAAATACTCACCCAGGTATGACGCCTTTATCAATAGTGCCGGAAATTGCAGCTTATGTAGGGATAAATTTTACTAACTTAATTGCAGAAATTATAAAGACGGCAAGCTTTGAATCATGAGAAAAAAAACAAGCTCCAATAAAAAAAAACAAACAAAAAAAACTAATAATATCTCATTACGCCGAAAATTAGGACTAATTTACAAAAAAGCAATATTAGGGCTTAAGATTGTTTTAATTATCTTTATATGTCTATTTGTTTTTACAAAATATTTTGCCGGCATAAAAACCTACTTAACAACAAATATATACAAAACAACAACAAAACTTGGGTTTAAACTTGAGAATGTTATTATTGAAGGACAGCAAAATGTCGATGAGTCTACAATATTAAAGGTTTTAAATGCGAATAAGGGCAGTCCTATTTTTGCTCTTAAATTAGACGAAATTAGAAATAATTTAAAGAAAAATAAATGGATCAAGGAAGTATATGTCAGTAGAAGATTACCAAATACGGTATATATAAAATTATTTGAAAGAGAACCTATTGCTATTTGGCAAATTAATAATCAGCTTTTCTTAGTCGATGAAGAAGGTTACAAAATTAGTAAAAATATTCAACCTTTTTCTCATTTATTACATGTTGTAGGAGAAGGGGCGAATATCTATGCAGGTACATTAGTATTAGAGCTGCAGAAATATCCGGCATTAATGAATAAAACTTCAGCTGCTGTAAGACTCGGAGATAGAAGGTGGGATTTAAATCTTAAAGGTAATATAAGTATTAAGTTACCTGAAAAAGAGTTTGAAGAAGCATTAAAATATGTCGATGCACTAAATAAAGCTAACAAGCTATTTAACCAAAATTATAAGATTTTGGATTTAAGGGATAAGAATAAGTATTATATAGAGAAGTATTGAGAATCGTCATTGTGAAGAGAAACGTAGTTTCGATGTGGCACTCTTGTCAAGCATTCTGAGATTGCTTTGTCGCATTACTTTGTAATTCTTCGCGCCATGACGTTTTTGGAATAACAAGCATAAAAAAATGAAAGAGAAAATATCAAATTTTGTTACACTTGATTTCGGTAGTAGTAAGATTGCTGTAATTGCTGCCTATATTAGTAAAAAAGGTGAAATTAAAGTAGCTAGTCAAAATTTGCATCATTCTAAAGGTATTAAATCAGGAGTTATATCAGATTTAAAAAATGCTGAAACTAGCATTGTTTCAGCAATTTACGCACTTGAAAAAGATTGCGGTAAAAATATAAAAAAAGTTATATTATCGTTATCAGGTGCCGACACTAAATCTTATTATATTAATTATACCATTAAAGTTAACGGGCAAACCGTAACGCAGCAGGATATTAAAAAGTTACTACAAAAAGCATTACTGGAATTTAAAGTTAAAAACCAAGAAATTATTCATTATTTCCCTCTTGAATTTATCCTTGATAATAATTCAGTCGAGAATCCTATAGGTATGTACGGTAGAGAACTTAGTTGTGAATTACATATTATTGCTGCTAGTTCAAATATGTTATCAAATATTGTACAGTGCTTCGCTAAATGTCATGTTGAAGTCACAAATATTACTCTAGCAATTTATGCTTCTGCTATTAGCTGTCTTACGAATGATGAAAAAAATCTAGGTTCGCTTATTATCGACATGGGGGATAAAACTACCTCTTTCGGCATTTTTTTTGCCGGTAAATTAATATATACGGGGCATGTAAATATAGGTAGTTTTCATATTAGCTCGGATATTGCTAAAGTTTTTGGTATTGATCTTGTTACGGCAGAGAAATTAAAAATTTTATATGGTAATGCAATGATACCTTTATTTGAGAAAGATAGTATTATAAATATGGAGGATTTTCAGGTTGATACTCATCATACTTTAAATACTTCCGTAACAATTTATAAATTGGCTGAGGTAATAAGAGCAAGGGCCGAAGAAATATTATCAATGGTAAAAGCCGAATATGATAAAGCCACAAAAGGGCAGGTTGAAGTTTTTAGAGTTGTAATTACCGGCGGCGGGTCTCAGCTTAGAGGACTTAAAGAGCTTTCAAATAAAATTTTTGAAAAACAGAGTAGAATCGGTAAACCGGAGATTATTGCCGGTTTTATAGAAGACTATAATCCGGCCATGTATTCAGCAACTATAGGAATGCTCAAAATTCATGCTCTAAAACAGCAAAAAGAATTTGCTCATATTAGACTTGATGCAAATAGTAGCTTCTTTAAAAAAGCTTTTGATTGGTTTAAAGAGAATGTTTAGAGAGGCTGCCCGCGTTGGACTGGAAAATGCATTTAGTGTCATTCCCGCTTCCGTGGGAAGGACATAAAATGATCCACGCAACAATACCTACTTGCAATGAGGACTTGTATTTACGCGGGCAATGTCATTTAGAAATATTTTGTTAAGAATTATTATGAGGCTTTTCTCTAGAACAAATTAGTACATTCCCTTTAACTTCGATAATAAAAAGTCGGTCGCCTGTTTTTGCATCGATTTCATTTGGAACAAGGTAAGCATTCATAATAGCACCGGACCATCTTACTTGTCCTATAGTATCAGAAGAAACTGTAGAACTATAAACCTCTACCGTTTTGCCTATCATATCCGAGTAATTTTTTGTTTTATCAGTTTTATTATAAACATATTTTTTAAGATGATAATATAATATGCAAAACCAAATAAGCGATAATATACCAAAAAATGTTATTTGATTTGTTAAGCTAACTAGAGGGTAGTTATATACCACAAGAGTGTTTGATAACGCTCCAAGCCCAAAGAATAAGAATCCAATACTTGAAACTGCAAAGAATTCAACAACTATGCAAATTATGCCGATTATTAACCATATTTCGGTGAGATAATTATTTATCATGAACATAAGTTTTTAAAAATAATATTACGTCAGCTATGTCTTGTGGTTTTGCGATACCGGCAAAGGACATTTTAGTTCCTGGTGCATAGCTACTTGGTTTATGTAAGAAAGCAAATAAACTATCATCATCCCATACGCCGCCAAGTTTTGATAGAGCAGGGGAATATTTATAGTCTGCTATGCTTGCTTTTGATCTGCCTGCTACATCCCAAAGATGCGGTCCTAGTTTATTTGGACCGTCTTTATCAAGAGAATGACACATTAAACATTTCTTAGCTATTTCACGACCGTTATCGGCGTTAGCAGTCTTCATTAATTCTGGTATATTTACCGGTGCTTGCTCTAGTGCGGTAGTATTTTGATTTTCTGATGATTCTTGAACCGCAACGCTGTAGCCGCGATGTTGTAACTCTAGAGTGGGCTTGTATAATATATTTGCAATAAATCCAACCATCATAGCAATTAAACTAGCAAATAAGATGGCTGCAACAATTTTATTTAATTCTTTTCCAGGCATTTATTTTGTTTTTTTATTAGAATTTGTAATATAATTTAAGTTGTAAGAGAAGTTAATTAAATAAAAGAAAAATTTATAAAAATATTTGTTCTTTGGAGAGAAAAATAAATGTCTGATTCAAAAAAATCAAGAGTTAGAAAAATATTTAATAAGTTAAAATCTTATTGGACTAGTTTTAGACAAAGTAAAATTGGTAAAATATTATTTAGCAATAGTTTAAGTTATGCAGTTTCCATAGCTTCTATAGCAATTGCAGTTTTTGGACTTTTTACTCCTATATCACCGATAATTATAGCTGTAGCTGTTGTTTCAGGAGTTAGCGTAGGAATTCAAGCTGTAAATGAGACTTTGAAAGTGCATGATTTGCGTAAACTTCATAAAGAGAATAATTTATTAGTACATAACAGAAATGCTAAAAGTCAGCAAGATTATATATTATCATTAGAACCGAGCTTAAAAGATATTTTGAAAAATGAATTATATACGCCGCAAACGGCAGGTAAGGATGCTACTCAAGATAAGTATGAGTTAAATGTAAATAAATTGAAAAGTACAGGACGAATATTTGGCAATAATTTAGGTGGAGTCGCAAATTTTGCCGCTTCTATTATTAAAGGTGCTAGCGGTAATGTGCTTGATATATTAAAAGCTACGGGTTACGGTGTAGTTACGACCGCATCATTAATTATCGACGGTCTTACTGAAAAGGAAAAAATAGAAATAAAAGCAATATTTAAATTAAATATAAATGAAGAATATAAAAAACAAAATACTCCTACATATGAAAATTTAGAACAATTAGAAAATTATACCAAGAATCAAGTATTGCAAACATTAGCTTTAAAAAAATTAATAACGGATAAGAATTATTGGATTATGAATAAAGACCAAAAAATACAAAAATTTCGAGAAATAAGAGGCAGTTTTAATTTTGAAATAAAAAGAAACGGTTTAGAAGAATTTTTTAGAGAAAATAAAATAACAATGGATAATAGAAAAGAGAGCTATGTTAAAGATATTAAAAATGTAATGAATCCATTTTATGAAAATCCTAGTAAAGCCGCAGGATATAGTCCTTTAACTAAAGCTATGGATAAAGATCAAGTTAATAATGCTGAAATAAAAAGGACAAAAAGTAAAAATTTAAAAAGAAAGCGAAATTTAACAATATGAAATGATTATTATAACTCACTGCTAGTTACAAATTTGTAAGAGGTAGTATCGCTAAATATTCTATGCAATAGTTCATTATTAAGAGCATGGCTGGTTTTGTAGCCTTTAATTGCACTTACAATGCTAGTGCCGCTGGTATATAAATCACCGAATAAATCTAATAGTTTATGGCGAACAAATTCATCATCATAACGTAAGCCGTTTGGGTTTAAGATTTTATCCTGCTCATCTATTCCTATAGCATTCTCAAATGAGGCACCTTGGGCAAGCCCTTTGCTTTTCAAATAATCAACATCTCTTATAAAGCCAAAAGTTCTAGCATCCGCAATATTTTTAGTAAAAGATTCTTGATCCATAAAACTTAGATTTTGTCTGCCTATAGCTTTACTACTAAAATCAATGGTTAAATCTACCGTCATGTGATCGGAAGGAGTACAATATAATTCACAATCTTTATGAACTACTTTTATATCTTTTAAAATTTTTAGATATTTTTTAGGAGCATTTTGTAATTTTTTTCCTGCACACTCAATCATAAACACAAAAGGTTTACTACTGCCGTCCATAATTGGTACTTCAGGACCGTCAATTTTAATAATTGCATTATCAATGCTGCATCCCCAAAGTGCTGCCATTAAATGTTCAATTGTTGAAATTTGAACTTTATGATCATTACTGATAGTGGTAGATAACAAGGTATCGGAAACATTGAAATAGCTAGCTTCAATATAATTATTTTCAGAAGATATATCGGTTCTAATGAATATAATTCCGGTATTTTCTTTAGCGGGTTCTATAGTTAACTGGGTACGTTTTCCTGAGTGGACCCCGATTCCGTAACAACTAACCAGTTTTAATAATGTACTTTGCTGCATTTTAGGCATTGTAAAAATATATTTAAATATTAATACTTAATGCCAAATTATACAAGTTATATTATGTTACAGAATATTACACATATACTCGATGAACTTTACAAATTGGCTGCGTCATCCTACAAGAGTTGCGATACTTACGTATTAAGTATACGCGCCGCTCCTCACCTTGTGGCTTCCTTGCTCTTTTTGAAGTTGATCTTCGTCTATGTTAGTATAAGACTTCTTGCATCACTTGCTAATAAGAAGAAATTTGAAGAAGATACGGAGCGTAGAACCGTAGCGTACATGCAAGTAACGTGAGGGCTCGAGTACCGGATCGACGTACAAATTACCATTATTAGCAAGTGATGCAAGAAGTCTTATTAAAATCTATATAATGTATACTTAATAAAATACCAAAAATGATAAGCTACAAAACTACCGACTACGGCAAAAACGGAAAATAAGAAATCACTGCCGTTAATAGTGCCGTAAGGTACATGAGATGATAAAGCTCCGGCATATATACCGATACTGCACATTGAAAAATACGAAAATAAAGCTGTTCTAAGTTCGTAATCCCTAAATTTATCAATTAGTATTAAAATATTGCAAATATAAATGGATCCTAAACAACTACCGATTAGTATTATATATAATATATTAAGGTTTTTATTAGTTCCATGAAGCGGTAGTAAAATAAAGCAGATGAGCAGAATTATAGTTAGTGCTAAATTAGCCAAATATTTATTTACTTTGCTTAATATATAGCATATAGGAATTATAGAAAAACATATTGCTAGAAACATATATTTTAGTATAAGTTTTAAATTAATTAATGCTAATTCTTTCTTTAATGCAAAAGCTTCATAATACCATAATATATCCAAGGTGACATAAGCAACTACGAAGCCTGTCAATAATTGTAATTCGATATTTTTTATTAAGGATGAAAATTTGGAATTTAAATTTAATTTATGAGATGTAGGATTATAATGCAGAAATTCGGTTAGTATATTGATACAATATAACAATGCGCAAATTACTATAGTATTATTTGTTGGTTTTATAAATGGATTTAATAAATCTACCATTAAGTTTCCACCCGCCCATAACAACATTATACAAGCTAAAAAAAAATATTTCTTTTCTTTGCTACTCTCAATAATGTCTAATGTTATAGAAGTGAAATATGAAAATGTTCCAAAATTAATTACAATAAAATTAATTTTAATTAGAGTATAATTTTTTAATAAAATTAGGTTTATTGTACAAATAATTAATAAAGATAAGCTAATTAAAATAATTTTTTGATTACTTAACTTATTAATTAACTGTGTTAAGGCAAAGCCTGCGATTATCGAACCTATAAATTTAGTTTGATTTATATGATTTATTTGTTCTCCGCCTAGATTTTTATTTAGCAGTAAAAAGATTTTAAAATTATAAAAATTTATAGCATTGATACAGGAAAAAATAAATATTCCCAAAAGTGAGAAAAAAATAGTTTTGTAATCGTTTTTTAAAGTCATAAATTAAGTGTTTGCTAAACATAAATACATGGTATATAACTCATAATTATAATGATTAAGATTATTATCTTAAAAATTCAAGAGATTCGTAATTCCATTATTTAAGTATATATGGATAGTTATTAGATTATCAGCTTTTAATTAAGTATGGTAGTCTTATTTATAATTTGTATATAATTATTGTTGAATTTTAAAAAAATTAATGAATTAAATAATATGAAAATATTTTAATGTAAGAGAAATAATAATATATTTTTTAGTATTTTAAAGAGGTGTTATTTGAAGTTTATCTAGAATTTCATTTTTGCTCTTTACTCATAGATAAATTATCTATTTAAATAAATTAATACAAGATAAACAATGATTTTTCTTAAGATACAAGCATTATATTAATTATTTGTTCTTCAAGTTAGTGAGCAAGATAGATGAATAAAAAGATTATAATTGATGCTAATTTTCCAAACGAAACAAGAGTAGTTTTATTAGGACAAAGCAACAATATAGAAGATATTGAATTTCAAACAACCGTAAGACAACAAAATAAAGGTAACATTTATTTAGCAAAAGTTACAAGAATAGAACCGTCGTTACAAGCTGTTTTTATAGAGTACGGAATGGATAAAAGCGGTTTTTTACCGTTTAGTGAAATCCATCCTAACTATTACAATTTGCCTACCTCGGAGAGAAATTTTCCGGTTAATGCTTTTCCTGAAATAGCTCTTTCCAATATTACGGTTGAGGATGATAAAGAGAAACCGGCTGCTATATATGATTCTTTGATTGATAGTGAAGAAATTGACCTAAAAACCATAGAAGATTTAGTAGAGAGTAAATTCCAGTCAGAACTTAATTTAGAAGCGGCTGATGATATTGAAATGATTCAAAGCGGTGCCCCTGAGTCAAATATTCCGCAATATAAACAATATAAAGTTCAAGAAGTAATAAGCAAAAACCAAATATTATTAGTGCAGGTTACTAAGGAAGAACGAGGAAATAAGTGCGCCGCTTTTACTACTTATATATCCTTGGCTGGTAAATATTGTGTTTTAATGCCTAATAAAGGTTCGCAAAACGGTATATCGCGTAAAATATCAAACGGGGAAGAAAGAAAAAGACTGAAAGATATTTTAAATAAAATAGTAAGCGGTGACAAAAATGTTTATAGTGTCATTGTTAGAACCGCAGGTAGAGGAAGTAGCACCTTAGATTTAAAAAAAGACTATAATTATTTAGCAAGGTTATGGAATAAAATTCGTAAAAGTACTATTAATTTTCCGGCTCCGTGTTTTATTCATGAGGAAGATAGTATAATACGTAAAACCATACGTGATATGTGCGATCACAATGTTAAAGAGGTGGTAATTCAAGGACAAGAGGGTTATGAAGACGCTTCAAAATTTATGCAGGATTTATTACCTTCAGAACTTGCAAAGCTGAAAGAGCATAAAAGTAAAACTCCTATATTTACTAAGTTTCAAGTAGAAGAGCAATTAGTTAAATTATATCAGCCTGTAGTGACGTTACCTTCAGGAGGATATATCGTTATTAATCCTACGGAAGCTCTTATTTCAATTGATGTAAATTCCGGTAAATCAACTTCTGAACAAAATATTGAAGAAACGGCACTAAAAACTAATTTAGAAGCAGCAAAAGAAGTAGCAAAGCAAGTAAAACTTAGAGATCTATCAGGTTTGATAGTTGTTGATTTTATAGACATGAGCGAAGCTAAAAATCGTAAAATTATTGAACGATCCTTTAAAGAGTTTTTAAGTCGTGATCGTGCTCGTATACAAACCGGTAATATTAGTCAATTTGGACTACTTGAATTCTCAAGGCAGAGATTACGTTCTTCTTTCTTAGAAACTCATTCGGCAATTTGTTCTCATTGTAACGGTAAAGGAGTCATTAGAGCGAGTGACGCTAATGCTATGTTAATTTTACGTACTATAGAGAATGAAATTTTTGAAGAAAGAATTGATGTAATAAATGTTTTTACCAATATCGTTTCAGTTATTTATCTACTTAATAATAAACGTGCTGAGATAAAATTTATTGAAGAAAAATATAATATAAAGCTTAATTTTTATTCCGATCCTAATGCTACATCAGATAGTTATTCGATTGAAAAAGTGAAGTTGTTGAAGAAAAATAACAATAATGTTAATTCTGTTAAGCCGGTAATTCAGAATCATAGTGCCGATTATACTGAAGAAGAGCTGAAAAAAGAACAGTTACGCAAAAATAAATATAAATGGAAAACAGCTAATAATAGTAATAATATTGCTAATGAAGTAAAAGATAAGAGTTTAGAGGCAAAAGAATCGGTAGAGCAAACCGTAAGCGTTGTGGAAGAGGTGACAGTTGTAGAAAGTAATGCCGGCTTAGAAGAAGCACAAGCTGCTCCAAAAAAGACAAAACGTAGATATCGTAATAAAACATTAAATAAGAAACGTCCTTCTAATACCGTCGAAGATACGGAAAAGAATGCAGAGTCTTGATTTGAGGGCTATAATATGTCATTTCTTGCATGGCTCGTTTTATGTCATTCCTGCGAAAGCAGGCATCCAGTAATCCTTAATGTCACCCTGTGGTTTGACCATGGGGTCCATAAAAATAATAAAAAATACTAATAATATTAGTATTTTTAGCTGGATCCCGCGATCAAGTCGCGGGATGATAAATGATAAACCTATCCACGCAACAAGACCTACGCGAGGATGACATAGCAATGCTGTAATGACGCGATAAAAAACATAAACTTAAAATAAAAGTGCAGAAAAGTTTAATTACAAAATGGTTGTGTATAAGTTGTATAATGGTCATAGCGACGATTGTTATAGGGGGGATAACAAGGCTTACCGGTTCTGGTTTATCTATAGTTGAGTGGCGTCCGGTAACCGGTATTTTGCCGCCTTTTAGTTTTGAAAGCTGGCAAGCAGAATTTGCTAAATATAAAGCTTTTCCTGAATATAACTCCGTTAATTACGGAATTACTTTATCACAGTTTAAGTTTATTTATCTGTTAGAGTTTATACATCGACTACTCGGTAGAATTACAGCTTTAATATATATTGTACCTTTAATATATTTTTATTTTAAAGATGTTATAAAAAATCGTGACATGATACCTTATATAATTGCTTTGTTGTTATTTTGCGTACAAGGCTTTATGGGGTGGTATATGGTTAAAAGTGGCTTGTTGAATAGCCCGTATGTTAGTCATTTTCGACTTGCTGTTCATTTAATTATCGCCGTAATTATTTATCACATACTTTTTTATCAACTAATAAAAAATCGTTATGATATTTTGTTAATCCCGTCACAAACAGATTTAAAATTACCATTAATATTTTCCGGTATTGCTATTACTGTAGTATATGTGCAAATTTTTTTAGGTGCTTTAGTTGCAGGGCTTGATGCAGGGCTGATATATAATAGTTTTCCGCTAATGGATGATAGCTTTATCCCGATGGAGATACAAGATAATTTCTTTGATCTTAAAAATTGGTATGATCCGGTTTTTATACAATGCATACATCGTTTAGGCGGCTATAGCGTATTTTTGGTTGTTGTAGTTTTGATAATTTGCTTGTTAAAAATAGAACGTCTGAAATTAAAAGCGTCTTTTCTAATGATTGCATTATTGATGCAGGTATCTACCGGAATAATTACTCTTTTATACTCTGTACCTATAATAATTGCCTCTATACATCAGTTTTTTGCTATAATCCTTTTATCTATAATAATTTGGTGCTATTTTTTAATAAAAAGTTCCTAATTTATTAAAAATATGATCATCGATGTCAATACTCCTATTTCTTCTAGATTAGATAAATATTTAAAACGTCTATATCCCTTATTGACTCAAGGAGTAATAGAGAAAGCATTACGTCAAAAACAAATTACCGTTAATGCTCAGAAAGCAGAAGCAAGTTTAAGAGTAAAGGGCGGCGATAAAATTTTTATTAACGATAAGTTTAATGTACCTGTTAAGCAACCTGAAAAATTAGTTTTTACCAACGCTGAAATTAAGTTAGCGAAGAAAATTACTACCGATTATTTGATATATGCGGATGATAATTTAATAGCTATAAATAAACCTGCAGGTCTTGCTACTCAAGGCGGCAGTAAAATAAATTTATCTATTGACTCTGCATTAAAATATTTGAATTATAAAGGTGCTGATTTTAAGCTAGTACATAGATTAGATAAAGAAACAAGCGGTTTGCTCTTAATAGTCAAAAATTATTTAAGTAGTGTAAAACTTCATGATGCTTTTAAAGAAAAATTGGTTGTAAAAACATATTTTGCTGTAACCTATGGGAAGCCAATTAAAAATGTAGGCGAAGTGAGAAGTAATATAGAAAAGAGTAAAGGAAGTACACCTAAAATTACTGATATTGATAGTGACAATGGTAAACTTGCCATTACTTATTATAAAGTACTTAAATCACTTGATAATAACTTATTTTTAATTGAATTTACGCCGGTTACAGGTAGAATGCATCAATTAAGGTTGCATGCTAAATTATTAGGTTGTCCGATACTTGGAGATGATAAATATGGTAATAAAGAAATAATGCCGTATAGTAAATATATGTTCTTGCATGCTAATAATATATGTTTATCTGAACAAATTTTTGGTCAAGAGATTAAGTTAGAAGCAAAATTACCGTTTTATTTTACTAGACGTCTTACATAACTTGTTTCTAAAGGTAATTTGTACGTCGATCCGGTACTCGAATCCTTATGTCAAGTGTACGCTGTGGTTCTGCGTCCCGTGTCTCCTTCAAATTTTTCTTTATTTGCTGCGTTATGTAAGACGTCTATTGATAAGTTTGTGGAGTGTTGCAGTTATGATTCATAGATATTTTTTATTGCTGCTTTTTTTTATTACTAATTGTATTGATTGTTTTGCAGATATACAGCAAAGAATCAATGAAGCAGAAAAAGAATATATAAGTAATAGATTTTTAAATGCTGTTTTTATGTTTGCCGATGATTATAAACCTTTATTAACCGGTGCTAAAGGAATTTTTGCTTTAAATGGCGAGCAATTAAAAGCAAATGAAATGATGCCTATTGTTTCTGCTACAAAGCCTTTTACAGCAGCTGGAATCTTAAAATTACAAGAACAGGCATTATTAAATGTTAACGATAAAATTTATAAATATCTTGAGCCGGAAATGTGGGGTGGGAAAGTGCCGGATTGGGCATATAAAATATCTATCCATAATTTATTAACGCATAGTAGCGGTATTACTGAATATTTTAGTTTTGTTAAACTTGATTTAAATATGCCTAAGAAAGAGATTCACAAGAAAATATTACAATTTGTTGCTTCTAAGCCTTTAGAAATATCTATAGGGAAAAAATTTAAATATAGTAATACTAATTTTGTTATACTCGGTATGATTATAGAAAAGGTGGCTAAAAAAGATTTAGCTAACTTTTTTTATGATGAATTTTTCAAACCGCTTAATATGAAATCTACTAGTTTTGCTTCATATAGTGAAGCCGCTAGAATCCAAAAAAACGTTATTAGTTCTAATTATCCGGTAAGATATTTTTTAACGCCTAATAATAGTAATAAACCTATATTTACTCCTGTAACTGCTGATTTTTTAGCAGTTCCGTGTGCTGACGGTGGTATAATATCAACACCGGTTGATCTTATTAGATGGTATAGGGCATTAAATGAGGAAAAAATTCTTTCTAAGAAATCGTATAAACTTATGACTACTAAATATTTTTTAGCAAAAGATATAGAAGGGCGTAAGTCTTATATGGGTTACGGTATTTTTCTTACTGGTCTTGATTCTAAGCGTTTAATGATTCATTATACGGGAACAGCCCTTGGAATACAAAGTGAAGCAGGATATGTTTTGCCTGATAATCTTTATTTTGCTATACTCAGTAATACTATGATAAAAATTCCTGAAGAAGAAAAAAATAAAATTGACATGAAAAATCCTTTAAATCAACTTGGAATAATTTATTTTAGAGATGCAATAATAGGGGCAGCTATAAAAAATTAAATAGACTTGTTGTATAACCTATCTTATAAAGAGGACTTTGAAAGAAATACGGAACGCAGCACCGCAGCGTACACTTAGTATGTGAGGATGCGAGTACCAGATTGACATACAAATTACCTTTAGAAGGAGGTTATATAACAAGTCTAATGAAGATAGTTACTTGGAATATTAATTCATTGCGTCTACGGATCGATTTATTGAGCAAATTAGCATATGAACATCAGCCGGATATTATTTTACTTCAAGAAACAAAGGTAGCTGACTCATTATTTCCTCTTGAAGTTATTAAAAATATAGGCTATGAACATGTAATATATTCAGGGCAGAAATCATATAACGGTGTTGCTATTATTTCAAAATTTCCTTTGAATAATGTTTTTTCATTGGAGTTATATAATAGTGATAAAAGGCATATAGCAGCTATAGTTAATGATATAGAAATACATAATTTTTATGTTCCTGCCGGCGGTGATATACCTGATATCGAGGTAAATACAAAATTTAAGCATAAGCTCGAATATATAAGATTAATGCAGGAATGGTTAACGACTAACCGTACTAAAAACGATAAAATGATTATTGTTGGGGACTTGAACATTGCTCCGCATGAACATGATGTATGGTCTAGTAAGCATTTGCGAAATGTTATCAGCCATACCGATATTGAACGCTCGTTATTGTTAGAGCTACAAAATGCGTTAGGTTTTATTGATACTAGCAGACATTTCGTATCACTTGACGAAAAATTTTATACTTGGTGGAGTTATAGAAATATAGATTGGAAAAAATCTAACAGAGGTAGAAGGCTTGATCATATTTGGGTTAGTGATAATTTAAAAGGTGCATTATTTTCTATGCATTTACTACCAGAAGCACGTGATTGGTCTTCACCTTCGGATCATGTACCATATTTTGTGACTTTTAATTTACAGATGTTACACCGTGGCTTGACCACGGGGGCCAGTTTAAAATAAAAAAAGACTGGATCTCGTGGTCAAGCCACGGGATGATAATAGTCTTAAGGAGTTAATTAGTGGATATTAAGTTAGGAAAATATAAGCCGACAAAGGAAGAATATATAAAAAGCTTTAAAGATATGCTCTTACTGCGTCGTTTTGAAGAAAAATGCGGTCAGTTATACGGAATGGGAGAAATCGGTGGTTTTTGTCATTTATATATAGGGCAAGAAGCAGTAATTTCTGCGGTAGATATGGTTAAACAAAAAGGTGATAGCACTATTACTAGCTATCGTGACCATGCTCATATTATTTTAGCAGGAACTGAACCTAAGTATGTTCTTGCCGAGCTTATGGGGCGTGCTACAGGTTGCTCAAAAGGTAAGGGTGGCTCGATGCATTTATTTAGTGTACCAAACAAATTTTACGGTGGACACGGTATAGTAGGGGCCCAAGTACCGATAGGCACAGGGCTTGCGTTTGCTGAAAAATATAACGATACGCATAATATCTGTTTTACTTTTTTAGGTGACGGTGCCGTTAATCAAGGTCAGGTATATGAAGCTTTTAATATGGCTGCTTTATGGGGTTTGCCGGTAGTTTATATTATTGAAAATAACGAATATTCGATGGGGACGTCTGTAGCACGTTCTACCTTTATGCGTGATTTATATAAGAAAGGGGCATCGTTTGGGATTAAAGGATTTCAGCTAGACGGTATGGATTTTGAAGAAATGTATGACGGCTCTAAGCAAGCAGCCGAGTATGTTAGAGAAAATAGCTTCCCGCTGATATTAGAGGTAAAAACTTATCGTTATCGTGGGCATTCGATGTCCGACCCAGCAAAATATCGCAGTAAAGAAGAAGTTGAGCAATATAAAGAGCGTGATCCGTTGGTAATAATAAGAAAAACGATACTCGACAATAAATATGTAACCGAAGCGGATTTAAAAGAAATAGAACAGTCGGTAAAAGAAATTGTGAAAGAAGCAGTAGAATTCTCAGAAAATTCACCGCTACCTGATGAAGGGGAGTTGTATACACAGGTGTACTGTTAAGGCGTCATTGCGAGGAAAAACTGTAAGTTTTGACGAAGCAATCTCAGAAATTTGTTATTATTTCGTGAGATTGCCACGCAGCCTACGGCTGCTTACAATGATGTTCACGCAGGCAAGCCTCCTTGCAATAACGTTTAATTTAATCAAATAAAAAAGAAAAATGCAAATAACGGTACGTGAAGCGTTGCGTGATGCAATGCAAGAAGAGATGATAAGAGACGACAAGGTTTTTGTCATAGGCGAGGAAGTTGCAGAATATCAAGGAGCTTACAAGGTAACTCAAGGATTACTCGAGCGATTTGGTCCTAAGAGGGTAATTGATACACCGATAACGGAATATGGTTTTGCAGGGCTTGCAGTCGGAGCAGCTTTTGCAGGACTTCGCCCGATCGTGGAGTTTATGACCTTTAACTTTGCTATGCAAGCATTCGATCACATAGTTAATTCAGCTGCAAAAACGCATTACATGTCAGGCGGGCAGGTCAAATGTCCGATAGTATTTAGAGGACCAAATGGAGCAGCAAGTAGAGTAGCTGCACAACATAGCCAAAATTATACAGCTTGCTATTCCCACATTCCGGGATTAAAAGTAGTAGCTCCTTATAGTGCAGAAGATCATAAAGGACTTATGCTTACAGCTATTAGGGACGATAATCCCGTTGTTTTTTTAGAAAATGAAATTTTATACGGTCATAGTTTTGACGTGCCGGAAATAATCGAGCCTATACCCTTTGGTCAGGCAAAAATTTTAAGAGAGGGTAGTAGTGTCACTATAGTAACTTTCTCGATTCAAGCAAAACTTGCCTTAGATGCTGCAAATGTTTTGCAGAATGATAATATTGATTGCGAAGTTATTGATCTTCGCACTATTAAACCGCTTGATACTGAGACAATAATAGAATCAGTGAAAAAAACTAATCGTTTAGTTGCAGTGGAAGAAGGGTGGTTTTTTGCAGGTGTTGGTGCAAGTATAGCTTCTATTGTTATGAAAGAAGCATTTGATTATTTAGATGCTCCGATAGAGATTGTAAGCGGTAAAGATCTTCCCCTTCCTTATGCTGTTAATTTAGAAACACTAGCTCTGCCGAGTGAGAGCGATGTAATAGAAGCCGTTAAAAAGGTTTGTTATTATAGTATTTAATGTATTAGCTTAGTTTTTTCGTCATTGCGAGCAATTGAAAGGAGCGTGGCAATCTCATAAAGCAAGATTCCAGAGATTGCTTCGTCAAAACTTATAGTTTTTCCTTACAATGACGATGTCAACGTTTTTAGGTATATCTACTTTGCAGCTCTTTTACGGTCGTTAGGGTCAAGTAGAGCTTTACGTAAACGAATAGATTTTGGTGTTATTTCAACTCGCTCGTCATCTTGTATATAGCTGATTGCCTGCTCTAACGTTAAAAGCATGGGCGGAGTTAGCCTTATGGCTTCGTCTTTACCTGCTGCTCTAACGTTGCTCAGTTGTTTCACTTTTAGTGGGTTTACCTCTAAATCATTATCACGATTATGTTCGCCGATAATCATGCCTCTATATACTTTGTCACTAGGGTTTATAAACATTTTCCCCCTTCCTTCTAGATGCCATAGAGCATATGCAACCGCTGTTCCGTCACCGTTAGAGATAAGCACGCCGTTACGTCTTCCCTCGATATTCCCTTTATAATCAGCATATCCGTGGAAAATACGATTCATAATCCCTGTGCCTCGTGTTTCAGTTAAAAACTGGTTGTGATAACCGATTAACCCTCTAGACGGTCCGATAAATGTAACACGGCTTTTACCGCCGCCTGACGGCCTCATATCAATCATTTCGGCTTTTCTCAGTGCTAAAGATTTTACGACTACTCCAACATAATCATCATCAACGTCAACTTGGATTTCTTCCATTGGTTCTTGTTTATTACCTTTCTCATCAGTTTGGAATAATACTTCGGGTCTGCTAATAGATAGCTCAAACCCTTCACGACGCATAGTTTCAATTAAGATACCAAGTTGTAATTCACCACGCCCTGCAACTTGGAAAGCATTTTTTTCGGCAGCTTCAGTAACTTTTAAGGCAATGTTACTTTCAAGCTCACGCATTAACCTAGCTCCAATTAAGCTCAACGTAACTTTTGTCCCTTCGCTTCCTGCCAGCGGTGAGTCATTAACGCTAAAAGTCATGGATAAAGTCGGCGGGTCAATAGGTAGAGATGGTATGGCCTCGGTTACCTCAGGGGAGCAGATAGTATCAGCAACATTGGCGTTTTCAACGCCTGCTACGGCAATAATATCGCCGGCTGTAGCATCATTTATAGCAATTCGCTCTAAGCCTCTAAAGGCTAATATTTTAGTGATACGTCCGGTTTCAAGTACCTTATTCTCACGATTTAATACTTTTACGTTTTGGTTAATTTTAACAGTGCCGCTTTGTACACGACCTGTTAAAACCCTACCGAAGAAAGAATTATATTCTCTAGTAGTAACAAGCATAGAAAACGGTGCTTTGTCATCGGCTAAGGGTTTTGGTACATGCTGTACTATAAGGTCAAAAAGCGGTGCTAAATCATCTGCTAAATTGTCTAAAGGATTAATTTTATCATCAAAGGTTAAAGATGCTCTACCTGCTCTACCTGATGCATAAACTATAGGGAAGTCAAGCTGACCGTTGTTTGCTTCAAGTGCCACAAATAGCTCAAATACTTCATCGATAACTTCTTTAATTCTTTGGTCATCTCTATCGATTTTATTAATAACGACAATAGGTTTTAAGCCGAGATTTAACGCTTTAGAAAGCACGAATTTTGTTTGCGGCATTGGTCCTTCTGATGCATCGACAAGTAGCACTACACCGTCAACCATGCTAAGGATGCGTTCTACTTCACCGCCAAAATCGGCATGTCCTGGCGTATCAACTATATTGATACGGATATCGTTCCACATAAGAGCAGTGCACTTGGCAAGTATCGTTATTCCACGCTCACGCTCAAGATCGTTAGAGTCCATAGCACGCTCAGCAACTGCTTGGTTAGCTCTAAATGTTCCACTTTGTTTAAGCATGTTATCAACAAGCGTAGTTTTTCCATGATCAACGTGGGCAATAATTGCTATATTACGAATAGATGTCATCTTTAAAAATTCTCACAAGTTTACAATAGTTTTTCGTATTATACACTAAAATACCAAAAATTGGAATATAAGTTCTTGAAAAAGAAACTGATTTAACTGTAGAATAAAAATTACTAAGAATTTTTAAACTTTAAAATAAGAGAAATTAATAAACGATAATACAGCTTTATTTATATTTGATTGTGACAATACTTGAGTTGGACATTCGCATAATTATATCGGAGAGAGGTTAGGAGGTTTAATAGCACATAATATACAAAATCGCTTTTTTAGCTCCTATAAAGAACGAGAGCAAGAAAAAGTTAGGCTTGAGCAAAAATTTTCTATAGAGTTGATGGAGAAATTCCTAGATAATGAAAATTTAGATTGGAAGAATGAAGAGCAAATAGCACGCCTTTTTAAGAATATTATATTATCCGATCATAAATAGCTATAGCATTATTTAATGATTATCCTCATGCTGTAAAATATGCATTAGAAAGGTTACTAGGAAAGGAAGATGCAGCAAAAATTTATATAAAATCAGCTTTACCTTCTAATAATTTTGAAGAAATACAAAAATTGTACTAAAAAAGAATATATAAGAGCAATAATTAATAATACCGAAATAACTAATAAAAAAACGTATTTTTCATGGATGATGATATTAAACATGTCAATGCTGCAAAAGACTATGGTATTACAGTAGTTTTGGTTAAGAACAAAGGAACAGAGCATATTCATGAAGCTTTTAATTTTTTATATGAATTTAATGAACAGCATGAAATTTATGTTGAGCTAGAAGAACCGGCTACTGAATCTTTACTTAGTGATGAAGAGAGTACCTATTTCAGTCCTGAAGCAATAAAAGCTATTTCGTTTGAACCTATTTCTAGTGATTATTATTCGGATGGCGAATATACCCCATGCATGGGGAGACGGGAATGTGCCAATGTTAGGTAAAGGTTAAGTTTTTAATTATAGACAAATTGCTTGATGTTATTTATTCTTAGATTAATAAGGGTGTTGCGCCAGTGTCATTCCCGCGTAGGCGGGACTCCAGTCATCTTGAATGTCATCCCGCGACTTGATCGCGGGATCTCAGGATACTGCCTGTGGTACAAGATCCTGTGGTCAAGCCACGGGATGACAATCCTAGCCGACACCGTTTAACCTAAAAGGGATCAAAGATGATATACCGAATATTATGTTTATGCATATTCATAATAAATTTCTCAACGATTACGGAGGCACAAAATGTGCCAATTAAAGAAGATAATTTTAAAGTTAGAGTAGCTGTTGCTGATGTACAATCTATATTGGAAGGTTCGATCGCTATAAAAGATTTGCGTAATAAAATCGAAAAGCTTAATCATAAAATTCAAGAGGATATTGCTGTAAAAGAAGCAGAATTTAAACCGCTGGAAGAGAAGTTGTTAAATGAGCGTTCTCATTTAAGTGAAACCGAATTTGAGCATAAAGTAAATGAATTTAATGCAAAAGTTAGCTACGTTAGAAAAGAAATTCAGATTAAGAAAACAAAGCTTGAACAAGCCCACGCTGAGGCTATGAGTAGAATCCATGAAACAACTATTACAATAATTAGTGAACTTGCCGAGAAATATAACCTTAATTTGGTAATTCCAAGTGCTCAAGTCTTATATGCCAAAAATAATTTGAATATAACTTCCGAAGTGACTTTTCTGTTGAATGAGAGATTAAAAGGAGTAACGATAAACTATTGATAGTGTTGTATGGAAAAATAACTTCAATATTGATACAGAAGTTACATATCTGATAAAATAAATCTATAAAAACTAGTTTTTATAGGTTTTACTGGATTCCCGCCTACGTGGGAATGATATAAACAATAGAGTATTGAATATGGCAGAATTTACACCGATTACAATTGCATACGGGGACGGTATAGGTCCTGAAATAATGGAGGCAGTGCTTTATATATTACGTAAAGCTGAGGCTCGTATTCGTTTAGAAACCATTGAAGTAGGTGAAAAGCTTTACAAGAAGCATTATACTTCAGGCATAAGCGAGGAAAGCTGGGAATCAATACAACGCACTGGTATTATACTTAAAGCCCCGATTACTACTCCGCAAGGTGGAGGATATAAAAGTTTAAATGTCACGATTCGTAAAACATTACAGCTCTTTGCTAATATTCGTCCTTCCGTTTCGTTTCATCCTTTTACTAGAACATTACATCCAAATTTGAACCTAACTATTATACGTGAGAATGAGGAAGATTTATACGCAGGTATAGAATACCGCCAAACGCATAATATGTATGAGTCAATGAAGTTGATAAGTCATACAGGATGTGAGAAGATTATTAGATATGCTTTTGAATATGCAGTAAAAAATAACCGTAAAAAAGTCACGTGTTTAAGCAAAGATAATATTATGAAATTTTCTGATGGGGTTTTACATAAAGTATTTAATGAGATTGCAAAAGAATACCCGCAAATTAATAACGCGCATTATATTATCGATATCGGGATGGCAAGGCTTGCTACCAAACCGGAAATATTTGACGTTATCGTAACTTCTAATTTATACGGTGATATCATATCTGACGTAGCTGCTGAAATGTCAGGCTCGGTAGGTCTTGCAGGTTCTGCAAATATTGGGCAGCATTATGCGATGTTTGAAGCGGTACATGGAAGTGCTCCCGATATTGCCGGTAAAGATATCGCAAATCCGTCAGGGCTTTTAAATGCTGCAATAATGATGCTAGTACATATAGGGCAGGGTGATATCGCTACATTAATCGAAAATGCTTGGAAAAAAACTATAGAGGATGGCGTTCATACAGCCGATATATATAACGAGCAGAGTTCTAGTAAAAAAGTCGGTACAAAAGAATTTGTCAAAGAAGTAACGAAAAGATTAGGAAAGTTACCGACAAAGCTACCTAAAGCAGATTATCCCTTAATTGCTGAGAAGCAAGAAAGCAATATAGATTATAAAATTGATACTAAAGAAGTTAAGAAATTGGTCGGTACGGATATATTTGTGAATATGAATGTATCTTCCGCTCACGATATAGCAAATAAAATTAATAAACTTGATCTTGGTAATTTTGAGTTAAAAACAATCTCGTCAAAAGGATTAAAGCTGTGGCCTCGTGATACAAGGTTTGAAACTGTTTCCGATCATTGGTGTTGTCGTTTTATGAATAAAGACGGCACAGAAATAAAGCATTTAGATATAACAAGATTGCTTGAAGCTTTAAGCACAGCAAATATCGATTTTATCAAAGTAGAGAATCTGTGTGAATTTGACGGGGTTGCAGGTTATAGCTTGGCTCAAGGTGAGTAAAAACGTCATTGCGAGTGAACTTTAGTTCGTGCGGCAATCTCAGGACTTTTGCATGAGATTGCTTCGTCAATTATTTCATAATTTCCTCGTAATGACGAAAAAAGGATAAACACAATGACACTATACTATATAGGAATTTTATTAGTAATTATTGGATTATTTGCTATATTTTCAGGAATAATCGGTTTTTTTAGATTTCCTGATTTTTATACTAAATTACATGCAGCGAGTGTTATTGAGAGTTTTGGTGTGCCTATTTGCTTAATAGGTTTTGCATGCATTGAAGCAGATATTGTGAACTCTGTTAAATTAATTTTAGCGGCTTTATTGATTTTTATACTAAATCCGGTAGCAACTCATGCACTTGGTAAAGCATCTTTATTTATGAAAATTAGAGCTGATAGTACCGTCATTGCGAAGAAAATTACGAAGTAATTGACGAAGAAATCTCAGGATGCTTGATAAGATTGCCACGTCGAAATTACGTTGCTCATCGCAATGACGTTAAATTTTAACAACCATATGACAAAGACAGCTTTAAATTTTGATCTCAGCAATTACCTACTTAACTTAATTGCTTTTTTATTGATCTTAATCTCGATAAAAATAATTTTTGCTAAAGATTTACTAAATGCAGTGATTGCTGCTTCTATATTTAGCTTATTAATTGGTGTATCCTATCTTATTATGGATGCTCCTGATGTCGCAATGACTGAGGCAGCACTTGGAGCTTGCTTATCAACATGCGTATATTTGAATTTGTTGCGTAAATTACCTTCGGATTTAAAGAATATTGAGAGAACTAATATTATTCCAGCAAGTTTAATATGTTTATTGTTTGTAGTAACTCTTGCTTATATGGGGCTCGAATTACCGAATTACGGTGATGATAATGCTCCTATTCATATGCATTCAAGTAAATATTATATCGAAAATACCTCTAGAGATATAGGTGTACCTTCTTTTGTTGCGGCTATTCTTGCAAGTTATCGTGGATATGATACTTTAGGTGAAACTAGCGTAATTTTAATTGCAGGAATTGCCGTGCTATTGATATTTTCAAGAAAGTCTGATGATGTCATACCGCGACTTGATCGTGGTATCTCAGGACACAGCAGGCGATACAAAATCCCGTGGTCAAGCCATGGGATGACAAATCCAATAATAAAATATATTACTAGTTTTATAATACCTTATATAATTTTATATAGTATATATATTCAGCTTAACGGTGAGTCTTCGCCGGGTGGTGGGTTTCAAGCAGGTGTTATATTTGCATCTAGCCTTATTGCTTATGATTTAGTTTACGGTAATCGAAAATTAAGCCGATATTTTCCTCCTAACGTGCTAGTTTGTATTGCGGTTTTAGGTGTAGCAATATATGCAATTGTAGGAATAATATCACTCTTTTTTAACGATAATTATTTAAATTATTATTCACTAACAAATTTTATCAATGATAAGCTACTTGTTCAGCATATTGCGATAGTTATTGTTGAAATTGGTATAGGTTTAACTGTTGCAGCTATTATGTACTTAATTTATAACGTATTTAATAATTATGAATAGTCTATTTGTACTAATTAAGCGTGAATTGATAGTGCAGAATCGCATTAATAATATAATTAAATATCTAGTTATATTTTTTTTATTTTGCATAATTAGTACTGTTTTAATTAACAGTGAAAGGGATATTAACAAATTCGGTTTAATTTTTTCGGTAATTTGTTTATTAATTTCATTAATCGGTTTTTCTTCGGTTATATTTAAATCTGATTTGGAAGACGGAAGTTTAGAGTTATTATTATCAATTGTTAGTCATGAAAAAATTATATTGGCTAAATTTTTTGCTATATTTATCAGCAGTACGATAGGGCTGGTTTTTGTTTTACCCATTATTTATGTTTTTTTTGATCAAACTTTGCTTGAGATAATATTTTTCTTTATTAGTGTATGGATGATATTAGTGTTATCAAGTAGTTTAGTAGTGTTATCCGGTAGCGTGCAATGTTATTTTAAGAAGAATGCTAATTTTGTCGGTACGTTTATCATGCCGTTATTAATTCCGAATATTATAATGACAGGTTTAATATTACAAGATAATAACTTACAATTAATTTTTATTATGATAGGAATTAATTTAGTATTTTTACCAATTTCATTCTTCTTGAGTTCCTGTTTAATTAAAAATATTTATAATATTACGTGATTTTGCTTTATTTTTACTAATGTAGTGATATAAAATAAGATGAATATTATTAATAAATTTTTTTGAGCAAAATATATGTGGTATGCTTTACGAAGGTTAATGGCAGCAAATCCTATGGGATTTTTTCTGTGGTCTATTATCACTAAATGGTATTTAATTATAGCGGTTGCTTCCTTAATTACTTTATATTATACAGTATTGGGCTTAAAAAAAATTGGGTTTATAGATTATTTTACTGAAACTACAGTCGAGATATTAGATACAACTAAAGCAGTTGCTCAAAATTGTACTACAAAACTCGGTCCTAATTGGGATCATTTAGTTAGTTTTTGGAGTTGCTTAAGTGATCCTGGCAAATATAAGCATGAAGCAGGGACAGGAGCAAAAGTGTTAGAAGATGAAATAAATAAGCTGACGCCAAAACAAGCAGATAGTGCTGCAGACCCTGAACGTCCTATAATAAATCCTTATGAAGAACTAGAAAATCCAAATCATCTTAATAATACCCCAAGCGGTAGTAATAATAATCGTTAATTTATGTCACTTTAATATTATATGTCGGATACTGAAGATAATAAAAACAAACAAACAACACGTCGTGATTTTATGGTTCTAACGGCTAGTAGTGTTGCAGCAGTTGGGGCAGTATGTACTCTTTGGCCTCTTGTTGATTCTTTAAACCCTTCTGCGGACGTGCTAGCTTTATCATCAATTGAGGTTGATTTATCAAATATTGTGGTAGGTCAAACAGTGACGGTTAAATGGCAAGGTAAACCAGTTTTTATCACTAACCGTACGCCTGACAAAATAGCTGAAGCAAGAGCCGTTAAAATGTCAGAGCTGCTTGATCCTGAAGCAGATGAAGCACGTGTGAAAGCAGGGCATGATAATTGGCTGGTGACGATCGGGATCTGCACGCATTTAGGTTGTGTGCCGCTTGCTAATCAAGGTGAATATGATGGATGGTTCTGTCCGTGCCATGGTTCACAATATGATTCTTCAGGTAGAGTTAGAAGAGGTCCTGCTCCTTTAAATTTAGCTGTGCCGCCTTACACTTTTATTAGCGACAAAAAAATTAGAATCGGGTAATTAATTTATGAATGAAGATATTACCCCTAAAAAGCCTAATGCTATTATAGAATGGATAGATTATCGTCTTCCTATTTTTGCGTTCCTAAAGCATTTTAGTCATTATCAAACTCCGAAAAATCTTAACTATTTGTGGAATTTAGGCTCTATTGCCGGTATTGCGTTAGTGATTCAGATAATCACCGGCGTCATACTTGCTATGCACTATACTCCGCATGTTGATCATGCTTTCGATAGTGTTGAGCGAATCATGCGTAACGTGAATTACGGTTGGTTACTGCGTTATACTCATGCGGTAGGTGCATCGATGTTTTTTGCTGCCGTATACTTACACATAGCAAGAGGTTTGTATTACGGCTCTTATAAAGCGCCTAGAGAACTGCTTTGGCATATCGGTATCATCATTTTTCTAACCATGATGGCTACTGCTTTCATGGGTTACGTGCTTCCTTGGGGGCAGATGAGCTACTGGGGAGCAACGGTTATTACTAATTTATTTTCTGCTATCCCGTTAATAGGGGAATGTATAGTTACGTGGTTATGGGGTGGTTTTTCTGTTGATAATCCGACATTAAATAGGTTCTTCTCACTGCATTATTTATTGCCGTTTATTATTGTTGCTTTAGTGATGCTGCATTTAGTGGCCTTGCATCAGCATGGTTCAAATAACCCAAAAGGTATAGATGTTAAAAGCCCTAAAGATACTATTCCGTTTCACCCTTATTATACCGTAAAGGATTTTGTCGGTTTCGGAGTTTATTTCATAATATTTGCCTATTTTATTTTTTACGAACCTAATTATTTAGGACATCCCGATAATTACATTCCGGCAAATCCGTTAGTTACGCCTGCCCACATTGTCCCTGAATGGTATTTTCTGCCGTTTTATGCAATACTTAGAGCCGTGCCGTCTAAGCTCGGTGGGGTGCTATTAATGTTCGGAAGTATATTTGTGTTATTCTTGCTACCTTGGCTTGATACTTCAAAAGTTAGAAGTAGTAATTATAGACCGATATACCGAATTGCTTTTTGGATATTTATGGCAGATTGTTTATTGCTTGGTTATTTAGGCGGGCAGCCGGCAGAAGAGCCGTATATTACCATTAGCCGTTTTGCTGCTTGTTATTACTTTTTTCATGTCTTAGTAGCTTTGCCGCTGATAGGTAAATATGAAAAACCGCTGCCATTGCCGGAGGAGTTATAAGAGTTAAGTCATTGCGAAGAGATGTCATTGCGAGGAAATTGCATAGCAATTGACGAAGCAATCTCAGGAGTTTGTTATTATTTCATGAGATTGCCGTGCAGCCTATGGCTGCTCGCAATGACGTTTTTTGTATTATACAAATTTATGAAGTAACCAATAGTATATATAGTAACTAACAAGAAAAATGGTATATACACTCTATACTGGTGTTACTTTTAATTTAATAAAAAGAATATATCAACACAAAAATGATACAGTTAAGGGGTTTAGTAAAAAGTATAATTGCAAAATTTTAGTATTTTATGAGATTCATCCACTATGAATTCAGTAATAAATAGAGAAAAACAAATATAAATTGGGATGATTTGTATAATGAAATTATTCTGTAATAAAAACATCCTTGCAAGGCAAGACAAAATCTCAACACGACAATCTTATAAAATAATATATAAACTCCTGAGATTGCTTCGTCAACATTTTCAATTTTCCCTTGCAATGACGACTCAAAAAAAATTATGAAAACTAAACTACTTATCTCTATCATCATACTACTAGCTTCGTGCTTAAGTTTAGCCAACGAAGCAGTATTACATCCAAAAAAGATGAAATGGTCATTTGACGGCGTATTTGGTACAGTTAATCGTGAAGTAGCACAAAGAGGTTTTCAGGTCTATAAAGAAGTTTGTAGTGTTTGCCACGGTTTAAACAATTTATATTACCGTAATCTTAAAGATATCGGCTTTTCGGATGACGAGATAAAAGAGATTGCCAAAGGCTATACGATAAAAGACGGACCTAATGATGAAGGTGAGATGTTTGACCGCCCCGCTCTTCCCTCTGATCGTTTTGTACCTCCTTACCCTAATGAGCAAGCAGCAAGAGCAGCTAATAATGGTGCTCATCCTCCTGATTTATCGTTGATAATAAAAGCACGTCATGATGGAGCTAATTATATATATTCGCTACTTACCAGCTATACCGAACCGCCGGTAGATTTTAAGCTGATGCAGGGAACTCATTATAATCCCTATTTCCCTGGCAAGCAAATAGCAATGCCGCCGCCGCTTACAGACGGGCAGGTAACCTATATGGACGGTACTAACGCAAGTGTAGAGCAGATGTCGCAAGACGTTGTGGTATTTCTACAATGGGCAGCTGAGCCGGAAATGGAACATCGTAAATCTATGGGTCTTAAAGTTATGATGTTTTTAGCAGTATTTACTATCTTTTTCTATATTGCAAAAAACCGCATTTGGTCTAATTTAAAGTAATTGTTGAGTGGATCAGTTTCCTATTATTGGCGTTGTTGCATGGATCATTAAACATGTTCGATGTTATTTCTACGAAAGCAGGAATCCAGTTTTTTAATCTAATTATATACTAAATTTTTATAGTAGTTTGCTGTGTTTTTATCATTTTTGACCGAATTCCTGCTTTCTAGAAATGACATAAATAATCAGTCCATGCTGCCCCTTTTTGCCTCTTTCTTAGTATAATGACTTATCTTTGCTATACTTATCCTAAAATTTATATAGATAGCTATTTATGATTACTTTACTTACGGCGATCACAGGATTTATTAGTTCAATAATTCCTGAAATTTTGAAAATATATAAAGATATTAACGACAAAAAACACGAGATAAATATTTTAGATCGTCAAATTGCTAATAACAAACTTAATCAGTCTAAAACTTTTACAGAGCTTACCATATCACAAGAAATGGCAGAGCAATATTCTCTTTACTCCACTTATAAATCTTATAAATCAGATGTTAGTTGGGTTGATGCTTTAAAATGGTTCGGTAAGACCCGTGCTTGCCTATAGCTTTTTTGCAATGTATAGAGGAGTTAAATATGTTCAATATAAATCGTTAAAAAGTTCTGCTCTGCTAGTTGAATATCTAGATATATTATGGAGCATAGAAGATCAAACTATTTTTGCGGAGATTATTAGTTTTTATTTGGGGCAGCGTATTTTCAGCAAATTATGGAAATATAAGACTTGAATTTTAAATAGATAATTTTATATATTTAAATATATAACTAACAAAATTAATGGTGGTTTTATGTTAAAGAGTGTAAGATTATATATTCCGTCTATAGCAGCTATGATTTTATCTAGTAATATTGCAATAGCTAATAAGAATTATGATTCCGGTAATGCAACGCCACTGCGTCAGGTAGCAGATTTAATAGATAATCAAATTACAAATATTGATAATTTATTTAAAAATAGATTGCCGCTTTATGAATCTAATAGCATAAAAAGCAATTTTATTACTAAAGATAAGCAGTATATTATTGTTATGGAAGTACCTGGCTTTGATAAAAGTCAAATTAAGGTTAAAGTAAACGGTAATAAATTATTTATTACAGGGAATATAGAAGAAAAAAATAAAGCTGATGATTCAGATAATTATATGAATAAAAATTTTAATTATGTAATATCATTATATGAAGATGTAGATCAGGCAAATATCTCTTCAAGCCTTAAGAATGGAATACTTACTATTATTCTACCTCGTATTGAGATTAAAGAACAAGAAGCAAGAGAGATAGTAATTGATTAATCAAGCATTGCTAAATATTAGCATTTAATTTTTCTGAAATAAAACCTTTCTCTATATAGTTAGGTAATTTTATTAGCTCCTGTTTTAGTTCATTATCTACTCCTATGGTTTCAAATTTTCGATCGACTAAGAAAATTATAGGTTTAGTGTTATGAATAAAGAAGAAGTCAAAATTCGGTTTGTTATCAAAATATCGATTAACACGAGGGAAATGATAAGCATGAGTGATAATAGCAATTTTGGCGTTACTTAAAAATAACTTTTAGTCATTTATTCGCTTTTTAGCTTTGCTAGATCTTGAGAGGTAGGCAGAAATTTTTCAAGCTTTTTAGGTAATGTTGTTGTAAGCTTAAATTGTGATACTCCTATTAGTTTTTGGATGCCTTCTATAGCGTATTCTACAGTAATACCTTGTTTTTCTTCGCACAAAATTAACCCAATTGTAGGATTATCCGCATTATCTTTAATTGTGCGATCCATTAAATTAAGATAAAAATTTAGTTTACCGGCATATCCCGGCTTAAACTTGCCAGTTTTTAATTCAATAACAACATAGCATTTGAGTTTTATGTGATAAAAAACTAAATCCAAATAATAATCTTCTCCCTCAAGTTCTATGATTGCCAACAAATGCAAAACCTTGTCCTAACTCTAATAAAAAGTTTTTAATATTATCTATCAATTTATTTTCTAAATCTCGTTCTATTATTTTACCTTGAATATCTAAAAATTCTAAGTTATACGGGTCTTTTATAATCGACCTTGCAAAAGTTATTTATACCTTTCGCTGACCTTTCATGTAAATTACTTTTAATTTGCAAAGATAATACATTTCTGGACCAACCGTTTTCAATGGTTTATTGTGCATACCAAATTCTTTGATTTATATTTTTTAGTTTTGAAAAAATAATAATATTATGACTCTATGGGATTTCTCCAACTGCCTGTTGGAGAATTTGGTCATTATTATATTCTGCAAAAAACTGATGCATATAAGAAAGGTTTTGATATGATAATCCTTTCATTTCAGGAAATTCTTTACGCAAATCATCAGAAATATTTTGAATAATTTTTGATCCCCATTTTTCTTTATTCTGACGTTCTAAAATTAATTTTCCTATATTCCAATAAAGAACTATCAATTCTTTATTTACTGCTAAATGGGCTCTAATGCGAGCTTTGCTAATTTCTTGTTTTAAATTTTTAATTAAATCAGTATATGATTCATTACTTAAAGTATTGTTCATTGATTTTCACTACTTCTTACCACCTGCATTCATAGCAAGGTTTGCGGAAACAAATTCTTCAAGGTCACCGTCAAGCACTCCTTTAGTATCGGAAGTTTCATAATCGGTACGTAAATCTTTTACCATTTGATAAGGTTGCAAAACATATGATCTAATTTGATGTCCCCAGCTATTATCGGTTTTAGTGGCATTCTGCTCGTTAACGCTATCGGTACGTTTTTGCATTTCAAGCTCATAGAGTTTGGCTTGAAGCATTTTCATAGCTTGAGCTTTATTTTTATGCTGCGATCTATCGCTTTGGCATTGTGTTACCGTACCGGTCGGTATATGAGTAATACGTACAGCTGAATCGGTAGTATTAACGTGCTGCCCGCCGGCTCCCGATGCTCTAAAAGTATCGATTCTTAAATCTTTATCCTCAATAGTAATTGCTATATTATCATCAATTTCGGGATATACCCAGCTACTTGCAAAGCTAGTCATTCTTTTACCGGCTGCATTAAACGGAGAAATACGCACTAATCTGTGAACGCCAGCTTCGGTCTTAAACCAGCCGTAAGCACGCTTTCCTATTATCCTAATCGTGCATGATTTAATGCCTGCCTCTTCGCCGTTAATCATATTGATTATTTCGGTTTTAAAGCCGAGTCGTTCGGCAAAACGCAAATACATACGCATCATAATAGACGCCCAGTCATAGCTTTCAGTCCCCCCGGCTCCAGCATTAATCTCTAAAAAGCAATTATTACCGTCTGCTTCACCTGAAAACAAACATTCCGTTTCAAATTTGGCAGTAATGATGCTTAAATTTTTTAAGTCCTGTTCAATTTGTGCAAGTGTTTCTAAATCGTTTTCGGCTTCAGCCATTTCTTCAAGTTCTAAAGCATCTTTTAAATTGGATTTGAGTTTATTAAAAACGTTTAGTTTTTCTTCTAGATTACTTTTTTCTCGCAGTAATTTTTGAGCATTAGCCTGATCATTCCATAAACTAGGATCGGCTGTTAACTCTTCTAGCGCGTTCAGTCTTTCAGTTGATGCTTCAACGTCAAAGTGACCTCCAAAGTAGTTCTAAAGACTGCTCAATTTTTTTTACATAATTTTCTATTTCAGCTCGCATTATTTTTTCCTGTTATAAATTTCGATTGTGTTATATATTATCGTGGTTTAGTGTTATCCCGCGACTTGATCGCGGGATAACAGACAATAAACAAATGCAAATTATATCACAATAATTATGAATCATCAAAAATATATAAGGAACTTCTCAATAATCGCCCATATTGATCACGGTAAATCTACGTTAGCCGATAGGTTAATTGAACATTGCGGCGGCTTGCAGGCTAGGGAAATGAGCCAGCAAGTGTTAGATTCGATGGATATTGAAAAAGAGAGAGGCATAACTATTAAGGCACAAACCGTGCGGCTTGTATATAAAGCTAAAGACGGTAATACCTACTATTTGAATCTAATGGACACTCCCGGGCATGTCGATTTTGCTTATGAAGTTAGTAGGTCACTTGCTGCTTGTGAAGGCTCGTTATTGGTAGTTGATAGTACGCAAGGAGTAGAAGCACAAACGCTTGCCAATGTTTACCAAGCAATCGAGAATGATCATGAGATTGTACTAGTGCTTAACAAGCTTGACCTCCCGGCTTCAGAACCTGAACAGGTTAAGCAGCAAATAGAGGATATAATCGGAATCGATGCAAGTGAGGCTGTGCTAATCTCTGCTAAAAGCGGTATAGGGATTGATTTAGTTTTAGAGGCTATAGTCAATAAATTACCTCCGCCAAGAGAAAGTAGTTCTGATATTTTGAAAGCTTTGCTTGTTGATAGTTGGTATGACCCATATCTTGGCGTGGTTATTTTAGTACGTGTTATTGATGGCTACTTACGTAAGAATATGCGTATTAAAATGATGGCTACTAACTCGGTTTATACCGTTGAGAATGTTGGCTATTTTACTCCGAAAAAACATATTTCGGATGTTCTGCATGCAGGAGAAATCGGCTTCTTTACTGCGGCTATAAAGCAAGTAGCGGATTGTAAAGTTGGGGATACTATCATTGATGAAAAAAAGCCTTGTGAGCAAGCTCTACCGGGTTTTAAACCAAACTTACCCGTAGTGTTTTGTGGTCTTTATCCAACGGATAGCTCGGAATTTGAGCATCTAAAGGATTCACTAGCTAAATTACGCCTTAATGATGCTAGTTTTGAGTATGAAATGGAAAGCTCTTCGGCACTCGGAGTAGGTTTTAGATGCGGCTTTTTAGGGTTGTTACATTTAGAGATAATCCAAGAACGTTTAAGTAGGGAATTCGATTTAGATTTAATCACTACCGCTCCAAGTGTGGTATATAAAATTCATATGCGGGACGGTGAGAACTTAGAGATACATAACCCGGCAGATTTGCCTGATTTACAAAAAATCGAATCAATGGAAGAGCCTTGGATTAAGGCAACTATAATGGTACCTGATGAGTTTTTAGGTGCGGTACTATCGCTTTGTACAGAAAAGAGAGGGGTGCAGCTTGATCATAGCTATATAGCAAATAGGGCTAAAATAATTTATAAATTACCGCTAAATGAGATAGTTTACGATTTCTACGATCGTTTAAAAAGCTGTTCTAAAGGTTATGCAAGTTTTGAATGGCAAATGGATGTTTATGAACCTGCTGAACTTGTTAAGCTGGGGATTTTGGTTAACGCAGAGGCGGTTGATGCACTATCCACAATCGTACACCGCTCACGTGCCGAGCAAAGGGGAAGGGCCTTATGCGTAAGGTTAAAGGATTTAATACCAAGACAGCAGATTGATATAGCAATTCAAGCAAGTATAGGTAGTCGTATTATCGCTCGTGAGACTATTAAAGCCCTACGTAAAGATGTTTTATCTAAATGTTACGGTGGTGATATAAGTCGTAAACGTAAATTACTTGAGAAACAAAAAGCAGGTAAAAAGAGAATGAGACAGTACGGTAATATCGAAATTCCGCAATCTGCGTTTATTGCAGCTTTAAAAATAGGTGATGAATAAAACTTTTTTATTTTATATAAAGAAAACGCTAGACGTTATAATAAAGATTTGTTATAAGGAAGTATCTGAATCTTCCAGATGCTTCTAATGTTCCTCGGTAGCTTAGTGGTAGAGCAAACGGCTGTTAACCGTTCGGTCGCTGGTTCGAGTCCGGCCCGGGGAGCCATTCCTCGATTTTTGACAAATTTACGAATGAATCAAACGGCGAGTGCAGCATAAAGTCAAGCTTTGTGCCTGTTAATTTAATTGTCGAACACACAGTTTTTATTAGGCGTCTTTTTCCCTCAGCATTCGACAAAACAAAATATTTTGCTCAATAAATCAGGCTCAATATACATTGATGCAAAAACTTTTTCTATTTGTTCTATAATTCTTTAGTAACAATAGGTTTGTAAATATGATGGTAGTATTTGTTGCCTTTTTTATAATGTATTACTCCGTGATAAAAAGTATTATTTAATTTATGTCAGGCAATGGGGGGCGTATTAGACGTGTTAGTTAATCCTTATGCACTTGGTACAAGCGACAGTATAAGAATAAGCTTTATGCAGGATATCGATATTGCCATAAGACATCCTAAATCTTTTGCCGTTGCTAGGAAATAATCAACTAGCTTTTCTTGCTACTTCCATAGTACGAAACGGATACTGGGCTGAAGTGTGAAAATATTTACCTAATCTCAGTGCCGTATCAGTCGTAAGAGTTCGTTTGCCATGCACTATAGCGTGAATACGGCTAGGTGGTACATCAATATCACGAGCTAGCTGGTTTTGACTTATATTCAAAGGCTTTATAAATTCTTCATATAAGATATCACTAGGGGTTATAAGGTCAAGTAATTGGGGCATAAATATTCTCCTAATGATCATTAACAGCTATGGTTAATGGGTATCTGTATGATACATGAAATCATAATCAGAATAGCAGGCCCCAGTTTACTCTTACTGAAGTTTTATATAAGACAGTTGCAGAAGTAGAGCAAATAACAGTAGATGAATGGTATCATTGGCTTGCTTATTTTTTTAGACTGCAAAAATCTAGAAAACAGAACAACCTAAGAAAATAAAGGTCAAAATATTTAATTATTTTTTATTTAATAAGCTTTAATAAGCGTTTTTGGTTATTTTGTATCTCAGAATTTATTGAATCAAGTTCAAGTGCCTTATTATAAGCATCAAGTGCTAACCTATATTGACATAGCTTTTCTAAAGTTAGACCTTTATTATTATATATTTTTGAAAATTTAGGATTGAACTCAATAGCTAATTCATATTTTCCTAAAATAGCTAAATTAGTACCTTTATTATGATAATATACTGAAGAGTCTCTCTTATCCTCTAATGCTACAGCTGGATTAATGTGAATAAAGATTAATATAAGACTTAAAATTAAATATTGTCGGTAGTTTTGCATATTTTTCTTGTGAATTAAATTTTAGTATAAAAATACACTGAAAATAAACTATTAGAAAGAATAAAAATTCTTGTAAGTAAATAAGACTATTAAAGAAGTTAGAGTAACTTTTCGGGGGATCTTTATATATAAACTGTGATGATATATTGAATGAAAAAAACGATATATTTTTTAGAAGAAGATAATATAAAGAAGAAAGTTTTTGGCAGATAAGCTTTATACGGGATAAGCAATAACAGCACTAATAAAACATAATGAAGCTGCTTAAAGACCAAAAGGTTAAAATTATTATGCTTCTTTAGGGCTAAAAAGCTATTTATTATTGCAATTTTTTAATTTTTATTTTAATTGTAATCAACTATTATTAATAAAAAATGTATATAGAGGCACATGAAATAAAACAACAATTAATTAAACTGTGCTACAAATAAATTCTGATGAATAATTTCTACAGGGCTATAATTAAAAGTATTTTTTAATATATTAGCACAATAAATATATGATATATAAAATGCTACAGGACCTGTACAATCTAATAAAAAAAACATAGTTTTAATATTACTTTTATCTTTTTAGGATCAATATTAGCTTGTTCTAAAGTTTTTCTTAAATATCGTTTAGCATTCACAAATTCCGGTGTCTCTCTAAGTGAAGTTCTTCCAATGATTCCTACTATAGTGATTCCAGCACCGATTAAAAAAAAGCTATAAGCCAACTAAAACCAAATGAAGTAACTAAAGAAGCTAAGTATAATGCTCCAAAACCACCTAATATACAAAAACTATCTAAAGTTGCTACAGTTGGATATTGTATAGGTGGTTTAATAAATTCAGTTAAATATACATCTGCTCCTATTACTTTTCCCATTGAGGACATGCCTTGTGCTATACGGCATGCTATCGTAACCCATGTAGCTACAATTCCTATTTCATCATAAGTTGAAGATTTGCCATAATAAAACAAGCTATAGCCATAAGCAACGTAGTTATTATTATAGTTGATTTTCTTCCTATATTATCACCAAGCCAACCAAAGATTAATGCTCCTATCGGTCTAAATACATATGTTGAACATAATGCAGCTGCTTCATAGATTAGAGCAGTCTGAGGATCAGCTTGAGGCAAAGCTCGTTGAGAAGCACTGCCATATGTACATATCAATATAAATCAAAATATTCAAGCAAAGTTCCAATAGTACCTCATGCTTGTTTTTGTTCTCTATTTAAACTTGTTTGGGCTTTCGCATACTCGAGCATAAATTCTTTATAAAAAATTAAATTGTAGAGAAATCTATACTGTTTTATATAAAAGTCAACAAGAAATTTCGCTTTATACGATAAATGAAATATAATGCAACTTATTATTAATTTATGTTATCCATTTTGTAAATATAATTGTACTAGTTTAAAGCGGTATGTCCGTGTACCTGAGCATTCATCACAAGCCCAAAGCCGATTAGCATGGATGCGATCATTGTTCCGCCGTAAGAAATAAACGGTAGCGGTACGCCTACTACGGGAAGTAAGCCCATAACCATAGCTATATTAATAAATACGTGACTAAATAAGATTGAAGTAATACCTATTACCATTAATTTACTAAAAATCTCTCGGCAATTTGCGGCAATTAATAAAGAAATAGTTATAAGTGCCAAATATAATATTAGTAAAAACATTCCTCCTATAAAGCCGAACTCTTCAGCGAAGGTAGCAAAGATAAAGTCAGTTTGATGTTCGGGAAGAAAAGCCAAATGGCTTTGGCTACCTTGATTTAAACCGCGTCCAAATAGGCTACCTGAACCTATAGCGATTTTAGACTGAATAATATTATAACTAGCACCGAGCGGATCATGTTCGGGATCTAAAAAAACCATTACCCGTTTTTTTTGATAATCATACATCATATTCCAAGCAATAGGTAGGCTAATAAGAACAGCAAGACCTAGTATTATAAAATATTTTATTCTAAAACCTGCCGCAAAAAATATAATTGCTGAAACAATTAAAACAATCATTCCCGTACCTAAATCTGGTTCTCTAATTATTAGCAAAGCCGGTATTAAAACTCCTATAATCGGTATAATAACTTTATGAAATTTTGTAAGATCATCAATTGTTAGTGAATGGAAGTATCTAGCAAGCATTAGTACAACGGCGATTTTTATCGGTTCGGAAGGTTGAAGCTTAACTATACCGATATCAATCCATCTTTTACCGCCCATGGCAGTTGAGCCGAAAAGCTCCACGGCTACTAGTAAAGCGAGTATGCACAAATAAAAGATATACGATAACCTAAATATTATGCGTAAATCAATTAATGCAATAATAATAGCTAAAGGCAAGAATATACAAAAATTTATAATTTGTTTGTAAGCCCAGGGCTGCAAATTGCTATTTGCTGCAGAATAAAGCACAATGAAACCAATACAGCAAATTAAGCTAATTAGTAAAATTAAAGTAATCGGTAATTTTTGTAATTGTTCTAGATAATTTTTATGCATTGTTTTTGTATTCAGTAGAGGTGTTGTATGTCATTCCTGCGAAAGCAGGAATGACATAACAGGATTCCAGCAACAAATCTGCTAACTACACCCCAACATCAAACACCTTAAAAATAAATACTAATTCGTCAGCTATCTCTTTCAGATAATCAAAACGACCGGTAGAACCTTTATGTCCTGTATCCATATTTGTTTTTAATAATAAGGGATTATTGTCCATTTTTAGTTCTCGTAATTTTGCTACCCATTTAGCAGGTTCCCAGTAACCTACACGTGGGTCGGATATACCGCAAGTAACGAATAGAGCAGGGTAGTTTTGTGCTTTTACGTTATCATAAGGGGAATATGATTTAATATATTCAAAATATTCTTTCTCTTTCGGATTACCCCACTCATTATATTCCAAGAGAGTTAATGGTAAGCTTTCGTCAAGCATGGTACTCAACACATCAACAAACGGTACATGCGCGATTGCTGCTTTATAGATTTCCGGTTTTTCGTTGAGTACGTAACCGATTAACATACCGCCGGCACTACCGCCCATTATTACTATATTGTTATTACTTGTATATTGCTCGTTAATTAAAGCTCTACTACAGGCTATGAAGTCTTCAAATGTTCTTTTTTTTGTTAAAAACTTAGCAGCTTCATACCAATCATGACCTAGATCATCGCCACCTCTAATATGGGCAACTGCGTAAATAAAACCGCGATCGGCAAGTGTCACTGCTATATTTCTAAAATTGACGGGCATAGCGATGCCATAAGCACCGTAACCCATTAGATATAAAGGATTTGAACCGTCTTTTTTAAATAAAGATTTTTTATAAAACAAGGTTATAGGTACTTTTGCATCTTCATTATCTGCAAATATTCTCTCTACTTTATATTCCTCCGGGTTAAAGCCTGAAGGTATTTCGTGGCGCTTTAATATCGTTAATTTATCGCTATTAAAATCGTAGCTATAAGTGGTATTGGGTCTTGCTAGAGAAGAGTAATCTATTCTGATATCGTCTTCCTCAAAGTTTGTAGAAAAACTACTTGCTTGGAAACTTTCGTCAGGAAAATGAATTGTGTTTTCTTGTAAATCTTTAAATCGCTTTATTTTAATTAGCGGTAAACCTTGGTCACGATAGTTTAAGATTAAATAATTATTTGTAACATTAAAGCTTTTTAAATATTTGTCTTGTGCTTCCTTAATATAAATATCATCCCAATCATCCCAGCTAGTATTTTCAAAATTATTTACCGGCAGTTTTATAATATGGAAATTTTTAGCTTTATAATTAGTTTTAATATAAAAATAATCGCCATTATGTTCTATTGCATAGAATATTTTGTTTTCTGCAGCTCGTACTAATTTAGGCGTAAAACTATCATCCTGCATAGAAATTACGTAAATTTCATTTTCATTATGATCGCCTGAATTTATAAAAATATATTCATGACTTGCTGATTTCTCACAGCTGATAAAATGAAGAGGGTTTTTTACCTCGAATATTAATTTATCCTGAGTGACCTCTTCACCTAGAAGGTGAAACATTACCTTATCCCAGCGTTGATTCTCATTAATAGTAATATAGAAAAAGCCGTTTAAGTGTTCATGCCAAATTATAGTAGGAGCTACAGCTGCTAAATCTCGATCGCTTGATACAAGCGAATTTTGCGGTATTCGCCTATGCTCACGTACATTTGTACGTTCCGCAGGCTCTTCCTGAAATGCATCTTGTCTGAAGCGATCGAGATTTAGCTGTACATTGCCTAATTCATCAGGTAAGTATTTTTGCTCTTTAAGGTTGTATATTTTGATATTGTATTGTTCATTACCTGTAAAATTAACACTATAAGCCATTAAATTGTGATCAGGTGACATTGCAATTGTAGCAACATCAGTAAAACCGCTATTTGGCGCAAAAAGGTTGACATCTAATATTACTTCTTCCGCTGAATCCATATTATTATGCTTTCTGCAATATATCGGATAATTTTTATTCTCCTCTACTCTATGGTAATAGTAATAATTTTTGTTCTTAACATAAACCGATTCATCGTCTAATTTAATCCGTCCTTTTAATTCTTTAAAAATTTGTTCCTTATCATTTTGCAGATCGGCAAAGAAATTTTCGGTATATTGATTCTCAGCTTTTAAATAATCTAAAATTTTAGAGTCTTCTACATTTGGCCACTTAGGATCACGCAGCCAGTGATAATCATCGTTTATTGTTGCTTCGTGAACTTCAAAGCTATAATTTTGTTTGTCTGTTATTGGTGGTTTCATGTTTTTTATTTTTTTGTGTTGTTATGCCTAAAGTCGTCATTGCTAGGAGCCGTAGGCGACGCGGCAATCTAGTAAAATAATAAAAAAAATTCTGTAATCAGAATTGTTTACTGGATTGCTGCGTCGAAACTTACAGTTTCTTCTCGCAATGACGATTTTGGTATCTATACAACAATGACATCGAATTATTGTAGTGTTAAAATCAAACTAATTAATAGGAATAATACAATCAATATAGCAGTTTGCTGATTATGCCAAGCAGATATTTTACTTAAAATATTATCCCAAATAACCTTAAAATTAAGATATTCTGCCGTATCTTCTTTATTGTCTGCCGTTTCTTTATATTTATCGATACTGAAATATATAAATTTTTCAATATATTGGTATAGGTCAAGGTTTATGTTTTCTGTCGAAATGCGTGGTATTTTTCTAAAAATTACAGCCAATAACAGTGAGATTGCAAGGATAACTAGCTTAAAGTTAGCAGTATGTGATATTTGAATAGGGTAGAATAAACATATGCATAAAGTTATGATGCAGAAAGAGAGGTAGGTTATAGTTCTTATCTCATTCCCGCGAAAGCGGGAATCCAGAAATATTATAAGGCTTTTATTTTTGAGGTTTTTACTGGATTCCTGCTTTCGCAGGAATGACGTAGAACTCTCCATCAACAACCCAAATAATACGGTACAAGTCGTTATCTTGGAAAATAGCATTACACTATTCTCGTTTAAAATATTAGCTATTTCATCTTTAATATAAGAAGAACTAATAGGCAGTATAGATGTATAGATCAATATACTAATAACAAATCCGCTTAATAAAATAAAATTAATTTGAGTATTCTGAAGATCTTGGTAATTTTTAATATCATATTCATCTTCTATATAAGCGAAATATAAAGCAAATAACCCGTTATATAATATATGTATGAATATAAAGCTTGTAATAAGATAAGCTATATTTGGAGAGTTTATGCTAATAGCCGTTAATATAAAACCAAGCTGTGATACGGTAAGATAACATATTAATCGTTTAAGTTTTTTTTCAATTAGAGAAAATACTAATCCGTAAATGATCATTGATATCCCAAAAAACTTTAATATCTCAAGACCGCTAAATAATTTTAACATGATAATTAAAATAACTTTAGTAGTAAAACTAATTAAATATACAATACCGCTACTTGAAGCTATAGGATAGCAATGAACCACCCAGCCGTTTACAAAAATAGCCGAGGCATTAATTAAACAGCCTGCAAGTATGAATATTGCTGGTAACTCAAAATTATTTACTGATTCCGTTAAAGAAGTAAAAGTCGTATTACTTGTTGTTTGGATTAGAAGAGTCATACCGATTAAGATTAGCCCGCTGCTGAATAAATGAGTGAGGAAATATTGACGTGCCGGTTTTATCTTTAATTGGTCACAAAAAATAATTATGCAGGCAAAAATCGTCATGAATTCAAGCGAGATTATCATGGAAATAAAATCAGCTGCAAATACGCATATAATAGAGGATAAACAGTATAAACTACCTATTAAGCATTCTAATTTTCTATTTTGGGAAATTGTATAAAGATTTAAGATAGTAGTAACAATTAGAAATGCTAGAGCTATTAGCTGATTTTGTGGGTGAAAATCAAACATAAGCTCAAAATTAGTAAGCGGAAATGTACACTTGGTATTTTGAATAAACATTTTAATCGTTAGAAGACACTGTTAACACCTCTAGTCCCGGGATTCTTTTAAAGTCTTTTACATTTAGAGTTAATATCGGAAAACCTTTTGTAATAGCCGTTGCTGCAATAAGTATATCGTGAGTTCCTATAGTTATACGTTGTGTGTATAAAGCATGAGTAATACGTGCATATGTATATACTTCTTCAATACCGAAAGGTAATATAGTAAACAGACTTTTTACGTATTCTATAAAAGCTAAACATTTTATACGTTTATTCTCATTCTTGACTCTATCTACTCCTATTAATAGTTCAGTTAACACAATAGGGCTAATATAAGCCTGACCGTAATGTGACCATTGCTTAGTACTTACCTTCCCTCTTTCTAAAGCTATGATTATAGCAGTATCAATAATTAATCCCATCTTTCTAACCAATTTTTTAATATCTTGTTTAGTATTGCGTCTTATTTCTTCAGATTTTTCATGAATTGATCAGCATCTTCAGGATCAAGATGTGGACCATTTTTAAAAGCTTCCTCTAAGTCTCTTACTGCTACAGAAGGCTTGATTTCTGCAGGCGTAATCCTTGCTACGATATGATTACCTTTTTGAACGTCAAAGCTTTCGCCTTTATAGTAAACTCTATTCATAATATTTGAAAAAGATCGTACAAATTCTGTGGCTCTAATAATTTGTGCCATATTTATCCTCAAAAATAATTACCATATTTATACATTTGATACTTCAAGATTTGGTACGTCAAATTTCAGGATTCGCCTGTGCTCAGGTACTATTGTACGCTGTGCAGGCGCACTGCTTATTTGACTTCCAACTTTTGAAGTATCTGCGGTATACATATTATATGATTATGTGTAGATTATGTAAATATGTTTATGTAATATAAGCTAAAAATTCTTTGATTAAGATTTGAATAAAATAGAAAAGAGTTACGGCACAGCAGCACATTATTATACTAATTTGCATAGAGTAGGGGAGTGGTTTTATTACGCTAGATTCTACTAAAGAAGGTTTATAAATAGAGCTTAATATTTTGAGCAGGTAAAGGCTTGAGAATATACTACTAGCTATTATGACAATCATAACAATGATTTGATTCTGTTCGCTTGCGGCAAGTAATATTGAGAATTTGCTAATAAATCCGCTAAAGATAGGTATACCGATTAATGATAGTGAAGCGATAGATATAATAAAAGAAATTAAAGGAAATTCTTTGGATGTACCATGTAAATTCTGTACTTGATCAGCCTTCTTTAAACTGTAAATACTTCCCATACTATAAAATAAGCAGATTTTTGTAACAGAATGTGAAACTAAATGGAGTATTGCGGCTCCAAGTGCCTTAGGTGTTAACATGAAAGCACTAAGCAATGCAAGGCTTAATTGGTTCATAGTGGAGTAGGCGAGTATTTTTTTGATATTATCCGTGTCTAGGGCTTTGATTGAGCTATAAAATATGCTTACTATCGGTATAAAAATTAACCAGTTAAACTCGGCAAATATCATTTGTAAATACGATAAACTGAATATATATAATAGGATTTTGTAAATACAAAATAATCCAGTTTTAACCACTATTACGGCATGCAGCAAACTACTAATGGGGTAATGTGCAACCATTGCAGCAGGAAGCCATGAATGCACCGGAAAAATTGCAGTTTTAGCAATACCGCAAATAAACATTAACAATAAAATAATTGACTGGTTTTTGGAAAAATAATTTTCTACTAAACTCCCACTTGCAAAATCTCCGTTACCGGCTTTAGTATAAATAATTATCACTGCCGGTAAAAATAATATTGTGGCAGAAATCATCAGAATTTTTAGATATTTATATAACCCGCTAAGTACTATATTATTTTTAGTATGTCCTATTAAAAAAGCTGTAGAAATAGTTAAAAGCTCATAGCAAATAAACATCGTGAATAAGTTGCTAGATAAAGCAATTAAAACACCGATTAGAATAGTTAAGTTAAAGAAAAATAAGAATCTAGAAGAATAGTCTATATTATTAATAGCAAGATATTTAGGAGTGTAAAGTAAAGCACAAATCCATAAAAAGCCTATTAAGCTTAAGAAAACAAGTCCTAAAGGTTCAAGATGGAATCCTATAGAGTAATTACCGAATATATTAAATTCAAATCCTGCTCTAATACCTTTTAAAAACAACCAGTCTATAATTAAAATATTACCGAAGAAAAAAATAGCGATAGTAATAAGTAAAAAATTACGTATAAAGCTATCTTTTTGAGTGGCATATGGGCTAGTTAAGTTTAATGCACTAACTAGCAAAGTTGATAGAATCAAAAGATTCGGAGTAGTAAATTGTGTAATCATGATAAGCTATTATACTTTTTTTGATAGTATGGTTAGAGCATTACCTGTATGGTTTTCTATGTCATGCCTAGCTAAAAGTGGGAATCCAGAAAAAGCGAGATAAATCGTGCTTTTAGTTTTAAAAACTTACTGTGTTTATATTTTTTAATTACTGGATTCCCGCTTTCGCGGGAATGACAATAGTACCATTTTATAATGGTAAAATAACGATCCTACGGAGCTAAGTAAAATTATAATAAAATCTAATAGTAGATTTTGTGTTAATAATAATTCAAGAATATTTACTTTGATAAAAAATAATGGACTGATAGGTAAGCCACAGCTGCAAATAATAGCAATTATTATTAAAACTTTGTTAGGCTCTCTTTTATAGCTTTCATTATAAGCATCTATCAAGAAAAGAGCTATTTTATTTATACTATCCGCAAGTAATAAACTTGGTAAAACTATTATACCGTTTTCGGTTACGTATAATAAAAATACGTAACCTATTTGAGTGAAACATGAATAAATTATAATATTCTTGAAATCTTTTGCTTGGTAAGCAAAATACGGGGCTATAATAAGAGTAGCTAAAACGATAGGTTTTATAAAATTTGTAATAGCCGTTTTAATTGTCTCATAGCCTATAATAATATAAGTAAATTTATATATTATATATATTCCTATTATAGTAGAAATCCCTGCTAAATATACTAGAATAACTGAAGTCGTGTTATTATAAGCTCTCATCATCCAAAAATGCATAGGGAAAAAAGCTGTTTTTAAAATAGCACCTATTAAGAAAAAACCGATAGCTATAGTGATTATACGGGAATTAGTATGTTCTTGTAAAGACGCTGCAATTTCTGCCATATTCAAACGACCTGTAATGTTTAGCAAAAATCCTATAGATATAAGAATAAGAGTTGCACCGATATTACCTATTATCAAATAATCAAAAGCTCCGATTAAAGATTTTGGATTATTACCTGAGGCTATCAGGACATAGCTACTAAGTGCTGAAATCTCTATAAATATATATAGATTAAAAAAATCGTGAGTAGCAATCATCCCTAAATAGCCTGTATGAGCGAATAATAATATACCGTAAAATAAAGATTTTCTATTATTGTTTATATATTTTAAGATAGTTTGATTAGTAATCTTATGACAAAAAACTAAAAAGAATAATAAAACCAAGTTAAGATAAATAATAATAGCTTGGTTTAGTGCATTTAGCCGATATTCTATTCCTATTGTTGAAGCCCATCCTCCCATGGTGTAAGATAGCTCCGTATTTTGTATAATGCTATATCCATAAACACTGACCAAAAGGCTAGATAAAATGCAAATCGTAGTAATTATTCGTGCAAAGGTAATAAAGCGAAAAGATATTATTGAGAGTAAAGCCCCAAATAAAGGGAATAATATTTGTATGATAGGGACATGGTTAGCTAGAATCATTTATCAAAATTAATTTCATTTTCTGATATTGTACCAAAATGTTTATAAATTTGATATATTAAACTTAAAGCTACGCTAAGAGTAGCAAACCCAACTACTATAGCAGTTAGCATTAATACATGCGGCAAAGGGTTAGTGTAAGTAGTGACGCCCTCTTGTAAAATAGGTACACCGCCTGTTTTAATTTTTCCGATACTTAAATAAAATACTAACACCGAACTTTGAAAGATTCCAAGCCCGATAATTTTATGAATATAATTACGACTTGTAAGCATTATAAATAAGCCGCTAGTTAGTAAGATCAAGGCAAAGAAATATATTAAATGATGCATAATTATATCGTTATTGTAAGAAAAACATTGTTACGTGAATCAGTTTCATCGTCATTGCCACAATGACGTTGGTAGACATTAATACGCTTTGAAAGACTGATTAAATACGCATGTGACTTTTTTGCCCTTACGTATAGCAAGCTTAGGAAAAACCTGTTCAAGGATCACCATATTAGGATTATCTTGAGCAAGGCGATAATTTACTAAAGATTCTCGAAGTGAATCATCTACAGCAAAAATACCAGAAATTTCAGCGTTTTTATCTCTAAATTGCAGATAAGTAAACTCGCCGTCATCAAAAATTTTAATAGGAGCTATTTCTTCGCTACCGCTAATATAGTAATTAAAGTTATATTTTTCAGGATGAGTCAGGTCGGGACTTGCTAGGGCAGCAGAAAAAGTTTGCATATGACCGCTCATATTGTCATTTTCGTCATCCGGATAAAGAAACTTTACGTTAAAGACCATTTCAGGATCACGCATATCAAGAGTTTCAGCAGCATATAGTTCAAAGAAGTAAGTCCGTTTATTAGTAATTAAAGTCATATTAGTAGTAGCATCCGGTTCCATCGGTTTAATAAAAATCCTATGACCAGCAGGTACTATTTGCCATGAAGTAGTATCTCCCATAGAAATACTTACTATTTCCTCGTCTCTTGCTAGTTCTATACTTGCTTGATAGCCGTAATATCCTGTGAATTTGAAAACATCATCAGGGTTATAAGTCATAACTCTTAGACGTGGGTCTCGACCTAGAGGTCGTGATATAGTCAGAGCAAATACATCTAATGTAAGTATTATAAAAGTACAAAATATTATTAGTTGCTTCATATTATTTCTGATTTTTATTCCTTAATAACTTTAGCTTGTAACTAGTAACGGTAAAATTGAATGGCATATTAGGTGATATATTTGTACTGATAGAATCCATTATAAATCCGATTCTTGCTTCCCATACCATATTTTCTAAAATTGCACCCGTACTATTTTTTGCCAATGATTCAAAAGTAACAACTGCCTCGTTATCGTTTATATTGTTAATTGATAATATATTAATTGAGCGTCTATATAGTTTTTGATATCTTATGACCGGTGATAATGGGTTATCAATATTCATAAAATGAGCAAATTGCATATAAACAATACTTGTAGAAGTATTTTTGATAAAGGTAAATTGTTCTTTTAATATATCGTAATTGTATTCTTCTCGTTGGTTTACATAATTCTGAAGCATAATATTTGCAATAGAGATATAAGGACTTGCTAATGTTGAATGTTTAGTATTAGTAACGGTAGCTTGTTTTTCGGCATCATCTTTTATTAAGTAACTTACTTTTTTGTTTATAGGTAGTAATATGTAGATATTTATACAAATTAAGGTTAATAACAAGGTAAAAATCGTGCATATTAAAAGCAGAAGACTTCTATGACTTAACGGTAAGATATACTTAAAATTATACCATTTTCTTGCATCAATAAAATATTCGCCGGATTTTATATATTCTTGTATTGTGTTGGTTAATGGGTCCATAATTACTAGCTTAATATCTAATTTTATTCTATTTTAACTCTATCATTATTATAATATGATTATGATTTGTTAATTTAATGTTATTTAAGCTATAAAATAAGTTTATTAAGTTTATATTGTTGCTACAATATCAAATATTGTTTAACTTTAAAATTAAAATAAATTATAAATTAAAATTATACAATAACAATTATTGATGGTAGTTATTATGTTATACTCGTCCTACTTGAAAAATTGGCGACAATGTCTTTATAAGTCCGCAGGTAGCCACGTATTAAGTATACGTTCTGCTCCCAAGCTGAATTTCGTATAACTACTCTTTATTTACTTCAGAGTATAATAGTTTACAATCTTTTTAATATTTTTTTATATTTATAAATAGATTTTTTCAAAAAATGCTTGTGAACTATTGTATAGTAAGGTAATTTTAAAATAGTAACAAGATTATTTAATAATGTATAATTAGAATGTTAAAATCATTAAAGCTTCTATTAGTATTAATTATGCTGGCTCAATTGTTGTCGTGTACCCCTTCAGCTCCTTATGAAATTAAAAGCCCGTGCGTTTCTGCTGATATAGATGATGGTTCGAGTGTAAGCGTAAATCCTTGTATAAGAAGACCTGTTAATTCAGTAAATTTAGTATAAAAGTAATAGTTTTACACAATAACAATGTAATATAAAAATACCTTTGATATTGATATGGATAATATATTTGGCTTCTTTAAATCAAGTAATAACTCGCAAAGCGGTTCAGGAGATACACACACGCAAAAAAGTGTTAAATCGGCGAATCCTTTAAACATTACTCAGAATTGGTATGAAGAGCGATTTGATAAGTTACTTGTTCAACGTAACTTACTTATCATATTAATAATACTACTAACCATTTTTATGGTTATATCAATTTTAGTAATAGCATTTGTAGTAAAATCTAAACAGTTTGATCCTTTTGTTATTCAGCTTAATAGTAATACCGGACGTGCCTCGGTGGTAGAACCTATTTCATCACCGGTGTTAACGGCGGATGAGGCTCTTGCAAGGTATCTTATAAAGAAATACATAACGGCACGGGAAACATATAATCCGGTTGATTTTGCGACGACAGCTCGTACGACAATAAGATTATTTTCAACAAGCAGTGTTTATTACAATTATCTTGGCTATATAAGAAATAAAGATTTTGATCCTACTTTAAAATATAAAGAAGAGAATACTACATTTTTAGTAATAAAATCATGGTCAAAAATCGCAGAAGATAAATATATAGTTAGATTTTCCGTAAATGAAACATCAGGAAACCAATTAGTTTATAATAAAATAGCGGTAGTAAGTTATGCTTATGTGCCTATGAAATTAACAGATTCAGAACTTGATATAAATCCGGTAGGGTTTCAAGTTAACGGATATAGGGTAGACGATGACAATAGTTAGATTTTATTTTTTAGTTTTTATATTATTAAGCGGTTTTACAGTACAACGAGAATGTCCACTTGTAGATGATCCATGTAATAGTAGTAATAATTATGTAGATGATTTATCTATAACTAAAGATAATAGGATAAAAACTTATATATATAATCCAAATGAAGTTTATTTATTAGTTTTGCATTTTGGCTTTCAATCGCATATAGAATTTGCTAAAAACGAAGAAATCCAAAATATAATTCTTGGGGATGCTTATGCTTGGAAAATAACTCCTTTGGCAAATAGATTATTTATTAAGCCTCTTGAAAAAGATATTCGTACAAATATGACTATTATAACTAATAAAAGAATATATGAATTTGATATCGCTTCTACGGAACTTATGATGGGTAACGAAAGGGATTTAGTATATGTAATTAAATTTTACTACCCTAAGAAAAATAGTAATTACATGGCAAGATTTTAATCGATGTCATTTCTGCGTAGATACGTTATTGCAAGCAGCCGTAGGCTGCGTGGCAATCTCATGAAATAATACAAACTCCTGAGATTGCAGACGAATTGCTCTGCGATTCCCTCGCAATGACGGAAAAACCGATCCACACAACAATGACAATAAAAATACTTTAACTAATATAATTTAGATATGGCTGAAGAGCAAAATAACAATCATGATACCGGTTCTTTATCAGGAGCAGATTCTCCTGAAGTACAAAGAGAATTATCAAAAGTTTCGGTTAGCTTTAATAAGAGTATTGCGATAGTAGTCGTAATTTGTGGTATTTTTATATATATTTTTTATACTCTTTTTTTCGGTACTGGAAAAGAAGAAATACCGGAGACTCAGATACCGAGTAATATTGTAAAACCTGTTACGGAGGTTGATGATAATATTCCGGAGATTCCAAAGTTACCTGATCCGCCTAAGCTTGAGACTCCCCCCGCTCCTCCACCGCCTCCCCCTCCGGTAGTAAAAGTGCCACCGGTCTTACCTCCTACTACTCCTGTGGAAGAGAATAAAGACAAAACGCTTCCATTGTCGCCGGTTTCGTTGCCTTCGACTTCAGGAACGTTAGTTGAGAGCGATGCAGAGAAGCAACGTCGTGAAGCAAAAAGAAAATCAGCTATAGTGTTAATTGGTGGTGTAGAGCCTAAAAAGACACCGGAACAGATTACGGCAGAAGCGACTTTTAAAGATCGCGGTGATATGTCTTTGATTCTCGGACGCGGTAAATTAATTGATGCAGTCCTTGAGACGGCAATAAATAGTGATCTTGGCGGTGAAATAAGAGCCATTATTAGTAGAGACGTATTTTCTGAGAAAGATAAAGTGATATTGATACCGAAAGGGTCAAAAATATTCGGTAAATATGCAACCTCAACTTCGTCAGATAGTTACGGTAGAGTTTCTATAATATGGGATAGAATCGATTTAACTAACGGTTATACTATAGAATTCGACTCACCTACAGTTGATAATTTAGGTAGACCAGGATTACAAGGAAGAGTTGATAATAAATATAAAGAACAATTTGCAAATGCCGTATTACAATCCAGCTTTAATATAGGGCTTGCTAAAGTCCTTGATAAGTTAGTGCCGCCTCCTATAGATTCTCAGGCAGCGGCTACCAATAGTGCTACGGCAACACAATTGTTAAATACTGCTCAAACTATTGCGTCTAATACCGCTATGGATGCAAATACTAAGATAGTTACAATTTGTACTAATATACTTGCTGCTATTACCGATAAAACTTCGACTGCTTATACTACTATGACTCAAGCATGTACAACCGCACAAACTGCTTCTTCAGCGAATACTGCTGAGCAGAGACTTCAAACCTTAGTACAGGCAGTTAATACGGCAGCTTCAAGTTTGCTTACTACTACCTCTATAGCATCAACGCCAACGCAAGCACAACAAGCTTCTACTCAAGCTTTTACGGATGTGACGAATGTTGTACAAAATATGATAACTCAGCAGCAGTTTAAGCCGACGACAACGGTTAATCAAGGTACGCCGGTTAGAATATACGTTAATAAGGATTATAAATTCCCAAAAGCCGTTTTATTAAAATCGAAGGTAATGAAATGAATGAAGAATTTGCAGCCTTAGAGACGTTTTTACTTCCTTTTAAAAATTTATTTGCTGAAGACGGTATTAACGAAATTATGGTTAATAAGCCCGGAGAAGCATGGGTTGAAAAAAAAGGCGATATATATTCTAAGCAAATACCAGAACTGGATAGCGAACATCTACTTGCATTAGGGCGTTTAGTCGCTCAATCTACCGAACAGATGATTTCAGAAGAAAAACCGCTTCTTTCGGCAACTTTGCCGAATGGCTACCGTATTCAAATAGTATTTCCTCCTGCTTGTGAGATAGGACAAATCATTTATGCTATAAGAAAGCCTAGCGGTATGAATCTAACTTTAGATGAATATGCTAAAATGGGGGCATTTGATGATACTGCAACAGAGAGTTTAGTAGATGAAGATGCAGTAATTTTAAATAATTTCTTAGCTGAAAAAAAGATTAAAGAATTTATTAGACATGCAGTTGTTTCAAAGAAAAATATCATAATTAGCGGCGGTACTTCAACTGGTAAAACTACTTTTACTAATGCGGCACTCACTGAAATACCTACAATAGAAAGATTAATTACTGTAGAAGATGCTCGTGAGGTTGTGCTATCAAGCCATCCTAACAGAGTGCATTTACTGGCTTCCAAAGGAGGACAGGGGCGTGCCAATGTTACTACTCAAGATTTAATAGAGGCCTGTTTGCGTTTAAGACCAGATAGGATTATAGTAGGTGAGCTTCGAGGTAAGGAAGCTTTTAGTTTTTTGCGGGCTATTAATACAGGTCATCCCGGTTCAATATCAACACTGCATGCTGATAGTCCCGCTATGGCTATTGAGCAGTTAAAGCTTATGGTTATGCAAGCAGATCTTGGTATGCCGCCTGAAGAAGTAAAGAAGTATATTTTAACCGTTGTAGATATCGTTGTGCAGTTAAAACGCGGTAGCGGCGGGAAAAGATATGTTTCGGAAGTATATTATAAGAAGAACAAGAACGCTGAGGGGATAGTTTAAAAACGTCATTGCGAGGAAATTACGAAGTAATTGACTAAGCAATCTCAGGCCATAATCCTGAGATTGCCATGCTCCTTTTAGTCGCTCGCAATGACTAAAAATTACTCCACACAAAAACTAATATATAAGCATAAACTAGGAATATCAATTCATGGAATGGCATAAGATACTTAAAGTGACTAGAAATATATTCGGTCATGCTATAATTCATCCGGTTGTTATTTTTTGTACCATGTGGATAAGCGGTGCATTTGTTGCAATTTTTACTAATGAGGTTGGAGCTTTAGGTGTAAATATAAATGCTATAAATATTGCTTATAAGTGGGCTTACTGGCTTATTAACGTTTGGGGGCAGTTAAAAATTGCCGACTATAATTATTTAAAATTGAAGTTACTTGCTTCTCTTCTCGGTCCGGCTATTATTGTTATAATATTTTACATTAAAAATTTTGAAAGAATAAAATCATTACAATTTTTCAAACAAGATGAAAAAGTATATGGAGATGCAAGCTGGGCTAATCCGTCAGATATAGAGGCTGCAGGTCTTAGATCTAAGAAAGGTATGCTGATCGGTGTTGATGCTGGTGGATATTTTGTTGCAGACGGGTTCCAGCATGCTTTATTATTTGCTCCTACCGGTTCAGGTAAAGGTGTAGGGTTTGTGATACCTAACTTGTTATTTTGGAGTGATTCGGTAGTAGTGCATGACATAAAGCTCGAGAATCACGGGTTGACAAGTGGTTGGCGTGAGAAGCAAGGGCAGAAAGTTTTTGTATGGGAGCCTTCTAATCCTGATGGTGTTACTCATTGTTATAATCCGATTGATTGGGTTAGTACTAAGCCTGGGCAAATGGTTGATGACGTTCAAAAAATTTCAAATCTTATAATGCCAGAAAAGGATTTTTGGAATAATGAGGCACGAAGCTTATTTTTAGGCGTAACTCTATATTTAATAGCTGATCCTACTAAAACTAAATCTTTCGGTGAAATAGTGCGTACTATGAGGAGTGACGACGTAGTTTATAATCTAGCGGTCGTACTTGATACGCTTGGTGGTGTAATACATCCTGTTGCATATATGAATATTGCTGCATTTTTGCAAAAAGCCGATAAAGAGCGTTCCGGCGTAATATCTACAATGAACTCATCGCTTGAATTATGGGCAAATCCACTTATTGATTCAGCTACAGCATCTTCTGATTTCAATATACAAGAATTTAAAAAAGTAAAAACAACTGTATATGTAGGGTTAACACCCGATAATATACAGCGTTTACAAAAATTAATGCAGGTGTTTTATCAGCAGGCGACAGAATTTTTAAGCCGCAAGATGCCAGATTTAAAGGAAGAGCCGTATGGAGTAATGTTCTTACTTGATGAGTTCCCGACGCTCGGAAAGATGGATACTTTTAAAGCCGGTATAGCTTATTTTAGAGGTTATAGAGTTCGTTTATTTTTAATTATTCAAGATACACAGCAGTTAAAAGGAACATATGAAGATGCAGGGATGAATTCTTTCTTATCTAATGCAACATATCGTATTACTTTTGCCGCTAATAACTATGAAACGGCAAATTTAATATCGCAGCTTGTCGGTAATAAGACGGTAGAACAAAGATCATTTAGTAAACCTTTATTTTTTGATCTTAATATTTCTACTAGAACCCAAAACGTTTCTCAGGTTCAAAGAGCTTTACTTTTACCTCAAGAAGTAATACAGTTACCGAGAGATGAGCAAATTGTTTTAATAGAATCCTTTCCACCTATAAAATCTCGTAAAATTAAGTATTACGAAGATAAGTTTTTTACTAGTAGATTATTACCGCCGACTTTTGTACCTACTCAAGTACCTTTTGACCCTAGGGCAAATAATAATGAGGCTTTTGAAGAGACCGAAACAATAACTGTTCCGGAGAATAATGAGTAAGATCCAAAAATGCGTTCAGCTATTATTGATATCGGTTCAAATGCTTTAAGAGCTGTAGTTTATGAAAGTGATGAGCTTGGAGCGCCGGAAATTTTTAATTATAAATTTAGAAATTATCTTACAAATTTACTTAATTTAGATAATTTAGACGTAAAACATCAAACATATTTATCTCTACAATATCTTATTCATATTTTTACCAAACTGTCCGTTACTAATATTAGATGTGTTGCAACAGCTATACTTAGGGGGCATCCTAAAGCAGATGAATTTAAAGCTATAATTAAAAAGAGATTCAATATTGATATTGAAATTATCTCAGGTGAACGTGAAGCTTATTTAACTGCTGCCGGATTAATTTCCGGTATTAGTGATGCTTTCGGTATTGTAGCCGATCTTGGAGGTGGAAGTCTTGAGCTTGCACAGATTGGAAATAAAAAAGTCGGTAAATTAAAATCATTGCCGCTTGGTACAAAAATTATTGTTAGTAGCAATTTTGGTGATGTCGGGCTGATTACTAAAATGCTAGAGGAAGAATTTGGAGCTGAACATTATCCTAATTTATATTTAATTGGTGGTGCATTACGTCTAATGAGCCGTATATACATGGAGTCTATAAATTATCCCCTTAAAAATTTACATAATTTTGAAATAAATCGTGTAGAGTTTGAATTATATTTAGAGAAATTATCGCAAATCGATAAATTAAAGCTGAGTTATTACGAGCAGAAAGCCATAAATTATAATGCAGTTTTAGTAATAAAAGCAATGATTAAGGTATTTTCACCGGAAAAAATTATTATCTCAAATTACGGTTTAAAAGAAGGAGTAAGATTTGACTCGTTGCCGTCTCATGAAACAGAAAAAGATATTATTTATGAGAGGGTGAAGAGATTAGTAAAATTTGATAGAAATATATGTAAAATTGAAAAATATATTGAAGCAGTACAATATCTTTTAATTAATTCTGATGCCACGACTCTTATTATTATTGAACTCGCTATAATGCTAGCACAATATAATAAAAATATTGATAAAACGCTTAGAGCAAATTTTGTTTCGGAATTTATATTATCTTCAGACATTCCTTTTAGTCATAGACAGCGTCTTATGCTAGGTATTGCCCTTACAGTTACTTATACTGCTAAAACTGACATGCAGATTAATAAAATAGCTAAGAAAATGATTAGTAAAAGTGATTATTACAACAGTCATATAATCGGTTATTATATAAAAATTGCTAGAGAAATTGATGGGCCGGAATTTCAAGAGCCTTCTTTTTCGATTAAATTAAAAGACAATAAATTTTTACAAATTAATGCTTCAAATATCTTGCCTAAACAAGTCTTTGAAAAGGTTTGTGAACGTTTAAAAGATATAAGCTCTGCTAGAAAAAATATTAGGTATAATTTTAGTGATTAGGATTTTTTTGTTATAGTGCCGGATAGTTTTCGAAAAGCCAGTGATGTCATACCTGCGAAAGCAGGGATGACATAAAAAGCGCTACACAACAATAGCTAAATTAATTGCGCTCCATCAAAAATGTGTCACAATTATATTCTATTGTACATTCTATAATAGTAGGTTCCATTTTAGGGACTATGTGCCCCTGCTAAAAATCTACCAACGGTTGAAGTGCATTAATAATACGTGAATCTTCGATGGGATGCAATAAATTATCTATACTAATTCTAGATACCCTAACTATGAACTCTGCAGCTCTATCATCTGATTCTCTGTGTATAAGATCTCCAATTCTTTCTAAGTATTAAACTTACTCGCTAGTAAGATCTTTATCTTTTATTATTTGCGGTAGAATCTTGGTTAATATACATTGCAATTGAACTTTTTGATCAGTTGCAAATTATTCATAATAATCCTGTTCTTTTACACAAGGTAATTTTAGTAAATTAATAATTAAATTGGTCATAATATGGGCATGAGAATTAGTTTTTATAACTTCCTCTCATTCTCTTGTCTGCGCTTTTCCGGTCTATAATTATTAAAGTAAAATATAGGTAATATACGTTTTTTGAATATTTAATCAATTCTTTACTATCGTTATATTTACTACTAATTTCATTTTTTCCCTCTGGTATTAATATTAAATTTGCTGTTAAATCAAGTATTGGTTTTGCCGCTATACTAATTCATATGAACTATTAATTAAGCGCTTTAAGCTTTCAAAATTTTTAGGCAAAAATATTTTATCATCATTTTGATATGGTGCATTTTTTACGAAATCTGTTTTCAAAATTTGAAAACTATTATTTAGTGGGATACTTACATTGTAAAAATTTTCTCTATTGCATAATGTCCAAATTCATGTGCTATTATTGATTCTAAATTTAATTTTTCTGTGCCTATACATATTAGGTTATTGTCTCAATCGTAATGAGAAAATGATTTATTATCAAATATTATTTTTAGGCTATCTTGCACTTTAATATTAGCCGCTATATAGGCTAATAACTTAATTTGTAGAGGTCCCCATTGCAAAAGCTTTGTATAGTTATGAAGAATTATATTGTCATTTAAATCGCTTATATTGTAAGTCCTTGTCATTAAAATAGTAATATCAGAGTTTGCGCTATAAATTACTTCTGTAATCGGTGATAATTTTTCTATTTTAAATTTTGCAATATTAAGTTCTTCAATATTTATCTTAATTTTATTATCTTCAATAAAGCTTTTAAACTCTTGAAAACTTAGCTAATTTTTTAATTCAAATCCTTCTATTTTAAGTTCGCTAATTGCATTGTTATTTCGCTCCTCAATTGCTTTCTTCTTAAACTTGATCCACTCTTGCAATATGCTGCTTTTTGTATCTCTATATTGTATAGTATCAAAATTTATAAATGCTGCTACATCAAGCATAGATGTATCATCGATGTTATGTATAATATCTACTATCGTATTCAGCAGAAGTAAAGTGGCTAGGGTTAGCATAAGAAATAATAAGCTTATATGCTGCTAGATCAAATGACGTAATGGCATGATGTAACCATAACAAATTATAGCTGTTCTTAGATGCTAAAATTGATTTTATTTCGTCATATTTTTTAGTTTTTATAAAATTTTATTAGCTTATTCAAAGCTGTTGTGGGACATTGTGAAATAATATTCAGATGGTAAAGACATGTTTTATATCCTATCAAGTTGCTATATTTCATGGTAATATGTTTTATAATAAATAGTATATCTTTCTATTTGTAAAGAAATAATTTTAATTACATTAACGAACATTAACATCTTATTAAGTTCTCTGAGTCTACCTCCCAAATCATTATATAATCCTGAAAACAACAAATATATTAGGATATATAATAAAAAATTATTGGAAAAAGTTTTGGAAGAATAGTACTACCAAATCACAAAATTTTATTGAACTAAACGACATTGTATATGGTAATTTAAAAAGATTTAGAGTCGGCATAGAAGCTTTTATCGAGAAATATAGTATATAGATGTATTAATTTAATTGCACAATCGGCAGGACATGTCCCGTGGAAAGTGCTTAAAAGTAAAACCGGCGAAGTAATATTAAACCATCCAGTGCATTATTTACTAAAAAAACTGAATCCCAAAAAAGCTGGAGCGGATTTTGTTAGTGAGCTAATTGCAAGCAAATATTATTCGGTAATAGTTATATTTTATCAGCTCTAGACTCGTACCCTAACCCTAAAGAGATTTATTTACTACCGGCTCTTGCTACGGAACTGGTTATAGAACATAATAATTTAGTTGCTTATTTTGATTTGCCCAAATTATTTTTCCGTTAACTCTTGCAGTACTGAAAATTAGTGGTATAGGTTCGCTGTAGTTTATTTAAAGCTTTCTTTGAAATTTTTAATATTGTCATATTCTATCGGTTCGTGATTTAGTTGATCTAAATACTCACCAAGCATTTGGCCGACAAATCTTCCCACGCTTGAAAATATGCCGCCGCCAAATGCATTTTCAACAGTACCGCCAAGCGCACTAAAAAAACTTCCAAACATATTTACCATATTATAATTTAATATAGATTGATATTAGCAGTATAATGTGGTAACACCTAATATATGTCATGCCTGCGAAAGCGGGAATCTAGGAAAATATATAAAAAAACAAGATTTTATATGTTTATTTTGTCAAACATGTACCAATTATTAAGGTTATTTTTTCTGGATTCCCGCTTTCGCAGGCATGACATAGAAAATCACAGGGTGATATGCTACCTTTAAAAAAATGGAAATCATAAATGTTTAAAAAATATATATTTATTTTAATATTATTTATTGCTTCTATAGCTCGTGCAGAAATTATAGAAGTGGATAGTTTAAATAAAATAAAACAAGATTTTAAAGAAAATTATAATAAAAATTATGTACCTCAGGATTTATTAGTAGTAACGGTTCTAGATAAATTTTTGTTTAAGTCTTTAGTGCCTATTGTTGAACAGCTTGATAAAGACATTTATCTTACACTAATTCCTCTTTTATATAATATTAATAAAAGTTCAAAAGCTATTTATATACATCAATTGGTTTTAACTAATGATAGTTATAAGAAAGAATTACAAGAATCTGATTTTCCAAATTTTGTAAATGAAATGAGTAATAGTAAAATTCCCATAATAGCAGTAAATAATGGGTTTACCGGTAATTTTAATAATATTCCTAAATTTGAGATATGGTTTGCCGATTATTTAAAGAAAAATTTCGATATTGATTTTTCAAATAGTTTTCCAAACAATAATTATATTATTTTTAATAATTTAGACAGTTTTGCTAATACTTATCCGGTATTTTATAAGGGTATATTGACGAGTAATAATATATCGGAAGCGGAAATGATGCTCAATTTCCTTGTTCAAATGAATTTTATACCGAAATGCTTTATAATGATTAGTAGTAGTATAGAATTGCTAAGCTTAATGGAATTGCAACTTAATAGTTATAGTTCTAATATATTATTTATTGGTTATCATTATAATAATAAAAATACTCCGAAAAATAAAGATGTTGCATATTATACTAAACTGATTAATGATTTAATATCTCAAATCAATAAGCTAAAAAGAAATAATCCACCTTTAAAGAATAATAATGCAAAAGGTAAAAATCCTTATGACACGAATAAATAAAGTTTTATTGAGTTTACTTTGCTTAGTTATTTCGTATGCGGGCTACGGTCAAATTATTCCTACTTACTCCGTAGATTCAGTAACAATGAAAAACTTATTACCGAAGATAGATGCAGATACGCTGGTACTTATAAATATAGATAATACTGTCATAACACCGAAATCCAAATTATTTCGATATCAGGATAATTCTTATATAAATTTTACTAAATATTTATATAGTCTTGCAGCAGATAATGCATCAGTTAATAAAATTATTGCAAAATTGATAGTGCAACGTCAAATGATGCTTGTTGAATCTAAATGGGTAGATTTAATTAATAAGATGAAACAGCAAGGTGCAACGGTTTTAGGTCTTCAGGAAATAACGGCCCCATGTAATTTAATTGAAAATTATGAAGGATGGTTATATACCTTACTTTACGGACTCAATATTAATTTTACTAATAAAGTTAATGATAAAGATGTATTTAGATTTAATCCAAGCGATGCTGAAGCCCCTATTTTTTATTTAGGTATCATATTTACCGGTAGTATAAATAGAGTAAAAGCTCTGATAGAGTTCTTAAAAATTATACCGAAACAACCTAAAAAAATAGTAATTTTTGCAAATAATAAAAAAGATTTAGAAAATATGGACTCTTATTTAAGTATGGTTGATATTCTATATTATGGAATTGAATATTTGGGGTGGCAAATGTTACCGGGGTCACCTGATCATCAAATCGCTGAGTTGCAGCAATCTACGTTTTTAAATACCGGTCAGTGGTTAGAAGATGATACAGCTGCAAAGATGTTAAATAAATAATTATGAATGACAATTTAATTAATGCTTTAAAAGATTTAATTATTAATACCGGCAAGATTGCACTAAATATAAAAAAGGCAGGAATATTGACTGATATTAAATCAGATGGGTCAGTAGTCACTAATGCCGATAAGGAAATTAGTAAAATAATTTATCAAACTCTACAAACCTTAACCTCGCAAATAGCTATAGTATGTGAAGAGCGGCCGCTACCTATATTCAGCAGTGATACTTTTTGGTTAATCGATCCTATTGATGGGACATGGAGCTATGTAAACGGTAAAAGTACATATACGGTCAATATAGGGCTTATTGAAAACGGTTTTCCAACCATCGGCTTGATATATCACCCTGAAACAGCAAAGCTATATTATACCGATGTAAACGGTCGGTTAAAAATCGAACAGAATTCTAAAGAAATATTTGTTAATCATGAACCTAAACATGAAGAGCTTAATGCGGTAATAGGTTTTTATAATTCAAATAAAGCTACTCAAGAATTTTTAAGTAAGTATTCATTCGGTCAAATAAATGCAATAGGCAGTTCAATTAAACTATGCTTAATTGCTGAAGGAGCAGCTGATATATATCCAAAATTTGGTCAAACTATGGAATGGGACATAGCGGCAGGTCATGCTTTAATTAAAGCCGGTGGTGGTAATATTTTAGATACGCATGGACAAGAAATTACTTACGGTAAAGAAAGTTTCGCTAATCCTAATTTTTTCGCCTGTAGTAAATATTGGTTGGAAAGGGAGGCAAGGTTGCGTAAATACTAGATAGTCATTGCGAGCAGCCCTAGGCTGCGTGGCAATCTCATGAAATAATAACAAACTCCTGAGATTGCTTCGTCAAAATTTGCAGTTTTCCCTCGCAATGATGAAAAAAACTGAGCCACGCAGGCACTGCCAAACTCGCATCAAACCAACTTCTTTAACTCATAAATTAACTCAAGTGCTTCTTTAGGGGATAATTTATCAGGATCGATAGTGCTGAATTTTTTATCTAATTTGTTGCTTATAGTAGTTTTATTAGGTTCAAGGTAAAACAAACTCAAATTATTTGATTCCGTTGATAAAATATTTTTTCCTTTACCTTTAGAAGTTTTTTCAAATTTAAGCAGAATCTGCTCAGCTCTGTTTATAACACTCGCAGGAAGACCGGCAAGAGCCGCAACATGAAGACCGTAGGACCTATCGGCAGCACCTGATATAATATTATGTAAAAATAGAATATCTTTACCTGACTCCTCAATAGCAATAGTATAATTTTGCAAACCCGGCAGGAAATTACTCATAACGGTTAGCTCATGATAGTGCGTTGCAAATAAACAGCGACATTGCAGCTTATCATGAATATATTCAAGCACCGACCATGCTATAGATACCCCGTCATAAGTGGATGTGCCTCTACCTACCTCATCAAGTATGATTAGTGAGTTTTTTGTAGATTGAGCAAGAATTGCTGAGGTTTCAAGCATCTCTGCCATAAAGGTCGATTGTCCCTTAATTAAGTCATCAGCAGCACCTATTCGGCTAAATATTTTGTCGACTACCCCTATTTTAGCACTTTTTGCCGGCACAAACGAACCTATTTGAGCAATGATTGCAATAATGGCGTTTTGACGTAAAAAAGTACTTTTACCTGCCATATTAGGACCGGTAATTAACCAAATACGCTCAAGCTCCGATAAATGACAATCATTATATACAAAGCTTTTGCTTTCTCGCTGTAGTGCTTTCTCTACTACAGGATGCCGTCCTTTAACGATATCAAAGCTTAAATCATCGGTAAACTCAGGCTTAACATAATCATATTCATCAGCGATGTAAGCAAAATTACAAAATACGTCAAGCCCGCTTAAGGAGCTTGCAAGCATTCGTAAATAGGAAGCTTTTTCGATTACTTGGCTACAAATATCCGCATATAATTCTTTTTCTAAGCTTATTATTAAGGTTTTAGCGTTGACTAACTCACTTTCAAGCTTTTGTAGTTCAGCAGTAGTGTAACGAACATGATTAACCGTTGTTTGACGGTGAATAAATTTGGGATCAAGGATTTTATTAACATTTTTAGCGGTGATATCGATAAAAAGCCCTATAACATTATTATGAGATATTTTTAAACTGTCTATTCCCGTTTCTTTGCGATATTGATCTTTTAGCTTTTCAATATATAATTTCCCATTATTAATTAAATCATGTAATTGGGCTACTTTCGGATGATATTCATGTTTTATTATACCTCCGTCATTTAAATTATTCGGTGCATCTTCTCGTATTGTTTCGTCTATTAAATTATATAATTCTGCATCGCCTGATAGAGGTTTAATAATTTTTTCGATAAAATCAGGTAAATTAAAACCGTAAGCGTCAAAGAATACTCCTTTAATAATCGTTGCCGTTTCTAAAGTATATTTAATGCTAAGTAAATCACGACCTGAACTTCTGTTCATCGTAATACGTGTTAAGCAGCGTTCTATATCACTAGTTTTTTTTAGAAGTTCTCTAATTTTTTTTACTATTTCTAAGTTGGAATAAAAGAACTCAGTAATATTTAGACGATGATTTATTTTAGCAATGTTGGTTAAAGGACTTGAAAGAAAATTATATAGTAAACGTCCGCCTTGTTTAGTAACCGTATGATTAAGGGTGCTTAATAAACTTCCTTGCGAGCCGCCTTGTGAGTTTGTTACAATTTCAAGGTTGCGTCTAGTAGAGAAATCAATAGTCATATAGCTATGAAAATTGATAATTCTAGGGATTGGCAAATGAGGAATATTTTGTTTTTGCGTTAACGATAAATATTCTAAAACGCTACCTATGGCACAAATTTGACTACTAGATATCTCGCCGATTCCTTTAATATCTTTCATTTTATAAAAATCTAAAATGATTTTTTCGCATTTATTAATCGCAAAAAAACTATCAACTTGATAGGTAATACGAAAATTTAATTGTTTGAAAATACTATCCGCAAGATTAGAAGATCTCAGATTTTCGCTAAGCAGAATTTCACGAGGTTTTAAACGAGCTAGCTCATTAAGAATTTCTGTTCCCGGTACATTAACTACAACAATTTCGGAAGTAGAAAGATCAACATAACAAAGGCTAGCTGTTTCTTTATTTTTCGGTATTACGAGACTTGCTAAATAATTAGGTTCGGCTGAAGCAATTAAATTTTCTTCAATTATAGTTCCCGGAGTTATAATACGTGTAACATCCCTAGTAACTACCGCTTTATAACCGCCTCTATTCTTTGCTTCTTCAGGTGTTTCTAGTTGATCACAAATAGCAACCTTATAATTTCCTTCAATTAACTTAGTTAAATAATTCTCAAGGGCATGATAAGGTACTCCGCACATCGCAATTTCTTCTTCGCCGTTTTTGCCGCGCTTTGTTAAAGCAATGCCCAGTACATTGCTTGCTAGAATTGCATCTTCATAGAACATTTCATAAAAATCACCCATTCTAAATAGTAGTAAACAATCTAAATGAGCAAATTTAATGTCTAGATATTGCTGCATCATTTTCGTTGCAACATCGTAATTATATTTTTGTTTCAACTCTTGAAGATTCATATTAAGCAGCATAATTTATATTATATATAGTTTGGCTTTATTGCATGGATACAAAATCGTCATTGCGAACGACTGCAAGGAGCGTGGCAATCTTATGAAATAGTATAAAATGCCTGAGATTGCCAAGTCGAGGCTTTGCCTTTCCTCACAATGACGGATAATAACAATGTTTAACAGTTTATACAACTATTTTATCTTTGATAGGCGGGTGCTATGTCTGCCGCCTTCAAATTGGGTAGTTAAAAACTGATCTATAATATCAAATACTATTTTTTGGTCTATGGTTTTTGCTCCGAGTATCAAGATATTAGCGTCATTATGAGCTTTAGCATTTTCAGCAGTTAATATATTGTTGCACAAAGCGGCTCTTATTTCCGCGCTACGATTCGCAGCTATAGACATACCAATACCCGTATCACTAATTAAAATACCGATAGGTGCTGATTTTTCAATAATAATATCTACTACTTTCTTGGCATAATCAGGATAATCAACGGTTTGTGTATTATTTGTTCCGCAGTCATAAATCTTTAGAGATTTCTGCTCTAAATAATTGATAATTTTAGACTTAAGCTCATAACCTGAATGATCACTAGCTATGACAATATTATAAGTTTTCATAGTTAATTTTTTGATGGAAAATAATGATAAAAATTATATACTATGTAAGATTTGTTTTCTAATGTAAATAATAGTTTTGTTAAATATATGAAACATCCTGTTGTACTTAGTATCGTTATATGTTTTTGTTTAGTTGCTTGTGTTGATCAGCCGCCGGCTCCAATTGAGTATAAAGTAGGAGATGTTACTGCGAATAATAATTCTACTGAACTAGATCACGATGAGGGTATGATAGTTCAAAGAACTATGGAAGACAATCCCGCGTCAGAAAAAGTTAGCGTTAGACTCGAAGAGCCAAAGGCAAAAATGATAGAAGATGATAATGATGATATTGAGATCCCTATGTCTCGGAATGAAGATGAAGAAGCGATAGAACAATTAAACTTTGTAAAACCGTTAAATGGGGTAATTATTACCGAGTTTAAAGCTGGTAAAAGTAAAGGGATAGATATTGCAGTTAAAGAATATAGTGAAGTTAAATCGATAGCTGCAGGAACGGTAATATATTCAGGTTATAATAAGCAATTTGGTAATTTAGTAATAGTTAAATTAGATAAAGACGATCTAGAAGTAGCATATGCGAGTTTAGATGATTTATTACTGAAAAAAGGTGATAAAATTGCTAGAAATAGTGTTATCGGACATGTAGAACATAAATTATATTTTGCTATGCGTAAAAATAAAATAGCAGTTGATCCTAATAAGTATATAGAATTTTAAATGGAAGATGTTATTACTCTTACCAAATATGGTGAATCTCAAAATGTTATAGTAAGAAGGAGTAGCAAAGCTAAAAATATAGCCATCCGTATTACGTCTAAAGGTGCAGAGCTTGTATTACCTCTTAAGGTAAAAAAAAGCTGAAAAAGGTCATAATTTTTTGTTCAGTCAAGAATATTGGGTTAGGCAAAAATTACGTCGTAATGTAACTGCGATACCAAAAGATGAAGATAAGATTTCTATTTTGGATAAATCTTATGAAATAATACATATTGATTTGTCTAAAAATCAGATAAAATTAAATGATTCTACGTTAGAAGTGTATTGTAGTCAGGTACTAAAAAAACTTAGTATAGCAGTATTCCTTAAAAAGAAATTATTAGCAGAAATAAAAATAATAGTAGAGAATATATCTAAAAAACATAATCTGACTTATTCCAATATTAGAATAATAGAAAATGCTAGCCGTTGGGGGAGTTGTTGTAGCAAAGGGAATCTTGTTTTTAATTGGCGGGTAGTTTTTTCCCCCTTTGAAGTCCTGAAATATTTAGTAGCTCATGAAATGGCACATTTAAAAGAAATGAATCATAGTAAAAATTTTTGGGAGCTAGTTGAGGATATATATCCCGAATACCAACCGGCAAAATTATGGCTAAAAAGAAACGGTAAGAATTTATATAGTTATTTGCCATAACTTTTATGTCATTTTTGCAGAAGTGTATGGGTGGCAACTTAAGGATCGATGTCATCCCCGCGAAAGCGGGAATCCAATCCAATACTTTAAAGCTTTTTAAAAGCTCGATTTATCTCGTTTTACGCTGGATTCCTGTTTTCGCAGGAATGACATCGGAAAGGTTAATTTAAAGAAAGACATAAAGGATAAATAGAATGCATAACACCACAAAAAGAGTCACAGTCCCGGCACTTGAAGAAATCTTATATGAGCCTATAAAAGTGTTAGATTACGGCTTTATTAGAGTTATCGACTATATGGGGGATGATAGTGCTATAGTACAAGCAGCTCGTGTTTCTTACGGTAAGGGTACGAAGCAATTAAACCAAGATAAAGGTCTGATAAACTACTTGTTTCGTCATTATCATACCACTCCTTTTGAGATGTGTGATATCAAGTTCCATATTAAACTACCGATATTTATTGCAAGGCAATGGATTAGGCATAGAACAGCTAGCGTTAATGAATATTCGGCAAGGTATTCTATTTTAGGTAATGAATTTTATCTACCTGAACCGGCAAATATTGCTTCCCAATCTGCTGTAAATAAACAATGTAGGGAAGGGGATAGCTTACCGCAAGAAGTGGCGGAAAAGGTCCTTGCAATTTTAGAGGAAGATGCTAGACAGTGCTACGGGCATTATAAGGAACTGATGAATGCCGATGAAGAGGGTAATATTATAGATGAGAACGCCACAGGGATAGCAAGAGAGCTTGCTCGTATGAATTTAACTTTAAATTATTATACGGAATGGTATTGGAAGATTAATTTACATAATTTACTTCATTTTTTAAGATTGCGAGCTGACCCTCACGCTCAATATGAAATTAGAGTTTATGCTGAAAAGATGCTTGAGATAGTCAAAGCTTGGGTTCCTTTTACTTACGAAGCTTTTGAAGAATATCGTTTGCAGGGAGCAAATATTTCACGTAAAGGTTTGGCTGTAATTAAAAGAATGATAAACGGTGAAAAAGTTACCCATGAAACTAGTGATATGACTAAGAGAGAATGGGAAGAACTGATGAAGATTTTTGGGTAATGTATGTCATTCCTGCGAAAGCAGGAAGGAATGACATACAACAACCATAACGGAATTGGATAAAAAGGAGTATTTTAAGTGAGAAATATTATATATTTTATACTATCACTATTATTTAGCTTTCCCAGCTATGCACTTGAAACAATAAACATTGAGCATGGGCGAGCTGACCCGACACCTATAGCGGTCAATAAATTTGATGCCGATAATTCTGCCGCTGATGTATTAGGTCACGATATGGTTAAAGTTATCTCTAATGATTTAAAGTTTTCGGGGTTATTCCGTCCTATTTCTGCTGCCGCTTTTATAGAAGAGAAGACAGGAATAGAATATAAACCTCTTTTTGCTGCATGGCGTCAAATTAATGCTAGTCTTTTAGTAAACGGTGAAGTTAAAAAACTAGAAAGCGGTAAATTTAAAATTAGCTTTATATTATGGGATACGTTGCTTGAAAAACAGCTCGCCGGTGAAATTCTTGAAGTACCGGAAAATCTATGGAGAAGAGCAGCACATAAAATTGCCGATAAAATTTATGAAAAAATTACCGGTGATGCCGGTTATTTTGATACTAAAATAGTGTATGTATCAGAAAGCAGCTCTTTACCGAAAATAAAAAGAATTGCTTTGATGGATTATGACGGGGCTAATAATAAATACCTTACCAATGGAAAGTCACTAGTCTTAACCCCAAGATTTGCTCGTTCGGCGGATAAGATTTTTTACGTTTCATATGCTACTAAAAGAAGAGCACTCGTTTATGAAAAAGATTTAAAAACAGGCAAGGAAAGTGTAGTAGGTGATTTTCCCGGTATATCTTTTGCTCCTAGATTCTCACCGGACGGTAGAAAAGCTGTAATGTCGATAGCTAAAAACGGCTCGACGCATATTTATGAAATCGACCTTGCTACTAAACGGCTTCATAAATTAACTGACGGATTCGGTATTAATACCTCTCCTAGCTATTCACCGGACGGTAAAAAAATTGTATATAATTCCGATAGAAACGGTGTGCCTCAATTATATATCATGAATTCAGACGGAAGTGACGTTCAGCGTATTAGTTTTGGCAGTGGTTCTTACGCAGCTCCTAGCTGGTCGCCTAGAGGAGACTATATAGCATTTACTAAGATTACTAGAGGAGACGGAGGAAAAACTTTTAATATCGGAATTATGAAAGCATGTCCCCAAGATGATGAGAATATTGAAAGGATAATAACAAGCGGATATTTAGTCGAAAGTCCTTGTTGGTCGCCTAACGGACGAGTTATTATGTTTGCTAAAGGTTGGCCGTCGAGCGCTAAAGCTCCGGGAAAAAACAAAATTTTTGCAATTGATCTAACAGGTTATAATGAAAGAGAAATTATGACACCGGCAGATGCTTCTGATCCAGAATGGTCAGGTGTACTAAACTAATGTCATTTCTACGAAAGCATTGTTGGGTAGATCGTTTTTCCGTTATCATACCGTGACTTAATTTCGATATCCAGTTAAAATGCTATTAGTTGTTTTTTTAAATCCTGTGGTCACGCCACGGGATGACAGTCCAATAAGGCATTAAGCTACTTCTCTACTATGGTTTAAAATAAACTTCTTTATTTTTGCAAAAGCCGTATTTTCTATTTGTCTAATACGTTCCTTAGAAATATTATACTCATTGCTTAGAATATCTAGAGTTTTAGGAGTATCCGTTAATTTACGCTCTGTTAAAATACGAAGCTCCCTATCGTTTAAAATCTTCATAGCATTTGATAGTAACTGCCTTTTACTGGTAGAATTTTGCTTATTAATAGCCATAGCTTCAGGAGTAGGGCGTGTTTCCGCTAATAGTTCTATTAATTCTCTGGATTCTGCATTGTCACTATTTATAGAGTTATTTAACGATAAATCAGGACCTGAAATTCTAGTATTCATTTCAGAAACTTCATTAACCGAAACGCCTAGCTCATCTGCTATTTGTGCAAAATCATCGGTAGTAATAGCCCTTGAGTATAAATTAGTAATTTTATGCTTAACTTTATTAAGACTAAAAAATAATTTTTTTTGTGCGGCTGTTGTTCCCATCTTTACTAATGACCAAGATTTTAATATATATTCTTGTATAGCTGCTTTAATCCACCACATCGCATATGTTGATAGGCGAAAACCAAGTTTGGGATTGAATTTTTTTACTGCCTGCATTAAACCTATATTACCTTCTGAAACCAATTCGGTAATAGGAAGACCGTAAGTCCTATAGCCGCTTGCAATTTTTGCAACAAGTTTAAGATGGCTTGTTACTAATTTATGTGCAGCTTGTAAATCATTCCCTTCTAAATAGGATTTTGCTAATAACAATTCTTCTTCTTGCGTAAGTGAAGGAATTTTATTGATTTTCTGTAAGTAGCTATAAAATCCTGATTCGCTAGAAATTGCTAATGCATTAATATTATTAGTCATACTAACCTTAAAAACTATTTTTTTTATACTAACACATATATGATCTAAAATAAACTTTTTCTAGAGTATTTTTAAATAAAATCAAATAATGTCTAAAAAATCCAATAAAAATTTAGCTTTTTCCTTGCTGGGATTAATAATTAGTATGGTGTTACTTAGTTTTGCTTCCGTACCTATCTATAATTTATTTTGTAAAGTTACAGGATATGGTGGCACTACTGCAAAAGAAACGGTGAGTTTATATTCTAAGGTAAAAGGCACTAAACCTATAATTATCGAATTTGATGCTAATGTTGATAAAGATTTACCTTGGCGGTTTATTCCAAGGCAGCAAAGAGTGCAAATTGTTCCGGGGCAGAATACTCTAGTGTTCTATGAAACGGAGAATCTAAGCGATAACGATATAATAGGTACTTCTGTATATAATGTTACTCCAAATAAAGCAGGAAAATATTTCGTAAAAATTCATTGTTTTTGTTTTGAAGAACAATTATTAAAAGCCGGCGAAAAAGTCTTAATGCCGGTTACATTTTATATAGATAAGGATTTTGAGCTTGACCCTGAAATGCAAGACATTAAAGTACTTACTTTGTCTTATAGTTTTTTTAAAGTACGAGAGATGTTGTCATTGCGAGGAAATTACGTAAGTAATTGACGAAGCAATCTCAGGAGTTTGTTATTATTTCATGAGATTGCCACGCTCTCTACGTTCGCTCGTAATGACGGCTTTGGAATTATGCAACAACACCGGCTCATTGAGTATACTCAATAACCCATTTACGAAGTCTAACAATCGGCGGAGTATTTATAAGAGCAGTAGAAGGTAAAACTTTGCCGTTAGTATTAAAATTAATTATAGGATCTATACCGTATATGCTATACCAAGGTTTTAACGGTGAGCTATTTGAATATTTACGGTGGAACCAAGATAAAGAAGGTGTTGTTTCTTCATATTTTATTACTTTAACCGATTGTGGATTTTTATGATATATAAGGCTAAGTACCGATTGATCGGAATGATGCCATTTATATTCATCGTAATTAGGATGGATATTATAATCTTTGCCTGAAAGAATTCTAATATCTTCACAACTTTTTAGCCATTTTTCAATGAAAGAACGAGAAAGCTTGGTATTACGCACAATAATAACGGCACTCCAAATGTGATCGTCATTTCTGCATTCGTCTGTAAGGCAATCCATTAAAGCAAAAGTTTCACCTTTAACAAAACTACCGTTTTTACGATTGCGATCATGTACCAGTAATATATCATTATCGCCTAAAAGATTTGTTAAATTACTGATATGCTTTTTAATAACAAATGCTGAATCTAAATATACTATAATAGCTCCTTCTGGTGCATTTTTCATTGTTTCAAGTATAATATAAGGCTTCCATAGCCATAATCCTGCTCCTGCAGGTTCATTAAAAATTTCTTGGTTTTTTTCTATAAACGCTTGATTTATGTGCTTTTTCTTATAGTTAAATATAAAGTCTATACCTTTATTAATTGCATAATGAGTGGTTGCATTTTGATTACGATAAACATACTCTGGACCGTCGGCATAAGAAACTAAATAAATTGGTTCTTTTATAGAATTCTGAATAGATAAATCTACTTTTTGTAACGATAAGTCATTAATAAAACCTTGACGTGCATATTCTAAAATAATCAGTATGAAATAAATTAGAGCTAATGTAATAACTGTTTTGTATAATATTTTAAATAACATATAATTTGTGCATTATTTGAAGCATTTTGTCATTCCCACGTGGATTAGTAAATCGTCAGTGCGAGGAAATATGAAGTATTGATGAAGCAATCTCAGGAGTTTGTTATTATTTCATGAGATTGCTATGCAGCCTACGGCTGTTTGCAATGACGAAATCGATAATTATTAGACAACGCCAATTATAGCATTTTAATATCTTAAAAGATAGTGTTGTAATTTAATTATAAATTTAGTATAATTTACTGTTTGTGTAAGGTTGGTATGATTAATTTAGGGGGTAAGCAGTCTACTATAGTTGTTGCAATGTCAGGCGGGGTTGATAGTTCGGCGGTTGCTGCAATATTGCATGAACAAGGACATAATGTTATAGGTATTACCTTGCAGCTATATGATCACGGTATGGCAGTAGGGAAGAAAAATGCCTGTTGTGCCGGTCAGGATATTTACGATGCTAAAATGGTAGCAAATAAGCTAGGTATTCCCCATTACGTGCTTGATTATGAGAACAAATTTAAACAGTCGGTAATAGATAATTTTGTCGATAGCTATTTACAAGGTGAAACACCGCTTCCATGTGTGCAATGTAATAAATCGGTAAAGTTCAGGGATCTCATTAAAACAGCTAGAGAACTTGGAGCAGATAAGCTTGCTACCGGTCATTACGTACGAAAAATAAACGGTGATAACGGAGCGGAATTACATACAGGGCTTGATCCAACAAAAGATCAAAGTTATTTTTTATTTACGACAACTAAAGAGCAATTAGAATATTTACGTTTCCCTCTAGGAGGGCTTACTAAGGATGAAACACGAAAGCTTGCTAGTAAATTTGGGCTTGAGGTAGCGGATAAGCCCGACAGCCAAGATATTTGTTTCGTACCTGACGGAAATTATAAGAGCGTAATAAATAAAATACGTCCAAATAGCAGTGAAAGCGGTAAAATTATTCACGTAAACGGGTTTGAGCTAGGAGAGCATAACGGTATAATTAACTACACCATAGGGCAACGTCGTGGTCTTGGTATAGCTTATAATGAGCCTTTATATGTAGTAAAGATTGATCCTAAGGACAATATAGTATATGTAGGACCGGAGTCCGCATTAAACGTGCAGGAATTTATCATTAGAGATGTGAATTGGCTTGCAGATGAGATTAAAGATAACAAAAAGTTAGAAGTAGCAGTTAAAATTCGCTCGACAAGACCGCCGCGTCTAGCCGAAATAAGTAAACTCGATGATGATAAAATGAAAGTAAAATTTTTATGCGAAGAAAAAGCCGTTGCCCCTGGGCAAGCATGCGTTATTTATGCCGGCGCAAGAGTACTAGGAGGCGGATGGATTACTAGAGAGATAAGGGGTAATTACGTCATTGCGAGGAGCGAAGCGACGTGGCAATCTAGTTAGAACTTCTGAGATTGCCACACTCCTTTTAGTCGCTTGCAATGACACAAAATAAGCTCACTAAAATAGGAGAAACTAATGAGTTTGTTAAGGAAGAAAAGTTTTGAATCAGTAAAAGAGATAGGCAGCTCAAGCGGTCTTAGCAAGACGCTTGGAGCATTCGATTTAATATTACTAGGTCTTGGTGCGATGATCGGCACGGGCGTATTCGTCGTTACCGGTATAATTGCTGCTAAATATTCAGGACCTGCAGTAATGTTATCTTATGCGATTGCAGGTATTACCTGTATCTTTGTAGCGCTTGTTTATACTGAACTTGCTGCGATGCTTCCGACATCAGGCAGTATTTACACTTATTCCTATGTAGCATTTGGCGAAGTATTTGCTTGGATGATCGGTAGTGTTATAATATTAGAACTTGGTGTTGCTGCAGGAATAGTAGCTGCAGGCTGGTCGGGCTACGTACAAGGAATACTAGCAGCAGGTGGAATCACTTTACCGAAAGAATTAACTACTGTACCGACAAACGGCGGTATAATAAATTTACCGGCATTTTTAATCTCGGGATTTATTGGATTTATTTTATATTTAGGTACTAAAGATAGTAAGAGACTAAATGCAATTTTAGTTTTCATAAAAATGGCTGCAATATTCGTATTTATACTCGCTGCTGCCCCTCATTTTGATGCTACTAACTGGAGTAATTTTATGCCTTTCGGTTTTAGTAATGTTTTAGTAGGTGCGTCTATTTTATTCTTAGCTTTTACGGGTTTTGGAACGATTGCAACCGCAGCTGAGGAGTGTAAAAACCCAAAACGCGATATAATGATCGGTATTATTGGCTCACTTGTTCTAACTACTATAGTTTATGTAACGATGGCAGGGCTTGTTACCGGTATTGCACTGTTTGATCAGTTAAATAACGATCAACCACTTGCTTATGCTTTAACCATCAATAATAGCAAGATCGGCTCTGCTATTGTTGCAACCGGAGCAGTTTGCGGTATGATGACGGTGTTGATGATGAATATTTACGGTACTTCTCGTATTTTTTATGCTATTGCACGTGACGGTTTACTACCGAAAAGTTTTGCAAAGCTACACCCAAAATATGATAGTCCGTATATTACGATTATAATATTTGCTTCTTTAGCCGCTATCCTTGGAGGATTTTGTTCTACGGAATTATTAACGCAATTAACTTCAATGGGAGCTCTTATTGATTATATAACCGTTACAATAATAGTGGTATTATTTAGGGTAACGCTACCTGATGCTCAAAGACCTTTTAGATGTCCTTTAGTATTTATTATCGTACCGTTTATTTTAATTGCTTGTGCATATTTACTATTTATTCAAATATATGACGGTGAATTTAAGCTATTAACCGCAGGTCGTGCATTAATATATTGGTTTATTACAATATTTGTTTTATATATTATAAGATTGTTTTTTATGCAAAAAGAGCAGAATTAAGAGGGGGCTATCCGTCATTGCAAGCGCACGTAGAGAGCGTGGCAATCTCATGAAGTAGTACAAAATGTCTGAGATTACCACATCGAGGCTTTGCCTCTCCTCGCAATGACGAGTTAGTAGTAATCCATGCAACAAAACAAAATTAACCAAATGACTGAAAAGGTGCAACCACTCCGAGGAATGAAAGATCTCTTGCCGGATGATTATAAAGTTCACGACTATATAATTAACAAAGCAAGAGATGTTGGAGTATTGTACGGCTATAAACAAATGAGTACTCCTATTTTGGAGTATACTAAAGTCTTTAACCGTTCGATGGGTGAAAGCTCTGACGTAATCAGCAAAGAAATCTATAGTTTTTTAGATAAAAGCAATAATTCCGTAGCATTACGACCTGAATTTACAGCATGTATTATAAGAAGCCTCATCTCAAACGGATTACAACATAAATTACCATTAAAGTTTTGCTCTACCGGTCCTGTTTTTCGTTATGATAGACCGCAAGCAGGGCGTCAAAGACAATTTCACCAACTAAATTATGAGTATATTGGTGCTAAAGGAGCAATTACTGATGCTGACACTTTGAAGTTAGCCGTTGATATATTAAAAGCACTCGAAATAGAGCAGGATACTACCTTAGAGCTTAACTCTCTTGGATGTAATGAATCAAGAAGTGTTTATCAGCAAAAATTAGTAGAATATCTAAATGATTTTAAAGATCAATTATCAGAAGAAAGCAAAATAAGGTTATCCACAAATCCAATGCGGATACTTGATTCTAAAAGTGAGACCGATCAGAAAATAATAGCAAACGCACCGGTTTTATCTGAATATTACACTGATGAATCCAAAGCATATTTTGAGGAGTTGATAAAGTATCTAGATATTTTAGGCGTGAAATATAGCATAAATCCACGCTTGGTTAGAGGGCTTGATTATTATTGTCATACTGCTTTTGAATTCACTACAAAAAAGCTAGGGAGCCAATCTACTATTCTAGCCGGTGGACGTTATGACGGGCTTGCTAAAATCATGGGTAATAACGATGATGTGCCGGCTATCGGTTTTGCTGCCGGTATTGAGCGAATTGCTTTAATGCGGGAATATAATATATCTGAAGTTAATCCGGTATTTGTATTACCTATAGGCAAAAATAATATTTGCTATGCTTTAGAAATTGTAGATAAATTGCGAACAGAAAATATTGCTATTATCATAGAACCCCTAGGTAAAATAGCTAAAAGAATGCAACGCATTTTTAATGAAAATGCTAAATTTATTATTTTTATAGGTGACGAAGAGCAGGCGAATAATAACTTAAAAATTAAAGACTTAAAAAAAGAAGAAGAATATATAGTAGATTTTGCAAAAGCTCTTGAGCTATTGAAGAAATAAGATTTTTTATTGTTATACCGTGAACCTTCCATGGTATCCATCAAAACTAACTTTAAGTAATAAGCATTTATGAATCTTGCCACAGCGCCCGTATGGCTCTTATGTTATGCCTGCATAGGTCTTGTTGTGTGGATACTGAAGGTCGTCATTGCAAGGAAAAACTGTAAGTTTTGACGAAGCAATCCAGTAAAAAATTCTGATTTACAGAATTTTTTTATTATTGTTTTTATTATTGTTTTGGACTGCCTCTACGACTACTCGCAATGATGGGGCGGTATCTACGCAACAACGCCTTCGCTGGAATGACATAAAACGAGCCATGCAACAAGACCTGCAGTTGTGCACAATGGCGATTAGGTGTCTATACAATAACACCATTTAACCCACGACATCTAAAAATATGATTATTATAAACGATTTAGCCATGAGTTATGGTACAAGAATACTATTTACGATATAAATTTGCATATTAAAAACAATAAACGATATGGTTTAGTAGGTGCCAACGGAGCAGGTCAAACAACTTTTTGCAAAGTCTTAACTAAGGAAGAAGGACCAGCTTTCGGTGAGATTAACATACCAAAAAACTCTAAAATAGGTTGTTTAAAACAAGATCAGTTTCTTTATGAAAATACTAAAATTATAGCTATGGTAATAGCAGGGAAGAAGGAGTTATGGAAAGCTTTACAGGAAAAAGAAGAGATATTAAATTGGCAGGAATGTAGTGATGAAGATGGGTATAAGTTTGGTGAACTTGAACAGGTAATATACGATAATGACGGTTATACTGCTGAAATTTTTGCAGCTAGCTTGCTTGTAGGTCTTGGAATAGCCGAAAAATACCATTATGAGCTGCTTTCTGCGTTGTCAGAAGGTTATAAGCTTCGTGTATTACTCGTACACAAAGTCTATTTAATAATCCCGATATTTTACTACTTGATGAACCGACAAACCATCTTGATATTATTTCAATATGTTGGCTTGAGAATTATTTAAAAAACTCTTTTAAAGGAATATTAATTTTTATATTGCATGATTTAGTTTTTTTAAATAATGTCGCAACGGATATTTTGGACATAGATTATGGAGAAATAAAACTATATACGGGCAATTATGATAATTTTGTTCAAGAAAAGCAGATAATAGCTGCTCAGAAGCTAAGTGAGCGAGATTTTTTAGAAAAGAAAATAGAAAATATGCAGGCTTGGGTTGATAAATTTAGAACAGGGACGAGAGCAAGACAAAGTGCCTTCCGAGAAAAGCAGTTAGAGACAATAGAATTACCGGATATACAGAAATCTTCAAGAATTAGTCCGTTATTTAGATTTAAGCAGCTAAGCAATTCAGGAAAATTAGTAAAAAATTGATCAAATAACTAAAGATTTTGAGAATAAGCAAATATTAAATAAAGTTAGTTTTAACGTATTATGAGGAGAAAAAATTATTATTATCGGTGCAAACGATATTGGGGAATCTACTTTATTAAAAATCTTAATGAATAAAATATCAGCAGATCAAGGTAGCTATGAGTTGGGATATGAATCGCAAATATCTTATTTCGTTTAAGACCATCATGAGCTACTTAATGAAAATATTAGTATTATTGATTAGCTTAAAAGGCAATCTGAAAAAGAAACGGAAAATACAATTAGAAATACGCTCGGACAAGTATTATTTCGCAGTGATGAAGTAAATAAAAATATTGTAAGTTTAAGCGGCGGTGAGGGGCAAGATTATTACTTGCTAAAATGATGCTAGGAAAAAGTAATATTTTGGTTCTTGATGAACCGACAAATCATCTTGATATAGAGTCAAGAGAAGCTCTTAAAAAATCTCTAATTGATTGTGATGGTACGGTAATATTAGTAACGCACGATCGGAATTATAGCTCTTTTCCATAGGAACAAGATTGTTGATTTTAAAGGTAAATATGGTGATTATATTGAGAAATACGGCAACGATTATTTAAGTTCTACTACAAAATTATCCTAAGTTTTAGGCATTGTTAAATATAGATATCGTCATTGCGAGCAGCCTTAGGCTGCGTAGTAATCTCGTCAAATATCTTGAAATTGCTTCGTCAATTGCTATGTAATTTCCTCGCAATGACGATAAAAATCGAATCATACAACAAAGCAGAATCTTAAAGTTAATCACTCCACATTATAAAACTCCAAATGATGACCGCTAATAAACTTTTTTATTTCAGCATGGTTACCATACTCATCAACATTTAATAATAACCTTTGTTCATTAAAATATAATATATTCGTAAATAATCGGTCATCATAGTCCCACTTAGTTTTAAAAGCATTTTCCTTAATAAGTTTAACTCCGTTTACTCTGTGTTTGTGATATATTATTCCTTTTTTTTAAGCAGAAACAAAAGAAGTAACTTTACTTTTATCAAAATTATTATAGATTTTTTTAGACATTGTACCGTAACAATCAAATCCTCTATATTTGCCAAGAAATTTATCCGTACCTTTTGTTACTTCCTGATTATCAATTTTAATTTGACCTTCTTTAGGAATATTCCAAGAATGATTATTGAAGTTGGTAATCTTTTGAATGGCTAGATAAAATTCATGTTTCTTTTTTAGTTGATAATATTGATTGCTGGTTTTGGTTAATTTTTTTATTGGAAATTCTGTTATAAAAAGCCATGTATTCACAGCCATCATATATTGATGAATAGAAAGGAACTAAGGTATTTTTTAATTACATCTAACGTCTTATAAGAAATTTCATATGGATTAGTTAACATTTCTAGAATGTATTTTATATATTCTACCGGCACATTATTGTATTAAGTCGTTAGCTTTATCACATTTGCCTTGTATTCTATAATTAGACCATAAATGATAGGCTGTTGTTGGATGTGTGGGTAGAAGCACAAAAGCATGTTCATAACATTTAGTGGAGACATATCATAGCTTCCGGTTTCTTCATAAACACGCCCTGTTCTATAATACCACTGGGCTAAAACCTGATTTTCAGTAATTAGTATTTAACGAAAAAATAGATTCTTCAGGTAAAGCTTTTGTCTCTTCAAAATTTTTATTTTCCATTAATAAATCAGAGAATTGACCTGACAAATCTAAGCTGGATTTTATATACGGTACTAGTTGCTTGGGTAATGTAAAGCTTAGATCCCGGTTCAATAAGCTTTAGCACGGGGAGTAGATATTCTGCATATTTGCTATATTGTTCAACTTCTTTTGCAAAGTAATTAAAATATAGATTTATTGCTGCAATTATACATTTAAATATCGCTTTAGCAGTTTCATTGTGTCTAGTTAATATACTATATGAGAGGCAAGACTCATTATTTGCATTTTGGTTAGCGTATCAGGGGGTATAGAAATGATTTGATCCGGCATCCATTTTATGAGTTCACCATCTAATTGATATTCAAAAAAGCCTGGTCTCTATTATTATTTCATAATTTTTCAACAATTCATGGTTTGTGTGACTTTCATATGGATAATTAGGCATTAATTTATGTATTAGTGAATGCTTAATTTCTATAGCTTTATTGCTACTTACTGTAGATTTTTCACTATTTAAATGTCCAAATATATAATGCATTACTTCTATAGCGCCACCAACAGTTGGTATAGATGAAAAGTTTTTATCCATTTCTACTACATCAAGACCGAAAAAGTTTTTTCTAAAATTTCTTATGTTACTTTCTGATAATATATTGAGGGTGTTATAAACCGTGGTAATATCAAGCTTAAAAGTAATTGAAGGCTCTGCATTGTTCATGAATATAATTTAGTATTAGTTGGGCTTAAGAACTGCTACAATGTGATAGGAAAGGTTTAAAATTTTACATAGAATTATTATTAAAAACTTACAGTGTATGAACTTTTTATTACTAGATTCCTGCTTTTAGCTAGGAATGACATCGAGAGGCTAAATTAACTCACAAAGCAATTCTTTCTAAGTAATGTCTATTCAAACCCAAATTTAGTAAAATATTTATGAAAATATCCGGTATCATGACCTATCATTTTAACTTTATCATAATGATGAGGTGATTCAGATTCACGATATATAGTTGTGCCGTCATCCATATAGTAAATAGAATAAGATGGAAGGCCATAAGGTCTAAAAAAAAGTGTCTTTACTTATAACTTTAGGAGCTTTATCGGATTTTTGTATATTTTCTGATTTCAGCATATTAATTTTCTTAATAAATGATTGTTTTATTAATATATAATTTTTATATATTATCACAAGAATAATTATAATAGCTATCTACAGAACCTAGAAATTCAGATTTATCAATTGCAGTATTATATTCATAAGGATATTCTAAATATTTTTGCAATTTTAAAGTATTTTCTTGAAACAATGGGTAATTATTTGATGGTTCATGCTTTGATAAATTGAAATATTTTCTCGCTAAGAATTTCTTATCTTGAACATTATTAAAAGCTTTGATTTTTGAATATCCATCTTGTTGTTTTTCTTGTAAAAAATAATCTTCATAGTCCTTATAATTCTTTGGAAGATTTAATATAAATCTAGCATATTGTTCTAACTGAAAGTTAGTTAACCAAGTAAATATAGAATATAAATTTGCTCTATAGTCCGAAGAAAAAATAACAGCAACTTTTGATTGCTTTATCTTTTCTCTCTGAATAACGTTATTAGATAATATACATAACTCTTTATTAAAATGTTTTTTATTTTCTTGAGCTTGAATGATTATATCAAACAACTCAGTTTCTAATTCGTCTGAGGTAAATAATTGTTTGTATTTATTAAGCTATGGACCAAAAGCTATAAATTCAAGTTTTTTAAATATTGAATTAATTTTATGTGCAACTTTAAATTTAAGAGCAGTATTTTGTATGGAAAATTGACGTAGGTTAAGAGATGTTAAATTAATGATTTAAAAAATATGTATCGTCTCGTGATTTATTCATAGAATCCAGTTAAAAATACTAATAATATTAGTATTTTTAGTTATTTTCTGGATACCGTGGTCAAGCCACGGTATGACACTGAAGTGTTTTTCAAAAGCCATACTAAATTGATTACTAAAATTTTTCACATAACCTAATGACAAAAATAAAATATGAATATATTATTTAATTTTAGAATAATTTAAATAATATATATTCAATGAGTGCAGATACTAATATTAGCAACGGTTTAGAAGTCGTTACGCAAGATCATTTATCGATTTTTTCTTTAATAAGCTCCTCCGACATTATCGGTAAGTCAGTTATGCTGATGTTACTTATTGCCTCTATTTGGTCATGGGCTATTATTTTGGATAAAATATTTAAGCTAGTGCAAGTGCAGAAAAGCATGCGGGCATTTGAAAATGTGTTTTGGTCCGGTGGAGTATTAGAGCAATTATATGAAAGCATAAAAAGGTCGGTTAATAATCCGCTAGCTTTAATTTTTGTTTCAGCTATGGATGAGTGTAAAAGCTTAAGCACTAAAGGTCTTTCTGAAGGCTTAAAAAACAACCATAAAGAGCGTATAACGGGTGCAATGTACTTAGCTCAAAATAGGGAAGTCGAAAAGCTCGAGAAAAATTTAAGCTTCTTGGCAACTGTTGGATCAAGTGCTCCTTTCGTAGGTTTGTTCGGTACCGTTTGGGGGATTATGCATAGCTTCCAATCGATCGCTACTTCAAAAAATACTTCTCTTGCCGTAGTAGCTCCCGGAATTGCCGAGGCGTTACTTGCAACTGCGATAGGCTTATTTGCAGCTATTCCGGCAGTAATTTTTTATAATTATCTGATTTCCCGTATTACTCTTATCAATAATAAGATTGAAGATTTTATTAGTGAGTTAAACTCTATACTTTCTAAGGCAATTGATCAGGAGAAAATGTAATGGCTATAAAGCTTGCCGGAAGTAATAGAAAAAGTAAAAGAGTGGTAGTTAGCGAAATTAACGTTACGCCGCTTGTTGATGTGATGCTTGTGCTATTAATTATTTTCATGATTACTTCTCCAATGCTTGTTTCAGGAGTAAACGTGGATTTGCCTGAGACAAATTCAAGCCCGATTTCAGGTCAGGATGAGCCTTTGGTTGTTACTATCAATAATAAAGGCAAAATTTTCTTACTTGAAATTCCAATAGAAAGAATGCATTTAACCGACAAGCTTGCAAATATCACTAAAGAAAAAAAGGATGCTAGAATTTTTGTAAGAGGCGATAGAAATGTTTCTTATGGGCAGGTAGTAGAGATAGTTGCTGAAATTCATGCTGCCGGCTTTTCTCGTGTAGCTCTTATTTCAAATATTAAAAATAATGAAAAGTAATCAAAATAAGGATAATTTTATGGTTTTCCTTAGCTTCTCTGTTGTTCTGCACTTACTTATTTTATATTTTTTTCTATTCGGTATGCCGTCGCTTTTTGAAAAATTATCGGAAGAGCAAACTATAACTTTTGAAATGTTACCTGTTAGTGATAAATCAAATATTATCACTCAGACAAAGCAAAAAGAAGCCCCTATAGAAAACGAAGACGCTAAAAAATCTGAGCAGAGTAAGCCAAAAGAAGAAGAACCGCAAGATTTGCCTAAAGAAGAAAAAGCAAAAGAACCTGAGGCTAAAACAATGGAAGAAAAACCTAAAGAAGAAGACAAAAAACAAGCAGAAGAAAAGAAGAAGCCCGAAGAAAAGAAAGAGGGAACGAAACCGGCTGAGAAACCTAAAGAGGTGAAGAAAAAAGAGCCTAAAACCGATGAGCTTGATTCTTTGCTGAAGAATTTAGAGCAATCTTCGGAAGGGGATAATATAAAATCCAATAAGCATCAAAGATCAAAAAAAGCTGATAATGCAAAAGAAGCTAAAGGGGTTTATACGGATGGGCTGCCTCTTTCCGATAGTGAAACATCTTTGATAAAAAGACAGATTGAAAGACATTGGAGTAATGTACCGGCAGGAGTTAGAGGTAATAATAAGGTAAAAGTCATTATTAGTATTACGCTAGATAAAGCAGGTAATGTTGAGCAGGCAAAGATTAACGAAAAAATCTGTCCTAATATTCCGGCTAGTGTTTGTGAAGCTTTTGCGGATAATGCAATTAGAGCGGTATGGCAAGCAAGTCCTATTGAAAACCTTGACTCTGCACGCTTTAACTATTGGAAAGAGATTAATTTGAGCTTTGATCCAAGTAAATGGTAGGTTGGGCATTGCCTGCGTGGATACCACCCCGTCATTACGAGCAGTCGTAGACTGCGTGGCAATCTCATGAAATAATAACAAACTCCTAAGATTGTTGCGTCAATTGTTATGCAATGCCCTCGCAATGACTATTTTCGAGCCACTGAGGCAAGTCTTTCGTAGGAATGACATTAAGAACCATGCAATAATTAAAAAATATTATTCATCATGTTTGTGGTGATCACCGATTAATTCAAGCCCAATATCTTTTTTCTCATTATTGAAACAACAGTAGCAGCAATAACCAAACAAGAATAATAAGGTTGCTTCTACTAAAAATAGGGTCAAAGCAGCATTATTAGAGCTTGCTAACTCATATTCTGAAGGTAATAAATCCGTAGGGATGTCTTTGTTCATAAAACTTAGTTATTATGTTTACTATTTGTAAATAAAAAACTCTATAACTTTGTCTATTAAAATTACATTTATTTCACAAAGTTTTAAGAGCAGGATAAGTAAATAATAATACATGGCATAAATTTAGACCGAAATGGACTATCATAGAGCATAATATTTTGTCTGTTTTATAATATGCATAACCATAGAAAAAAACGCATATAGTGCTTAAAGCTATATATATTAGTCTGCCTTGAAAATGTGCCATCCCAAAAAGATGCTATAATAACAGCTAATAAAATCTGCTGTTTTGGTAAAAGATTTTGTAATGTTCTTTTTGTAAAAACCCTCGAAAGAATACTGCCTCAGCCATACAGACGCAAAAGACATATTGTTGTAATGAGAAAAATGTAGGTGATAGTTAAGGATGACATATAAATCTTTATAAAAAACTATTTTTAATATATAGTTATTTTTTAGCAATATAGAATGGAACGATTTTATGAAAGATATAGAATATTGGGAACAAAATTTTAAAAGCTGTAAATATTCAGATAAATTAATCGAAAGGCTTTTATTTTTAAATACCCAAGTAAAACAACCTATCGATATTAGAGAAGTTAAAAAAGGTATTTATTATGCTCGTAAATATCATGGTGAGCAAATGCGTCAATCAGGTGATCCTTATTATTCTCATCCAATCGCAGTAACAATTATGGTAGCAGAATTTTTAGCAAAAGAAGTGCCTAAACTCTTTACTTTTAGAATGCTACAAGCTGCATTGCTTCATGACACTATTGAAGATACTGAACTTACTGAAGAAATGATTAGCAATGTTTTTGATGAAGAAGTAGCAAGGCATGTAGCAGGTCTAACCAGAATTAAACCTTGGGGGAAAATAAGTAGCGAGAAAAGTCTTATTTTATTAATTAAACAAAAAAGATATGATACTGCTCTTATAAAACTTTTTGATAGAATACATAATTTACAAACTTTGGAAGCAAAATCGCCTGAAAAAGCTCATAAAATAATTAAAGAGACATTAAAAAGCTTTTTAGTGTTAAGTGAAATACTTGAAATACCTTCAGTTTCAGAGCTTATATATGCTGAATGTTATAAAAATAATTTAAAATTTAATATAAATTCTACTTTTAATAAAATTATAAATTTTGATTCGTTTCCATTTTCTCAAAATAAGTTACTCCCATAAAAAAAGTTATACCTACCGGAATGAAAATTAAAAATAATCCCCAATATCCTAGATAATTGGTAATATAAACTAAACCAAATGACGTTATAATATAAGTAAATAATTTTGCTATTGCACTTAGCATACTAGTATATGTAAATCTCTTAAAAACCGGAAAATATTTATAAAATATAGGAGCTGCCGGTACGTGATCAAATACGAATAATGCAGCTAAACATTGAAAAATAAAAATATATAAAGGAGTAGGGTTGTAATTTAACATTATAGGAAAAAAAATGAGAGAGGTAAAAAATAGATATAATTTTACCTTTAGGATTTTTAAAGGATGGATTTTATAGCTAATAAATGCCAGACCGATAATACCGAGTAAATCTATTATAGATACCCAAAAATTTTGATTTATAATTTGATTTGGAGTAAATCCGCATTCTCTTTTTAATATATCACCGCAATATATATATACGAAATAAAAACACGGTGGTCTAGCACACTGGATAAAGAAATACCAAATAGAAGTGGTGTTTGGAACTTTTTGATCTAGAATATCTTTGTCAATTTCTTCAAGCATAATATTATTTTCTTGAAGTCTTAGTTTTAATTTGTTTCTTTTATTTGAAAATGCATCTGCTTCTTTTAAACTAGTCCTTGCAATAGTACCTACAAAAGCGATAGTTGCACCAACGAAAAAGGCTATACGCCAACTTGATTCATGGTGATAAATATTTTGATTAGTAAAAATTGATGCAATACCTAGTGCTACCGTAGTGCCTACGGCAGAAAATACGGTTATAATTGTTACTAATGGATATTGTATAGGAGGAGATGAATTTTCGGTTAAGTACAGCTCTGCACCTCGTGCTTCTGCAGTTGCTGACATACCTTGAATTATACGACATATAGTAAGAACCCAAGAGGCTGTTATACCTATCTGTGCATATGTTGGCATGCTGCCTATAATCACACAAGTAATAGCCATTAATAGGGTAGTTAAAACAACTACAATCTTACGTCCAAAATGATCGCCTATATACCCAAATATTAATGCTCCTATAGGTCTTAGCAAATAGGTAGAACAGAAAGACAAGGCAGTAAGCAATGAAAAAGTGAAAGGATCATATTCCGGAAAAAATAAATTATTTAAAAGCACCGCCATATGCACATAAAGCATAAGGTCAAAATATTCTAGAAATGTACCTATAGAAAGTAATCCGACTGCTTGTTTTTGTTCTGTATTTAAACTTCTTTGTTCTTTTTCGTAGCCTAACATAACCTTTATATATTAATTAGATTACAAAATAAGCTATACTGCTTTTGATTCAAAGTCAATAAAGGATTAAGAATTTTTAATAAAAATTGTTAAAATATTTAGGTTATGTAAAGTTATCTAACTTAAAATTTTCAAATTATCTATTTTTCTCTGAAAGCTTTAAATGCAGTATCAGTAACGGGATCAAGTAAATATCTCAGTAGTGTTCTAGTACCTGTGACGATTTGTACCTCAGCTTGCATACCGGGGTGTAATTCAAGATTTTTAACTTTAGCAACTTTGTTAAATTCATCCATATCGATTTCAACTCTTGCAACATAATAATTATCTTGCTGTTGTCCCGGATACTGTCTTTCATCTTGTACGATATCGGGAGATATGCTTACTACTTTACCGGTAAATGTTGGAGTTGTTCTTGATTTAAATGCACTGAAACGTATTTTTGCAACTAATCCCTCATGTACTGAGTCAATGTTTTTTTGAGATACCTTTACTTCTATTATTAATGGGTCATTAGTTGGCGAAATTTCCATAATAGGTTGTCCGTGACTTATAACACCGCCTATTGTATGATATTTTAAATTATTAACTATACCGTCAACAGGTGATCTGATTATCACACGATTAAGCGAATCCGTCAGCGCATTATATTTTTCTTTAAGAGATGCGGTTTGTACTTGAGCTTCACGAAGCTCGGTTAAAGTCCGTTCAGTGTATTTATTTTGTTGATTTATAATTTTAATTTGAGTTTCGGTAATAGCATGGCGTATTCCTGCTATTTCGGCTTCAGTTGTTGCAACATCGCTTTTTGAAGCGGCAACTTTTGCCTCTTGGTCTAATAAGGCTGCTTTTTGTACAAAGCCTTTTTCTTTTAACGTTCTTAAAGCTTTTAAACGGTCTTGATAAACTTCAGCAGTTTTGGAGGCGGCAACTTTTTTTGCTTCTAAACCTTCAATTTTTTTCTCAAGTTGAGCAATATTTTGATGTAATGCATCTTTCTCTGAGTTATATACTTCTTTTCTAGACCTAAATAAATTTTCCTGCGTATGAATTATTTTAGCTACTTCCGGTAAATTGATATCCTGCATTAGAAAATCAGAGAATTCGATTTGTTCTAAATTATCACGTTCGGCAATTAAACGATTTTCAGTTGCTAAAAAATTACGGTACTGACCAAGAATATTTTCATGTTCGCTTTTTATTCTAGTTTCTTCAAGCTCTATTAATTTATCGCCTTCTTTGACTTTATCACCTTGCTTTACATAAATAGCATTGATTATTCCGCCTTCATGATGTTGAATCGTTTTTTTATTTGTGCTTGGCATTACGATACCGACAGCTACAGCACCACTATCAAGCGGAGCAAGAGCCGACCATAATCCGCCTATTAATACTAAAAAGATCATAACATAAATACCGAAAAGTATAGGTGACCTTGCAGCTTGGGCTACGTTATTACGATCTTTATCGGTTTTCTTAGTAATAAAATTAACAAACCTATCAAGTTTTACTAATAAGAATTCTATAGCATGAGAGGTTTTCTTTAATATAGTATTTATTAAAGCTTTACGTTTAGAACTTTGACCTTTACGGTTTAACGCATTTTCTCTTAAGGACAATAATTGTTTTAATTGTTCCGGAGTAATTTGAGGTTTATTGTGTTTTAAGTCCTGCATAATATTTAATCATTATTATATTTAGCAGCATTGTTTATATTTTGCGTCATCGAGGACATAACGTAGTAATTGACGAAACAATCTCGATAGAATTCATGAGCTTGCCACGCTCACTAACATTCGCTTGCAATGATGATTTAGAAGCCACGCAACAATGCTAATCAAGTCACGATATGACACTTTAGTTATTAATATGAATTGTACCGCTTGTTAAAGTTTTAAAGTGTTTTTGAATCTCTTCTCCCGTTCCGTAAACTGCAACGGCTCCATCCTGTAATATTAGAATTTTATCAACAACGGATAATACGGATGGTCTATGTGAAATTACAAGAACTGCTATTCCTTTAAGTTTTGCTTGTTGTAAGGCAGTTGCAAGGGCAACTTCACCTGCCTCATCTAAATTAGCATTAGGCTCATCTAAAATGATGAGTTTTGGATTACCGTAAAAAGCTCTAGCAAGCCCGATACGCTGTCTTTGACCACCTGATAGATTAGAGCCTGCAGGACCGATATCAGAATCATAACCGTCAGGGAACCTTAATATCATTTCATGAGCTCCGGCTATTTTAGCTGCTTCAATAACTTTTTGCGGATCGGCATCTTCTTCCATTCTAGCTATATTTTGTTTAATACTACCGCTAAAAAGTTCTATTCCTTGAGGAAGATAGCCGACATGTTTACCGAAATCTTCTCTATTCCAACGATAAATTTCAGCGCTATCTAAACGTACGGAACCTGATGATTCTTTCCAGACCCCGACTATGATTTTAGCTAAAGTTGATTTCCCTGTAGCCGAAGGACCGATAATTGCTAAAACTTCGCCCGGTTGTACTGCAAAACTAACGCCTTTTAAGATATATTTTGCTACGGGAGGTTGCGGTAAATGTTTCGGTATAGGGTGAGCATAATAAATATTTTCAACAGTAAGATGACCATCGACGTGCGGAATTGGCATCGTTTCGTCTCTAGAAGAATAAGTGTTAAATAAATTATTAATGTTTTTATATGATTTAATAGCACCGCTCATACTTTTCCATAAATCAATAGCATTATCGAAAGGAGCAAGAGCTCTACCGACTATGATAGAACTCATAATCATATTACCGGGAGTCATATCTGTACTGTGAGATTTTACAACAATGTAAGCACCAACTCCAGTAACAGCCATTTGCATTATATTACGGATAAACCTTGAAAAGTTAGAAATAACACCGTTACGATAGCTAGCAACCGATTGCTTATCAAGTGCTAATATGTTAAATTTATGCCAATTTTTTGTAACATTCTTCATCATTCCCATTGCTTCAATTGTTTCTGCATTTCTGTTTGCAATATCGGCTTGTGTCATACCTTTTATCGAAAATTCGGTAGCTTCACCGAGTGTTTTATTAGTAGCTGCGGCGTTAAAGAAAGCGGTTGAAACTATTATAACTGCACCAAAAATGGTAATAAGACCGATATATGGATGAATTGAAAAAATAACCGCAATATAGATAAGGCTCCAAGGAGCATCGAATAAAGTATTAATTCCGGTACTTGTTAGGAATGTTTTGACGGTTTGAAAATCACGTAATAATTGGCTAGAACCCATATTTGTTCGTGTCGCAGCTGCAGAAATTGAAGAAGCAAAAATTACGGGAGCTACTGTTTTATCAAGCCATTCTCCTACCTTTATAAGTGTAAAAGAACGAGCAATTTGTAATAATCCGTAAACAAAATAAATATATGCGATTATTATTGATAAAAATAATAATGTTTGTAGATTACCGCTTCCAAGGACTCTATCAAGAACTTGTAGTGAGTAAAGAGGAGTAATTAACATTAGTAAGTTAATTACAAAAGCAAACCAAAAGACTATCCAAAAAACTGTTCTACATTTGCCTAATGCTATTGCTAGCGGATTTTTTTTATTTAGATTATTATTTTTATTATCCATATTAGTTATATTATAAATAATTATTAATTAATTCTTCAGCAATTTGAACACTGTTTAAAGCTGCTCCTTTACGTAAGTTATCACATGTGATCCATAGATTTATCGTATTATCTCTACTTACGTCATTTCTAATTCGGGAGACATATACGGCATCTTCGCCTGCCACTTCAACGGGTGAGATATACGCAAGGTAATTATTATTGGAAATTGTAACAATTCCATCGGCATCTTGTAATATTTCTTCGACTTCTTTGGCATCAATTTTGTCGTTAAATTCTATGTTAACCGATATAGAATGACCGATAAATACCGGGACTCTAACAGAAGTAACGCTAGCTTTAAAGTGATTACCTATAATTTTGTTTAGTTCAGAAGCAATTTTTGCTTCTTCACTTGTATAGCCATCTTTATTTAAATCACCTATATGAGGAAAAAGATTAAATGCAATCTGTTTTGGAAATGTCTTAGGATCATTCTCTCCAAAAACATATTTAGATTTTGTTTGGTCGTAGAGTTCGTCCATTCCTGCTTTACCTGCTCCTGATACTGATTGATAAGTAGATATCACTACTCTTTTAATCTTTATTTCATTATCTAGCGGTTTTAATGCTACTGCAAGCGGAATGACGATACAGTTAGGGTTAGCTATGATATTTTTAGTATTAAACTCTTTAAGTGTTGATAAATTAACCTCAGGTACAATTAATGGCACTTGATTATCAACTCTAAAAAGTGATGATTTGTCGATAACTACACAATTACTAGCAGTAGCTTTTGGTATAAATTCTTTTGAAACTTCTGAACCTGCACAAAAAAAAGCAATATCGATATCGTCAAAATGTAAACTTTTTAAACTATTAATTTGTAGTATTTTTTCTCCAAAGCTTACTTCCCGTCCTAGAGAGCTATCTGAAGCTATAGCATAAACTTTATTAATGGGGAAATTACGTTCAGCTAGAATATTTAGAGTTTCATGCCCTACATTTCCTGTAGCTCCGATTACTGCAATATTGTATTTTTTAGTCATTATTTATTAATCCGATGAGTTTTTCACCTCCGATAATATGGAAATGGAAATGAAAAATAGTTTGTCCCGATTTCTCGCCTTTATTAGTTATTAAACGATAACCGTCTTTATCTAAACCTGCTTCATTTGCTATATCAGAAAGTTTAGCAAAAAAATGTTTTATTTCGTCTATAGAAGCTTTAGAGATGAAATCGGCATAATCTATATATTCGTTTTTAGGTATAACGATAATATGTACAGGTGCTACGGGTGCTATATCTTTGAATGCTAAAATTTGTTCGTCTTCATAAATTATTTCTGCCGGAAGATTTTTACCTATGATTTTTGCAAAAACATTTTCTTTATTATACATCATTTATTCCTGTTAAAAGCTTTATTGTATGGCTTGATTTTCCGTCATTGTAAGTAAAAATGTAAGTTTTGACGAAGCAATTTAGTAAGAAATGCTAATTTTAGCATTTCTTTAATTTTTTTTCTGGATTGCCGTGCAGTCTACGACTGCTCGCAATGACGATTTAATATTTATGAAACCACGTTTCTGTTAAACCAGCATACTACGTTTTAGAAATTTTAATTCAGCTTCAATTCTAGAGTTGGCAATTATTATATCTTCTAGTCGGTAATTATTTCTTTTTAAATAATTTTCTCTAATATCTGAAGCAAAACAGCCGAAGCCTAATATTAAGACTATCTTAAATATAAACTTTAACTCTTCGATATTAATTGCCGTAACGATTATATTCGCTATTACGGCAATAGCAACAACTAACCACATTTTATGGTATAATGCCCAAAATATACTTAAAAGAGCCGCTATCCATGAAAAGCCTTCTTCAATGACAATAAAATTATTATTTTTTTGTGTGGAGTTAATGTATATTGCGTATATATTCATTATTTAAGTTTAAGCCTTGAAAATTCAAGGGACAATAATTAATTAAATTGCATTAGTCAAGATATACGCGTTTAATTTGGAAAATTGGCTACGTCGTTTTGGTAAGTCCTCGAATGCTCACGTATTAATATACGCTCCACTTCCTCGGCTTACAGACTCCTTGCTCTTTTCCAAATTAAACTTCGTCTATTCGTCTACTTAACAGTAATTCTAATAGTACTTAATTAACAACTTAATATCAATAAATTTTATATTATGTCAGATAATTTAGCCTTACATGGCACAACAATACTTTGTTTAAAAAAGAACGAAGAAATAATTATAGCAGCAGATGGACAAGTCTCGCATGGTAATACCGTACTAAAATCTACGGCACGAAAACTTCGGACTATAGCAAATAATAAAATTATTGCCGGTTTTGCAGGTTCTACGGCTGACGGTCTTGCGTTATTTGAAAAACTTGCAGTAAAGATAGAGCAACATAAGCATAATTTACTTAGAAGTGTAGTTGAGCTTGCAAAAGATTGGCGTAGCGATAAATATTTGAGACGTTTGGAAGCAATGATGATTGTTGCTGATCGTAGTCATATATTAATTTTAACCGGTAACGGTGATGTCGTAGAGCCTGAAAATAATGTTGCAGCAATAGGTTCAGGCGGTTTATTTGCACTATCTGCCGCTCGCGCTCTAATGTCTTACGAGAATAATTTAACTGCTGAAGAAATTGCTTTAAAAGCTATGAATATAGCTGCAGATTTGTGTGTATTTTCTAATCATAATATTATAATGGAAAAAGTTGTATGAAAGCTACTAAAACTACTTATAAAAAAGACCCTATGGGGCTTACCCCTTCTCAAATAGTGAATGAACTTAATAGATTTATCGTAGGTCAAGAAAAGGCCAAAAAAGCCGTTGCTATTGCACTTAGAAATCGTTGTCGTCGTAAAAGAGTAGAAGGTAATTTACGTAATGAAATAGTACCGAAAAATATTTTAATGATTGGTTCAACCGGTGTCGGGAAAACGGAAATAGCAAGACGCCTTGCAAAGCTGACTAATTCTCCTTTCTATAAAATTGAAGCAACTAAATTTACCGAAGTCGGATATGTAGGGCGTGATGTAGAATCAATAATTCGTGATTTAGTCGAAATAGCTGTTAATACTGAAAAAACTTTAGCAAAAACGAAAGTAGATATTCATGCCCGTGAAAAAGCGATAGAGAGAATATTAGATAGTTTAGTAGGTAAAACTTCTAGTAGTGAGACTAGAGAAAAGTTCAAAGAAAAAATTTTAAATGGTGAACTTGATGATACGGAAATTGAAATTAGCGTAGCTGATACTACACCTGTTGGTGGTGGAAGTTTTGAAATACCGGGTATGCCGGGAGCATCTATGGGCGTTCTTAATCTTGGTGATATGATTGGACGAGCCCTTGGCAGCAGTAAGACTAAAACAAAAAAAATGCTAGTTAAAGATGCTATGGCTATTATTATACCTGAAGAATCAGAAAAATTAATAGACCAAGAAAAAATTATTCAGCAAGCTATAAATTTAGCTGAAAATGACGGTATAGTTTTTATTGACGAAATTGATAAAATAGCTTCAACTGGTAGTTCCGGAGCAAAAAATGCCGAAATAAGTAGAGAGGGAGTGCAAAGAGATTTGCTACCTTTGATAGAGGGCACGACGGTTAATACTAAATATGGACCGGTTAAAACCGATCATATATTATTTATTGCTTCCGGTGCTTTCCATATTGCTAAACCTTCTGATTTATTACCTGAGTTACAAGGAAGGTTACCGATTAGAGTAGAATTAAATTCGCTTACCAAAGATGATATGATTAAAATATTGCTTGAGCCTGAAACTAGTTTAATAAAACAATATTCGGCGTTAATAGGTACTGAAGACGTACGTCTTGAATTTGCTGCTTCTGCTATTGAGAAGATAGCGGATTATGCGATCACCGTTAATTTAGAAGTCGAAGATATAGGGGCTAGAAGGCTGCATACTATACTTGAGAATTTGCTTGAGGATATAAGCTTTGAAGCTAGCGAAATGAAAGGTAAAAACATAACTATCGATGATAAATTCGTAGAAAATCAATTATCAAAAATAATAACTAATCTTGACTTAGCTAAGTTTGTTCTATAGTATGTTTTGTTCGATCAACGGCTGAGATAAAATTGTTATGTTCCATCATTGCGAGGAAAAACTATAAGTTTTGACGAAGCAATCTCAGGAGTTTGTTATTATTTCATGAGATTGCCACGCAGTCTATGTCTGCTTGCAATGACGATTTAGTAGTATCCATGCAATAACATCTACAACCTAGCAACATAGCATTTTAAGAAAAATTTCATGATAATGTGCATATAGCAAGTCTAACGTGTTAAAGCAGCGTTATCTTCTATAGGGTTTGCACTACCTACTAAAAAGATTTTAATAAATTTAGCTCCGGCAGATTTAGTAAAAGAAGGAAGCCACTTCGATCTTGTGATTGCTTGTGCGATACTTACCTTACCGCAATGAATATTTTACCTGAACTTGAAATTGCGGAATATTTGATAATAGGAGAGCTATCATTAGACGGTTCAATCTTACCGGTAAGTGGAGCTTTACCTGCAGCGATTGGAGCTTCTGTTAGAGGTAAAGGGTCTTATTTGTTCAAGTAAAAACAGCTCGGAAGTTGCTTGGTTGGGTAATGATAATATACTTGTTGCAGGTAATTTAATTGAACTAGCAAATCATTTTAAAGGTTTACAAGTTTTAACTCCTCCGGAAGCTAAGCTACAAGATGAGCCGATAAATTATCCTGATTTTAAAGATATAAAAGGTCAAAAAATTGCTAAACGAGCTTTAGAAATTGCAGCATCAGGTGGCATAACCTTTTAATGTTCGGTCCTCCTGGAACCGGTAAATCAAGACTTGTTGCCTGTCTTCCCAGTATACTACCTCAAATGTCTACAAAGCAGAACTCCACATTATTCATGCTCACTGGCCGCTATGGTCGGTGGTCGGTGGTAGTGTCGAAAAAAAAGTAAAGCATAGGGAAATTACGCTAGCTCATAACAGAGTATTATTTTTTTTTAGATGAACTACCTGAATTTCCACAGCATGTTATTGATGTATGAAGACAGCCTATTGAAAACGGTGAAATACTAATCTCACGATCAAATGCTCATATAGAATATCCGGCAAATTTCCAGTTAATAGCAGCTATGAATCCCTGTAAATGCGGTTATTGAGGTGATTCTTATAAAGAATGTATGAAAGCTCCAAAATGTGCTAGCGACTATCAAATGAAAGTATCGGGACCTATTATGGATAGATTTGATTTGCATATAGAAGTATCTAGTATTAATGTTTATAATTATGACTTGATTGTAGATAACTCTGAGGAAGAATCTGAATATATAGCTGCAAGCGTCGAGAAAGTACGTTTAATTCAAGAAAAGAGATATGAGGGCTATAATATTAAAACAAATAACAGATTAGATGGGCAGTTGTTAATAGATTATACTATGCCTGCGGATGAAAGATTTACTGAATGAAGTGGTTATCAATGTGTGCTTATAACCGAATACTTAGAGTAGCACGCACGATTGCCGATCTTGAGAATGTTGATAAGGTTTTGAAAGTGCATATTGTGGAAGTTTTGAGTTACCGTTAAATGGAATTTAATAATATGTATACGAAGATCAACTTCAAAAATGCTAAGTCGTCCTACAAGAGCTTCGGTACTCACGTATTAAGACGCTGCGTTCCTCGCCTTGTGGCCTCCTTGCTCTTTGTGAAGTTGATCTTCGTATACTGTCTTCATTTTTTGCAATATATTTAAGGATAAAAGATATGAGTACTATAATAAGTTTTGATTACGCTATAAAATATTTATTAAAAGATAAAGGGGATTATGAAATAGTCGAGGGATTTATTTCGGCTATTCTTAAAGATGCTGGTTTATAGTTCTGTTAAAATAAAAGCCCTACTAGATAAGTGGCAGTAATAAAGAAAATGATAGCTTAAAATCTAGTGTAGCAGATGTCATTGTGGAAGATGAAGAAGGGCATAAATCTATAGTAGAAATAGATAAATCATATACAAATCTTGTTATGCATAAAGCTTGTTTTAATTCTAGTAGATTAATAGTTGATAGTATTTCTAAGAGCGAGGATTATTCTACTATAAAAAAATATTTCATATTAATTTATTGTATTTTCCTTTTGATAATATGAAAGTACCTTTATATCACAGTAAGACTATTTTTAGAGAAGTTGATAAGAGCACCCTATGAAATTTTCTTTGGAAGATATGAGAGGTAAAATATTTGATTTATATATTTCCAGAATATGTTGTAATATCAGTACCATTATTTAATGATGTTATAAGAGATGAATTGGATGAATGGCTATATGTAGTAAAACATTCTGAAGTTAAGAAAGATTTTAAATCACCATATATGAAGAAAGTAGCAAAACGTTTTGATATACTTAAGATGACTCCTAAAGAGCAAATAATTTATCGTGCCTATATGAATAAAAGCTATGAAAGAGCGTGATTATATAGTTTCTGCTGAAGAAAAAGGTAGAGAACAAGGTATGGCAAAGAATAGAGGAGGGAAGGAAAGGTAAACAAGGAGGTATACAAGAAGGCGAAGTTACAAAAAGTATAAAAATAGCAAAAAAGATGTTAATGAACAAAAACTCGATAGAAGAAATACATGAGATTACTGAAGTATCTATAAAAGAAATAGAGCGATTACAAACAGAAATTGAGAACCTTAAAAAATAACTATCTTTAATGACAAAAATTTACTTTATAGCTGGTGAGGTGTCAGGAGACTTTGTAGGTAGTCGTATAATTCAGCGTTTAAAAAACAATACAGGAGTACAACTAAATTCACCTGTATCAAGCTTTATGAATGATGCTGTACAGTTTGTTGGTGTTGGCGGCAAATATATGGAGGAAGCCGGTAGCTTTAAAAGCTTATTTCCTATTACTTCCATAAATTTAATGGGTTTTGTAGAAATTTTGCCTCATATTTTTAAGCTTAAAAAATTAATTGATAAAACTGTGGAGGATATAATAAATAGTAAAGCTGATTTATTAATTACTATAGATTCACCAGGGTTTACTTATCGTGTGGCAAAGCGAGTAAGGACACTTTTACCAAAGCTGAAAATGATTCATATCGTTGCACCGTCAGTTTGGGCATATAAAGAGGGTAGGGCAGTAAAATACGCTAAAATTTATGATTGTTTATTTGCTTTACTACCGTTTGAACCTCCATATTTTACTAAAGTCGGTCTTGATTGTAGATATATAGGTCATCCGATTATGGAGCAAGAGTTTTATAGTGATAAAATAGCTTTACGTGAAGAGTTTAAAATAGATGAGAATGAGAGAGTTTTGTGTGTTACTCTTGGTAGTAGAAAGGGTGAGATTCTCAGGCATTTATCGGTTTTTGTTTCTTCTATTGAAGAAATATTCAAGAGTTGTAATAATCTTAAAGTTATATTTACTCTTGCAAATCCTGCTCATGAGGCAATAATAAAACCGTTTCTAGAAGATGTTAAGTTTAATTATTTATTTTCAAGTGAGAGACTTAAAACTTATGCTGTTGCGGATGTAGCTTTAGCAAAATCCGGTACTAATACTTTAGAGATAGCAGCTTCCGGTACTCCTATGATTGTGGCTTATAAAGTTAATCTTATAAGCTTTTTTATTATCAGGCTATTGATAAAAATAAAATATGTGACGTTGATAAATATTATAGCCGATAAAGAAATAATTCCGGAATTTATCCAATTTAATTGCCGAGCTAATCTTATTAGTAATAAGCTGCAAGAGTTATTATTTAATTCTAAGAAAGCTTATGAGCAGGTAATAGAAAGCCAAAAAATTTTGCAGCAATTAGGATTTAAATCAAACCGGTTACAGCTAAATTCAGAAAGTTTTAGACACGATGAATTTAAAGGCAAGTTAGCTAGGCGTACAAAAGTACGTGAACACAGGCTTAGCTTGGAAAATTCGCTTGTATCAGGTGATCGAGATGACGCTGTACCTTCTTATATAGCTGCAGACATTATTAAACAGGAGTTCTTAGAACCTAAAATAAAGTTGTTAAAAGAGAAAGATTAGTACTTGAAACCGGTGGTCCACAACATTTTCTGAATTATAATAAACATTAATATTAATATAATAATAAAATATATTTCCATATTTTTTCTTATAGTATTAATTTGTTTCATTAAAATTTTTAAATCATTGGAAATTTTTTTGTATTCCTCATTGTTATCAGAACGCATTGTTGTCAAGAAACCGGATAAGTTTCCTAACTTATTTTGTAAAGCTTTTAACCTTTCAGTATGTTCTTTGTGTTTTAGATCGGTATTGTGATCTTGTATCATAATATATAATGCCCATTATAAGATCATTATTAACGCCGGTATAGTAATATGAACTAAGATTTATATTTTTTGTTTGTAATAAAAATTTTAACTTATTCATTTTATAGAAGTATACTATTGTGATAGTAAATTGGTTTGCGTTATTAATTTGTTGCTTGTTAGTCATCTAATTTTAATTACCAAATATTAAAACTATTGATTTAGCAAAAACTATATAATTTTAATTTAGCAAAAAGTTAGTTTTACTATATGTTATTGCAAATGTCAATAAAAAAACCATATTTCGTGGTAAAATTTTTCTAAACCTTATAAAAATAATAGTTATTATGGTAAACAACCTATTAAAAACTAAACTTTTTTTAGTTATAGTATCTCTAACTATATTTATTACTTTGCTAAATTTTAGTATATGTTATATTTTGGTACCGGGTAATCTTACTCAAAATAAAACGATAATTATTGAACCTAAATTATCCGTAAATCAAATAGTTACAAAACTTTATTCTAATGAAGTAATCAAATATCCAAGAATTTTTAAGGTAATTGCTAAAATTTATTCTATAAAAAGACCTCTTAAAAGTGGTGAATATGTGTTTACTCGTAATATATCGCCTTTGCAAACTTTAAGAATATTAGCAAGCGGTAAATCTATAATACACAAGATAATTGTCCCGGAAGGTACGGTAGTTAGTGAGGTTATAAAGAAAATTAATGAAGAAAGTCGATTACTTGGAGAAATAAAAGGGATAATACCTGAAGGTTTTTTAATGCCTTCCACGTATTTTTTTTCTTACGGTGATCAAAAAGAGCAGATAATTGATCACATGAGAAATTTAATGTCTGCTAATTTAGATAAAGTAATGCAAAGTCTTGCACCGGATTCTCCATTAAAAACTAGACTTGAGGTATTAACGTTAGCTTCAATAATTGAAAAAGAAGCCGGCTCAAATGCAGAAAAGCCTATTATAGCAGCAGTATTCATTAATCGTTTAAAGAAAAATATGAAGCTACAAGCCGATTCGACTACTATATATGCTTTGACTGAAGGAAAATTTAAATTAGCAAGAGCTTTAACAAAAAAAGATTTATTGCAAAAACTACCCTATAATACTTATTATATAAAAGGTTTACCACCCGGTCCGATTTCTTGTCCGTCGTTAAAATCTTTGGAAGCAGTGGTAAAATCTGCTAAAACGGATGCATTATTTTTTGTAGTTGATGGTAAAGGCGGGCATAATTTTTCTAACAATCTTAATGATCATAATAGATTTGTTGAAACTTATCGAAAAAGTTTGATTAAAGCACCTGAGCCGGCAATTGATCCTGAAAAACCATCTACTCGATGAACTTCAAAAATTGGCTACGTCGTCTTATAAGAGCTGTGGTGCTCATGTATTAAGTATACGCTCCGCTCCTTGCCTTATAGACTCCTTGCTCTTTTTGAAGTTGATTCGCGTATATTTTTATCTACTTAAGGGATGTTATCATGAATAATAGTGAATTTAGTAAAATAGCCGAGACAACAATTGCATATATAGCAGAAAAGATAGAAGAGCAGGATAAAGAAGCAAGTATAGATGTAGATTTACAAGGCGATATATTAAACCTTGATACTGATAAAGGGGTATATGTAATAAATAAACAAAGTGCCGCCAAAGAAATTTGGTTGTCGTCGCCGGTTAGCGGTCCTTATCATTTTTTTTATGAACAAGGCGAATGGACAAATAGAGCAGGGCTTGAATTAATGGCTATTTTAACTGAAGAACTTAATATTAAATTTGATATTCGCCCCACTTGAAAAATTAGCAACAATGTCTTTGTAAGACCTCGGATGCTGAACGTTTAATATACGTTCCGCTCCTCGGCTTACAGACCGATTACTCTTTTCCAAGTTAAACTTCGTATCACTACTCTTCATTTTACTTCGGAGTATATATGAAAGATTTTGAAACGGCCGATAGTACCGAAAAAGTTTATGATTTAATAATAAAAAATGCTCCTACTCGTGCATCTATATTCATTGATGTTGACGATACGCTTATAACTCCTAAATCAAAAACTTTTAAGAAGCCGTCTTATAATCAAATAATTGATAGAATTAAGGAAAATAAAAGTAGTTATGACAATTATGAGGAAATTATCAGTAATTGGCTTTTGCAGCGAAAAGTAATATTAATTGATGAAGAGTGGGTAGAAGTTATAAACAAGCTCAAGGAAAAGTTCCCGGTTTATGGTCTTACACAAATGAATACGGGAGCATTCAGCAATATTCTTTCTATATAAGATGGCGATATAAAGAACTAAAAGAGCTGGGTATCGAATTTTCAGATAATGAAAAATTAGCAATTTATAATGCAGGATAAAAGGATGATGCTATTTTTTATAAAGGTATATTTATAACCGGTAATCACTCAAAAAGTGGTACTTTATCAAAATTTTCTGAAGAGCTAAATGCTAGTTTTATTGTATTTGTTGATGATCGTGCGAAGCATATTGAAGATGTAGGAGATTATTGTAAAAAGAATAAAATAGGTTTTTTAGACATTTTATTTGACGGGCTTAAAAATTTAACAGGTGAACCTGAGCCTACACTTGCCGAATGTTAAGAATCATATTTAATAGAAAACGCTAAATGGCTTGAAGACATAGAAGCTTATGGGATAATGGTCAGGAAGTAATAATTAAATAGAATACATGCCTACATAGATATCGTCATTGCGAGCAGCCATATAGGCGGTGTGGCAATCCATAAAAAATAATAAAATCAGAATTTTTAACTAGATTGCTTCGTCAATTACTTACGTAATTTTCTCGCAATACTCAATATCCACGCAACAATGCCACGCAGGAATGGTATCAAGAGTCGCACAATACTAACACTCTAAATAATCCCTAAAATCCATGAGTTTTAAAAATGTACTTTCTAAAAAATTTTTTGATAATATTCATAATTCTAATTTCAAATCTAGTATCCGCAAATACTTATAGGCAGATAAAATAACACCTTTGTCTAATACGTCTGTTTCAGCTATCAAAGTTGAGACGGAAATAATCGGCAATATGAGTGGTGAGGTTGTTTTAGATTTCCTCTATACATGGGCAAATGCCTACATATTACAAGCAAATCAAAAATGTTAAGCTAGAATATCCTATTGGAAAATTACAGTTTAGACATCAAGATTCGAATGAAGCTATTTTAATACGGGAAAAATCAATATTATTCGTTTAAGCTACGAAATATATCAAAAAACTGGTAATCATTGTGATATCCACGAAGCAATAATTAGACAAAATTTAATTCATTCACCGGGTTATGGGCTTTTTGCTACTCCCGGTGATCTAAATGGAAATGATATAGTAGCGTTTAACATTGAATGGAATAATATTCCTGATATCTGGGAAACAATATCAGATTATGGTTTTGGTAAAAGCGTGAAATTTAAAGCTATGCCGATTGAATTATATAGTGCAGTTTATGCAGCGGGTGATTTACGTGTTTACAAAATGGTCGATCAAAAAATCCTGTATATCTTTCGTTACATGGTCAATTTGATCTTAAAGATGAAGAAATAGCTTCTTGTATAAATAAAATTATCAAGGGACAAAGAATATTTTTCCATGATAATGATTTTCCTTATTATCTAATAAGCTTAATCGAGGGGAATCAACCTAGACATATGGGCGGAACGGGCTTTAACTCATAGTTTTACTGCATTTATTCCTCAAGGTTTGGACAAACAGGATTATATAACGTTACTTGCTCATGAACATCTACATAATTGGACAGAAAATACGTAATAACTTAGAACGATTAAATTATTGGTGGAGTGAGGGATTTACCGATGATTATAGCAGGGTTTTAGCCTTGCGTTCTAGTGTTATAACGCTTGAGGAATTTGTAGAAGAAATTTAATAAATTCTTTGAGAATTATTATTTATCACCTGTTATAAATGAACCTAATAATTTAATCGAAACAGATTATTGGCAAGATTATGCAGTACAAAGATTGCCATATTATCGTGGATTTGTTTTGGCACTTTTATTTGGACAATTTCATTAAAGAGAATAATAAGAGTAAATCGCTGGATAATGTTATGCTTGATTTATTTAAAACCTCAAAAGAACAAGAATTTTCAAGCGATTATTTTAAAAAAATAGTTAAAAATTATGTTCCAAAGGGCATAGATAAAGAGATAAATGAATATATAGAACAAGGTAAAACTATAGATTTAGATAATGTTGCTAAAGTGCTGCCGATCGAGAAAATAACAATGTGGGCATATATATGATCGTGGTTTTGATAGAGATGCTTTAATAAATAATTATACAATAAAAAATTTTGACAAAAATAGTAACGCTTATAAATCTGGACTTAGAAATGGGGACATAGTTAATGGGGACATAGTTATAAAATATGATTTTCCTAAATGGGGCTCTCCTGATCAGATAGTTACAATCAACACAATTAAAGGCGAGTTTCAATTTAGACCTGCAAGTGCTAATAAAAAAGATATATACAGGTTCAAGCCTACTTTGTCTGAAAAAGATAAGCTAAAAATCAAAAAGTTTTTTACAGCTAAACCTTCTTTTTATCTTAAAGTATCATTCATTTTTTAATTATTTATTAATAATATCCATTGACACAATATTGACACAATCCAACATTTAAGTTATAATTGAGTCACGATTTAATTATGCTACCAAAGCTGCGACAGATTTCACAATGTATGTTACCTTAGCAACGGAACATGCTATTAATGTGATAGAAAACGGTGCAAAAACTGTATGTTCCGTTCAGGGTTTTGTTTTTGATGTGAACAATTCTAATTATTCTGTTGTATCTACATTTGCTCAAGCAACCGTAGCAAGTCTTGAATTTTTGCTTATTACAATCCTCCGGTGCTTATCGGTACTTTTACCTTAAGAGCAATTTTAATTTCGCCGTCCGATTCTATCGAATGTGTAAAAAATACAGTAAAAGCAGGACTAACTGCAGGATATGTAGCTTATGAAACTGTGGGAAGGTTTAGGTAGCAGGAACAGCAGGTATAGTTTCTCTTATTGCCGATAATATTTAAGGTGATACCACAGAGCTTGCCGGTGCTATTAATACTAACATGATAGAGTATTATAGTTAAAATATTGTCATACTCAATCATCATTGCGAGGAGTTGCATGGCTTCTATGTCATTCCCGCGAAAGGGGGCATCTAGTAAAACATATAAAAACTTGTTTTTATATGTTTATTTTACCAAATATACAATTTTTGTACCAATAAGATTATTTTTACTGGATCCCCGCTTTCGCGGGAATGACATAGCGAGTCACGCACTAGTTAAACGCTTTATTATCTCTTCTCTATCAATCAAAGGTAAAACGCCTGCGATTTCCGGGCCTGATTCTCTGGCGGTTAAAGCAAGGCGAAGAGGTAAAAATAACTCCTTACCTTTCCTGCCTGTTATATTTGTTATTGCTTTAGTCCAAATGCTCCAGCTATCTTTAGTGATTTCACCTTTTGGTAATAATTCTGCTGCTTGCTTTAAATATTCCTTATCTAAATTTAGATTTTCTACATTCGGAGTTTGATGGCAAATTTCCCACCAATCTTTTACATCATGTAATTTTTGCAAGTTAGGGCTTACCGATAACCAAAAATTTTCATCAATATACTCGGCATCTATTTCTTTAAGGCGTTCTTTTACTGTATCAAAATCTAAACTTATAAGTAATTTATGATTTAATCTTTCTAAATCTTTCGGTTGATAGATAGTTGGACTTTTAGAGAAACTACTTATCTCAAATTGATTTACTAGCTTCTCCATTGATTTATAAGGCAAGATTTGTGCTGATGAACCAAGTAAACTAAAAAAGCTAGCGATTGTCATAGCTTCGATCCCGACTTCTTTTCTAAGAGTTGCGATCTCAAATCCTCCAACTCTTTTAGAAATTTTCTCATCTTTATTGATTATTAAACTTAAATGCCCAAAAGTCGGAGGAGTATTATTTAAAGCCTCAAACATTTGAATTTGAATGGCGGTATTGCTAACGTGATCTTCACCCCTAATAATATGAGTAATATCATAATCAATATCGTCAATAACTGAGCATAACATATAGGTCATACTACCGTCTGCTCTTATCACTATTGGGTCGCTTAAAGCCTTGCCGTCATATTTAACTTCACCTTTGATCATATCATGCCAGCTAATCGGTTCATGATTTACCAAAAATCTATAATGTGGTTTTCTTCCTTGTTCTATATATTTCTTTGCTTGCTCTTCAGTTAGATTTAAGCTAGCTCGATCATAAATCGGTGGTAAACCTTTAGATAATTGAAATTTACGCTTTAATGCTAGCTCTTCAGGAGTCTCATAGCAGGCATATAATCTTTTTTTGTCTAGTAATAGATTTTTGATTGTATCATATCTACTTAAACGACTTAATTGATTAAATGTCTGATCCCAATTAATTTTTAAAAATTTTAGATCTTCCTCGATAGCGTCTTTATATTCCTGTTTACTACGCTCTAAATCTGTATCGTCAAATCTTAAAATAAACTGTCCGTTATGCTTCTTTGCATATAGCCAGTTAAGCAATGCTACCCTGATATTCCCGACATGTAACATACCGGTCGGTGACGGAGCAAATCGTGTTATAACTTTTGTCATAAATAAGTAATTTTATTAATTGTCATCCCGTGGCTTGACCACGGGATCTTGTATCACAAGCCTGTGTCCTGAGATCCCGTGGTCAAGTCACGGGGTGACACTAAACCATTTACGCCTGTTTCTTTTCTAATTTCGCTTTATTCTCTTCAATCAGCTTCATCGCATCATCTAAGCTTAAATTTAGAAAATCATATTTTTTTTGCACCGCAATAAATTTCCCCATATATTTTATGTAAGGACCGAATTTATTGTATCCTATCATAATTTCCTCGTCGCTATCTTTATGAATACCTATTTTTAGCGGTAAGCTTAGAAGCTTTAATGCTATATCAAGTGTAATATCATTTTGGTTCAAGCTAGCAGGCACGGGGCTACGTTTCGGCTTTACTTTGCCTTCTTGTTCGCCAAGTTGAATATAAGGTCCGTAAGGTCCTTTTTTCAGATATATTTCTACTCCGTCTTTATCCGTACCTAAAACTTTATTCTCATTAAGCATAGCGGTAGGCTCGCCTTCATTCTCGTTATTATCGTGACCGCTCACAATAGATTTTCTAAAAGTACATTCAGGGTAATTACTACATGCTAAAAACGCTCCGAACTTACCAAGCTTTAAGCTAAGCTCGCCCGTGTTACATGAAGGACAAACTTTAGATTTTTTATTCTCACCGAACAGGTGATAATCAAGGGCTTTCTGTACATAGCTAATAATCTCGGTTATTTTCTGATCGTTTACTGATTCAATATTATGGTTAAAACCGCTCCAAAAATTATTTAAAGCAGCTTTCCATTCAAGTTTGCCAGCTGCTATTTCGTCTAATTCGTTTTCAAGTTCTGCAGTAAAATCATATTCAACGTATTTTTTGAAGAAACCGACTAAAAATACCGTTACCAAACGTCCAAGCTCTTCAGGTATAAATCGTTTTTTCTCAAGAGCAACATATTTTCGATCTTGTAAAACCGATAAAATACTAGTATAGGTCGAAGGACGACCGATCCCAAGCTCTTCAAGTTTTTTCACTAAACTTGCTTCTGAATATCTTGGAGGCGGTTCGGTAAAATGTTGATTTGGAATAACTTCTTTAGTTTTAAGCGGCTCTTGTTCTTTTAAAGGTGGCAGCATTTTATTTTCTTCTTCAGCTTCATCGTCCACACTTTCACGATAAACCTTATAAAATCCGTCAAAGGCTATAGTCGATCCGTGTGCTTTTGCCAAATATTCTTTATTTTCCGAAGCTAAATTTGCAACTACCAAATCCATTATAACATTTTCCATTTGGCAGGCTATAGTTCTGTTCCAAATCAACTCATAAAGCTTATAATAATCCTTTTCTAGCTTTTCTTTTAAGCTATCAGGAGTATAAGTAATATTTGTGGGTCTTATTGCTTCATGAGCTTCTTGAGCATTTTTTACTTTGGATTTATAAATTCTAGGGTTAGTTGGTAAATATTTATCGCCGTAACTTTTATCGATTAACTTACGTATATCTGCTATTGCATCATTTGATAATGTAACGCCGTCGGTTCTCATATACGTAATAAGCCCTATAGTTTCCTTACCTATATCAACACCCTCATAAAGTTTTTGTGCTATTTGCATAGTCTTTTTAGCACTAAAACCTAATTTTCTTGCTGCTTCTTGTTGTAGTGATGAAGTAATAAAAGGAGGTTGTGGTTGACGTTTTTGTTGTTTTTTTTCTATCTTATCAACATGAAATTTTTGAGATTTTAATTTTTTGGTTAAATCTTTGGCGTTTTTTTCGTTAATAATTGAGAATTTTTCTAACTTCTGATTGTTTACGTGAGTCAATTTAGCAGTAAATAGTTCATTATTACTATTTTGCATTTTAAGGCTAATATCCCAATATTCTTCTGACTTAAAACGCTCTATTTCATCTTCTCGCTCACATATTAATCGCAGAGCCACGGACTGCACACGTCCTGCTGATTTACATCCCGGTAACTTACGCCATAAAAGAGGTGAAAGGGTAAAGCCGACTAAATAGTCTAAAGCTCTTCTTGCTTGTTGGGCATTTACTAAGTTAGTGTCAAGTTTCCTAGGGTTTTCAACGGCATGAATAATTGCTTTTTTAGTGATTTCGTTAAATGCTACCCTTTTGAAAAAATCATCGGATTTAACTTGATTCTTTTCTTTTATTACCTCTGCAACATGCCATGAGATAGATTCACCCTCACGATCAGGATCGGTTGCAAGATATACTGCATCAGCTTTTTTAGCATCTTTAACTATGGCATCTACATATTTACCGGCTTTATCGGAAATATCATATTTCATTGCAAAATTTTCATCAGGTAACACTGAGCCTTTTTTAGAAGGTAAATCTCTAATATGACCGAATGATGCAATGACCTTAAACTCATTACCTAAATATTTATTTATCGTTTTTGCCTTTGCCGGCGATTCTACTATTACTAATTTCATCTACTTATTATAAACTAATGATATTTTATTACCGGCGTGACGCATTACTGTCCCGGCGAGTTCTAATTCTAATATTACCGTATATATGATAGGAAATGGTAATTCTATTTCTTTTTGTCAATATTCAAAGTCTATGGGTACTGCCGATAATAATTCTAATATAGCAGTACACTCCTTTTGTGACGATTCTTTAACATATCTCGTATTTATTGTTCCTAGCTCAACAAAATCCTTAAATAATCCATCATCTTTTTTCATAAATTCTTCATATTGCGGTAAATTAGCTACAATATCTTCTACTGATTCCATTAAATATGCTCTCTCTAATCAATTTATTTGTACCTTGACATCTTGGATCTAAAGGAAAGCCAGGAACGGCAAATATTTCCCTATTTTGTTCAAGTGCAAATTTTGCAGTTATTAATGAACCGGATTTTAAGCTTGCTTCTACTACCACTACTCCTAAGGCTAGTCCTGATATTATCCTAATTACGCTGTGGAAAATGTTTTCCAAGCGGGGTAGAGCCTGTAACTCAGCTAATATTAAACCTTCTTCTGCTAAATTTTCAAATAGTTTTTTATTTTCCGGTGGATATATATGATTAATACCGCCTGCAATAACTCCGATAGTTTGAGAAATTGCAGCTTGATATATGCTGCTATTTATTCCTCGTGCTAATCCTGCAACGGTTATATAACCTTTGCTAAATCATTTGCAATTTTATGAGCAAAGCTTCTTCCGTTTGTAGCAGCGTTTTTTGCACCTACTATTGCAACGCATTTATTATGATTTAATAACTCTATATTACCGTTATAACTTAATATTAGCGGTGGATCATAAATTTCAAGTAATAATTTTGATATTCCGGAGATTTATATGTGATGATCTTAGTATTGTCTTTTTCAAGAAGCTTTAACTCTTTTTCAGTATCGTTTTTACTGAAAATTTTAATTGGTTTTGACTTTCCGCCGCGCAATGGAAAATCCGGAACGTTATCTATGGCATGCTACATCACCGAATAATTTAATTAAACTAAAGAAAGTTTTAGGACCAGTATTTCACTCCTAATAAGACATAAAATATTAATTATTTCAATATTATAAGATATTTTAGAAGCAGACAATAATTCTTTCAACATTGTTTAGGGTTATTTGATATTGCGTTAGTGCTGTATGTCATTCTTGCCTAGGCGGGAATGACATCAAACCATGCAACAACACTAGACAAGCTACTACGGTAGGACAGTTCCCCACTTTAATAACACAGTAATATATTACAGCTTCTCTGCATGTGAGCTTAAATAATGTGCTATACCTTCATGTGATGGGGTAATTGCTTCTTCACCTTTATGCCAGCCGGCAGGACAAACTTCGCCGTGTTTTTGATGATGAGTTAAAGCATCGATTACTTTTAATGTATAATTAATATCACGACCGATAGGTAAGTCGTTAACTAGCATGTGACGTACTATGAAATCCTTATCGATTAAAAAAGTTCCACGCAAAGCAACACCGTCTTCATTAAGTACATTATATTTTGAAGAAATATCCTTTTTTATATCGGAAACCATTGGGAATTGTACTTGTCCAAGTCCGCCTTTATTATGCGGAGTATTTTTCCAAGCTAAATGGCTAAAATGAGAATCAACGCTAACAGCTATTACTTTAGCACGTCTTTCGGTAAATTCACCAAGCTTATTGTGAAATGCTATAATTTCCGATGGACAAACAAAAGTAAAATCTAGGGGATAAAAAAATAACACTATATTATCCCCTGCAGCATAATCGCTAAGTTTAAACTTATCGTCTATATTATTATTAGGCATAATAGCTTTAGCTGTAAAATCCGGAGCAGTTTTGCCGACAAATACTGACATATTCATAACCTTTTATTAGTTAATAATCTGATATGATATATAAAACTAATTATTATTACAATAATAAATCTTTATAAATTTATAAATTGCTACTTATTTTTTGTTCCCGAAGAAGCTTTTAATTGATTAAATATAGTTAACGCTCCGGTGACAAAACTACTCGGTTCTAAAAGATTTGCGGGTAAAATTACGGTGTTGGTATCTTTAGCCAAATTACCGAACGCACTAATATATTGCTCGGCTATTTTAAGAGCTACTGCATCACTCCCTCCCGTTTTTTGTACGGCATTTGCAACAATCTCAATACTATTTGCCGTAGCGGTAGCGACTAAGCCTATTGCTTCAGCTTCACCTTTTGCCCTGTTAACTTGATCTGTATAAGAAGCTTCTGAATTCAGTACGATTTGTGCTTTTTCACCTTCTGCATGGTTAATTTTTGCTTGTCTGTTACCTTCCGACTCTAGAATTTGAGCTCTTTTTTGACGCTCGGCTGCTACCTGCAATTCCATAGCTTTAAGTATAGTTTGCGGAGGTTGAATATCTTTAATTTCATAACGCATACATTGTATGCCCCAATTTATAGCAGCCTGATTAATAGCTGCTACAATTGCTACGTTTAAAGTTTCGCGCTCTTCAAAAGTTCTATCTAAAGGGAGTTTACCGATTTCTGAACGCATAGTAGTTTGAGCAAGCTGTGTTATGGCATAGTAAGGATTATTAACACCATAAGATGCTGCCATTGGATCAATGATCTTAACATATAAAACACCGTCTATAGATAATGTTACGTTATCGTTTGAAATAGCTGTTTGAGCGGTAACGTCTATTGCTTCTTCTTTTAAAGTATGTTTGTATGCTACTCTCTGAATGACAGGGATGAGTAAATTTAAGCCAGGTTGCAGTACCTTATCGAATTTTCCAAGTTTTTCTACTACCCATGCTTGTTGTTGCGGTACAACTTTAACCATTTGTATTATAACTAAAATCGCTATAATACTGAAAATTAATAATGCATATTCCATAATTCAATACCTTTTTTTATTTCCACTCTATATTATTTTTAATTATAAAAAAAGGATTTAAGTTAAATGGTACTTGAATTATATATTTTTTTTATCACTCAAATGGGTTTTAATTACTTTGAGTAAAGAAAAAATGCTTGAATATTCTTCAAGTTGTTCATTTACATTTTTTATCTCATTTAAAGCGCTATTAAAATCTTTCTGCAATAAATACGTTTCAGCAGCTTTATTTTGTTCTAGTGTTTTAAGTAAAATACTTTGTAAAAATCTATAATAAGAGTTGTCTAGTTCCGGTGTATCAGACATAATAATAAATCATATTAATTATTGAGTTCTTAATTTATATACAAATTTTTTAATAATTCAATAATTTTTAATTAGATTTACATATACTTAAGTCTTTATCTATTATGTCGGAATCTATATTTAAACAGTCAAGGATTGAATGAAATACATAATCATGGCTAATTTCAGTATTAGCATAATTTTTAATTGAAGATACTGATTTAGGATATTTTGCTTGAAAATCATCTGATACCCAAACTATAAGAGGTACGGTTATTTGTTCTGCAAGTAGTGGCCCGCCGTGACCGTAATAACCATTTTCTCCGAGGGACTCGCCGTGATCAGATACATATAATAAAAATGCATTTTTATCTTTAAGCAAATCTATTAAATTAGATAAAAAAAAATCGGTATATAAAATAGAGTTATCATAACTGTTAACTAAAGCAAGCTTATCGCAATCACTTGCATCTCCCTTAACCTTAATAGGACAGATAGGGGTAAAATACTCAAACTCTTTTGGATATCTCGCATTATAGTTCCAATGGCTGCCGGAAGTGTGAACTACTAAAAATTGTTTCTCTGAGTTTGTTATTATTTCTTTTATAAAAGGCAATATTTTTTCATCATGATCATTTAAAGAAAATAGGGCAGAGCCGCCCGGTACTATAGTAAAATTAACGTCATTATATATATTACTGAGGTCAAAATTTGCAAAACTTCTCATTAAAGTTTGAGTACCGATCCAGGTAGTATTAAAGCCAAGATTTGTTAAAATTGATAAAAAGCTGTTCTCTTGTCTACTATTTTCAATTTGACTTGCAGGATAACGTGAAAGTAACGACGGTACGGAAAGATAGGTAAGGTTAGAAGAAGATTTAGCTTTGAAAGAAATTAGGTTTTGAGTAGTCTTTAAGTAAGGAGTCGTATCTCTTTCATAACCGTTAATACCGAAATGATCAAATCTTGCTGATTCGCCTATAACTAAAACACCGATAATATCTTTATCTGACTTATCTATAAAGTTATATTGTTTGCTAATATCTATACATGTATAATTTTTATCACCGAAATTTTCGGCAAAATTAATGTAGCTATTATGTAAATACTGAATGGGAAAATAATTTTTTAGTATCTTAAATGAAGGAGTAATAATATTATATACAAAAATAAGTAAGCAAGCGGCAGATAATAGTTTTATTACGAATGATTTAGAATTTTCGGCGGCAAAAGATTTGAGAGTATAAAAACAGGTAAAAAGGCAAAAAATTATCCATATTATTAACTTAATGCTGGTTAATTCATAAACTTCGTTTAAATCCGTTGAGAAAAAACTACCTATTACTTGTTTAGTAGGATTGATTTTGAAGAAATAAATGTAATAACTAGCAATAGCGGATGTTATAAATAAAAACCCCACGCCGATTTTTAACACTAATCTATGTACGCTAAGACCGAAAAATGCTATAAAAGAAAATATATAAATATAGCAAAAATCTTTTGATAACTCTAATATCCCTCTAAAGATTGTTGCTTTATAATAATCAAATTTATAAATCAATATTGCGGTATTAAATAATAAATAATAAATAAAGGCTAAAATCGCCGATAATTTAATTAATTTCGTATCTAAATGTTTCTGAATAGTTTTTAGCATAAATAATAATTAATAAAGTAATTTTTATAACTATCATGATCATAAAAAATCTTCAAGAATTTTATCGGCTTTTAATACCAAATGCTCCGCTTATCGCTATTGATTACGGAAGCAAAAAATTAGGAATCGCATTATCTAATCAAGAACGTAGTATTGCTATGCCCTTAAATACTATAACCGAGATAAATAAAAAAATTGTTATTACTTCCTTGCTTAATATCATCGAGCAATATAAAGTTTGCGGTGTTATAATAGGTCTACCGATTGATATGAGCGGAGCAGTAACGGAGCAAACAAATATAGTGATGCAATTTGCTGAAGAGCTAGCAAAATCTATAAACTTGCCTATATATTTACAAGATGAAAGATTAACTACCAAAGCTGCAAATAATTTCCTTAAATCGTTTGGAGTAAAAAGAAAAGACCGTAATAATAACGATGATGCAGTAGCTGCTAGTATGATTCTTGAAACCGTGCTTGATTCTATAAAAAATATTTAATTAGGAAAGCATTGAGGAGTTGTTGATGGAACCTATGGGGATTAGTCAAAGCAAACTTGCTCATGATATTGATGTACCCGTTACTAGGATCAATAATATAATTAAGCATCATCGTTCAATTGCTGCTGATACAGCCCTGCGTTTGGGTAAGTACTTATAATATTAAGCCTCGTTGGTAGATGAATATGATTTAGAGCTTGCAGAAGATGTAGGTTGGAAAATTACAGAAGATAGAATAAGAACCTTTTCTATGACAAGTTAATTATTTATAATTCAATATTGTTACGCACTCAAAACACTATTGTAAAGATATATTATTTATGATAGAACCGATTCGGTAAAAATAAATAAAATATACTATGAAAATATTAATTTTGGGTGTTACCGGTATGTTAGGTAATAGCATATTCAGGTTTTTAAGTAGTGATAAAAAATTTGACATTTTTGCGACAGCCCGAAATAATTCAGCTCGTTCTTACTTTTCTAAGGATTTATCCGATAAATTAATTACAAATGTAGATGTTGAGAACCATGATGCGTTAGTTGAGGTATTTAATCAAACAAAACCCGATATAGTAATAAATTGTATAGGGCTTGTAAAACAATTGGCAGATGCTAATGACCCGTTAAAAGCATTACCGATAAATAGTTTGCTGCCTCATAGGCTAGCTAATTTATGTAAACTAGCTAATTCAAGGTTAATCCATATTAGTACTGATTGTGTGTTTTCAGGAAAAAAAGGTAATTATAAGGAAAGCGATTTTTCTGACTGTTATGACCTTTACGGTCGTTCAAAATTTCTTGGTGAGGTAGATTATCCGCATGCTATCACATTGCGTACTTCCATTATAGGTCATGAGCTAGCAGGCAATAGAAGCTTAATCAATTGGTTTTTAAGTGCAGAAGGTTCAGTGAAAGGGTTTGAGAAAGCTATTTATTCAGGATTCCCGACAGTAGAGCTTGCAAGAATAATAAGGGATTTTGTGTTACCTAATAAAGAGTTGCACGGGCTTTATCATGTCGCCTCAAAACCGATTAATAAGTTAGAATTGTTAAAATTAGTAGCAGAAATATATAATAAAGAAATCGATATTATTTCGTCAGATGAGCTTGTAATAGATCGCTCACTAGATAGCACTCGTTTTAATGAGGTGACAGGATATACACCTCCTGAATGGCGTGAGCTTGTAAAGCGTATGTGTGAGTTTAAGTAAATTGTCATTGCGAATATAGGCTTGTACACGGAATCCAGCATAAAGTGAGATAAATCGAGCTTTTGATGTTTGTATTTTTTATAACTGGACTCTGTGGACAAGCTACAGGATGACTGTCTTAGAGTGTTGCTCGATTGACATAATAACAAAATAGGTATTTATATATAATGTTTGTAGATAAAACTTTAATGATTACAGGAGGCACCGGTTCGTTTGGTAATGCGGTGCTTTCTCGTTTTCTTAAATCCGATATTATTAATGATATTAAGGAAATTCGTATTTTCAGTAGAGATGAAAAAAAGCAAGAGGATATGCGTATTGCTTTAAATAATCCGAAACTTAAATTCTATATTGGGGATGTACGCAATTATAAAAGTATTGATGAGGCAATGCACGGTGTAGATTATGTATTCCATGCCGCTGCTTTAAAGCAGGTTCCGACTTGTGAATTTTATCCTATGGAAGCAATAAATACTAACGTCTTAGGTGCTGAAAATGTTTTAAGTGCTGCTATTAATAACAAAGTTACAAAAGTTATTGTACTGAGTACCGATAAGGCTGTATATCCAATTAATGCAATGGGATTATCTAAAGCATTAATGGAAAAGTTAGCAATAGCAAAAGCACGTATGCGTTCTCCAGGTGAGACTATGCTTTGCGTCACTAGATACGGTAACGTTATGGCTTCTAGAGGTTCGGTCATTCCTCTTTTTATCAATCAAATAAAACAAGGTAAGGAATTAACCATTACAGAACCGTCAATGACACGTTTTTTAATGTCGCTTGTAGATTCGGTGGATTTAGTTTTATATGCGTTTGAGCATGGTCATCAGGGTGATATTTTCGTACAAAAATCTCCGGCAAGCACAATTGAAGTACTCGCAAAAGCGTTACAAGATATATTCGATAGCAAAAATGAAATACGTTTTATCGGTACACGTCACGGCGAAAAACATTACGAATCATTAGTATCATCAGAAGAAATGGCAAAAGCTGATGATTTAAGAAATTATTACCGTATTCCTATGGACGGGCGTGATCTTAATTATGCAAAATATTTTGTTGAAGGTGAAAAGAAAGTAGCGCTTTTAGAGGATTACACTTCCCATAATACAAAACGTTTAAATTTAGAAGAAGTAAAAGAGTTATTACTGACTCTTGATTACGTACAAGAGGAACTAAAAAATGCTTAAGGTAATGACGATTGTTGGTACTCGTCCTGAACTTATTAAACTATGCTGCGTGATTTCCGAGTTTGATAAATATACTAATCACATCCTAGTTCACACCGGTCAAAATTATGCATATGAATTACATCAGGTTTTTTTTGATGATATGGGAATTAGAAAACCCGATTATTTCTTAGAAGTAGCAGCAGATAATACGGCAAAATCTATTGGGCTTATTATCGAAAAAGTTGATGAAGTACTTGAGAAAGAAAAGCCTGATGCCGTTTTATTTTATGGTGATACTAATTCATGTTTATCGGCAATTGCTGCTAAACGCCGTAAAATTCCGATTTTTCATATGGAAGCGGGAAATCGTTGTTTTGATCAGCGTGTACCTGAAGAAATAAACCGTAAAATCATTGATCATATTAGTGACGTTAACATTACGTTAACCGAGCATGCGAGACGTTATTTAATTTTCGAAGGTTTACCGCCTGAGCTTATTTTTAAATCAGGTTCGCATATGCCTGAGGTCCTTGATTGCTTTATGCCTAAAATATTAAAGTCTGATATTTTAGATCAATTGTCACTTACCACAAAGCAATATTTCTTAATTAGCTCGCATCGTGAGGAAAATGTTGATGTCAAAAATAATCTGAAAGAATTATTAAGTAGTTTACAAACGCTTATTAAAGAGTATAATTTCCCTGTAATCTTTTCAACACACCCAAGGACTAAAAAAAGGCTTGAGGATTTAGAGGGGTTTAAAGAACTTGGCGATAAAATAAGATTTTTGCCGGCCTTCGGGTTTACGGACTACGTCAAACTTCAGATGAATGCATTTTGTATTTTATCCGATAGCGGTACTATCACTGAAGAGGCGTCTATACTTAATTTACCTGCTTTAAATATTCGAGAAGCACATGAACGTCCTGAAGGTATGGATGCCGGAACGCTTATTATGTCGGGTTTTAAGGCTGAACGGGTACTACAATCGGTGAAAGCTATTACGGAAGAACACGAGAATAATAAACGCTTGCAAGATATCGTGCCGGATTATGCAGCAGCAGGACTTGTATCAAAGAAAATATTACGTATAGTTTTAAGTTATGTGGATTATGTTAACCGTACAATATGGTTTAAAAAGTAATCCTATTCATTATTATCATATCAAAAACATGAAATTCTTTAAATTAATAAAACTTAACACTTTATTTTTAAGTGTTTTTTTACTAATAACTCTTATATCTTCTTTTTGCTATTCCAAAGAAAATTCTTATAAAAAAATAGTTTTCCTTGTTAGTACAGAGACATTCGGTGGCAAAGGCGTATACGCAATGTATAATGAGATGAAAAAAATAGGTCATGATGTCAAAATTGTAATAGTACCTCATCCTCATCCCAATATTCAAGGAGGAATAGATACCGGGTTTATTAGTAAATTTGATACACAAGATGTGATATATCCATGCGGTAAGTATGCTTCTTATTCAAATGTTAATACAAAATGTGAAATTTCTGAACTAAAAAATTATCAGCCGGATTTTATCTTTACGCAAAACCCTTACGAAAATTTGCAAGGCTATATATCAGAACCTTTTACGGCTGCTAATTTGTATAAGAGCTTTAGAGGAACTAAAACAAAAATTATGTATATAGTCTATGGTCCGCATATCTTCCATCAAAAAAATATTGATGATGATAAGTTATCAAGTCGCATAGAGACGGTATTTGTTGATTCAGAAAGTACAAAGGATATCTTTATTAGTAATTATAAATTTCCTAAGGATAGAGTTATTGTTTCGGGTTATCAACCATACTATGAAGTAAGAAATTATAATATTAAAGAAAAACCAAACTCGGAAACCATTTTATGGCTTCCTAGATGGGAATTATCATTTAAAAATAGAGAGTTATATGAAGGAGGTTCTACTTTCTTAAATTATCACTATTTTTTCTATAATTATGCGTTACAACATCCTAATATTCATTTTATTATAAGGCCGCATGTTACACTATTTACCTATGCGGTCGGTAAAAATTACTTAAGCCAAAGTGATATGGATAATATATTAAATAGATTTAACTCTTTAAAAAATGTTACTGTTTCTGCACATGCATTCAGGTCGTTACTGGATGATATAATGGTGTCAGATATTGTAATAAGTGACGGTACTTCATCTCTTGCTGAAGTAGTAGTTGCCGATAAGCCTATAATTTACTTAAGTAATGGTTGGAATAATGAATTTAATAGCAATGCTCTATCTAAAGAATTAAAAAAATATATGTATTTTGCTTATGAGCCGCAAGATATTATTAACTATATAGCATTTATTAAGCAAAATCATTATTTACCTTATCATGAAAATAGTAGTGGCAGAAATCAATTTAAAAAGATGCTTGATCCTGTAGAAAACCCTGCTGCATTTATTGCCGAATATTTATTAAAGTTATAATAGTTTAAATAATTTATGTTAGAAGAAATTTATAATGATGGAGAAAGATTATGTTTTAGAGGTAATGTGTCATAAAAGTAGTTATAAGATTTTTAAAAAAATTATAGAAGCCGATATACTTAATAGCTCATTAATGCTAAATCAAAAAATGAAAATTTTAGATATAGGTTGTGGAACGGAATACAGAACTTTTATGCTTAGTGATATATTAGGAGTAGAAATTACAGCAATAGATATCAGTAAAGAATCTATAATTTATGCTAAACAAAATTATGGAGCATCTAATATACAATATATTAAATCTGGTTTAGTTAGTTTTATTAAAAAGGCAGAAGAATATGATTATATTGTATCACGATATGCACTTGAGCATATTGAAGATGAGTTAAATCTAGCACTTAATCTTAAATATAAAAAACGATTAATAGTAAATGTACCTTTTAATGAACCGGAAGGGCATATACATCATTTAGTTAATTGAATTACTGAAAAAGACTTTGAATCATATCTGAACAAAGAATTTTGCTATGCAGGAGTAGATAGTGTAACTAACGACACGCATTCTGAAAAAATCCTCCTAATTCTATAATCTGTATATCTAGTAACTCAGATTTAAAGCCTATAAAACAATTATTTCATATCCAATCTCAGTTTGGACTCAGGAATTTTTAGAAAAGCTAGGTTTGCAATCCCAAGATATATTAAAACAATTGCTGCAAACTAGAGATGCATTTAAAAATAGCGAAGAGAAGAACTAAATTAAATAATACTGTAACAGAGCTAAATAATGCTTTAGAAGAAAAATTCTTAAAAATAAACTAATTATTAGTGAAGAAGAAAAATCTATTTTTCTAAAGCTCTATAGAAAATTTAAACAATAAACTAACATTTTATAAATTATTTTTAAAAGTTATGACAACGAGAAAAGATAAACCTCTAAATATTTATCATACTTTAGTTTCCATTATTATACCTGTCTATAATGGTGCTAATTATATGAAAGAAGCTATAAATAGTGCTTTAGCACAAACTTACAAAAATATTGAAATTATTGTTGTTAATGATGGTTCAAAAGATAATGGAGAGACAGAACGTATAGCATTATCATATGGTGATAAAATACGCTATTTTCATAAAGAAAACGGAGGTTGCGGTTCGGCCTTAAATTACGGTATAAAAAACATGAAAGGGGAATATTTTTCGTGGCTTAGCCATGATGATATATATTATCCTAATAAAATCGAGCATCAAGTTGACATATTAAATAAATTAGATAATAAAGATACTATCATTTACGGTGGTTATGAATTAATCGATGAAAAAGGTAACTCTCTACGTTATATTAAACCGGATAGTGTGCTACCTATAAATAAACTTAATATTTCTTTATTACCTTTATTACGAGGGTTAATACATGGTTGTTCGTTATTGATTCCTGCTAAATATTTTCATGAAGTCGGTATATTTAATGAGGCTTTACCGACAACGCAAGATTATGATTTATGGTTTAAAATTTTCCGTGTTGCTCCTATTCATTTTGACGAATTTATCCTAATTAAATCTCGTTTGCATTCAGAGCAAGGTAGTAAAAAAATATCAAATCATAACGAAGAATGTAATGTATTATGGTCATCGTTTCTTCATGAGTTAACAGAAGAAGAAATGATCAAAATGGAAGGTTCTCCTTATTTATTTTTAACTCGTACAGCTACTTTTTTATCCAATAATACTCCGTATAAAAAAGCCTGTGATTTAGCAAATATTATGGCTAAACAAGTACTAAATGATACTAAAATTAGTGTTATTATACCAGTATATAATAGAATAAATTGGGCAATTAAAGCTATAGAAAGTGTACTTGTTCAAACACACAAAAATTTTGAGATACTTATAATAGATGATGGGTCGACTGATGATATATCAGAATTAACTTCAATATGTAAAAAAGATAAAAGAATAAAATATTTTCATAAAAAAAATGAAGGACCTGCTGCTGCACGTAACTTAGGTATTAAAAATGCTATAGGAAAATATATTGCTTTTCTTGATTCGGACGATTTATTTTATAAGGATAAAATAGAAATCCAATTAAAGTTTATGGAAGAAAATAATTTTATATTTTCTCATACTTCATATCAAAAAATAAGTGAAAAAGGAAAATATATAGAATCTGTTCATTCCGGGCTTTTTAGTGGTAATGTTTTTCCTCAAGTCATACAAACTTGTCCAATAGCAATGCCGACAGTTATGGGAACTTTAACATTATTCCAAGAAAATTTATTTCCTGAAAATATAAGAAGCGGTGAAGATTGTTGTTTATGGATATCTATTGCTAGTAAAAATTCAATAGGCGGTATAGACAAAGAATTGTCTAAAGTACGAATTAGCGGTGGTACTAATACGTTTATGGATCCAAATAAATATTCAGTAGGTTTAATAAATATTACTTCTTATGTTCTTAATGATTCTTATTTAAGTAAATTTAGTCCGTTTACTATTAATTTGTTATTAGCAGCTGTTACACAATTAAGATTACTAGAAAATAAAAATGAAGACTATAAAAAAAGTAATATTTCTTTTTTCAAAAATAACTATGTAATTCAAAAAATACGAACCTATTGCTTTGTGACAAAAATTTTGATTTTATTAACTATTACTTCTATAAGGCAAGAAGGAATACGTGCAACAATTTCTAGAATACAGAGATGGCTTAAAAAGCATATATAAATAACTATTCCTCAAGTATCTTAACTTTTGAGCCGTTACCAATTTTAGTCATACCTTCGGTAACGACTAAGTCACCTGCTTTAATATCGTCAGAGATAATTTCAATTAGACCTTCTGTACGTGTGCCGATTTTTACATATAATTGTTTTATCGTATAACCATCTATTTTATAAATAAAATTACCTTGATTATTTCGTTGAATACAACTTTCAGGAACGGTTAGGTTTTTATGAGGATTAATTATAAGCGTAACATCTACAAAGCTATTATGCAGGATTTTTGTACCCATAGGTAAAATAATTTTAGCTGTTAAAGTACCATTATCGGATAAGTAATGCGATACTGCCCCGATTGTACTTTTAATTTTTCCTGCAATTAAAACTTCAGTATTGACTCCAACTGTTTCGCTTAAAGACTCCGGCAATTCAATAAAAATACTTTGTGAGTTTTCTGTTCCGGTAATGCTAAAAAGATAGTCACCTATTTTTACTTCATCGCCGACCATAGACTTAATTACGCCTATTTTGCCGGAGTAGGGTGCAGTCATTATCATATCATTATATGTTTTTAAAGCTTTGGAATAATTAAATTTTGCATCTTCAAGTTCGCTTTTTGACCTGTTATATTCCTTGTTGCTTACAAATTTTTTAGCGAATAAAGCTTCTTTTCTATTATAATCTTCTTGTTTTGTATTTAATAACGCTGCTGCTCTAGATTTAGTGGTTTCTGCTATGTTTTTATCTATAACTAGCAATATATCCCCTTTTTTTACTATTTCTCCTTGATGTGCTGAGACTTGTTCAACTATTCCGGTGGCATTAGCATAATAATCACGACTATTATCATTCTGGCATTGCCCTACAATATTAAATATGTCGTAAAGCTCGGCAATTTGTACTTTAGTTGCTTTTACTCCTATAATTTTTTCTTCTTCCTTTTTATTTGCCATAGTAGAAAGCGAGATAAGTAGGGTCAAAAGAACAATAAGTTTTGCAGACATCATATTATACTCTAAGGTGAATAGGTGTCATCTAGTAGTTTGTCCACGGCATCTAGGCAAAGCAACTAAAAGTGTATGTTGTTGTGACATTTTTAGCTGGATACTGTGGACAAGCTACTAGATGACAAAGTATACTTTTTAAGTTCTTCATCCGTTAACCTTGTGCATCAAGAACAGGTTCAGGAACGATAGCAGAACCGGTAAACTCAAATCCTTGATAGTTAATTTTTAGTTTCTTACAAATTTCTTGTAATGATAATAAATTTTCTTCTATATCATCAATAAATATTATTGATTGTGGATAATAATTTGTTTTTCTTAATATATACTCAAGCATGCTTCCTTTATCATATTCCGCAGTGTAAATTATTCCGTCTTTTAATGTAGGTTTACCGTGGCCGGCATTAAAATCTTCTATTATTATCTCATCTTCTAAAGGTGAAAATTCTTGAAAATTTACCTTTAATTTAGTGAGTTCACGAATTCTCCATTCGATCATATCTTCAATTACGCCAAATTTACCGGTAGGAAGTTTAGTAAGACCCATTGCCGGTACATTTTTTTCTGTAAGTAGAGCAAATATCGTTAAGATATCTGGGTTAACAAATCTAGCGTTCCTATCTTTAAGAACAATACTAAGTAATAATTCACATTCTTCTCTAGTAAGTCTTTTTTCAATGTTCTTCATTAATTCTTTTCTATAATCATATGTTAACCTAGATTCATCACTATCCATTACAATTACTTCATCTACATCAAAAAGCATCAAGCTAGTATTATTGGCTTGTTTTACCGCTTCTATAACTTCTTTAAAATTATGAACTTTATTTATTTTGCTATACATATTTATTGTTTATTTAATATTACTTAAGAGTCTAATTACTTCTTCTAAGGAATTTGTCATTACCTTTAAATCTTCTTCTCTAGATAAATTATGGTGACCGTCTTTAATTAGCTTCATTACTATTTGTTTGCTTGTTATTTTGTCTAATAATTTTACTGAAACATTATAAGGCACGTCTTCATCTAACATCCCATGAATTAGATGTACCGGTATATTTATATCAATCTGTTTCTTTGTCAATAATAAATGTTTTTTTGCATCTTCTATCAGTTTATAGCTTATAGCATATTGATGCTCACAATTTTTACCTCTTACTTCTAGTATTCCCTCTTGTTGCATCTTATTTTGATCATTTAGAGATATATTTTGCCAAATATTTTCAGTAAAATCTGGAGCAGGGGCTACACATACAAGTCCCTTTATTTTATTAGGAAATCTTAAAGCTGCAAGAAGTGCTAGCCATCCTCCCATGCTTGAACCTACTAATATCGCCTCCGTATTAATTAATTTGTCTAAAATTAGTGATACTCCTTCTAACCAATCACTAATTGTTTGATCCTTAAATTGTCCCGATGCGTTTCCATGACCGAAATTATCAAAAACAATAAAATTATAATTGTGTTTTTTACAATAATCTATTAAATAGATAGTCTTAGTTGATTGCATACTAGACATCAAGCCGTGTAAAAAAATTACAGATGGAATATTTGTATTAATTATTCTATAATTATCATAGACAATAAATTTGTTTTGTGTTTTATTATAAAGCTTGTGCATTTTAAATAATTATTTTAATAGATTGAGATTTAATGCCTTCATTAAAGTCAAGTAAACGATATAATAAATATACTATTTTGCAAGTAGTTCCTGCTCTAGTTTCGGGAGGGGTTGAAAGAGGTACTATAGAAGTTGCAAAATATCTTAAAATTCTCGGTCATACTCCTATCATAATTTCAGCAGGCGGTACTCTAGTTAAAGAGTTAGATAAGGAAGATATATTGCATATTGAAATGGATAGTAACAGTAAAAATCCTTTTGTAATTCTGAATAATGCAAAATTGATAGCAGAAATAATCAAAAAATATAATGTTGATATAGTTCATACAAGATCAAGAGCACCGGCATGGAGTTCATATCTAGCAACAAAATGGACAAATGCTAAATTTTTGACTACCTTTCATGGGGTTTATAATATTCCGAATAGTTTTAAAAAATATTATAATAGCATAATGCTAAAAGGCAAGAAAGTTATTGCCGTGTCTAATTTTGTAAAACAACACTTGCTCGAAAACTATAAAATTGATGAAGATAAAATAGTAGTAATTGAGCGTGGAGTGAATTGTGATTATTTCGATCCCGCAAATTTAATGCCGGAAAAACTTGAAAAATGTTGTGATCAATATGATGTACCGAGTAATGTGCCGATAATATTAATGCCTTCTAGAATGACAAGCTGGAAAGGACATCTTGTGCTAGTAGAAGCATTAAGTAAATTAAAACATAGAGACTTTTATTGTTTAATGGTCGGTGATATATCTAGACATCCCAATTTTACTAATAGAGTAAAAGAGCTTATAGCTAATCTAAAACTTCAAAATAAAATTCAAATTTTCGGTAATGATTCGGATATAATAAACCTATATGGGATTTCCGATATTATCATTTCTGCCTCAATCGAGCCTGAAGCTTTCGGGCGTACTATTATAGAAGGGCAGGCGATGGAGAAGCTTGTTATTGCAACTAATATCGGCGGGGCAGTAGAGACAATAAATAATAATATAACCGGTTTTCACGTAGAACCAAATAATGCTGAAGCGTTAGCGCAGAAAATCGATTATTGTTTCTCGATTTTAGGTACTGATACTGCTAAGAAAATCCAAGAAGCGGCAAGACATACGGTAATTAATAATTTCTCTCTTGATCTGATGTTAAGAAAAAACCTTGAAATCTATAAAGAAATCTTAAAAAACTCCCATAATTGAACATCTAGATTTAGTATATACTCATGATAAATACTTATATACTGATCATAAAAATTATTATAGTCATGAGATTTACCGTCATGATGCACTACAAGCATTAAAGTTTCCGGTAAAAATTTTTTTAAAGCTTGTTTTGTGCATTTTCTATAGATATTTTATCAAGATTAGCAAATACCTCGTCTAAAATTAATATTTTAGGGGTTGAAATTATAGCTTTAATGATTCCAATTTTTTCTTTTGACTGCCACTTGGTGCATTTATTACATCATAATTTTTATCACTTAAGTGCGTAATTAATGTAACTAGATCTAATTTTATAAATAGTGTGTTAATTAATAATTGCTTATTACTTTTAATGATTAGATTGATCAAGGCCGGAGGTTATTATTTCAAATAAAGTAGATTAAACCGGTATGTAACTATTCTGATCAATAAATATTATTGGGGGATTTTGATAATGGGTAGGTATGGAAATTTCACCAACGCTATGGCATGGATCAGCAATACAATTGACTAAACTCTTTAAAAAAGTAGTGTTGCCTTTTCCTGAGGAAGCTGAAAGAAGATCATGTGCTCCTAGTTTGAATACTAATTTTTCAAAACTCAAAATAGTTCTTTCTTCTATAATTAGGTTATAATCAGAAATTACAAGTTCTTCGTTTGTATCATTAGTAGACCATGTTATTCCTTTTTTATTCTCAGAAGAAATTACCTCTATTAATTTTGTAATTCGCGCTTGTGATATAACTGCTCCACTAAAGATTATTTTTAGTGAGGAACTTGTTAAGAATGATTTTAAGGTTTCAAGTCAAGGATTAAGTAGTAGAGCTTGCTCAGGCGTAATCTCTCCATTTTTTACTTAATTTTCTCTGCTTCTTGCCTATAAGAAATATCCAGTTGATATAATATATTTAAAAATCCTTGCTTAATATTGTCAAACGCATTAAATATAATAGCTCCTGGAACTAAATTCATTATATCTTGCAATGCAAGCAGCTGTATAATTTTTTGAGTGGTTAAATTCCCTAATTATAAAATTCCAATAGTGAAAGTATTATTAAGATCATTAAATAAATTATTAGTAATAGCTTCTATATCCTTTAATCCTAAGATTTTACTTTTATATTCCTCGTTTAGTAACAGTTCTAAAGCTTTTTGTTCGATTAAATCTTGAGTATTTTGTGTTAAAGAAGTTTTATATGATTGGAATAGTGTGCTTATTATATTTTTTCCACACCATAAAAAATACTGATTTTTGCTCCTTGAGAAACAAGAGGTTCTATAGCAGCATTAGGGTCCTGTATGAGTAAGGTTAATGCAATTAATGTATTTTGCCATCATTTCCGGTATAGTTAATAAAACTACTATTTATGTATGCTTCCATTAAATCTAAAACCCTTGGGTTACATCTTTAATTTCATTTTTTGAATCATTTTTAAAATTGTTAGAAAGTATATTGGGATCAATTACCCTAATATTAGGAGTTAAGTTTGTCTGAATTTCTTTTAAAATTTCCTGATAATTTAAGAAATCAGTCCCATAATATGCTAAGCCTACTATTGCAGCTGTAGAAGTTAAATAAATTGGTACTGAATAATTAGGAAAAGTTGTGATGAGATTTGTAGTAATATGGTAGAAAACTTCCTTTAAATGTGGCAGAAGTAAGATAATGTTTCTGAAAATACTCTTCAGTTAGTTAAGATTTTATCCGCAAGAGTTGCCGAAACAAAAAGACTGCTTCTCCTGTTGTCCCATTTACAATAAAACCAGTTATACCGCTAATTATTAAATGCGTTCCATATGCTAACTTCTTGGAAAAGGTAGAAGCAGCATTATATGTTCTTAAAAATAATACGTAAGTAGAAACAATTATTATATATAGGGCATTATTTATTAAAAATAGATATCGTTATTGTGAGCAGGCGTTGTTGTGTGTATCGAAAAAGGTACTCGGTGTCATACCGTGGTTTGACCACGGTATCCAAAAATAAAAAAATACTAATAATGTTAGTATTTTTAACTGGATCCCGTGATCAAGTCGCGGGATGACAACTGAAAAACTGATCCACACAGCAATACCTTTCGAGCGATTGCAAGGAGCATGGCACTCCATAAAAATAATAAAAAAATACTAAAAATTAGCATTTTTATACTTCCTTGCTTCGTCAAAAATGACAGTTTTTTCTTAGCTCAGACATTAAATTCTTAACTAATCTATCTTTAATAAGCGCTGCCGAATTAGGTGATAAGTTGTATTATAGTATAAAGAAAAAATGTAGGTATAGGAAAGAAAGTAAAAAGGCAGATAAATAAAACCTGCCTTTTTGTAATTATTAACGAGAATATAACTCGATTACTAAATGCACTTCTGCTTCAAAAGGATATGGAACATCAGAAAGAGCAGGAACTCTTAAATATTTACCGGTTAATGAAGGTACATCAAATGATAAATACCCCGGTGTTGTTTGACCTTGTTTTGAAACGGATTCTTGGATAAGCGGTATTTGTTTTACGGATTCTTTAACTTCTATAATATCGCCTGCCTTTAGTCGTATGCTTGCGATATCAGCTTTCTTACCGTTTAATTTAATATGTCCGTGTGAAACTAACTGTCTTGCAGCAAAAATAGTTGGGGCTATATTCATTCTATAAACTACCGTATCAAGTCTACTTTCAAGTAACCCAATGAAATTTTCACCGGTATTACCTTTCATTTTTTGAGCAAGTGCAAAAATATTTCTAAATTGTTTTTCAGTTACACGACCGTAGTGACATTTCAATCTTTGCTTAGCTTTTAAATGTAAACCATAATCTGAAGTTTTAATCATGGTATTCTGCCCATGTTGCCCGGGACGATAATTTCGTGTATTGAAAGCATCCTTGCTATCACCCCATAGACTTACTCCAAGTCTTCTACTAGCTTTATATTTAGAACGAACAATTTTTGTCACTGATAATATCCTTAACTTATTATTTATTAATTTGAATTACAAAAAAATATATACATTTCTTGCATCAAAGTCAATCATTGATTTTTAACCTAAAACTTTTTATATTTAATTAAAAAATATTTCATATGAGTTCTTTAGTAAGACCAATCAATTTAGGTAAAATCAATCATTCACAAAGTACTGTTAAAGACTATATTTTACTTATGAAACCGCGTGTAATGTTGCTTGTGATTTTTACGGGTTTTGTAGGTATGTGGCTTGCTCCTTATTACGTGCATCCGTTTATTGCTGGTATTGCAGTTGTTTGCATAGCTCTTGGGGCAGGTAGTGCAGGGGCAATTAATATGTGGTACGATAGAGACATCGATAGCTTAATGAAACGTACCCAAAAAAGACCGATAGTAAGAGGAGTTATAGAATCTGATGAAGCTTTATCTTTTGGTTTGATAACGGGATTTTTTGCAGTATTTTTTATGGCTTTATGTGTTAATCTACTTGCATCCTTTTTACTGCTATTCACTATTTTTTATTATATCTGTATTTATACTATTTGGTTAAAGCGTCGTTCTATACAAAATATCGTTATTGGCGGAGTATCGGGAGCATTACCTCCTGTGATAGGTTATGCAGCGGTAAGCAATACTATATCTCTAGAATCGATTATATTATTTTTGATTATTTTTATTTGGACGCCGCCGCATTCATGGGCTCTTGCTTTATTCTGCAACGATGACTATAAAAACTGTAAAGTACCGATGATGCCTGCAGTAAAGGGGACTTTATATACTAAAAAACAAATTCTAATTTACAGTATTCTTTTATTTATTGTTTCGCTAATGCCTTTTTTTATTGGAATGAATAATTTTATATATTTAATAATTTCTGGTATTCTTGGGGTAGTATTTCTATATTATGCCGGTTCTTTATTCTATGACACCCCTGATAACAAACAAGCTAAACGATTTTTTGCCTATTCGATATTTTACTTGTTTTTTATATTTTTACTTTTGTACTCAACTAACACTATATCCACTATTAGCTGAGAGATAATAGTATTGGGTTACTTTGATGGAAGATAAAATTGAAACCCAACGTGAAGAAACATATCATAAGTTTATTTTCATGCAAGTGATTTTTTGTTTATAACTGTAATTTTTAAATTTTATGCTTTTGTTTCGTAATTTTGATAAATAGGAAGAGTTAGAATATATATCGTATTTTATTCCATGGGAGCAACCTGTCATGCAACACACTCCATCGTTAGATAAAACTACTCTTAATACCGGCTTTATAATGTACCGCCTTGCCTCCACTCCATATTCGCTTACTTTATTTCCATGTATAGTTTGGTTGCCAAATTAAAGCTTCACTCTATATAATCTATTTGAGGGAATATTTCTTTCATGCTGCTTATCGTCAAAATATGCATTCCACTTTTATAAACGGTTTATATTGGTTATTTATGTATTGAGCTAAATCTTCAAATAGCTTTGCATATTCGGTAAGCCAGCCTTCATAAGCAATAATAGGAGCAAAGTTTAGATGAACTTCGTAACCTGCTTCAATAAAAATATTCACCGTTTTTATTCTCGCGAAAATTGGACTCGTTTTTGGCTCTAATATCTCACTCATTCTTGCCGGCATCAAACTAAATCTAATCCTTATTTTGTTTTCAGGATTAAAATTAAGTAATTTAGGATTGACATATTTAGTAGCAAAAGTTGCTTTAGCACGTGGATCTTCTTTAAAGAAATTAAATATTTTTAACCAATTAGTGTGTTTCCAATGCAAACTTACATCGGTAGAACAACCTATATCATATGTCCAATATTTAGAATTTGTTTGATTGGAAATTTTAGTTGGTAAATTTGCTATATGTTTATCCAATACGTCAAGTATTTAATCTATATTTTCATTGATATATAATGTCTCATAGTTATGACGCATAACAATAACTATTTCTGCAACCTCCGGCACGGCCATACATGAAGTTAGGCGTTATGTAATCAGCTGATCTTCCATTAGGACGTATGTGCAAAGTTAGTTTTCGTATTTTGTACTATTTTCTTAATCATACGATATTTAAAATACTTACTTAGCTTTACAAAATTCAGATTTATTTACTTACATTGAAATTGTAGTTATTAATTACAAATATATCATAAGTTATGGAAAAACCAAGCTATCTAAATTTTGATAATAAAAGTTATAAATGGAAAAATGATATTGAGTATCGTAAATGCCCAGAAAGCTATAGAGTAGGTAAAGGTGAGCAAGGAGTATGCATTTGTCAACCATATAAAAATGAAATTTTGCCTTATTGGAAGTTTAAAACTCCTGAAATTGCTAAAGACAGTAGTGAAAAAATATCTCAATCTTCATAACAGATATCAATATCAAGAAGAAAAAGACAATCTACGAAAATTCGTTGAAACTGATCCTGAAGAACTTTCAAATTTTATTGAAACTTATGATAAAACTGAAAAATCTAACAATAGAGAAGCTGAAGTTTTTCATAGTTTAAGTTCTATTTTAATGGAAAAACAAAAAGATAATGTGATTAAATCATAAAAGAAAGCTATTGAACTAGATCCAAGTAAAGCATACTATCACAAAGAGTTTTTTAATAAATTACATAAAATAAATCCGGAGGAAGCGCTCGCTTCTATCAAAAGAGCTATAGGGTTAAATCCAAAAAAAAATCATTATATGAAGACCTTATTATTGTGTTGAAAAAGGCAAATTATGATGAAGAAGCAGCAAAAATTATTAAAGCAATTCAAGATTTCCCTAAAAACATACCTAATGTAGTATTAGATACTGAGGGAACAAAGGATGTATATCCAATTAGGCCTGGCACAGGAATAACTGTATCAAAACGTGGGTATTTATGAGTTTTGCACTGTCATCTAGTTTGCTTGCTAACTAAGTCTAGAAAAAATAACTTCAACATTGTTACTACACTATATGTTTTGCTGGATGATGACATAGAGAGGAATAGTAAGTCACACAACACCCGTGACGGTCACATCAAAACAGTTTCTTCAATCCTTTTTGTAGAAGTTTATTCACAGGATCTGTTTGTTGGTTTTCCTGCGGAGGAGGGCTGCTTTGTTCCTCTGTATTTGTATTCTTGTTCTTTCTGAGACCCAAAGCATCTTTAATAATATTTTCAGGTTTCTTCTCTCCGCTTTTTAAGTCTTTAATAACGCTATTAAATACGTTTTTAACTAAATATGTTTGAAAGGCTTGAACGTCTAATTTATGCTGCAGATTATTTATGAATCCGTATAATTTAACGGCTATAGGCGGTAAATCCGCAATAGTAACGCTTGCACTAACATCCATCATATATTGTGGTAAGTTAATTTGACCGCTTGCATTTGTTATGGCAGGTGAAGCATCTAAACTACATTCATTTAAATTAAGCTTGCCTTGCATTATATTTCCGCTGGCAATTAAATTTTTGAAAGATGTGGATCCGCCACTAAAGGAGCTGTTAATAAGTCGTAATACTCCTTCGGTATTTTTAGCATTATTTACCGCATCTGCGATTCGGTTTAAATCAAATCCGCTTATTTTCCCGTTATCACTATTTACGTTAAATTGTCCATTTAGATTATTAACATATGTATAAACGCTATTACCATGAGAAGTAAGATCGGCTTTAAAGCTTAGTCGCCCATCAGTTATTTTTATTTTATCCGATTGCGGAGTGAAATTTTTGAGATAGGCATTTTTTAAATCGATTTTAATTGCAGCGTTTTGATCTTTGGCTGAACTCACATAACCGGTGCTACTTAGTTCGCCACCGTAAATGCTTGCATTAACTGAAGTAATATTCAGCGTGCCGCCGGTGATATTTAATTTTGCTTTTAAATTATTGATGATTAATGAGTCGTTAGTTAATTTATCAATATTTGCGGATAATTGCCCTTCAATTTCATTTAAAAACCCTAAATTAATAGGGTTATTTGACCAAGGAGAATTATTTTTAGCTGTAGGTATGTTTTGAGTAGCAGGACGATTAGTTTTATTTGGAGCAGGAGTAGGACTATTACTTGTAAGAATTTTATCCAAATTAACTAACGGACTGTATAAGTTAAGATTAAAATTGGGCTTCTGAGTTGCTAAATTAATATCTCCTTTAATAGATATATTAGTATTAAAAGCAGATATTTTATTATTAATATGGACAGTATCTTTAATTTTTTGCATTCCCCCGTTTAACTGCAATACTCCAATCTTACTTAAATTACTTACTCCCATAAGAGACATAAACGACTCAAAATTATTAATTTTTAGATTGTGCGCAATAGTTATATCTTGTGCTAAATTTTTAAGCTCAATATCTCCCGTTAGATTACTATTTGCAGCCGATAAATTAATATTTTGTAATTTTATTGCTTGAGAATTACTAATGACATTAGAAGTAAGTATAAGTTTTTGGTTAATAATAGGCAGTAATTTATCAGTCTTTAGTTTTAGAGCGTCAAGTATAGGTTTTAAACTATCAGCTTGTAGTATAATATTTGTCTTATCTAAATTAGAGCTAATCTTGGTTATAATGTTACCGGGATTGATAATAATATTTGATTTTAGGTTATTACGCTCTATATCATAATTTGCATTTGCTAGTAATGCTATATTTGGATAATTAAGTCTAGCATCTTTAATAGCTATATTTTTACTATCGGCAGTAATTGCCGTAGTTAGCTCGTAGTCATTTTGTAAATCAGTAGGCATACCTAAAGTTTTAGTATTACCTTTAATATTTGCGTTACCTATGAAAGAATTATTTTCGCTATCAAATTTTCCTTCGATTTTAATTTTTGCACCGGCAAGATTAATATTGGCACTTAACGGAATTATTTTACCGATTTCTTCAATATTTCCGTCTATATTAATTTGCTGTTCCAAAGCTTTTAAAGCTAAAGTCAAATCTATAGGACCTTTAAGGCTTTTAATTTTAGTCTCTAAGTTAATATCGTAAAATATTTTCTTACTGTTTTTTTCTATATATATTACTTTGCCGTCTATAATTTTAAAATGACTAATCAAAATAGGAAGTGCTAATTCAGTTTTAGTATCGGTAGATTCTACAGAGCTAATTTCATTTGTTTTGGATGCATTATTAGGTGTAGAAAATTGCCAATTTTTTTGTCTATTATTTAAAACTTCTAGATTTATAATCGGTTTTTGCAGTTCTATAGAAGCTACTTGAATTGCTCCTCTAAAAAGAGGCAAAAGTCGCAATGACGCTTTAGCACCTTCAACGGAAACTAGATGAGGTTCTTTTGTACCGTTTATTGATGATAATTTAATTTCTGATAGTGATATTGCGGGATTTGGTAGTAAAGATAATTTTATGTCGCCGTTAATAGTTAAATCTCTATTTGTAGCCTCTTTAACTTTATCTATTACTATTCCTTTATAATTATTTAAAGGAATAAAGAAAGGAATAACAATTAATAATAATATTATACTTATAAATATAATAAGTGAGTATTTTAAAGTTTTAGGCATAGAGCTTAACCTTCTATTTATATACATATATTAATTATAGTATTTAAGGATTAATTGTCAATTTTATATAATTTATTCAATTAAGGATTGAAATATTATATTCTATGTCATTCCCATGAGGTGTTGTTGCGTGGATCAGTTTTTCTGTCATGACGAGTAGGTATTGTTGCGTGGACCGGTAAAACCCACTGTGTCACCCCGTGGTTTGACCACGGGGTCCATAAAAACAATAAATACTAATAAATTTAGTATTTTTAACTGGATCCCGTGGTCAAGCCACGGGATGAGACAGAGGTGAATAAGAATTGTAGGGTACTATAAAGAAATTGAAAACTACGGTAAATTATTCAAGCTTCTCTTTGATAATTTAAAATCACATAATCTTTAGTTATAATAGGAAAAAATTCTTTATTGAAAGGTAATAATTCGGTTGTTTGATCTGAAAATTCTATTTCAATTATGTCACCAGCACCAAAGTTAAGAATATTTTTAATTTTGCCTATTTCTTTATGATCTTGGTTTAATACCAGTAAATGAGTTAAATCCGCTATATAAAATTCATCTTCTTCTAGTTCCGGTAAACTGGCTCTTAAGCAAAATATTTTATAACCTTTTAAATTTTCAGCTTCATTTCGAGTAGCTATATCATTAAATGTACAAATTAATTCTCCTTTGGCATTTTGGCTAATTAGCTTAATATGTATATTTGCTCCTGACTCATTTACTAAATTTCTTTCAAGTATTTTTGTAGCAGGGGCGGTAAAAGATTTTAACATTACATGACCTTTAATTCCGTGACATGATTTTATTACACCGACTAAAATTAAATTTTCTAAAGAATTCATTAATTTGCCTTTAAATTTTGATAATTATATATAATAATATATTTAAAAACTTTTTTACAGACATGATAAAAAAAATAGCTGCCGGCGTCATAATTTGTTTCTCATTATTGTTATTTATAATGTTTGGTGCATTATCGTTTGTTAACTATAATTCGGTTACTAATAATTTTACCAGTCATTTAGGAATTGCAAAAGAAAATATCGGAAAAATAAAGATGAATAAATTTCCTTTGCCCTATTTAGTTATTGAGACGATAAGAGAAGAAGGAAAGTTAGATTTAGAGCAGATTAAAATTCATTTTTCGTTGTGGTCGCTTATAAAATTTAATCCTAAAATTAATAAAATAGATATATTAGATGCTAAATTTTATTCACATTCTAATCTATTAAATATTTATAATCATGAAGAGTTAATAAAGAATTTCTGTAAATATAAATTACAAAATATAAATCTAAATGTTACTAATCTAAGTATTATTAATAAACAAGATTATTCTATTTTAAATTTTAGTAATTGTATATTAAAAAAAGAAAATGCTTTATCGTCTAATTACATATTTAAAACTACAAGTAACTATATAGGTAAAATTTCAGGTTCAATTAATAAACGTGACGATATAGTAGATTTTAGTCTTAATATTGATAATAATGATTATGGTTTTAAGTTATCGCAAATTTACAAAGATTCTAAGCTTACTAGCGGTAGTGGTGAATATCAGATTAAAAATTTAGCATCGGTAATGTATAATATATTACCGGATTTAAACCATCTTTTTAATAAATTTAATCAACATGAGGCAGTAAAAGTTAAATTTAATATTTCAAATAATGCAGATGAAATAGAGCTAAAAGACATAGTAATAGCATCGTCTTTTATTATTGGTAATGGATTTGTTAACATTGCTAAAAATGATAATATTACTACTAATGTAAAACTAGATTTTCCTAAAATAGATTTAAGTTCTTTAATTTCTCCAAATGCAGAGGTAACATTTAATACTTCTTCTTCAAATATTAGATTTATTTTTGCCGATAAATTACTTAAAGCAGATGTGGCAATTAACAAAATAATTTTAAGTAATAATGAAGAACTAGAAAAAATAGTCTTTTCTTCTAACTTATCAAAGGGTACTTTAAAGATAAATGAATTTTCAGGTAATATTAAATCAGGTGGAGAATTTAAGCTTACAGGTAATGTAACACAGAATGCCGTTAGAAGTATGTTCGATGGACAACTATATTTAAAGCACAACGATATAAATTCGTTACTGAATATTTTAGGATTTAACGACGTTACTATTAAAGAAGCTATTCCTTTTAGCTTGTCATCGGATTTAAAACTCACTTTAATAGATTTATTTTTTAAAAATTTATTACTCAAAACAGATAATTTAAATTTATCAGGAAATTTTTCTAGTAAATTTATTGCTCAAACACCTCGTTTAGACGCTACGCTTAATATATCTTCGCTTGACTTAAGCAGTAGAACGTATCCAATAATTTCGCCGCTTATCGAATTTACAAAAAATTTAACTAAAGATATGAAAGCTCTAGATTATCCAAGTAAATTCATCCCTATTAGAACAATAGGATATTTAGCTAATTTAGATATTCTGATAGATAGCGTTAAGTATAACGATCATGTATTTGACAAAATGAATTTGCTGGCTAAAATCGTACCGGCTAATATAAAAATTAGTAATTTAGATTTTAAAACTGCTAATAGCTATTTATCAACTAGCTGGAACTTAGATGCATCAAGTGTATTACCGTCTTTGACCGTAGAAATTAAGGACGGTAATCTTACTACTGATTTATTATCACCGGCAGGAATGCTTAATTTAAGAAATAAATTAATAAATGATTATAGTTTAGATAAAGCTACCTTACAAGTTTTCGGTACATTGTCAACATTATTACAAAATGATTTAATATTGAAAAATGTTAAATTTTATGTAGTAAATAATAATAATTTATTACAATTTAATAATATTGAAGCAGGATTATTAGGCGGTAAGCTTCAAGGTAACGGCAATATTTTATTAGAACCTTATGCTATAAATTTCGTATATGCTTTAAATACAATAGATTTAAATAAAGTTTTGGCTCTTATGCCTAAAATATTTACTGCAAGTGGCGGGAAAATAAGTATAAGCGGTAGTTTAGGAACTAACGGTAACACTCTTCAAAGCCAGCTATATAACCTTACTACAAAATCACAATTTGCTATAAACAATATAGATGTTAATAATTTTGCAATTGATTCTTTTATAGAAAAAATTGATACAGCTGATTATAAGGTACAAAATTTAGATAAAGATATAAATAGTGCTATAACCACAGGACAAGAAAATATTAGAGGTATAAGCGGTGATATTGAACTACAAAAAGGTATTGCCCTTTTAAAGAAAGTAAAATTTGCAACACAATATAGTAGCGGTGCGGCCTCTTTTGCAGTTAATATATATAATTTTGATATGGATGCATCTAGTATTTTATCATTTTATGTGCCGGCAAGGCTTGTTAAGTTAAATACCTCAAATACACGTTCTGATAAAGATAGTTTGGCACATCTTAATATAAAAATGCAAGGGAGTATTTTTGCTCCTAAGAAAACTTTTGATAGTAGTGAGCTAAAAAAATTGCTTATACCCCAAACAACTGAAGACACAACTACTACAGATAACCATTAAAAAATAAAAATAAATGACTAATACTAAAACTTTAGAAGCAAATATTAGCTTTGAAGAAGCTTTAAAAGAGCTTGAGGAAATTGTTAAAAAAATAGATAACGGACAAGAGAGTCTAGAGACGGCAGTTAATAGCTTTGAAAGAGGTATTTTACTTAAGAATCATTGTGAGAAAAAACTAAAAGAAGCTCGGTTAAAAATTGAAAAAATTACTAAACTTGCTGATTCTACAGTAGTCTTAGAAGAGACGGAAGTGTAGTGTTGACATAAAGCATACATTGGACTAATAGTATAAGATGACAAAGAAAGGTAATGATAGCTTTTCTGCTGAAAAAAAATTATAAGTTAATAAGTGAGCGCAAGGTAAGTTTTGAAGAAATAATATCAGTTATAGAAAGTAATTGTTTATTGGATATAATAGAACATCCAAATCCTAATAAATATTCAGCGCAAAAAATGTATATAGTTAAATTTAATGAATACGCCTATTTAGTGCCTTTTATTATTGAAGTTGATGGAACAGTTTTTTTAAAGACTATTATTCCACGTCGCAAAGCTACTCAGAAATATCTAAAAATAGGAAAAAGTAATGAGAAATCAAGAGAATATATCAAATATAATACTAGATGCTGAAGCAAACGCATTGCTGGAGTCTTTTGCAAATGATGAATGGCAAAGAATTAAAAATTTTGAACAAGAGAAACATATAGCACAAGTGGCAGCAGCTAATTATTTAAAAAAAAGATACTCGAATAAATATTCGTATTTCTAGTAGTGATTTAATGAGCATAAAACAAAAAGCTGCTTATGAGGGATTACCTTATCAAACTCTTATTTCTAGTATATTACATAAATATTCAGCAGGATATGGTTAATAATACCTATATAATCATATAATTGACTTTATCTATACCGTGTCTAATATTGTTTTGATGAGTTTTTATGCGGGATGTTTATATTTAACAAAATACATTATTCCTAATAATTTTCAAAAAGAAGAGCTTGGAAGTCTTGGCGGGTTTTTGGGTGTAGTCGGTAGTGTGTATGCGGTATCAACCGGTTTTGTATTAATTTATTTACTCGGTAATTTTTAATAAAGCACAAGAAGGGGTGGCAGTAGAATCTATAGTGTTGATGAGGCTTGCAGATAGTGTAGGTTGGCTTCTCCATGAAATGAGACCTACAATTTATCTAGATATTAAAAATTATACCAAAGATATAATGCAGCGTGAATGGTAATTAATGAAAGGCAGCAAGCAAATCAGTCATGAAGCTATTAGTTTCTTCCAAGATATTAATAAGAGACTACAAGCTTATAAAGCAAGCGAGCAAATGCAGCTATTGACTAAGTAGGAAATCATTGAGGAGATAAAAGAGCTTTATACAGTAAGGTATAACAGGATTAAAATGTCCTATTTTCCCTTAAATATTCAATATTGGATAGTTGTATGTATAATGACTGCTATTAATTTAATTTTTGTCTGTATGCTTGGCACCAAGCTTTATTTACATAAGATTTCGGTTGGTTTAGTTTGTATCACTTCATCATCAATGCTTTTGTTATTATTTATATTAGACAAATCTTTTCAAGGTCCTTGCGCCGTAAATCAATATGACCTTATTAAGGCTATACATTATATTGAGAGCTTAAATTAGTGATATCTGTAACAACATAACGCCATAATTTATCCGTGCCTTTAGTAATACCTATACGAGCAGTAGTAGAGTAGGGTAGCTTTAAGCCGATATCGCCGACAAAAAATTCGTTGTTATTTATAAGGTCGCATTTATTATGAGAAATATTAATTCCTAAATATTTACATAATTTACCCGGACCGTTGAGGTATAGATTTTCAGGCGAAATAACACGTACACCTCTTATTAAGGTTGCAGCAGGGAAGCCTTGAGCTTCGGTTACGAAATTTAAACAATAATACATTCCGTAAATTAAATAGACATAGCTAAAGCCTGCAGGACCAAACATTATATCCGTTCTTTTTGTCCGCCCTCTTGCTGCATGGCAAGCAGGATCATTCTGCCCTATATAGCTTTCAGTTTCAGTAATGATAGCTGTTTTACCTTGGAAATAAAGAGCTTTACCGATTAACTCAGTGCTTACTACATTAGTATCTCTTGCAAAAAATTCACGAGGTAAAGGGATTAGTTTATTCATGTTTTTAAAAAAATATTTAAATTCTTATGCCATTTTGTAGGAGTGAACTTAGTAATTTCATATTCAGCTAATTATTTATATAAAAAAGATCTTCTCTTAATATATCTTTAAGCTGACTTAGTTTTTCTATATTAGCTAAAATAATACCGCCAATTCTTGGATGTATAGGATCTAATAAAATATCCTTTATCATAACATGTATCTAAAAATTTTCTATATTCCGTAATAAATTTTTCAACAGAAGAAAGGTCTAAGCCTAAGGTATATTTAAGGTTTGCATAAACATAATTTATATTTTTTTATTGAGTGGTTTAGAATTTTTTATAGAGATTGGAACGGTATCATATCCGCCGTCGCAGAACGGTTGGCATTTGATGATTCTTTTAAGGGTAAGCCACAAGCCTTTTATGCTGCCGTGCATTGATATAGCTTCTTTGGCATATTCAGAACAAGTGGGGTGAAACCGGCAATTATTGCCAAATAGTGGAGAAATGAAATATTGATAAAATCTAAGTAATAATAATAAGATTCTAGTCATTTTGAAGCTTGTCTATTATGTTTTCCATTTTTTCTTGATTTAGATCTTCATAATAATCGTCATTAATCTGTACGACCGGAGCGTTAACGCATGCTCCCAAACATTCTATCTCGCTTAAAGTAAATTTTTGATCTTCAGTAGTTTCTTTGAGTTTTACCCCTAATTTCTTTTCGCAAATTTTCATTATATCATCACTACCACGCAGCCAGCAAGGAGTAGTAGTACATACTTGGATATGATATTTACCAACTCGCTTTAAGTTAAACATAGTATAAAATGTTGCAACCTCATAAGCCCGTATATAAGGCATTTCTAACATATTTGCGACATATTCGATAGCAGGAACAGGTAGCCAGCCGCCGTTTTGACGTTGTGCTAGATCAAGCAGCGGAAGTATTGCACTTCTTTTTCCATGCGGTGGATATTTTTTTATAATCTCTTCTGCTAGATTTAAATTTTTCTTATCAAATGTAAAATTTGTAATTTTTGTATTCATATATTTTTAGTACGGTATAGTTTTATGTCATTCCTGCGAAAGCAGCAATCCATAGAACTATTCAATTAAATCTTTCCATTCAGGATTAGTTTTTTCTATCAGTTCTATTTTCCAACTACGTTGCCATTTTTTTTAAGTTTTTTTCTCTTGTAAATGCTTCTTGAATATCAGTAAATTCTTCTGTATAAACAAGCTTTATAATATTATTTTTTGAGGTAAAACCTTTTATTATTTTTTGTTTATGTTCATAAGCACGACGTATTATATTATTAGTAATACCGATATAAAGTACCATTATTAGAGCATCATATATATACCCAATACATTTTTTGTTTTTTAGTTTTATTTTATGGATTCCTGCTTGCGCAGGAATGACAAGAGCAACGCGAGTACAAGCCACGGCATGACAAATATATTACCTATCTATCTCACCAAATACTATATCAAGCGTTGCAATAATAGTAATAACATCTGCCATTAAATGACCTTTAGACATAAAATCTAGTCCTTGCAAATGAGCAAAGCCGGGTGCTTTAATACGACATCTATAAGGTCTATTACCTCCTTGCGAGTATAAATATACACCAAATTCGCCTTTAGGGGCTTCTACGGCTTTATAGGTCTCGCCGGTTGGGACGTTATATCCTTCCGTATAGAGCTTAAAATGATGAATCATTGCTTCCATAGATTCTTTCATTTTGGCTCTTGTCGGTGGTATTAATTTAGGATCATCGGTTTTAACTGCACCTTTCGGCATTTTTTCTATACATTGCTTGATTATCTTGATTGATTCGTACATTTCAAGTATACGAACGAAATATCTGTCGTAACAATCACCGTTTTTGCCGATTGGTACTTTAAAGTCCATTTCATCGTAAACGTCATAAGGGTTTGACTTGCGTAAATCCCAAGCTATACCCGAACCTCTAAGCATTGGTCCTGAAAACCCCCAGTCCATTGCCTCTTTTTGAGACACAACGCCGATATCTACTAAACGTTGTTTCCATAATCTATTTTCATTTAGTAGACTTTCAATATCGTGAAGTTTAGGAGGAAACTGTTCTATAAACTTATCTATATCCTCAAGTAAACCTTCAGGTAAATCTGCTGCAACCCCGCCCGGTCTAAAGTAGTTTGAATGCATACGAGAGCCGGAAACATGCTCGTAAAATTCCATGATCTTTTCTCGCTCTTCGAAGAGCCATAATAAAGGAGTAGTAGCACCGATATCTAAAGCTTGGCTGCCAATATTCAAAGTATGGTTCAAAATTCTTGTTAGTTCTGAGAATAGTACCCTGATAAACTGAGCTCTTCGTGGGACTTCGCATTCTAATAACGACTCGACCGCTAAAGCAAATGCATGTTCCTGACACATCGGCGAAACATAATCAAGACGATCAAAATATGGTATAGCCTGCAAATATGTTTTATGCTCAATAAGCTTTTCCGTACCACGATGAAGTAACCCAATATGAGGGTCGGCATTATTTACTACTTCCCCGTCCATCTCAAGGATTAACCTTAAAACTCCGTGAGTTGCCGGATGCTGTGGACCAAGGTTTAGAGTTATAGTTTTAGTGTTGTTAGTCATAGTATTTTTCCTACTGTTACCTAGTGCGCTTGCCCACGGGGGCCAGTCTTTTTTATTTTTTCTGGATTCCGCAATCAAGGCATAGGATGACATTCATTTTATTTCTGGATTCCTGCTTTCGCAGGAATGACATCGGTTGCCTTCTCATCACCTGGCAATACATAACTCGGGCTATGCCAGTGCGAGCTAAAATCAAACTCACGATATTCTATGTCTAAATCGACCGGTTCATAAGCTACTTTCTTTAGTTTCTCATCATATTTAACTTGTGTATAGCCTGTTAACGGGAAATCTTTACGTAATGGATGCCCCTCAAATTCGTAATCGGTTAGTATGCGTCTTTTATCGTTATTACCCTCGAAATTTATTCCGTACATATCATACACTTCACGTTCATACCAACAAGCGGCACTAAATATATTCATTGCTGAAGGTATAGTTTCTTTTTCAGATATATATACTTTTATTATAAGACGCTTATTTAATTTTAAGCTTAATAAATTATATACTACTTCAAACCTTTTATAGTCAATTGATTTGGACTCGCCTACATTGTTGCTTGTCGCTCTCCTATGAGTTATAGGCTTCGCACCTTGCTCCTTGTAGCCAAGCCCAACTGAATTGACTACGTTATTCTGAGGAAAATCAGCCCCAAATAAATCAGTAAGTAAAGTGAAGCGTAATTCTTCCGATTCTTTTAAAGCTTTTAAAAACGGCAATAAAAAATTCGGCTCAATTTTATAAGCTAAGTAATCTTTAACCGTGATCGGAGTTATTAAAATGCTAGATTTAGCTGCAAGTCTTTCAATGAGTTTGTCTAGCGTCATACTTAAAACCTGTAGTGCTTTTAATTTTTTTCTGTAACTGCATAAGCCCATAAATTAATGCTTCGGCGGTAGGAGGGCAGCCAGGGACATATACATCAACCGGTACAATTCTATCACAGCCACGCACTACCGAATAGGAAAAGTGGTAATAGCCGCCGCCATTGGCACAGCTACCCATTGCAAGTACCCATTTAGGTTCAGCCATCTGATCATATACTTTACGTAGAGCCGGTGCCATTTTGTTAGTAAGCGTTCCTGCAACTATCATAAGGTCGGACTGTCTTGGACTTGGTCTAAATAACATACCGAAGCGATCCATATCATATCTACTTGCTGCTGCCTGCATCATCTCAACCGCACAACAAGCAAGCCCAAAAGTCATAGGCCATAAGGAATTAGCTCTCGCCCAGCCTATAACGTTATCAACTTTAGTGAGTAAGAATCCTCTATTAGAAAGCTCATTACTTAATAATGCGTCTTCTTGATAAAAATTATTTTTCATATTACTACCAGTCTAAAGCTCCTTTCTTCCATTCATATATGAACCCGATAATAAGTATAAATAAGAAAAACATCATTGAGAAAAAGCCTATTTTACCTATCGTATTAAGACTAATAGCCCAAGGCACTAAAAATGCAATTTCAAGATCAAAGATAATAAATAAAATAGCAACTAAGTAAAAATGTATGTCAAATTTTGATCTTGCATCGCTAAAAGGCTTAAAACCGCACTCATAAGGTTCTAGCTTATCTTTATTATATTTTTTTGTCGATAATAGGTTAGGTAGAATCATTATTAAACCGGAAACCAATACCGCAATACCAAAAAATATAGCAATCGGTAGATATTTTTGTACAAGTTCTGAGTTTTGTAGCATATGTTTTTTATTATATTTTTCCGTTATTGCAAGAAGAATTGCACAGTAATTCAACAAAGCAATCTCAGGATATTTGATGAGATTGCCGTGCAGCCTACGGCTGCTTGCAATGACGTAGATTTAATGACACTTAACTCTATATTTACCTCAAATAGCATCAATTATCAATGACAATATCAGGTTTAACTAGTAGCTTCATTAAAACTAGTACCCAAATACCGCTTGATATCCACCATATCTGCCAAATATTATATGAAATCATGCCGATAATATAGTAATTTATAAAACATGCATAGGAAATTGCCTTGAAATTTTTATTTTCGAGATTACTAATTTGTTTGAGATATTTATAAACTAAGCATAAAAATAATATTAAACCTATTATACCGAGTTCAAGAGTAATTTGTAATATATTATTATGAGGATGAAGCGGCAAAGGATGCCATTTTTCTCCGTTGTAATCGATCATTTCACTATCACCAGCTTCGATATATTTAGAAGAAGCTAAGCCATAGCCTAAAATCGGCTTTTCAATGATTTTGTTTGCGACGAAATGCCAAATAAATAAACGATGAGCAGCGGAAGGTTGTGTAGCTAAATATTTTTCAGATAAATCTCGTGGTTCTATTTGTTTAGCTATCACAGGAAATAGTAACGAGCCGGTAATTAAACTTATTGCGATTAATTTGAAAAATATCGGCTTCATAAATCTTGTTAAAATAAATATTACTCCTCCTATACCGAAGCCTAAAAAACTTGCTAAACTATCGGAAATACTTAGTAAATAAAGCACTAATATATATAGCATTAAGGCATGTCGTTTTTTACCGTTAGAAAGTAAAATTATAATCGCTACCCAAGCGGTAATTGAAAGTAAAGCACAACCACGATCTAGCATATATAAGCTAAAACTAGCTTTGAATATTCTTGTTAAAAATCCATGAGAAGAATATTCGATGAAGAATAATAATATTGCTGTGAGAATCCCGAATATTAAGGCTTTTTTAAGCTGTAAGCGATTTTGAAAAGGAGCAGAATTACTAACTGCAAAGCCAAGAAATAAGAGTATAAAAACTTGAGTAAAAGTAGCTAAGCTATTAATAAGATGCATTGCGAATAAACAAGATATAAAGCACCAAGCGGTGAATAACATTGTTATCCTGTGAGCTTGTAGCGGGATCCAGTCTTTTTTCATTTTTTGGATACCGTGGTCAAGCCACGGTATGACATTGTTACTGGATTGCCACGCTCCTTTCAGTCGCTCGCAATGATGATTAATACCTCGTAGGAGTGATATAAGCAAAAAAATTGTAATAGTAGTTGCAGCTGATAAGCCCGCCAGCATCCCAAGGCTTGGAATTAAAAATATTAAACTTGAAATTAAATATTGCATCTAAAAACAATCTTTAGCAAAAATTTCGTAGATTGGGTGTTCAAACGTTGAAAGTGAAATGCTTGAAGAAATCATCCATCCTTGAAAGAGTACATTAGGATCTTCGTCTATTTTATATTCCGTTATGGTCATCAACAAATAATTATCTTCATTATATGGATCAAGGTTTTTTATACATTTGTGCAATTTGATTTTTATATTACCGAAATATTTTTCTTCCCCGACTTTAAAATCTATCTCTTCAGAAGTAGCAGTAATGTTATTTAGAGCAATAATTTTGCCATTTGTATAATTCTTAAACTCAGAACTATCATTATCATTTGAATTTAAAATAGGATGATTGTCATCAAGAGGGATAAATACGTCATTTTCAATATCTTCGGTTGTAGTAACCGACTCTAAATTTTCTGCGAATATAGGAAAATTAATGCATATAGTAATGATAAAAATAATTTTTAGTAATTTCATAGATAAATATATTATTTTTCAAAATTATATACTATAGGGGATTAATGGCAATGATAATTTATGATAAGGTTTTAAGGTCATTGTGAGCGATTTCAAGGAGCGTGGCAATCTCAGGAATCTTGCCTAAGATTGCTTTGTCAAAACTTACAATACAATTTTTTCGCGCAATGACGATGTAGGTACAATATGCTCCACTCTAAAGCACTCTTAAATTCTATTTTACGACAGGATTTTCATAGTTTTATGATTAAGGTATTTAATACTATTAATCCTGGAGCGGAGTATTATCCAAGTAAGCATATAAGAATAATTACCGATTATTTAAATGCCGTGCAAAGCGGTGATATTAATCGTTTAATAATTAATATACCGCCAAGGAGCTTACAATCTATTTGTGTTAGTGTTGCTTGGCCTGCTTATTTATTGGGGGTTAATCCTGCCAAAAGGATTATGGTTGCCAGCTATTCTCAAATACTTAGCATTAAACACTCACTAGATTGTCGGTTCATTTTAAATTCTGATTGGTATAAAGAACTTTTCCCAAGTACTATCCTTAGTAAACCCCATAATCAAAAAAGTAAGTTTTTAACGACAGCTAATAGCTTTAGATTTGCAAAATCGGTTGGAGGATCAGCAACAGGTGAGGGCGATGATATCTTAATTATCGATGATTCTCATAACCCCACGCAAATTCATTCTTATAAAATATGTAAGAAAGTTATAGATTGGTTTGAGCAAACTTTTGTTAGCAGACTAAATAATCGTAATAAGGGAGCGATAGTTTTAGTTATGCAGCGTCTGCATATGGATGATTTATCCGGTTATCTACTTAATCATAGCAATTCATGGCATCATTTAAAAATTCCGGCGATTAGCATTCAAGATTACTCCTTTAAATTAATGAATAAAGAATATCAATATCTTAGTGGTAAAGTATTAGACAGTTATAGAGAACCTCCTGATTGTTGAATGAAATTAGAGCAGGAAATAGGTAGCTATAATGATAATGCTCAATATTTACAAGAACCGATAGCACAAAGGTCATCGTTACTGAATATGGAAGATATTAGCTTTTATGAAAATCTACCTTCAAGATTTGATTATTTGGTGTAAAGCTGGGATACGGCAATTAAGATTTCTGAAGATTCCGATTAGATTATAGTGTTTGTACTATATGAGGGATTCTTGAACAGAAATATTATCTAGTATCATTAGTACGGAAAAAATTGATTATCCTGAGCTTAAGAATTTGACGGAAAAATTAGCTAGAGAATATCAGCCAAAATTTATATTAATCGAAGATAAGGCAAGTGGTCAACAATTGATTCAAGGTATAGGATTTTTAGGTGGTAATATTAGAGTGATAGGGATTAAGCCAAGCTTTGATAAAGTTACAAGATTCGCCTCGGTAGTTCCTTTATTTCAATCAACTAGTGTTCTAATACCTAAACAATCAAGTATAATTTTAAAGGAATTACTGAATTTCCCCCATATTAAAAATAATGATATAGTAGATTCAGTTAGCCAGTTCTTGAATTTTATGAAGGATTAGGAGTTTGATATAAAAATAGTTGCTTTTTTGTATGGATGTTGGTAGTATTTATGTCATTCCTGCAAAAGCGGGAATCCAGTAAAAATACAATTATCCGTTTATGGATTCCTGCTTTTGCAGGAATGACATAGGATTGTGGTATGACCCTGATTAGGCTGGGTAGCAAAGTGGTAATGCCGTGGACTGCAAATCCTCTATTCGTCGGTTCGATTCCGACCCTGGCCTCCATTATAGAAATTAAAACATCTTATGGAATTTATTGCGCAATTCCTAGAAATGCTTTTAGCTGAGAGAGCATTGTCAAAAAATTCCATACTTAGCTATAAGCGTGACTTATTCGATTTTCAAAATTATCTTGCTAAACAAAAATTATCCGAATTAAATATTACTACTGAGAATATTAGAGACTGGATTGAGTATCTAGCAAATAATGATTTGCAAGCACGCTCAATCAACAGAAAAATCTCAACTATAAAAAGTTATTATGAATTTTTAATTAGCGAAAACCATACCGCTTTTAATCCGGTTCTTAATGTAGATTTGCCCAAATATCAAAATAAACTTCCCGAAATATTATCTATAGATCAAATTAAATCATTACTTGAACATTGCTCTCAAGATAATTCTCCTGAAGGTATCAGGCTTAATGCTATGATTCATTTGCTTTATGCTAGCGGTCTTAGAGTCTCGGAGCTTGTTAGTCTTAAGCTTGCTGATATTCTGACTAATAAAACGTCTAAAGGAGAAGTAAGAAAAATATTTTCGGTACTTGGTAAAGGTAATAAGGAAAGAGTCATAGTAATAAATGAACAGGCAGTTATCAGTATTGCTAAATATCTTGCAATTAGAGATGTTTTTGTGAATAAAGTTAAACCAAGAAATCTAATTTATTTATTCCCCTCATCAGCTTTAGCTGGTTATATGACTAGACAAAATTTTGCTATTCTATTAAAATCTGCTGCCCTTTATGCAGGACTTAACCCTGAGTATATTTCTCCGCATATATTACGTCACAGTTTTGCAAGTCATTTGCTTGAGGGCGGAGCAGATTTAAGAGTAATTCAAGAGCTGCTTGGTCACGCTGATATATCTACTACCCAAATATATACTCATCTTCAAACTAATCATCTCAAAAAAGCATTGTTGCATCATCCTCTCAATAAAAATTAATTTATCTTAATCTTCTATAAAGTACTTGTTAATATTTCTTAACTAAATATAATACTCCTTTTTAATGTAAGGAATAAATTATATGAAGCTAAAAGACATTATGATCTCTTGTATTAGTAAACCTAGAGACATTGAAAAAGAATATTCTAGATTAGCTCAAAAGAAAGAATCCGGATACAATGTTTATGCCGGGTTAGGATGCAAAAATCAAGAAGTAGAATTTAGCAACTATTATGAGTTACTTAAAAAAATTCAACTAGGAGTAGTAACTTTAGAAGTGCTAGAAAATTTAAGGAAATTAAAAATAGATGATAAAAAATCTTTTCTAGCAGATGCAGAAGAGATGATATCTAACCATAGGTTACATGAGCTTAATGCAGAAATAATGAAACATGCTTTAGATTTAGTTGATTCTAAAGATGCAGCTTTTTTACTTCGTAGAACAAAAGAGGATAGTATATTTCGAGATCTAATATATTTAGAAGCAAAAGAAAACAGGTTTACTGTAGAAATTGATAAAAAAGGAACTTTGAAAATTAACTTTCCTAGTGGGATACTTGAGCTTTACAAGTTATTAATTAATAATTTCTATTTGAAAAAATTTGAGGATGAGGAATTGCAGAAAAAATTATATCAAGAATTATTACCTGATTTCAAAATTCCTTTTGAAGAACTAATTGAAAAAAAGGAATTGCAGAAAAAATTATATCAAGAATTATTACCTGATTTCAAAATTCCTTTTGAAGAACTAAATTTTTTTGAAAATTTTATTGAATGCTTAAAAGAATGTTATATTAAAAATAGTTTAGCACGAAGCATAATGAGTTTATTTGTAAGTAGAGATATTAAAGAACATGCTGTATGTGAAGAATTACTTGAATTAGATACATTTAAAAAATTATTTGAGGCAAAAATGTCATTATATGGAACTTCTGCTGATTCTAAATTATTAGTGGTTGATTATGTATTAAATGATGTACAAGGTGTTTATATTAGCAATTTAGCATCTTCAAATATTTTAGATTTAGTAATGCATAGTCAATCAAATAATGAAACAATAGAATCAATAGAAATTTTGGGTAATAGCCAAGAACCAGTATGACTTGTTAGATACTGTTTTAAAGTTTTGATTATAAATATAGTAAAAACATCTATAATTTAATCTATCATTAATATTTAAATAATTATAAGTGAGATTAATACTAAATATGGCTACAAAAAATAAAAAAGAACCAGTGAATACTGAAACAAAAAATTTAGCAAATTTAGTTATCCAAGAAATAGGTGACAAAAATTTTGATTTTGGTGTTTTGCAAAAGATGCAGCAGGCTTTTAGTACTGCAAGTAAGCAAAAACAAAGAGAAGCTTTTATAAGTTTGTTAGATAAAAAGCTTAATAAAGAGCAATTACATAAACTCAATCAAGCAATAATGGAAAATGCAAATGAATTAATGCCGGATAACGATCCTAATTTCGTTTGTCGTACTCCTAATAATAAAGTTTTTCAAGAAATATTATTATTGGAAGCAAAACGCTCAGGTATGAAAGCAAAATTTAATGATAAAGGAGAATTACAATCTCTTGATGTACAAGATATAACACAGGAAATATTAGATCACTATCGTGTTTTACAAGAAAAATTTTATCCCAAAAGAGATTCTAAAGATTTGATAGATAGTAGAATAGCTCAAAGTATTAATTTTTTATTATATGCTCCACTTTTCCGAGAATCAGATATATATACAAAATTAGGTTTAAAATCTGCTGAGATAGAGCGAGAAATACAAGATCCTAACGGTAAGTATGCTAAACAATTAGTAGATGCTAAAATAGGAACTAATATAAATTTTAATACCAAAGAAAATTTAGAAAATAAAGCACATGAAGGAAAAGAAACTAAGATATCTTCAATAATTGAAAAAGCAATAACAAAACTCAAGAAAGACAAAAAAGTCAATATTAAAGATAAGAGACAAGGAGAAATAAAAAGGCATTTATCTAAATCCTTAGAAGGAGCTTCTGATTATATATTAACATTCAAAAAAAATGATTTAGTAGATGTAATATATCAAGGATTAGATAAAAGACAAACTTGGTGGTCAAAGATTGTTAATTATATAGGTATAAAATCATATTTCATTTCTAAAGAAAATCTTGAGAAAATAGGCACAATAATAAATAGTGAAATGAAAAATTCTCATACTCCTTTAAAGATAGAAGTACAAGAACAGTTAAAACAAATCTCAAAAGAGTTAAATAGATTAAAGAATCCGACATTGCCGTTAGAGGCTAAAAAGGTGCAGGCAAAATCTAACAAACCGCCTGTTCCTCCAAAACCTGAACACCTCAAAAAAAGAAATCATGGATTGTGATGATTTTGTTGTGTGACTTGAAAAATGCAGTTGTCATCCCGTGATTTATTCACGGGATCTAACTTAAAATACTAATATTATTAGTATTTTTTATTGTTTTTATGGACCCCGTGGTCAAGCTACGGGGTGACACAGTGGATTTTATTGGTCCACACAAGCAAGTCTTTTGCGGGGATGACATTAATGCCTACAATAATTTATTACTTCCCATAATATTATAACCGCAATCTACATAATGGATTTCACCGGTAACACCTTTAGATAATTCACTAAATAAATATACTGCTGCTCCTCCTACATCTTCTTGGGTAGTATTACGTTTTAATGGTGCGGTTGCAGCGTGAGATTTAAGCATAGTACTAAAATCACCTATTGCACTCGATGCTAAAGTTTTGATAGGTCCTGCCGAAATAGCATTTACCCTAATATTATTTTCTCCCATATCGTTTGCTAGATATTTTATACTAGCCTCAAGAGCAGCTTTGGCTACTCCCATAACGTTATAATTAGGTATTACTTTTTCAGCGCCGTAGTAAGTTAATGTCACAATGCTTCCGCTGTCATGCATTAAGGCTTCTGCGGACCTTGAGAGTTCTAAAAGAGAGTAACATGATATATGTAAAGAATTATGAAAATTTTCTAAGCTAGTATCAACATAACGTCCTTTTAATTCATTTTTATCGGCAAAAGCCATACCGTGAAGTAAGAAATCGAAGCTACCCCATTTCTCTTTTATATCATCAAATAAATTACTAATTGATTCTGGCTTCGTAACATCAAGTTCGCTAACAAAATTACAACCTATTTCTTCAGCGAGTGGTTTAACTCGTTTTTCTAGTACTCCCGATTGATAAGTAAACCATAGCTCTGCTCCGTGTTTTTTAGCAAGCTGTGCAATCGCCCACGATATTGACATATTATTTGCAATACCTGTAATTAAGCCTTTTTTTCCTTGTAGTAATCCTGTAGTCATTTATTTAACTCATTATATTAAAACTTGCTGAAATGATAGCATGATGTATTATTTTGTAAACAAATAATCGATAAAAATGTATAAACCTAAAATCATATGTTTACTGCTAGGGATATTAAGCGGTTTAGTTTTTGCTCCAACTTTCTTTATGCCGGCATTATTAACATTATCTTACTTATGTTATATAGTTCAAAAATCCAAAAATTGGCAAGAAGCCACAAAATTTGGTTATTTATTCGGTTTTGGGCATTTTTTAAGTGGAATATATTGGATAAGTATCGGTGTTAGCGTTTATATTGCAGATTTTTGGTGGGCAATTCCTTTTGCGTTATTTGGACTACCTATAGTTTTAGCTTGCTTTATATCGGCAAGCTGCACACTTAGTTTTTTTGCTAAAAATAATAAATATTACCAATTTATATTCTGTTTATGTTGGGTATTATTTGAGTGGGTACGTTCGTGGATTTTTACCGGTCTTCCTTGGAATTTGATCGGTTATGCTTTTTCGTTTTCAGATATTTTAATACAGCCTTTAAGTATAATAGGGATATATGGGCTTAGTTTTATAGTTATATATATTTCTACATCAGCTTATCCTTTTTTTAGCAAGCAATTTACTCAGTTAAAAATATTACTAGCTAGTTCAGTCCTAGTATTAACCATAATTGTCATTTACGGAGCAGTAAGGCTAAGTAATAACCATACAAATTTCACTGATATAAAAGTACGATTAGTGCAACCTTCAATACCTCAAAACGAAAAATGGAATGAAGAAGAATTTTGGCATAATTTAATGCTACATATTAATTTATCGGAAAATTTGGAACCTACCGATTTAATTATTTGGTCTGAGGCAGCATTAGTAGTACCTGATGATATACCGCAAGTTAAATCACAATTATTAAAAATGCTAAATTCTACAAATGCTATTTTGATAACAGGAGGAATTTCAGATAATAAAAAACAAGGTGATGAGTTTGAACTTTACTCAGCTATGTATGCTCTTGATAAAAATAATCATAAATTATTTGAATACCATAAATCACATTTAGTACCTTTCGGTGAGTATATGCCCCTTAAAAAGATACTACCGTTTAAAAAATTAACTCATGGTTTAATTGATTATAAAGAAGGCAACGGAGGGCTTGTTTATCTTGAAAAATATAATCTTAAAATTAAACCTTTGATTTGTTATGAATCTATTTTTCCTGATTTTGTACGGACGAATAATGAAATAGCCGATGTAATAATTAATATTACAAATGATGCATGGTATGGTAAGTCAAGCGGTCCATATCAGCATTTTTATATTAGTAGAAGTAGAGCCGTAGAGAACGGTTTACCTATGATTAGAGTAGCGAATAACGGTATTTCAGCTATAGTAGATCCTTTTGGCAGAACAATAAAAAAACTAAATCTAAATGAAATAAATTATACTCAAAGTTTAATTCCTAAAAAACTAATCTCTCCCACTATATTCTCGCAATTCGGTAATGTTACTATTCTATTACTCATTGTTTTTATACTTTTAATTAATTATTTATTAGCCTTGATTTTTGATAACCAAAGGGTTTTAGCATTATTATATTAAATTTTTAATAAAGTTGTTTGATTAAATATAAAGTAATATATACTACATTTAAAGTTGAATAGCATTTATTAATAATTAATTTTAATAATTAACGCTTATTGTTAAAATGAATGATTCAATAAAACATCCAGACAAACTTGCAAGTGAACGTTTAAAAGAACGGTGTCTTGCTGTAGGTATTAACCAAAAAGAATTAGGGTAAGCTTTAGATATTAGTGCTCTCCAAGTTAAAAAATATGAAGAAGGTTTAAGTAATATACCTATAAGTAGGTTATATGTTTTTGCAAAAGTTTTAAATACGCCTTTAAAATATTTCTTTAATAGTTCTGAAGCAGAAAAGTTAAAAGCTGACGATGAAAATACTCCTAATAATAAAATTGAATATCTATTCAAAGAAATAGAAAGTGATTTCTTAAATAATATTGCTGAAGAAGAAGGGCAATATGAACATGACGTCTCTTTTGATTATAAAGAATTATCAAGGACTATGGAAAGAGCACTTTTATCGTTAACTAGAGCATTTACTAGAGTACAAAATCCAAATAAAAATAATCATTGAACTTGTCAGATCAGTATCGATACCTTGTGAATAATATTTAAATTTTCATTGACTTAGCATTACCAAAGTATTAATTTTTGTTCAGGTTTAGTAAATTCTGAATCGTCAACAATTATTAAATATATTGGAGGAAGTTTATGAGTAAAAGTAAGGCTATTGAAAATAACGGTATTAGTAATACCAATAGTCCAAACGGTAAATATATGGCTCCAAGACCGGAAGGAGTAAAACCTACCTGTGTAGTAATTACTTATTCTGTAATCAATGATATTAAGGCTGTTCGTGAAGTATTGGATGAGCGAGGTGCAAGTGTTCATTACATCATTGATAAGGATGGGACTCAAAAAGAATATCATAATGATTTAACAGATCAAGCTTTTTATGCAGGCAAGAGTAGTTGGAAAGGAGAAGTAGGTGTTAATAAGTTTGGTATTGGGGTCATGCTTATTAATGATGCAAAAAGTGATTTTCCTGAAGAGCAAATAGGGAAATTAAAAGAATTTCTTAAGGATGTAGCAGCAAGATATCCAAATTTAGATTTAAAACATGATTTAGTCGGTCTTGGTGAAGTAACTGTAAACCGAGAAGGAAATGCTCATATAGCTCCTGGATCAAAATTTCCTTGGAAAGCATTAGCTGAAGCTGGTTTTGGTAGATATTTTGAGACTACGCAAGAGCAAAAGAGTAAATTATTATTAAGTCTTGATAGTACTGGAGAAAAAGTTAATACTTTACAGGAAAATTTAAAAGAATATGGCTATGGAGTAGAATCCACAAGTACATTTGATCAATTTACTCAGCAAGCAGTTAGAGTATTTAATGATCGTTATGGTACAGGTTTACCAAACGAAGAGCCGCCTGTAAGTTGGACTGAAGCAGGTCAAGATGTTCTATCGCAATTACTAGGGCAAACGGTATTAGAACAAACAGAAAATGCATAGTTTAAGAAATGAATTCCTTTTTCATTTTGCAAGCCTTGCTGCCTGGGTACTGAATCGTCATTAAGAAGATGAATGGCTTGTTTAGGTCATTCCTGCGTGGATCGATTCCACCCCTGTTATCCCGCGACTTGATCGCGGGATCCAATTTAAAATACTAAAAATTTAGTGTTTTTAAGTTACTTTTATGGATACCGTGGTCAAGCCACGGTATGATACAAAATACATTTTGCGATCCACGCAACAATGTTATGCGGGGGTGACATCGAGTAGGTTTTTTGTAGCCGTGCAACAACTTTATGCAATAATAACGTTTCGCAAAAGCAGTCATGACAGAAGTATAGGCTATCTCAAGTAATTCTTTTAGGCAATACTATTTATTGGTTATTGACATAATCTTAAAATGGTGCTAAACTTAAAAATTAATAGGCTATCTGTAAATAAGTTTTCATTGGTAATTTAAAGAGCTTTTTTACTGCAAATTGATAAGATTTTTGAAAAAATATTACTTTATATTTCAAAAAAGTCTTACAATTTGCAGTAAAAAAGCTCTTTAAATTACCAATGAAAACTTATTTACAGATAGCCTCTAGGTAGAGCTTTCTTGACTATGTTAGCTTCTAGTCAAAGAAAGATAAGTTTTTTATCTTTACTTTATATTTCTACAGTTAAAAATATTTATGATATCTTTAAGGGTTAATAGTTTAATACAAAATTGGCGTTGGCGTAGATAATTTTTTGCGTTTATGTGTTTGCTATATGCAAATTTAAATTTTGATTATTAAATTATAACTTATAACAGGATATTAAAATGTTTATCTCTAATATTTTTCAAAAATTTTTTTCTTTTCTTTTTGTTTTATTCATCACAGTTGCAGTTTATGCGGGTCAAAAAAAAGTAGCAGTCATTGTTCCACTTGAACATGCCGCAATGACTGAGATTATATCAGGAATTAAAGAGTCGTTAAAAGATATAGATGTAGAAATTATAGTTAAAAATGCTCATGCTGATTCTAATATTTTACTTGCCATTATAAAGCAAATAACAGCTCAGGATATTGATGTAATAATTCCAATAGGCACGACAGCCAGCCAAACTGTTATTTCTCATATAACAAATAAACCAATTGTTTGTGCTGCTGCTATGATTAATAGTAAAAACCTACCTTTAGTTACCGGTGTTAATGATGAGATAAAAATCACTGACACTATTAGTAAATTACCTTTTTTACAGAATATCACTTTAATTTATAGCAGTAGCGAGAAAGTTATACCTGAAGTCGCAATGTTAAAATTATATGCTGAACAAAACAATATTTCGCTGCACACGGTAATGATACAAAATTTCAATGATATGCCTATGGCTGTAAAAAATGCTCCTGAAAATACGCAGAGTTTTATAATTTTGAAAGATCATTTAATAGTCAGTGGGATTAATATTTTAAAGCAAGAAGCATTTAAACGCCGTATTCCGATAATTGCTTCCGATGAAGGTTCGGTAATTAGCGGGGCAACTATTGCGGTAGGAGTACAAGAGAAGCAAATAGGCGTAGAAGCAGGTTTAATGGCAAAAAAAATCTTACAAGGAATAGAACCAAAAGATATTCCATTTGGGGATATGAAAGACTTAACTTTATTTATTAACCTTAAATCATTTGTTAAACAAGATATTCTTACTAAAGAAAATTTATCCATACTTCCTTTCGCGCGTAAAGAACTTGAAGAGTAGTAACATGAACATTTTAGTTACTGCTCTTGAGCAATCCTTAATAATGCTGCCGCTTATTTTAGGGATGTATATAAGTTATCGGATTCTCAAAATTACCGATCTTACCGTAGACGGTACTTATGTACTTGGTGCGGCAGTGTTTGCCCGCAGCCTTTCATTTGGGTTATTTCCTGCATTAATATTTGCCGTAATAACAGGCGGAATTATAGGCAGTATAGTTAGTTTTATGCAGAAGAATAACCGAATTAACGGGCTTATAGCCGGAATACTTGCAAGTTTTATGCTTTATTCGGTTAACTTACAAATTATGCAGCGTCCTAATATATCAGTTCTTGGTATGCCGACTCTATTATCTATATTAGATCTTGAAAATTGGTTAATACCTTTAGTAATAATTAATTGTCTTATTATATGTTCAGTTATAATTTTATTAAAAGGTAAGCTCGGTTTATTTCTTCGTGCTTTTGGTTTTAATAAAGATTTATTGATTAATTTAGGAAAACCTGTCGAGCTTTACCGTACTATCGGTTTTAGCATAAGTAATTGTTTGGCTGCTTTAACCGGTACTTTATCTGCACAAGTAAATGGTTTTGCCGATATTAATATGGGTTTCGGGGTGGCACTAGTCGGTATCGGTGCAATTGTTATAGGGCGTCATATTTTAATCCATGCTAATAATTTTAATGCGTTTAAAGAGATATTTTCTTGTTTGATAGGTATATTATTTTACTTTATTGCTCTAGGCTTTTTACTCCGAATTGGCATTGATCCCATAAATCTTAAGCTTATTTTAGGGATAGTATTGTTTATTTCGTTGGGTTCTGTAAAAAGAGAGGCTTTATGAAACCTTATTTATATGCAGAAAATATACAGTTCAAAGTTAAAGAAAGAACTGAACCTATAATTGCTGAAACTACTTTAAATATTGCTAAAGAAGAGTTTGTTGTAATATTGGGTCATAACGGTAGCGGTAAGTCTACTTTAGCTAAAATACTTGCTGGCTATTTAAAACCTACTAGCGGGAAAGTGTGTCTAGATCAAGTCAGAATCGATAAAATACCTAAAGGACAAAAAGCTTCTACATTAGTTACATTAACACAAAAAGCTGAAGAGAGGCTATTTACCGAGCTAACCCTTGAAGAAAATATCATTTTGTGGGAAAGTAGATTCTCTAGTAATAAACGGTTAACAAGTAGCGAGTTGTTAGAGCTTACAGGGGCGCCTAAACGCTTTTTGCCTTTACTTTCACAGCCATTAGGTAAATTTTCCGGTGGAGAAAAGCAGATTATACTGCTGGCACTTAGCATAGCTCATCCACCTAAAATATTATTTCTAGACGAACATACGGCAAATTTAGATCCGAAAGCTTCTTTAGAAGTGATGAAAAAAACAGCAGAGATTATAGAGAAACATAAGATAACTTCCGTTATGATCACGCATAATTTAGAAGATGCCGTAAATTACGGCACAAGGCTTATAGTCTTAGATAGTGGTAAGGTAGTACTAGACTACCTAAAACCACCGGGTTTTTCTTTAAAAGAACTTAAAGAGATTTTAAATTAGAATTGAATATCTGCACCTATCTGTCCGGCTAATTCAGTACCGAAAGAATATTCACAAATATAATCTATTAGCTCACTTTTTACATTCTCATTAGTAGTCTGATAAAGAAGCACGAAATTAATAATATCATCCTTATTTTTCCTATTGTAAAGGCATGTCTTCAATTCAGCCGATAACTTTTTTTCTGTTGAAGTTGATGGAGCCGGTACTATAGGGGGTGCTACAGGAGTAACTAATGCTGGAGCTGCTAAAGGATTATTATCATTAACATTATAATTTAAAACTTTTTCTATTAACTCTGCTCTTGTATCTTCATGAAGACTAATCTCAATTAATGTATTAATAATGCCATCTTTATCTTCGCTGTTTTTAAGACGTTGCATAACATCTTTTGATAATTTTTCGTAAACCCTTCTTCATTCGGTAAATTATAATTATAATCATTAACATCCATGTCTTTATAATTGTTGGCTGATTTTGCACCCAAGTATTTTTGTATGGTGTTAATTTTTAATTGTTCATTAATATGAGAATTATATTTTTTAATGCATAAACTATCTTTTCTTTATCAACACCTATCTTTACAAGTTCTGCTATACTGCGATCGAATGGATTACGCAATAGAACGCCTTGTCCTATATCGGCACCTTTAGATATTAACTTCTCAAGTAACCATTTATCTCTTGATGTGAGTTCGTGATTAAAAACTGACTCACCACACGCATTAATATTAAGATTAACGTTATTATTTAAAAAGAAGTCCAGTAACGTTTTATTTTGACTTGATTCATGCTTTAGTAGCAAATAGAAAAAAGGTGTGTCGCCATAATTGTCTACTGTATCAATTGCACTGCCGGGTTGTAATAAAATTTGAGTTATTTCGTGCTGTTTAGAATAAGTTGCATAATATATAGGTATACGTCCCTTTCCATCTTTAGTATTAACATCCACATTTTTTTTCAGTAAAAAGCTTCTTATTTCCTATTGTTGCCGCCTAATGTATAGGTGAGTATAGATATTCATGCTCAACTTCAAAACTTGTCCCTTTGTCTAATAAAATTTTAGCTATTTCTTGAGTGCTTGCATAAAATAATGCCGTATTTCCTTTTTCATCCTTAGCATTGACATCATGACCTTGCTCAATTAATTTTTGAACAATATTTGTATTCCCGGCTGAGACTGCTATACTAAACGGTGTACGGTTGTCTTCAGCTTCAATTAAGGTGTCATATATTTCAGGGTTTGGTGCACGTACATTGTCCTCTGCTGCTATTTCTGTAGAAGTAGTGGTTGTTACTGGTATTTTTCTTCATCTCAGCAAGCTTTTGTTCTGCTTTGAATTTAGGCAGTGCTGAGCGTGCATTAGCGGAATCAGTTAGTATTTCTTTAATTTCTGATTTAGATGCATAATCTATAGTTTTTTTCCTTTAGCATCTAAAGTATTAACATCAGCACCTGGTGAAAGTAAAAGTCTAACATTATTTACATGTTCTAATACGTGCTGCATTATGTAAAACCGTAAGTCTGTAATTAGCATTATTTATTGGTTGATTCATCATATAAATATTCCTTTATGTTTAAATATTATTTTGTCGTGCGAGCATTATACATAATATTTGAATTTCTGCAAGCTAATAGTTAATTTTTAATTATTAATTAATAAAATTTAATGTTTGTAGTGATGTTATTTTTGCGGAAGCAGGAATCTAGAAAAAAGCGAAATTATTTGAGCTTTTAATTGTAAAAATTTAGTATGTTTATACTTTTTAGTGACTGAATTCCCGCTTCCGTGCATAAGTATCAAATTAAGAGCAGTCTTACTCAATGTTATACCCATGAAAGCGGGTATCCATAAAATGACTGTCACCCCGTGGCTTGGCCGCGGGGTCCAGAAAAAAATTAAACAAGACTGGATCCCGCGATCAAGTCGCGGGATGATATTAGAGGTTAATGGATTCCTGCTTTCGCAGGAATGACATAGATTCTTAGTTGACACTCATGCGTTTCCGCAGGAATGGTATAAGAATTAAGCAATATCGCCTGTTAGTTCAGTTTCAAAAAGATTAGCTGAATCATAAATTATTTGCTCTGCAGTTTCAGTCCAATAAGAGGTTGTTTTGGTACTTTTCATATCAAATGTGATATTTAGTTTTTCCTCTGTTGCTTTACTTGTTGCTACTTCCTTTAATATAATATCACTACCCGTGATTTTAAAACTAGGATGTAAAGATAAAAGTGTCTTGAATGCTTTATATTCTAAGGATTGTGTATCGTTGTTAAAAAATGCGGCAATACTTTCAATCTTTTTTGTAAAAGTAGGATCTTCAAATATTCCTAATGAAGTAATTGGGGAGTGAAAATATGGAAGGTTATTATCCATTTGATATTTATATTCATCATAATTCTTTTTTAAAAAACCTTTGTATTTATTGTAACTGTCTATAAAATTTTTATTTCCTGTTTTATTGTCTGAGTTAACTATCGCATCTTTAAGAAAGTTATTTACTACTTTATGATGAATATCATTTGAATATTTGAGTTCAAATATGGCTTGAGGTCTTACCTCATCAATATTCACATTATTAATAGTTAAAAAATTATTAGAGATATTATTAAAGGTTAGTGGTTTATTATAAGTTAATAAAGATTTAAGTATAATCTCATTATTTACATTGAAATGCTCAAATGTCCAAACTCTTTTAGGAGGGTTATTGTTATCTACTATTATTTCTGCGCCATGTTGAAGTAAAATCTCAATTAATTCTTGCTTTTCAATTGGTGTGATGGTTTGACTTTGCATTATGCTTGTTAAAGGAGTAAAACCAAAATTAGCATCAGTACCATTGTTAAGTAAAAGCTCGGCAGCCTTAATATTTTCATCAAATACTGAAGAATATAAAGGAGTAAAGCCGTAATGATTGTTTATTTCTAAATCAATATTAGTAGCATTTTGAAGTAAAAATTCCATTTTATCTATAGAATTAAATGATATGAGTTTATGTAAAATCGTTTGTCCGTAATTATCCTTAATATTAGGACTAGCATTATGTTCAAGTAATAATTTAGCTCTGTCCATATATCCTGTAAATAATGTATGGTGTAATGCTGTTTCGCCACGTGCATTTTTGTGTTCGTCAAGGTTAACACCTTTTGTTAATAAGCTTGAACTTCGCTAAGTTCACCAAAAGCGAGTGTTGCGAATAGATTGTTTTCATGATCATTCATCATAGTGTTTGCTTTTTTTTAAATTAGTTGAAATTATTATTTTTATACAATTCCTAACTAATTCTTAAAAAATTGAAATATATCAAAATATTGGAATTATAATTATACACAATATTTTTAATTTTTGCAAATAAATAGTTAATTTTTAACTATTTATTAGACTTTGGATAAAACAAAACGAGGAGTAAACAGATTAGAAGACTGATATTTAAGAGTAGATTATACTCTGTCATAGAAATACCAAAGATTTTGATGGCGGGTTTCGTGCAGGACGTGATTGGCTGCGAGTAGAACATTTGTTTGATGTGGTGTATAGACAAGCCTTTCGGGATGTGCATCATTGATGAACAAAGAGCACTTGGTTGTACTATGCCTCTTTCTACGAAGCTATGATAGGTTGATAATATGCAAGAGCTAAAGATAGTTAGGAGAATGAATATTAAAGTATACTTACTTAACTTTCGGATGATTAAAGCAGTTAAGCAAATTTTGATTAGGGTTAAATAGGGGAATCGTTCGTAAACACATAAAGGACAGGGTGTATAATGGAATATATATTCAGCAATATAAGCGGTAGCAAGTGCTATTATAGAAATTGCAATCAGTCCTAAATGTAGAACTTTATAGCTATCTTTTTTAATGTAATTTATAGTAGTATTAAATGGCATGGTTTTTTGTTTTTAATGTCATTACGAGCGACTGCCAGGAGCGTGGCAATCTCAGGAAGTTTGATGCGATCGCCACGTCGCTTTGCTCCTCGCAATGACGGTGTTTAATTTGATATTTTACAAATAAATAAATTTAGTATATTGTCACTGATTATTAATTAAAGTGCAAGAAAAATCAATGTCAGAAATTTGGGAAGATGCTATTAAGTCAAACGCGTGGCCTTTTGTTGAGGCTAAGAAGATATTAGACAGCTTAAACGGTAAAATTCCTGAGAAGGGGTATGTATTATTTGAAACAGGTTACGGTCCTTCAGGTTTACCTCATATCGGTACTTTTGGTGAAAATGCCCGTATGGTGATGGTACAGAAAGCATTTGAGCAATTATCCGATATTCCGACTAAACTAATTTGCTTTTCCGATGATATGGACGGGCTTCGTAAAGTACCTAGCAATATCCCAAATCCTGAAATGGTGGCACAGTATATGGATATGCCGCTTACTTCTATCCCTGATACATTCGGTGAATGTGAAAGTTATGGGCATTATATGAATGCAAAGCTTCGCTCATTTCTTGATAAATTCGGCTTTGAGTATGAATTTTATAGCAGTACTAATTGTTATAAAGCTGGTATGTTTGATGAGATGCTGATAATGGTGCTTGAGAAATATGACGAGATAATGGAGCTAATGCTACCAACTTTTAGAGAAGAGCGCAAGGCTACCTATTCACCTTTCATGCCTATATGTCCGAAAACAGGTAAGGTACTGCAAGTACCTATAGAGAAATGGGATGCTAAAGCAGGCACTGTAACGTATAAAGACGAAGCCGGTAGTTATAGCGAGGTACCGGTAACGGGAGGGCATTGCAAATTACAGTGGAAGCCGGATTTTGGTATGCGTTGGGCTGCGCTTCAAGTCGATTATGAGATGTACGGCAAAGACCATTTGGCAAATGCTCGTCTTTATTCGGAAATTTGCCGAATCCTAGGAGGAAAGCCGCCAGTGCAGTTATGTTATGAGTTATTCTTAGATGAAAACGGTGAGAAAATATCAAAATCAAAAGGTAATAGTATTAGCGTTGATGATTGGCTTAAATATGCTCCTGTTGAAAGTATGGCATTATTTATGTATCAAAATCCGACTAGAGCTAAGCGTTTGTTTTTTGATGTAATTCCTAAAAATGTTGATGAATATATTACTTTTAACCAGAAATATCATTTAGAAGAGGATAGGGCAAAGTGTTTTGCAAATCCCGTTTATCACATCCATCACGGAAATGTACCGAAAATTGAGACTTTTGGAATTACCTATTCGTTGCTTTTAAATCTTACTTCTGTGTGTAATCCTTCGGATAAATCGGTGCTTTGGGGATTTATTAGCAAATATGAGCCAAAAGTAACTCCAAATACTCACCCTTATCTTGACCATTTAGCAGAATTTGCTATAAGATATTATAATGACTTTATTAAAGCACATAAATCATATTTATCTCCTTCTGAAAAGCATAAGGTTATTTTGCAGGATATATTAGATATGTTATCTGATATAGCTGATCAAACCGAAGCTGAAGCAATTCAGAAAGCAATATATGATATAGGAATGAAAGCAGGATATGAAAATCTGCGTGATTACTTCAAAGATTTATATCAAATATTGCTTGGACAGAATGAAGGTCCAAGACTTGGGACTTTTATAAAGCTTTACGGGGTGCAGGAAATGAAAAAGCTGGTTGAAGAGCAGTTGTAGCCTATATATCATTCCCGCATGGGTATCTAAGCGTCATTGCGAACGAACGAAGTAAGTGTGGCAATTTCAAGAAGTTTGACGAGATTGCCGTGTTGCTTCTCGCTCCTCGTAATGACGTTAAAATAAAAACTATTAACAAATGAATGAAATTTTTTGTAGTACGTTACCTATTTTTTTAATTACGCTGCTTGGTAGTATTATCAAAAATAAATGGTTAACTTCAGAAGAATTTTGGCGTGGTATTGAGAAATTATCGTATTTTGTACTATTTCCTGCCATGCTGTTTAATTACGTATCTACTGCCGATTTAAGTGTTGCATCCATAATTAAATTAGTAGTGGCTCTTATTATATCCACTATTCTTGTATCAATCGGTCTTATAATTTACCAAAAAAAATACAACATAGATAAAGTCCAATTTACTTCCATTTTTCAAGGATCGATTCGTTATAATAGCTACATTTTTTTTGGGGTAAGTAGTCCCTTGCTTGGTTCTAGCGGGCTTTCAATCGTTGCCGTTATTTCTTCTTATATGATTATTTTTACCAATATTTTATCGGTAATGATTTTCGCTTATTATATCCCTAATAAATCCGTTACTAATACTATTAGCACTAGTTTTGTTTTAATGATGAAATTAATTGTACGTAATCCGTTAATTATCGCAAGTTTAGTAGGATTCATTTTTAATTACTTAAATCTTGAATTACATTTAGGGCTTAAGAAAATGTTAGATAGCCTTTCTAATGCCGCTTTAGCTATCGGTATGCTAAATGTTGGGGCAGGGCTTAATTTTACTATTAGACAAGAGCTTTTACATAATGTAATGTTTACAAGCTTTGTTAAATTAGTTGTATTTCCTCTAGTTAGTGTAGTAGTACTATGGTTAATGTCTATTGACGGATTAGATAGATCGGTAGGAATATTATATAGCTGCCTTCCATGTGCGAGTACGGCTTATGTTTTATCTCGTCAACTTGACGGTGATCCTGATTCTATGGCGTCGATTATAACATTTACTACTTTTTTCTCGGTAGTTACTATATCAATTATTATGTATATAATGGGGTGAATTTACCACGTCATTGCAAGCGACTGAAAGGAGCGTGGCAATCTCAGGAATATTGCCTGAGATTGCTTCGTCGACGCCTATTGCGTCTGCTCGCAATGACGAAAAACCAAAACAAACAAATAAAACAGGAATTTCTAAAATGGATGAAATGAATAAAATAAATTATGCTGAGGCTCTTGAATATCATGAAAAAGATAAGCCTGGTAAGATCGCTATTTCTGCAACAAAGTCTTTAGTTACTCAGCAAGATTTATCACTTGCTTATTCCCCAGGGGTTGCAGCTCCTTGCCTTGAAATTGCTAAAAATTTAGAGGATGTATATAAATATACTGCTCGTGGTAATTTAGTTGCCATAATCTCTAACGGTACTGCCGTACTTGGGCTTGGTAATTTAGGAGCTGCTGCTTCAAAACCGGTGATGGAAGGTAAAGCGGTACTATTCAAAAAATTTGCTGATATTGATGCAATTGACTTGGAAGTGAATACGGAAGACCCTGAAGAATTTATTAATGCCGTGAAGTATCTTAGTTATAGTTTTGGGGGTATTAATCTTGAAGATATTAAAGCTCCGGAATGTTTTATTATAGAAGAAAAATTAAAATCTTTAATGGATATACCGGTCTTTCATGACGATCAGCATGGAACAGCGATTATTACCGCCGCAGGGCTAATAAATGCTGCGTATCTTACTAATCGCAAGTTTGAAGATTTAAAAATCGTAGTTAACGGAGCAGGTGCAGCAGCTATTGCTTGCATTGATTTATTAATTGCTCTTGGAGCTGATAAATCAAAGATTATTGTATGTGATACTAAAGGGGTTGTTTACAAAGGACGCCTAGAAGGTATGAATAAATGGAAAGAGCTATATGCAAGTGATACCAAGTTTAGAACTTTAGCGGAAAGCTTAAATAACGCTGATGTATTTATAGGGTTATCGGTAAAAGGGGCAGTAACTAAAGATATGGTGAGTAGAATGGCAAGTAATCCGATTATTTTTGCTATGGCTAACCCTGATCCGGAAATTACTCCGGAAGATATAAAACTTGTGCGCGATGATGCGATTATAGCAACAGGGCGATCTGATTATAATAATCAGATTAATAATGTTATGGGATTTCCTTATATTTTTAGAGGAGCATTAGATGTAAGAGCTAAGACTATTAATACGGAAATGAAAATAGCTGCAGCAAAAGCCATTGCAGATTTAGCTCGTAGACCTGTACCGGAAGAGGTATATAAAGCTTACTCAGGGCGTAGGATGGTTTTTGGTAAGGAATATATCATTCCTGTACCGTTTGATCCTCGTTTAATTACTGTAGTAGCAGCAGCGGTTGCTGTTGCTGCAATAGAAAGCGGCGTTGCTAGGGTTAAAGATTTTAGTATAGGTAAATATAAGAAAGCATTAGGTAGCAGATTAAATCCTACTGCTAACTATATGAATTTCTTAGCTGAAAAAATTCATAATGCACCGCTTAAACGGATTGTTTTTGCTGAAGGTGAAGAAGAAGAAGTAATTTCTGCCGCTCTTATGATGCGAGATAAGAAATATGGTCATCCGATTATAATTGGTCGTGTTGAACGCATTGAGGCTATGTTAAAAAAGATAGGTCAAGATATTAGCTTAGACGGAATTCAAATAATGAATGCGGCCTTAAGCGATAGTTTAGAGAAATATACTGATTATTTATATAAAAGACTTCAGAGAAAAGGTTATTTATACCGTGATTGTGCAAAGCTTGTTAAAACTGATAAGAATATTTTCGCTGCTTGTATGTTAGCATGCGGTGACGGTGATGCTCTTTTAACCGGTGTTACGAAAAGTTATATCGATAGTTTAGAAGATATCATGAAAGTCATTTCACCAAAAACTAATCGTAGCATCCTTGGCTATTCAATTATGATTGCTAAAGATAATAATATTATTATTGCCGATAATTGTATTACGGAATATCCAAACAGCTGGGAACTTGCACAAATAGCAGCCCAAACTGCAGAAATTGCTAAAAATATGGGAATCACGCCTCGTGTTGCACTTCTTTCTTTTTCAACATTCGGTAATTCTTCTAAGGCAAAAACAGCTCGTATTCGTGAAGCAGTAAATATACTAGATAATTTTAGCAAAGACAAAGAAGAGCTGAGCGGCATGAAGGTAGATTTTGAATATGACGGAGAGATGTCGGTTAAAGTGGCTTTAGATGGTGATTTACGTAAATTATATAAATTTTGTAGATTATCAGGATCTGCAAATGTATTAATTATGCCTGGTTTAAATTCAGCTGCTATTTCTACTGAGTTGTTACAAGAATTTTCGTCAAACAGCTTTATAGGTCCTATAACAAACGGTTTTGAAAAACCCGTTCAAATACTTCAAGCTACAGCAACAGCTAATGAAATACTAAAAATAGCAACTTTTGCTTGCGTTGAAGCTATAAAAGAGTTGTAATTACTATATCTTTAAAATCAATTAACTTGTGAGAGGTAAAGTGGTGTCGATTACAGAACTTCATAAAAATATACAAGAAATTACAAAAGATTTACGAAAACATGATCCTCAAATACCTGATACCAGTAAAAAACTGTTAGCGTCTAGAGAAAATTGTGAAGATCTAATACATTCTGATTTAGGAAAGCCTGTACGAAATAAACCGCTTTCTTTTGATGAAGAGTTAAAGAAAAAAGTTCAAAGCAGAGATAAGTAAAGGATTCTTTCGAGCAGCAAACAAAGAGTACAGAAGAAAAAATAGATAATCATGCAAAACGTATAGAAGAATTAAAGCAAAAACAGAAAGAACTAGAAGAGAGGAAAAAGGGGCTTGAAGAAAAAAAAGCTAATTCTAATATTACTAGAGAAGAAAGATGGGAAATCGCTGCAGAATTAGAAGCTATTAATAATCAATTTAAGGCTATAGAAAAAGAACATAATAATATTAATAGTGCTTCCGATAGAGCAAAAAAGTTGGATAATAAAAATCAACACTTAACTTCTACAAAAAGAGAGCTGACAGCTGCAGATTTACAGCAACAAGGAGCATTAGCAGCTATAAAACGTATGAAAGAAGAGAAGATAAAGCAGTAGCTGTTAATCAATCTTCAAAAAATACTCCAACTATGCAGCGGTACTATATCGATGCCGCCTCCAATGTCTGGAAGCGGTATTCCTATTCCCCCCATCGCCTCCGCCACCACCTATATCAATTTCAAAAACTATAAAAAAAGAGGCAAAGGATATTGCTAAACAAATGCCTCTCAAGGAGGAGATAAGCATAAAGAAGAACTAGCAAAAGCTATGAAAGCACGAAGAGAAAAAATAGAAAAGCAACACTCAGGAAGAGGAAGGTAATTATTATAGTATCATAATGGCTCTTTTTTCAAATTTTATCATAAAATGAGCTGTTAGGCTCTATGAAGATTTCTAAGAAGATTTAATTTTGGTTATTTTTTGCTGCAAATTATAAGGTTTCTTTGAAATAGGAGTAGCTATTCTTTTAAAAATCTTATTAATTTTCGCTAAAAAATACCTCAAAATAGCAAATCAATTAGAAATTTTTATAGAGCCTAGCGAATTAAAACGATTTTACAATTTAATTACAGTTTAGCCCAAATTTTATCTGCAGTATATATATTATATAGGATAGTCTGTAATTAATCCTAGGCTAATGCAAGCTCTGTCACCAAGAGATAAGTCAAATTGTTCTATTTCTTTCTTTAAGCGTCCAATTTCTATAGCTTGATCAAAATCTAAGGCTACAATTTTATTTATTGAAGCTGAGATCATTTCTTTACTTTGAATAAAAGATATGTTCAATTTTTTATCTAGTTCAGCTACTACTTCTGCTATATTTACTGTAGACATAATAGATAACGGTAATAATTCTTCGACCTTGTCACTACCAGTTTCTGAGTTAAATAATGCAAGTAAAGCAGATGAATCTAAAATATATTTATTCATTATTAAATTCCTTTCTTCTTGATTCAATTCAAGAGTCAACTAATGATATGTTATCTTTATTTCTAGATTTTACTAATGCTTGAAATTCTTTAATTTTATTTTTTAGAGGAATCAATGTTAATTCTTTATCAAGTATTAGCATTAACTGATCTCCTGAAGCAAGATGTAATTGATCACGAATTTTTGCAGGAATATTTATTCTGCCATTTTCAGATATAGTAACTTTATAAAAGATTTCTATATTGAAATTATGCTGTAGTTGTTCCTATTTCAAAAAAATCTTATAATTTGTAGACACAAAGAGTAAAAATAGATTAAATTAATTTTCTTTCACACAGCCTAAATAGTTGGTATCATATGATGTTGCTACAAAAAGAAAATATTATATGTCTAATTCAGCTTTTTTAGTTGCATTTTTTACAACGATTATCCGTTATTATGATTATGCTCTATTCGGTTTATCAGCTAGTATTCTTGCACAAAATTTCTTACCTAATATAGAGCAGGATAAACAACTACTCAGTTTTTTTGCTATTCTTAGTGCAGTCGTTATAGTACGACCTTTAGGGTCCTTAATTTTTGGATTTATCGGGGATAAATACGGGCGTACTAAATCTATCAAGATATCAATGTGCATGAGTAGCATTTCTACCGGATTAATTGCTATTACTCCTTCCTTTGAGATAATAGGTATTTTTGCTACGGTAATACTAACATTATGTCGAATGTTTTTTTTAGCAAGCCTTGCCGGAGAAGTTGACGGAATAAAGGTTTATGTAGCTGAGAAAACAGGAGATAATCGGAAAAATTTAAATATAGGAATAGTTTCATGCTGTAGCCAAATAGGTGCATTACTTGCGGCTATAGCTTATTATTACGCTAGTAATTCCGATATCCAATATTTATGGCGTTTTAATTTCTTTATTGGTGCAATATTTGGTTTATTTGCTATTTTGATGAGAAATTTTTTTAAAGAAAGTAGCGAATTTTTAAGAACGTCATCAAAAAGTACCTTGCAGCAAATTATATGGAATAATAAATTATCCGTTATAATAGCATTACTAATAAATGGTGCTATTGGAGGAGTGTATCACTTTTTAGTAATTTTCTTAGGAGTTTTTTTAACAAAAATAGCTTTTATAAATCATCCTGAAATAAGATTTATAAATATAGCTCTTACTGCTACCTATGGAATATCAGCTGTTTTTGCAGGGCTGTTTGCCGATAAAATAAACCCTTTAAGACAGATTACATGGGCTTTATTTGCCAGCATTATTGTTGCTTTAGGCATGCAAATAATGTTATGCAAACAAATATTTAATATTCTCTGTCCCATTATATTAATAGGACTTGCAGCATTTTATGCAGTACCGCTACAAATTATTGTTCAATCCTTATTTAAGACTAATGTTAAAATGAGGCTTTATAGTCTATCACATTCTTTTGGAGGTATTATTCTATCCTCAACTACTCCTTTCTTTAGTATGTTGTTATGGCAAAATTTTAAGTCAATATCTCTAACTTTAAGCTTTTTCATATTTTTGCTTATAATATTAATGAGTACAGTGTTGGTTTTACGTAGGATGTCATCCTCACAAAAGTAAAGCCTTGTTGCATGGCTTGAAAAACCTACTCAATGTCATCCCCGCGAAAGCGGGGATCTAGAAAAATAACTTCAATATTGATACAGAATTTACATATTTGACAAAATAAACACATAAAAAACTTGTTTTTTATGTGTTTTACTGGAGTTCTGCCTCCGCGGAAATGATATAAACGAGCCATGCAACAAGACCCAAAAACAAGAATAACATCAATGGCCTTAGATATTTCTTCCGTTTTTACTGCAATCTGTAGGTTTTATGCTAGGACTACTTGAAGATTTGGAGCTTTGCTGTGCTTGTGTCCCAATTTGCTGCGCTTCTTTTGCTAAGTTTTCAAATTTGTCTTTTAAGTTTTTTGTATTGCCTTTTAGCTTTAAATCGTGAGTTATTTCGTTAATATTCAATTTTTCAGGAGTTAGATGATATATAGGCTCTTTAGATTGAGTATGTTTAGAGTGTTCTATTGCAAATTTTGTACGAGGTCTTATTAGTTCATTCTCTTTTCCTGTACCTTTCTGTTTTTCTCCCCCCATTTATCCCATTCCGCCGGTGATGTCCAGTATCTTGTTATTTTACTATCAAAGCCTTTTTCAAATTTGTTTATTAAATTTTTGGTGCTATTCTCTTTAATTTCTTTACCTCGATTTTCAAACTCAAAATTTTTCTGAGGAGTTATATAGTCAGATTGGGTATTTTCATGTTGTTTTTCTACAGTCTGTTTCTTTTCTTCTATCCAGTATTTGTTGATTTTGCTGTCAGAGTCTGCTTCAAATTTTGCTATTCTATCTTTTATACCGGTAACTGCTCCTGTAGATATTTTAGGTTGATCTTGGGTTGATTGCTTAATATGTTTCGGAGATGTATTTTTAGATAATTCATAAGTCAAAGATTCTAAATTAAATCAATTCTTTTGAACTTTTTCTATATTGGAATTTAAATATTCTATTTCGGGTCCTTTATATTCTATTATATTTTTTAATGTGGTATTAATTTCTACAAAAGATTCTTTAATCTCTTTATTAAATTTATCATCATTATTACTTATCTTACTACAATTAGTAGAAATTTTTTGAAGTTTATCTAATATATCATTAATTCTCTCATCTTGTTGAGAAGTCGATACCATACTTGCTAAAAATTCACTTCTTCCTAAATTTCTATTAATATTACTTCAATATAGAGGTATGGTAGAGGCTTTAGTATAATCTTGTGGAAATTTATCGATCTCTTCTTTAAACCTCTTTAAGAACTTTATTGTATCATCGAATAATAGGATGAGTATTCTAGGAAAGAGCAGGAGGAGTCGGTATTGCTGCCTGTATTGGATGAGTTATTGCCTCAACTTGTTTCGGGGATGTATCTTTAGATAGTTTTTCATTTTGTAGCTCAGATATATAATCATCTACTGCTTCTTTTAATTTATCTGAAACGGTACTATTTGGGGCAGGAGGCAGCATTTCGGTGTTCATCCTGCTCTAAAGCGATATTATCGCTTCTACGCTCCTCATGAGGATCAGTTAGCTTATAGTAATTTTTATTTAATAAACGAGGAACACGTGAATTATCGCTCTTTTCATATTCCTTAATTTCTTCAAATATACCTAGTGTCTTATAAATATTATCTATTTCTTCTTGAGTAAGTCTTTCATTGCTTACTTCTTTTTGTTGGATAGATTTTTGTAGTTCTTTTGTTGCCGTTAACTTATCTTTTGCTGTATTTGAATTTGATAAATTTTCGATTGTGCTAAATCAAGAGCTTCAATTAAATTAGTAGAGCTGCTTTTTCCAAATGTGGTAGATAATTCTTCTTGACTTGAGCTTATTCCTGAATCAATAGAAGAAGATCTAGAAACGGTATTAGATTTAGGATTAATATTTGCCTGTTGTACATAAGATTTGCCAGCATCTATTAATATTTTATCAGTAAATTATGCTAGTTCATTGAATGAATTTTCTAGTTTTGCAAAAAGTTCTGTTGAGGAATGTACTATTGCTGGTGATAACTTAGGTATAGAATCTTCAGGTATAGTTTTTAAAAAAGGAGAATATTTACCTATTTCTTTTTGTAGTACCGATTCATTTTGCCTGATTAAATTTGATATATTTTTAAATTTATTTGCTAATTCTTCAGATAATATATCAATCTTGTTATTGTTATTACTTCCGGCATATAAGACTAGAGCCTCCTTTATATTTTGCGAGATATTATCTGCATGATCTATTAATAACATCTTATATTGTAAATCTAATTCGCTTGAATTATTAGTATTACGGAAGTAATTTTTATTTACTGATATACTTTTGCTGAGTATATTGTTAGAAGTTTCTATAAGTTCTTTTCCCCCAGTCTCTTCTTTAAGGCTAAGCTCTACTTTTTGTTAACCATGTGTTATAGCTTGTTCGTTTTTTTGTGAGGTAAGTACTTTTTTATCTTGCTGTATATTTAAGCTCTTTTCCCCTACTTTCTGAACAACTTCTTCCATCAATTGCAATAGATTAATATTGCCCTTTATTTCTAGTTCTTGCTCATTAGTGATCGGTAATGAATTACTTAGTCTTAATCATGCTGAAAAATCTGAAGGGGATATTAGGACATCAAGTTGAGCCTTTGTTTTTCTACCTTTTCCGTCTTCCTTAAAGCCTTCAACTTTACCAATACTAATAGGTAGATTTTTTAAATAAATTTCTTTACTAGCACCCTGTATATTTTTATCATTTGTTACTTTGAAGTTAGCTTGTTGCTGAGAAACATACGGTGGTCCCGGCGTTCTAGGGTCTATTTTGTTTATTAGAGCTTCTATCAAATTAGTTGTACGTGTTACAGCTAGTTTATCTGTTTCTAAAATATTATTTAAATTAGTATTTTTTATTAAATAAAGATTTCTTATTAGCCAGTCTAATTCATTCTTATGTTTCATAATTTCCCTCTATTAATAAAAATAAACCAAAATGTAATACCATTTATATTCAATTAACAATACTAACTAATTAGTATTAATTCAATATTTTAAATCTTATTGCATTTGTGCTTCAATAATATAATTTTATCATTTATTTTATCGTCTCAATGAGTTTTTTAACTCCCTCGACTGATTTATCAAATAGTGCTTTTTCCTCTGCGGTTAACTGTAGTTCTATTACTTTTAGAACACCTTCTTTACCGATCATAATAGGCACTCCGACATATAAATCATGTACGCCGTACTCACCTTGTAAATGAGCGGCACAAGTTAGAATCTGACGTTTATCTTTTAAATATGACTCAAGCATTGCTATTGCTGAGGCTGCGGGAGCATAATAAGCAGAACCTGTTTTAAGTAATGCAACAATCTCACCGCCGCCGTTTCTAGTACGATCGATTATTTTTTCAATATTTTCATTACTTGATAAGCCCATTTTTATCAAGTCAGGTATCGGCACGCCTGATATTGTAGAATATCTTGCAAGAGGTACCATAGCATCGCCGTGACCGCCGAGAACCATGCTATTAACATTGCTAACCGATACTTTAAACTCTTCAGCAAGAAAAAGATTAAATCTTGATGAGTCAAGTACTCCTGCCATACCGATTACTTTATTGTGAGGCAATCCGCTTTCTTTAAGCATGACATATACCATAACATCAAGTGGATTGGTAATTACTATTACAAAGGCATCAGGAGCGTATTTTTTAACATTTGCTGCAACCGTTTTCATAATACCGGTGTTAATGCTAATTAAATCGTCTCTACTCATCCCTGGTTTTCTTGGTACACCGGCAGTAATAATTATAGCATCAGATCCTTCAATATCTTTATAGTCGTTTGTGCCTTTTATTTTGATATCAGACCCGGCTATTGTACCAGCTTGCATGAGATCCAATGCTTTTCCTTGCGGTACTCCTTCAGTCACATCAAATAACACGATATTGCCGAGTTCTCTAAGGCTAATTAAGTGAGCAAGCGTACCACCTATGTTACCGCTACCTATTAATGAGATTTTTGGATTTTGTTTCATTACTCCCTCTACAAATATTAAATATGCCTATTACTATATTACAAATAGATTCAAGAAAAAAGAATTTTTAAATTATATTGTTAATTGGTTAATTCGTAAAAATTAACCATTCACATTGACTTTATTAAAATAGATTAATATAATGTCGAGTCAAAAATACCATGAAACATAGAATTTTAATAAAATAACTAAAAAAAATAATTATACCTAAAATTTCTAAGTTAATAAATATTTTTAAATCTTGTATAGGGAAGGGGAGTAATACAAAAGAATGTAAAACCGCTTTAGAAATGTTTCATGATTTACGCATTAGTATTAACAATAGTCTTAATAGTACAACAGTAAAGATGTGAGTTTTGATACGGTAGATAGCCCAGAAAACAAAAGTACCATACATTATGTAACTGACTTAGCAGACCTTAAAGAGTTACTGCAAAAAGGTATTGATCTTAATATACAAGATGAGAATGGTGATACTGCTTTAGAGGTAATTTTAAAAAAGCCAACATGTTACTTGAATATGGTGCTACGGTGAAATATTACATTACTGTAGTCGTAACTCAGTAGAAAACAAAATTATTCTTTCACTATTAATGCATAACAATGCTAATACTAATTTTACAAAAGCAAATTGAGTAAGACAATGTAAAGAACCGAATGAAGAGGCAGAGCGGTTAATAAAACAAATTAAAAAAAATAGAGGGCTTAATATATCAAAGTAAAGAAGTAAAGACGTTAAGAGTATATGTTGACAGATTACAGAGCTTAAAAAATAAATATGAAAATGAAAAAGCAAAGGATAGTAGCCGAGCTGTTTTAAAAATAATATTAGATTATATTAAAAATCAATAGAATGATGGTTTAAAAGCTCAACTTGTTATTACTTGTCAAAATCTAGGGTTAATCGCAGATTATTCGGAAGTAGCTTAAGAAAATGCAGTATATTAAGTGCTTGGATGAGGCTTTTGATTTGCTTGATCAAGGATTAATAGGAGAGGATGTTCAAAATACAATAGTTTGATTCATAGCATCAGGCAATTTTTGAAAAGCACTGCTCCATGCAACAAGGTTGAGCTAGACATCATATGCCTTTTCTGAGTCATGCAATAACGCCTACGTAGCTTATGAAGATTAGGTATCAACGCAAGCAAGCCTTCGCAGAAATGGACATCCTTATCAACGTTGTATCATCTTATTATAATATTTCGATAAAACTTGTACGCCATATAGCCATAATAGACATACGATAATAAAACTAAACATCAATAAACCGGCTATGTCATTATGTACGGCGTTCGGGAAAATACTAAAGGATATGAATTGAATAATAGCACCTATTGATTTACCGATTTTAGCACCCATAACATCAACTGCAGCTTTACCTTTGGTCTTCATTTCACTATCGAGCGGAATATATACCATTTCTTTAGTAGCATCAAAAAGTGAATATTTTACGGATTTAGAAAGTATATGCCAAAGTCCGCCGATACAAACTATAACGACAAGCGGTGCACTATAGCCGAGAGTATTTACGATATTTCCTAGGTGATTTTCAAAAACCGTGAATGAAAAGAACATAACACCTGCTCCAAACATCATAATTGGTGTTATAATAGCTCCCCAAAACCAGCCGCATATTCTAATTAAACTACTGCCTAAAAACGCACTAACTAACGTGAGTACTCCCGTCCAAAAAAACACTTTACCGTGATAGGCTATAAAATCCTTTGTAGCGGGATAGAGTTGCTTTACTTTGGACATCCATAATCCTTCTATTAGGCTAATACTCATAGAATAAGACATTACAAGAAGACAAATAAAACCGAGATATCTAGAAGTTAATATCACTTTTGTACTTTCAACCAAGCTTAATTTCAATATATCCGTTCTTTGGTTTTTAAATTTAATATTTTTGTCAGCTTCTACGACTGATTTATCAATAAGTTTATGAAGAGCTAAACAAATTAATCCGGATATTAAAATAACCGTAATAAATGATTTTAAAAGAATTTCATTTGTATCGTTTAAATAAGAAAATAAAGGTAATAAAAAATGCTCACTCTTAGCAAAATAAATAATTACGGTTCCTGAGATGAGTAAATTAGTTTGTCCGAATAAAGTAAAAAATGAGTAAAATCTTGGTGCTTCTTCAACTTTAGTAATTTTATTTGCAAGCTGCCAATATAAAAGAGTAAAGACTATAACCGGCCATAATTCTCCTATAATATAAAATAATACCAAACTCCACTGTCCCCAAATTATTAAAAACCATTTTAAGTGAGGAAGAACAGTGATATAGTGCTTAATTAATTCGGGATCGGGATGAAAAAACTCTCTGTATGGAAATAAAATAAAACCAAAAATTGCGAAGAAAAATAAAAAAGTACTGGTAATTATCCTAAAAACTTGCTCTGTTGTCATAATATTACAGAGTTTAGAATAAAAAATAACAAATAAAATTCCCATCGGCATTTCGCCCCAAAGTTTGATAAAACTCAATACTTCCGAGCTAATTAAGGTAACAACAAAACTATCTTTAATACTACGAACTAAGTTTTGATTAAGTAGAATAAAAAACATTAGTAAAGCCATCGGGATGAACTTGGTTAATTCATACGATCTAATCGGCCATACTATATGCCTAAATTTACTGTTTCTGGCTTTATTCCAAATTGTGAAATTAGAATCCACGCTATCCATTGATTTGCTATGAGCTTATTTTTTTTAGTACCGGATAGTTTTTAAAAATGTTATGTTTTTGCAAGGCTTAGAGCTTTATAGGTCATTCCCGCATATGCGGGAATGACCTCAAACGCTTTTCAGAAACTGTCCGGCTATATTATTTTTATGCACCCTAGACTATAATAAAAACTATGTCAAGATTTTTTAAAATAGTCTCATATATTGTTGTTAATTACATTTGTTATACTCAATCGCTGCTTTAATAAACTGAATAAATAACGGATGAGCTTCAAAAGGTTTAGATTTAAATTCTGGATGAAATTGTACTCCTACGAACCAACGCAGTAGCGGTAGTTCAATTATTTCTACAATCTCTTCATCTTTTGAAAAACCGCTAAATACTATTCCGTGTTTTTCAAAAATATTTTGAAATTCATTATTAAATTTATATCTATGACGATGTCTCTCATTTATTTCAAGGCTTTTATAAGCATTAGCTGCAATGGTACTTGCGACCAAACTACAAGGATAAGAGCCAAGCCTCATAGTCTTTTTTACATTTTCAACTGTTATTTTGGAGTCTTCACAGTTTTTATTTATTTTCTCAATAATTTTTGTACCGTCTACTTTAAATTCTTCCGTTACTGCATCTTTAATACCGATTAAATTCTGAGCTATTTCGATCGTCGCAAGTTGCATACCGAAACATATTCCAAAAAAAGGTATGTTATTAGTACGGGCATATTTTATTGCTATAATTTTTCCTTTAGTCGCCCGTTCTCCAAATCCGCCTGGTACTAAAATCCCATCTATATCTAATAATTTTTTATTAATATTCTCTTCAGTTAGATTTTCAGCATTTATCCATACTAGATCAATTTTGTATTTGTAATAAATACCTGCATGATCAAGTGCCTCGATTACTGATTTATAAGCATCTTTTAATTTATGATATTTAGCTATTATAGCGATTCTTACTTTTGAATTAGAATCTTTTAGCCTATTAATTATATCATGCCATTTATCTAATTTAGACGGCATGACATTAATATTAAAAAATTTTAATACTTTATTGTCAAGACCTGAATTATGATATGCCATCGGTACTAAATATATATTTTTTTGATCTATTGCCGGGACAACATACTCAGATTCTATATTACACAATAAAGCTATTTTATCTATTTTACCTTTTGAAATGTTACGTTCTGCACGACACACTAGTATATTAGGTGAAATACCTATAGCGCGTAATGCTTTAACTGAGTGTTGGGTAGGTTTTATTTTTAATTCACGGGCGGTTTTAACATAAGGTAATAATGTTAAATGAATAAATAAACAATTTTTGCTTTTTAATTTGTTACCAATTTGCCTTATAGCTTCAAAAAACGGTAGACCTTCAATATCACCGACTGTACCGCCTATTTCACAAATAATAAAATCAAAATCCTTGGTATTTGAAAGTATAAAATCTTTTATTATATTTGTAACATGCGGGATGATTTGAACAGTAACGCCGGCGTAATTTCCTAAACGTTCATCTTTAAGTAATTTTGAGTATATCGCACCTGTTGTGATGCTATCAAATTTACATGCGGAAATTCCGGTAAAACGTTCATAATGTCCAAGATCTAGATCGGTTTCTGCTCCGTCATCGGTTACATATACCTCACCATGTTCGTGAGGATTCATAGTTCCCGGGTCAATGTTAAGATAAGGGTCTAGTTTTCGTATATTTACTCTAAAACCTTTCGCTTGCAATAGCATAGCAAGAGATGCTGCCGTTAGACCTTTACCAAGTGATGAAACAACGCCACCGGTAACAAAAATGAAATGTACCATTATTATAAACCTATTTACTAATATTTTCGTAAAATTTTACTGCTTTTTTTAAGTCTTCTTCCGTATCTACGGAAATAGGAACATTCTCAACTAAACATGTACCTATAGTCATGCCATTTTCAAGGGCACGTAATTGTTCTAAACGTTCTGTTTTTTCTAAAAAAGTTGGCTTAAGAGATACAAATTTTTCTAAAGCGTTTTTGCGAAAACCATACATGCCTACATGATATAAAAATTCTTCTGCACCGTTTGGAATAAGACTACGCGAAAAATACAATGCTGTCCCCGCCGAGTCAACCGCTACGGTGACATTACTACTAGATTTCACTGATCCCCTATCTACTTTTACTATTGGTGTAACAATATCGTATTCGCTGTTTTTTAAATATTCTATAATTTTCAAAATAGAGCTAGGTTCAATGAAAGGCATATCTCCCTGTACATTAACTATGTAATTAATGTTTTGATTATTTGGAATTAATTTAAAAGCTTCATAACTACGATCAGTACCGGTTGGGATAGCACTATCCGTAAATATTACTTTTCCTCCGACTTTTGTAATAACGCTTGCTATCTCTGCCGAGTCGGTCGCAACATATGTATGCTCAAGGTCCGCTTGATTTACTTGTTTGAATACCCGCTCGATTAAAGTTATAGAGCCGATAAGCTGCAGTGGTTTTTGTTTAACCCTAGTTGAACTTAGCCTTGAGGGGATAATTATAGCCACGTCCTGATGCTGCATAAACTTTACATTTAAATTAAAAAAAATTGTTGACAGATTAGCCTTTTTGGGCGATAAAGTAAAACATAATTTTTGAATATATGCAATATATTTAAGAGCTCGTAGCTCAGTCGGTAGAGCATTTGACTTTTAATCAAAGGGTCCCGGGTTCGAATCCCGGCGAGCTCACCATACTTCTATACTGTGGGTTTGTAGCTCAGCTGGTTAGAGCACACGCCTGATAAGCGTGAGGTCGGAAGTTCAAGTCTTCTCAAACCCACCATTCAATCTGCTACAACAATAAAATCTGTATTATTATAATTATAAATCAAGGTAATCATTTATTAATATTGCTAAGTTAGGATGATATTGTCAAGCTAAGGTTTAGATTATGAAAAAATACAAATTTACTGAAAAAGAACAAGAAATACTAGATTATTTTGAACAAGATGAGCTTTTAGAGTTACCTAAAAAAGAACTAGAGAGCCAAAAAATATAGCTAAAATTGCCGCAGCTAATTTTTTTAAAAAATCGGAAAGAATTAATATTAGATTGCCTTTATATGATTTAAATCATATACAAAGAATTGCAGCACAAGAAAGAATATCTTATCAAACTCTTATTGCTAGTGTTTTATACAAATACGCGTCCGGATATTTAAAATTAGATAAACTTAGTTAATCAATACTTTTTTTATATAAATAACATTTTTTCTCAATGAGTCTTTTTAGAGGTAGAAAAAGGTTAGAGGGTAAATTATCAAGAGCAAACCACTACCAGCTTTCTACTTTATGAGGCTTAAGATTCTGTAATTTATGCTCATTTAAACAATGAGCTTTAAGGAAAAGCAAGACGTAATGCTTTTGTTCTTTTTCAAAAATATCGTTAGTCACCGCTATCAATTGTAGGTTTTCAATGATCAGATTTGTTTCTTCTAAAATTTCACGGATAGCACATTCTTCAAATGTTTCTCCAAATTCTAAATGTCCACCGACAGGAGCATAACTAGACTCACCATGGGAACTAATACGTTTACCTAATAAAATTTCATTCCTATTATTAAAGATTAAAATACCGATATTACGTAGATGGTTAGTCATAACTATTAACTCCTTATTAATATCGTATGTTAGCTTCTAAAGCAAATAAAAAAACATTGCTTATTTAAATATCGTGAGCTATTTGTAGATTATATTTAATATTTACCTGTAGTTATGAATTCTACCAATCAATTACAAAATAATAGCTTAACTCATTCTTGGCTTAAGCTTGGTATTTTATCCTTGGGATTCGCGGGTTTATATTCAATTATTTTGGTGGTACTACGTACCCCGCAATTATCAAGCTTTTTCCTAAATCCGCATATTTTCAAATCTGCTTTAATTATTCATGTTAATTTATCGGTATTGATTTGGTTATTGTCGGTTACGGCTAGTGTTTGGGGGGGTGAAACGTCATTGCGAGGAGAGGCAAAACCTCGACACGGCAATCTCATGAAACAATACAAAATTCCTGAGATTGCTACGTTTTCTACATTCGCTCGTAATGACGTGTTCCGCCTTTACCCCAAACTTGCTTTTCTAGCTACTCTTCTAATCGCCATCTCCCCAATAGCCGGGCATAATCCGGTGATGAATAATTATATACCGATACTTGAAAATATCGTATTTATTTTGGGGTTAAGCTTATTTGGTGTTACGTTGCTATTGTACGCTATAAATATTTTATATTTCTTCGACTGGACGAACTTAAATAGTCTAGTTAATTTTACCGTATTATCGACTATTATAATGTTTATTTTAAGCTTTGTTTGTTTTGGATGGTCTTATAATGGCTTGCAAAATATCATTCAAATTATTCCAATCGAGATAGAATTTTATTATGAATTACTTTTTTGGAGCGGAGGTCATTTACTGCAATTTATATATACTCAAATATTAATATTTATTTGGGTTAGTTTATTTAGAGAGTTAATAGCTAGAGAATTGAAATTTCAAAAATTCTATCTTTTCTTACTTTATTTAAATTTTATTTTCGGAATTCTTACACTTTTCGGTCATATATTTTATGATATTATCGATGGAGCCTTCAAAGTATTCTATACAAATCATATGAAATATCTAGGCGGCATTGCTCCTGTTTTATGTTTAATAGGTATGGGGGTTGAGTCGGTGTGGGTATTTGTTATCCTACGGCTTGATCGCGAAATCCAAACAAAATATCAGAATAATGTTATCGATCTCGCGGTCAAGCCACGGGATGACACGGTTACAATAAATGACAGAGTAATCAAAACTATCTTACTTTGCTCTATTACTGTATTCTTACTTGGCGGGCTTATAGCACTGAATATCACAGATATAAATGTAGCAATTCCTGCTCATTATCACGGGTCTATAGTAGGGATTAGCATTGCTTGTATGGGGTGTAGTTATTTGGGTATTGGGAGGTATCAACGTCATTGTGAGCAATTAAAAAGAGCGTGGCAATCTCATGAGGTAATACAAAAACTCCCTGGATTGCTGCGTCGGGACTTCGTGCCTCCTCGCAATGACAATATTATTAATTTTACATTTTACTTCCTAACATTCGGGCAGATTTTGCACATACTAGGTCTAGCATTCGCCGGTGGTTACGGTGTTATGCGGAAAGACCCAAATAGTGTAATGCCGATGTCAGCTAAGCTATTAATAGGAATGATGGGCGGAGGCGGGTTTATTGCTATAGTAGGCGGCTTGATGTTTGTATATATTTGTGTTAAAGTAATGTTTTTTAAAAGTATAAAACTAGCACATGAGTAAACCAACTAGAGAAGAAGCTAAAGAGGCAGTAAGAACGTTAATAAAATTCATTGGTGAAGATCCAAGCAGAGAAGGGCTGCTTAAAACGCCTGATAGAGTAATTAATAGCTACGCAGAAATATTTTCCGGTTATGGAAAGGATGTAGCAGAAATATTAAATACCAAGTTTTATGAAACTTGTAATTTTCAAGATTCTGTCTTACTGAATATAAAATTTACCTCTTTCTGTGAACATCATATATTACCTTTTAACGGTACAGTAGATATAGCTTATGTTCCTGATAATTGTATTGTCGGCATAAGTAAGCTAGCACGAATAGTAAATATTTTTGCTAGAAGACTACAAATCCAAGAAAAAATGACGGTACAGATAGCAGAAAGCGTGCAGGAGAATTTAAAGCCGCTTGGCGTTGCCGTTAAGATTTCTGCCGTACATAGCTGTATGTCAATGCGTGGCGTAATGCAAGATAATAGCGTTATGAATACCATGCATTATACGGGTATATTTGCCGAACAGCAGAAATATCGTCATGAGTTTTTAAACCTTACTACTAAAAGGTGATACGTTATTAATGTCATTTCTGTGGAAGTGGGAATCCAGTAATTTTGTCATACCGCAACTTGATCGCGGTATCCAGAAAAAAAATTTAAAAAAACTGGATCCCGTGCAAGCCACGGGATGACACAGTAAATGATTATAAATATAGCAAGAAAGTAAATAAAATATGTTATTATCAAAATATTTTTTACCTGTGTTAAAGGAAGAGCCAAGTGAAGCTCAAGTGACTTCGCATAAATTAATGCTTAGAAGTGGAATGATTAGGCAGCAAGCAGCAGGGATTTATACTTGGCTTCCGCTTGGCTTAAAAGTATTGAAGAATATCGAGAATATAGTACGCTTAAATATGAATAAAGCGGGAGCTTTGGAAGTTCTAATGCCTTGCATTCAGCCGGCACATTTATGGATGGAATCGGGACGTTTTGATAATTACGGTAAAGAAATGCTGAAATTTCAAGATCGCCACGATAATATTTTACTATTCGGTCCTACTAACGAAGATATGATTACAGATATTTTTCGTCATAATATTAAGTCATATAAGGATTTGCCGAAAAATCTTTATCATATCCAATGGAAATTTCGTGATGAGATTAGACCTCGTTTTGGTGTTATGAGAGGACGAGAGTTTTTAATGAAAGATGCTTATTCTTTTGATATAAATGAAGAAAATGCCGTTAAAACCTATAATCAAATGTATAAGGCTTATATCAATGTTTTCAGGGATTTAGGTGTGTTTGCTATCCCTGTTATTGCCGATAACGGTCCGATCGGTGGCAATTTAAGCCATGAGTTTCATATAATCGCTGAAACTGGTGAAAGTACTATTTATTACGATAAAAAATTTAAGACATTAAAAGATAATCCTGATATCGGCGTAGAGGAAATTAAAAGTTGGTACGCGGCAGCTGAAGAAAAACATGAAGTAAATAAATTACCTATATCTGAACAAGAAATAACCAGCAGTAAAGGAATAGAAGTCGGGCATATTTTTTATATAGGCTCAAAATATTCGGTTAATATGAATGCACTTATTAATGATGAGCATGGTAAACTAACTCCTATAGAAATGAGTTCTTACGGCATAGGCATTTCAAGGTTAGTTGCGGCTATCATAGAAGCAAATTGCGATGAGAAAGGTATCATATGGCCTTCTAGTGTTGCTCCTTTCAAAGTTTCTCTAATTAATTTAAATATTCATGATAGTAAATGCGTAGAGCTTGCGGGAATGGCTTATAAAGAGCTATCAGATAAAAATATAGCAGTGCTATATGACGATACCGAAGCACGTCCAGGCAGTAAATTTGCAACGCATGATCTTATAGGCTCACCTCATCAAATTATAATTGGTCCTAAAAAAGCCGCAAATAATATTGTTGAATTAAAAGATCGTAAAAGTGGTGTTATAGAAGATATTGAGGTAGGTAGTCTAATGAGTGTATTGTAAAATAAAGAGATATACGTCATTACGAGGAAATTGCATAGCAATTGATGAGGTAATCTCAGAAGTTTGTTTTATTTCATGAGATTGCCACACAGTCTACGGCTGTTCGCAATGACGATTTTGGAGTTATGCAATAAGGCTAATACCCTATGGGAATGATATAGCAAAAATATTCTTCGTAGACAATGATAGTATCATATGATACTATCATATAATGAATAGTACACCGTCTTTTCAAATAACTAATAAAATCTTGGAGTTATCACAAGATATTTCTTATGAGCTTGGTATTTTAGCCAGTAGCAAGCTTTACTCTCAACCTATAAAACTTAGAAAAAATAATCAAATTAAAACCATCCATTCTTCTTTAGCAATTGAAGGAAATAGTTTAAGCGTAGAGCAGATAACCGATATAATAAATGGCAAGCGTATACTTGCACCTGAAAAAGATATTGTAGAAGTAAAAAATGCTATAAAACTATACAATAATCTGACTATATTTAATCCCTTCAAAATTGAATCATTATTAAAAGCACATGAGATATTAATGCAAGGATTAGTAGAAGATAACGGAAAGTGGCGTAAAGGTAATGCCGCTATATTTAAAGGTACAGAGATTATACATTTTGCCCCTACGGCAAGCCGTGTATCTTTATTAATGCAGGATTTATTTAAGTTTATAGCACAAGATAAGCAAATTTCTGGAATAGTTAAAGCTTGTATATTTCATTATGAGTTTGAATTTATCCATCCTTTTTCAGACGGTAACGGACGAATCGGTAGATTATGGCAACAATTATTACTAATGCAAGCTAATAAAATTTTTGAGTATATTTCCATTGAAAGTTTGATAAGGAATAATCAAAGTGAATATTATGGTGTTTTAAGTAAGTGTGATAAGCTTGGTGAATCGACCTTATTTATCGAGTTTATGCTTGATAAAATAGTTGCAGCATTAAGATTATATAGTAATAATATTACATATGAGGCAAATACGCCTTTATCTAGAATGGAATTTGCTAAGGTTAATTTAATAGATCAATGGTTTTCTAGAAAAGATTATATTACTGTACATAAAAATATTTCTACGGCAACGGCTAGTAGAGATTTGTTATATGGTTTAGAGCGTAAACTTTTAATAAGTAAAGGGGATAAGAATCAAACTTATTATAAGTTTGTGTAGTTTTTAATGTCATTCCTGCTTTCGTGTATGAGTGTTAGCTTAAGAGAAGAAAAAACCTCTGATGCCATTCCCGCGAAAGCGGAATCCAGTACTTTAAAGCTTTTTAAAAGCTCGATTTATCTTGCTTTACCCCTAGATTTCTGCTTCCGCAGGAATAACATCATATCACTGATTTAAAAAGAGATTAACATGAAAAATTTTATAAAATATTTGTTTTTTACCGGTCTATATATAGTGGTGATGATAATAGTTACTTATATGGTTTTGGCTCAAACTATCCCTAATGATGGGCAGTGTCATATGATGGATAGACCGCTTGTTATTCATTACATCTTAGCAGCAATTATTACCGCTTTACCGACACTAATTTTAATATATAGTAAAAAGAAAAAGTAAATATATGATCGGTAAATTAAGCGGTCAAGTTGATTCCCAAGGGGATGATTACGTTATAATCGAGGTAAACGGGGTAGGGTACTTAGTCTATGTTTCAGGTAAAACTTTGGGTAAACTTGCTGAAGGGGAGTTTTATAAACTATTTATCGAAACCCATGTTAGAGAAGAACATATTCATCTTTACGGTTTTTTGACTCTAGAAGAGAAGAATTTTTTTAATTTGCTACAATCAGTAAACGGTATAGGTACAAGAATGGCTTTATCTATCTTATCAAGCCTTACGCCTTCGGATATTCAAATTGCTGTAAATAATGAAGATAAAAATATATTTAAAGTAATATCCGGAGTAGGGGCTAAACTTGCTGAACGTATAGTGCTAGAGCTGAAAGGTAAAGTAGCAAAAATATCAAGCGGTTCAGCTATTATTAAAGAGAGCTTAAATATTAAGAATATCACACCCGTTGCAAGTAATGAAGTAATAAAAGCTCTAGTAAATCTAGGATTTTCTAGATTTGAAGCTCAAAACGCTGTTCAAGGCATCATTACCCAAAATCCTGAAATCTCTATTGATGAATTAATCAAAACAGCCCTGAAAAATCGATATTCTAATTTTTAGTTGATAAATTAGCAGTTATTTTATATTAATTTTAATTACTAAAATTAATAGATAAAATATATGTCCAAGTTAATAGAATATTTAGGGAAAATATAGGCTGAAGAAATATTAAAAGAGCTAGAGAAAGACCCTGCTACTTTAAGTATTACCGAAGTGAATTTTGTACCACAATCAGCGAGCGGTATTTGTAGCTGCTGGATACTCTAAAATTTCTGCAGATGCTTTAAATGGGTTATTTAATGCTTGATAAGGAGACGCTACTATAAAGTACTTAAGCACTGATAGTTTTTCGTGGAGTTTAAAATCAATAAAGTTATTTGCTGAATTTTTTAAAGATTCGCTATGCCGAATTACCGACATTAGTTTTATAAATGCTTTGAATAATGTTAATAAGATAGATGTTCTTTTAGATACCTTAAGAGTAAACGGAACTATAGAAAATATTAAACTAGCTCATAATTATTTAAGAGATAAGGGATTAGATAGATTATAATTTTATTAAATTTCTTAAAGAATCTAATATTGAAGCTCTTGATATTTCTCATCAAATCCTATAACACAAGAAAATTTAATAAAATTACTCGAAGATATAAACGAAACAAAAATAAGCGATTTAGATATAAGTGGGATATTTTTTGATAATAATAATGTTCCTGTCTGATCCTCATTTGTTAAAAATACTAAACTTGCCGGATTGAATTTTTTATTAAGTACAGAAGTAAGCGAGGAATCAAAGCAAGCCTTATCAGATGCTATAAAAGAGAATAAAAGCTTAATTGGATGTAATATTTTAGGTTATAAGATAGGAATGAAATCTCAAGATAGACAAGCATTGGACGCACAAATTACAGAAATAACTGATGAAAATAACCTTACTCTAAAAGATGTAGCAGAAGTTTTGAAAAATTATTATGAAAATCCTAATATAATATTATCAAATGAGGTATTTGGTCATTATTTCAAGTTATATAAAGGATTAAATAAAAATTACCTTAAAGAAGAATTATAAAACTTAGGCGTCACTGATACAGAAAAATTTTTTGAAACCGTAGATAAACTTAGAGAAGGGGTAACTAGTTTCTGTGAAGAGGGCTAATTAAAAGTCTAAAATAATTTATAGCATAAAACTATTTTTTAGCTATTATTAGTTATTATATTCGATTTAAAATAATGACTAATATATTATCACCTGCAAAAAGTGAAAATGATCAAGAATTGCCGATAAGGCCGTCATATTTGCAAGAATTTGTTGGTCAACAGCAGATTAAAGAAAATCTTTCGGTATTTATTAAGGCTGCAAAATCTCGAAATGAGCATCTTGATCATACTTTATTTTACGGTCCGCCCGGGCTTGGTAAAACTACGCTTGCTAAAATTATCTCTAACGAAATCGGCGGTAATTTTAAATCCACCTCCGGTCCTGCTATACTTAAGGTAGCTGATCTTGCTGCTATTCTTACCAATCTTGAAAAGAACGATGTATTATTTATTGATGAAATCCACCGCTTAAATACTGCGGTTGAAGAGGTTTTATATCCTGCTATGGAAGATTTTGAGCTTGATATAATTATCGGTGAAGGATCTGCCGCAAGGTCAGTGAAAATAACCTTGCCGAAATTTACCTTAATCGGTGCTACCACACGCCTCGGGCTGCTTAGTAATCCTTTGCGTGATAGGTTCGGTATTCCTATGCGGCTAAATTTTTATAATACTGAGGAATTGAAGAAAGTTCTAAATAGAGCAAGTAAACTACTTGATATTGATTTGACCGATTCGGGTTCTGAAGAAATAGCTAAAAGAAGTAGAGGAACGCCAAGAATTGCATTAAGATTGCTTCGTCGTATAAGAGATTTTGCAGCAGTTGACAGTAAATCAAGAGTAGATAAGGAAATCTCTGATTTTGGGTTAAATCGTTTGGAAGTTGATCGCATAGGACTTGATAGCAATGATTATCGTTATCTAAAATTCATAGCGGATAATTATAATGGCGGTCCTGTCGGAATTGAAACGATTGCAGCTGCCTTGTCTGAACAACGTGACGCACTTGAAGAAACCATAGAGCCTTATCTTATACAGATAGGTTTACTACAAAGAACTCCTAGAGGTAGGGTAATCACGATTGCCGCTTTTGAGCATTTGAAAATGCCTGTACCGAATCAATCACATCATCAATTTAATATTTTTAACGAGAATGAATAACAATAATTTAAATGATAACTACACAGCCGCAGATGTTATAAAAAGGCTGATAAAAGATCATGTTAAACCTTACGCAAATAAAATATATTTTTCGATATTTTGTATGGTTGTTGCAGCACTTTGTACGGCAGTGATCGTACATGCAGCTAGACCTATTATTGATAAGGTTTTTTTAACGCATGATAAGAAAATGCTTATAATAATGCCTATAGTGCTTACTGTAACTTTTGTTATAAAAGGAATTTCAGAGTATTATCAGAATTATCTAATAAAATTTGTTGGGCAGAGGGTACTAAACGATTTACAGATAAAAATGTATGAGCATTTGTTATTTGCCGATATTTCTTTTATTCAAAACCAATCTTCAGGACGTTTAATATCTCGTTTTACTAATGATATTTCTTTGATGCGTGGAGCTGTTTCTAACTTACTTGTCGGATGTGCTAAACATTTCCTAACTGTAGTATGTTTAATAGCAACAATGTTTCATTTAGAACCGCTATTATCTTGCGTAGTTTTTCTTGTTTTCCCTGTAGCTGTTTATCCGGTGCAAAGGATGGGTAGAAAGATAAGAAGAATATTTGCACAGTCACAAGAAGAGTTTGGGCATTATACCTCTCGGCTTGATGAAACATTTCAGTCAATTCAGATTATTAAATCTTTTGTAGGCGAAAAAATAGAAAGTAATAGAGCATCGTTGATTATTAATAATATTTTAGAGTTCTACAAAAAAACATCTAAGCTAGATGCAATGGTTTCACCGATTATGGAGGGTTTAAGCGGTTTTGCAGTTGGAGGGATGGTATGGTATGGAGGTAATCTAGTCCTGGAGGGAAAAAGTACGCCAGGGGCTCTTTTTGCTTTTTTGGCTTCTTTTGCAGCGGCTTATAGACCGTTTAAAAGTTTGGTATCGTTAAATATTAATTTGCAAGAAGGAATAGCAGCAGCTAAGAGGGTATTTAGTATTTTGGATACCAAGCCTCTTATTAAAGATCATGAAGATGCTAAAGACGTAGATTTATATAATCCACAAATTACTTTTGAAAAACTAGCTTTAAGGTTTGAGAGTAAAATAGCTATAAAATATATAGATTTAAGGCTAGAGCCTCATAAAATTATTGCGTTTGTCGGGCGTTCAGGTAGTGCTAAGACTTCGCTTAGTAATTTATTAGTGCGTTTTTATGATCCAAATGAAGGAAGAATTTTAATTAATAATCATGATATTAAAGATATTAAGCTTATTTCACTTAGAGGTCAGATTTCCTTAGTTACTCAAGATACTTATTTATTTGATACAAGTGTTGCAGAAAATATAGCATACGGTCAGGAAAACGCTACAAGAGAAGAAATAATTAGAGCAGCAAAATATGCCGATGCTCATGAGTTTATTATGCATCTGCCGAACGGTTACGACACGCAGATAGGGGGGCAGGGGACAACTCTTTCAGGTGGTCAGCGTCAGCGTTTATCTATTGCTAGAGCTTTCTTAAAAGATGCCCCTATTTTAATTTGGGATGAAGCAACAAGCAGCTTAGACCAAGCTTCCGAACAGAAAATTCTAGAATCGTTAAAGAAATTACGTCAAGGAAAAACCACTTTAATTATTACGCATCGTTTAAGCAGTATTACCGATCTTGATAATATTATCGTTATGAAAAACGGTGAGATTTGTGAACAAGGAACTCATACACAATTGCTTAAGAATAAAGATGAATATTATAGGTTGTATACTAAGGAGTTAAGAGAAAATGGTTGATTTATAAAGTAAATAGCTTATATTGCTTAATTTTATTAATTATTATTGCAACACTAATATTTTCGTCATTACGAGGAAATTATGTAAGTAATTGACGAAGCAATCTCAGGATGCTTGACAAGATTGTCACGTCGGGGCTATACTATGCCCCTCCTCACAATGACGATTTAATGAAATATCACAATGCGCATTACCAAGATTTTTAAAGACTATCGATTATTTGAAATATTTATTTTAGGAATAGTTAGTGGTATGCCGCTGGTTATAATTTTTTCTACTCTTGCGGTATGGTTAAAAGAATCCGGTATAGATATCGCCGTTATTACTACTTTTGCAGTTGCAAGGTTATCATATTCGTTAAAAGTATTTTGGTCGCCTCTAGTCGACAATTTTAAAATACCTTTTTTAAGTAGGTGGGGACATCGCAAAAGCTGGCTTATATTATGTAGCTCTTTAATGGCTTTAGTACTAATTGCTATGAGCAAGGAAAATCCTGAAGTTTCTTTAACTTCTTTCTATTTTTTGACTATATTATTAGGCTTTTTATCTAGCACGTTTGATATTGCCGTTGATGCGTTGCGTATAGATAAGTTTGATCAAGAAACACAAAGCATAGCTAGTGCAACCGCCGTATTCGGTTATCGAATCGGTATGCTTATTACAGGGGCAGGTGCTTTGTACCTTGCAGAAATAACTGGAAATAATTGGCCACTAACTTTCTGTGTTATAGGTATAATATTTATCGTCGCAACGATATTTATAATAACCGTAAACGAAAAAGAATTAGTAAGAGAAAAAATTAATATTATTTCTATTACTTCATGGATTTCTACAGTAATTAATCCTTTCAAGGATTTTTTCAAAAGAGAATTTGCTGCAACTATTTTACTTGCGGTAATATTTTTTAAATTAGGCGATGCTATGCTTGGAGCAATTGCCTCACCTTTTTATATAGAGCTTGGTTATACAAAAGGCGAAATAGCAATAATAGCTAAACTTTATGGATTGATTGCAACCTTAGTCGGTGGTTTTGTCGGTGGTATTGTAATGTATAGGGTGGGGAATTTTAAAGGTTTGATTATTACCGGTATTGCCCAAAGCTTAACGCATTTTGCATTTATTTGGCTTAATCATCAGCCTCCTTCTTTTGAAGCTTTATTAATTGCTATTACTATAGAGAATTTTGCTGCCGCTATGGGTGCTACTGCTTTAGTCGGATATATAGGTAATTTATGTAATAAAAAATATTCCGCAACACAATATGCTTTACTTAGTAGTGCTAGTAGTTTATGTAACAATACTGTCACTATTTATGCTGGAAAACTCGTAAATATGATGGGCTGGGACGGTTTTTTCCTCTTTACTATAATTTTAGCCTTGCCTGCTTTGTTTATATTAATGTATCTTAATAAAAAGGTTAATGTGTAGTAAGTATTATTTTCATCGTCATTGCGAGCGACCGTAGAAAGCGTGACAATCTAGGAAAATAATAAAAAAAATGCTATGCATTTTTTACTGGATTGCTTCGTCAAAATGTTCAATTTTTCCTTGCAATGACGAAAAATCACACTTGATTTAATTTGAATAATATTTTATTTATTTAAAATGTTTAGGAAATTTTTATTACCTTATATTTTTGTTGTAACATTTTTCTTTACGCCTATAAGCGAAGCAAAAAAAAACGTAAAAAATACCCCTAAACCTCCTGTTCAAACTAGTTTAGTCATTGATGCAAAAAGCGGTAAAGTGTTGCAGGCCCATAATTCACAAATTCGGATTTACCCTGCTTCTTTAACTAAGCTAATGACTCTATACTTAATGTTTGAAGCAATTGAAGCCGGTAAGTTACCTTTAGATAAAAAATTACTTGTATCAGCAAAAGCTTCAAAAATGCCGCCTTGTAAGCTGGGTTTAAAAGCAGGGGAAACTATAACCGTTCGAGAGGCAATTAATGGATTAATTATAAAATCTGCTAATGATGCTGCTGTAACAGTTGCTGAGGGCATGAAAGGTTCAGAGAAAGCTTTTGCTCATTTAATGAATGTTAAAGCTAAACAGCTCGGTATGAGGAATACCTATTTTAAAAATGCTTCAGGTTGGCATGACCCATTGCAGCAAACTACCGCAAGAGATATGGCTAAACTTGCTATGGCTTTGAAGAGAGATTATCCTAAATTTTATCCGTTATTTGCTAAAACCAGCTTTGTATTTCGTGGAAACGTAGTAAACGGACATAATAGGGTTACTAAAAATTATCAAGGTGCAGAAGGGATGAAAACAGGTTTTCATACACCGGCAGGTTATAATTTAGTAACTACTGCTTCTAGGAACGGTAAATCATTGATTGCCGTTGTTACAGGTAGTAAAAGTGCTGCATCTCGTGATCAAAAGATGATGGGGCTACTAGATCAGTATTTTAATATTAAGCCTATAGTTCCTAAACCTTCAATCAAGCTTGCCTCTAATAATAAATCTACTACAAAAGCTAAATCAAAAATAATAAAGAAAAAGAATATACGTAGTTGATATGTATCGTCATTGCGAGACCACAAAGTGGTTGTGGCAATCTCATGAGGTAATACAAAAACTCTTGAGATTGCTTCGTCGAAACTTAAGTTGCTCCTCGCAATGATGTTAAAAATTGAGCCATGCAACAACGCCTACGACTACTGACGATTTAATATTTACACATCTTTTAAGGATTTACTGCCAATTTATACTTTAAATTTACAAGTTTTATATGACAATTAACGCTACATTTATTGTTTTTTGTAACTTTAGTAGATGAAGATTTTTTAGAGTTTTTAGCTAAAGTTTTACTTTGTGGTTTTTTTAGGTTAATATTTTTTAGAAATTTCTCAGTTTCATTAGGTAAATATTCTATTTTTACTTTAGTTATACCTTGATTTTTAAATGCTAAAATTTCAGCCGCTTTTTGAGAAACATCTATTATACGATTTTTCTTAAAAGGACCTCTATCATTAACCATTAAAATTACTGCTTTATTATTGGCTTTGTTGGTAACTTTAACTAAGCAAGGGAGCGGAAGAGTTTTATGTGCAGCAGTTAATAAATTTCTATTAAATCTATCGCCGTTAGCTGTTTTTTTACCATGAAAACCGTCTTTACATCCACCGTACCATGAGGCATAACCTGTTTCGGTAAAAGATTTAGGGTTGTGAGGTTTGTAAGTCTTTCCTTTTATTTTATAATTTTTACCGACTTTATAATGTCCTTTATAAGTTAGATTATGAGGATCATCTTTTGATAATTCTTTGTAAGAATATTTGTGGGAATAAGGTAATCTTTTTGAGGTATTACAACCGCTTAGACCAAAACAAAAAATTAACAAAAGTAATAAACCCTGTGCATAACTTGCTCCTAAAGATAATTTCTTTGATACTTCAAGATTTGGTACGTCAAATTTTGGGATTTGCCTGTGTTCACGTATTTTTATACGCTGTGCAGGCTCACCACTTATTTGATTTTCAACTTTTGAAATATCTGCGGTATACGTCAATTCGGTACTCGCATCCTCACGTACTAAAGTGTACGCTGCGGTGCTACGTGCCGTGTTTCCTTCAATTTTCTTTTTATTAGCTTCGTTCTGCAAGAGGTCTAATTTGAATTTATGATTCTTCACTATTATCATGATTTGTATTAAAGTTATTCATTATTTTAGCGTAACACACAACTTTTTCAACACCTTTTATTTTTGATGCAATAGAAGCAAGCTTTTCTAGCTCTTCTTCTGATCTTGCAACTCCAAATAAATAAACAATATTATCTATAGTTAGAATAGTATAATTAGCAAATTTAATGTCTTTTTTGACTAAATTTTTAGCTTTAATTTGCGTGGTTATCATACTATCTTTAGTATATTGGGCTAAGTCAAAATGATTACTGTTTTTATTTACTTTCAACTCATTAATAACTTCTTTTACACTTTTTTGATTCCAAGCAATTTCTACGGCTTTTAACGCATCAGATTCTTTTTGAATATTTCCTGTTAATAATACTCTTCCTTGTGATACTTCAACCTTTATTTTAGCACCTAAATCTCTAAAATTATTTTTTACTAAATCAGCTTTAATGCTGGCAGAAATCCTTGCATCATTTAATGTTTCAGACATTGGTTGATCTTTTGAAGCAACAATGCCGGTAGTGGTTGCTGCGGTAAAAATAGCAGGTAAACAAGCAGATAGACTAAAAGAAAGAGCTATAAAAATTAGAACTCGTAATATCATAACAATAGTACCCTACGATTTTTAAAAAGCCACCGGTATTATCTCGGTGAAAGCAGGGATCCAGTGCTTTTCTGTGTCATCCCACGACTTGATCGTGGGATCCAGCTTAAAATACTAATAATATTAGTATTTTAAATTGTTTGTATGGATTCCGTGGTCAAGCCACGGGGTGGGTGACACAGTGGATTTTACCGATCCATGCAACAAAGCCTACACGGTAATGACATAAAGTAAAAATAGTAAGGTATTATATATCATATCTTACTATCCGGTAATTTATTCTTTAATAAAAGAGGTAATTGCAGTAAAATAAATATAAAAGTAATAGGTATTACACCGAATACTTTGAATTTGACCCATGTTTCATCTGAGCAATTACGCCAAACTACTTCATTAACTACAGCCATAAAAAAGAAAAAAGCCGCTGTTCTATAGCTTAAGGTTATCCAACTTTCTTCTTTAAGACGTACTATACTCTCTAAAGCATATTTGATAAAAGGATTTTTTCTTATACCGCTCATGAGAAATATTATTCCAAAAATAACATATAATATAGTAGGTTTGATTTTTATATACATTGAATCGCCGCTAATTAAAGTAATGCTTCCCGAAACTAATAAAACAGTCGTAGAAATAATAGAAAGCTTGGATACTTTCTTATCTATAACATAACAAAGGGTAATACAAATAACAGAGGTAATAAGCATATAAAGAGTAGCGTGTTGTATACCGCCTCCATAAAAAAAGCCTGTAAAAAATGCTATTACCGGACCAATTTCTGATAAAAGTTTTAACATATTTAATTTAATTGTTCTCTTTAATAAAATTAATTTGATTCGTTTTTTTGTACTGATATTAAGTTATTTTTGGAATATCTTAATTTTATTTGTATGACAATATTTATCAGTAATATAGTAGTAAAATAAGCCAGTACTTGTAGTCCGTTAGGCCTTGCAATATAACCGGTAACAATATGTAAGATTTTACCTATCATACTTCTATCTGCTACTAACCATGAACTATCCCAAAGTTGATCGGATAAAAACATAACTAGACCGGAAGAGGTTAAAATACCTGCAGCACTGGCTGCAAATCCGCCTGCTATCAGCATTAATAATATGGTAGAGATTTTAAAAATATATTTTTGATTAGCAATCTTAATGAAACCGAAATATATTACTACACCAAGTAAGAAGCCACTTGTAGCACCTATTATCACTCCTTGCAAGTAAATACTGCTTGGTATTGTTTCAACTGAAGATATGCTATATACTAAAATAATAATTTCTGCACCTTCTCGTAAGATAGTAGTGGCAACTAAAAAAAACAACATGAAATAACTGGCATTACCTTCATGAATTTTTACTGATAAGTCGTTTATATGTTGCTTTACTTTTATACCGTAACCTTGCATCCATATTATTGTCCAGCTAATCAGAATGGTTATTAGTATCATAATGCCGGAATCGAATAACTCGTCGCCTATTCCGCCAAAAGATAAAGATAATTTACGTGTAAAAAATGCAAAAATTGAAGCAAATACTACTCCAAGCATTACTCCAGCAATAATATAAAGACGTGATTTTTCTATTTGTTTTGTTACGACGAGTATTACACCAAGTAATAAGGATATTTCTAAACATTCACGAAACACTACTAAAGCAATTTTAAACATATTTTTTATCTAATCATTAACAATTATAAAACCCTGAGCCGTATCTTGATGAAAATCTCCAAAAAATTCATATTTTCCGGGCTTGAGAGGTGCAAGTATAATATGTATTGACTCATTTGGCATAACTATTTTTTCACGATGTAAATCATGACTTTCAAATTCTTCTACCGTATCATCTTCATTATGAACAATTAACCTTATCTTAGTTGATTTTGGTACTTCAACTATATTCGGAACAAATTTATGATCTTGTATAGCTATCTTTACTTCTAATATATTATCGTTTGTTTTATTATCGGAACTCTTACTTGTAGAGATATAAATAATTACTGCTAAAAATATTAAACCTACTAATATAATAATATTGTTGTTTTTTTTAATAATGTCCATACTATAATTAAAGTTTACAAGTAAGATGCTTATATACTCGTTTAATTTGAGTTTTAAATTTTTAATAATTACAAAATTTATCCTGCAATTTTTATTAATGCTATAAGATATACAATTATTATCATTATGACAAGGATAGATAATAAAATATAATTTTTTTGTCTTTGAATTTTATTTTGTTTCATATTTATTTAATTTTGTTTAAAGTCTCCTAGTTCAAGCAAAAGATATTCATTTATCGGTAACGATGCATGAGAAATAATTTTATTTATGTTAGAACCTAAAGTTTTAAATGTTTTGCCTTTAGCAATAACACTGCGTGTTCCAACCGTTACTTTACCTTGTAAGGCGTAAGAAAAAATTAAAGGATATGTAATATCGCCAATTTTCATATCTATTTGTTGTCCTTTTGCTTTTGAATCATATAGTATTTTACCGTTTGATAAGCGAGTAATTTTAGCATTAAAGCTTACTTTTTCACCACATAATAAAGGAACACGATAAGCTATCTCATCGTCATAAATTTTAACTTCATTACTTTTAACAAAATTTTGCGGTAATATGGATTTTAAAATTACATTAACTTTATAATTATACGCATCATCGAAGATAATATTATTACTATTATTAACGGCATATTTTGCCGGAATAATAGCTTCTCGTGCTTCTCCTACCATCATACCGATTATTACATTATCTAAGCCAAGCATTACAGGAGCAGAGCCTAAAGTAAAAGTCTTAGTATCTTCAGATATTAAAGTATTGTTCATATCTGATATTTGATAAAATACGGTAACTACATGTCCGCAAGAAGCAGGACCGATATTACCGCTACCGAGCGTATGAATTTTGAACAGTGTTTTTACTAAATCCTTACGTACTTCAATAGTGTAATCATTAGGATTGATAGGTCCATTTAACGGTTGTAAAATATTTTCAAAAAATGCTTTCCCTTCTTCAGTTTTAAGAGCATTTATTACTATTTTTGAAACCGTACGTTCAAATAAGTTACCGTTTAATGAAATAGGTGGTTCATTATTTATACTAGTTTGGTTTTCATTGGTAGATGAATTATTTGAAGCCGTTTGCTCTACAGTTGTAGGATTATTGTTGTCAGGAGATATTTTTAACTTTACTATATTGTAAAGTATTAGAATTACAATTATTAAAGATAAAAATTTTTGCATATATATAATATTTTAGTATAACAAAGTGTACTATAACAGTCAATTACTTAATAATCAAATGAGAATAAAAATAATTTGATTAATAAAAATAATTGATTTAAATTTAGATGTAGAATTTTATAAATATAGTGGTGAAAAGTGAAAAAATTTATATTTTGTTTTTTATGTTTATGGACATTAAACATATTTGCTGCTTCTAAAACTTACCCTAATAAGCTTAATCGTTGTAAAATTACTAGAAATATATTTAATGATTATGAACCAAAAGTTTTTGAGACTACTAATAATTTATTACGTAAAACAGGAAGATTATCAAAATTTTACGGAGAAAGGATATTAATTAAAGGAAAAGTATTAGATCAAAATTGCGTGCCGGTTGCGGATGCTAAAGTTTATTTATGGCAAGCAGGAAGCGGAGATAAATATCCTTACGAACCTTTAAAAACTAGAGTTGATAAAAGAAGATTTACAAGTAAAAGCGATTCAAGTTTTACCGGTTCCGGTATTGCTACTACTAATAATAAAGGAGAATATTACTTTATTAGCATGTTGCCTTATAAATCTTCTCGTTATTTGAGAAGTGCAAATATAAGAATAGAGCATCCTAGTCTTACTACTCTCGAAACACGCTTAGACTTATCTGATCAAAATATGTGTGATAATGAATGCGGTGAAGTAAATCCGATATTGATCGAACCGCAAGAAAATATGCCGTCTTATTGTTTTGACTTAGTTTTGCAAGGTACGACGCTTAAGAGGTATTGATACAGTACGTCATTGCGAGGAACATGACGAAGTAATTTGACGAAGCAATCTCAGGATATTTGATGAGATTGCCACGCAGTCTACGACTGCTCGCAATGATGTTTTGCCTTGTTCTGTGGTGCTTCTAAAGGCTTTTTTATACCACAACTACATAATGTAAGTGCTAATACGAATAAATAAAATGTCTTCATTACTATAAATTATTATATGACCTTAAGAAATTATAATAAATATCTTATATATATTATAGTATTTTTATTATCTATAATAATTTTTATTCCTAAAATTCATGCTAAGCTCTATGAGAAGCCTAAGGATAAATTAGCATTTTTAAGAGGTTCAAGTGTTCCTGATAATATAATTTTTTTTGATGAAGAAAAAAATCAATATTCTCTTGATCAGTTTGAAGGAAAGACTATATTGTTAGTGTTTTGGGCTACTTGGAGTGCTCCTTGTGTCACAGAAATGCCTGATCTTGATATGTTGCAAAAAGATTTTAGGAAATTACCTTTTTCAGTAATTCCGATTTCAGAAGATTATCAAGACATAAAAGTTGTGAAAGAATATTTTAAAAGCTATCAAATAAGATATTTGCCGATTTATCATGATTATAGAAATGAATTATTTAAAGCCTTAGGGGTTGTTAGTTTACCGACTAGTATATTAATAGACCCAAACGGCAAAATAGTAACTAGCTTTGTCGGTAATACAAATTGGTATGACGAAAAAGTTAGAGATACTATTTTATCTGCCATTCCCCAAAATTATCCTGAACCTAAAAATAGTTATAACGAGCAATCTCTGAATAAACCGGCTAAGCCTTTGCCGCCAATAAAAAAGGATGCTATAGAGTAACTCCAAGTAAATAGACGAAGTTTAATTTGGAAAAAAGCAAGGAGTCTATAAGGCGAGGAGCAGAGCGTATACTTAATAGGTGAGTACCGCAGATCTTATAAGACGACATAGCCAATTTTTCAAATTAAACGAGTATATTAAATTAAAAATGAGTAAAATTAATGAATGAAGTAAATACATCAACTATGGCGAATGCTGAATTTGATCAGATAATCACCAAACGGCAGATAAGTAAATTAGATCAATTATTTGCTTCGGTTTTTGGTAATTCTAAAGAGGTGATTGCCGTTTTACGCCTTAGTGGTGTTATCGGTAAAGTAAGTACTATGCAATCGGGACTTACGTTAGAATCATTAAATGAACTAATCGAAAAAGCTTTTAAAATAAAGAAATTAAAAGCATTATGTTTAATTATTAATTCTCCTGGCGGTTCTCCGGTACAATCTGAACTTATTGCAAAACGTATTCGTGACCTTGCTAAAGAAAATAAAATAAAAATTTATAGTTTTATTGAAGATATGGCGGCTTCAGGTGGATATTGGCTTGCTTGCAGTGGTGACCGGATATATGCTTTGCCGAGTTCGGTTATCGGTAGTATCGGAGTAGTATCAAGCGGATTCGGTTTTCATGAAGCAATTAATAAACTTGGGATAGAGAGAAGAGTTTATACGGAAGGCAAGAATAAATCAGTATTGGATCCGTTTAAACCTATTAATAAAGATGATCTTAAAATTATCAAAGATTTGCAAAAGCAGGTTTATGAACATTTTATAGAATATGTAAAAACAAGAAGAGCAGGGAAGTTAACTCAGCAAGACGAAATTTTATTTAACGGTGAATTTTGGGCAGGACAAACGGCGCTTGATTACGGCTTAATTGATGGCATAGGTGATATGTATAGCGTAATGAAAGAAAAATTCGGTGATAATATTAAGTTTCAATATCTATGTGCTAAACAACCTTGGCTTAAAAAGAAACTTGGCATGGGAAGTAAGATATTAACCGATAATCTTGCCAATTCTTTAATTGATGCGGTAGAAAATAAAATTATTAACGATAAATTTGATATGAAATAATATGCCAATAACACAAGTTAAAATTAAAAAACTAGAAAATTTTTCCGGCAGTCTGCCGGAATATGCTACAGAGCATAGTGCGGGGATGGATTTAATAGCCGCAAACGAGCAACCTATAACAATAAAAGCAGGCGCAATACAGCTAATTCCAACAGGCATCGCTATAGCACTACCAGATTCGTTTGAAGCCCAAATAAGACCCCGTTCGGGTCTTGCCGTTAAACACGGTATCACGGTTGCTAATTCACCCGGTACTATTGATGCAGATTATCGAGGTGAAATAAAGGTCATTCTTATTAATCTCGGTAAAGAAGATTTCATTATAGAAAAAGGCATGCGAATTGCACAGATAATAATCGCAAAGTACGAACGTATATTATGGGAAGAAAGTAGTAGTCTTATGGAAACGATGCGTGGTAGTGGTGGCTTTGGTTCTACGGGTGTTTAGTTGGTCTCTATGTCATTCCTGCTTTCGCGGGAATGATATAAATGAGCCATGCAACAACGCTTTTAGTAACTCGTAATGACTATTAGGTATCCACGCAACAAATCATAAAACTTATGAAAATCACAATAAAATTATTAACTTCTATATTCTTGTTATTAGCTTTAAAAGTAAATGCTAATTCTAATGTTGTAGATAATATTAAGCAAGTTTTTACCTATATCGATCAAAAAAATTGGTCACAAGCCGAAGATTTAGCTCTAGAAGTAAATAATAAAATTTTAACAAAAATTGTACTTTCTCAGAAATATTTAGATAATAAATATTCAGATAATAGTTTTGAACATGTAATAAGGTTTTTATGCAATAACCCGGATTGGCCTCAAAATAAGCTGCTTGAAGAAAGAGCGGAAGAATATCTAAATAATAATACAAATAAAAAAGTAATTTTTGATTGGTTTAGTAAACATCCTCCTCTTACCGGCAAAGGTTATAAATTTTATGCGGCAGCTGCAAGTAGTGTAATCAAAGATCAGAAGGTATTACTACCTATTATTAAAGAGGCTTGGGTATACGCCAATTTCACTCCTGAAGAAGAAAATGCATATTACAATAAGTGGCATAAATATTTAACTGCGAGTGATCATTTAGCGCGAATAGAAGAACATTTATGGAAAAATGATATTAGAGCTGCTGAGCAATCCCTGAAATATGTAGATCAAGGTTACCGTAATTCTTTTAAAGTTCAAATTGCGATTATAGGTAAAGCGCCAAATGCTGAAAAGCTTTTTAAAAGTATTCCTGAAAAATACTATACTTCCGGTTTATTATATCGTTATTTAGATTTTAAAAAAATGCAAAAGCCGACAAAGGAAATTATTACTTTGTTTAAGAAAGCTAAAAATAACCGTAAACATTTTATTAAATGGTGTCGTATTCAGTCCTATTATGCTCGTGAATTCATCGATTACAAAGATTTTGCTAATAGCTATAGAATGGCAACGCTTCCTTTTGCTACTTGTCCTGAAACTATAAGGGAGCAGGAATGGCTTGCGGGCTGGCTTTCTTTAAGTTTTTTAAACAAGCCTGATCAAGCATTAGTACATTTTAATAAGTTTATTAAAGTTGTTAAGACTCCGATTAGTTTGGCACGTGGGTTTTATTGGCTAGGTCGTACTTATGCAGCAAAAGGTGATAAGCAAACGGCTAGAAAATTTTACGAGCAGGCAGCCAAATATTCTTTTACCTTTTATGGGCAGGTAGCAAATATTGAATTAAATAGGACCAAGTTAGTTTTACCTCCTATTCCCGTAATAACTTCTGAAGAAAGGAAAATTATAGAAAATAAAGAGATTATTAAAGCAATAAGGTTATTGGTTAAATATAATAAAAGCTACTTAGCCCTGATATATTCCAAAGCAGCAATGAAAAACACTAAAAATTCTGCAGAAATTCAAATAATTGCGAATATTATTAAAACAAGTAATAATACTAATCATATGGTTGAGGTGGCAAAAATTGCCGCCCAAAATAATGCTTTTATTCCGGATTGTGCTTTTCCAACGCCTTATAATCTAGTAGGTTTGCCTATCCCACCTCATTTAACTTATGGAATAATTAGACAAGAATCGGTTTTTGATCATAAAGCAGTAAGTTATGCAAATGCTATGGGTCTCATGCAACTTATTAAAGATACTGCTTGTGATACCGCAAGATCCATAAATGTTAAATGTAATGTAGCAGACTTAACTAGAAATCCGGTATATAATATTAAACTTGGTTCGCATCATTTCAAAAAATTATTAGATGATCATAAAGGTTCTTATATTCTATCCATTGCTTCTTACAATGCCGGAAGTCATAATGTAGTAAAATGGATAGATAGGTTTGGTGATCCAAGGGATATAAAAGATACAAGAAAAGTTATTGACTGGATAGAACTTATACCTTATCGAGAAACAAGAGATTACGTTCAAAGAGTACTTGAAAATGTTCAGATTTATCGGGTAATCTTAAATAAGAATAGTAGTTTGTACTTTAAGCGTGACTTACATGCTGGTGATATAGCAAAAAGTTAATTGCTATTAGTGCTTTATTTTGACATATAGTAATACATAAGTATAATATGGTGGACACTAATTAAAAATATGAATTAAGGAGAGAGTATGAAAAAAATAGAGCAACACTTTAAAAAACAGCGTAATGATACCGATATTCAAGTACAGAAATATAAAGACGATCTTAATGTAATCGGCATTAGATATGACCACAAATTTGCACATGTTGAAGTCCCAAATCATGCTACCGGCGGGCTTGAATATTTTAAATGGGATTGGATGACAAGCACTACGGGTAGCCATTCAGAAATAGTACTAAGATTTAAGAAAATAGTAAGCATTTTAAAAGAAGCTAAAAGTAATCCGGCCCAGTATGAAAACTTAGTATCTAACTTGGATGCTAGTACTAAAAATGCACTTGAGGCTACTATGAAGAGTAATAATATTACTGTCCCGACACAAGACCTTAATAAGGTAATATCAGAAATATTATCAGGAATGCAAACATGGCTAGATACAAAAAGTCATATCCCTATGGACCTTAAACAAAAATTCTTAGATTTAGGTTCTAATAATTTAGAACTATTCATAAAAGCTGCTTATAATAAATTTAACAATACGTGGATAGTTAAAGAGTTTTTTGATAATGCTGTAAAAACTGGAGAAGAAGGTAGAAAATATCTAGCCGATTGTGATTGTAGTTCAACTGACCAGCTATGGACAAAACTTGTTAAACCTACAATAGAAAACCTTAGAATAAGCAAAAATTCAACTGATAAATCTGAAGATGATAAAATATCAGAGGCTTCAGCGAATAAACTTGGAGAAAAAGTAAAGACTTTAGCACTATCTAATACTCATGAACTACCAGCACAAAAAGAAGCATTAAAGCTTGTATATGATATGGGAAAAGGTAATTTAGATAAAGCAACTGTTGTTCAGAACATTAATTTTTGTCAGGACGATACTTTATTAGGTTGGTTTGTAGAATATAGTGGCCTTACTATTGACCAAATCAAGGCTAAAGCAGTAGAGCTTACCGGTGATGGTGCTGCTTTTTATTTAGAATAGTTTCTTAAGGTTCTGCTCATTTCCTATGTCATTTCTATTCCCTTTTATGTCATCCATAGCTAAAATGGGAATCCAGTGCTTGTCTCTGTCATAGCATGGCTTGTCCACGGTATTAGAAAAAATAAAATAAAGACTGGATGCCGTGGTCAAACCACGGCATGACATAGTAGATTTACCTGTTCATATAACAATACCTATCAATTATATTCATGATTCTTAAAAAGATATCTTTACTAATAATATTATTTTTTGCAATATCAACTTTTTCTGCTGGTCATAGTCTAAAAAGTATCTCTATTACTGTTGTTGCTCCGGCAACAGGAGCGGATAATAAAACCTTGTCGGATTTAAAAAATATTAATGGACTAAATTTACAAATTTCTTCTAAGTGTTTTGCTAAAGGTAAGCTACCCTTTCTTGCAAGTAACGATGAAGTAAGATTTAATTGCCTACGGGATGCATTATTTGATGAGTCTGATAATATAGTATGGAGTTTACGAGGTGGTTACGGCTCTGCGAGAATAATTCCTGATTTACTAAAGCTATCAAAACCAAATAAAGAGAAATTCTTTATAGGATATAGCGATATAACGGCGTTACATCTTTTTCTATCACAAGAATGGGGCTGGAAAACTATTCACGGCAGTAATATAGCCGATCTCTTAAAGCCGGAACAAGATCAAGGTAATTTTACCAAGCTTGCTGAAATATTAAAAGGTAAAGTAAAGCAGGTTACTATAGATAATTTAGTGCCTCTTAACGATATAGCAAAATCAAGTGATCTTGTTAACGGCAAACTAACAGGCGGTAACTTAACTATGGTGCAGACTAGTATAGGAACGAGTTGGCAAATAAAGACTAAGGGCAAAATTCTTTTTTTAGAAGATGTGAATGTAGCTCCTTTTAGATTAGATCGTAAGCTTTTACACTTAAAGCAAGCAGGGTTACTTGAGGATGTTAAGGCTATAATATTTGGTTCATTTGGTAAAGATCTTGATGCCACAATGTTAGTGCTTCGTAATTTTGCAGATAGTTTAGATATACCGGTATTTAAAACAAATAGATTCGGTCATGAAAAAATTAACGATCCGATTATTTATAATACGAATAGTAAGATTATTAAAAGTAAAGAATTTAAGTTAGTGATGGGGTTGTAAGCACTATTGCGAAATGACATAATTAGCTATCGACTCAAATGTAAATAATCATTATACTTTGATAAATTCAAATCATAAGAAAAGAATTTATTTGTAATATAATGTTCAAGTAATTTGACTAATCCTGCTTTATGTCTATTTAAAGTCTCGATGCTTAAAGTTATTTCCGTTGTGTGCACATAAGGTTCGGTACTAGTTATTTTTACGTAGGCGATAGTAATATTGTTATTCATAACTGGATTCCCGCTTTCGTGGGCATAACACAAAAGGGGCTGGGGATGACATAAAAGGGACAGAGAATTACATTTCGTAAATCCGTTTTCTAGTAACATCAAACTTTCTATGATAAGTTGAGGAGAAAGTCCAAGCTCTATTTCTTTCTTAGTTGGAATAGTACCGGTCTTATAATCTAGTATAGTTATATTGTTTGATTTACTTATTTCAATTCGGTCAGCTATACCGATTATTTTTATATCTTGACCTACAATATTTAGCCGTAACTCCCCTTTAGTTTCAAAATAGATTTCTTTGCAGTTTTTTCGGCGTTCTATATCAAATAAAATAAAAGCTTTGCTGAAAGCCATGAGTTTTATTTGCCAAGTTTTTTTTGTGTAGCTTGGTAAAATAGTGCTATATAAAATATGATTACCGATATTTATTAAAGCATTTTGTTTATCAAGCAAATTTAAATTAATATATTGTGTGTCGTAATTTTTAGAATATTCTTCTAAAACTTTATGAATCAAATTACCGAAATCCGATATTTTAGGCTCTTCCCATATATGATCTTTTTTACATAGTCCAAGAATTTTCTTAGCATAAAAGCCGTATGGGTTTCTTATTAATGTTTCTATTTCGGTTACTGATAAGGTGGTTGGGAAAGAGGGGCTGTGGATCTCAATACTCTTGTCATACCGTGGCTTGACCACGGTATCCATATAATTACTGGACCCCGTGATCAAGTCACGGGGTGACACAGAACCTTTTTCTAGCTTCAAAAATAAATTACTCGGCACTGACAATTTTCCATCATATTTTTTAGCATTCAGTATAACTATTTGTTTATTTTGTAGAAATAAATTGAAGTAATCTGAATGTAGAGTAGGGGCGATTTCATCGTAATCTATATTTAGTATCTGCAAGGCTTTCTTGCTAAGCCATGGGTGAGCTTTAGCACTAAGTGTCCAGTGTCCATTATTAAAATGTGGTAATATAATTAAGTCAAATTCACATAATGCTAAATCTTCAGGCCGTCCTATAATAATACTAGCAGCGTCGGTATTTTTGTAATATTTGATATTAGAAAGTAAAAAAGAAAAAATTTTAGGAAAATCCTTTTTATCCATTGAATTTATATATTTACTATATGCGGTTAAATTTGTTAAAAACTCAAGTAGTTCTGCTCCTCCTTCTTTGTCCCAAATAGTAGGCAAAAGTTTTTCAGTTATTTCTTTAGTTAAGGTTAGAATAGCTTGTATATTATGTGGAGTATCGGTAAATAAAATATCTATTAAGTTACGGCAATACTGTCTTATATCCTCATTATCAAATTGTAATTGCAATAAATATTTTGGTGAGGATATAAAACGGTTTTTATTAGATAGCATTAACTCTAACTGCTGTACAGTAGGGCAGTTAATTAAAGGATTTTTAAGTAATAAAAATAGAAGTTTTAAATCAAAATTATTACATAATATTTTAATAATGGAAGTTAGTAATTCACCTATATTAGTAAGCCTTAAGTCATTACCTAGTAGATCTTCATATTTGTCTAAAAAATTACAATATACTCTTTTAAGCTTATTATTATTTGTAACGATTGCAATCCGTCTGTCTTTATTACAGCTACATATATAAGCTATTTGTTTAGTTTCTTCATAAATGTCATTAGGTTCATAATAAGATATCCCATCGCTAATCTGCTTGGAGGCAGGACTATAGTGAATTATGTAATCCTTTAATTCTTCTTCAAATCTTTTAAAAAAAACATTAGGCTTGAATATTCCGGCGAGTATTACCTGCTTATGTCCCTTTTTTATTTTTATTATTTCTTCTTGTAATAGCTTTAATTTATAAACTGCTTTAGTTTGTTTTTGAGTAAACGATATTTCTTCTTGCCATCTTAAGAAGCAATATTCTAGAAATTGATAAATCTTTTGCCAATAGTTAGAATTGTTATAGACTTCAATTAATTTTATATCGGTCTTATTGATTATAAGATCATTAAATAATTTTCTTAAAAGTTCTGCAGCTTTTAATGATTCATTTTTATTAAAAGGTAATTCTTTATATTCGGTGATAATGGATGATAAAATAAGTAATTCTTCTATTTTAGATATATAATCCGAATCGGTTTTTTTTGAAATAAGAGAATTAAAAGGAATAATCATAGGTAATTTAATTTTATATTTATCGGTTAAAATCTTCTTTAATTCTAGGCATGAGAAATTGTTAGGCAATATTATTTGCACTTCTGTACCTTTACCTAATTTATCAATGATATACTCAGCAAAACTTTTCAAAAAAGAGTAATCAGCAGTCATAAATAATGTTTTTGATAATAATATAGCAGATCAAAGGTCCGAAATCTTATTTAAAATGATAATAATATATAATATTTGATTATTAGTTTCTTATTGAGTATCTTAAAATATATTAATTTAAATTTAATAAATAAGGTATCATATGAAAATTTTTATTATATTATTTATTACTATTATAGTCTCTATAACATCACGAGCTTATGCTAATAATTTAAACTCACATATAGCTTATTGTGATAATATACAAGTAGAACAACAAGAAGATTTGGTAATGCAAAAATTGGTTAAACTATTTGTGACTGAAATGAATTGTATTATTAGCGGCTGTTTATAACAATGGGATGTGCAAGATAATCAGGTAAAATATTCAATTGCTTGGCAAGAACAATGTGGACCTGTAATTTATGGTCAGTATCAACTAGAAGACAATGGTAGAGGTTCTACTTTCGTATATGAACGCTCTAAAAATTCCGTATGTTGTTGCTCGCTTGGATATGAATATAATAAAGCGTTTGTAATATGTTCATCTAATGATGTTAAAAACTAATATTTACTTACTAACTTTTACGAATTCTTTAAATAATTCTAAATCTATTCCATTATCGTTAAGATATTCAGGATGCCATTGAACGCCGATAACAAATTTATGTTTCGTTGATTCAATGGCTTCAATTATACCGTCTTCTGCTTTTGCAGATACGATAAGATCATTACCAAGTTGTTTAGCAGCCTGGTGATGAGTCGAATTAACCATAGTTTGTAGCTGATTATTAGCTATTTTAGCAAGTTTAGTATTCGCTTCTATATTAATTGCATGCGAAACGATGTTTTTAGGCGAATGTTGTGTATGATTAATTACAGTTTCAATATAATCAGGAATATGTTTAATAAGCGTACCCTTAAAAATAACGTTTAATAACTGCATACCTCGGCATATTCCTAAAACCGGAATATCTCTCTCTAATGCTTTCTTTAAAACTAATATCTCAAAATTATCACGTTCTTCATTGGAAACTACTACATCTGCGGCATATTCCGGCTCATAAAATTTAGGATGTATGTCCTCATCACCGCCTGGCATTACAACACCATCAACAAGTTCCATAAGCTGATTTATTGTATCACTTTGATAAGGTAATAATAGCGGTACACCGCCGGCTGTAATAATCGCATCGGTATAGTTTCTTCGCAAGGCGTACCATGGAAAAGCAGCGTAAGTATATTTTTCACAATTTTGAGCTAAATCAGGTGTAACACCTATTATCGGTTTTTTATACATTTTATTATCGTTTTATTATTTTTCTGTCAGCTATGTTATTCTTCATAGTACCGGACAGTTCATACAGGTCCCGTCATTGCGAGCCAGCATTTATGCTGACGTGGCAATCTTAGGAGTTTTTTTATATTATCTGATGAGATTGCCGCGTTGTTGCTAACGCAACTCCTTGCAATGATGACTTGGCATCCACGCAGCAAAGCCACTATTACCCTTCAATATGCGGTGGTGTTTCAAAAGTATGAAACGGCGGTGGTGAGGTAAGTGTCCACTCTAATGTGTCTGCTCCTTCTCCCCAAGGATTGTTTGGACAATCTTTGCCGTATTTTAGCGTATAGAAAACGATAAATACAAAATAAAGGGCAGCAAACATAGAAATACCTGCTCCTATTGACGAAACCATATTCCAGCCGGCGAAAGCTTCAGGGTAGTCTGGTATTCTTCTTGGCATGCCAGCAAGACCTAAGAAATGTTGCGGGAAGAAAGTTAAATTAACGCCTATAAAGGTAATCCAAAAATGAATTTTGCCTAAAATGTCCGGATATTGTTTACCAGATATTTTGCCAAACCAATAATAAAAGCCTGCAAATGCCGTAAATAAAGCACCGAGCGACATCGTATAATGGAAATGTGCAACAACATAATATGTATCGTGCAGAACTCTATCAAGTGCCGAATTTGATAGGATTATGCCGGTTACGCCGCCGATCGTGAATAATATAATAAATCCTATCGAAAATAGCATAGGAGTTGGGAATGTAATCGAACCACCCCACATAGTTGCTATCCAGCTAAATATTTTAATACCCGTCGGAACTGCTATAATCATCGTTCCAGCAGTGAAATATATAAGTGCATTATAAGCAAGTCCAACAGTAAACATATGGTGAGCCCATACGATAAATCCAACAAAGCCTATTATCACCATAGCCCCGACCATACCTTGGTAACCGAATATAGGTTTGCGTGAAAAAGTTGCAATAACTTGACTTACTATACCAAAGCCTGGAAGTATTACGATATATACTTCAGGATGACCGAAAAACCAAAATAGATGCTGAAATAATACAGGATCACCACCGCCGTCAGGCTTAAAGAAAGTAGTTCCAAAATTACGGTCTGTAAGTAGCATAGTAATAGCTCCACCAAGTACCGGCATAGCAAGAATTATTAGAAATGCGGTAACTAAAATAGACCAAACGAATAACGGCATCTTGAAAAGCCCCATTCCCGGAGCTCTCATATTAAAGATAGTAACGATTAAGTTAATTGATCCAAGGATTGACGATAGACCGGTTAAATGTAAACTGAAAATAGCCATATCAACGGCTGCACCGGGGTGACCGCTTAAATTACTTAAAGGAGGGTAGAGCGTCCAGCCCGTTCCCGGTCCACCGTCAACAAAAGCTGATCCCATGAGTAAAAGAAAAGCAGGAACTAGTAGCCAAAAACTGATATTGTTAAGGCGTGGAAATGCCATATCGGGAGCCCCTATTAACAGAGGTACGAAATAGTTACCAAAGCCACCGAACAAAGCCGGCATAATCATAAAGAATACCATAATAACTGCATGTGCTGTGATAAGCACGTTATATAGCTGGAAATCATGATTTAAGAAAGTGCCGCCGGGCATTGCAAGCTCTAACCTAAAAAGCAATGAGAACAAACCTCCGACAATCCCGGCAAAAATGGCAAATATGATATACATAATGCCGATATCTTTGTGATTGGTAGAAAACAGCCATCGCCTCCAACCGTGTTGGGTGTGGTGGTCATTGTGATAAATTTCAGTAGTAGTTATATCCATAATTATTATTCTGCCTGTTTTAATTTTTCGATATCTGCTCCAACAATTGCCGGAATATTCCGAGTGATTTTGTCATAATCCCAATCCCACAATTTAATTTCAAATAATTGCTCAACTATCTCATCAGGAAATCTATAGCGTACTATCTTTGCAGGATTACCGACAACAATACTATACTAGTACCCATAGCAATAGTACAAAATTTTCCTATAATCAATTTAACAAAATAAGCTCCTCTAACATTTTCATATTCAAATTTCTCAGGGTGATTAGCATCATTGTAATAAGTGTAATCTCCGACTATTATATTTGGATTATGGATAAAATGTTTTAAAAATATCCTTTCTTTCGCTTGTTTAGGAAAAAGATGGTGGATAAGGGTTATTGTGGTTAGTCATATATTAAAAAATTTAAAGTAATAGTTTTAGTTTATATAAATACTTTCGTTATAGATTACCATGCTTCTTTACCTGCTGAATCATCACTACTTAATAATTTCTTGATGTCGATTAGAAGCGGTTATATCGTTTAGTAATTTATCTAGTTCAGATATTTTTGTATTATAATTTTCCATAGAACTTCTAAATATAATTAGTTAGCTGCCAATTTTGGCTTCTTGCCATTCATAGCAGTTTTATTCTTGCTTGCAATCCAATTGTCGAAATCCTCTTTACTTACTACTTCTATAGCAATTGGCATGAAGCCGTGATGGATGCCGCATAGTTCGGAGCATTGCCCGTAATATACGCCTTTTTTAGCCACTCTTGTCCAGGTTTCATTTATTCTGCCTGGGACTGCGTCTATTTTAAACCCAAGTGATGGAACGGCAAAGCTATGTATTACGTCACCTGCGGTAATGAGAAACCTTACGGTAGCATTTTCAGGGATAACAATTCGATTATCAACATCTAATAATCTTTTTTGGTTAGGTTTTAAATTCTCATCAGAGATCATTACGCTATCAAATTCTAAATTATCATGATCAGGATATATATAATGCCAATACCATTGATAGCCTACTACTTTAATAGTTAAATCTGTTTCAGGTATTTTTTCGGCATGACGCAATATTTTAAAAGACGGTACTGCAATAATAACTAAAATTATTATAGGTATTACAGTCCAAATTATTTCTAGGAAAACATTATGTGAAAATTTTGCCGGTACGGGATTATTTTTTGCATTAAATCTGATGCATACAAAGCCAAGTAATCCGGCAACAAATAAAACAATAGCCGTTGAGATGTAAAGCAGAAAATTATGAAAATGATGTAATTCCTCCATAATCGGACTTGCCGGCGGCTGGAATGTTACTTGCCAAGGTAACGGCTCGGAAGCAAAGCAATTACTACTAACAATCAAAAAACAAATTAAAGCAATAGACATCTTCCCAAATTTCGCTTTTGGAGGTAATTTATATGTCGATCCGGTACTCGAATCCTCGCGTACGCTTTTGTGCGCTGCGGTTCGAGGGGAACTGTCTTCTTTAAATTCCTCGCTATAAGCTGGTTTGGAAAGATGTCTAATAATATTGTTCATAGCACATATAAAGTTATTTATATTTAATATAAATGGATATACAGTTTTATTAAAGTAAAAATCGATAAATTTTTGTAAAAACTATATATTTTTAATAATATTTGAGCTAGAAAGTGTACCTATATTAGGATGTTGCAGTAAGTCAATAACTTCTATTACTTTCGCATTTATTAATTTTGCTTGAATTTATTTATTAACTGAGGATCGTACTTTGTTACGGCGATTACAGAAGGACAAATATTTTGCACTAACCGAGCGTAATCATTAAAATCTTTTAGTTTAGGTAATATAAGTACTTTATCAACAAATGTGAAAGAACTTAAAATTTTTGCTTGTTGTAATTGATTATGGATAGGTTGACGTTTTGTATATTTAATAATTGTTTCATCCGGCTCTAAAGCAACGATTAAGTATTTGCCGTGTTTTTTAGCTTGGCGTAGAAATTCTATATGACCGTACATGTAATAAATCAAAACAACCGCCTACTAGAACTAATTTCACTATTTATAGGACAGTTTTTATTTAATATTCTATTTTGGATAATTTGACAGTATTATGGCTAGATGAGCAGGACATAAGATTTATAAAAATTAATAAAAATAGGGAAAGTCTAGGCATAATATTTATCTATATTAAGTTAATGAAAATTAACTTAAATTAAATTTTAATCAATAAAAAACTAATAAGACAGAAATAAAAAATTTTACAATTTTCTATTGTAATTTGTTTGTATATAGTTCATATTATTATTAGTAATGAAAAATTGATTCAAATAATCTTCAGAGCAATTTTAATGAATGATACCGCACTACCTTATGATTTTAATGGCATATTACCATCATCTTTTATTAGTGCACGTCTCAGGAAAATCCTCACCTTTGCCTCCTTATTATTATTTATAGGATTAGTTGTTTTTGTCTCTTTTGCTGTTAATAATTATGTTAACGACACTTTATCCATAACTTTAGTACAACCTGATATTAGTGAAGAAGAAACAATTTCATTTAAAGAAGTAGTAGTAAAAAAAGGCGATACTATAAAGTCAATTTTGATAGAACAACATATCCCTAAAAATGAAATAGACAAAATTGTAAGTTTAATAAAAGAGGGTAAATTATCTTCTGCTCTTAAAATAGGGCAGCAAATTATTTTTGAATATGAAACAAAAATTACCGAAAACGAGGATGAAGATTTAACCTCAGAGGTAGCATTCTTAAATAAAATCGTTATAATTATCGATAAGCTAAAAACTATTGAAGTAATTAGAGAAGGTGATAATTTTAAAGTTGAAGAAATTGTAGTACCTTTAAGTAAAAAAGTTGCTAAATCGTCGGTAAGTATTGAAGCAAATTTTATGTCAGCTCTTAAAAAACTGGGCTTATCGGATAACAGTATAATAGAGTTGATTAATGCTTATGCTTATCAAATCGATTTTCAGCGTCAAATAAAAAGTGGTGATACTGCAACCGTAATAACGGAACAATACGTAACGGAAGACGGTAAATTTTCCCACCACGGTAAAATTCTATATGTTTCATTAAATCTTTCAGGGAAAGAATATAATATATATCGTTATCCTCATGACAATAACGCAAATAATCATGCATTTTTTTCTGAAGACGGTAAAAGTGTAAAAAGAAGCTTACTTAAAACTCCGCTAAAAGTTATAAAAGTTTCTTCACATTACGGTAATAGAAAGCATCCGATACTCGGTTATACTAAAATGCATAAGGGGGTTGACTTTGCAGCTCCAACCGGTACGCCTATATATTCCGCAGGAAACGGAGTTATAACAGAAATAGGTTGGAAGTCGGGTTATGGAAAATTTATTCAGGTAAAACATAGTGGTACGCTATCTACTGCTTATGCGCATGCTTCAAATTTTGCAAAAAATTTAAAAGTGGGAAGTATCGTAAAACAAGGACAAATTATTGCATATGTTGGAAGTACCGGCAAAGCTACAGCTCCACATTTACATTATGAAGTTAAAATTGATGGCAAACATGTTAATCCTATGTCAGTTAAAACAACACCGGGTATAGAATTAAACGGAAAAAATTTAGAGAAATTTAAACAATTTAAAAAAGAAATAAAAACTTTAAGTGTTAAGCTTGATAAGGAATTGCAAGCTGATAAAGCAGCCACAGTTTCATTGTAGAGTGAATCCTTATCATACCGTAATCAACTTGATGTTGTATGACTCTTATGTCATTCCCGCGGAAGCGGGAATCTAGTAAACGCTATAAAAAACTTGTTTTTTATAGGTTTATTTTATCAAATATATAATTTTGTATAATATTAAGGTTATTTTTTTCTGGATTCCCGCTTGCTTGCGTGGGAATGACATTTACAATTATGCTCCCACTACTAAAAAAACTATATCTCACATTTGCTCGTAGTAGTCGTATAATGATAACCTTAGTGATTATTGATCAGTTAAGTAAATGGTGGTTTATTGATAGTTTGAGATGGAAGCCGAGCTTAATGCTTAAGGTTACTTCTTTCTTAAATATGGTTTATACTTGGAATTACGGTATTAGCTTTGGTCTAATGCGTGAATATTATCAATATAGCAATGCTATTTTCTTAATAACGAATACGATTATTGTCTGTTATTTATATTATTTGATGATACGTTCAAAAACGATCGGAAGCTTTACCGGTTATAGCTTTGTAATCGGCGGAGCTGTTGGTAATCTAATTGATAGATTTTTTAGAGGAGCAGTTTTTGACTTCATCCATTTTCATTATCAGCATTATAGCTTCCCCGTATTTAATTTAGCTGATTGCTTTATTACAATAGGAGTAATTATCTTAATAGAAGATTATTATAGTACTAAAAAAGTTATTGAAGAAAAGGCTAAAGGGAATTATGATAATGCTCAAATTGAAGCTATGGTTGAAGAATTTTGTAATATCGATAAGGGTGGTAACGATAAAATAGACTCCTTGCAAAATTAAACTTATAGATAGGAATTTGAAGGAAACACGGGACGTAGAACCGTAGCGTAGTAGACCTACGTGAGGATTCGAGTACCGGATTGACGTACAAATTACCTCTAGAAGTTCATTTTGCAAGGAGTCTAATATAATTTTAATTTATAGGTGTTTAAGTGAAAAAGATTTTTTTATTATTTACTGTTTTATTAATTACTGCTGCTTGTAGTAAAAAGTTAAAAGAAACCGTAGGTATATCAACAGCTGGACCTAATGAGTATCAAGTACAGCGTGCTAAAGCACTAGAAGTTCCGCCTCATTATTATTTACCTGATCCTGGGCATAGCAAAACAACTTACAGTAATGTAAAAGGACAAGGTGAATTTAATGAAGGTGAACAAGCATTAATGCAGGACATGAATTAGTATACTCGATCAACTTCAAAAATTGGCTATGTCGTTTTACAAGATCTGCGGTGCTCACGTATTAAGTGTACGCTCCGCTCTTCGACTTGTAAACTCCTTGCTCTTTATTGAAGTTGATCTTCATATACCTGTTCTTGAATACTAAGACTGCAATGTTCTTTTAAATTAATTCATGAATTCTCATACAAAACAAAAAATAGGTGTTTTTGGGCTTGGTAAAACCGGTATATCGGTTTACAAGGAATTGCGAAATAAATATGATGTAATTGTTTATGATGATTTAAAAGCAAATAGAGATATATTTGAAGAATTATATAGTAAAACCGCTATCGCTGCTTTATCTGATTTAAGATGGCAAAATTTAGATACAATTGTCTTAAGTCCTGGAATTCCTTTAACGCATGAGATAGTCAATATTGCAAAAAATTTTGATATTCCAATCACTTCCGATATAGACTTATTATTTGCAAAATCAAAAAACTTAAAATTTATAGCTATAACCGGTACAAACGGTAAAAGTACTACTACTGCTTTAATAAACCATATCTTAAATAGTAGCGGTTTAGACTATCCGGTTGCCGGTAATATTGGAGTTCCTGCTTTGCAAGCTAAAGCCAGTAAGGATGGATATGTACTTGAATTGTCTTCTTTTCAGCTAGATCTAGTAAAAACCTTTACAGCTAAAATAGCCGTGCTTCTTAATATAACTCCCGACCATTTAGATAGACATCAGGATATGACCTGCTATATTGCAGCAAAATCTAAGATCTTTGATCGAATGGATCAAGAGAGTTATGCGGTAATTAATATCGATAATGATTATTGTCATGAAGTCTTTATAAAATTGCAGCAAGAGCAGCGTATAAAGCTAATTCCTTTTTCGGTTACTAAAATTCTTGAAAACGGTATTTCAGTAGTTGATGATAAAATTAGCGCTAATTTTTTTGATGATATCAGTTTTGAATTACAGCGTAATTCAGAAAGTTTTAGACAAGATGAATTTCAAGGTGAGCCTGCGAAGCGTATCAAAATACGTGAGCATAGGCGAGACCTGCAAAATTCGCTTGTATCAAGCTTTATGCATTATACTTTACCTTTTAATAAAAACCTGCAAGGAGTGCATAATTGTGAGAATATTGCAGCAAGTTATGCAGTAGCTAAAATAATAGGAGTAGAACCTAAAAAAATACTTGAATCTATAAGTAGTTTTCAAAGTTTACCTCATAGAATGCAATATGTCGGTAGTATAAATAATATAAGTTTTTATAATGATAGTAAAGCGACAAATGCCATATCTGCCGTGCAATCAATTAAAGCACTCGATAATATTTACTGGCTTGCGGGAGGAATCCCTAAAGAGGGTGGTATTGAGGAAATAAAACCTTATTTCAGTCAAATTAAGAAAGCTTATTTTTATGGTCAAGCTAAAGAAATATTTGCAAATACTGCTAAGAATATAGTAGATTTTGTAATATGTGATAGTCTTGAGCAGGCTTTCGATCTTGCTTATAAGGATGCAGTAGGTGATAACGCGGAGGTAAAAAATATCTTGTTAGCACCTAGTTGTAGCTCATATGATCAGTTTAAAAATTTTGAAGAGCGTGGCGAGTTGTTTATAAAATTGTGTAATATCCTGTCCCTCCGTGGCTTGACCACGGGGTCTAGTTAAAAATACTATAAATAATATTAGTATTTTTTATTATTTTTCTGGATACCGTGGTCAAGCCCACGGGGGGAGGGACATTGGGGGTGTGTTCCGATCCATGCAATAACATTATAAATATAGCCATAATTGAATAACTATAATATGAATAACGAAATATCTAATAACTTTATAAAATTATGGTGGCGGAGTACCGATAGGCAAATAATAATTTCTTTAATTATCTTATTTGCTTTTAGTCTAATGCTTGTTACTACCTCAGGTTCAGTAGTAGCAAGTAGAATAGGTCTTGAAGAAAGTTATTTTGCATCTAGACAAATATTTTATTTAGCTGCCGCTTCAGGACTTATATTATTATTTTCATGTTTTAATAAAAAATGGTTAAGGCGTTTTGCAATAGTTGGATTTATTGCTAGTATAGTGTTATTAATAGCAGTTAAATTTTGTGGCTATGAAGTAAAAGGCGCAGTGCGATGGATTAATATTCTAGGTCTATCTATTCAACCTTCGGAATTTATCAAACCATTTTTTGCAGTTGTTACGGGCTGGATATTATCGCTAAAATTTAATGATGATTTCCCAAGTTTTACGATTTGTGTAATACTTTATTCTATTGTTGCTATGCTCTTAATTATGCAGCCGGATTTTGGAATGCTTGTAATGATTACAGCAGTTTTCGGTATTCAACTGTTTATTGCGGGTATGCCAATATTTTGGATTGTTTTAGCCGGTTTTTTAGGAATGATAGGAGTAACGATTGCTTATTTTTGGTTACCGCACGTAACGCAAAGAATTAATTCGTTTTTAGATCCAGATAGTAGCGAGAATTATCAAGTTAGTAAGTCTCTTAAGGCTTTTGAGCATGGCGGGTTATATGGACGAGGTCCAGGGGAGGGGGCAGTAAAGCAGGTACTACCCGACTCGCATACGGATTTTATTTTTGCTGTAGCAGGTGAGGAGTTTGGGGCTATTATTTGCCTTATTGTTATAGGTATATTTGCTTTTATAGTATTAAGAAGTCTTATTAAGTTATTAAACGAAACAGATAAATTTGTACAATTCGCTGCTAGCGGTATAATTGCACAATTAGGGCTTCAGGCAATAATTAATATGGGCGTGACGTTACATTTATTTCCTACTAAAGGTATGACATTACCGTTTATTAGTTATGGTGGTTCTTCAACGCTTGCAATAGCTATCGCTACCGGTATGCTTCTTGGCTTTACAAGACACCGAACGCCGTTAAATTCGTACAAAATTCGTAATATTGAAATATGAAAAAAATCATTTTGGTAGCAGGAGGGACGGGGGGACATTTTTTTTCGGCAGTTGCTCTTGGAGAAGAATTAATCAAACGTGGCTATGAAGTGCATTTTATTACTGATTTAAGATGCAAACAATATATAAAGCAGGATATGAAAGTAATTTTTCATATCCTAGATTTAAAACGCTCAGGTAATATTTTCTTGTTTTTACCTAGGTTATCAATTGCAGTTTTAAAGGCTATTAAATTATTATATAATATGAAGCCTTCCATCACTGTAGGGTTTGGCGGTTATCCTGTTATAGCTCCAATGTTTGCGGCAATTTTTTTAAGAGTACCGATTATAATTCATGAACAGAATTCTTACCTTGGAAAAGTTAATAAATTTTTTGCAGGCTTTGCTAAAAAGATAGCTATTTCTTATGACAAAATAAAGAATTTACCGGAATTTGCAAAAAGTAAAATAGTAGTTACCGGTGGGGTAGTTAGAGAGAATATTAGGGAATTAAAGGTTATAGAAATGTCGTCCCGTGGCTTGACCACGGGGGCCAAAAAGTCTTTAATAAAAGCACTGGACTCCGTGGTCAAGCCACGGAATGACAAGCTTTTTACAATATTCATCTTTGGCGGTAGTCAAGGAGCTAAGTTATTTTCAGAGCTGATACCTGCAAGTATTCAAATTTTGATGCAAAAACAGCCAAGTCTTGAATTAAATATAATCCAGCAAGCAGCATTAGATGATCAAGTAAAAATAAAAGATATATACTCGAAATTAAACATTACTTATGAATTTGCTGAATTTTTTGATAATATGGCATTGCAATATAAAGAAGCCGATTTAGTGATTTCAAGAGCAGGAGCATCTACTATAGAAGAATTGACCTATATAGGGTTGCCGGCAATCTTTATTCCACTGCCTAGTGCTGCGGATAATCATCAATATTACAATGCACAATTATTGGAAGATAAAAAAACAGGATGGTGTTTAGAGCAGAATAATATTTCGGCAGGAAAATTAGCAGATAAAATACTCGATTTGATAAGTAATCCAAAAATATTAGAGGATGCTTCACAAAATTTATTACAAAGAAGAAAAGAAGGGCATAAGCTATTAAGTAACCTAATAGAAGAGGTGATTTAGATTTTGTTTTCCGTCATTGCGAGGAAAGATTGTAAGTTTTGACGAAGCAATCTCGTGCTAAAGTCCTGAGATTGCCACGCTCCTTTTAGTCGCTTGCAATGACGAGGTGGTGGGAGACATACAACAAGACCAAAAATACCTCAGAATAACAATAATTTAATTAAGTACATAGCAGTTCGGCTCTTTATCCTTGCAAGTTTGGCTATTATGTGGCATTAATCATAATAGACTTCCTGTACAACTTAGCTAATAAGGAGGAATTTGTAGGAGACACGGAACGCAGCACCGCAGCAGCTTACGCTTTGGTACGTGAGGATGCGAGTACCGGATCGACGTACAAATTACCCTTAGAAGCAAGTTATGCAGAAAGTCTAATAAAAGTTTTGGAATAATATAAATATATGTTAAAAAAAATTATAATATTATTTTTAGGAATGTTTTTACTTTCAGCTTGTACAGATAATTTTAGAAGCTATTTTCAAAGATCAGCAAATAACAGATTGGTTGATAGCAAAGGTGCTAAAGGCGGCAAGAGAAAACCTGTATATAATAATAAATATATTACTTTGGCTAAAAAGAATATAGTAGAAGATAATCTTGATTATGATAACGACGATGATGATGACTATGATAGCGATAGTCCTTTAAGAGGAGAAAGCATCGATCCTGTAAAGAGAAATCGTGAAATGTATCTTAAGATGATTAAAAGGGATATAGCAAGGCAAAAAGCAGAAGCCGGCTTCGCTGAATCCGATGATGATATGACTTTCAGTAGAGCGAATAAAAAGGTTAGAAAAGACGATAGCGATAAAGAAAAAAAGATACAAGAGGAATTAAATCAGATAAAAGCCATGCTTAGAGAAACTAAGCGTGATATATCAAAATATACTTGTCCAAATGCTGTAGTAAATCAAAATTATGCTCCGCCCGTTACAAATAATAACAATTCTAAGGTAAAGCAAAAATTTATCCGTGAAGATGATGATAACGGCAGTAATGCTTATTCGATATAATAAGCCTATTCTTAGCTAAAAGCAGGAATCTCCAGTCTTACAGTAATCTCTGATGTGATATATTTATCACTATAGGTTTATTATTTATTAATAAAAATTAATATTTGAATATAGAAATATGTTAAATTTATTAATAGGTATATTATGAAAAGTAAACTCTCAGTAAGTACTGCTAGTCTTACCTTTATACAAGGCCTTCAAAACCCTATTGTTACTGAAATAAAAGAATTAACAAAAAAATTACATTTTTTAAAGATCAAGAGCTTGAAAAAGCTTACGGGATGGCTTCAGATGATGTTTCTATTCAAGCAACAAGAGAACAGATATTATATGCTTTAAGAGCTATGGAATCTGCAAAACAACATTCAACAAACAAGACACAAGCATTTATTAAATGACTACGGTATTGTGTTGCTTACTCATTTGCTAATTATAAAAGAAGCGGTAAGGACATATTAGAATTTGTATCACCTTATTTATTAAAAAATGCATCTGATATGGAATATATTAAGGCATATATTCCTGAAGCATATATAAAAGAAAGTAATAAAAATGATGCTATGGAATTGCTTTTGGTAAACGAGAAGTAAGAGACTGTTTAGATCAAAAGTCTTCTGAGTTAGTAAACACATTGCCTGTACCGTCTACTCCTTCTACAACGGACACATTTAATTATGATAGTGATGAAATTACGGTTGCTGGAGAAAAGCAAACGACGCCGCATACTGAACAAACTTGATACCACGGTCACGCCGTGGTTTGTCCACGGGGTCTGGTTAAAAATACTAATATTATTTGTTTCTTTACTGTTTTTTGTTCGATTTGCTCCGCCTTGTAAATTGATTTGTAGAAATCTATAAGAATTAATAAGGTTAAGCTGTGCTTTCGCTGCTAGCACATTACTCATTGCCAGCTCAATATCGGAGTTACCGGTTAAAGATTCTTCGATTAGGTTATTTAACACCGGATCGTTAAATTGCAGTTACCACTTGGAGGATGCATTATTATTTTGTTCTAGAGAATAATTATTCCAAGTAGTAGGTAATGAGAGTTTAGGGGGAATATTATCGTGTTTTGCAACCACATAGAAGAGATGATGAAATCAATAAAACTAGAATATATTTTAAGTCAATGAAAAATCGGCATACGACGTTCATCGAGTAGGTTCATTAAAATAAATTCATATTACTTAATATTAATTATGAATCTTTAAACCGTTATGTCAATATAGACTATTATTTTCAACTAACTATTTTTATAATTACGTAATAATGTTGCTACAGCATATTTTAGAAAGCTTGATATAAGTGAATTTTGCAGGATTTGCTTGTGTTCACGTATTTTTATACGTTGTATAGGCTCACCCTTAAATTCATCTTATCTGAAGCTTTCTAAAATATGCTGTAACTTTTCCGAAACAACTTTAATGTCATAATTTTGTTTGAGAGTAAGGTAGGCGTTTTTAGAAAATTCTTTTGCTTTTATAGGGTTCTCTATTAGATAGACAATTTTTTCTGCTAAATCTTCAGCAGAGCCGGCTTTACAAATAAGCCCGTCTTGCATGTCGTTTAAGATTGTTGCAGGCCCTTCAGTATCTGTACTAACGATAGGCACGCTTGCCTCCATTGCTTCAAGCACTATAATTCCAAACGGTTCATGAAGAGACGGTAAGCAAAAAATATCTATTTGTTTAAAGAATTTATCTCTATCGTTAACCCATCCCGTAAATGATATTTGATCTTGTAAATTAAGTTTATGTGCTAAAGTAATTAAATTATCTTTTTCCTCGCCGCTTCCACCTATAACTGCATGAAGATCATATTTTTTTTCTTTTAAAATTTTGATAGCTTTAATAAAAACATCAACACCTTTCTTAGCTACAAATCGTGCTAGTACACCAATTACGACAGGTTTTCTATATGTTTTATTTGGAATAAAGTCTTTAGCAATATTTATCATATTCGGTAGGATGCATATCCTAGATTCGGCAAAGTTATTTTTTAGTAAAAATTCTTTCATATGATGCGTCAAAGCAATAACAAAATCACATTTACGTAGTCCTTTTAAACTGTAATTATGAGCGATACCGATTAATTTTATATTTTGTGATTTAGCAAATTTACTAAAATTTATTGCTCTATTACCGTGTGCTATAATTATATTAGGCTTAGTCTTATGAATTATATACTTAAGAATAAGTACCGAGAGTAAATCAAACAGTACTATATTAGGTAGTTTTAAGCTTTGTTTGTGTAGAAAGGAATTTATTTTTGCCTTGTAAGAAGTGATATTTATAACCTCAATTTTTTGCATCTCTAAAGCAGTGCTATAATCTAAAAATGCTTGTTGAATGCCGCCAAGGTCACGACTTAGCATAATATTAAGGATCTTCATTTCGGTTTTTATCATTTTTTCATAAGTATTTAACTCTTTCTCAGGCCAACTAGCTTGATCCAAAGCATAAAATTTTTAATAATAAAATCATGACCTATCAAATTCTCCATTGCCTCTAGAGTGCTTTCATGTGTATGTTTAAAGAAATATGCCCATTTTTCTTGAAGGTTCTCTAATTCTTTATTAAATTTCTCAAGCTCTAAAAAGATAAAATAAAAATCTTGTAGGTCGTTCTCATAAGTTTTAGTATCAAGTAATCTATGATCTGATCTCCAATCTTTTTGATCAGGCAATAAAATAAAATCGGCAATAGCTAAGAATATTACTCCTCGAAGTTTTGTATATACTGCCATTTTTTTTAATGATCTTCATCTTCTTGTATTATTTGTCTTGAATAGGCCTTTGCTGTATAAAACTGAGCTCGTTTTTCAAAACCTGGATGTTTGCTGACCTACATCTCTACAATAAATTGAGTACCGTATTTATCTCTACATAATACATCAACTATGTCTAAGCAGCAGTATCATGATCTTAGATTGTTATTAAAAAAGTAACTTCGGTAATTACTTCTTTCCCCGTATAACCTAAAATGTCATTTAGAAAATGAATAAGTATATCCTTATTTTTTTCTGTACCGCAAATTTTTAAAAATGCATAGTTATTTTTAGGGTCTAAGAAACGTGAAATTAGCATAATAGTCTATATTTTTATATATCATCACTTCATTATAGCAAATTCCAAGAAATTTGCTATAATACAATTTCCTAATATGTAAAACATTATGATTAGTAAAATTAATTTTGTAAAAATGCATGGTCTCGGTAATGATTTTGTTATTGTTAACAAACGAGATTTATCAAGTCCATATGATTTATCGCAGTTAGCAAAAAATATGGCTGAGCGTCATACAGGTATTGGTTGCGATCAGTTTATTATTTATGAAGAGCATAATGATTTTTATGAAATGGTTATATATAATATAGACGGCTCTAGTGCTAAATTATGCGGTAATGCTACAAGATGTTTAGCCAAGTTAATTTATCTTGATACAGGACAGAAAGATATTACCGTAATGGTAGGCAATAAAAAATTGCTATGTAATGTCAATGATGAAAATAATATTAGCGTTAATGTAGGAAGCGTTAGTTTTAATGAAGCTTGGATGCCAAGTCGTGATAAAGTTTGGGAATTTGCAGAGCGTTATATGATTGATTTAAAGGAAATTATTTGCGTTGATATAGGTAATCCGCATGTGGTTATTTTTAGTAAGTTAGAACCTCAAGATCAAAAAATTGTCGGTGAAAAATTGCAGGCTAAGGAATTATTTGCAGATGGGGTAAATGTTAATTTTGCTGAAGTAAAAGATAATAAAATCTATTTATCCGTTTGGGAGCGGGGGGCAGGGTTAACGCTTGCTTGCGGAAGCGGGGCTTGCGGTAGTTTTGCTGCCGGTTTAAAGCGCGGTTTTATCCATTCGCCAAGTACTATAGTCTTTAAGCACGGTAACCTTACTATGAAAGAAGAAAACGGTAATATAATAATGCAAGGGGCAGCTACGCTTGTAGTACGTGGGGAATATTATTGTGAGCAATAATTTAAGACAAGACGTAGTAACATTTGGCTGTAGACTTAATATTTACGAAAGTGAGATAATACGAAAAAACTTGGAATTATCGGGTATCGATAATGTGGCAATATTCAATACTTGTGCGGTAACTAAAGTAGCTGAGAAACAAGCAAGACAAGCTATACGCAAGGCTAAAAAAAATAATCCTGATTTAAAAATTATTGTTACCGGCTGTAGTGCTCAAACAAGTCCGCAAATGTACGGTAATATGCCGGAAGTGGACAAAGTTATAGGTAATGAAGAGAAGTTATTACCTAATTACTACCAAATTACCGATGCAAAAATAACAGTTAACGATATAATGTCGGTGAAAAAGACGGCAAGTCATTTAGTAAGTAGCTTTGACGGTAAGTCTCGTGCTTTTATTCAGGTACAAAACGGTTGTGATCATTTTTGTACTTTCTGTATTATCCCTTATGGTAGAGGAAAAAGTAGATCAGTAGCAATAGGAGCTATAGCAGAGCAGGTAAAGCATTTGGTATTAAACGGTTTTAAAGAAGTAGTTTTTACCGGTGTCGATGTCACGGCTTACGGTAGTGATTTGCCGGGAAGTCCAACATTTGCACAAATGATTAAACGAGTGTTGAATTTAGTCCCTGAATTAAAGAGGCTTAGATTATCTTCAATAGATGTTGCAGAAATAGATGATGAACTTTTTGAGCTTATAGCTTATAGTGAAAGGATAATGCCGCATTTTCATATTAGTTTGCAAGCAGGCGACGATATGATATTAAAACGTATGAAAAGACGTCATAATAGAGCCAACGTAATAGAGTTTTGTCGGAAGCTGCGGGCAATAAGACCGGAAGTATCTTTTGGTGCAGATATTATAGCTGGTTTCCCGACTGAAACTCCTGAAATGTTTGAAAATACAAGAAAATTAATTTCAGAAGCGGAATTACAATATTTACATGTTTTCCCTTATTCGGAAAGAGAAGGAACGCCTGCAGCACGTATGTCACAAGTACCTAAAAATATAAGAAAAGAAAGGGCAGAAATTTTAAGGCAAGAAGGGCAAAACCAATTGACCAAATTCTTTAAAAAACATATAGGACAGAAAGTGGAGTTATTAGTAGAGAATAATAATATTGCCCATACCGAAAATTTTATTCCGGTAAAGCTAGATAAACCTTTAGAAATAGGGCAGATATTTAAAGCGAAGTTGGTGGGGATAGAAGAGAATTATATGAAGTGTATGTTGGTTTAACATCATTGTAAGGAGGTATTGTTGCGTAGATACTGAAGGTCGTCATTGCGAAGAGCCGTAGGCGACGTAGCAATCCAGAAAATAATTAAAAAAAATCTGTAAATCAGAATTTTTAACTGGATTGCTTCGTCAATTGCTATGCAATTTCCTTGTAGTGACGGATAAACAGGACTACGCAACAATACCTCCTTGCAATGATGTTCTACCGTACAATAAAAAATCAAAAACAAAAAAACAATCATGGGAAATATAGAAACAATATTAAGGCTTGCTGAAGACAAAATCTTATTAGTACAAAACTTAAAAGCTCTGCAAGAATATAAAGTAGAATTTTTAGGCAAGAACGGTATAGTGACCGGTGAGCTTAAAAAATTAGGTAGTTTAAATGAACAGGAACGTAAAGAATTTGGCTTAAAAATCAATAAATTAAAAGATAAAATACAGAATATAATAAAAGCAAAAGAAGAAATTTTAGAGGAGCAGGAACTAAATTTTAAACTTGCTGCCGATAAAATTGATTTAACAATCCCTGCACGGAGATATAAACAAGGTTCTATTCATCCAATAACACAATGTAGTGAGGAGTTAATACAAGTATTTTCGCAGTTTGGTTTTACTATAGAAAACGGACCGAATATCGAGAATGATTTTCATAATTTTACCGCTCTCAATTTTGAAGATGATCATCCCGCAAGGCAAATGCATGATACTTTTTATTTGCAAAGTCAGGAAAATAATAGGCCACTGTTATTACGTACTCATACCTCAACAGTGCAGATTAGAGCTATGAAAAACGGCAAACCGCCTTTTAGGTTTATAGCACCGGGTAGGACTTATAGATCGGATTCGGATATGACGCATACGCCAATGTTCCACCAAATAGAAGGGCTTGTTATTGATGAAAATATCAATATGGGACATTTAAAATATGTTATCACGGCATTTATAAAAAGCTTTTTTGAAAATTCTAATATTGAATTACGTTTTAGACCCAGCTTTTTCCCATTTACCGAACCTTCTGCCGAAGTTGATATTCGGATGAATAAAAACGATAAATGGCTTGAAGTCCTCGGTTGCGGGATGGTTCATCCAAACGTGCTTAAAAATGTTGGTATCGATAGCAGCGAGTATCAAGGTTTTGCTTTTGGGCTTGGAGTAGAGCGTTTTGCAATGTTAAAATATAATATCAAAGATTTAAGACAATTTTTTGAAGGAGATATGCGTTGGCTTAAACATTATAATTTTGGGAGCTTTGATATACCGAATTTAGCAGGAGGGCTTACGAAATGAAATTTACATTATCATGGTTAAAACAATTTTTAGAGACATCGGCTTCAGTTACTGAAATTGCCGAAGCCCTAACAGCTATTGGCCTTGAAGTGGAAGAGGTGATAGATAAAGCGGCGGAGTTACAAAAGTTTGAAGTAGCATATATTACAAATATTAAACCTCACCCGTCAGCTGATAAATTAAAGCTTTGTGATGTTGAGACTAAAAGCGGTATGCTGCAAATAGTTTGTGGTGCGCGTAATGCAAGAGCAGGTATAAAAGTAGTACTTGCAAATATCGGAATAGAAATACCAAACGGTAAATTTAAGATTAAGGAATCTGTTATTAGAGGCGCAAAAAGCTGTGGTATGCTTTGCTCTGAAGAGGAATTACTGCTAGCTTCAGAGTCTGAAGGGATTATAGAGCTATCTGAAGATGCCGTAGTTGGAGAGAATTTTACTAAATATTACGGTTTAGATGATCCTATATTTGTTATTAACGTTACTCCTAATCGTGGTGATGCACTTGGAGTTTACGGCATCGCAAGAGATTTAGCAGCTAAAGGAATAGGCATACTTAAAGAGCTAGAAATTTCAGCAATAAAGAGTACATTTATTTCTAAAATCAAGCTTAACGTACAAGATAAAGAAGCCTGTCCGTTATTTACTTTTAGAGAGATAAGAAATTTAAAAAATAAACCAAGCCCTGATTGGTTACGGAAATTATTAAAAAATGTTGGGGTAAAAACTATTTCAAGCTTAGTGGATGTAACAAATTATATTTCCTATAGCTTTGGGCAGCCGATGCATGCTTACGATGCAGATAGGATAAAAGGGGGCATTACTGTAGCACGTCATTGCGATAAGCGTAGCGACGAAGCAATCTCAGGACAACAAAATGAGATTGACACGGTTGCTTTGCAGCCTCGCAATGACGTAGCTAAATGCCACGCCCTAAACGGCAAAGAATATTTACTTACTGAAAATGATTTAGTTATAAAAGATGAAAGCGGTATTCAAGGTCTGGCCGGTGTCATTGGCGAGGCTGATAGTAGTTGTACTGATAGTACGACTAATATAATACTCGAGGCTGCTTGTTTTAATGCTAAAATGGTTGCAGCTAGCGGGCGAAGATTCCAAATTGATACGGATGCTAGATATCGTAATGAGCGTAATATCGATAGAAATTTTACAGAAAAGGCTTTGGACATAGCAACTAATCTTATTTTGTCAATATGCGGAAACGGTGAAGTATCGGAAGTAGTGAAAGTCGGTGAAAAAGAGTCACAAAAAAAACCTTTAGATTTTTCAGCATGTTATTTAGAAAAAATTACAGGAATTAAACTAAATATCAAAGCGATAGAAGCCATATTAAATAAACTAGGATTTATTACGGATGTTAAAGGTGAGATTATAAAGGTAATAGCTCCTTCTTGGCGTCACGATATAACTATTTTAGCAGATATAGCTGAAGAAATCGCGCGTATTTACGGCTATGATAAAATAGAGAGTATAAAATTACCCGAACTAGACCAAGATAATAATAAGCTAAGAGAGCATAAAAGAATATCTAGTTTTAAAAGGATATTAGCAAGCAAAGGCTATGATGAGGTAGTAACTAACTCTTTTATGAGTAGTGAAGATGCAAAGTTGTTTGCTGAATTAAAAGAAGAGTTATTTTTGCTTAATCCTATTAGTATAGGGAACAATTATATGCGTCCTACTATACTGCCGAATTTGTTAAGTATAGTAAGTAAAAATCTAGCGCGCTCTATAAAAGATATGGCTTTTTTTGAAGTTGGACCAAGTTTTATAGATTTAAATACAGAAGCAACTTATTTGACGGCAATTATAAGTGGTTCATATAATAATAAAAATCCTCATTCGCTTGGACGAGGCTATGATGTTTTTGATCTTAAAGGCGATTTAGAGTTGGTAGCTGATTATGCAGGACTATCTATAGATAAATGTATAGCAACAAATGGGACAGCATTGCCACAATATTATCATCCAACTAGAGCAGTAAATATAGGGCTTGGTAAAAATTTATTAGGTCATTTTGGGCAGATACACCCTAAAATCTTGAAATATTACGATATTAATCAGGAAATATTTGCATTCGAGCTAAATATTACGAATTTGCCATTGATAAAAGCTAAATTTGGTAAAAGAGACGAATTTGCAGTATCGGATTTCCAAGCTAATTTTAGAGATTACGCATTTATTGTTGATCAAGATCATAGAGTCGGTGAAATAATATCATATATAAATAATTTTAATAAAAAGCTTGTTAAATCAGTTATATTATTTGATATTTATAGCGGTGATAAATTACCTGAAGGTAAAAAATCTATAGCGGTTAAAATAGAGCTACAAGCAGATGATCGGACGTTATCTGATACTGATTTAAATTTGTTCAGTAAAGATTTAGTTGCTGCCATCTCGCAAAAATTTCAAGGCACATTAAGAGAATAACAATATGTTAAAATTAATAGTTGAAACAAAAACGTTAGTTCAGTCCCTAGGATTTGCAAGTTCCGTTGTTGAAAAACGTAATGTAATACCTGAATATGCAAACATTAAATTATCGGCAAAAGACGGCAATCTAGAGCTTAGTTCTACTAATATGGATTTGTACTTAAGTCAAAAAATAGCAGTACAGGTAGTAAGTGAAGGTGAATTTACCGTTTCTACGAAAACTCTAAATGATATAGTCCGAAAACTTCCGGATTCCGAGCTTACATTAACAGATCTCGGTACAACAGGACTTGAGATCAAAGGAAAAAATTGTAAATTTAATTTATTTACTTTGCCGGTTAGTTCTTTTCCTGAAATGGATGGTATTAATCCTGAAGCAAGTTTTAAAATTTCTTGCACGGATTTTGCTAAAATAATCGAATCGACAAAATTTTCGATTTCTTTAGATGAAACTCGTTATAATTTAAACGGTGTTTATTTACACATAAAAGACAAAGAGTTTTGTTCGGCAAGTACCGATGGGCATAGACTTTCGATTTCATGGGTAACATTAGAAAAACAAATAAAGAATTTTGGAGTTATATTACCGCAAAAAAGTGCAGAGGAAATTTTAAAAATCGTTAAAGATCCTAAAAATATAAATGAAGATATAGAAATTTTATTAAATAGCAATAAGATTAAATTTATATGTAACGAAAATACTATTATGCTATCAAAGCTTATAGACGGTACTTTTCCTGATTATAGTGCCTTTATTCCGAAAAGCAGCAGCTCAAAATTAGTAATTAATCGAAAAATGTTTGCAGATAGTATAGAAAGGATAGCGATAATAACCGTTGAAAAATTTAGAGCAGTAAAATTATCATTATCTCGTGAAACCTTAGAGATTAGTGCCGTCGGTGAAGCAAGAGGTAACGCAAAAGAGGTTATTAATTCTTCACAAGATAAGGAAAGTTTTTATGAATATAATAGTGATGAGTCTTTAGCTATAGGTTTTAACCCACAATATTTGGAAGATGTCTTAAAAGCAGTGAAATCGGATTTAGTAGAACTATATTTTTCAGATGTTTCAGCACCGGTACTTATTAAATTTCCTGAGAATCCTAAAGATATTTTTGTCATCATGCCTGTTAAGGTGTAAGTTGTATGAGAACCGGAATATATAAGCATTACAAAGGAAAATTATATCAAGTTATAGATACTGCAAAACATACTGAAACTTTGCAAGAGTTAGTAGTTTATAAAGCATTATATGATAATTTCCAGCTTTGGGTAAGGCCGCTTGAAATGTTTAACGAAAAGGTTTTATTACACGACAAAAATATTCCACGTTTTGAATTTATTTTTGAGAAATAATTAAATCTGTCCTATGTAATTCCTGCGTAGGCGGGCATGATATCGAGTGGGTTTTTGAGCCATATAACAATGCCAAAGAACGGTGGAAAGAAATAATTTTTGACTAATAGCTAAAGCTTCTCTATTATTTCCCTCAAGCACACTAATTAAATATTGGTTATGAAGAAAATTATCGGATTATTTTTTATAATTATACTTAGTACAATAAGTACTAGTATCTTAGCGGGTGATTATCCAAAAACAGAACGAGAGCAGAAATGGGATGAAGTAGGTTCTATAACAGGTGAAGAAGGATTAGTTTTTAGACCGGGTAGGGTTAAGAACGAATCTACTAAAGCTGTAGGAGGTTCAGTTAATAAATATCTTTGGCAAGCAGCATTAGAGACTATAAGTGTTGCTCCTCTTGCATCAGCCGACTCAAACGGTGGCGTGATTATTACGGAATGGTATAGCCCACGTTCTAATCCTAATTTTCGATTTAAAATAAATATATTTATTAAAGACGATGTAATAAGCCCTGATTCAATCGAAGTGAAAGTATTTGAAGAAATTCTTAAAAATAAACAATGGGTACTTAATGAAAACACCTCAAATCTTGCTATCACGCTTGAAGATAAAATTTTAAGAAAAGCTAGAGATATATATATTAATAGTGTGAGGTAATAACAGTATTTCCGTCATTGCGAGGAAATTACGGAGTAATTGACGAAGCAATCTCAGGATATTTGATGAGATCGCCGTGCAGTCTACGACTGCTCGCAATGACGATGCAGTATATAAATTTAAAAAATATGAACCAAATAGAACAAAAATGGCAGCACATTTGGCAAGAAGAAAAAGCTTTTGAGGTATCAAACGCGAGTAGCAAGCCAAAATATTACGTACTTGAAATGCTGCCTTATCCTTCCGGTAAAATCCATGTAGGTCACGTACGCAACTATTCTATAGGTGATGTTATTGCAAGGTTTATGATTATGCAAGGTTTTAATGTGCTTCATCCGATGGGTTGGGATGCTTTCGGGCTACCTGCCGAAAATGCCGCAATAAAAAATAATTCTCACCCAAAAAAATGGACATATTCTAATATTGAGAATATGAAAAAGCAGCTAAAATCTATGGGCTTTTCTTATGATTGGTCTAGAGAGATCAATAGTTGCGATCCTGAGTATTATAAACATGAGCAGAAATTCTTTTTAGAGCTTTATGAACGAAATCTTGCTTATCAAAAAGAATCGTTTGTTAATTGGGATCCGATTGATAATACCGTGCTTGCGAATGAACAAGTTGTAGACGGGCGTGGTTGGCGTTCAGGTGCAATAGTTGCAAAACGTTATTTAAAGCAATGGTTCTTAAAAATCACCGATTATGCGGAAGAATTATTAAACGAAATTCAGAATTTAGAAGAGTGGCCTGAAGCTGTTCGGTCTATGCAAGAGAAATGGATAGGTAAATCGATAGGTGCTAATTTTCATTTCAAAATTAAGGATAATGAAGAGACTACTATAGAAGTATTCTCAACCAAACCTGAAACCATTTTTGGTGCTAGCTTTATAGGAATTGCCTTTAATCATCCAATAATAGAGCGGTTAGTTTCTAAAACACCTGAAATACTCGCTTTTATAACTAAATGCTCGCATATTACAAGAAGTAGCGAACTAGAAAAGGCTGAAAAGGAAGGTGTATTTACCGGTCTTTTTGTTACTCATCCTTTCGAGTCAAATATAGTTTTACCGGTTATTATTACTAATTTTGTGCTAATGGATTATGGCACTGGTGCAATATTTGGTTGCCCTGCTCATGACGAACGTGACCATGAATTAGCTGTTAAAATGAATTTATCTATTAAACAAGTAATTAAAGCAGATATAGATGTACAAAAGACCGCTTATACGGAAGATGGAATTTTAATTAATTCGGATTTTCTAAACGGCTTAACTAGTAACGAAGCAAAACAAGAAGTTATCGGAGAATTTGAGAAACTAGGCATAGGTAAACGCAGCGTAAATTATCGTCTAAAGGATTGGGGGATTTCAAGGCAGCGCTTTTGGGGATGTCCTATTCCTATGATTCACTGCAAAACTTGTGGCATAGTGCCTGTACCGTACAAAGATTTACCCGTTACTTTGCCTGATGATGTAAATTTTGACGGTCACGGTAATCCGCTTGATCATCATCCTAGTTGGAAACATGTTAATTGTCCGAAATGCGATAAGCCGGCTGTGCGTGAAACCGATACTTTTGATACATTTTTTGAATCATCTTGGTATTTTACGAGATATTGCAATAGCAATGCTACAGAGATGACTGATAAAAAAGCTTGTGATTACTGGCTACCGGTCGATAAATATATAGGCGGCATTGAACATGCGGTAATGCATTTATTATATGCAAGGTTTTTCACAAAAGTAATGAAAGAACAGAATTACATAAGCGTTCTAGAGCCTTTTAAAGGGCTATTTACTCAAGGTATGGTGCTGCATGCCACTTACAAAGATGAACATAATAATTGGTTATATCCTGAAGAAGTAGTTAAAAAGGGTAATGAATTTTTTCATAAAGAAAGCAATAATAGAGTAGTGCAGGGACGCATTGAAAAGATGAGTAAGTCTAAAAAGAATCTCATCGATCTTGAGACAATGCAAGAACAATATGGGGCAGATGCTATTAGGCTTTTTGTACTGTCCGATAGTCCGCCTGAGAAAGATCTAGAATGGTCAGCAAGCGGTATTGAAGGCTGCTCACGTTTTATTAATAAGCTTGAGTATATATTTAAGGCGATAGATTCTTTAAAAGATGATATGAATAGCGAGATTAATAAAGAGCTTAATAGGTTAGTACATTTTACAATAAAGTACGTCGCCGAAGATATAAAGCATTTGGCCCTAAACAGAGCAATAGCACGTATGCGCGAGCTTTCTAATGCTATATCTGCTGAAATATCCAAAGATAAAATTGATGTTAAAACCGTAAGGCATGGTTTTAATGTTTTAGTACAGCTACTAAATCCTTTTATCCCGCATATTACGGAAGAAATTTGGCAGAAGCTTGGCAATAAAGAGCGATTATATAATTCGTCTTTTCCTGCATTTGATGAATCAATGCTAGAGTTAGATACATATATTATGGCAGTGCAGGTTAACGGCAAACTCCGTGATACCTATGAGTTTAACACTTCCGTAAGTGAAGATGAAATAAAGCAAGTTACCGTCAGTCTGCCAAAGGTACAAAAGTTCTTAGAAGGGAAAGAGCCGAAGAAGATTATCCTTGTTCCTCGTAAAATTGTGAATATACTCGTTTAATTTGGAAAATTGGCTACGTCGTTTTGGTAAGTCCTCGAATGCTCACGTATTAATATACGCTCCGCTCCTCGGCTTACAGACTCCTTGCGCTTTTCCAAATTAAACTTTGTCTATCTACTTTTCATTTATATATTATTTTTTGAATCTGTCATCCCGCGACTTGATCGCAGGATCTAGTTTAAAATACCGAAATTATTAGTACTTTAAGTTATTTTTAAATACCATGGTCAAGCCGCAGTATGACACCTAGCATACTTTTATTGTATGACCACCATACTAACCCAAAAAGAGTATAGTATGACCTAAAACTACCTCCTTATGTTTATCTAATGCAGAGTGATAATGCTGCTTCGTCATTAAGTTCATTTATAAAATTACTGCAATTATTATGATAAGTACCTTTTGAAGCACCCTTATAACTCTGATAAGATGAAGTTTTATAATGCCTCTTCTCTCTAAGGTAATAGTAAATATTGTCTGTTATTAGCATTAATACTTTATCGGTTATATAATTGACTCCCACCAAAATGCGGCAAAAACACCGTCATCAATACTTAAAATGTCTTCTTCTATTTCATAAATTATAATCCTAGGATAACAGAGGTTTGCTATACTATCTAGACTTAGATTTAAATCTGACTCTGAATCTAGCACGTCTATTTTTTTCTATTAGTTATAAAGACCCCCTTTTTAGTTACTAATTAATTAAACTTTTTGTATAACTTGTGTCTAAGGGTAAATTTGTATGTCAATCCGGTACTCACATCCTCACGTATTTTTATGTACGCTGTGGTGGCAAGTGTTTCCGTGTTTCCTTCAAATTCTGCCTTATTAGCTAAATTATGCAATAAGTCTATTGTAGGCTCAGTAATTTAAAAAAATCAATTAGCTACTAATAGACTGTCTGTAATAAATTTTAACCGGTAATTTATTTTTTTTGCTGTAAATTATAAGATTTTTTTGAAATAGGAACTGCTATTTCTGCAAAAATCTTCAATTATTAATTAAAATTTATTACAGATAGACTATTAAATAATGCACCTGATTTTATACCTGAAGTCAATAAATGGTATTAATAAATTAATGCATAAAAATATCGATTTCATCCCAACCGATAAGGTCTAAATTGGCTCTTGTCGGTAAAAAACGGAAAATATCTTGGGCAAGTTCATACCTATTTTCTTTAAGTAGCATTTTTTGTAAAATATCTTTTAACTGATGCAAATAAAGCACATCTTTTGCTGCATATTCTTTTTGTTCTGAAGATAAATTATCTGCACCCCAATATGAAGATTGTTGTTGTTTTGAAATATTTATATTAAGCAATTCTCGGCACAAATCCTTAAGCCCATGACTATCGGTATAAGTTCTAACTAGTTTTGAAGATATTTTAGTACAAAAGATATTTTCTAAATCTATACTTAAATATTTTTTTATGGATGCTAGATCAAATCTAGCAAAATGGAATATCTTGCATCTAGTTTTATCTAATAATAATGCTTTTAAATTAGGAGCTGTATAATCTTGATTTGTAAAATGAACAAGATGAGCTTCACCATTGCCGTTACTAAATTGTAGCAAACATAGTTTATCTCTATGTAGATTTAGCCCCATTGTCTCGGTATCTATAGCTAGATCTCCTTCAAGTTCAAAATTATTAGGTAGGTCATTTTGATAAATTTTTATAGTCATAAATGATTTTTAATTCCTTTTAATCAATAATGTTGTTGTACAGATCGAAAAATGCGTTCTGTGTCATACTGTGGTTTGACCATGGTATCCAAAAAAAATTAAAAAAGACTGGATCCCGCGATCAAGTCGCGGGATGACAATAAAGTTTTGTTATTGGTGATTAAATACCTGCTCATTTGGAGCAGCTACTCCTAAAACTTTCTTTGCTTGTTCTTCTAACATATCTTTATTTAGAGATTCCGTGCGAAGTAATTTGACGTTATGCTCAAGTTCTACTCTTTCTGCTCGTAAGCCTTTTAGTTCATCATAAGCTTTTTCAAGCTGCCTATTTACTTTTAAATATGCAATAATCCCTTTGTTACCATATATGCAATGAAAAACAAAATATCCAAGCAGTAAAGCTAAAAAGATATTTAAAATTATTTTTTTAGAATGATTATTTAAATGTATTATCATAAATATATCTTCATAAGAAATAATATTGGAGCGGTTAAAATAATACTATCAAATCTGTCTAGCACTCCTCCATGACCGGGTATTATATGACCGCTATCTTTAATATTAAATTTTCGCTTAAAATATGAAATAAATAAATCACTTAATTGAGTTATTAATGCTAATATACAACTAATTATAAACAAATAAATTTTATTTGAAAAATAGTAATTTTCAATATGAAAGTTTGATATAAAACTAACTAATACCGCAACTAAACCTGCTGATAATACTCCCGTCATTAAACCGCTCCAGGTTTTTTTAGGACTAAGTTTTGCAGCAAGTTTTGCTCCTTTAAAAGTTTTGCCGCCAATCATAGCAAAAGTATCTACCGACCACATTATGCAAAAATAAAGCATAATAAGCCATCTATTGGTATCTTCCATACTTAAAAATATTAATAGGCTTATAGGAATCGGAATAATAATTAGCCCGATTAATAGATAAGGAATAAAAGAGTAGGTCATATTATACCATTCACTTAACATTCCTGTACCTACTAATATCATTAGAATATAGAATAAAGGCTTACACCATAATATAGCTACGACAAATAACGGAACTAGCACTATACCAGACAGGATTCTTAAATATATGTTTGATTTTTGTTTATCTTTTGCCAAATGTTCTTTTCCTTTTTGAGTAATCATTTATAGCTTCTTGTATATCATCTTTATTAAAATCAGGCCAATATTTGGGTGAAAAATATAATTCAGCATAAGCTGCTTGCCAAAGCAAGAAATTACTGATGCGATAAACCCCACCCGGTCTTATTAATAAATCTACATCCGGCATTTCAGGATCATATAAAGCGTGTTGTATATCGCTGTTACTTACTGCTTTTTTACCGCTTGTAATAATTTTTGTGCAGGCATCAACTATTTCTTGACGACTTCCATAACTAAAAGCTATACAAAGCGTTATTGTATTATTGTTTTTTGTTAATTCTATAGCATCATTTATTTGTTTTTGCAATGAGCTACTTAATAAATTAAGCCTACCTATTACTTTTATTTTAACGCCGTGTTTATGTAAATTATTTAATTCGGTTTTTAAATAAATACTTAATAATTTTATTAAGAAATCTACTTCCATGCTTGAGCGTTGCCAATTTTCGGAAGAGAAAGTATATAAAGTTATATAAGGTATGTTAAGGTTAATAAACTCAGGCAGTAATTCACGAATTTTATCGGCTCCTGCTTTATGCCCTTCAGATTTTGTTAAGTTATGCCGATTTGCCCAACGAGCATTACCGTCCATTATTATTGCTAAATGTTTTATGTTAGTCATTATTTTACATTTTAGATGTTGCTGCATGGATCGATTTTTCTGTCATTGCGAGCGACTGCAAGGAGCGTAGCAATCTCATAAAACAATATAAAATTTCTGAGATTGTCACGCCCTCGGCTTTGCCTCTCCTCGTAATGACGATTTGGTAATCTACACGGGAATGACATCGGTAGTCATATTTTAGGTATTTCGATTCTTACCGATAGCCCGCCTAAATCCTTGCTATCTTCTAAATAAATAGAGCCTTTATGATCGTTTATTATTTCTTTAGTAATAGCAAGCCCAAGTCCTACGTTACTTGCATTATCAAGCTGTCTTGCTTTATCCGATCTATAAAACGGTTTAAATACAAGGTGTGTTTCCGTATCATCTATGCCGGGACCGTTATCCTCAATAATTATAGCTACGGTAGATGAATTATCTTTTGAGGATATCTTAATTTTAGTCCCATATTTTATAGCGTTACCGATTAAATTAGACAAGGCTCTTTCAAAAGAATTCGGCTTAATGCATACTTCTAGTTTATCTAAATTAGTAGATTTTATAAATTCAATATTTACATGTGACCATTTGTTAAAAAAACGTTCCATCCAAGGTAATAATAAAATGTCTTCAAATTCTTCTGTACTTTCACCTTTAGCAAAATCTAAATAAGAATTTATCATTTGCTGCATAGTTAATATATCTTGTTTTAACCCTTCGCTTTCTTCGCTTGCTTCCATCAATTCAAGTTGTAGCTTCATTCTTGTTAAAGGAGTTCTAAGGTCATGAGAAATCATAGCAAGCATAGTGGTTTTTTTAGTAATTTGTTTTTCAATACGAGCTTTCATTTTTAAAAAAGCAAGCCCTGCTTTTCTTATTTCTAAGGCTCCTGAAGGTGTGAAATTGTTGCCTTTTAAAACACCTCGACCAAATTTATCCATGCTATCCGCAAGAGTGAGTATTGGTTTAATTTGATTTTTGGAGAAAATAATAGAAACAGAAAGTAATATAACAGTTAAAGATATAATCCATAAAACAAATATATATACTGTAGGATTAAGTAGTAACTTTGCAGGAAAAGTAATATATAATACTCCATCTTGTAATTCTAAAAATACTTCAATTTTATTTTCCTTATTTAGTTTAACTATATTTTTTTCATGGATTTTTGTAGCTAAAATATTTTTAAATATAGTTAAAGGTTCGCCTAATTTAGGCTGTTTTATAGATAACTTTTTATTAAGCTGAAACTGATAAGATAAATTAAGATAATTTTCCGATAAATGGGTTATCTCTCTTAAATTATTTCTATGTTCTTTAATCAATGATTCTATTTCATTGATAATAATAGTACTAGTATAATATGAAACATTATACCAATGACGATCGTAAAACAAAAATATAGCAACGATTTGTCCTATTAAAATCGGAATGATTATAATAAACATAAACCGTACAAATAATGTTCTCGGTAAAGCATATTTCAAAGAGCTTGATACAAGCGAATTTTTCAAGATTCGTCTGTGCTCATGTTTTATACGCTGTGCAGGCTCACTTTTAAATTCATCTTGTCTGAAGCTCTGTGAAATATGCTGTAATAATTTAGATATAAAGTGCATAGCCCTCATTACGCACGGTTTTTAAATATTTTGGCTCTTTTGGGTTGTCTTCTATTTTGCTTCTTATTCTTGTAATTTGTACATCGATAGAACGCATACTAAGCCCTCCCATTATTTTTGACAGTTCAAAACGACTAGTAGATTTACCGGAATTTTTTATTAATATCTCAAGTAATTTTTGTTCAGTAGAGCTAAGAGGTACAGTTTGATTATTCTTGGTAAATTCTTTTGTATCAGAATTATACAAATTATTGCCGAATTTAATTATATTCGTTTCTTTTTTTAAGTTATTATAATTATTGATTAAATTATTTATCCGAAGTAATAATTCTCTCGGTTCAAAAGGTTTAGTTATATAATCAGAGGCACCGGCTTCAAGTCCTTTAACACGGTCATCGGCTTCTGATAAAGCAGTAAGCATAACTATAGGAATATTATTACCGGCATCCCTTATAGTAGTAGCAAAATCAAGCCCTGTTATTTCAGGTAACATAACATCTAAAATAATTAAATCATAATTAGAAGTTTTTAATAGATTTTTAGCTTCTATGACCGAGCTTGCCGTTGAGACTAAAAACGCGTTTTTATTTAAAAATTGCTTTAAAAGCGCTAATATTCTGCTATCATCATCAACGATTAAAATATGTGCTTTGTATGTATGCATTTATACTCGTTTAATTTAAAAAAATTGTATTTCACTATTGTCGTCCCGTGGCTTGACCACGGGATCTTATGTCGCGGGCTGTGTTCTAAGATCCTGCGATCAAGTCGCGGAATGACATAAGAACTACGGCCGTATAGCTCATGACGATTGACAATACTTTAATATAAATATAAGTTAATGACAATGATAAAACTAGAGCAAATTTTTTGGCATGTTTGGATTAACGGTGATTTAGTTCCTTATCAATTTGCAAGGATTCATGTTTTGACTCATAGCCTGCATTATTCAGGATCGGTATTTGAGGGTGAGAGAGCTTATAACGGCAAAGTTTTTAAACTAAAAGAACATACGGCAAGATTAATCAAATCAGCAGAAGCATTAGGTTTAAAAGTACCTTATAATGTAAACGAGATAATAAAAGCTCATGAATTTGTAATAAAACAAAATAATATTAAGGATGCATATATAAGACCGCTTATTTGGTGTGGAGACGAGTCACTAAATATCACTAATCAGTCTTTATCTACTAATCTTTTGATTGCCGGTATTCCATCTATGCCGAGGTCTTTTGAGAAAGGTATAAATTTGCATGTAAGCCGCTGGCGTAAAGCAATGCCTGATAGTACCCCGGTACAATCTAAATCCGCCGCTCAATATAATATGGCAATAACGAGTAAAAAAGAAGCTAAGGCTCTTGGCTATGATGATGCATTATTACTTGATTATGAAGGGTATATTGCTGAATGCACTACAACAAATATTTTCTTTGTTAAAGATAAAATATTATATACTCCAATTGCCGATAGGTTTTTAAACGGTATAACAAGACAGACTATTATTGAAATTGCAAAAGATTTAGGTCTAGAAGTAAAAGAAGAGCGTTTAAAATTAGAGCAAATAGAGGATTTTACCGGATGTTTTGTTACAGGTACGGCAATTGAGATACAAAATATTGATTCTATAGATCTTGGCAATAAAAAGATTATTTTTGATGATCATAAAATTGCAGATCGTTTGAAAGAAGAGTATGAGCGTGTTGTTAGGGAGTAGAAGAAACGTCATTGCAAGGAGGTATTGCCTGTGTATGGGATACCGAGTCGTCATTACGAGCAGTCGTAGACTGCGTGGCAATCTCATCAAATAAACAAACTCCTGAGATTGCTTCGTCGAATTACTACGTAATTCTTCTTGCAATGACGATTTAATAAGCTAAACAATTAAAATCAAAAAAATCATGCATAACATATTTAAAGGTTTAATTACCGCACTTATAACACCTTTTAAAGATAATAAGTTAGACTTATATGCTTTAGAGAGAATTATAAAACATCAAATAAAGCATGAAGTCGATGCAGTATTAATTGCAGGCTCAACGGGAGAAAGTAGTAGTTTAAGCTTTGAAGAATATAAATTATTACTGCAAACTAGCGTAGAAATCGTTAATAAGTGTATTCCTATAATAAGTGGGTGTTCATCAAATAATACTATTTATGCAAGAGCACTTGCAGCGGAATCTACAAAAATCGGCGTAGATGGTTTTATGGCTAGTCCACCATCTTATGTCAAACCTACCCAACACGGGATTTATAAGCATTTTGAAGCATTGCATGAAGCGTGTAATCTACCTATTATGTTATATTCAGCTCCAACTAGAAGCGGAGTAGATTTTTCTGATGAGACAATATTGAGACTTAGCAAGCTACCGCGTATTTTAGCATTAAAAGATTGTGGTGTAGATTTAGAACGTCCATTGCGGATCAGAGCAACAGTTAAAAAGGATTTCAATATTTTAACCGGTAATGATGAAGTAGTCTTAGCTTTTAACGCTCAAGGTGGGGTAGGGTGGACTTCTGTAGCCTCTAATATTGTTCCTAATATATGTAAAGAGCTATTAGAAAAATGGAATAAGAACGATACTAAAGGAGCATTAGAAATCCATCAGAAATTACTACCTTTATATACAACATTATTTGTAGAATCTAATCCGATTCCGATAAAATATGCTGTACATTATTTAGGTTTATGTGAAAATGAAATTAGACCCCCATTAACTGAAGCAAGCGATAGTGCCAAAAAACAAATTGAAAACATCATAACATCACTATCTATAAAAATATGACCGAATATAAGAAAGTTATTGCACAAAATAAGAAAGCCCTTTTTAATTATTTTATTGAAGAAAGATTAGAAGCGGGTATTGTATTAAAGGGTAGTGAAGTACAGTCTCTGCGTCAAGGCAAAACTTCTATAGAAGAAAGTCATGCGGCAGATACCGGACATGAGGTATTTTTGTATAACTGCCATATTGCAGAATATGAAAAAGCGAATAGATTTAATCATACTACTCGTAGACCGCGTAAATTATTGTTGCATACTAAAGAGATAAAGAAAATTATCGGTAGAATTAGAATAGAAGGCTATACGCTAGTAGCTCTTTCTATGTATTTTAATAAACAAAATAAAGTGAAAGTTGAACTTGGTATTGCTAAAGGTAAGAAATTATATGATAAAAGAGAGTCAATTAAAGAAAAAGACTGGAAAAGAGATCAGAGCAGATTAATCAGACAGAAGTAATGGACTGTGCTACACCGGATGACAAGTCGGCTTTATTACATAGCTCGTTTTATGTCATTCCCGCGCAAGCGGGAATGACATATAGAATTACTTAGACTTTAGGAAGATATTAAATTTTAAAAAAGGTATTTATGCAGCATATTATAGGTAAAATATTGGTTATATTTGTAGTTGTGATAGGAGTTTTATTTGTTTTCAAAACAATGAAAACTTATTCTACAAATTTGGTTTCCGTTGAGGTTAAACAAAGCGAAGATGCAAGAAAATGTGAAGAGGAAAGAGTACAAGAAATAATCAAAGATTATTTGCTTAAAACTCCGGAAATAATAATAGAATCAATAGAAGGGTTACAAAAACGTAAAGTACGGGAAAATGAGACTAAAGTTAATAACTATCTAAAAGATAATAAGTTAGGTATTGAAGATAGCACAAGCTTTCCTGTTATAGGAAATAAAGACGGTGATGTAACAATAATTGCTTTTTATGATTACAATTGTTCTTATTGTAACAAAGGCGATGTTGCTATAAATGAATTATTGCAAAATGATCCAAAAGTTAAAGTTGTATTACGACCGCTTCCTATCCTTGGAGATGTGTCTGAATATCTGGCAAGAATAGTTTTAGCCGTTTATAAGGTGAATCCAAGTAAATTCAAAGCTGTTCATGATGAATTAATAAAAATAAGAGATGTTTCTAAGGAATCTATAAAAGAATTATTAACTGAGAATGGCTTAAATGCTACGGAAATTGAAGAAAGTGCCGATAGCTATGAGATTCAAGATTTAATTACTCAAAATATGAAAATAGCTAGAAGTCTTAGAATGCAAGGAGTACCTGCGTATATAATTGATTCAAAATTAATACCTGGGTTAATAGATTTCCCACAATTACTAAATATAGTTAAAGAAATTAGGGATAATAAGAGTTCTTAAGAATTGTTACGTAGACCAGTAAATGCTTTTTATATTATTTCCGTGAAAGCATTGTTGCATGGATATCCAATCATCATTGCGAGGAGCGAAGCGACTTGGCAATCTTGTCAAGCATCCTGAAATTGCTTCATCAATTACTGACGTAATTGCCTCGCAATGACGACCTTCAGTCTTCCACGCAACAAGGCCTAGTAGGAATGACAGCAATTGCTCTTGAATAACTTTAGCCTTTATTTAGTAAATCTAACATAGTTTTACCGATATCGGCAGGGGATCTAGTGATAGTTACGCCGGCACTTTGTAGAGCTTCAAGCTTATCTTCGGCACTTCCTGTTCCTCCGGCAATAATAGCTCCGGCATGTCCCATTCTTTTACCTGGTGGTGCTGTAATACCTGCAATAAAGCTTACTATAGGTTTCTTGATTTTTGACTGCTTGATAAACTCAGCTGCATCTTCTTCTGCATTACCGCCAATTTCACCGATCATAATAATTGCTTTTGTTGCATCATCTTTCAAAAACATCTCAATACAATCAACAAAATTAGTGCCGTTAACAGGATCGCCGCCTATACCGACACACGTAGATTGTCCAAGTCCTACTGCTGTTGTCTGTGCTACTGCTTCATAAGTTAGAGTACCTGATCTTGAAACAATACCTATCGTTCCTCGTTTATGAATATGCCCAGGCATAATACCGATTTTACATTCACCCGGTGTGATAACTCCAGGGCAGTTAGGACCGATCAATCTAGTTTTAGAACCGACTAAAGCACGTTTTACTTTTACCATATCAAGCACCGGAATTCCTTCCGTTATACATACTACTACTTCAATTCCGGCATCGATTGCTTCTAATATCGAATCAGCGGCAAAGCCGGGCGGAACATATATAACGCTTGCATTTGCACCGGTTTTTGCTTTTGCTTCATGTACGGTATTATATACAGGTAAATTAAGGTGAGTATGACCACCTTTGCCGGGTGTAACACCGCCAACCATGTTAGTGCCGTACGCTATCGCTTGTTCAGAGTGAAAAGTTCCTTGTGAACCAGTAAAGCCCTGACAGATAACTTGTGTTTTTTTATTTATTAATATTGCCATGTTAAATAATTTTTATTGTTTTTATTTTACTTTGATGTCATCCCGCGACTTGATCGTGGGATCCATCCAGTCCTTTTTTAATTTTTTTATGGATACTGTGGTCAAGCCACGGTATGACACTGAACTGGTTTTCGAGCCATACAACAAGGTCAATCCCTGCATAGTTCATGACGGTTATCTACCGTATCGCTTCAACTATTTTATTTGCCGCATCTGCTAAATCATGTGCCGGTATTATTTCTAAACTGGAATTTAATAAAATTTCTTCGCCTTTTTCAACGTTTGTACCGGCTAAACGAACTACTAACGGTACTTTTATACCTATGTCTTTTGCAGCTGCAATAATCCCTTCTGCTATAATATCACAACGCATGATACCGCCGAAAATATTAACTAGAATCCCTTGTACTTCTTTATCAGATAAAATTATTTTTAAAGCTTCCTTTACACGCTCACGATCAGCTCCACCACCGACATCCAAGAAATTAGCAGGCGAAGCACCGTAAAGTTTAATAATATCCATAGTGGCCATGGCAAGACCGGCACCATTAACCATGCAACCGATATTACCGTCCATTTTTACATAGCTAAGTCCTGCATTTGCTGCTCTAGTTTCTAGAGGATCTTCTTCATCATAATCACGCATTGCCGTAATATTCGGATGCTGAAATAAGCCGTTATCGTCAAAAGTAATTTTTGCATCTAACGCTAATAAGTTCCCATCGCTATTTACAATTAATGGGTTGATTTCAATTTGTGCTGCATCGGTTTCAATAAAAGCATTATAGACTGATTTTACTATGTCTTTCATCTGTTTTGCTTGGTTATCCTTAAAGCCTAACTCATAAGCTATGCCTCGCATATGAAAATCTTGTAAACCGGTTGCAGGATCAACAGAAAATTTAATAATTTTTTCCGGAGTTTTTTCGGCTACTTCTTCAATGTCAACTCCTCCTTCTGTAGAAGCTATGAAAGTAATACAGCTAGCCGATCTATCAAATACTATACTAAAATAATATTCTTTTAAAATATCACAACCGGATTCGATATAAAGACGGTTTACTTTTTGTCCTTGAGGTCCTGTTTGATGCGTTACTAAATTAATACCAAACATGTCATGAGCAACTTTTTTGGCTTCTTCTTTACTCTTAACAACCTTAACACCGCCTGCTTTACCTCTACCGCCGGCATGTATTTGTGCTTTAACCACATATACTTCCGTATTTAATTTATCTATGGTTTCATTAATCTTTTCGGTTTTCGTAACAACTAGCCCGTTGGTAGTAGGTACGCCGTATTTTCTTAAAATCTCTTTTGCTTGATATTCATGAATATTCATTTTAAATAATTTATTTAAATTGCTATTAATTTTTATGGATAAGATGCATTCTTAACTTCTCTTACTATGTCTTTATCAAAAGTGATAAACTTATTAGCACTATTGACTTCTCCTTCTGCAATAATCATATAATCGGCAAAGTCTGCTTTACCTTTAATATATTTCTCAGTAGCTGATATTATTATGTCTTGATGCCTAATGATAAAGCTGGAAATCAATAAGATTAATTACTGCTTCATAAATTTCCTGGCGAGTAAATTTATTTACTTTTAGCACCCATACAAATTCAAGTAATGCATATGATGCAATAAAAATCTTATTAGTGATATTATTTTTTAAGAAATTTTGAGCTGCTTTATCTTGTATTTCATCATCTTCAAGAAAAGTACAAGTTAAGATATTAGTGTCAATTCCTATCATTTTCGATAACCGCAATACTAATAGCTTCATCTACATCCACCGGACCGTTTGTAGCTTTATGTTTACCTTCTTATATATTTGGTATAACTACCTGTCCTTTCGATGAGACTACTACTCTGGCACTTTTACTCATAATACTAATATAGTAAGTTATCTAATCTTACTTTGTATATAAAACACAATTTATTATATGTCAATAAGTTTATAATAAGGTTACTCATTCAACATCCTCTTTAATACGTTATCTTTCCTAATTAAAGTGATGATATAATGCAGCTAGTATATGCAAAATAATTAAAGCAGTAAATAAGCAGCCTTTTTATGGATTTTTTTAAAGATTTTGGCAAATTGTAAATCTGGAGCAAAAGAATTTATAGTAAACAAACCATAAAAATCAATATGATGGTTTGATAAAATAGTCATTAGAAAGCCGCTTATCAGCATTAATAAGCAAATTTATATTAATATTAGCGGCTTTTTTGCCAATTCGACATATCTTCCGGTAGCAAAACATTAGCATTATAGAATTTCCATAAAAGCCTTATTATTACTAAAGATAAAACAACTATACCGGTTGCTTCATGTATCCCGTATAATTGCCATTTTAAAGGAAGTTCTACGAAATTATCCATTAAGAAACCGACAACGAGCATTACTATAACTATAATACTCATGATCCAGTAAAAAAGTTTTGCAATTAAGCCGTAAGAATTTTCAGTATTTATGAGTATCATGTAGTACTCCAATAAATTATTCTAAACTTACTTAATGTCATTTTCGCTCTTCTATGTCATCCCTGCAAAAGCAGGAATCTAAAAAACAATAAAAAATACTAAAATTATTAGTATTTTTAACTAGATCTCATGGACAAGCCACCGGGGGTGACACCGCGTCGCAGTATGACAGTTTCTTCTTAATTCCCAACTGCCTTATCTATGATCTTTTCTGCCTCTGTACCACTAATTTTTTCTTTATCATTCAGAATGAGATTAGCATTCTTTAAGTCATCTCCTATATGTTCCGCTCTTCCTTTTAAAATCTTAGCTAAAAACTGCTCGACAAGAGCGTAATATGAGATTCTATTACCGGGTTTTGCAAATCCATGACCTTCATCTTTGTAAAGTGCATAAACTACCGGTATATGCTTTGCTTGCATGCTGTTGACAATCTGTTCTGATTCTGCTTGCACGACTCTCACATCGTGAACACCTTGTGCTATAAATAAAGGCTTTTTGATATTATCAACAAAATTAATTGGTGATCTTTGTCTTAAAAACTCTTTTTCTTCTTCAGTATCCCAAGGTCCTATACGTGTTTTATATATACTTAATAATGGTGTCATATAAGGGGCTTTAGATTGCACATGAGTTAATAAATTAGACATACCGACAACGTCAACACCGCAAGCAAATACGTCAGGCGTCATGGTAAGACCTACAAGCGTTGCATAACCTCCATAGCTTCCGCCCATAATACAAACTTTGTCAGAATCAACTATATTATTCTTAATAGCCCAGTTAACACCATCAATTAAATCGGTGTGCATTTTACCGGCATATTCTAAATTACCGGCGTTTAAGAAATCTTTCCCAAAACCAGTAGAACCACGGTAATTTATACTTAAAACTGCGTAACCACGATTTGCAAGCCACTGATGCTCAGGATGATATCCCCAGCTATCACGTACCCACGGACCGCCGTGGACATTTAAAATTAGAGGTACTTTTCTATCGGGTATATTATTTTTATTGAGCTTTACATCATTTGGAAAAGTAATATAGCTAACTAAATCAAGCCCGTCACGTGACTTGATAATTATCGGTATCATCTTAGCAAGATTATATTGTTCAAGTTCTTTGCGATTAGTAAATAAAAACTCAGCTTTTTTATTTGCCCTATCATATTTATAATATTTCACTGGTGCATTATCAGCCATATAAGCAACGATCCAAGTTTTATCGTCTAGTGTCCTACTATTAATAATTAAATCACCGCGATCAATAGATTGCAAATATTTAATATCATCTTCAATATCTTTATCTAATATTTTATATGAGACTCTATCATAATCTATAGATACTGCTTGCGGAGTTTGCTTTGTGGGATGCACTGTAAATAAGCCAATATCGGCTTTTGCATCTTCGGCTAATATTTCTTCACTACCTGTAGCTAGTGTTATAGCTTTAAGTGCGGAGGTATTACGATTACGTCCCTCTAGCATATATAAAGTTTCACCGCTAGCATCAAAACCAAGTATGGAAGTGTTAAAAGAATCTTCCATTGATATCTTAGTAAATAACTTTGGTTCTCCGTCTTTTAATTCATAATATTCAACAGCTCCGTCTTTATCTAGTAAGCTACCGAATCTTAAATTTAAATTTTCATCGGTTACATAATCAGTAAATCTATCATTTTTATAAATCAGTTCTTTTTCTAGAGTATCTAGATTTAATTTGTAAATATCAAAATATTCAGGATTACGCTCATTTAAATATATTAATATCTCATTTGGCTTCTTATGACTTGCTCCGGCTATTTCGGCTTTAACTCCTTTTGCAGGAGTAAGTAATTTTGTCTCTTTTGTCTCTATGTTATAGCTATAAATTCGGTCATTTTCATCACCGTTAAAATCTTGGGTATATAAAATATTTTTATTATTATAAGCTTTAGTATAAGACCAAATACCGCGTCCTTTGTCATGAGTTATAGCTTCTGCTTTACTAATATCATCTGAGGGTGCTAGCCAAATGTTTAATACACCGTCTTTCGGTGCAACATATAGAATATATTTGCCGTCATGGGTTAGAGAAACCCTTGCTTTATCAGGGTTGCCGAATAAAACTTTTCTGGGGATTATTTGATTGTTATCCGTTATCGTTTGCGTTTGAAACATAAAAATACCGACACTTATTATTAATATAGTGCCTATAATATAGAAAATTTTACTCATTACTAATAGTTTGTTATTTAGTTTTGTAGTCTTTTGATGTCATCCCAGCTTCTGCGGAAATGACATTCAGGTCATAAAATATAATTGCTACACTCTCTCAATATTGCTTAAAAACCAATCAACTTCTTTGGTATTAGCATTACGTGTAAATGTCCATTCTTCTTTTAAATCTTCGATTTTGTCAACTACATTTTTACCTTGAAATAGTAATTTAATAAATATGTTATTACCGAACATGTAAATTTCTGAATATTTTGCACTTAAAGCCGATGAGTCAAAAAAATCACCATAGGACGGTGTTATTTTTTCAAATTCTGCCAAGTATCTTTTATCTATCAGCTCAGATAATTCTTTAGCATCTTTTTTATAAGCAGCTTCTATAATCATTTGAAAAGCAGTTTTAGCATTATTTATGAATTTAACCGGATCAAAGTAGTAAAGGCGTTTATGGACTTGTTCCATTCCATCTACGACCGCAGTTATATTATGTTCTACTATTATATCTTTAAAAGCTTTAATATCTTGGGTTGTTGGAATATTTGTTTCTTCTTTATTAGATTTAACTGTACTGTAAGTTACGTCCTTAATAACCGGTTCGCCAAAATAAGATTTTTGCTTTGTCTGTTCCTCTTCTGAAGTAGAACCGAGAGTCGTAATTAATTTGTTAATAATGTAAAAGGCAATAATGGCAAAAATTAATAACTCTATTATTTGAGGAGACATTTTCTATTTATTTTTATTAAAAGATTATTCTTATATTTTAATATAAAAAAATAATCTTTTAAAGTTTTTTAATAAAAATAAGGGCTTATTTTTATTTGAGTTATACTTAAAGTTTAAAAAATAACTAAAATATCTTGATTATTTTAATTATTATGATATTATTGTTTTATGATGTTTAAACTCCATCATTGCAAAACATTTATAGCCTTTAGTCCATTTATGCTAGGGGGCTGTTGTACTAAAGCTTAATTTTTAAGCGTTTGTAATATAACGGATAATTATTGTTTTCAATGATTGAGTTTATCCCCTCGCACCTATCTATCTATTCACTTTTAATTGACGAATGAATTGGCGAGCTGGTAATTCAATTATATAATGCAAAATAGTAGCTATTGTAACCGAAGTAGCAAATTTAAGCCATAAAGGAGTTGGATAAATCCAGTAATATGCTACAAAAAATTCTGTAGTTAAAGCAGAAAGGTATAAAGCATATGAAATTTGACCTAGAAAATATGTTATTGGATTACCGAAAATAAGTTTACTTATCCTGAATCATTAGATGTTCCAATAATTATTAAGGATGAGCCAACTGCAGGCCACCAAAGTGTTTCTGCATTAATTATAATAAAAATATAAGCAAAAACAGCAATTCCTAGAAATGTAATAATATTATAAATAATATAATTAAGTTTCAAAGATTTTATATATTTTGTAATAAAAAATGTTATACAACCAAAAATAAATACACCTAAAAACATTATTATGCTTTTACCGTAAGCAAATTGTACTCTTTCGTTACTAATATGGGGCTGCAGTCATTGCAAAGCATAAGGAGCAGAAATTATCCAATAAGATATAAATAACAAGATTATCAATAACTTAATTATTGATAATCTGTGCATCAATGATATTAAAAAAGGAAATAATTAATATTAAAATAAAACCGGATAACACAAAAAATATTATACGATCCCAAGACCCGCCAAGTCTTGCTATATTCATTCCAATTGAGTTACCTGGCCAAATTATATGTGGTGTGTAAGAAGAATACCCATAATGCAGCATACCCGCGTAAACCTGTTAATCCTTTTATTTCTTTTAAGTTATCTATTTTGTTATGCCATATTTAAGTTATAATATTACTGATTAAAATATGGCATGATACAATAACCTAAATATTAAAACAATTTATTAATAATAATTTTTTTAATAAATTATTAGATTTTTATATTCAGAGATCTTTTAATAAGTGTGTCACTTTTATAGCATTATCAAATCCGTGATCGTAATGAAATCTTATATCAGGCGAGAATTTCATATTTATTTTATTAGTAATGAAATTTCTGATAGCATTTTTAGAATTATTTAATGCATCCATAATTTCATCTATTGTTAGTTTAGTATTAAAAGGCCAGAAATAACAATTAGCTATTTTGAGATCAGCAGTCACTATAACTTTCGTAATAGTGAGAGGACAATTAAAAAGTCTGCTATCCAGCATTTTGCCACGCCTTAGAATTTCTATTAATACTTCATTTATAATGCTTGCTAATTTTTGTTGTCTATGAGAATTAGTTTTGGTTAATTTTTTCATGAGTTAAAATATATACAATTCTAAGGCATAATAGCATGCTTTTGCCAAACAACCAATACCTAAAAATTTTAGAAATTTTGTTTTAAAAAAACCGGAGAATAAAGAAATAAAGCTTCCCCAAAAAGAAAATGCCATTAAGAAAATTATAAATATCTCATATTTATAATATAGTTTTGTTAAATTTTTATGTCTTAAAATATTTTGTGCATTTTTGGAAGCATAAAAGATATTTAAAACTATTTTTCCAAAAATATAATTGACTGCATTACCGCTAAGAGAAGCACAAATAGCTACTAACAGCATTATTAAACTATTATAGCCTCCGAACATTTTCATAGAATGAAATATTAATTCATTCTGAAAACCTATAACAAGATTTGAGACAAAACTATCAACAAATAATAAACTATATGCTTCAAATTGATTCATGAATGTAATATATTGAATTTTGATTAGGGGCATTAATCGTCATTGCAAGAAAAAACTGTAAGTTTTGACGAAGCAATCTCATGCCAAAATCCTGAGATTGCCGCAACCCTGACTATCTAACACCAAAATAAAGTAACTGGCAATGAAAAAACAAATTATTTATCCTGATTTTATAGCACGAATTTTTTCTACGGCACTTGATTTATCATTATTTGCCTTTATAGCAATCCCAATATCACAATTTTGTTCTTTTAATTTATTATGGTTGTTCTTTAATGATTATTTCCTTAGCAATAACATTAATCTTCATAATCCCAATGAAATGTTTAACTCGGTTATGAGTCAGGAATTTTATGAATATCTTAAAGCAGGAAATTTTAATAAATATATTTTGTTTAATATTTCAATTTTTGTTACTAATATATTAGTAATAGGCTCATATTTCATAACGCTTTGGTATTATAAAGGTGCAACGCTTAGTAAAATGTTTTTACGTATGAAAATCGTAGATGCCGTAACATTAAATCGTCCGACTTTAAAGCAGTTAGTTAAAAGATTTTTAGGGTATATGACTTTTCCTATCGGTATTTTTTTCATACTTTTTTCTTCTAAAAAACAAGCATTACATGATAAAATAGCCGGAACCGTCGTTATTAAGTCTTAAATGTACTCCTAAGTAATAGACGAAGTTTAATTTGGAAAAGAGCAAGGAGTCTATAAGGCGAGGAGCAGAACGTATACTTAATAGGTGAGTACCGCAGTTCTTATAATATGACGTAGCTCATTTTTCAAATTAAACGAGTATATTTATGAATGAGACAAATGATAATGATATAGATCAGCTAATTTATCTTTTTTCAAAATTACCCGGTCTTGGTAGTAGATCGGCAAGGCGTATAGCGCTTTACCTATTGCAAGATAAAGACGTAAGATTAAAAAGCCTGATTAATAATCTTGTAGAGATAGATAGGAAAATAGTAAAATGTGAGATTTGCGGTAATATGGATACGGAAAATATTTGCCGTATTTGTTCTTCTAAATATAGAGATAAATCAATTATTGCTATTGTCGAAACTGTGGCTGAATTATGGGCAATGGAGCGTAGCGGTAATTTTAAAGGTTTATATCATGTACTCGGTCATAATTTATCGGCAGCTAGTAGACAAAACCCTAGCATACTTCGGTTACCTGAACTACTTAAAAGATGTTTTGCAGAAAATATTAAAGAAGTTATTATTGCTACTAATTCTACTTTAGAAGGTCAGACTACTGCTTATTTTATTACAGAATATTTAAAAGAGCATCCTGCTAAAATTTCTCGCCTTGCTAGCGGTATACCTATCGGAGGTGAACTTGATTATTTAGACGAGGGTACCGTATCTGCTGCTATTAACCTACGCCAACCTTTTGAGTAAAAATTGATAATTTTATTAAAGTTATAGTGAATTTTGATGAAATTCTAGACGATGTTCGCCGGCGAATTTTATTACATCATTATGATTTCCTGAATGATCAAAATGTATCAGTAATTCACCTTGTTCGTTTGAATGTAATATATTTGTGAATAAACGCTAGTCACCATCAATTTTAATTTCAGCTACTTTTTTACCAATAAATTTAACGCCGTTATCTCCTGTTGTCTATATATTATATCTTTCTTTAAGGCATTTATAAATTTATCACATTGATTCTTATCTAATTTTTCTTGTAATTTTTGCTAATTCTTCCATAACATTCAAGTCCTTGATATTTGCCTAAAGCAGTAGTGTTATTACTTGTAATTTCTCCTTCTTGATTAACTTTCCAACTGCTGTAACTAGGAATAACCTGCCCGATAGTATGAAGTAAATGTGCATTTTTTTATTGATTGATAATATTCATGAATTTCTATAGGATTTTGATTTTCATATTGCTCTAGCTCTTCTTTAAGTGATAATAAACCAATATATTCCTGTATCTTTTCGTGATCATTAGCTAGTCTTGCAGCTGTGAGTCCATTCTCAATGGCTCCCTGATTTTTATTATCATATTTGTACAATTCCCTAAACTTTCTTTAACGCTAAGTCGTATTTCTTAATTGCGATTAAACAAGTGATAATCTTATTAATTTTTTCTATAGCTTGTGCTTGTGCAAAATTAAGGTTGCTAACAAGAGCTTCGATATGCATTGGGTTAATATATTCTTCAGGATTTAATAAAATTCTATTGTCTGGAAGATATTACAGAGATATGGAGTTATTTTATTTTTAGGTATTTTTTGTATAAATTGTTTAGCTAATTTATATTGTTTGGTATATAAGGCTGTTGTAGATAGTAATATAACACCACCAATAGAGTTGCTAATTTCGATTCACTCATCCTTTAGGTTTTCTTCATTCACAATTTTCTCAGCAGCAGAATATTGATTGTATTTGGCAATATATTGAAAACATCGAAACTGTTTTTTACTATCTTTAGATAAATTGTCTTGGTTAATTAGATTTAATTTAGCTTTAGCCATTTTAACTAAATTAAAACTCATTGCTGTCAAAATTTTGATATCTGTAGGAGCATTTTTGATTAAATTTTTTGTTTCTATTGCCCTTTCGTTAAGTAAATAAATATTAAATAAGCTATAGATTGAATCGCTATTGTTTGGTCGATCCTTTAAAAGGCGTAATAATTGCTCTTTATCTAATGATAATTTTCCTGTATTATTGCTACTGATAGATTATAACGGCAAAAATAGATGAATTTACTTTCCTGTTTTTGCTCATTGTTTACTAGATTCGCTAGTCGTGGTGCAAGTAATGTTATTATTTCATCATATTTTTTGGTAGCAAGCAATATTTCAGAAAAAGAGCTGAGAATAGCAACATCTTCTATATTTGCTAATTATTTAATAATTTTAGGTTGAAATTTAGGTTTTACAAATAATAAAATTTCTGCAATAACATTTAGATATTTTTGATACCATTCTCCTTGAGTTTTAAGTAAATTTAAAACTATAGGTGCTGATTTAAGTATATCTTTAGCTACTTCTGCCATTAATAAAATATTCTTCTCTACTACGGCTAAACGAAAAATATTTTTCTTAGCGATAAATTTATTGATGATCTTAGTGATAGGGTTAGAAGAATTGGAACTAGGTTTGTATTCAAAAAATATTTCTACTTTAGAATTTTTATTAATTAAAGCATTATATCCACTAATCTCATAATCTTTAAATAACTCATGATTTTTAAGTTCTTCGTAACTGTTTTTTTAATACACATTCCAATAACTTTTTTGGGTTTTGACCTCTTTTATCTTCTTAATTGCTAAATTAGCAAATTCTGAAGCTAATTTTGAATTTCTTATTTCTTTAATAGTTCTTAAATAATTATTTTTTATATCGAAATCCTTAACTATTGCTGAGTACAATTCTATAGCTGTATTTAAGGGTAATATTATGAGTTTCAAGTGGTAACCATAAAATATATTTTTAGAAAAGTTAATAGAAGACTTTTTTGATTTCATATATGATGCCTAGTTATTTTTAACAAGGCATCATACATTAGTGTAATTCTTAGTCAAAAAATTATTAATATTTTTTAATAATTACCCACCGAATTGCTCTTTAATAATTCTATCTTCCAGTGTATGGTTTTTATTAAAGAGTAGTTTGATAGGCTTATCCTTAGTAGATTTAACGGTAACATTTGTGATATTATTAAACTCCTGAAAGTCGGCAGTAGCATTTACCGGTCGTTTATTTGTATTAAGTATTTCAAATTTAATCGTAGCAGATGAAAGCAGTAAAGCACCGTGCCATCTACGTGGTCTAAACGAGCAGATAGGGGTTAGGCATAACATGTTTGACTCAAGCGGTAAAATAGGACCGCTGGCAGATAAATTATAAGCACTACTTCCGGCAGGTGTTGCAACTAAAGCTCCGTCTGCTACTAATTCGCTCATTCTCTCTATCCCGTTTACGTCTATTCTAAATTTAGCAACTTGATTAGTTTTGCGAAATATCGATACTTCGTTAATAGCAAGTGCTGTATATATTTGACCGTTCGTATCTTCGGCTTGCATAAGAAGAGGATTTAGGATAGAAACCGTACTTTCGTGTATATTTTGTAATAAATTTTTGGTATCTAAAGGATTCATTAAAAAGCCGAGGCTTCCTAAATTAACTCCGTAAAAAGGTACATTAAGATGCATATAGCGGTGAATATTATGTAGTAATTCTCCATCCCCGCCTATTACGATAATGACCTCCGCTTCCTCTATTTTACAATAATTATAGAGTTTTTTTATTTCCTCTATAATAGCTAAATGTTTGGAATTGTGGTTATAAATCAATGCTATTTTATTTATATTCATTATATGAATTTCCTTTTTAATATATAGACGCTTAACTAATAATAAGTTATAAGAATAAAGTAATAAAATAAATATTAAGTTAAATTATGTCATCATTCAACATCAAAAATCATAAAAATGATCTGCTATTTGTACCGCTAGGGGGAGCTAATGAAATAGGTATGAATCTTAATCTTTACCATTATCAAGGTAAATGGTTAATGATTGATTGTGGTAGCGGTTTTGCCGATGATTATTTACCCGGTGTTGATATGATAATTGCTGATAGCAGCTTTATCGAGAAATATAAAAAAGATATAGTAGGTCTGATTTTAACTCATGCTCACGAGGATCATTTAGGTGGAGTCCAATATTTATGGAATAGCCTTAAATGTCCTATTTATACTACTACTTTTACAGCAAATTTTTTAAAAATTCGTTTAAATGAATATGATTTTACTAAAAATATAAAAATTCATGAAGTAAAACCTGGTAGTAAAATAAATCTAGATCCTTTTTCCTTAGAGATGGTGCCACTGACTCACTCGGCTCCTGAAATGCAAGCAATTATGATCCGTACGGATGCAGGTAATATTTTACATACGGGAGATTGGAAATTTGATAACGATCCAATACTTGGGAAAAAAGCCGATGAGGAGCTTTTAAAATCTTACGGAGATGAAGGGGTTCTTGCACTTGTTTGTGATTCAACTAACGTATTTAATAAAGGAAGTTCAGGTTCTGAGGGGAATATTAGAAAAAGTTTAGTAGATATTATAGCCGGTTGTCCTCAAATGGTAGTAGTTTCAACCTTTGCCTCTAATTTAGCACGGCTTGATACAATAATTCATGCTGCAGGACTTGCAGGTAGAAAAGTAGTCTTAACCGGTAGAAGTTTGCACCGTATGATGCTTGCTGCGCAGGAAAGCGGCTATTTGAAAGATATTGCTCCTCTAATTAGTGAACGTGATGTTAGCAGATTTAGAAGAGAAGAATTATTAGTAATTGCTACCGGTTGTCAAGGTGAGACTATGGCTGCCACCGCAAAACTGGCTAGTAATTCTCACCCGTCTATAAAACTTGTTCCTAAGGATACAATGATTTTTTCTTCAAAAATTATTCCGGGTAATGAAAAGAAAATATTCAGGCTATTTAATATATTTGTTAAAGCCGGTGTAGAAGTTATTACCGAGCGAGACCATTTTGTACATGTTTCAGGACATCCATCGATTGACGAGTTACAAAAAATGTATTCTCTAATTAGACCGAATATTTGTATACCTGTTCATGGCGAGCCTGTACATATTCATGAACATGTTAAGCTTGCTAAGAAAAACGGCATAAAACAGGCAGTAGAGGTTGAAAACGGTAGTGTAGTACTGCTTGCACCTAATAATGCAAAAGTAATTTCAAAGGTTGAAAACGGTTATTTAGCTGTTGACGGTAATTATTTGCTGCCCGTTGAATCTCCGATTTTCAAAGCTAGAAGACATATGCGTGAGTCGGGTATCGTGGTAGCATCAGTAGTCATTAATAAAAAAGGACTGCTTGCTGCAAATCCAATACTGTCTATGCCCGGGCTGCTTGATCCAAAAGAGGATATGGCATTAGTTAACCTCATTAAAAACGACATTAAAGAACTTGTTACCATTCAAAATAAACAGGCTAAAAAAGCATTGTCAGATGAACAAGTAATCGAGGTAATAAAAGGAACAATCCGTAAAACCTTAAAACAAGAAATTAATAAGTCACCCGTTATAATAGTAAATCTTGAGAAAGCTGTGGAGTAATGAAATTGTTATTGTGAGTATGTATTGTTTTATGGTTCGAGAAATTCGCTCGATGTCATTCCCGTCTTAGTGAGAATGACATAAACAAGCCAAGTAATGATACCTACAAACCTGCAAGTGACAAAGAAAAAATAAGCACATGAACAAATTTAAAAATATTGCGGTTTATGGGGGAGGGAGTTTCGGTACTAGCCTTGCTTCTTTAGCAGCACAAAACTGTAATAACGTTACTTTATTTTTACGTGATGAGGCAATAGCAAAGGAAATTTTACATAACAAAACTAATGTAAAATATTTAGGGGATATTAAATTACCTGCTCATTTACAGGCTACTACAAACTTAGATATAATTAAGGATTTTGAACTAATTATTATTGCAGTGCCGTCTTACGCTTTTGATGACTCAATAAAATTATTAAAAACTCACAGCATTTCTAAAGACAATACTCTTCTAATTGCAACAAAAGGCTTTGCCCGTAATCCTACCACATTATTTTCAGATAGGTTAAAAACTCTATTACCGCATAGCCCTACAGCGTTTTTTGCAGGTCCGAATCTAGCAAAAGAACTTGCTAAAAATTTACCTGCTTCGGCAAGTATTGCAAGTTTAGATATAGATATAGCAAATAAAATAGCTTATAACCTAAGTTCAAAAATTTTTACTACTAATGTGTCAAGCGATATTGTAATATTACAGGTAGCAGGAGCTTTAAAAAATATTTTTGCTATTAAAAGCGGGATTGATTTAGCAAGAAAGCAGGGCGAAAATGCAAGAGCAACGCTTATAGTAGCTGCATTAAAAGAAATTGTTATTTTATCAAAAGCTTTAGGTGGTATGCAAAAAAATTCTGATATTTTACTAGAGGGCGTAGTAGGCGATTTAGTACTTACTTGTTATTCGTTAGACTCACGTAATACAAAATTTGGTTATGAACTTGGAATTAGTAGCGATAAAAAGAAATTTTTACAGGAATATAAAGAGTTAGTAGAGGGAAGAGAAGCATTAAAATTAGTTTTGGATTTGATAAAAAAATATAATTTACATATGCCTATAATTTCCGAAGTAGCTTCGTGTGTTATTCCTTATGTCATTCCTGCTTTTGCAGGAATGACATAGGTATCCACGCAACAATGCCTCCACGGGAATGACATATGACTCCACGCAAACAATACCAATCAAGTATTACAGCAATCTCTTCATCTGTTCTTGCTCTAATTTTTCTTCTTTAGCTAGTTTGTTTAAAAATGCTTTATAAAAACCGTTTGTTATATATACAAGTTCCATTTTGGTATTTAATTCAGAAGATTCAAGTATGATTACACATTTACCATCCTTGAAAGTGACCACTTTATCATTTTCTTCTTCTAAACTAATATTTATCTTTTAAAATGTTATAAAACTCTTCAAATTTATTTTGATCTATAGTTAAAATAACGGCTTCTATTACATTAAAATCATTACATATCACTAAAGCTTTAGATATAGTTTTTGTATTTGGTTCTATATAATAATTATATCCTTGCTAATAATTAGGTTCTTTATTGATGATTTTGTATTTGTTTGTTAGATCTATATTGATAGTTTTATTTAATTCAAGCCCAAGTGGCATAGGATTAGAATAGATATTTAAACAAAAAAATATAATGAATAAGGATAATAGATTTGGCATAAATAATATGAAAATTTCATATTAAATTAGATGCCTTAAATAACATAAACTTTTAAAAGTTTCAATTAGAAATTTATTTTGGTCTGATGTAAGTAAAAATCTTTACAAAATTTAGTGAAAAAAAATAAAACCTCATATATTATAAGTAATTATATCTTTAGCTCATTACATGATAATCTTTAGTATAGTTTTTTTTAAAACCGTTTCGGTATTATTAAGTGTAATAATAGGATTTTTAGCAGGTAAATATTCAAATGTTGAAAGAGATAGTATCTCTTCGTTATTATTCTATTTTATATCGCCTATAGTATTTTTTACGATACCCGCTAGTACAACCTTAACACTTGCGGCACTAAGCTTTACAGTCGTAACATTTGTAATTGCAACACTCTTATCACTCTTTTCTTATTATTTTTTTGGTAAATTTTGGCAGGATCATACACGTAATATTATAGCTTTGTCTGCAGGTACGGCAAATGGCGGGTATTTTATGTTGCCCATAGCTGCAGCACTTTTTGATGATTATACATTAAGTATTTATATGATGGCTGTTATAGGAGTGAATATTTATGAATGTTCCGTCGGCTTTTATATTTGTATGAGGAGCTTTGCTAATACCACTGATAGTATATTAAAAGTAGTAAAATTACCGATTTTAAACGCTTTTTTCTTGGGATGTTTATTTAGTTTTTGCGGTTTTACTTTACCGGATTTTTTAGATGATTTTATATATAATATGAAAGGCTCTTTTTCGATACTCGGTATGGTGATGGTGGGTCTTGCTCTTTCGTCTCTACAAAAATTTGAAGTCGATATCAAATTTACTCTTGCTACTTTTGCTGCTAAATTTCTATTCTATCCTTTGGGAGTAGGGTTATTTATCATGTTTGATCATTTTGTAACAAAGTGGTATAACAATGATTACTATAATGCCCTAAAACTACTTTCTACGGCACCACTCGCAGCAAATACTATAGTTATAGCGAATTTACAGAAATGTTACCCTAAAAAAGTTGCAGCTACTGTGTTCTTATCTTTGCTTTTTGTAGTTATATATATGCCGACCATGGTCAGTATATTTTTAAGTGACTTAAATTAATAACATGATGACAATGATTTTTTTTAAATTTATTCTAAATTGGTATTAATAGATTCATATGAAAATTAATTCAATAAAAATTGGTCCCTATATTAATTTGTTACCTCTTCAATATATACCGAAACATAAAATTTCTTATGTGGAATTTGGTGATCCTAAAAATAAAAATATAATAGTGTGTGCTCACGGTTTAACTAGCAATGCTCATGATTTTGATAAAATAGCTAAAGAGTTGAGTACAAATTATAGAGTAATTGCAATAAATTATCCCGGTCGCAGTGATAGCGAAAATTTTAAAAAAGCTAATCATTATAACTATACGACTTATATTAAAGATACGTTATTTTTTTTAAAAAGGCTAAATATCAAAAATCCTATTTGGCTTGGTACTTCAATGGGCGGTATTATAGGTATGGTACTTGCCAGTAAATATAAAAATATTTTTAAAGCCTTAATATTAAATGATATAGGAGCGTTTATTGATGCTACTCCTTTAATTAAAATTGGAGGTTATGCTAAAAAAACGATACTCTTAGATGATTTGGCTAGTGCAAAAGAACATTTAAAACTTATTTATGCACAAAGTGGTATTAAAGATGAAGAAGATTGGGATTATTTAACAAAATATAGTGTAATTTCTACATTCGGCGGAAAATATAAAATGAATTATGATCCTGCTATAACAAAAGGAATGAAAAATGCTAGTAACCAGGAAGATATTAAACTATGGTCTGTATGGAATAAAATAAAATGTAGAATATTAGTAATTCATGGGATGAAATCTCAAATTTTAACAAAATCTACTATTAAAAAGATGAAAGAAACAAAAATTTTTGATCTTTATGAAATAAAATATGCCGGTCACGCTCCTTCTCTAATGAACCCTGAAGAAATTAACTATGTCAAATCTTGGTTAGAAAAGAAGTCTTAGATTGTATGACCTTGTGTTGTACGAACGTTCAGGATGTAATTCCCGTGGAAGCGGGAATCCAGAAAAAATAACCTGAACATATTTAATAAAATAAACATATAAAAACTGTTTTTTCTGCTTTTGCATGAATGACATAGGTATCATTAAATTAATAAATAATAATTATGAAAATTACTACTAAAGTACTAATAATAGGTTCAGGACCTGCGGGCTTAAGTGCTGCTATTTATACAGCTAGAGCTGCTTTAAAACCAATATTAATAAATGGTATGCAGCCAGGCGGGCAGCTTACAATTACCACCGATGTTGAGAACTATCCAGGATTTGCGGAAACGGTGCAAGGACCTTGGCTTATGGAGCAGATGTCTCTGCAGGCTAAAAATGTCGGTACGGAAATTGTTAGTGATTACGTAGAAAAAGTGGATTTATCAAAAAGACCTTTTAAAGTATTTACAGGAGCAGGAAATGAATATGACGCGGAGAGCGTAATAATTTGTACCGGTGCGGAAGCAAAATGGCTTGGTATAGCTTCAGAGCAGAAATTTCGTGGTTTTGGTGTTTCGGCATGCGCTACTTGCGATGGTTTCTTTTTTAAGAATCAAGAAATAGTTGTAGTAGGGGGAGGAAATAGTGCAGTAGAAGAAGCTTTATACTTAACCAATCATGCTAGCAAAGTCACTATAGTGCATAGAAGAGATAGTTTCAGAGCTGAGAAAATATTACAGGATCGATTATTTAAAAATCCTAAAATATCAGTAATTTGGGATCATGTAGTAGATGAGATTGTAGGTAGCAATAAACCAAAATCCGTTACCGGAATTAAAATTCAAAATGTTCACACCAAAGAGATTAGTTTATTGAATTGTAGCGGTGTATTTATAGCGATTGGGCATGCACCGAATACGGGGCTATTTACCGGACAAATTGTAATGGATGACGATAATTATATCATCACGAAGTCAGGCACTACTAGAACTAGTGTAGAAGGTGTTTTTGCTGCTGGTGACGTTCAGGATAAAATTTATAGACAAGCAGTAACTGCTGCAGGAACAGGCTGTATGGCGGCTCTTGAGGCTGAAAAATTTCTAAATAAATAACTTAGATTTTTTAGTTGTAAATTAATATATAAGTTAATAAAAAATTGTTATATTCAGTAAGACACTTATTATAGTCATTGTGTATTAATTTAATTAGGTACAAATATAATGACTTGGAACATAATAAATATACCACCACAAAAACAAAATATTGATACATATCCATTACTTATGAAGTTTTTAGTTGGATGAGGTAGTTTTAACATACAAAATTTAGAAGCATTGAAAAATGCTAATTTAGAAATAGAGCTAGAAGAAGCTGCATTTTCACAAAAATTTTTAATATATTCTGCAATAAAATTTTACTTTTGACTCAATGTTACATCAGAATTGGATTTTTAATGGAGATGACTCAAATGGTTGGCTGTTAGCAAATATAAATCTTAATAAGGGCGGTTATTTAATAACTTAGAAAAAGTATTGCTCTCAGCTGTGATCTCTTGAGAGTCACAATTAATAAATCCTAAGAAAAAATATTACTCTGATATTTCATCTGAGGTTATTGAGTATGCATTGGGAAATATTAAAGGAGTTAAAGGTAATTATTTAGAGCTATTCAAGAATTTAATAGCTTTTGGCAAAGACGCAATAAGTTTCTCTGAGTTATGGGTTAAAATAGCTAAGGCTATAAAAAAGGTAGGTAAAGTATCAAATTTATTGTGAGAAAATATTCTAGAAGACTTAAAACAAGGCAGGTGTATTACTTTATTATAATATAACTGAAAACTCTGCTATATTATCTGACATTGGATATAAATTTCCTCAAGAAATATTGAATCTTATATTAAACGCAATAGCCCCTGAAGATATCATTAATATTATAAAACATGCTAATTTGGAAAATATTTCTTATGATGTATTAGCAAGTCAAATGGGTGGTGAAGATTCGGGTATAAATAATTCATTATAAATATTTCTCTTGCTAGTATTGCCGTATAATTTTAAGATAAGATTGTAACACTTTTCTCGAGCAATGCAACAACGCCAATATTCGCTCGCAATGACGATTTTAGTATCCACGCAGGTAATGAGAAATATATGAACTTACTTAAAAACATTACGGGAAATATATAAACGGTGAATTTATAGAGTTCGGAAAGCAAATATCCGTTATTAATCCTGCGACCTTAAAAGAAATTGCTACAGTTCCGAATTTGGGATTATCTGAGATTAATGCAGCGATTAATAATACGGTGACTAGTTTTTCTTTATGGTCACAAAGCTCATTTGAAGCGAGAATAGCGATTCTTAGAAGATGGTATAATTTAGTAATCGAAAATATTGAGGAGTGAAGTCATATATTAACCCTAGAGCAGGGTAAAGTACTTGCTGAATCACAAAAAGAAATTTTATATGCAGCCTCTTTATATTGATTGATATACATATGCTATACATAATATTTAGTCGACTATCAAACCCGGAAACTCATAAAATTGTTACGCAATATGAGCCTGTAGGACCGTCTGCTGCTATAACGCCTTGGAATTTTCCAAATGCAATGATTACTCGCAAGGTAGTACCTGCAATAGCTGCGGGTTGCAGCGTTATATTAAAACCGTCAAGTCTTACGCCTCTATCAGCTTTAGTACTTACGAAATTTGCAAGCGATGCCGGTGTGCCTGCCGGAGTATTTAATGTAATTACAGGTAGTTCAGATATTATAGGTAAGGCTTTTTGTGAAGATTTGAGGTTTCAGAAATTATCATTTACCGGCTCTACAAATGTCGGTAAAATTCTATATCAAAATGCCGCAAATACTCTAAAACATTTATCTTTGGCACTTGGCGGTAATGCTCCTTTCATTATAACGGCAGATAATAATTTAGAGAAAGTAGTAAGTAATTTAGTAATCGCTAAAACTAGAAATAGTGGACAATCTTGTACTTCACCTAACAGAATATTTATAGAAGAATCTATATATGAAAAATTTATAGAAATTCTAAAGGCTAAAATTCTAAAGGCTAAATTTACTAAGCTTAAAGCCGGTGACGGATTTGATAAGGAATCGGATGTAGGTAGGTCCGTTAATTAATTCTGCTGCCATAGAAAAAATACAAAAGTTACTCGCTGATGCGCAAAGTAAAGGCGCTAAATTAATTTGCGGCGGTAAAGCTGTTGATAATTTTATTGAGCCTACTATTATTATTGACTGTTTGGATAATATGGATATCTTTAGAATAGAAATATTCGGTCCGGTAGTTGCTTGTTATAAATTTAAAGATTTAGATGAAGTAATAGAACGTACAAATAATACCGAATACAGCTTGCAAGGATATGTATATTCAAATAATATATCTGTGGCATAAATGATAGTGTCTAAGCTTGATTTTGGTATGGTATCGATTAACGACCCGTTACCTGCAAATGCAAAAGCACCTTTTGCAGGACGTAAAGCTTCAGGTTTTGGAATTGAAGACTCATTTGAAGAGATATTTGCATATCTAATATTAAACATATTAATTTACAGAATTAAGAATGCCTGCATGGTTCCTTTTATGTTATTCCTGCGAAAGCAGGAATCTAGTAAAGAATATAAAAAATTATTTTATATGCTTATTTTATAAAAAATATAATTCTTTGTAGCAGTATTAAGATTATTTTTTCTGGATTCCCGCTTTCGGGGGAGGATGACATAGAAAATATAATAATCTAAGTAATAAATAATAAAAATTATGCTAGTGTTTGTAGATAATATTGAAGTACAAATTGAGAAAATTTATGAAGTATTTGATTTAATAGATTAATGAAGGAGCTAATCTTTTGTTATGGTCAGTATCTGATTGTCTTGCCGAGCTATTAGATCAATATAAAGAATCGTTAATAATTGAATATGTTGATCCTTTGATGCAACTAATTAAAAAAAGGTTTGAAGAGCACAATACTATAATGCCCAAAATGCTTAATAATGCTTTAAGCAATATATTATTAATCTTTGAAGGATGTAAATCTAAAGAATCAGAACTAATAGAAAATATAATTAATAGTTTAAATACTCTTGATATGTTAGGAGGACATGCATAGTAATCTTCCAAAAATCTCAATAGTTTTACCAGTTTATAATAGAAAGAAGCTATTACCTTTTGCTATTGAGAGCTGCCTTAATCAAAGCTTTAAAGACTTTGAGCTTATTATTATTGATGATTGCTCAAAAGATAATAGCATTATAGTAGCTAGGACATATGCAGAGCAGGATTCACGGATTAAGGTAATAGTAAATGAGACCAATAAAAGATTACCGGCAAGTCTTAATATTGCTTTTAAAGAGGCCAAGGGGGAGTATTTTACTTGGACTTCAGATGATAATCTTTTCCATGAAAATGCTTTAGAAAAAATGGTTAAGATACTTGATAATTCACCTGAGATAGGGCTTGTATATACTGATTATACTTTGATCGATGCCCACGGTAAAGTAGGAATAAGACTTTATCAAGAACCTCCTGAGTTTTTACCGATTAGAGATTGCGTCGGTGCATGTTTCTTATATAGAGCCGATTTAGCAAGGCAAGTAGGTGGATATAATGAAAATATGCAGTTAGTGGATGATTATGAATATTGGCTAAGGTTTGGGCTTGTTACGAAATTTGCTCATATACCGGAATCTTTATATTTCTACCGAGTACATGATCAAAGCTTAACAATAGAGCGTAAAGCAGAAGCAAAACAGGCAAAAAGAGTTTTAAAAGAATTATTTAAAGATCAATATATTATTCCTGCTGAGATTAAACCTATAAATGATTTATATAATTGGTTTATTGAAGATAGAAATTTAAGCTCTTATTTTAGGTTATTTAAAATAATTATTTGTAGTCCGATAATTACTATTTCGTATATTATTAAAAATCTAAGAAGAATAAGGTGATATTTTAATGCTTTAATGTCATTCCCGCTTTTGCGGGAATGACATAGTAGAGCCATAGCACAACATCCTTAAAACAAATGCAAAATCAAGATTTCATACATACATTAAATCCAGAGCAGCAAAAAGCAGTTCTTCACACTGAAGGACCGCTTTTATTGCTTGCAGGTGCGGGGACAGGTAAAACAAAGGTACTTACCTCAAGAATAGCTAATATTATTCACCAAAATTTAGCCTCACCTCAAAATATTCTAGCCGTTACTTTTACTAATAAAGCTGCTAAAGAAATGACTGAAAGAGTTAATAGTCTAATTAATTGCTATGGTCTTAATATAGGTACTTTCCACTCAATGGCAGCTAGGATATTGCGTGACCAGATTGAGCATTTAAATCTTGGTTTAAATAATAGATTTACTATTATTAGTCATGATGATCAATTAAAACTAGTGAAAGATATAGTAAAGCTAAAAGATATTGATACTAAAAAATATGCTCCTAAATTAATACATATCATAATTTCTAGATGGAAAGATCAAGGATTATTACCAACTAAACTATCAGTATCAGATACTAATTTACCGCTGCAGAGGGTTGCAAAACTTGTATACGAAGAATATCAGAAAAATTTACTTATTTCTAATGTTTTAGATTTTGGAGATTTGCTACTTTATAATAATGAGCTTTTTATTAAAAATCCTGAAATACTAAGATATTACCAAGAAAAATATCGATATATTTTAATCGATGAATATCAAGACACTAACGTTGTCCAGTATTTATGGGCAAGAATGCTCGCAAGTTTATATAAAAATATTTGCTGTGTAGGAGATGATGATCAATCTATTTATGGTTGGCGAGGAGCAGAAGTCGGGAATATATTACGTTTTGAAAAAGATTTTGCAGGTGCAACAATTATTAAATTAGAGCAGAATTATAGATCAACTTTACCAATACTTGCTGCTGCTTCCAATGTTATCAATAATAATAAAAACCGTCACGGTAAAACGTTATGGACGGATAGGGCAAGCGGTGAAAAGATAAAAATTATCTCTTGTTGGAGCGATAAAGAAGAAGCAAGATATATAGCCGGTGAAATAAATAAGTTAGTGCGAGAAAACCGTTATAATGCCGGCAATATTGCAATATTAGTACGAGCCGGATTTCAAACAAGAAGTTTTGAGGAAGCGTTTATAAATAGTGCTATGCCTTATAAAATTATAGGCGGTTTGCGGTTCTATGAACGTATGGAAATAAGAGACGTACTTGCTTATATCCGTATATCTTTGAATCAAAATGACAATCTAGCACTTGAGCGTATTATAAATGTGCCGAAAAGGGCAATAGGTGCAGCTAGCTTAAATAAAATTAGAGTCTATGCACTTGAGCGAAATATTTCTAATTTCGCAGCCATTAAAGAAATGTTAGAAATAGGTGAGATTAAAGCAAAATCATATGAAACTCTAAAAGATTTGGTTACTAAAATCGATAATTGGTACGAAAGATTTAGTATAGATGCTCCAATAAACGTAGTGAAAGCAATACTTGATGATTCCGGTTATCTTGAAATGCTTCAAGAAGAAAAAACCGAAGAAGCATTCGGTAGAATCGAAAATATTAACGAAATGCTTAGAGCTATTGCTGAATTTAACGATGTTCATGATTTTATCGAACATTCAAGCTTAGTTATGGAAAATGAAGTGCTTGAAACCAATTACGGTGGCTCTGTTACTATAATGACCCTGCACGCAGCTAAAGGGCTTGAGTTTGACGTGGTATTTTTACCGGGCTGGGAAGAGGGTGTATTCCCGTCTCAAAGATCTCTAGACGAAGACGGCGAAAAAGGCTTAGAAGAAGAACGCCGCATTGCTTATGTCGGCATTACGAGAGCCAAAAAAGACCTCTACATTACTCATGCTGAAAGCAGAAAAATATTTTATGAAATAGTCCGTTCTTACCCTTCAAGGTTTATAACCGAAATCCCTGATGAAATTACGATCAGGACCTCTTCTATGAAAAAATACAATTCTTTTTATAAGTTTTAATTAATTTTCATTCATAAATTTTAAATTGGTTTGCATTCTTTAACTAATTATTATCTAATTTAATTAATAGAGGAAGTGCTATGGCTAAAGATGCTAATAAACCTGAAGGAAATCGTCAGGCTCCATTAAGCACAGAAAAATTATATAATAAATTTTTAGACAATATAATTAGTATTTAAATTTAATACTCAAATTAAATTTTTTAAAGATACTTCTGCTCCTCTTAACTATGTTGCCGCTACTAGACAAAATATTTTTACTGCAATAGAATCGCAGTTTGCTCCTTTTAGTACTAATTATTTACCAAATGGATGTAGTCCAATCTTTAACTGACACTATATATAACACTCATGATGAAGTAACTAAATTAATTTCGTCGGAAGAACTACAAAGAAAAAAATAAGCACCAAATATTGTAAAGCAAAATAAAACAATACCCCAAAGGCCATAAATCTTCTATATCAATCCCTATATCTCATGTTGAAAACCTTAGTAAAAGTAGAGAGAGTGGGCAGCAGTCAGGGCATAGTAAGTAGTGATTTATATGATAATATAGTTGCGAATTTTTAAAAAGTTTGATAATTTAGTTCATTATATCAAATAACTTAATAATGAGTATTATATGGCAGGGATTATAACTAATATAGATGATGCTATTAAAAAAAACGATGAAGTGACTGAGATATTGGCTGCAGTCAAAGATAAAATAGTTGATATAAAAAACGTAGATAGTAGATTAGATACTTTGAATAAAAATATTGTTAATCCCGATCCTATTCAACAATATTTACAATCTGAAGAATATATCACTAGTACGCTTGAAGTACTTGCCAGTAAAATTATTAGTGAAGTTGTAGAAAATAAAGATATACAAAAATTAGTAGATAACTTGCATATCAATTTAGGACAAGATATAAAACTAATACCTAGTTTAGCAGATAAGCTAAAGTTTGATGTCGCAAGGGCCGAAGCAGCACTTAAGGGTTTTGTACTTCCTCTAAATAAAGGAGGACCTTTTGATGAATTATCATTGATGGGTATAGAAGATGAAGAAGAAATCTTTGCCAATCCTATAAGAGCAACTAAAGAAGCATTAATAGCCGTAAGCGGAAAGTCTATACCTAAAGAGCAATATGCACAGGCTGTAAAAGATCAAGCTATAGCAATCTTAAAACAAGATCCTAAAAACACTCCAGACAAACTTGAGAAATATGAAAAATTTATTATTCAAGGAGATAAAAACCAGAAATTTAATAAAGATAGTAAGCAGTTTATCCCAAGAGTAAATCAATTATCTCAAGTGGAATTTAAGGAATTACAAAAGGCCGCCACTTATACGGTGCAGCAGATTAGTAATAGATTAGAAAAAAATAATAAAATTAGTAAGCAATTAGAACAAATTATTATCATTACTAACTCCTCAGGCATAAAGAATCCTAAAATAATAAGGGAATTAAATAAGTTAGATGCTACTTATCTAACTGAGAATAGTACTAAAATAGCCGCTGAATTAAAAGATATTAATGATAGAGGTATTTCTTTATGGAAGAAATTTAAGCAGATATTTACAGGTAGAAACTATTTGGAAGAAAGATTAGGAAAAGTTGTAGATAAATATATTACTCTGAGTGATGGATATATAGCGAAGACAATTAATAATAAAATCTTTTCAAACGCTTTAACAAATCCTGAAATTACTGCAGGTCTAACAAAATTTTTAAATGAAAATAAAGATAAAGTAGCAACTAATCCTGAATTTAAAAATTTAATTCCTGTTACGGGTGAGCCTATTATAGTTCAACCGCAACAAGTTAATAATTTTAATTTAGCAGAACTCAGAAAAATCAATCCAATAGCATTTGATAAAACCATATTTGAAGATTCAATAAAACTAAGAAGTTCTAATATAAAACTGCCGCAAATCACTCCTAATACTTCTACTAAAAATCAGGAAGCAGTAAGAAGCAAGGGGTAAATTTTAATATAACTTCATCATTGTAAGGAGACTTTGTTACATTGCTTCTATGTCATTCCCGCGAAAGCAGGAATCTAGATTTTTTATTGTCACCCCGTGGCGTGACCACGGGGGCTTGTATCACCAGCTGAGTCCTAAGATACCGCGATCAAGTCGCGGGAGGACATTAAAGGTTACTAGATTGCTGCTTTCGCAGAAATCACATCAGAACATAAAGATTTAGGTGAGATGCTTAAATACTCCTCTTTCCATAATGTATTATAAAGAATAGGATCGATATTACCGCCTGAGATTAGTACTAGTAATTTTTGAGGTTTGGATTGTGTTTTTAAAAAATTTACCACTGAAACCATGTTTATACTACTTGACGGTTCGCATATTACTTTAAGTAAATGAGTAAGCCACGCCGTCCAGTAATATATTTCATATTCTTCTGCTAAATAAAAATCATCAAGTTTTTTCAGATATTCAAATGTACGAGCTGATATACTCAAGGTTTTAAGACCGTCCGCAATAGTATTCGGAGCATAGTTAAATCTATATGTTTTATTATCTTTAACAGATAAATAAGCATCATTGGCATTTAAAGGTTCTGAACCTATTAACAAGCTTGTCGGTGATATTAATTCCTTGGCAAGATATGCGCCGGAAATTAAACCGCCGCCGCCGCAAGAGGCAAAAATAGCATCAGGACTAAAACCTAGCTGCTGTAATGCTTCATAGCATAACGTGCCTGCTCCTGCTATTGTAGAATCACTATCGGAAGGATGCATATAGTAAAATCCTTGCTTTTCATCTTCTTTTGCTTTTTCTTCTGCTTCTTGTCGAGAATATGTATATATAACTTCACCGCCGTAATAAAGAGCTGTTTGCTGTTTGACTTTTGAAGTATTTAACGGTAAATAAATCCTTGTTTTAATACCGAATAATTTACTCGCATAGGCAAGACCGATTCCATGGTTACCCGTACTATAACCAACTATTTTATCAGGTAATTTTCCTTGCTCTTTTAATTCTAATAAATGATTTAACACGCCTCTAACTTTAAATGCACCGGTTTTTTGTAATGATTCAACCTTAAAAAAAATCTCATGACCGAGCATCTCATTTAAGCTTTCAGAATGAACGATCGGAGTTAAATGTAGATATTGTTTTATTCTATTATGTGCGGCTGCTACATTTTGAGAAGGTTGTAGTAATAAATTCATAAATATAATTAATAATGGTAGCTTGAAATCAGGTTAATACTATATTATATAGTTAATAATTAGAAATTTTAAAAGGTTTTAATTGATGAATAAAAAATCCCTCCCGTTAATGGCACTGAGAGATATGGTAGTATTCCCGGGAGTAATTGCTCCTATTTTTGTGGGTAGGCAAAAATCGCTGCAAGCACTCTCTCATACTACCATTTCCGAGGAAGATAATAGTAAATATATTTTAGTAACTTTACAGAAAAAATTTGATCAAGAAAACCCTAGTACACACGAACTTTATAACACAGCTATACTTGCCAAGATTATCCAAATAGTGAAGCTGCCTAATAATACGGCAAAAATCTTAATAGAAGCAGTAGCAAGAGTAAAGCTAAGCAATATCAAAGGCGAGGAAGCTTTTGAAGCAAATTACGAAATTATTCCGGATGAAGAAATATTTGACGTTAATAACATGCGTTCACTTGTTGATAATGCAGTACAACTATTTAGTAAATATGCGATTAATAATAAGAAAGTTAATGCAGAAATTATTGAAACTATCAATAAAGAAATAAGTAATAGCACTAATTTCATAGATATTATAAATATATTAGCCTCAAATTTGATAACTTCACTTGAGGCAAAGCAGCATTTATTAGAAGAAACTAGTCCTTTTAAGCGTATCACTACGGTTATTAATACGCTTACTTCCAATATAGTAAATTCAGAAACCGAGCAGGCATTGCAGCAAAGAGTAAGAAAGCAAATCGAAAAAACGCAGCGTGATTATTATCTGCACGAACAAATGAAAGCTATTCAAAAAGAGCTTGATGAAGATAAATCAGAACTTGCCGATATTGAGAAAAAAATTAAAAGTTTAAAATTATCAAAAGAAGCAAAAGAAAAAGCTGAGACTGAACTTAAGAAACTTCGTACCATGAACCAAATGTCAGCGGAGTCGGGAGTAACGCGTAACTATCTTGAGACATTGCTTAGTCTGCCTTGGGGTAAGTATGATAATAGCAAAATAGATATTAACCAAGCAGAGGAAATTTTAAATCGTGACCATTTTGGACTCGAAAAAGTTAAAGAACGAATTATAGAATATTTAGCGGTATTACAGCGTTCAAGTAAAATTAGAGGACCTATATTATGTTTAATAGGTCCACCAGGGGTCGGTAAAACTTCACTTGTAAAATCTATTGCCGAAGGAATGGGCAGAAAATATACTAAAATTGCGCTCGGCGGTGTTAGAGACGAAGCAGAAATCAGAGGGCATAGAAAAACTTACCTTGGATCAATGCCCGGTAAAATTTTAGGTCAACTTAAGAAAGTTAAGACTAGTAATCCTGTAATGCTGCTTGATGAAATCGATAAAATGAGTTCTGATTTTAGAGGCGATCCGGCATCCGCTTTGCTTGAGGTATTAGACCCTGAGCAGAATAGTCACTTTGTTGATCATTATCTAGAAGTAGAATATGATCTATCAAATGTAATATTTATTGCTACTGCTAACTCTCATGATTTACCTAGAGCTTTAAGTGATAGAATGGAAAAAATATATATTTCCGGTTATGTAGAGGAAGCAAAGCTCCAAATTGCCAGAAATTATTTAGTTCCAAAACAATTTAAAATGCATAAAATCAAAAAAGATGAAATTACTATATCCGAGACGGCAATTTTGGATTTAATTAGATATTATACCAAGGAATCAGGTGTAAGAGCTTTAGAGCGTGAAATAGGGTCATTAACTAGAAAAGCATTAAAGCAGATTTTAGCAGATAAAAGTGTTAAGCATATTGCCATAGATAGTAATAATCTTGAAGAATTTTTAGGAGCTAAGAAATATAATTTCGGGCTTGCCGAGAAAGAAGATCAAATAGGAAGTACTACGGGACTTGCTTACACTGAAGTAGGTGGAGAGCTTTTAACTATAGAGGCTTTAGCATTTCCAGGGAAAGGTGAAATAAAGACCACCGGAAAACTTGGTGATGTTATGAAAGAATCGGCGATGGCTGCCTATAGTTGTTTTAGAAGCAGAGCAACAAATTTTGGATTAAAGTACGACAATTATAAAGATTTTGATATTCACATTCACGTACCGGCCGGAGCTATTCCAAAAGATGGACCGTCTGCCGGCTGTGCTTTATTTACGACTATTGTTTCGTTGATGACTAAAAGACCCGTACATCGTACTGTAGCAATGACCGGTGAAATTACTTTAAGAGGCAATGTTTTACCTATAGGTGGTCTTAAAGAGAAGTTACTTGCTGCAAGTAGGGGAGGTATTAAAACCGTATTGATTCCTGAAGAGAATGTCAAAGATTTGAAAGATATACCGCCGAGTATAAAAGAAAGCCTAGAAATTATATCTGTATCAAATATTGATCAAGTACTTAAGCATGCTTTGGTAGGAATACCGATAAATAAATAGAGATTTGTTAATAGTCAAAATATCATATATTAAATTAATGCAAGCTATAGTAAAGTAATTCTTTTTGACTTTTTAATCAAAATGCGATTTTTCTTGCTTAATTCCTGACTATCTTGAACTTGCCTATTATTATAGGCTTTCTTCCTTACGTCTGTCACTAAATTGGGCTGAATCGACTATATTGTTGCGTGGATCAATTTCACCTCTGTCATCCCGTGGTTTGACCACGGGATCCAGTTAAAAATACTAATAATTTTAGTATTTTTTATTGTTTTTTAGACCCCGTGGGGGTGATACAGTAATGCTGCTACTACTGCGGCAGCTACTCAAAGCGACTTATCCGAGGTAGTAAAATCCATGCCTATAATAAAAGATAAAACATCTTAGTTTATCTTTCTGCTTTCCAACTTTCATTGAGAATTTCCTTTAACTTAATTCTAAATACATAATTAAATTTCTACACTACCAAGTAACAATATTTTTTTGGTACAGCGTTGTTCAGAAAGCTTGATACAAATGAATTTTCTGACATTCGCCTTTGCTCACGTGCTTTTTTTATACGTTCCGCAGGCTCAGTGTCGTCAATTCATCTTGTCTAAAGCTTTCTGAATCTAGCTCTGTCTGCTTCTATTTTATTGTTGTAAAAAAGTTGTTACAAATTATTAATTAAATGTATTGGAGTTAATATTAATGAAAGAATCAAAAATATTTAGAAAATTTTTAGCAACGGCATCATTATGCGGAACATTATTCACTAGCTCTAATACTGCAGGAGCAACAATTCCTAATCTCGGTAGCGTAAGCTTGAGTATCGGTGTCGGTCTTGTAGGAGGAGCATTTAATAACAGCAATATTATTCAAATAGCGGTTGGAGGGCTTAGAATTAAAATATCGGCAGATAAAGTAAATGCTGTTATTGACGGAATAAATACATTAATAGTACTACCTGCTTTTGGTGGGGTTGAAGTAAGTCAAAATGTATCAATAGGTGCTCTTAGTGCAACAGTAGGTCTTACTCCTAATTTCGGTCCTCTTAAATTTATTAATAATAATGTTACGTCAATTATTACCGGAGTCAGTAATTAAACATTTAGTAATATAGATTTCGCCGGTAAGAATTCTACTTTGCAAATTAATAACGGTTTAAATATTACAACTTAGATAGATAATACGGTAGCTGGCAATAACGGTACAATAACATTTGCAGGTACAGGTACTATATCAAATCACATAGGTCTAACTAATTCTCTTTCCAGAATAAATGTAGGAAACGGGGAAGCACAGATTTATATGCCCGGAGCAGGTAATATTACAATTAATGCTGCAAATATAAATCTTACTAACAATAACTCTATACTTACTCTTTTTGACGGTAATATAAACAATACTACCGGCGTTGACGGTCAAGGGATACTAAATCTAGCTCATGATCTTGGTAGTAGTAACATAATACAGGTGATATAGGCTCATTAGCCGCAGTAAATGTTTTACTTGGGGCGGCAACACTTAATTCTACAATATTAAAAGCTACTAATATTAATTTACAAATTAATACGTCTGCACTTAATTTAGATGACGACATAACGGTTACGGGTAATATAGACGGTAAACAGTACATTAAATTTTATAGGGAATGCTACACTTAACAAAAATATAAATAATTGCAATATACTTCAGTGTAATGGAGGTAATGGTAAGATTCTTGATTTACAAGGTAATACTACGGTAAATAGTATTGTTTTTGCAGATAGTGTTTTAGCTGCGGGAACTATAAGTGTTAACGGTCTATTAGATGTAGGAGGTATTACTTTTAATAATAGTAATGCTAGCGGCAGTACTTTAATAATAAATACCGAAAATACAATCAATGTTGCATTATTAAACGCTATAAAAGCAAAAATACAAATAAATAATCAATGATCCAAGTGCCGGAGATATAGGTGATATTAGAATAGCGGATAATACGACATATACAATAGATGCAGCAAATGGGAATGTAAATTTGCTAAATAACGGTGCTAAGATAATATTTGAAGGCCCAAATTCAGAATTAGATTTAGTGAATACTAGTAACATAAATGATAGGCAATTTACCTTATATAATAATTAAAACAAATCTGGCAATGATGAATATGGAATAGTGAGAATAGGAGCAATCACAAAATACCTAAGACGGAGTAGGTGATGTCGTAGTTGATAATACGGTATTTACGAAGTTACTTCTTAGCTTTAGCAGATGGGGGGCGCTAACCGGAGCAGTGACAACTACTGCCGGAGACAGAAGTGGTAAGTTAATATTTGCAGGTGATGGAACGGTAACAGGTGGTGTAGGAGCAAATGAAGCAGTACTTAACCGGTGGTGTAGGCGGTACATTGAATTTTATAGGTGACGGTAATGTAACTCAAAATATAGGTACGAATGCTGCAAATAGCCCTGCTAATATAAATAGCTCTAACTTTACTTAATTCAGTAATATCCATTGCGGCAATTAATGTTTGTGCTTCTGCGGTATTTTCTTTCTGTATAGTTCTTATTAATTCTTAATTTGAGGGCTGAAACCATCTAAACGTAATTATATTCTTTAATTTTTTGTTAAAAATGAGCTTATAGATAGAATCATAATAAAAAGTTTTAAGAATTCAATAGAAATTCAACTAAAGTTAGTTTTTTATAATATTTAAAATTCGGAATTTAAAAGAGTTTAATATAACAATTAAAACAAAAGGTGAATAAAAGGAGCATATGAATTTTTTAGAAAACGATGGGAAATCCCGAAACCCTGAAAGGGCTTGGCGAGAGTGACGGGACTCGAACCCGCGACCTTCTGCGTGACAGGCAGATGCTCTAACCAACTGAGCTACACCCCCTTATATACCCTTCTGCTTTTAAGAATTGCTCTTTCATTTGATCAAGGATTGCATCCTCATCTATTAAGTATAGGCTGCGGGTGCTCACCTCTCAAAATAAAATTCAATTCTTGAAATCATTTGAGTATACATAAAAGATAACAATGTATATAACAATTCTTCTATTTCTGCAAGAGTAAAAATCGTATTTTATCAAAAAATATACAGAACCTAACGTTTAGATTTTATAGCTTATTCCTAATATTATAATTACTAGATATCTCTATTAATCCAAATCTGTCACTACTAGTTGAAGCCTTGAAAATTATTATACTTTTTAAGGACTTTGTTAAAAAAGAAAAAATCTATTGGTTACATTTATTTTAACAAAATCTTACTTTATTAATAACAATTAGTTATATGACTAAACCATATGTCATTAAATTAACTACTCCTTTTGAGCGTATTAAACTTTATAATCCTATACCCGATATTGCTCTTAGAAGTGCTATTATTATGCAAGCAATAATAGATGCAACTTAATACTGCTAACAAGAAAGAGGCAACAAAAGCAGAATATAACGCTAAAACATGGCTTTTTGAAAATAATGAAAATTTTAATGCTACCTGCTTAGAAATCGGCATTGAGCCTAATTATGTAAGAAAGACTGCTAAAAAACTAATTAAATCGCAACAAAATAAGGATAAGCGTCCTAAACTCTATGGCTAAAGTTTCAATAAATTAATTTTTAATTTGTAATAAAACTTGAAATTACTCTAAATATAAATTAATTGTATAGGTGTTACTTAGTAACGCCTATATATTAATTATTTCAGATTATAAAGGTTATTTATGATTATTTCAGTTTCAGGTCAACATATTTCTATCGGTAATAATTTACAAGAATATTCAAAAGAGAGGGCTACGCAAGTCGTTAAAAAATATTTTACCGATATAATAAATATAGATATACATTTTTCAAAAGAGGGAATTAACTTTAAATGTGATATTATAGTAAAATATGGCTCAGGTAAACATAATATAGTCAAAAGTAATGATAGTTGCAGCGATATGTATGTAGCTTTTGATAAAGCTATGTCAAAACTAGAAAAACAGCTTAGAAAATATAAATCAAAATTCAAAAATCATCATACGGGTAAAGTAAAAATATCAGAAATTGCTTACGAAGGTACTAAATATATTATTAATCCGCAATCTGATAGTGAAACCTCTAACTCCGAAGATAATGATAATCCGGCAATTATCGCTGAAAAGCCTGTAGAAATATTAAAATTATCAGTAAAAGAAGCGGTAATGAAAATGGATTTAGAAGATTTACCCGCAGTAGTATTTAAAAATATAAATAATGATCGTATCAATATAGTTTATTATCGTAAAGACGGTAATATTTCTTGGGTAGATTATAATTAATGCTCATTATCCCTTACAAAGGAGTAACGCCAAGAATCGATAAAAATAGGAAATAATACTAACTAACGTACAAAACGGTAGTGTAATTCATACTTCAAGATTTAACGGATCGGTAGAAATAGGTGATAATATAACTATCGGTCATTTCTCTCTTATTCATGCCTGTACAATACATAATAATGCCGGTATGAGTGCTACGATAATGGATTATGCAGTAATAGAAAAATATGCTTTTATTGCGGCAGGAAGTCTTATCCCGCCAAAGAAGATAATTAAATCTAAGAATTATGGATGGGATCCCCTGCAAAATTTGTTAGATATTTAACCGATCAAGATTTAGAATATATGCAAGATAATGTAAGAAATTATGTAGAACGTGCGTTTATAAATGAATCCTTAAATGCCTTAACCGTATTTTTAAGTAAAAACGCAATAGTCATCGGTCCGATGCCGCCTGGAACGGGAGTAATATATTTTACTTTAGACTGAACATTTTCAAAATCAACATCACCGATAATTTTATTGCCGCTAATTCTATTAATGCCTACATCAATTACTATAGATCCAGGATTAAAATATTCTGCAGTTAATTTTAAAGGTGAGCCTATTGCAGCAACGACAATATCGGCTTTAGAAGTAATAGAGCTTAAATTTTGTGTCTTAGAATGACAAATAGTAACGCTGCAATTTTCTTTTAACAGTAAAGCACTTAAAGGTTTTCCTACTATATTTGAGCGTCCAATAATTACAACGTTTTTACCAGTTAAATTAGGTTCGTATTTTTTTATAGCTGCAAGACAACCAAGAGCAGTGCAGGGAATAAAGCCTTGACTCATCCTGCTATGTAAGTAACCGACATTTAAAGGGTGAAAACCATCAATATCTTTAGAAGGCGATACTGCCGATAAAATTTTATTTTTATCTATGGAGCTTGGCAAAGGAAGCTGAACTATAATTCCTGAAATCTCGTTATCAAGGTTTAACTCATTGATTTTTGATATTAAATCATTAGTATGAATAGTAGTAGATAGATTTACTAATAAAGTATAAATTCCTATTTTATGTGCATTTTTTATTTTGTTTCTTACATAAATAATGCTTGCCAGATTATCGCCTACTAGAACTATAGCAAGCTTCGGTGAAGCGTTGGTTTGGCTTGTAAGTTCTTGAATTTCTAGCTTTAAGTCTGCTAGTATCTCATTGGCTAATGCTTTACCGTCAATTATATTATTCACTCTTATTTTTGTCTCCATTCAGTTTTAACGTCATTGCGAGGAAATTACGTAAGTAATTGATGAAGCAATCTCAGGAGTTTGTTATTGTTGCATGAGATTATCACGCCCTCTATGGTTGCTCGCAATGACGATCTCTTTACTTAGTAATGCTCTTACTTCTTTTCCCCATATTTGGTAGTAGAATACTCAAAATGTAGAGCTTTGCCGTCAAATACTCTACTATAAGCATGATGAAGACTGCTTGCCGCTTCAGCAAAACCCGTAAGGATCAGCTTAAGCTTACCGACATAATGAGCAATATCGCCAATGGCATAAATACCTTCTATATTAGTTTGATAATAGGAAGGGTCTACTTCAATATGGTGAAGCTTAACATTTAAACCCCAATTTGCTAAGCTACCTAAATCTTGTTTTAAACCAAAAAAAGGTAGTAATATATTGGCATCCAATTTGCGAGTATTATTTTGAAAATCTTTAACTATAACCGATTGAAGTTCACTATTATTGCCATCTAAAGCATTTAATTGATAACCGGTTACTAACTCGATTTTATCGGTTTCTGCAATATGCCTTAATTGCCTTACGCTTTCAGGAGCTGCCGTAAATTTATCCCGCCTATGTACTAAATATATTTTATTTGCGATATCTGAAAGAGAAATAGCCCAATCAACAGCCGAATCCCCGCCGCCTGCTATAACTATATTTTTACCCGCAAATTTGCTTTTATCATTGATGAAATAAAAAACCGACTTACTTTCAAAATCTTCAATATTCGCAAGGGGCGGTTTGTTTGGACCAAATGAACCTGCTCCTGCTGCAATAATAATAACTTTGCTTTTAATAAGAGTGTTTTTTGAGGTTTTAATTTCAAAAAAATCATCTTGTTTATTTAGCTCTATAGCTTGCTGATTTAAATGATATATAGGGTTAAAAGGAGCTGCTTGAAGTTCTAACTGTTTTATTAGCTCTTCTGCTACAATTTTAGGATATGCCGGTATATCGCAAATAGGCTTTTCAGGATATAGGGTAATACACTGACCGCCGACAACTTCTTGTGCATCAATAACATGACATTTCATGCCAAGCATTCCTGCTTGGAAAACTGCAAATAATCCAACCGGACCGGCACCTATTATTACAACATCAGTATTATACATACTTTTTATATTTAAATTTTAAAAAGGATTTTATTGGATATTGAGGAAATAATCAATGGTTATGTGAGTATATTTATAGAAATCCAACACTTTCGCAGGGGGATTTTTAAAAACTGTCGGATATTATACTAGACGAGATATATTTAAAGGTTGTGCTACTTCCTTATCTCTTTTGGTAATTATAATCGATTCTTTATCTGTTTGTAATTTTTCTATTATTGCAAGGTAATGAGATTTAAATTGACTGATTGCTATTTTAATAGTCATTTAATAACCTGCAAAAAATAAAAGTATTATTATACTATAATAGTCAAATAAAGTGGTCAATTATATTTCTATTTATAGCTAATTTGGGTTATATTCATAATATTTTAATGTAAAAAATAAAATTTAAAACCAAAATAAATTCTGTGGGGCAAATATCATCAATTCATATTTAAATATAACCATTTCTTAAACTAGCCTTGTAAAAGCGTTAAACTTTGTAAAAGCTTAATAATTAATTATTTTTATAATAAATTATGCAAATTAAGATTCTACGAAATATTATCGGTTTTATTATCTTAACTATAAGTACGGGCAATAGTTTTGCCTCCTCCACTAATGCTTTTTTCCTTGTTAGTGCGACGATTTTGCCGTCTTGTATAGTTACGGCTACTCCTTTAGCTTTCGGTACATATGTTCCAACTGTCGATGCTCTGCAAACAAATACAATTATAATAAAGTGTACTTTAGGTACTAATTATACTGTTTCATTAAATGCCGGTACTGCACCTGCTGCTACAACTAGTATCCGTAAAATGACTGGTCTTGTTAACACTACTAGTTATTTACCTTATAATCTTTACTCCAATGCAGGGAGAATGCAGAATTGGGGGAATCAATCAAGTGACTGGGTAATGGGCACAGGACTAGATCAAACACTCACAATATACGGCAAAATACCTCAAGGAGCTTCCGATACTTATAATGATACAATTACAGTAACCGTGGCATATTGATATTATGAAAAAATATTTTTTAAGATTTCTACCTATCCTATCTATATTATTGACTTTTAATTCTTTTGCCAGTGTCACGATCGCACCTGTCAATATAAGAGATAAACAAAGCTAATAGAATAGCAACTATGACGGAATAATGATTATGCGCCTAAAAAGTTGCAATTAATTCTTTTAAAGCGTACATATAAAAATGGTATAGAAGAATATAAAGAAACTAAAGATTTAGTGGCCACTCCGGTAACATTTATCTTACATGATGGTAAAATACAATTGATACGGGTAGCTTTAAAAAACACACAGAATTATTCTACTAAAGCAAAAGACTATAGAATTTTTATAAAAGAATTACATCGTAGAGTGAAATTAGAGAATAGTGTTGCCCCCACCATAGATCTTGTTGTCCAGCATAGTATACCTATATATAATGCTAAAGCTCATATGGGGGATTTGATATAACCAATATTCCGGTTATCACCGGTAGAGGTAATTTAATAGTTAAAACGCAAGATATAACCGGTAAAGTCCTTATTACGTATCACCGAGTTTATTACGTCCCGGGCTTTCACATTTCTCTTACGAAGCAGGTTTTCAAAGACAAGATTTTACTATATATAGCAATGCTTATAAATATTTAGTTCTAAATACTGATTATATGTTTGGTATGAATGATTATTTAACAAGCGGCGGACATTTTGAATTTTTAAAAAATAATGGAGCAGTAGGGGGGTAACTAATAATTTAAAAATCGGGAATTTTGGCATTATAGATATTTCAACTGCAAATAATATCAAAAATTTCGGTCGCTCTCAAAGCATTAATCGCGGATATACTTATGAATCGGAATATTTTGATATTAATAGTATAGTAATTATCAGGACGTATATCACTATCCCGATAAAATTTTCTCAAGTTTAAATTATCAGATTTCATAGCTGCGGTAATACCGATTTTGGTAATATAAGTGTTAATTTTTTGTCTTTTGTCGTAAATAACACAATACAAAAAGGTAAACGCTCAAATATATATTATCATCAACTTATCAAAGAAATATTACTAAAAAAGGTTTCTTAAGTTTTACTATAGGTACCGATTGAAACAGTCAACATAAAAATAATTTTGCCTATATACCATTTAACTTAAATTTAGATTCCAATAAAAGCATTTCATTGACCGATTTACAGCAGAATAAATATCATACGAAGTAACTTGGTGTTTCCTTACCAATTACTTCAAATATGGGATGGGGATATAATGCTAACCTGATCAAGGCTAAAGCTACAAATTACAATGTACAAGTTAACCGTAACGGTAAAAATAATGATATTGGAATTTATCTGCAGAAAAATGATACCGAAATAATGAAACAGTTTAATATCAAAGGAGGAATTTTCTCTATTGATAAAAGCTATTATGCGACAAGACCGATTAACGGAGGTCTTGCTTTGATTAAAGTAAATAGTTTAAAGAATATCGGAGTTTATAATAATCTATTAGCGGGTGATACCGATGATAAAGATAAAATGCTTGTACCTAACTTAACACCATATGTTCCTTCCAAAATAAGACTATACGATGAAAATCTACCTCTTAATACAGAGTTTGCAGAAATTGCTTTGAAATTTGCTCCAAAAACAAAATCAGCGATATTATTAGACTTTAATATTAAAATAATCAAAAGCATTGAAATGACAGTATTTGATAGTAATAAACATTTGATTCCATTTGATAGATAGTACGTGAGTATTGAAGGTTTAGATGAAGAAATATTTGTAGGCTATGACGGTAAGATATATATTAATGATATTAAAGATCTTGAAGTATTAAATGGTTCTATTTGTGATGAGAATGAGGAGAATAATAAATGCTGTCATTTTAGTGTACCGGTTAATAGAGATATAAATGACCCTGTAATTGATTTAGGCGAAGCAATATGCAAATGAAGACCTTATTGTTACTCCTGTGTGGAATAAAAAACGCTCCGTTATCATGCCGTGGTCATAGCCACGGTATGACAAATTCTTTTTAAGCAATGTCAAGAAATCAATAATAATATTATTAATCAACATGATTATATCAGGAAATGCTATGGCGTTACTTGCAACATGTAATCCGTCAGTTCTAACCGTAAATTTCGGTAGTTTTAATATAGTGCTTTATTACCCTACTTGTTAGCTATACCGTAACTTTTAGTACGAGAGCTGCTAATATTTATAACCCAAGAAATATGATTAATGTGGTACGTAAGCTGAATTATAATTTGTATAAAGATGCCGGTTTTACTCAAATCCTCGGTAACGATACTAGTAGTACTGTAACATTTACCGATAGCTATACACTAGGTCTTGAACCGGTCACAAAAAACTATACCGTATATGCACACCTGCCGTCACAGCCTCTTGCTACTGCCGGCACGTTTCAAGACACTATTACCGTAATCCAGCCATAGCTATATAATAAAAAATCTTTAAAATCAAAATCTAGTATTAGTAATCACAAGTGATTTGTGTCAAGTCAAAAATCTCAAAAAAAAATAAATATTTATATTGAATAAATTATTATTCTCGTGTCTACTTAGGTGAAGATTCTATACACTGAATATGGTGTCATTTTTTCAAAATAAGCATTATAAATAATGCCTACAACCCCATTAGTACCTATAATGAACACGCTTAAAAAAAATAAATTTCAAATAACTATAAACAACAACCATAACAATTTACTTACTCCTTTCGGTAAAGCTATTCTGCACGATCGATATCTTATGAAAGGTGAGGATTTTCAAGATTTATTCGCAAGAGTTTCTAGTTATTATGCCGAAAATAAACAGCATGCTCAGAAGTTATATGAATATATGAGTAAAATGTGGTTTATGCCAGCAACACCAATCTTAAGTAACGGCGGAACGGATAGAGGGCTTCCTATTTCATGCTTCTTGAATGAAACTGATGATAGCTTAGATGATATAGTAAATTTATGGACAGAAAATGTTTGGCTTGCTGCACGCGGTGGCGGGATTGGCAGTTATTGGGGTAATGTTCGTGCTATTAATGAAGGGATTCGTGATAAAGGTCATTCATCCGGTATTATACCGTTTATTAAAGTAATGGATTCTATGACTCTTGCTATTTCGCAAGGTTCTATTAGACGAGGTTCATCGGCTGTATATTTGCCTATTAATCACCCTGAGATTGAAGAATTTATCGATATAAGACGTCCGACAGGTGGGGATGTTAACCGTAAAGCTCTTAATATTCATCACGGTATAGCTATAACTGATGAATTTATGAAAGCAGTTGAAAACGATACGGATTTTGACCTTGTTAGTCCTGCTACCAAAAAAGTCGTAAATAAAGTTAGAGCAAGAGATTTATGGGTTAAGTTATTAACTACTAGAATAGAAACAGGTGAGCCTTACTTGTTATTTATCGATAGTGTTAATAAATCTATCCCTGAACATCATAAAAAATTAGGGCTTCAAGTTAAAATGTCTAATCTTTGTAGCGAAATTACATTGCCGACGGGAATTGACCATCTAGGAAAGCCAAGAACTGCTGTTTGCTGCCTTTCCTCTTTAAATTTAGAATATTACGAAGAATGGAAAGATGATAAAGAATTTATCCATTCTATTATGTTGTTCCTTGATAATGTTTTAGAAGACTTTATTAATAAAGCACCGGATACTATGGCAAGAGCTAAATATTCGGCTTTACGTGAGCGAAGCGTTGGACTTGGTGTAATGGGTTTCCACTCATTTTTGCAAATGAAAAAAGTACCGATAGAATCGGTTATGGCAAAAGTTTGGAATAAAAAAATATTTGAATATATATCTGCTGAAACTGATAAAGCCTCAATAGAAATCGGTAAAGAAAAAGGAGCATGTCCTGATGCTCTAGATGCAGGAAGTAATGAACGATTTAGCAATAAAACCGCAATAGCACCTACCGCCTCAATTTCGGTAATAGCAGGTAATGCCTCACCCGGAATAGAGCCATTTGCCGCTAATAGCTTCGTACAAAAGACTTTAACCGGTTCTTTTAACGTGCGTAATAAACATTTAGAAAAGTTATTAGAGGAGAAAGGATTTAATAATGATCAAGTTTGGTCTTCGATTGCAACACATGAAGGATCAGTACAACATTTAACATTTTTATCCGAAGAAGAAAAACAGGTTTTCAAAACCGCTTACGAAATTGATCAGAATTGGCTAATTGAACTGGCAAGCGATCGTACTCCTTACATTACGCAAGCACAATCTTTAAACATCTTTTTACGGGGGAATGTTAGTAAGAAATATTTAAATAATATTCATTTTAAAGCCTGGACACAAGGAGTAAAAAGTTTATATTACTGTAGATCGACATCAATACAGCGAGCCGATAAGGTCTCGCATGACGTATTAAAGGCCGATTTTAAAGATTTAGAAGAACAAAACGATAAGTTAGCAGAAGTCGGTAACTACGAAGAATGCTTAGCTTGTCAGTAAGTATAATATAACTATGCAAAGATATTTAGACCCAACAAATGATGTAGCATTTAAAAAATTGACGGATAAAACAAGGTGACTAAGCTTTCTCAATAATATTATGAGGTTACCTAAAGAGTTAAGGATTATCAACCTTGAATATATTCCAAACGCACAAGCGCCGGATTTAGGGCAGAATAAAAGGAGTATAGTAGACGTAAAAGTTAGAGATAACTCCGGCAATATTTATATTGTTGAGATGCAAAACGGCTATGCCGATGCTTTTTGAGCAAGAGTACAATTTTACAGTTGTATAGCATTTTCTTCGCAATTAAAAAGAGGGAAAGAATATGTTGATCTAGCTCCTATAGTAATGGTAGTGATTATTTCTGGATTTCAGGCATTGCCCGAGGAAAAAGAATATATTAGCTATCATCACACTATTAATGTCGGCAACGGTAAGCATCAACTTAAATGCTTGTCTTACGTATTTGTTGAATTAGACAAATTTACCAAAGAAGCAGATGAGTTAGAAAGCTTAGAAGATCATTGGTTATATATGATGGCTAAATTCGATAGAACAAAAGAACCCCCGCAACATATAAAAGATGGAAACAGTATTATCAGTTTATAAAACTATTGAATAATTTAACTGAAGCGAAGCAGAATATGATCATTATATTAAAGCGATGCTTGCTACTCAAACGGAAGAGTTAAATCAAAAAAGTAAATATAATGAGGGGGAAGCTGAGGGTATTGAAATAGTAAAAGAAATGTTAGCGGATAATGAGCCGATAGAGAAAATAATTAAATATACTAAGCTTTCAAAAGAAGAAATAGAAAAATTAAAAGAAGAAAAATTATGTCACTACTTGATGCAAGTCCAATTTATAAACCGTTTTCATATCCATGGGCATATGAAGCTTGGCACACTCAACAAAAAATTCATTGGCTACCGGAAGAAGTACCGCTTGCCGATGATGTTAAAGATTGGAAATATAACTTAACTCCAGGGGAAAAACATCTATTAACGCAAATATTTCGTTTTTTTACACAGGCAGATATTGAAGTGAATAATTGCTATATGAAGCATTATTCACGAGTATTTAAACCGACTGAAATATTAATGATGTTATCGGCATTTTCTAATATGGAAACGATACATATCGCGGCATATTCACATTTACTTGATACTGTAGGTATGCCGGAAGTAGAATATTCAGCATTTCTTAAATATAAGGAAATGAAAGACAAGTATGATTATATGCAGCAATTCGGAGTGGCTGCCAAAGAAGATATAGCAACTACACTCGCAGTATTTGGAGCTTTTACTGAAGGATTACAGCTATTTGCTTCTTTTGCGATCATGCTTAATTTCCCTCGTTTTAATAAAATGAAAGGTATGGGACAGATTATTGCTTGGTCAGTGCGTGATGAAACACTTCATACTAACTCAATTATTACTCTGTTTAAGACTTTTGTAAGAGAAAACCCTGAAGTTTGGACAGAAACTTTACGTAAACGTATTTATGAAGCTTGTACGACTATTGTGCATTTTGAAGATGCCTTTATTGAACTTGCTTTTGAAGTTGGCGGTATTGAGGGATTAACGGCATATGAAGTAAGACAATATATTCGTTATATTGCCGACCGTCGTTTAATGCAGCTAGGACTCAAAGATGTATATTTGGTAAATCATAACCCTCTTCCTTGGCTTGATGAAATGCTAAACGGAGTCGAACATACGAACTTTTTTGAAAATAGAGCAACTGAATATTCAAAAGCCGCGACTACCGGTTCATGGGAAGAAGTATTCACTGAGATGGACGCCAAAAGCAGAGGCTAAATAATATACTCAGATAGCATTTGAAAAATTGGCATCCATGTCTTTGTAAGCCCTCGGATGCTGAACATGAATAACAAAAAATGAAAAATACCTGATCTTTATTTTTAAAAATTTTTTAAATAGATTTAGAATATTTAAAAATTTCGAGTAATTTTATGGCTATAATAAATAATAAAAACTATCAAAAAGTTGTAGAAAAAGTTTTATCTTCTTCTAAAGCTAATAAACTACTAAAGAGTGCAATTAAGGACTTATCATCTTCAAAGAGTATAAGCTTAAGAACGATGTTACTCGGAGCAAGATTTATTTTAACTAATCCTGTAAATACTTATAATCTTATTAAGCTTGCTAAGTCTTCTAAGATATATCTTAATCCGGAATTTCAAAAATCACTTCTTAAAAAATCTCCAATATGGGAATTTTTAAAAAAACATTCGGATGATTTGCCTAAAATAGGTCAAATCTTAGCAAATGCGGGCTTTAGAGAATTTCAAGATAAGAGTGTTTTAGATAAAAAGGGACTCAAAATACTAAAAGAATGTTTTAAAAATGAACAAGTACTTAAAAGACTTCAAGAAATTGCAGTTGAAGTAAAGCAAGAGCAACCGGACTGGAATAAAGTGACTTCTAGAACTTTAGATATGCTGGTTACCGATAAAAACTTCCAAAAATTCTTTAACGAAAAGAGTGAAGATATTACGAAATACATACGTACAGGAGCAACTCAAATACTTCCAAACGATTATATAAAAACTTTTGATGATATATTACAAAAACCCGAAAAGAAAAATTTATTAAAAATATTTAATGAATATCCTGATTTTAAGCAAGAACTGGCTAAAAATATAAACAATCCTAATACTCTAAAAAGATTTAATAAGTTATCTCCTGAAAAACAAATAATTATTGAAAATTTCTTAGAAGAAGCAAAAGAACAAGCTAAACCTTTCTTAAAAGAATATTTTGAAACCTACAAAATTGATCTTAATATTTTAGATATTATTCCTACTTTATTAAATAAAATGCCTGAGATAAAAGAGATTTTTGATACTCTTAACGATCCAAATCAAGGTGTAATGATATCTCTTGAGAAATCCTTAGAAATGGTAGCTGGTGATGATAAATTAAAAAGTTTTTTTGCTAATAATAAAACAATCATACCAAATATTGCTTTAGGTATTATTGAAAATACTCCTAGCGTACAAAGCATAACAAAAGAATATAATTTTGATAAACAAATACTTAGTATTGTAGGCGAAGTTATGTCAAAACCGGACATTGCGCATGAGATTATTGCAGACTTAAATAAAAGCGATTATATGAGTTTAACCAGTAATATAATCTCCGCCCTTAATGATCCTGCATTTAAATTAAAAGATATATTAGTAGAGCAAAGTAAAGAAGGTCTATTTGATAATTTAATTACAGGCGTTTTGGAACAAGATGCAAAAAATAGCCAAACTATAAAACAACAACTTATAAAGTATGGTCTGGATGCGAGTGATATTACAAAGCTAACGAGCATAATGCCTATATTACTTGATAAATCTGAATCATTAAAAAAGGTTTTTCGAGATTTTATTAAAGGTGATTATATGGGGATGGCAAAAGAGTTAATAGCTTTAACTAAAGACAAGCCTGAAATTAAAAAATATTTAAACAATAATAGAGAAATATTTGCAAGTATTTTAGATAAAACTTTAGTGGAAATACCAGGTATAAATAACCTTGATAAAAAAGCATTATATAATGTACTGCCATCAATGTTAAACCATCCTAATGAATTAGTTAAAGTTATAGAAGAGGTTGAAAAAAGTAATTATCGTGGGGCTGCTAGTGCTATATATAATCTAGCTCAAAAAACAAATTATTTGGAAGGGCAATTGCCGAATATTATAAAAGCAGGTTTTAGCTATGCTACTGAAAAAGTAAAAGATGTATTTAGTCCACCACAAGATTTTAAAAATAAAACTATAGATGAAATTACTCTTAGAAATAATTTACATAAAATACAAAATGGAAAATTCAGCTTAGAGGGAGCTATATTAGTAGGTAATTTATCTAATATCGACTTCTCAGGTGTATCATTTAAAAATGCAGATTTAACTAAAGTAACTTCTTTAAAAGATTGTAATTTTAAAAATATTAATTTAGCAGAGGCTAAATTACCTGATAATTTAATGCTACTTACTGATACTTACAATCTTGATAAGGCTATCCCTCCTTTAGGACCTCAATTAATTAAAGAACAACAAACAAAATTAATTGATAAGGCAATTGATAAAGTATTTTTACAAATACAAGCTGAAGGGAAAAGAAATGTACTTAGTAAAAAAAATTTTGTTCAACAAGTAGAAAGATTATATGAAGAAAATCAAACGATTAAAGACTATATTATAGAAAAACTAAATTCACTACCTATGAATATGGTTACTAACCTAGCTACTCCTAAAACAAATCAATATAAACATATTACAAATCATGTAAATTCTCCATTACAAATATTGAACCCTTTATATGAAAATATTGCAAATAAACAAAATATTAAGAGTAATTTATTGGCAAATATTTTAAGCGAGAAAATATCACAAAAACTTTTTGATAAAGGTGATAATAGAGGTGAAGATTTTTACATGATGAATCAGATGCTAAAACTTATCGTTTCTGAATATTCTAAAGAAAATCCTGATAATATAAATAATTTTTTAGAGCCAAAAAATCTAGAAAAGTTAGCAAGTAATATTGCCTCTACTTTAAAGTCTAAATCTAAATATACTGGGATAGGCGCTATTACCGGTGGAATTTATTTACCAAAAGAAATCTTCAATGAACAGTTAAAAGATAACTTTAAAAATGAGTTTGAAAATATTAATAAATTAAATGTTTTAAAAGAAGCAAAAAATATAGTTGCAAATTTAGATAGTAAAGTGCATCTAATAGTAGATAATCACGATCAATCACATACTTACGCATCATTACCTACAAAAAGTAAACAAATACACAGACAACTCCATAAATCTTAGATCAAATTGATTTAATTACCATATTATGTAATATAAATTTGATACTCTGAATGCCAACCAAGGAGTAATGGTGACTTCTTGAGAAATCTTTAGAAATGGTAGCGGGTGACAATAAATTAAAAAGTTTTTTGCTGATAATAAAACAGTCTTACCAGATATTGCCTCAGCTATTATTGAAAATACTCCGAATATACAAAGCATGCCGAAAGAATATAATTTCGATAAACAAATGCTTAGTATAAGTAGGTGAAGTTATGTCAAAACCGAAAATTGCACATGCTATTATTACAGATATAAATAAAGGCGATGATATGATCGTAACAAGCCGTGTAATTCCTGCTTTTACGAACCTTCATTTAAGTTACAATATATTAGTAGAGCAAAGTAAAGAGAGTTTATTCGATAATTTAATTAAAGACATTAAAACAGCAGCTTGAAAATTATAGACTAGAAACAAAAGATACTACAAAACTTACGAATGTAATGTCTATATTACTTGATAATCTTGAATCATTAAAAAAGGTTTTTGATGGATTTGTTAAAGGTGATTATACGGGAATAGCTAAAGAATTGGTAATGTTAACTAAAGATAATCCCGAGATCAAAAAATATTTAAACGATAATAAGGAAATATTTACAGATATTTTAGATAAAACTTTAAAAGATGTACCCGGTATAAATAAGCTTGATACGCAAGATAGTATACCAACACCTATGCTCAACCAACCGGATAAACTGATTTACATCTTAGAAAATATTGAAAATAAAAAATATATTAATGTTGCTACTAGTATAGGTAGTTTAGTTTGGAAAGAAGGGCAAGCACTGAATATTATTAAACAAATACTAAATGTTGTTAAAGCGGGGGGGTTGGTTATTTTAATCAAAAATCTGATAAGAAACCAGAATTTAAAGTTCCGGCTGATATATTAAAAGAAGCACAAAGTATTGTCTCAAATTTAAATAGTAAGATTAATATTGTAGAACCTAAGACAAATACACTTTCCATTACTCCTATTTCCAATAATAAAAAGAAAGAAGAAATACGTAGATAAGCTATATAGTTTTAAAAGGGTTTTTTAAAGTTTGAGTAAATTCTTCTTGGTTAGCATATTCCAATGTGATTTTATCTTGTATCTGATTTTTAAACCAAGTAACTTGTCTTTTAGCATACTGACGGGTTCGTATTTGAGCTGCATTTAAAGCCTCATCTAAAGTGAGATTGCCGTTTAAATAAGCTAAAATTTCTTTTATCCCTACAGCTTTCAAATTCGTATAATCTTTAGGAGCAAATTGCTTTTTTATTAAAGCTATTTCGTCAATTGCCCCTTCTTTAAATATCTTATCTAAACGCTCATCACATGTTTTATATAAAAATTTTCGCTCAGGATTTAAGAAAATAATTTTGAAATTAAAATCAGATAAGATTTGTTCTTTTGGCAAAGTTTGAAAAGAAAAAAGAGATTTACCGGTTTGCATGAATACTTCATAAGCTCTAATTAAACGCTGAGTATCATTTTGGTTTATTTTAGAAGCAGCAAGCGGGTCAAGCTTCTCTAATTTATCCCATAATTCTATATTGCCTATTTTAACATGCAAGTTTCTTACCTGTTCTCGTAAATCTTCTGATATATCAGGAATATTATTATAGCCAAAAACTAAAGAATTGATATATAAACCCGTTCCACCTATTAATATAGGTAGCTTACCCCTGTCGGTTATTTCTTTTATTTTTTCTGTCGCAAGTTTTAGATATTTTATTACCGAGAAATCTTCTGTCATTGATAAGAAGTTATATAAGTGATACAAGATTTCAGTTTTGTAGCTTTTCGGAGGGGAGGCGGTAATAATAGGAATTTCCTTATAAACCTGCATTGAGTCGATATTAATGATTTCGCCGTTATAAACTTTAGCCAGTTCATGCCCTAAATAAGACTTCCCACTAGCAGTCGGCCCGCATAATATAATTATACTCTTCTGCTTTGAAGAATTGTTTCTGCAAAACTTCGGATCATCTATTAAATATAGGCTGTGCGTACTCGCTCCTCGTTTTACATTCCCATTCTCCAAATCATTTGAGTATATTTCTTTCTTTGTCACTGGTTTAACTAATAATCAATACGAACTTGTATCGTTATTGCGAGCCAGCATTTATGCTGGCGTGGCAATCTCAGGAGTTTTTTTTATATTATCTTATGAGATTGCCGCGTCGTTGCTAACGCAACTCCTCGCAATGACAGAAAAACTTATCCATGTAACAACAACGCCTCGCAGGAATGACCTCATACCCTTAAACGGTTTCATCAGTATTAATAGTATTTCCTAAAGTCTCAGTATTAGCATTACCATCTGCTGGTCCACTAAATAAGCCTGCATCACTGTAGTCAATGGCTAGACTATTTAAACCGTTAGACGCAGCTACGTCACTGTTAAGTTTAAAAATGAGAGAATTATCAGTAGGCTCAAGGTCTTTATGTTTTATTACTAATGGTGCCTCAATGTTAATATTTAATGTATTTGTACCTATTGGCATTATTGTAATTAATGTAGTATCAATATAATGAGTGATTGAATTTTTAACATATTATTTTTCTTTATATTAATTTAATGTAAGAAAAATATATAAAATAATATTTTAGAAAGCAATAATGTTTTAATAATTAATTAATAACCCGTATTTTGCAAGATATTTATTAATTATAGTGATTATTTCCTCTAAACCATTCTTACTATCTGATTCAGCCCTTACAACTATAATAGATTCGGTATTAGAGCTACGCAAGAGCCACCAACCATGCGCAGTATTTACCCGTACACCGTCTATATCATTAAACTCTATTTTCTCTTCTAATGATTTTTCTTTAATCTCTTTAATAATTTGTAATTTTAACTCTGAAGGAACAAAAATTTTAATTTCTGGTGTACTATAGCTTTTCGGTACATCCTCTATTATCTCATCTAGAGTTTTACTTGATCTACTAAGTAAATCTAAAAATCTAAGAGCTGCATAAATTGCATCGTCAAAACCAAAATATTTATCGGCAAAGAATATATGCCCGCTCATTTCGCCAGCGAGTAAAGCCTTTGTCTCAAGCATTTTGCTTTTAATAAAAGGATGACCTGTTCGCCATATTATAGGATGTCCTCCATATGATTTTATTTTAGCGACTATAAATTGGCTGACTTTTACATCAACTATTATAGTTGCGTTTGGATTTTCCTTTAAAATATCCTCAGCAAAAATACATAAAATTTGATCACCGAATAATATTTTACCGCTTGAGCTTATAATGCCGATTCTATCACCGTCACCGTCAAAAGCTATACCAAGGTCACAATTTTGTTCTCTAACCACTTTTATTAGCTCCTGCAAATTAGCAGGATTTGTAGGATCAGGATGATGGTTTGGAAAATTCCCGTCAATCTTACTATGTATGATTATATTCTTGTTTAAGAGATGCTTTTTAAGTTCTTCAACAATATCGCCGGTTGCTCCATTGCCGCAATCCCAAGCTATTTTTAATTTTGGATGAATGTTTATTCCATCTAAAATACGTTTTAGGTATTTAGATTGTATATTATGGATTCCTACTTTCGCAGGAATGACATAAGGGTATGCCGGTGTGGTATTGGAGTAGTTATCCAAAATCTTAGTCAATAACTCCTGTATCTGATCACCGAAAAAAGGTTTACCGTTTTGTAGTATTTTAAAGCCGTTATCGTCACGAGGATTGTGTGACCCTGTAACCATAATACTACCGGCGGGTGTAAAGTGTTTATCGGCAAAATATAAAACCGGTGTTGGAACTACGCCAATATTTATGATGTCAGCCCCTGCATTAGTTAATCCTAGTTCTAAAGCTTTACAAAGGGTAGGGGAGCTAAGCCGACCGTCTAAACCGACACAGATTTTATTGTTATCTTTCGTTATAGTCATCTTGGCAAAACCAAAGCCGATTTTATAAGCTACTTCTTCCGTTAAATCTTTAAGGCTATTGCCTCTTATATCATAAGCCCTAAAAATTTCTTTGTTAATTTGCATAGAAAACTGTTTTGAATATTATTACATGGCTCTTATGTCATTCCTACAAACCTACAAAAGAGCCTTATTGCATGGCTTGGAAAACCTGCTCGATGTCATTCCCGCGTAGGCGGGGATCCAAAAAAATAACTTCAATATTTATATAGAAGCTACATAGTGTGATAAAATAAACCTATAAAAAACAAGTTTTTATAGGTTTTACTGGATTCCCGCCTACGCGGGAATGACATAAAACAATCCATACAACAACACCTGCAAATTGCTCGCAATGACGAATTTGCATAGTCTAGAAACTAAAGCTCTCACCTAAATACACTTCCTTAACTTTCTTGCTATTTGCTATTTCCTTAGCACTTCCTTCTAATAATACTTTACCGTCAAAAATAACATAAGCACGGTCGACTATATCTAGAGTATCACGTACGTTATGGTCGGTAATTAATATACCTATATTAAATTCACGTAAATAAGTAATTAGATTTTTGATATCAGAAATAGCAAGCGGGTCAATACCGGCAAGCGGTTCATCAAGCATGATAAATTTAGGCTCTATTGCAAGTGCACGTGCAATCTCAAGCCTACGCCTTTCACCGCCTGATAAGCTAGCAGCGGATAAATCTTTTAAATGAACTATCGAAAACTTCTCTAACAAATTATGGGTTTTTTGTTCAATTACTTCTTTATCATTGTCAGATATCTCAACTACAGCCTTAATATTATCTTCAACCGACAATCCACGAAATATCGAAGGTTCTTGCAGAAGATAGCCGAGTCCAAGCCTTGCTCGTAAATAAATAGGCAAGTTGGTAATATTTATATCATTTAAAAGTAATTGCCCTGAGTCCAGTTTCATTAAACCAATAATAATGTTAAAGCAAGTTGTTTTACCGGCTCCATTCGGACCGAATAAACCAACTATTTCTCCTTGTTTTATATTCAGAGATATATCAATTAGTATATTCCTTTTTTTGTAGGATTTTGATATATTTTTAACGTGTAAGCTGTCCATCTTTTTTATTTGTTAAGATTTTGTTGCGTGGATTAATTTTCAATGTCATTGCGAGAAAATTACGTAAGTAATTGACGAAACAATCCAGTTAAAAATACTAATCTTTAGCATTTTTTTAATTATTTTCTGGATTGTCATACTTCTTGCAATTGCTTGCAATGACGTACCAACGGTAAATAGCTCTATTTCTTAATAATATCTACATAGTATATTAGTTTATTAGTTTTTAAAACATTATCGTCACGCTGTAATATTACATTACCAAGTAGAATAAGTTGTTTATTATCGCAAAAATATTTAGCACTATCTGCAAGTAATAATTCATTATTTATTTTTCTTTCTACAGTCAATTTAGTAGGGACAACTATATGATCAATAGTTTGCTTTTCATTTATTGTTTTATAAAAAATATATAATTCTTTCGTTTTAAGTATCGCATTATCGAAGTAAACAATAACATTTCCAAGATATGCTGCTTTTTGTTTGGTTCTATCAATAATTAAACTATCAGATGTGATATGTAAATTTGAAATATTTTTATCATTAGCATATATTATGGTACTAATTATAAGAAGTAAAACAAGTTTAATAATAGACATCTTGCCAAACTTCGCTTCTAGAGGTAATTTAGACGTCGAATCGGTACTCGTATCCTCACGTACTTCTTTGTACGCTGCGGTGCTGCGTTCCATGTCTCCTTTAAATTCCTCTCTATAAGCTGGTTTGGAAAGATATCTAATCCGATAAATTGATGATTGTAGAGACATTGCCTTTAAAAATTATAATATTATTTTCATCTTTTGTATTAAAACTATCCGCAGTAATTGAAGAGTTTTTGTAAAGCAACTTAGCAGGGGAATGACTGATTATATTCTTATTTACTAAATCAATCCTTGCATCGTTAGTGTTAAATATGATCTCATCAAAAAAAAGTTTTACATCGTTTTTTAAATCTAATATGTTTGATTCTTCATCTAAAAAGCCTTCTTTCGCATTGATAATAAGAGTTTGATCTTGATTTACGTTATAAATAGCATTTATTATATCTAGTTTATATTTGTTATTCGACTCTTTTATAGCTCGTTCAGTTTTAATCTTATACGCATTTAAATTTTTATTTACTCCTGCAAACATTGAATCTTTCAATATAATATTATACTTTAAATCAAAATTTTTATTATCTTTTAAACTTTTTTTTGTAACGTTAATATCGTTTTCTTCATTAATATAACCGCTTTTAATTAATATATATCCTATATACAAAATTCCAACTGTTATTAAAAGATATACAGATTTCCAAATTTTTTTTCGCCGTTTATAAGCAGAGGGCATAGATTTTAGCTAACCCCTATGTGTAGTAAATCATGAATATGAATAATGCCTATAATAATATTATCATCAACAATCGGTATATTAGTGATATTCTTGGCTTTCATTAAATTTAAAGCCTCTTTTGCAAATATTTCCGATGAGATATGAATAGGGTTTTTGGTCATAATGCTTGATGCCGTTTTTAAGTGGATTTGATCGTTAATATGACGACGTAAATCCCCGTCGGTTATAATTCCCACCAAATTTTGGCTTTTATCTGTTACAAGCGTACAACCTAAACGTTTTTTATTCATAATAATTATAGTTTCGGCAAAGGAAGTATCTTCATATACTAAAGGTATTTCATCACCGCTACGCATGAGGTTTTTAATTTTTGTTAAATTAGCACCGATTGTACCTCCCGGATGATAAATTTTAAAATCATCTTTAGTAAAGCCTCGTTTTTCATGTATAACAGTCATTAAAGCATCACCGAGTGATAGCATGATTAAAGATGATATAGTAGGAACTCCAATTACAGAAGCTTCCGGGTATTCAGGTACTATTAATAAAAAATCGCTTCTTTTAGCTAAAGTAGAATTTTTATTCATTGTCATTGCAGCAATTTTTATGAAAGAGTTCTTGCAATATTCAATTATATTAAATAGTTCTTTAGTTTCGCCGGAATTAGATAACATAATTACTAGATCATTTCTCATCACCATACCTAAATCGCCGTGACTTGCTTCTGCCGGATGTAAATAAAAAGCAGGCATACCGGTTGAAGAAAAGCTAGCAGCTATTTTTCTTGCAATATAACCGCTTTTGCCTATGCCGGTTAGGATTATCCGTCCTTTAAAAGATAGTAAAAATTCTATAATTCTGTTAAAGTCTTCAGGGATATTTTCGGATAATTTTTCTAAAGCACTTGCTTCACTAGAAATAACCCTCTTTGCGATGATTCGGTAATTATTTGTGTTGGTCATTTATTTACTCATTGTCATACCGTGGCTTGTCCACGGTATCCAGCAAATTATTAGTATTATGAGCTATTTTGTGGATACCCGAACTGTCATTACGAGCAGCCGTAGGCTGCGTGGCAATCTCATGAAATAATAACAAGCTCCTGAGATTGCTTCGTCAATTACTTCGTAATTTCCTCGCAATGACGATTAAGCTCCATATCAATTAAAATACTTACGTTCTGTAATTACTTCAGCAGTTTCAGCATTATTATCTTCATTCCAAGCTCGTTTTTTACTAGAATCACGTCGCTGCTCAGGTTCTTCTGAATGGTCCTTAGCATTATTAACATTAGTTTTTGGCTTTGTATTATTTGAAGATTTATCTTTATCGACATTTTTAATAGTTAATTTTGCTTTGCCTTTATTATCAAAGCCTATTAGCTTAACTTTTACTATATCGCCTTGTTTTAAAACACTGCTAACCGTTTCTATTCTTTCTTCTGAAACTTCACTAATATGAACAAAGCCATCTTTATTACCTAAATAATTGATAAAAGCACCGGAATCTAAGACTTTCATTACCGTACCGTTAAATATTTCACCAATTTCAGGTTCAACGGCAATAGCTTTAATTTTATCTAAGGCAACTTTTAGCTTATCTCTATCTGAAGCATAAACAGACACCGTACCGTCATCACTTATATCTATTTTAGCACCGCTAGTTTCGCAAATTTCCTTTATTACTTTACCACCCGGTCCTATAATATCTCTAATTTTATCCTTATCTATTTTTATAGTAGTAGTAGAAGGAGCATTTTTACTTAGTTCATTATTTGGTTTACTGATAACTTTATTCATTTGCTCCAGTATATGCAAACGACCGAGTCGTGCTTGCTCTAAAGCTACTTTCATTATTTTAAAATCTACTCCGGATATTTTGATATCCATTTGTAATGCAGTAATCCCTTCGCTAGTTCCTGCAACCTTAAAGTCCATATCACCGAAATAATCTTCATCGCCGAGAATATCGGATAATACAGCAAATTTTTTGCCTTTCTTAACAAGTCCCATAGCAATACCCGCAACCGGTGCTTTTATCGGTACGCCGGCATACATTAAAGCAAGAGAACTACCACAAACAGTTGCCATTGAAGAAGAACCGTTAGACTCCGTAGTTTCGGCAACTACTCTAATAGAATAAGGAAATCGTACTTTATTAGGTAATATTGGATTAATAGCACGCCATGCGAGTTTACCGTGCCCGACTTCACGACGACTAGGTGCTTTCATCGGCATTGCTTCATTTACAGAGTAGGGCGGGAAGATATAATTGAGCATAAAACGCTCTTTATACTCACCCTCTAAACTGTCAACTATCTGCTCATCTAAACTAGTACCGAATGTAGTACTAACTAAGCTTTGCGTTTCACCTCTAGTAAATAAAGCTGAACCATGTGCGGAAGGTAGTAAACCTATTTCACAAGCAATTTGTCTTATATCCGTGGTACTTCTTCCATCGATACGTCTATTTTTTTCTAAAATCTCGTTACGTAATATATCTGATTCAATAGCTTTTAAAGCTGATTCTATTTGATAATTACTATATTTTTTATTTTCTATGTCGCTTACAAAATGTGTAAGAACTTTTTCAGTTATTAAATCTAAATTAGTGTTACGTTCTTGTTTAGATTTAATTGCAAAAGCTTGTTCAATTTCTTTTACAAATAACTTCTCAATTTCTTTCTTTAATGAAGCAGGATATAAATCTTGTATTTCAAGTTTTGGTTTTTTAGCTTCTTCTGCTAGTTCTTTGATTATCTTTATTACCGGCTGAAAGCTTTTAAATCCAAATTTTACGGCTTCTAACATTTGTTCTTCAGAGAGTAAATGAGCTTCCGATTCAACCATCATTACTGAATCTGATGTTCCTGCAACTACTAAATCAAGCTGACTTGTTTTTAATAATTCAAGTGTTGGATTTAAAACAAATTCACCATTGATTAAACCTACTTTACTTGCCGCAACTATTTCTAGATAAGGAGCAGGGGATAGGCTAAGTGCAGCCGATGCACCAATAATTGCAAGTATATCTACCGAAGTTTCAGGATCATATGAAAGAACACTGCAAGTTACATGCGTTTCATTCACAAAAGCCGGATGAAATAATGGTCTAATCGGTCTATCTATTAAACGAGACACTAAAACTTCTCTATCTGATGGTTTTCCCTCATGTTTAAAAAATCCCCCTGGTATCTTACCGGCAGCATATGCCATTTCTCTATAATTAATTGTTAAAGGAAAAAAACCTATGCCCTCTTTTGCTTTGTTAGCTACTACTGCCGTACATAATAAAACGGAATTACCCATTTTGACCGTAACTGCCCCGTCAGCTTGCCTTGCTATTTTACCTGTACTAAGCTCAAGAACTTTCCCGTTCCATGTAACACTCTTAGTTATTTCGTTAAACATCTATTTATCTCATTTCATAATTTATATTTTATTGTATTCTACCACGTCATTGCGAGGAAAATTACGAAGTAATTCGACGAAGCAATCTCAGAATATTTGATGAGATTGCCATGCAGCCTACGGCTGCTCGCAATGACGATTATCCAACTACTTAATCTTTCTAATTCCTAGCTTACTTATTAAATCTAAATATTTGCTAACATTATTCTTTTTAATATAGTTAAGTAATCTACGGCGACGCCCGACTAAAATTAATAATCCGCGTCTTGAAGTATGATCTTTATGGTTAGATTTAAAATGCTCGGTTAAATTATTGATTCTTTCAGTTAAGATAGCACATTGCACTGCACTTGAACCGGTATCATTTTCCGTTATAGCATATTCTTTAATTAATTGTTGTTTACGTTCCGTAGTAATCGACATCGATAATTTCTCCTTAAATATATAGACTTCCAGTTTTAAAAGAAGTCTTGTGTTAAATTAAATACTCGTAAAGAATTAAAGCAACTCTTGTTTAAGCTACCTATTGCAAGCAAAGTGCCTTTATAGCGAACCCATAAAAGATCAACAGACATCTTGCCAGACTCTACTTCTAGAGGTAATTTGGCAAGATGTCTAAAATCTTTTTCATAATTAAATAAACATTTCTGTCCATATTTAATTTGCTGTGCTTGGCTGTCAGTTACATCAAGAACCAGGATGTCGTCCAGTATTGCTTCTATCTTTATACTTTTTTCCTCTAGGGAATTTTGGGTAATTTCATCAGGCGATTTAATTCGGATAGCATTTTCTTCTTTAAATATTCCAACCTGAGTACGGCGTAATTCTATCACAAATCCTAAACTTTGCAAGGACAATGCCAAATCTTCTGCTAAAGTCCTTATATAAGTACCTTTTGAGCATTCCGTATAGTATGTAGCGGTAGCATTTTTCTCATCAAAATTTAAACATTTTAGATCATAAATAGTTATATTTCGTGGCTTTAATTCTACTTTTGCCCCATCTCTAGCCAATTTATAAGCTCTTACACCGTTAACTTTAAGAGCTGAAAAAGCCGGCGGTATTTGTATTACGTTACCGATAAATTTAGAACATACGGCATAAGCTTCTTCTTGAGACGGGATACAATCTTTCGTTGCTATTACTTTACCGGCATAATCGCCGCTATTGGTTTGCGTTCCGAATTTTACGGTAAAAATATAGGTTTTTCTAGCATCAATTAGCAGATGTATCAGCTTTGTAGCTTCACCTACGGCAAGCGGTAATATTCCTTCCGCTTCTACGTCTAAAGTACCGGCATGTCCTATCTTGGTTTTACCAAGTATTTTTTTTACTATGCTAACAAGTTGAGCAGAACTTATACCTCTTGGTTTATAAAAATTTAACCAATAATTACTCATTTTAATTTGATTTTAACTTGACTTAAATTTAGAAAATCTTTAATATATAACTCTAGCCAATAGCAAAATAGGTTAGACTAAATAATGACGATTAACCCCAGTAATATAGAAAATTCTTCCTCTAAAATCAATAGCTGTTTTTCCAAACTTACCGATTATATCTGGCCTATAAAACGCCATGAAGTTTCTAAATTTTTATTCATCACTTTATTAATGTTCTGTATTTTATTTATCCAAAATCTAATCAGAGCTTTAAAAGATAGTATTGTTACTACTATGATCGGCGCCGAGATTATCTCGTTTTTGAAGTTTTGGGGAGTGATGCCGTCAGCTTTTTTAATAACTGCTATATATGTAAAGCTTGTTAATAAGATGAAAGCAGAAAATATATTTTATCTTATGATATCAATATTTTTAACATTCTTTGCTCTTTTTGCTTACGTTATTTTTCCAAATCATGAAATGCTGCATTTAAGCCCTGTAACCGTTCAAAATTTAACGGCAAGTTTACCTAATTTAAAATGGTTTATATTGCTTTTATCAAAATGGAGTTTTTCGTTATTTTATATAATAGCCGAATTATGGCCAAACGTAGTTTTCGCATTACTTTTTTGGCAGTTTGTTAATAATATTACTACAGTAGAAGAATCTAAAAGATTTTATCCGTTATTCGGTTTACTTAGTCAAACAGGTATTTATTTAGCAGGGCAGTTTTTAGAAAATCTAAGTAATATTAATGATTACGTAACTAATAAATTTGCATTGCAATCGTCTTTTCATACACTTTCTATACAAATTATACTAACTATAGTATTAATTTTAGGAATAATAGCTATTAAAACTTTTTGGTTGCTTAATCATAAAGTACTAGACAAAGAGCATATGGCGTTACTCAGGTTTAAAGCAAAGAAAAAATCTATGACTATTGCCGAAAGTTTTCAGATGCTTCTATCGTCAAGACATATTAGATTAATTGCAATTTTGCTTATCTGCTATGGCATTGCCATTAATTTAGTTGAAGGTCCTTGGAAAGCAGCAGCTACTAAAATTTATAAAACTCCAACCGAATATGCAGCTTTTATAGGAAGTTATTTGAGCTATACCGGAGTATTTACTATTTTATTTGTCGTACTTGGTTCAAATATAGTGAGAAGACTTGGCTGGTTTACGGCGGCTGTTATCACCCCTTTAATAGTTTTTATTACCGGTATATTATTTTTTGCCGTTAATAATTTTGAAAGATTTGCCGGCTTAATAATAGCAAATTTTATTCTAACCGATCCTGCTTTAATTGCTATAACAATAGGTGCTATTCAAAATGTGCTTAGTAAAGCAAGCAAATATACCTTATTTGATTCAACAAAAGAAATGGCCTATGTTCCTTTAGATCCGGAAATAAAAATAAAAGGCAAAGCTGCTGCCGACGTGATAGGTATAAAACTCGGTAAATCTGGTAGTGCATTTTTACAATCATTGGTATTTATAATATTACCTTCCGCTAGTTATCAATCTATTTCCATCTGTTTAATGATTATATTTATAATTACTTGCTTAACCTGGCTTTGGGCAACTAAAGCACTCAATAAAGAATATAAAAATTCTATTAAATTTGCTCAACAATAATATTAGTTTTTTCTTAATATTAAAATCTCTATATACTAATCTTTGACAGTATAACACAAACTGTGCAAAAGGATATGTTATGTCATTCCTGCGTAGGTTGGAATCCAGAAAAAAGCGAAATAAATCGAGCTTTTAATTTAAAAATCTAGTGTGCTTAGACTTGCAGGAATGACATAGAGGGTAAAGATCAATGTAACAATATCGGCTTGACTACGCATCACTTACAGTTTATACTAATTAATTTTTGGTTAAATGAGAGGTTTTATGAGTCAAGACGGCAACCTAGATACAAGTGAATTTGATCCTTTAGCAAATAAGGAATATACAGAAGAACAAGAGCAAAAAGAATTTTTATCTCAAACTACAACCCCAGCACTAGAAGCTGACGATGGTTTTATCGTTACTTCTGCATCTTCTGCTCAATCTACCTCTTCAATTAGTGCTTTATCGGGCAATATTTCTCCTGACAGTCAGATATCAGACCTAATAACTCAGGCTGTAAGAGCAACAATTATACAACCGCAAAAAGATAATTTAATAGAACAAATATTAAAAGACCTGGCAGCCCTTACAGACCGTGATTTAGCTGAACAAAAAAGAAAAGAAATAGAAGAAGAAAAAGAAAAAGATAAAACATTAAGTACTTTTTTCAGTAATCTGGCCAATAGAGAATTTATTGATAAAGCTTTAGAAAATCCTGAGCTTAAAAAGAAATTAGAATCAATAGAAATAGCCGGCTATAAAAATGTTCATAATACATTTAGTGCCGCTAGTGGATACCCTGGTGGATTTAAACCGGTACAGTGGGAAAATCAAGTAAGTGCAAGCGATCTTAGAGCAACAGTAGTTAAAAATGATGCAGGTGATGAACTCTGTACCTTAAATGAAACAACTGTTAAAACTAAGCCTTGTACTGTAGCTAAACAAGACGGTACCCAAGTTCAGATCAGCTCATATAGGGAAATAGATTTTCCTATAAAACTTGATAAAGCCGATGGGTCAATGCATTTATCGATGGTAGCATTAAAAGCTGATGGCACAAAACCCTCCAAAGATAAAGCCGTATATTTCACTGCCCACTACGAAGAAGGACCGAACGGTAAACCTCAACTTAAAGAAATAAGCTCACCAAAACCTTTAAAATTTGCTGGAACCGGAGATGACGCAATAGCTTATATAGAGCATGGTGGAGAAATTTATACACTTGCGGTAACACGCGGTAAATATAAAGAAATGATGAAAGAGGTAGCACTAAACCAAGGGCAGAGCGTTGATTTATCGCAAGCTGAAGATATTATAATAGGACAAGGACAAAGTAAGGAACAACCGCTAATAACTCCACAGCAAACAATAAGTTCATCGGTTGAACCACCTCAATATAAACAACAAGTACCGCCAATTACTCCTACTAACCAACCACTGCAACCTGAGACTTCACAAATGCCACAGTCGCAACAAGTGAATCCAACCCTTCTTAAGGCCGCTACGGCTTTATCAGGCAGCATGCAAGATTTATTAAATTATGTAAATGCAGGTTTAACAAAAGAAATTGATAGTAATAAACAAATTGATTTAATTAAAGAAGCAGCCACGGCAATTCTTCATAATGAGAAAAGTGATATTGCTGCAAAGCAGGCTAATATCATTGCTTTAACTGAAAATATGGTCAATAATCAAAACCTCACACCGGATGCAAAAGTAGCTGGAGTCAATGCAGTATTAGAAAACATAAAAAATGATCAGAATACCCCAGACCTAGAAAAATCACAAATGCTTGAAGCTACAGTAGCTATCGCTTTAAATTCAGAGAATCTTGAGTCGAAGCAAAAACAGCAGATGTTAGAAAAGGCAGTAGATGTCGGTTTAATTCTTAAAGATGATGCAAGTAGAGCTGCAGCAATTGACGGTATTACGGATGTTGTAATAAAAAGTAATCTTTCTACTAAAGATAAAGGGACAATACTTATAGCAGTAGGTGATAAGGTTAATGTCTCTAAATTAAGCAATGCGGGAAAACAAAAATTATTAGGTTCTGTATTAAAGAAAGGTGTAGAAGCCCAAGTTTTCAGTCCGGCACAACAACAATTGATGCAGCAGAATTTAGATAAGATTATGGCAGAACAAATTAAAAAAATAAATGATATTTTGTTTGATCCTCTAAGTAATACTGAATTAAAAACAACAAACATACAAGCCATTACATCTAATGTTTTAAATGGTCCGGCTACAGCAAAAGTTAAAGGCGAAATAATTCAAGAAATTACTAACACAGTTGCAGGGAGCTCGCTTGAAGCTCAAGACAAAGCAGCGATTATTAAAGGGGTAGGCGAAACTATAGCTACTCATAATGATACCTCTTTATCCTTACCTAATAAAGCACTTATTATGGCATCAGCGGAAAAAGGTATTGCAGAAAGTAAGACCAATTTACCTGATAGAGAGCTAATGACTAAAGAGTTAGTAGACGGTATTTATGCAGGCAAAGGAGGTCCTGAAATAACTAAGGCAGTTTCTAGCGGGATCGATAATAGTAATATTAATGACGCTGAGAAAGAGGCACTTAAAAAAGCTAAAGATGCAGCGAGTGAGGTAGCTTTAGATAGAGAAACTCAAAATTTAACTGAAGGGTTAAAAGGGCAGAATATAGAAGAACACCAGCCTCGCGATGATATATATAACAAAGCTCAGGAAGTGATTAACGCTGTTAATCCTGTTATAGAAGCATTAGAAAAATCTAAAGAACCGGTAGTGTCGGCAGCAGAAAGAATTGTACAAGAAACTTCTAGTACATTAAATAATATCTCTAAGCTTGCAGTTGAGAAAGTCCATAATTTTCGTGCTATGCTTTCGCCAAATGGTCACCTTAAAACTCTTGAAGCAAAAAAAGAAGAATCAATAAAAAAAGTAGATGAGCTGGTAAAAGCATTTGGTACTAAATCTTCTACTGAAGAACAACAAAGTTTCATTAAAGCTAATTTAATTGATGATAAAACTTTATCTAAAGAGGTACGTTTACAAACTATAGATAAGTTATTACAAGAACAAAAACGAGCAGAAGCAATTCAAAACCCTAGTGTTAAAACAGAAGATGTAAGGGTAGTATCAGGAAAGTCTAAATTAAAACCTATAAGTAAAGATCAGCCGGATATTGAAAAAGCTAAAATGGTAGTAGAAAGAGATAGAGTGAATATCAAAGAGAATATAAAAATTATGAGCGCATTAATGAATGCAAGAGATAGCATTCAGTCAGAAAATTTAAATAAATCAATACCTATTAAAAGAGAGTCTTCCTCTCCACAACGCTGATCAAGATTTGTATTCTGTATATTATCAAGGCAAGCAATGTTATTCCCGCTTCTGCGGAGATGACATAAATGATATCACAACATAATCAGGATGGCAGCTTGCCTTTATGCATTAGTTTTGAGTTTTTTTCCAGCTAAACATTTTACTAAATTATTAACGGCTTGTTGTTCTTCCATGCTATTAATTTTCATAAAATTTCTTGAAACTTCAATGCACATACGTTGATGTTGAGTATGTACGGGCTGCGGTTTATTAGCTTCTTCTAAACCTTCAAAGAAATAATCAATATTCCTATCTAAAGCTTCTGCGATGAGTACTAGCCTTCCTACAGAAATTCTATTAATTGCTTTTTCGTATTTTTGTAATTGTTGATGCGTAACATCAATTACTTCAGCCAGTTGTTGACGAGACAATCCTTTAGCGAGTCTTAAAGAATAAATTTTCTTGCCAATAAAACTATCAATTTTTTGTATAATATCGTTTTTTCTACCCATTATCCTCTCCTTAGTTACTAATTATATCTATATTTAAAAATTTCTTTGAACAAAATATGGCTATTAATAATTAAGTGTAAGTAGAAATAATACCATAAATTAATATTATAAGCAATTATAAAATAACATTTTTTAAGTTTTTGTAATCATTTGGTAAATAATTATTAAAAAATAAAATTATTTCTTATCAAATAAAAATATCATAAGAACTTTAAAATTATTTCTAAAATATGAATACCTTATGTTTTAAAAACTTATTTACTGAAGCATAAATTACAATTTATAAAAAAATAAAATTTTGGTGTATTATAGAAAAATATAAAATTAATGCAAGAAAAAATTTCATTTCTATATTAATATTTCAAATCAAGGATAAAGTATAATTTCATTTTAATTATAAATTAATTATTTACAGCGAACTTATTTAAGATTAAATATAAAATTAATAATAACAACTTAGCTTTTATATTTTATAATGAGAAAAATTTTTAATTGTCTTTACGTAGCCTTATTTAGAACAATAGAAGATGATGGCATTGAACATTCGGGATATATGTCATTCATGATACTTTTATCCATTTTCCCTTTCCTAGTATTCTTATTAGCTTTAACAAGCTTTTTAGGAGCTTCAGAACTTGGTCAAAATTTTATACAAATTTTTCTAGAGAGTCTTCCGGAACAAGCAACGGAATCAATAGAAAAAAGAATACGAGAATTACTAAGTGCTCCTCCTCAAAGTTTAATGAATCTTGCCATAGTAGGCAGTATTTGGACTGCTTCTTCTTTTGTAGAATGTTTAAGGACTATTTTAAATCGTGTATATCAAATAAAATCTCCACCCCCTTATATAAGAAGAAGATTACTTAGTATTATACAGTTTCTTATAATTAGTGCCTTGATTACCTTTACTATGTTTCTTTTAGTGGTGATTCCAATATTATTTACAAAAATTCCGATAATATTAGAGACCATTGAAAAATATAAGATCATTTTAAATTTTATAAGATATTCTTTAATTTTAATTTTATTATTTTTAGGTGCCTCGTCTTTGTATTATATATTACCTAATGTAAAACTAAATTTTATTGATGTATTTCCAGGGGCTTTATTAACTGTGATATTATGGATAATAAGCGGCTATTTGCTTTCAACTTATATAGTCTACTATAATCAATTAAATCTAATGTATGGTTCCCTTGGTAGTATAATAGTTACATTAATATTCTTCTATATTATAAATATGATATTTATCTATGGCGCGGAATTTAATTATCTAATGAAAAATTATGAAAATATAGAGTGAAGTGCAGCTTAAAACACTTCATCAGTATTTAGTTTTACAAAAACAAAATAATTAATTGAAATAATGTCGGCAGTTTTATATTTAATATTTTATATCAATCTTTATTTTAGTTGTAAAAAACAATTATTGTTTAGTTTTTAAGTTTTGTGAACAAAATACAAATTATTTAAAAAAATCCGGTTTAAATAACATAAAGCTCTCCTGAGATGATGTCGGTAGTGGAGTTAAATTATATTGTGGATCGAAAGCATTCCCGTAAATTTTTTCTATTGTTTGGAGCGAACTTGGAGATTTTAAAGCCAACAATATTGACTTTAAAATCGTAAAAATTGCTATATATGGATCGGTTTCGGGGGAAGATAAGCGATGTTCTAAGCGTTTGGGAAAAGCATTTGGAGTTCGTACGGCTACGCTTCTATTATTTCCACCGTACGATATATGCGTAGGAGCCATAAATTTTTTATTTATCCGTGAATAATCTAGAGTAGTAGGCATAAAAGCGAGTAGGGTGTCTAACATATAGTGACATAGCCCTTGTGCTGCTAAAATTATATAATAATCATTGAACTCGGAATTAAAATTAATATGAAAATGCATACTATTACCATAATCATCCAAAAACGGCTTAGGCGAAAAATCTATATAACCGTTTAACTGCTGTGCCATTTTTTTTAAAATAGTTTTAACTTCTAATATATTTTTTATATATTGTATTAAGTTTACAGAAGGGGGAAGATCTATTTCAAATTGGTTATTGCCTTTTTCTTTTTTTATTTTAGCAATTTTAAATCTAGCTAAGTATTTTCTTGAAAGTATTTCAAATTTAGCTATATCAATATTGTGACTTAAATAAAACTCTATTTCTATGCCGATAATAGGGATTAAATTATAGTCTTGATGAAATTGTGCTATTATTTTTTCTAGCTGTTTATTTTTTTGTAAACGACCGGATAAAGTATTAATAAAACTATTATAATTAATATTAGGTATTTTCATGGAAGAATTAATAAACGGATCAGTTTATTATAAAATTTTTGATAAAACATTCAATAATTCTAGTCATAGATATATAAAAAAAAATAACTCTATAAATGAAACAGAAATAGTTGAAAACAAAAAATCTATTACTACTTATTTCAAAGCACAAGATATTTTAATTTTAAACCAAGTACATGGCAATCAAATTGTGAATGCTGATGAGTCCATAATTGCCGTACCTGAAGCAGATGGCAGCATTACAACTAAGAAAAATTTAGTATTAGCGGTACAATCGGCAGATTGTGTACCGGTATTACTTACAAGCGGCGACGGTAAAATAATCGGAGCAGCACATGCAGGTTGGAAAGGAAGTATAAATAATATTATTAGTAATATAGTTACTAAAATAACAGAAAAAGGAGCAAAAAATTTAATAGCAGTGATAGGTCCTGCTATAACTCAAAGTTCATATGAAGTTGATGATGAATATTATAAAGCTTTCTTAAGTAAGGATATTAACAATAAACAATTTTTTATAAACTCTATAAAAGAAAATTATTATATGTTTGATTTACCGGCTTTTGTAGAGTTAAAACTTAAAGAAGCAGGCGTTAAAGATATAAAAAATATTGCTGAAGATACTTACACAAATCCGTTAAAATATCCAAGTAAAAGACGCTCATATCATTTGCAAGAACCTTATAATCAGAATATATTATCAGCTATCGTAATGAAATAATGGCACTGCTAAATAAATATTGATGGTTTGAAAAAGCTACACCATTGCAAGAAGGCGTTGTTGCATGGACACGGAGTCATCATTGTGAGCAGCCATAGGCTGCGTGGTAATCTAGAAAATAATTAAAAAATTCTGTAAATTAGAATTTTTTACTGGATTGCTTTGTCAATTACTTTGTAAGTTCCTTGCAATGACGGGAAAACCGATCTACGCAACAATGCTCGCTCGCAATAACGATATCTATCTTTATTTAGCAATGCAAAAATAACTCTTCATTTATCAGAGTATATTAATGCATCAAGATAAACCTTACTATCCAATAGTTTATGCACCAAACGATATTTTTAAAAAACAAGCAGAATATATAGACATTGTTGATGATAATATTCGTACTATTGTCGATAAAATGCTTCAGAATTTACATATAGAAATGGTAGTGGGCTTAGGTGCTAATATGGTAGGAATATTAAAGCGTATAGCGGTAGTTGACCTACATGAAAATAATAAATCATCACCTATAGTTTTTATTAATCCGGACATAACTTATTTTTCGGAAGAAAAACAAACTTTTATTGAGGGTTCTTTATCGTTTCCAGGCATTGAAGCATCTATTACACGATCAAAAGCAATCAAGGTAAAATATCTTGATTATAACGGTAATAAGCAAGAACTAGCAGCAGAAGGCTTTTTAGCAACTGTAATTCAGCATGAAATAGATTATTTAAACGGCAAAACTTTCTTAGATTATTTATCAAAACTTAAGCGTGATACACTACTTAAAAAGATGCTCAAGCATATAAAACTCCATCCTCCACATATTCACGGTAGCGGTTGTAGGCATTAGACATTTTCTCAAACTTTGCTTCTAGAGATCATTTATACATCAAGCCTAGACTCGTATCCTCACGTACTAGTCTCCTTTAAATTCCTCTCTATAAGCGTTTGGAAAGATGTCTATTAAAGTTTTTGACATTTAAATTTAAAATATGTTATAACTGACTAGTTAATTAACTAGTTAATTATATGAAAAACACAATTACAGCCTTTGATGCTAAAACCCATTTTTCTAAATTATTAGACCGAGCTAGTAAAGGTGAAGAAATTTTAATTACTAAAAGAGGGAAAGCTGCTGCAAAAATTGTTCCTATTGATTCTCATAATAATATTGAAATAGCAAAGATTGCAGCTCTTAGACTTCGAAAACTTGCAAAAGAAATTAATTTACAACCATCGGATTTAGAAGTATGGCTAAATTACAAAAATGAGGGTAAGAAATAAAAAATGGGCTCTTTTGTTTTAGATTCTTCAATTGCTTTATCATGGCTTATGCCTGATGAAGTAGCAAGCTTGGATATACTAGATAAAACCATAACAGCAGGGGCAATTGTCCCTGCTATTTGGGGGCTTGAGATTGGAAATGTATTATTATGTGCAGAGCGTGCAAAACATCTTACTACAAATCAACGTCACCAAGCAATTTATATTTTAAAGGATCTTTACATCAAAATTGATCAAATAACATTGGAACATATATGGTTTGAGACAATGGATTTAGCTGTACAATATGGATTAACACTTTATGATGCTAGCTATTTAGAGCTAGCATTACGCTGTGGGTTACCAATAGCAACACTTGATAAATCCTTAAAACAAGCAAGTAAAGTCGCTGGGGTCGTAGTATTGTGATCACATCTTCACAAGTCGTAGCCAAGCTGCCCAGTCACGTTTGCCTAAATCTTCTTCAAACGATAATAAGTCTTTTACCGTCTGCTTACATATTGCTACGGAAGGGATTATAAGCTCTTGTTCTTTTGTAGAATTTAGTAGGCATTGTGTTTTACAAGATTACGAAGTAACATCACATAATTCTGTTTAAGATCAGTAACAAGTCTACTACTCTGTTTGTCAACATCTAGTACTAGAGAATTATAATTATGATATGATATTCTGTCGTAAAAATGTAATGCCCCTTGACTGATCGGTAAAAGCCTGCATTTTAAAGCAGAAACGGCAATAGCTGCAGGAGTATGATAATGAAAAATGGCAGAAATATCAGGGCGTGTTTTATAAACACTACCATGAATAAAGTAACCGGTTTTATTATATTGATATTCTTCCCCTTCTAAAATTTGTCCGTCTAAACTAACTTTTAAAAGATTCTCTGTAGTTACTTCTTCAAATCTTAGTCCAAAAGGATAAATATAGTAAAAAGCAAAAAGCGGCATTTTTAGGTCTTGCGGATAGATGCGTATAAGTATGATCATCCAGCGATAAATACGCCATTATGCGGTAAGCGACAACTAAATTATATTTTATATCCATAATTGTTAAAATCTATATTGGTTTTATGTTATTCTCGCGTGATGTTGTTGCGTGAATCAACTTTCCCGTCTGAGCTACGGAAATTGCATAGCAATTGACGAAGCAATCTCAGAAGTCTGTTATTATTTTATGAGATTGCCACGCAAGTACTACAACTGCTCGCAATGATTGGATAATATCTACACAACAAGGCCACACAAGAATGACATAGGAGCTGTGCAATAAATCCTCAACGCTATTTAAAAGGAGCGTATACCACTTCTTCCTTTGTTTCTATAATCGCTTCTTTAGGAGCTTTTATGCATTCTTGTAAGGATTTCTTACCTAAATACGGTACTAGATTATAATTTAATATATAACATTGTAAATTATCTTTCTTACCACTAAAGTTAAATTCAACTTTATTGCCTTGCTCCAATAGCTTTTTAACTTCTGTTGTTTGCTGGATAAAATTCTTTTGTTCTAAGTTTAAGTGTTTGATTCTTAGTATATTTTTTACTACGGAAAACGTAGAAACAGCAAGAAGCAGAAGGAATATAAATAACTCTTTATTACTTTGCTTGTGTAAGAAAATACTATTTTTAACATATGAAGCTGCAATCATTCCGATAGCTATAACATAACATCCAAGATATCTAAGTAACGATGCCCCTCTAATTGCCTCTTCATAACTAAAGTTAAAGAAATATAAATATAACCGCCACAAAGCAAAAATTAGAAAACACACAAACGTACTTATCAGGAAAAATTTATACTCTTTCAACAAATCCAGTTTATATTTACGAATTCCGTACCATGCAGCTATACAAATAGTATATACAACTAAACTGCCTTCTTTTAATAAGAATAACAAGAGAAATTTACCGTAATTTAGTAATAATGATCTATGCTGTTCATTAAAATTTTCAGCAATATATACTAAATTGCTAAAACTATGTTTGCATCTGTCAAAAAAATCATGGGTATTTTTAAAATAACTCATCCAAATAAAATTACACAAAATAGGTAAAATAAGTAAAATCAGATACGTAATATAATCACTTGATTTTTTAGGCTTTTTATAAAAAATTGTATAATGAGCTATAAGAATTATCGAAGCAAAACTAGCAAGCCATGTTCCAATTTCTCGGAAAAAGGCAAGTAATATCGTAATAGGTAAAATAAGCAATAATGCTTTTTCCTTGTCTTTCGCCGCAAGGATATAAATTGCAAAAATAGCTCCGAACATTAAGCCAATAGTACTATCGTTATATATTGAACGAATTCCGGTCGTATATAATACTACGCCGCAAAGTAAAAGTGAAAACAACATTCCGGTTTGCCACAATTTCTTATTTGCAGCTAAAGGAGCTAGAAATGCTAAATGCAATAAGAAATGAGCAAATAATACGTTACCGTCCGAATAACCTGAAAGTAGCAGCATAAAATAATGATAAACGGCAGCTCCTCTTGGATAATGGGCATGAGTAGTAATAATGGAAGTTAACGAAGACTGATTTTCAAAAACACCGAAATATAACAATTCTTTAGTAAATATTCCCCAATGTGAGAAATCATCATAAGCATGTAGCGATGCATCTCTGGTATAAAGAAAAAACAAAAGAATCAATAAAGTAAATACAGTGATTTCAATTATATTGTTTCTAGATTCCTGCTTCCACAGAAATGACATGAAGGAGGTATTATTGCGTAGATCAAGAAATGCGTGCGGTGTCATACCGTGGCTTGACCACGGTATCCAAAAATATAACTTAAAAATACTAAACATTTTTAACTGGATCCCACGATCAAATCGCGGGATGACAGGAGCGGAGCCACCCCCTACAACAACGCCTATGAAATGCAGGAATGACATGAAAGCTAAAAATATACCGATGAAATAACATATATATGTTGCAGCTGGTAATAGCTTTAACATAGCAAAACAATATAAAATCGGTACTAATATGCTGATTGTTACGGGAATAGCGAAAGTCAATTTTGTTTTGAAATATTTGGCAAAAAAAGACGAAAACCCAAAAACGCTTAATATCGGTATTATGATCATATTAATTTGTAAATAATTTTTTGGTCATTGCGTGGACCGGTAAAACCCACGATATCACCCCGTGGCTTGACCACGGGGACCAAAAAACAATAAAAAATACTAATAATTTTAGTATTTTAAACTGGATCCCGTGGTCAAGCCACGGGATGACAGAGGTGAAATTGATTCACACAACAAGGCCACGCGGAAATGACATAGAACGAAAATGTCCGGTACTATAGGTCTCAATACCCACTCGCAACAATGCCTTTATCACCCATGTTTAATTTTAGCTTGTGCTGCGGCGATTCTTGCTATAGGGATACGGTATGGAGAACAAGAAACATAGTTTAAATTCATTCTATGAAAAAATTCTATAGAGGCAGGGTTCCCTGCATGTTCTCCGCAAACTCCGAGTTTCAAATTAGCATTACTGCTTTTCCCGCGTTTTATAGCAATTTCAATTAATTCTCCTACTCCTTCTTCATCGAGAGTAGTAAATGGATCGGATTCAAAAATCTTTTCTTCTAAATAATATGGAAGAAAAGAGGCAATATCATCTCTAGAAATTCCATATGTAGTCTGAGTTAAATCATTAGTACCAAAACTAAAATAGTCAACTTCCTTAGCTATTTTCTGACTGCCGAGTGCTGCCCTGGGTAGTTCTATCATAGTACCGATCGTAAAGGAAAACTTATATCTATAACGTTGCTCTAATTCCGCTATTACTGCATAAATATCCATTTTAAGCTTTTTTATTTCACCTACATTGCTAATTAAAGGAATCATTAATTCTAAGTTACATTCTATATGTTCTTTTTTATGTAGCTCAAAAATAGCTGTAAAAATTGCTTCAATTTGCATTTGGTAAATTTCCGGCGAACATATACCAAGTCTACATCCACGGTGACCGAGCATAGGATTTACTTCATGCATAGCATGAAGACGTTGATTAATCATGGATAAAGGTAGATTTAAGCTATTGGCCAAATTCTTTTTATCTTCTTCGGTGGTAGGTAAAAACTCATGTAACGGCGGATCAAGTAATCTAATATTTACCGGTTTATCTTTCATTACTCTGAATAAAGCTTTAAAATCCTCAGTTTGCAGAGGTAATAATTTCTGCACGGCAAGCTTTCTCCGTTCTATATCAGGAGCAATAATCATGTCTCTTACTAAAGGAATTTTATTTTTATCAAAAAACATATGTTCGCTACGACACAAACCTATACCTTGAGCTCCAAACTTTATAGATACTAAAGCATCGTTAACTGTTTCAGCATTTGCACGAACTTTTAAGCTACTAATCTCGTCTGCCCAATCTAAAATTAATTTTGATTCCTCACTGAAAGTAGGTTGAATTAACGGCATTGCACCTAAGAAGATTTTACCGCTACCTCCATCAATCGTTATAATATCACCTTGTTTAATAACTATGTTGCCTGCTGTTAATATTTGCTTTTTCTCATCTATAGATAAATTACTTGTACCGCAAACACAAGGCTTCCCCATACCTCTGGCCACAACTGCGGCATGTGAAGTCATTCCCCCTCTAATAGTTAAAATACCTGAAGAAACATGCATTCCGTTAATATCCTCAGGACTAGTATCATGGCGTACTAAAATTACTTTATGATGATGAGATAATTTTTCGGCATCATAAGGTGAGAATACTGCAATACCTGTTGCAGCCCCAGGAGAAGCAGGTAGCCCCTCAGCAATAGAAGTAAGCCCCTTACTGTAATCAATTCTTGTATGTAATAATTGATTGAATGATTCCGGATCGATTCGCATTAAGGCTTGTTCTTTAGAAATAAGCTTTTCTTCTACCATTTGTACGGCAATATTAATAGCAGCGATGGCTGTTCTTTTTGCAGTACGTGTTTGCAAAATATATAGCTTATTATTTTCTATAGTGAATTCTATATCCTGCATATCTAAGTAATGTTCTTCAAGCTTTTGCGCAATTTGTGATAACTCCTTAAACACTTCCGGCATCATTGCTTGCATAGAATTTGAATCATTTGCAATAATAGGCATAGGTGTTCTAGTTCCCGATACTATGTCTTCACCTTGAGCATTTATTAAAAACTCTCCAAAGAGCTTTTTTTCTCCTGTAGAAGGTGATCTAGTAAAAGCAACTCCCGTAGCTGAAGTTTTACCTAAATTACCGAAAACCATTGCTTGGATATTAATAGCCGTACCGAAATCCTCCGAAATATTATTGATTTTTCTATATATAACCGCTCTATTACTCATCCAAGAATGTAGCACCGCTTTAATTGCCGATTCTAACTGTTCATAAGGATCATTAATTAGTTGCTTAGTATACTTAATATGCAACCGTTTGAAATCATTAATAATTTTTTCTAACAATTCTACGGTAATATCGCTATCTTTATGAATATCGGCTTGCATCTTGTGCTTTTCGTAAATTTGTTCAAATAGATCACTAGGTATAGATAATACCGTTGAACCGTACATTTCTAAAAATCTTTTGTAACTATCAAGAGCAAATCGTTTATCACCGCAGGAATCCGCAAGAGCATTACACACTTCGTTATTCATTCCAAGATTAAGGATAGTATCCATCATTCCAGGCATTGAAATCGTAGAGCCCGAACGCACCGATAATAACAAAGGATTGCTTGTACTGCCGAAAATTTTACCAGTAGTTATTTCAAGCTCAGTGATAGCTTTTTTTAAGTCGCTTTGAAAGTTTTTAGGAAAATTATTATTGTGGGTATAAAAGTAATTACATAGCTCTGTAGTTATTGTAAAACCATCAGGAATAGGTAGTTTTAGGTTGGACATTTCGGCAAGACCAGCACCTTTATTACCAAGTATATTTTTCATGCTAGCGTTTCCATCACTACCATTACTGCCAAAATAATAAATTAATTTTTTCATATCATATATCAAAATTTGCTAACAATTTATGTGTTTAGGAGCATTAAATACATATTTATACATTATGAAAAAAATAGTAGCAACGTTAAATTTAAATTTGTTATTATACTTATTAATTTAATTATATTCTGTGTACAAAAGTCAAATTTTCAAAAAAAATCTTATTAATTTTCGCTAAAAAATATCTCAAAATAGCAAATCAATTAGAAACCTTCATAGAACCTAATAAGTTAATTGAACTTATTCTAAATGTTATTGACTAATTTAAGAAAATTGACCATAATTCTAAATGGTCGTGCAGTTGTGTGATGATATAGCAAAGCTATAGATCACGAGGAAAGTCCGGACTCTATAGAGGTATGGTGCCGGTTAACCTCCGGCAGAGTATTATTACTTTAGGGACAGTACCACAGAAAATACACCGCCAAGTATGAATACGAAGATCAACTTCAAAAAGAGCTAGGAGTTCACAAGACAAGGAATGGAACGTATACTTAATACGTGAGTACCGTAGTACTTGTGGAATGACACAGCCAATTTTTGAAGTTGATCGAGTATTTTTGGTAAGGGTGAAAAGGTACGGTAAGAGCGTACCGGTAAGTTGGTAACAAATTACGCATGGTAAACCCCACCAAGAGCAAGATCAAATAGGCGTTACAGAACTTATCAAGTTCCCGGGTTATCTCTAACCGGTTTGTAATGCGGGTAGATCGCTTGAGGTAAACGGTAACGTTTATCCTAGATAAATAACTGCAATGAATTTATATTCATACAGAATCCGGCTTATAGACCTTATTGTCATCCCGCGACTTGATCGCGGGAGCTTAGAAAACAGCTTAATAAATATTGACAGATCCTGCGATCAAGTCGCGGGATGACTAGGACTGTAACACAATTTAATGAAAAAGTTATATCATAATCCTATTTGTCCTCTTTCAAGACAAGCACGTGTCTTCTTAAAAGAATTAGATATAGAATTTACTACGATTAAAGAAGATTATTGGCAATTCAATAAAGATTTCTTAAAAATAAATCCTGCCGGAACTTTACCTATTTTAGCAGAATCATACGGCTTATTTGTGGTAGGTATTTATCCTTTTGTTGAATATCTTAATAGCAAATATCCAAATTTTAATTTTTTAGATGAAGATATTGATATTTGTTGCGAAATTAGACGATTATTCTTTTGGTTTAATGATAAATTTTATCGTGAAGTTACTAAGATTATTATCGATGAAAAAGTTATAAGATCAATTGCTAAAATGAGCAGCCCACGAACCGCGTTTTTACGTGCCGCAAAAAATAATTTAAATTATCACTTAGAATATATAACTTCTTTACTAGAAAAAAGAAGTTATCTTGTATTGGATTCACTAACTATTGCCGATATTGCCGTAAGTTGTCACTTATCGGTACTCGATTATTTCGGTGAGATTTATTGGGATAAATGGACACTTATCAAACATTGGTATTCACTAATTAAATCAAGACCGGCTTTTAGGTTATTACTACAAGATAGAATCCCTGGCTTTACCCCTCCAAACTATTATACAGATTTAGATTTTTGAATATCCTTCTTCGGGAACTCTACTTTTAGAGGTAATTTGTGTGTCAATTCGCTGCTTGCATCCTCTCACATACTTCTATATACGCTGCGGTACTGTGCTGCGTGTTTCCTATAAATTCCTCTCTATAAGCGTGTTTCCGAAGAAGTCTAATATATAATTTAATAATTTGATTCTTTCCGTATCATGAGCTTTTAGTATTTTATGAAAATATTATTAAGAGATTGATTTTTATTTTATTATCGCAGCCTGAGAATCCTCATAACTTGCTATTATTTCAGTATCTTTAGTATTTTCTGCATCAATAAAATATCCACCGCCATTATAAAAAGCATAACAATCCTTAATATTTAAATTAAGTGTTGGATTTATTTTTAGATAAGCGGCTCTTGCTCCTTTATGTGAGTCGTGATAATAAGGAGCAAGCAATGGTCCTCTAACCGGTCCATTGAAAATCTTTAATTCTCTTTTACTTATAACCTCTATGATTTGTTCCTTTAGCGAATTCTACATAGTTACCGCTGTAGTAACTGCCTGCACATATCCCAAGAAAATTACCACCGTTTTTAATATAATTCTTTATATTAGCATTTCCTTTGCCTTGCAATTTTTGTACATAGTATAAATCTCTTCCACCGAGTAAAATAAGTAATAAGGTGTTTTGAACCCACTTTTCGTTTATAATTTCTTGTACAGTAATATAATCTACGTTATACTTTGGAGCATAAAGTCTTAAGGTATGCACGCAATGCTTAATACTTTCTTTTAAAACTCCTAGATCATTATAAATTTTTATTTTCATTTTTATATTCTTGACAAGGACATTATATAATTCTATTTAGTGTAATTACTTAAAAATAAATCATACGGTAATTTTATGCAACTTAATTCAATCTCACTACCGTTAACCACAAGGCAAGCAATAGAAATAGTTTTAGGAATAGCATTACTTACTATTTGTTCACAAATAGTAATACCTATAAAGCCTATATTTATTTCATTGCAAACCGTTGCAGTGATATTCATCGGACTTACATATAATAAGACTACCGCACCTTTAATAATATTATCTTTCATAACTCTTGGAGTAATGGGAATCCCTGTGTTCGGAAGATTTTCAAGCGGTTTACGAATATTATTTGGTCCTACCGGAGGATATCTAGCAGGTTTTGTAATTGCCGTATATGTTATGGCTAGCTTAAAAGATAAAATTTTTACTTCTAATAAATGGTTAAATCAGATATCTTTATGTTTGATCGGTAATATAATTATTATGAGTTTAGGCTGGATGTGGCTCTCTACACTCTTAGGAGCAAGCGGTGCATTTTACGGCGGCGTATTACCTTTTATAATACCGGGAATAATTAAATCAGTATTATTAATTGGACTTATCCATGCAGTAAAACCAAAAACTTGATGAACTTCAGTATTACCTAGAAACAGTTGATCTAAAGTTTCGATGTCATTCCCGTGCAAGCAGGGATCCGCTACTTTTAAGCGTTTTAAAAGCTCGATTTATCTCGCTTTACCCTGGATTCCTGCTTACGCAGGAATGACATCGAGTAGATTTTTCAAGCCATACAAAAACACTACCCAGGAATGGCATTGATTTTTAAGTTGACAACAAATATGGTATAACTCTATCATTCATGAAAAAATCAATAACAATGCTAATACCGCATTTTCCGGTGCCGACCTGGAAAAATAACATTAAATATGATCTTGAAAATATAGCAAAACTTTTAAGAGCCTTAGGTAACCCTCATTTAAGGCTTCCTCCCGTCATACATATAGCAGGTACAAACGGTAAAGGTTCAAGCAGTGCTATGCTTAAAAGCATCTTTACGCTTGCCGGTTATAAGGTACATTGCTATACATCTCCTCATTTATTAGAATTTAATGAACGAATCGTAGTCGCAGGTGAGAAAATCTCGGATAATGAATTATGGCAGGTTTGTGAACAGGTGAGGGTAGTAAGCGAAAAATTTAATATTGAACCTAGCTTCTTTGAAGGTACTACAGCAGCAGCGTTTCTAGCATTTGAGAAAACAAAAGCCGATATATTAATTTTAGAGACGGGACTAGGCGGTCGGTTAGACGCAACAAATATAGTAGAACGACCGTTAATTACTTTAATTACACCTATTTCATATGATCATATGCATATGCTGGGTAATACATTACCCCTAATAGCAGTTGAGAAAGCTGGTATTATGAAGTCTTGCGTTCCTTGCGTTATAAGTATGCAAGCTTTGGAAGTTTATGAAACATTATTTGCAAAGGCTGAAGAGTTAGAAGTACCGAGTTTCTGTTATGAATATGATTTCGGTATTAAAAAGACGGATAACGGATTTATTTATTCATCACGAAATTTTACCTATGAGTTTCCAACTCCTTCGCTACTTGGTGATCATCAATTAATAAATGCTGCAAGCGTTATTGCCTTAATAAGCCTTATTAACAAACAATTTAATATTAATAATGAGGTTATTGCTAAAGGATTACAAAATACTATTTGGCCTGCTAGAATCGAAAAAATAGAACCGAAAAAATATTCTAAATTAATAGGTAATAATGTTCAAATTTGGATAGACGCAGCTCACAATAATAGTGGAGCTCAAGTTTTGGCAAATTGGATACGTGATAATTTAAAATCATCGATATATTTAATACTCGGTATGACTAAAAATAGGAATATCGAGGAATTTTGCTCTTACTTTAAGGGTTTGACAATTAAAGGTTACGGCGTTAAAGTTTTATCCGAACCGCTAAGCCATAGTGCAGAAACAATAAATTTGGAAGGCAGAAAGAGTGGTATTGATTTTAGCGAAAGTGACTCACTCGAAGCAGCAATTAGTGATATAAAGAAGATAAACGGCGATAATAACGCAAATATTATAATAACCGGATCGCTTTATTTAGCTTCCGATTTTTATAAGTTACTATGATGTCATTCCTGCGTGGATACTAAATCGTCATTGCGAGCAAATGCAAGGAGCGTGGCAATCTCATAAAGTAGGACTCCTGAGATTGATTCGTCAAAATTTTCAATTTTCCCTCGCAATGACGTATTGATTCTCGCTATAAATATATAAAAACCAACATAGGAGAAAATAACATGACCTATTGCAACAAATCTAATCAAACCTCATATCCTTTTATCTTACCTGATTTACCTTATGAGAAAGAAAGTTTTAAACCACATTTTACTCTCGAGACTTTTGATTATCATCATGGTAAGCATCATAATACTTATGTACAAAATCTAAACAATTTACTCAAAGATAAAGAAGAATTACAACAAAAAGATTTAGAAGAAATAATAGAATGGTCATCACAAAACTCAAATGTGGCTATTTTTAATAACGCAGCCCAAATATGGAATCATACCTTTTTTTGGCATTCAATAAAGCCGCAGGGTGGAGGTAAGCCAAGCGGTAAAATATTAGAACAAATTAATAAAGATTTCAGTAGTTTTGAAGAGTTTTGCAAACAGTTTAAGCAAGAGGCAGTAGGGCAGTTCGGTAGTGGCTGGGCATGGCTTGTATATCACGATAATAGGTTACAAATTATAAAAACCGCTAATGCCGGTACACCTATAGCAAATGGTATGAAGCCGCTTCTTGCATGTGATGTATGGGAACATGCTTATTATATTGATTATCGTAACAAACGACCTGATTATATTGACATATTTATTAAGCATATGATTAACTGGAAGTTTGTAGAAGATAACTTAATAAAATAAAACTATGGCTGATATAAAGGTAAGAAAACATTCTATTATTAATAATCTGAAGCAAGAGTCAAAAACTCCTGTAGTTAATGAGCAATCTGATATATTAGAGGAATTAAAAGACCTAAAAAAATTCAACAATCTTCTAGCAATCACACAAAAACACTGCAGGAGTTAGAGCAAGTACAAAAAGTTCCTATCGAATATATAGCTTTTAGTGGAGGAGGAGCTAAGGGAGCAATATATTCCGGAGCTTATGAGGCAGCAAAAACAGCTGGTATTTTAATAATGTCAAGGCAGTAGCAGGTTCTTCCGCTGGTGCTATAAATGCCACAGTGGTAGCTCTTGGGACACCGCCTGAGCGATTTGAAGAAATTTCTAAAAATACAAATCTGCAAACTTTACTTGGAAAAAAAGGATTTTCTGCTGATATAGTACAGTTAAATAAAGACGGTAAACCTTTATATGCTCTATTAGAACTTGTTATTAAAGAAAATATAGGAAATTTTTTACAGAGATCAGATATAGTAAATGTTAAAGATGATAAAACTCTTGATGAATTAAGAGAAAGATACAACCAAAAAGACGGTAAAATATATTTTAAGGATATAGCGTTACTGCGAAAATACGATCCAGTGCAGTATTAAGGATTTAGTAATTACGGCAACTCAGCAAGAGACAAGTGAACTAACTATTTTCAATAGCTTTGATACGCCAAATGTTAAAATTGCTGTAGCTTGCCGTACTTCTGCTTTTATACCGCTTATTTTTAAGCCGGTAGAAATTGACAATAAAAAATATATCGACGATGGATATAGAGATAATATACCGACAAAATATTTTAAAGGCAATGAACCGGAATTTGATACAAAAGCAGTAACTGATAATATGGAGGAGATTACGTTAGCTAAAAAGCAAGGTAGAACTCTAGCTATGGCTTTTGGCACGGGTATGGGAGCTGATGCAAATATTACTATATATAGAGTGCAAAAAAATTTGAAAGCCCAAGTGATATCATAAAGTTTTTAGCTGATATATTATTTAAGACGCTTGCAAAAGTAGGAGGGAAATTAAAATATACTAAAACTCTAAGAGCAACTAATGAGCAGTTACGTGAAAATGCTTTAAACACTGTTGTTTTAGATACTGCCGGAATAGATACTTTAGATTTCAAAGATGCACAAAAATGTTCTGATTATTTGCATATTAAAGGATATTGTCAAACTAGAGAACATTTGAATAATCATGACCTTGGCAAAGAAGCAGATAAAATATTTGACCATCAAAAATTTCTACTAAATGTTTATGAAATTTATGATAATAAAAATCTACATAAAACATTTGGCACTAAATTGTTAGAAATGTTTATTCCATCAAAAGAAAATAATACTTCTAAATGGCAAGAAGGAGTTATTGAAAATCATGATGATAAAGCAAAGATATTATTATCATTTTATAAAACCAGAGCATTAAACGAAAAAGAATTAAATGGAAAGCTTAAAGAATATGTAATTATTGCTGCAACTAGTCGTAATAATACACTAAAAACCGATACAAACTCATTGAACGCTTTATTGTATACCTTAAACGATACTGCTGCTTCAAGTAAAATAAAAGATAGTTTCATTGAGGTATTTGGAATAGATAAAAATAAAGATGTAAGATTTGATAAAACTAAAACCTTTGATGAAAATATTGCTAAGTTTAAATTTACTAAACAAGCTTTATAACTAAGAGTAAAAGCGAAGCACCAAAAATTCAACACAAACATAGCGTAGCTACAAGTCATGTCAGTAGGGGGTGAGTTAGGTGTTTTTATGTCATTCCCGCGAAAGCAGGAATGACATCGAGCGGGTTTTTCGAGTCATGCAACAAAACTCGCCTTTCCTTGCAATGACGGCTACTAAAAAAAATGAATATCAGTAAATTTAAACTAATTGTTTTTGACAAGCTAGACAGTACAAACTCTGAGGCTATGAAAATAGCTCAGAATGCTAAAGTTGATTCAAACTATGCAGTACTTGCCAAATCTCAAACTAATGGACGTGGTAGAAGCGGCAAAAACTGGCAGTCTAGGTCAGGTAACTTACATGTAAGTTTACTAATAAAGCCTGATAAAGAGCTAGCATTATTGCCGCAATTATCTTTTGTTACGGCACTTAGCGTTTATGATAGTATAACCTCTTTATGTCACTCCCATAGTTCCTTATGTCATTCCCGCTTTCGCGGGAATGACATAAGGAACGAAAATAACATTATACAACTAAAATGGCCCAATGATGTATTAATGAACGGTCAGAAAATTGCCGGTATACTTCTTGAATCTGTTAAAGTAGAAAATAATTATTACCTTATTATCGGTATCGGCATTAATATTACCTATCACCCTGATAATATCGACCAACCTACTACTAGCTTAATAAGCGAAAATCTACCACCTATAGAACCGCAAGCTTTACTTGAGATATTAATAGAAAATTTTGAAGAATATTATCAAATTTGGCATAATAACGGTTTTCCTTTTATTAGAAAAAAATGGTTAGCACATGCTTATAAGTTATATGAAAATATTAGCGTTAAATATCAAAATGATATAGTAACCGGTCTTTTTAAAGATATCGATAATACCGGCAGAATAATATTGCAACTACCTTCCAAACAAATAATCTCTTTTTCTACTGCCGAACTTTTATTTAGCAAAAATATCACTAAATTTTAGATTTAATTTTGTTAACTTCTACTTAAGCTCCAATTTAACAAGGTAATAAATATATGCCCCAAGAAAATAACAACTCAAGTTATCTGTCTCAAGCGTTTTTAACAAATGCATATGAGCAATGAAACGAATTTAAAAAACTTTCTTCTAATAACATTAGTACATTAATGCAAGATTTTTATAAAATTGAAAAAGCTTTTAAATGTACATTATTTACGGGTAATAATAACGCATGTGAAGGTTTAGTAGAAGTATATGACGAAGTAATAAAAAAAATGCCTAATTATGAACTTCAAAATATAAATATAACACAATTTAGAGATATTATGGTCTTAGTCGGAAGAGAACTTAAGCATGGAAAATGTATAAATACCTCCTTATTGTCAGTAAATATTAATGAAAAATTTCTCAAACCAAGTGTTGTTACTCACGTAAAAACTATTGAAATATGTCAACAGCAAAATAGTGAAGATCCTTTCGCAATTAACGAGTCAGAAATATTTAATCAAAAATGCAAGATTAAGCAGTACGGAATTTGAGCAATTTAATAGCTTTTTTAAAGCAAGACGTGGAAGTAATTTTGCTTTGAAATTTAGGAATTATGCAGATTATAGAGGAATTAACGAAGTTATTGCTAAAGGGGACGGTAATTTAAATAAATTTCAGCTAAGGAAGATATATAGCGATCCTATTGCTCCTTACGAACGAGTTATCACTAAACCGTTTAATAATAGTGTAATTCTATATATTAATAATGTAAGAACTATGGGTATTGTAGATTACAACGATGACGTCCCTTAGGTCAAGATGTAATTTTAACTGCTGATTTTACTTTTGATGTAACAGTTAGATTTAGTATAGATAGTTTTGAATATGTAATGATGGTTCTATAGCGTTATCCAACATAGAGTTAGTGGAGGTGATTATATGAGTATTGCGATTGAAGAGGTAATTACAAAACTTACGAATTTTGTTTATTGTTTTCAAATTAAGCGAGCTAACGGTGAGGGATTAAACTTAACACATAGCGATCATGCTATAAAAAGTGAAGAGAGAGTTTTTTACCGAATTCCGGTTTAGATTTAAAAGAAGCGGAATTTAACGATTCCGCACAAAACCATATAATCATTGAAGGTATTTTTGAGGGAAACGGCATTACGACAACAATGGATTTAAATAATGCTATTGTTAAAATAATAATATATACTGACAAGGTTTTTGAGCATTTCGTTACATATTATTGCACTTTACATCAAAATACGATTTAAACTTTAAAATACATTTAAAATTAAAACCCGAAACGGTAAAATATAATCAGACTATAATTAATCGATATAGCAAAACATGTAGAGCAGTTTTCGGAGATAGTCAATATAAAATAGATAAAACTTTATATAGTGGCATATATAAGGTTAAAGAAATGCTCAAGGCAAGTTTAAGAATACTAGATTTAGATAAAGAAAACGGCTATTATAACGGCAGTCAAATTATATTCAGCAAAAATCGTTTTATTGATTATATTAGAGGATATTATACCGGATTATGTTAAAGATGCAGAGGAAGTAAAAATTACTGCCGGATGTGATAAAAATTTTATAACCTGTTGCAATAAATTTAATAATGCTATAAATTTTAGGGGCGAACCGCTAATACCAAAAACAGATTTTATAAATTTAGTATAATCAATGAAACAAAGTTTTATAAAACTAGTATATGCAGAGCTAAAGAATATAATAAATATGGAAAGCTCCAAACAACAGCAAAAAAAAGAAACGCAATTAATTGATTATTTTAAAATAGTTGAAAGTAATATATTATATACATTTCAAAAAATAAAAAAGGAATATGAAAGAGACTAAACGTTTTTTTAACAAAAATAATAGATTAAATAAAGGTTATGCTAAGACTTTTAGTGTAAACGAACCTGATAATAATTTTTACCATAAAAAATTTGAACATATATTACCGCCAATTGATTTAATCAGTGAGTATGAGAGTATTTATCCCGGTACTTTACAGAAATTAATGCATATGGCACAACAAGAACAAGCTCATAAGCATGCTATAGACCTAAAAAACTTGAAAATACAGGCAATAGTCGCTAAATTAACACGAATCTGTTTATTAATATTTGGAATTTGCCTTGTAGTGTCAATTTTTTTAAAACTTTCTAAATAAAATAAAGATAAAATATTTTATTTACTTGTAATTTTAAATAAAATAAGTTAAATGCAATATATATTTATTTATAAACATAATATGGAGAAATTTTATTTCTAAAAATAATTTTCCTAAGGCTAATAGAGAAATCAGAGCTAGAGAAGTTCGTTTAGTAGGCAGAAACGGCACAATGCACGGCGTCGTAAATATTAGAGAAGCATTAGATATGGCGGAAAGAGCCGGTCTTGACTTAGTCGAGATATCACCGAATGCTGTACCCCCTGTCTGTAAAATTCTAGATTTTGGTAAGTTTAAGTACGAAAGCAAGAAACGTTTGCATGAAGCACGCAAAAAGCAAAAAATCGTCGTACTTAAAGAAATGAAATTTAAACCTAATATTAGTATAGGTGATTTTGAAACTAAGTTAAGAAAAATAAAAGAATTTTTAAAAAACGGAGATAAAGTAAAAATTTCTTTATGGTTTAAGGGACGAGAGATTCTTCATAAAGAGGTCGGTCAAGAACTATTTAAACGTATAGAAGTAAGGCTCGAAGGACTTGTTAAAATCGATCAGCATGCTAAAATGGAAGGTAAGCAGATGATAATGATCGTTAGCCCTGATATTAAGGTGCAATAGCTACTCAAATCGTCATTGCGCACGAACGTAGAGAGTGTGGCAATCTCAGGAATTTTACTGTTTCATGAGGTTGCCGCGTCGAGGCGTTGCCTCTTCCTCGCAATGACGTGTAATAACAATAATAAAAAATCAAATCTAAATTAAGTTATGCCGATTAAAATTTTAATGCCTGCTTTATCTCCAACTATGACGGAAGGAAATCTAGCTAGGTGGTTAAAAAAAGAAGGGGACAAAGTTAATCCTGGAGAAGTAATTGCTGAAATTGAAACCGATAAAGCAACGATGGAAATAGAAGCAGTAGACGAAGGTATACTTGCCAAAATAGTTATCCCACAAAATAGTCAAAATGTACCTGTTAACTCTTTAATTGCCGTGTTAAGTGAAGAGGGAGAAGAAAAAACGGACATTGATGCGTTTATTGCAAAAAATAATAGTTTATCACCGTCACCGAAAACAGATGCTAATCTTCCGAAACTCCATGAGAATATAGCTAATGTAGAAGAACAGGTAACAGTTATAAAACATGATACTAGTAAAATATTCGCCTCACCGCTTGCAAAAAGACTTGCCAAAATGGGAAATATTAGATTTGAGAGCGTGAAAGGTAGCGGTCCGCACGGTAGAATAGTCAAACAAGATATCTTATCATATACTCCTAGCACTGCTCATAATAAAATAGTTAGCAGAAATCCTGAAGAATATCGTTTAGTACCAAATAATAATATCCGCAAGATTATAGCCAAGCGTCTGCTTGAATCTAAACAAACAGTTCCACATTTTTATTTATCTATAGAATGTAATGTCGATAAATTGTTAGATATAAGAGAAGACATTAATAAATCTTTTTCTGAAGATAAATCAACGAGGATATCGGTTAATGATTTTATTATTTTAGCAGTAGCCAAAACTTTACAAGAAGTGCCAAATGTCAATGCTAGCTGGGGAGAAGATGCAATTAGATATTACAATAATGTTGATATTTCAGTAGCGGTAGCGATTGAGAATGGGCTTGTGACGCCGATAGTTAAAAATGCCAATCAAAAAAACATTCTAGAACTATCTCGTGAAATGAAAGAATTAATAAAGAAAGCAAAAGATAATAAATTAACCCCTGAAGAATTTCAGGGCGGAGGGTTTACCATTTCTAACCTCGGTATGTACGGTATTAAAAATTTCAATGCTATAATTAACCCACCGCAAAGTTGTATAATGGGCGTCGGAGCTAGTGCAAAACGTGCTATAGTCAAGAATGATCAAATAACTATAGCAACAATTATGGACGTAACTCTTTCTGCCGATCACCGAGTAGTAGACGGAGCAATCGGTGCTGAGTTCTTGGCAGCATTTAAAAAGTTTATAGAGAGTCCCGCTTTGATGTTGATATAAGTCGTCATTGCGAGCAGCCATAGGCTACGTGGCAATCTCGTCAAATATCCTGAGATTCCTTCGTTGAAACTTTCAGTTTCTTCTCGCAATAACGTTGAAATCTCACCCATAAACAAATCACAATAAAATAACATGCGTTTTTCAGATAATTTAGCAAAAATTTTAGATAAATACGAAAATTTAGGCAACAAACTATCTTCTGGCATTATGGGAGACGAGTTTGTTAAGGCCTCTAAAGAATATGCAGAACTTGAAGATGTTGTAGCAAAAATTAAAGAATATAATAAGGCTAAATCTGAGCTTGAAGAAGCGAATAATTTTAAGCTAGAAGTAGGGCTTGATAATGCCACTTTAGAAATGATTGAAGACGAAATACACACTCTTGAAAATTCGTTACCAAAACTTGAAAGAGCCGTAAAAATTGCTTTATTACCGAAAGATGATGCGGATAGTAAAAGTGCTATTATTGAAGTGAGAGCAGGAAGCGGCGGAGAAGAAGCTGCACTTTTTGCTGCCGTACTTTTTAATATGTATCAAAGATATGCTGAGTTAAAAGGATGGCGTTTTGAGATATTAGCAATTTCCGATACGGGAATAGGCGGTTATAAAGAAGCATCGGCGTCAATAAAAGGCAAAGATGTATTCTCGAAGCTCAAATTTGAGTCAGGTGTTCATAGAGTACAGAGAGTACCGGAAACGGAATCACAAGGACGTATTCATACTTCGGCAGCAACGGTTGCAGTACTTCCTGAGGCCGAAGAGGTTGATATTAAAATTGAAGATAAAGACTTAAGAATCGATACTTATAGAGCTTCAGGGGCTGGTGGACAGCACGTTAATACTACCGATTCTGCCGTACGTATAACTCATATCCCTACCGGTATCACCGTAGCCTTGCAAGATGAGAAGTCACAGCATAAAAATAAAGCAAAGGCGTTAAAAATTCTACGTGCTAGAATTTATGAAGAAGCACGACGTAAAAAGGAACAAGAAAGAGCCGATAGCAGAAGAGGGCAGGTAGGTTCGGGAGATCGTTCGGAGCGGATACGTACTTATAATTTCCCACAGGGAAGAGTATCCGACCATAGAATAAACTTAACACTTTATAAGATAGACGAAGTAGTTAAAAACGGACAATTAGATGAGTTTGTTGAAGCTTTAATTGCAGATGATGAAGCTAAAAAACTTTTGGAGATATAAGTGTATATTGTTATTGTGAGTAGGCATTGTCGCGTAGATCAATTTCACCAAATACTAATAATTTTAGCATTTTTAACTGGATCCCCCCGTGGTCAAGCCACGGGGTGACATAGGTGAAATTGATCTACGCGACAATGCCTACTCACAATAACAATATACAGCAACAATACAGCCTAATAAACAAATGAAACCACAAGCATCTATAAACGGTAAAATCTGGCAGCAGAAACTGATTAACGAAGATATAGTCACCGAGCTATGTTGTAGTTTCAAAATTAGTGATTTACTTGCTAGGATAGTATCATTAAGAGTAAATAATCTAGAGGAAGTAAAAAATTTCTTGATACCGAAAATCAAAAATTTATTACCTGATCCTTTTCATCTACTTGATATGGAAAAGGCTGTAGATAGAACCGTTACAGCTATTTTAAATAACCAAAAAATATGTATCTTTGCCGATTATGATGTAGACGGTGCTACTTCAGCCGCTTTACTTAAAAATATTTTTAGAGATTTAAATATACTATGTGATATTTATGTTCCTGATCGTATAGCTGAAGGATACGGTCCAACTCCTTTTGCTATGCAAAAAATTAAAGATAACGGCACAGAATTATTAATTACGGTTGATTGCGGTACTATGGCACATGAAGCCCTAAAATACGCAAAAGACGTTAACCTTGATGTTATAGTAATCGATCATCATATAGCTACGGAAATATTACCGGGTGCAGTAGCTATAGTAAATCCAAATCGTATTGATGAACAAAGTGAATATAAACATTTGGCAGCCGTAGGAGTTGCTTTCTTATTTGCAACTGCAATATTATCGAATTTAAAGAAGCAAAATTATTTCACGCAAACAATGCTTCAGCCTAATCTAATGAAGTATCTAGATTTAGTGGCTCTTGGTACTGTTTGCGATATGATGAAATTAACAGGCTTAAATCGTGCATTTGTTGCAAGCGGATTGAAAGTAATGCAACAAAGGCAAAATATAGGGATTAAAACATTATATGATATAGCCGGGCTTAATGAAATACCAAAATGTTATCATTTAGGGTTTATTCTAGGTCCGCGTATCAATGCTGGTGGTAGAGTAGGAAAGTCAAGTTTAGGGGCTAATCTCCTATCTACTAGTTGTTCTAATGAAGCAAAGAAATTAGCTGAAGAACTTGAAAAACATAATAATGAGCGTAAAGTAATTGAGTTATTAATGATAGAAGAAGCAATGGAAATTGCTTTGACACAACAAGATAGTAGTTTATTATTTATCGTAAAAGAAGGATGGCATCCAGGCGTTATAGGAATCGTTGCCGGCAAATTAAAAGAAAAATTTGATAAGCCAGTGGCAGTTATAGCTTTAAATGACGGAGTTGGTAAAGCTTCATGCCGTTCTATTTTAGGTATTGATTTTGGTGCTGAAATTATCAATGCTAAAAGCAAAGATTTGCTAATAGCAGGCGGAGGTCATGCTATGGCGGCAGGTTTTACCGTAACTGCTGAAAAATTACAAGAATTGCAGAATTTTTTTAATAATGCTTTTAGAATTAGTATAAATAAACTAGAAAATTATAAGCATGCGGAATATGATATGGATTTAACGGTTAATAGTGTGAATTTCACTTTAATGGAGGAATTAAACACTTTAGAGCCTTTCGGTCAAGGAAATCATGAGCCTATATTTAAATTCGATGATTTATTTGTATTAAAAGCAGATATCGTTGGAAGTAAGCATATTAAATGTATGCTTGTTCCAAATAAGCGAGGATTTGGTAATAAAGCCTTATCTGCTATTGCTTTTAATTCGGTAGGAACTGCATTTGCAGATGTTTTATTAAGCCCTAAAGCAAAAAATATTGCCGCAATAGGAACGTTAAAAACTAATAATTGGCAAGGTAATTATACTATTCAATTAATTATAAAAGATATACTTCTAAAAGAGTAGATAGACTAAGTATATATAATAATAACTTAAAAAATAATAATTTATGAGCAATGTAAAGAAAACAAAAAATACTACCATTTCTAAAGACTTAGCAGAAGTACAAGAGCATTATCAAGATTATCCTTATCCTTTCAGAGACCCAAATCAAGAAAAAGAACGTTTACTTGCAATATGCGGTGAGTTCTTAGGAGAATTAAACCATTTTCTATATCAAGGAAAAGAAAATTTTAATAATCATTTTAGATGCTTAATAGCAGGCGGCGGCACCGGTGATTCGACTATTTATCTTGCCGAACAGTTAAAAGATAAAAATGCCGAAATAATATATCTAGATTTCAGCAAGCCTAGCATGGAAGTAGCACAAAAACGTGCAGAAATACGAGGTCTTAAAAATATTAAATGGATTAATGATTCAATATTAAATATACCTAATCTAAAACTTGGACAATTCGATTATATAAATTGTACCGGCGTGCTGCATCATTTAGCAAATCCTGATGAAGGTTTAAAAAATCTAAAAGATTCTTTAAAGCCGACCGGCGGTATGGGTTTAATGGTATATGCTAAATACGGACGTACCGGTGTTTATCAAATTCAGGATTTAATGAAAATGATAAATAAAGATACTAGAAGCCGTGTCGAAGAAGTAATGAACGGGAAGCTAATTCTAGATAATTTGCCTGCTACTAACTGGTATAAAAGAGGTTGGGAGTTATTTTCAGATTACCAAAATTTCGGTGATGTCGGCGTTTATGATATGTTCCTGCACAAACAGGATAGAGCCTATTCCGTTCCTGAGTTATATGCATTCGTAGAAAAAGCAAACTTAAATTTTGTTGATTATCTTGATCCTTTAGAGAAAATTTTATTAAGACCGGAAAATTATATAAAAGATTTTTCACTTCTACACAAAGTTAAAAAGATGGATAAAGTAACTAGAGAAGCAATTTCCGAAATACTTACCGGTAATATTATTAAACATTCATTTTACGTATCAAATCAAAAAGATAGTGTAGCCTCTCTTGATGACCTTGATAATATACCGTACTTCCATAATATTACCAATTTTGCTAAACAAATTTATGAGCATTTGGAATCTAATCCTTCAGCAGTAAATAATGCTATTAATTTTACTATTAATAATGGGATATTAAATAATGTTAATATCTCAATGTCGATATTTAGAAGCACTAAATATATTTTTAAATATATGGTAGAAGAGAAAAGTTTAAGAGAAATATTTGATGCGGTACGCAACGAATTAAACCAAGAAATAAGCAATGAGACCTTATTAAATGAAGTTAAAAACGTATGCATGCCATTACTTAATACAAATGTGTTATTGTTAAAATCAAAGGATTGCTAGAGTTATGTGGATTGATTTATCCGTCATTACGAAAAGAGGTTACCAGGGTTGTCATGAGCTACGCAGCCGTAAGATGTGCGACAATCTCATGAAATAATAATAAACTCCCAAGATTGCTTCGTAATTTTCTCGCAATGACCATTTATTTACCGATTACCTGCTTGCAATGACGATTTGGGTTGACAATGTGCTATTAACGTTGTTAGTATGCTTTACATACATAACCAGCTCTTATAAGCTAACAAGATAAATAATTCTTCAAACCGCAAGAATAAATAAAACTTTCTAAAAATCTAATTTGATTCCTAACTTAAATAAGTATATTACTTACCTTTAAATTTAATTGCTAACTCAACTTTTCAATTATAATCTATTAATAATAAAATAATGAACACAACTAATAAAGAATCCACAGCAGAACTTAACAATACCGAATCCAATAACAATTATAATAATTTTGCAGAGAACGGTAATATTATTAATTTAAAACAATTAAAACGTAAATTACCGGAGGAACTACAAGCTCAAGCAGAAGAATTAAAAATTGAAAATATTAATTCATTACTTAAACAAGAATTAGTTTTTGCAATTTTGAAAAAATCCGTAGAGCAGGGAGGTTTAATAGTGGGAGAGGGGGTACTTGAAGTACTACCTGACGGATTTGGTTTTTTACGTTCGCCGGAAGTAAACTACTTAGCAGGCCCTGATGATATTTATATTTCTCCTAGTCAGATTCGTCGCTTTGGTCTGCGTACCGGCGATACTGTAGAAGGTCAGATCAGAGCTCCAAAAGCCGGAGAACGTTATTTTGCTTTACTGAAAGTCAATAGAGTAAATTTTGAAGACCCTTCTAAAGCTTATCATCGTGTTCATTTTGATAATTTAACCCCCTTATATCCTGATGAAAAATTAGGATTAGAACTTGAAAATAATAGTAAAGATAGTAAGGATTTTAGTACACGGGTTATTGAACTTGTGGCTCCTATGGGTAAAGGACAACGTGCATTAATAGTCGCACCGCCTCGTACAGGTAAAACCGTATTATTACAAAATATAGCACATGCAATTACAACCAATAATCCGGAAGTATTTTTAATAGTACTGTTAATAGACGAAAGACCTGAAGAAGTAACCGATATGCAACGTTCTGTGCGTGGGGAGGTTGTTAGCTCTACTTTCGATGAACCGGCAAGCAGGCACGTGCAGCTTGCAGAAATGGTTATCAAAAAAGCAAAGCGTTTAGTAGAACATAAAAAAGACGTGGTAATTTTAGTAGATGCGATAACACGTTTAGCTCGTGCTTATAATACTGTAGTGCCGTCATCAGGTAAAGTATTAACGGGCGGTGTTGATGCTAATGCTCTTCAGAGACCTAAAAGATTTTTCGGAGCAGCAAGAAATATTGAAAACGGCGGTTCGCTTACTATAATCGGTACGGCTTTAATTGAAACTGGTTCTCGTATGGATGAGGTAATTTTTGAGGAGTTTAAAGGTACAGGTAATTCCGAGATAGTTCTCGATCGTAAGATTGCCGATAAGCGTATTTATCCGGCTATTGATATAACTAGATCAGGAACTAGAAAAGAAGATTTATTAGTAGATAAAATAATATTAAATAAAATGTGGGTTCTTCGTCGTATTATCGATCCGATGGGTAGCAGTGAAGCAATAGAATTTTTACTCAAAAAACTTGAAAATACTAAAACTAACGGTGAGTTTTTTGAGATGATGAAGAGTCCTGAACGTCCTAAGAACGGTCTATAGTCAATTGATACCTATATTGTGCTTCGTTGTTCGTCGGCTCACCTGTCACAGTATAGTTCTGAATTGACTATAGTATTCTAAAAAAGTATATAAGATCATGAGTATAACACCTGATTATTTAATTGAAAGAAGACAAATAAAATCTCGTTTGTTAATTTGGAAGCTAGCAGCTATTATTTTAATTGCGATCGTATTCTTACTAGTCGGTAAAGATTTTGCTCCAAAAGAGGTTTTACCTATTAATAGTAATGAAGACTATATAGCTTCCGTATTAATAGACGAAATAATTCTTGAAGACGAAAAGCGTGACAAAAAGCTCAAAAAAATAATCGATGATTCTCATATTAAAGCGTTAATAGTTAACGTAAATTCTCCCGGCGGGACGGTAGTCGGCTCTGAAAAAATTTATAATATTCTGCGTAAAATATCCGCAAAAAAACCGGTAGTGATAGTTATGGGAACAATGGCTACAAGCGGCGGTTATTTAATCTCTCTTGGAGGTGATTATATTATCAGCCATAACGGAACTATTACGGGTTCAATCGGTGTAATACTACAAACAGCCGAGGTAACGGAGCTTGCTCAAAAATTGGGGATTAAGTTTAATAATTTCAAATCGGGTGAATTAAAAGCTGTCCCAAATCCTACCGAAAAACTAACGGAAGCAGTGCGGGTAGCCATTATGGAAAATATAGAAGATACTTATAATTTCTTCCTTGAACTTGTTTCAGAGAGGCGTAATCTTCCTATAGCAGAAGTAAAAAAGCTCGCAGATGGACGAGTATATTCAGGTCGTCAGGCTTTAAAGTTAAAGCTTGTGGATGCTATAGGCTCGGAAGATACTGCATTAAAATGGTTACAGGAAGTTCAGAAAATTAATGTTAATTTACGAGTGAAAGATTATCAATTAAAACCAAAACCAAAATTAATGGACATAATACTTGAAGATTTTGATAGTATAGCACCTAGTTTTTTTAGAAATAGTTTTAACGGAATCAAAGCGATTTTTTAATAATGATTACTAAGAATTATCTAATAGATAAAATACATGATAAGCTGAATTATCTTTCTAAAGAAGATGTTAAAGATTCAGTAGATTTAATTTTAGATTATTTAAACGCATCTCTTAAAGAACAACAACGTATCGAAATCAGAAATTTCGGTAATTTCTCTATCCGCAAACGCAAATTTCCTGAAAGCGAAAAATTCTATAATACGGTTTATTACAAAATGCCTAAAAATTTATTTAAGGAGTAAATAAGTTATGGAATGGGCTAAATATAGTACTATAGAGAAGTGGCAAATAATAAAAAGCATTGTACTACATAATAATATTTTTTCCATGGCTCTTCATATTGACGATTTAGAACTCTTCAAAAAAATATTATCGCTAGATGGGAAGCTGATTATTCATTCAAGCACTTAATATAGACTCTTTTATATATCACGATATTATAGGTAATGGGAAATATGATTTTTTTGGAAGCATTATATAATTACTTAAATGATAGTAAACCAACAATCATGCCTTTAGTAATTGTTGAAGCATTATGTAATGAATCTTTACAGGAAAAAACATCATCAATAATGATATATTTAGACAAAGAATCGGATAATCACCCTCTACCTAGATGGGAATATGAAGAAACTTTAGAATATTATTTAAAAACTAAAAAAAATTATGATAAGCTTAAACCTGAACCCGAAATAGAAAGAAGCGAAGATGAACCCAATTTAAATTATGCAGAATTAGATTTAAAATATTATGAAGAATCTTTAGACTATTACTGAAAGGTTATATAGGGTAGGGTAATAAAATTTTCCTCTCACTTGACATTATAATAATAGGCAGCTATCTTAAGTGTAAAATTAAAACAGAGTATTTATGGTAAGATATTTAATAATTTTATTTGCTTCTATAGCTTTAATTGGCTGTGCCGGTCAAAAAACTACGAACCCCAAAGAAGTAGTAAAGCTTGACGGTGATCCAAGCTATGCAATTATGCAAACAATCGATAGTACTAATAGAAATATCGCTAGCACTACTTCATCTCTTCCGAGTACTCCAGCTAGATAGAAATGCTTGCTATTATTTCTTCTGCTAAAACTTTAAATTTCGAGAAGTTAGCTCCCAAGATGGAGCTGACGACTCCAATGTCCCTTACGTTAACTAATCAACTACTTTCTATACTCCAAAGCTATTCTGAGAATCAATTATCGAAAATAATGAATATAAGTGCAAAACTTGCACATATAAATAAAGAAAGATTTAAGAATTTTGATAATCAAGAGAGTAAAGCGGCTATTTTTGCTTATGCAGGAGATGTTTTTAATAATATACATATAGAAAAATTAACTAATCATGAATTAAATTTCCTGCAATCACATTTGCTTATTATATCAGGACTTTACGGAGTCTTAAAACCGCTAGATACTATTAAGCCGTATAGATTAGAAATGGCAATAAAATTAAATGAAATAAATTTAACAAACTTTTGGCAAGATGAAGTCACTAATTATATTAATAAAATTCTTGCTAAACAGGAAAATAAATATTTACTCAACCTAGCATCACAAGAATATTCATCTGTAATAAATCTAAATAAACTTAAATATCAATTAGTTAACGTTCATTTTAAAGAAAATAGGAACAGTAAATTATCAACAATCGGTATAAATGCTAAAAAAGCTCGAGGGGCGATGATCAAGGTTATTGCTAACAACCTAATTGACTCACCTGAGCTACTTAAGAATTTCTCATATTTAGGTCATGCATTTAGTACTAAACACTCATCCAATAACGAATTGGTGTTTATTAAGAGTTAAAATAGCAGAGGTGAAATACCAATAGAAATGCTTCAAGTTATTAACTTTTTTAGATAGCAAAACAACAAAAAATTGGGTATTCCACAAGTAACAAGCCTAAAACTTAGTACACTTCAAGGGATGATCACTGCTATACATTGCAGTATAATGCATAACCATGTGGAAGTAGCAGAAAATTATTTATAGATATATTGTCAAAAGCAAATATAGATTTAAATTTAATATATTCCCAATACAAATTTCAAATTCATAAAGCTTATACCAATACTTTATGTGAGTTAGTCAATCAGTTGGAGATAAAATTATTAAAGATTTAACACCTCATATAAAGCATTATTACAATATTACATATACGCTCTCTACCATGTTAATTAATCATAATCACTTAGATGAAGCTAAAGAATTGCTTACGGCAGCACTTAGCAATATCACTATAGATGATCAAGTCAATGCCAAAGATATGATATAGGTTGGCGTCAGTATAACTTAGGGGTTGTTTATTATAAAACTGGTCAGTTAGAACTTGCTATAAAATATTATAATAGTGCAATAGATAGGTTACCTAAAGAGGAAGAAATCATATATAATTTATGGACAATGCAACAACAAAGGTTTCATAATAATCGTACTGATTCAAAAATTAAATCATCACTAGCTATTACATTATTAGTAATTTTGCCGGTACTATGCAGAAATATTAAAATTTTCTCAAGATAAAAAAAAGCAAGAGCCAGAACTTGAGCCTTATAGTCAAAGGATAGAAGCTTTAAAGAAGGAATTTAATAGAGCACAGCACAAAGCCTTAGATGATCTACTCTTGAAAATGTCATTGTTATCCAAGATAAGATTAGGGGAGCAGATTTTGTGGAAGCTAAAACTTTAGCAAAAATGCTTTATAAAAACAAACAAGCTGCTAACATTAATTGGTCTGGCATAGCTCCATTTTTTAGCTTTCCAGAAGACATTAGAAAAGCGATTTACACTACTAATGCTATTGAATCCACTAACCGTCAAAAAGGAGTGTTTCCAGATGACAAATCGATTCAGAAAATAATATTTTGGCATTGATAAATGCCTCTAAAAAACGGACAATGCCTATTAAAAATTGGGCAGTGGCTTTAAACCAATTTGCTATACTTTGTGATACAAATTTACAAAATTGGGCAAATAGCGAAATCGTACTTACACAATGAATCTGATAGACCCGGAGGAAAGCACCAACATGGTGCCTACCTACCCGCTGTCCAATAAAAAACATGAACCAACCTCTTTACTTATTGCTTTTCAACTTATTTTACTTGATGATATTAATTTCATTGGTTCGGTTTGGTATGGGAATCTTTTTTTCTGATGATTGTTTTGAAATTCATGTATTCCATTCCTATAACCCGAATAATGGATTAAAAAAAGGTTAAGAATCTAGAGTAAGGCAGGTAAAATAATCAAAAAAAGAGCCTGCCAAAGATACCACAAAATTATTCTGTTTTCTTGATGATTATGTAAAAGAGTTTAAAGAAGAATTAAAGAAGCGTAGCTTTGGCCTTGATGAACCTGTTATTCATTCTCTTTCTAAATTCAAATAGCCTGTTTTGATGTAGACATTTTTCTTACCCTATGGTACGTTTCAACAAGCCAATATCAGTGGCTCTGGCTCTCCGCTGCTACCCATAACTAATTGATCTGGTAGAATATGACTCATATAAGCTAGGACACGATAGTCCATATCACCACCTGCACTAATATTTATATCAACATTACTTATATTTAATTCTACTCTTTCTCCTACTGCATCTTGTTGTTTGTTTATGCCATATTTATTGACTAATAATAGTTGTTGTAGTTGTTGTCGCAAAACACTGTTATTAGTCAAGTCCATGATACCTATTGTTAGATCAGTGGTATAATTTACTAGTATTGTTATCTCATCTATTTGATTTTGAGTTACTGTTTTTTGTTGTTGCAACTTAACAGTTAATTGATACAATTCATCTTTTGTATCTTGTATACTATCTTGGTAACTCTTTAAAACTTTATACTTTTTTTGCCATCTAGTACCTAATTTTCCTAATTTAGTCTCGATGTTGTTTAATAATCTGCTGTCAATTTCACCTTGTAGTGCACTTTCAACATAATTTAGTAATTTATGCTTTGGTTTAATATTCTCTTTTTCACTAACACATTGGACAAAAACAGAACTCATCTGAGATTTTATCAATTGTGTCCTCATTTCTATTAATATGCTTTCAAGCTTGTTTAGCCAGTTTGTACATGAACAGATTTGCTTTGAGAATTGCTCTTCATCAGGATCAGGCCCTGTATCTTGATGATAATACCAATTGCTTAGCCGGTTCTCACATTGTCTAATAAAGTATTTTATTGTTCCTATCACTCCATATTTTTTCACGGTAGGTACCAGTTGTGAATGGTGCAAAACATATTGTATAAGTGGTAGTTGCTGTTGTACATAATCATATTGAACAGCAATACTATGAATATTTGGGTTTTCATTAATAGGTTCAGCATTAGCTACTGGTAGAATATTGAAGTTGCCTATCATATTCCAGAATGGATATACCTTCTCTTTAAACCAATTGGTAGTACTGATTATCAAATTCTCATGGTCATTGAAGCTACGACGATGACGTTGATGATCAGCTTCATCACTATTGTTGCCTAAAATATTTTGGATTTTATCAATACTTTCTATTATTCTACTATAATTAAATATCTGACTTATATTATTATATATTTGGGATGCTTCTATGTAGTTATATCCGCGCAATATCAACCTATGCCATGCTTCACATGCTAATACATTGTTACCCATATTTGGTGGTGGTAATACTGCACGATTACAACCAACACAATGTTCATACTCAGCAGTTGTATTTAGAGCTCTTTTTAATTGTAATAATACATCTTTTGTAAATGCACAATGATCAATAAAAGTGACTTGTTCTTCTGGTACATTAAATCCTAATGCCTCATAGGATTTGATTATATTATTTTTACTATTAATCGCTATTATACATTTCAAATGGTGGTATAATATATCACAATTAGGTGATAACAGAGCCTGAATACAAACACTTGGATTATTAGTCATCCATTCAGCCAAACTAATCTTATTTTGCATTATATCTAGCGTAGTATCACCTTTGATCGTATTTGTATTCTTATCCCATTTATTAATTCTTATAGAGTCTAATCCCAAATCAAACTCTATTGTAGAAATTGCATAATCATGATTAATAAACCAATTTTTTATTCTAATAATAGGTTGTTCATCACTATGAACATAAAAGAAATCACTAATAACTAAATCATCAGCAAATCTTGTAACTTTTATCTGCACCAGCTTAATATCTTTAAATATAATAACACCTATCCTTTGTTCATCTACTGGTATGGGAACTAATTTACCATTTTCCATTCTGTGGTTATGTGTTATATTAAATGATCTGCTAAAATCTATTTCATATTCTTGGATAACAACGTTATATGATTCCTGGACTAACTGTTTATAATCTTTAGCCCTGTTGGCACCTCCAATAACATCTAAGGGCTGTGCATTATGATTGTATTGATATATTTTAGTATCATTATACTTAACTTGATTATCAAACAATTGTTTAGCAATAATTACAGGACTGTTACTACTCCTGCTATGCAATATCAGATCCTCTTGTATTCTATAGTATTCTATGTCATCTAATTCGCAGTCAATCACAGCTGTCGTACTTGCTGTAATTACACTAATAAAACTACTTGTACAGCTAGAAAAAGACACAAGCCTCAAATTATTATCAACTCCTTGGAATGGTATATAAGTGTCTCCTTTTTCATCAACGAATATAAGATGTTTATAACTAATATCTTTAAAATAATTATATATAATAACACTATCTACCTTCTCCATATCATCTTTCTTTTTGTGAATTAGTATGTTTAGATCATTACCTGCAGTTTCTAACCAAACATCATCTGTTGATGATAGCACCAATATATCAAATTTCATATCATGTGAACTATTATCAATGATTATTGTACCTACATCTATATTATTAGTAACAATATATACATCACTTTCTTCACCACCTTTAGCAAAGGCAATTTGCTTATCAAAAATAATAATGTCTGCACCCTTAGAACCAAAATGGTAATAGCTTTCTTTGTCTTGTACAACACCATATAGTTCATAATCTTTCTTCTTCTCTGAAACCTTTTCATAATATTTTTTAACTTCTTCAACTGAAAAACCATTCTGACCACTACTACGCTCTTTTGTTATATGTAATTCCAATCTACTAATAATAGTTGTACTTTCTGCTATTTTAGGAATAACAGTACCAGAATTTTTATCTATTAAATTAAAGTTATGAGTTAGATCATCACTGCCTAAATAATTTTTTATACTTAATGTATAAAAAGTATTTGCACCCAATTTAATTTGCAATGATAGAGTATTATTTTCTTTAGAATAAGTTATTTTCTCACAATCTGTTAATAAATTAGTGTCTAGGAAGACAATGGTCCCTGTTCCCTTGATGTCAATTAATGAATTTAAATTTTCTTTCTTAACATCTCTTGTTCTTATATAAAAATGATAAATACCTTCAGTACCTTTTACTTCTGTATATGGCCAAATTACTACTTTCTTACAACCTGTCATGATATCTGGTCTATCATTGCTATATCCCCCATCACCATCTATCAAATCAAATTCCACGGAGGGATAATTATCATCTAACTTACAATCAACATGATCTGCCTTATTTTTTCTCCCATGATATGCAATTTTTATTACATCATGGTAATATGAGCAAAGCGTTATTTTTTTATCATTAATAAATATATTAATTAAATTTATATGCTGCAAAAACAAATGAAGATGTGTTATGCTTTTAATACTAAATTTTACAATATTATAGTCTAACATTGCTGTATTGAATACAGCATTAAATGATTTATTAAGAGAATGAGGTAATGGCCATGTACGAGAAAAAGGGGCGATAAAAGTGATAGAACCTGAAAATTCATTGTCAAGAAAGATAAATTGACTGTGATGACTTAAAACATATATGCTAATAGCACTTTTGCCCAGAAAAAAAATACTAGATAGGGTATTGTGCGTTATTATTTCTCCAGAACTCATCAATTGAGTATTAAAAATTATATACTTGTGATCATGAACTTGATTCCGTCTCGCATTGTGTTCAACAACAAAACCATTGTTACATAGATATATTACATTCGGATCTGACCTTCCAGTACCACGTGCCTCATAGATTTTATGAGACCGCTGAGGCAAACAAGTCATTGTCGCACCTGCAATATGATTAGGTAAAATACGTGATAAATCATGAGAATTATTATGTAACATATTAATAATAGCATAACTTGGTTCAACAGTACTGCTACTATAAGTACATAGTACTGAAGTGATTGGATGTGTGAAGCGCTGCGTGAGGATCTGCAACATTTTGGACCCGTCGAATTTTCTACACAAGTCTTGCCAGTTTTGTATTACTATCTGACCAAATCCACCAGCATAAGCTACTACATTATCAGGCATAGATTGTAAATGATGCCATGATGTGTTCAATATATTATTTACCAATGCTGTTCTTGCTTCTAAATATTGTATATCCATTGGTAAGGGCTGGCCAACAACAGTATGCCAGAATATTCGCCAATTCTCATCATCGGTGGTATCATATTTTGCTTCATACTCTACAATAGCACTAATACCACCATATAGTGCATAAGCAACCATCAATGCTACCCCCACTACTACATTAATTCCAATAGTAGCATTAGCAACTATCAAAGCAATACCAGATACAAATGAAACTCCAGAAAAAATTATAGATGCTGTATAATCTCTTATGTCCTTATTACTACATGCATTATCAGTACCTGCATTATCCTGACATTTCTTAAGTGCTTGGGCTGCCAATCCTATATCAACAATATCAAATACCCCAGTTACAACTCCCGCCGTACCTTTAAAAAACTTAAGCCCATATTTTTCTGATAGAATCTTGAACATAAATTTTGTATTATGACCTAGTATTTTTGGTTTTACTTGACTAAAACTGTTTAATAATCTGACCCCCCACTTAGATTGTTGCTTTACTATAATATTTTCAATTGGTGCTGATGCAAGAGAGTAAGTTAACCCTCCAACACTTAATAAACAATCTTGAACCTCTGTATCACTATCTTTACTTTCCTGACATTGTACAATAGCTCCATGTATACCCATTATTAGCTGAATCTTACCTGCCGCACTAATTAGTGTACTTTTTAATTGATTATTTATTTTTATAGAATGATCCCGAGCAATATTATACATAATACTTTCAAGACGTGCATTTTGACGGTAATTATTATAACCTCCAGCCTCTGTCACCCGATCTAATAAATATTTATAATTACCTATGATGTTATCACTATCCTCAATTTGTCTGATTTTTGCTAATTCCAACAATTGACTGTTTTTTGCTTGATCATTACTATGTTGTAAATATTCTAAGAACTTTTTACTATCGATTTGTAATTCATCTATATTCCTCGTTTTCTTTATACTAAACTCATCTAAGTCCTGTGCACTAAACTTACAAAAACTAATTTCTCTTTTCTTTTTACTATCTGGACAAGAAGACAAACTTCCTTTTAATTTTTTTTGGCTAGGATTAAGCTTAGAATCACTATCTGAATTATACCCACGCTTCTTTTGTTGTACTCCTGATGGACCCGGTTGTGGATTATCTAAATCTTGCAGATTAGGACTAGATTGTAATGAAGGTTGCCTAATAGGACTGTCATCTGAACTGATATGATCAACCATATCACTAAAATCTTTTGCTACTATTATCGAATCTGCACTAGTTGCATCTTTATTAAAACCTAATACAACTCCATGAGCTTGTCTTGCATCAGTAATAGCTTTAAGATATTTTATATAGCCCTTTAATTGTAACTGCTTTTTTATAATTGCTGTCTCTAAAGTACCAAGTCCTAATTCCAAAGCAAGTGGTATATTATCTTTGAATATTAAAGCTAAATCTGCTCTTCCATGACCTAAACTTGTTTCTGTGAGTATTGTTATATCTTGTTCATTAAATTTTTTATTTAAAAATAAACCATGCAAGATAGATTTAAGATCTCTTTCTAAGGCAACAAACTCCTTTAAATTGAACAATTCTTTTTTCAGTTTTTGAAATTCTTCACGTTGAGCTTGCTTATCACCATCATCATGTGGTGGGCTCGACATATGCTCTAAATCTAAACCCTGTAATGCTGGTATTAGATTATTTAGATCAATACTTGATGCAATATCATATTTTGTAATAAATGGCAATATATATGGTGCTGGTGAACTCAATGCTAAAGCTAAATCCTTTACTTTAATATCTAAACAGTAAAAATCTGCACTTCTTATACTTTCAAACACCTTTCCCTTTGGATTAATTGTTATATCAATTCTTTTACCAGAATTAATATTTAACTCTCTTTGAATGTATAAAATTCCATCATTTACTTCCTGTTCTATGGTAATTTGTTTGTATTTTTTTATATTAGCTCTTATTGCTGGTTTCGATGGATCCTTAAGAATAGCTCTCACATATTTAGGTGAAGCTAAATTTTCTTGTTCGATACAAGTTAATATTACTGCTTTTTGATATTGATTCTTGAATACAAACATGCTCACACGCTGACCGTTAGGAAAATCCTTAATAATAAATACATTTTTCTCTACTACATTACTTGATAACAAGTCCCCTAATATTACCTTATCTAGCGGTTCATCACTACGTGTTGAGTCGTATATTGTTTTTAGTTCTTGCTTTATTGTAGTATGGTCTAATGTTGCTTGTCTTGCATCAATCAGCTTTGATATAAAGCTTTGTTCTGGTAAGTCAATTTTTGACTCTTTTGCTTGTACTGTTTCGCCTGTAGCACCAAAATCAGCTCCTACTATTATTACATTTTGAGATTCAGTTCTTCCTACGAACTGGAATGCATAAGCGTTCTCTTCTATTTGCTTTACTGCATCTGTAACAGACATAATACTGTTGCTACCCTTTCTCTGTGCTCCCTTAAACTCAACAATTATTTTAACAGCATTCGGTACATCATTACCATTATTTTTACGTAGCAGAAAATACAAATCTAAAAATCCCCTACCAGCACTCTGTTCAACATAAGTATCTACGCCATATTTTGTATGATAATTTAATATTACTGCTCCATAAGTAAAACCATGATATGCTGCTTCTACCATTCGCAACACGTTCTCCTTATTATTATTGTGGTATGCCTCTTTCAACTTATAAAAAAAACTTTCTACATTAACCGCTGTAATAGTTTTTGGATCAGACATTTCATCTAATATATCATCTAATGTCTTACCTTTACCTTCTGCATTTTTGCCTAGTTGTAAAGGTACAACTTTAACGATCTTTCCCAATACTTGATGCCCTAATTTTTTATTATCTTCTAGTTTAATATCGCTAGTTTTGATGTTTACATGTAGCACTTTAGAGTCAGTAGTTGATAAATTGATAGTAGTGTCTGCAGTCTTTGGGGGCTTCCCCCCAAATTTGGATGCTATTGTGCTAAGTTCATTTGCTGAATACCTTACTCCTTCAGTAATCAACTCATCTTTACTAATAGATATAGATCGTAGTATAACTTCCTCTTTGTTATCAATCTTAACTTTAAAAGCTAGTTTTACAATTTTAGCACCACTAAATGCACCAATGCTAAAACAAATAGCTTTTATATTATGACCTATATCACTATTTTGAATAGTTACGCTAGAACCAAGAAAAAAATGAGTCCAAAAGCTTCTGTGACTAGGCGCTCGCTCATGAGGAGTTCTATCTAGTACTCTTTGAAATTGTTCTATAAACTTATCAGTATCATATAGAAAATTATACGCTAATTCCTGCTTTATTTTGACCTCCTGTTAGTTATTTATAATATTACACTTGTATCTTCAACAGTTCCTGTATGGTTTACTGTTAAATTATCATAGCTATTAATCATATTACAGCATTGATTCTCTACATTTGATAGCAAATCTTGTAAAACATTATTTATATCATTTTCTATATCCTGGCATAGATTATCTTCCTGCCTTTGAACATAATTATCTAATATGGGAAGAATATCTTTAAACCACCAAGAATTTATAAATTTTTCTTTGAATTGAATAATTATTTCTTTAGGTGGGTTAAACCATTTTATAACTTCTCCCCATATTTTACCATCATGATGGTACCGTCCAAAAAGGTAGTTTATATGATCATAAACCATTAATTCTTTTTTAAAGTTACATACCTGTATCTGTAAAGCATTACAACACCAATGAACAAACTCATCTGCTAATTTAAACATACCTTTACATAATAATTCTATGCATACACCTACTGTATCTTTAGTAGGACGTAATATCCATTCTTTAAATTTATTTATTTCTTTTTCATTAGTAAAAAAACACCAATGAACAAACTCCTCTAATGATTGTAATTGGTTGTCTCCTTTTACTAAATTTACTACTAATTTTACTACTTCATAATTGTCATGATCCTGATAAAAGTGCTGTTTAAACTGATCAATTTGTGGCTGACTATTTAAGAAACACCAATTTAAAATCTGCTCTAACAATTGATATTTACCTTCTTCTATTAACTTACAAATTACTTCTGCAAAAGTAAAATGTAATTTAGGAATTCCAGCTTTAAATTGATCAATTATTATTGAAATATTTGAAGAACACCATTTAAAATGATTTTCTAATTCCTCAAAATCTGCTTTGTTACTGGCAACAATAGTTTCTAATATATCTATACAAATTTTACTATATGCTAAATTTTCCTTAAATTCTTTTATTTCTTCCTCAGATTTAAAAGCCCATTGTATAAATTGCTCTACTTTGCCCCATTCCTGATTTTGTATAAAATGTACAGCTATATCACCTCCACTATCTTCAACCAACATCTGCTTAAACATATCTACATCTTTTTCAGACAAGAGAGTATTATTAATAAACATCTCAACTACATCTAATTGATCATTTATGATAAGCCAGTAACATTTATCAATGCTACGAAATGAAAATATCATTGTCTTTTTTTGTATATCATTGATATCAGGTAACATTAACTGGATTACATCTATACTTTTTTTGCAAAGCAACCCCAAGAATATATCCCTACCTCTAGAACCATCTTGAAATTCAAAAATAAATTCTTTTAAATGTTTAGGAGCAGATCGCCATAATTCTTTTAAAATAGCTTGATATCGATTATATTTTTCAACATCTTCATAATGTTGTACCCTGCTACCTTCAATACCTTCTAATACCCTAAGATAATCCAATCCAGACATTATATCCCATATGTGATGTATTGTAGGTAAAAAATAATCTTTCCATAACCAATTATCTAAAAAGGATGATAATATATGACTAGCATTAGCTTTAAATACTTCTTGTTGTTGTTCTGCATTCATTTGTGATAGAAAAAAACACTGAATATCAGTATTACGTATTTTTTTTACTACTGATACTATCTGTCTTGATTTCTCTTCATCACTTAACTTATTAAACATATATTTTATTGCTACTGGATTTTTGCTATCCACTCTATCACATGCTAATACTCGAAATACACACTCGTTTATGCTATAATTAGTTTTATAATTTGCATTATAATAACTAACCCTTTGGTTTAATTTAGTAAAATCTCCTGTTAGATGAGCAGTCCAAAAATATACCATTGTTTGTCTATCAAAACACCATAAGTCTAGTACAGTATCAACAACCCTTGGTATGATAATTGCTATATCGTCTTCAAAACAATATGTACACGCTAAATGATATTTGTTATTGTCAGATAATTGCTCCTTAGCGAGTAACGTTTTAGCTGTCTCCTTATAATCTATTATTCCTCTTGATGTCCAAACCAAGCTATCTAAGTAATTTACTGCTATATGTTGCGTATCTTGATAACGATAATTATTACAAAAAACACGACTATCTTGGTATTCCATCCAATCAAATATTTCCTGCCCTATAGGATTAATAATATCTGATAAGATTTTCCTGATAACATCGAATTCAGATAACTCTAATACCATATCTAATATCTTATTTTTAACTCCTTGGCATAATTTATTCATATCTCTAGAATAGTTATATCCTTCAGATAATGTAGATAATTTTATTATTGCATCCTGAATATCTACTCGACTCCATAATGTAATTACTATCTTAACAGCTGATATATGTTCAAGAGATGGCATTAAGTAATATCTAATTACATTTTCTTTCAAAGGCTCTTCTACAGCAATCTTTGCTCTCTTTAAAAAGTTACTGCTGCACATTTCATTGTTAGCTAATTTTCTCTTATTCATTTTATTATCCTGATTATTTCCCTACTCTTTAACATTCTCCCATTCTTTATAAGTATTGACAAGGTAAAATTATCATATATCGGTATTCATTAATACGAATTAGGAGTGAGCCCCAAATATTGCATGAGGTCAGTTTTAATATATTCTATCATTACTTGACCGTGTTAAATAACCTATTAGGGTATCAGATGCTATGGAATTACTCCACTTTTTAATGTCCCCCTACGGGGATAGAAAATCCCTCGCCTTCAGGCGAATGGAAGATATAATGAAGTTGCTTTAGCAACGAATTTATAAAAAGATATGAGAAGTTATAAAAAAAATAGTCATAGCCAGTATGATTTAAAAGTACATATTATAGCTTAATGTGATAAGGTAGTGACTTTTAATATTTTTTAAGTTAAGCTGCATAGAAAACGCAATGGCAAGAGCATATTCATACGATTTAAGAATACGAGTAATAAAGAGTTTAACAGAGGGTAAAACAATAAAGGAGGTTGCTAATCTATTTGCTATTAGTAGAAAAACTATAATAGAGTGAAAGAAATTGAAGAAACGCACGGGTGATGTAAAAGCTAGAAGTGGTTATCATACAGGACATCGCAGGATAATAAGAGATATAGAGGGATTCAAGAAATTTATAGAATTAAATTGTGATAAAACGACCATGGAGTTGGCAAATATTTGGGTTCACAAAGTATCTGCAGCAAACATGTTCACTGTTACCACAACTTTACCTTCTTTAGTAAATTTAATAGCGTTATCTATTAACTGCTCTAATATTACTCTTATTCGATAAGTATCACTAATTATGGCATTTGTTAAATCATACTGAAAATTACAAGATAAATTTAATCCCTTACGTTGAGCTATTGGCATCGCTTTATCAATAATCTTATTTACCAACTGTTTTGGATCAAACTTATTTAAAACTATAGGAGGTAATCCAGAATTATTCTGTAGATAACTAAGTATATTGTTATAATAATCCAGTAGTTCTTCAGCACAACTTACCACACTAGCTAAATAACCCTTTTTTTCAGGATTATATTTCATAAAGAGCTGTTACTAATGAAAAAATCCCGTTACATGGAATCTTTAATCCATGTACTATATTTTGCATCACATCTCTTTTAAATAACTCAGATTCTTTCAATTTATTATTTGCTTCTTGTAATTCTAATTTATTTAATTATATCAGTATAATTTGTGATCGTCGAGTTAATGATATTCTCGTCTTGCTGATATGGTATTAATGTGACAGATATAGGAGATAATTGAAGATTCCAATTTGTTTTAGTAAGATTAGTAATATTATGATTATCTTTTGGTTGATTTTGGTTATTAATTGTCATAGCATTTCCTTGCTGTTAAAGTTAAGAAAACAGCTCAGAGGTTAAAGTGCTAAAATTTTGTAGTTTTAATTTAACCTCTGAACCAGAGTTGCACCACGGCTACTCTTAACAAGGACAGATATCACCACAATTTTACGAAGTACAGAAGATTTAAGAGCTTTTGTGACAGATTTTTATACAATTGGGCAAACAGCTGCACAAATGAGACAGACTTAAAATATAATATTTGTTAGCCATATTCTTTATCAATTATACATAGATAAAAATAACACTAAGTGATACTATAATAAATACTAAAATCCCTTTGATTATGCTGTTTTTCTCGCCTTTAAGCCTATTTTCTGATATAATGTTTAGTAGAAAATAAAGATAAATAACAAATTATGTCAGTAAAGAACTTAGATAAACCACAACCATTCTTGCAATGGGTGGGTGGTAAAAGAAAAATCGTTGATCAATTAGTTAAATTTATTCCTAAAAAACTAAACAACTACTATGAACCATTTCTTGGTGGTGGTGCTTTATTCTTTCATGTACGAGATAAATTTAAACAATGCTATTTATCTGATATTAACCTTGAGCTAGTCACGTCCTATAACGCAGTTAAGACAAATCCTGATGCAGTTAGTAAATTACTAGACTCACATAAAGTAAAACACTCTAAAGAGCATTATTATCAAGTGAGAGCTAATAATGATAGTAGTGATCCAATAAAAATTACTGCAAGATTTATTTATCTTAATAGATATTCATTTAAAGGTATTTACCGGATTAATATTGATGGCAAACCAGCTCAAACTTTCTCTGGTAGAAATTATAGTAAATCTGATATTGCATCTAGACTAAAGCAATGTAGCAGCTTACTTACTGGTACATATATTTGTGCTATAGATTTCTCTTTCATTGAACCACAACAAAATGATTTTGTTTATTTTGATCCTCCTTATCATAAATCAGGTGAGAAATTCTATACTAGATTGCCTTTTGATAAAAATGAACAAACTAGACTTAGAGATTTTGCTCTAGAACTCAACAATAAAGGTGTTAAAATCATGCTTTCTAATAGCAATACTCCATTTATTAGAAACTTATACAAGAATTTCAATATTAATATCATTAAAGTTAAATATTCTATGCCTGAACGTAATAAAATGTCTGATGAGGTAATAATAACCAATTATTAAAGAGCGATTAAAGCATTCAATTGACACAGTTCAATCACCTATGCCTTATTCTTTCCTGTATCACAGATTGTAGTTGTTTTAAAATTTCGTTAATTCAAAAGTAAAACCTTGGGTCTTAAAAGCCTTATCGAGATCCTGCATATAATTATTTCTTATATAGTAATCATAAAAAGATGATGTAGATTTAAGAATTATTTTTTTGTTATATGTATCTTCTTCTGCCACTACTAATTTACTTAATACATTTAAATCAATATATGTTATAATGCTGGATAAGAAATTTTCGTGCCCTATACCATACTGTATCAGGATTTAATTGTTTACTGAGCTGCAATAGATAATTTTGTTTTTCATCTTCGGTATTATTCTGCTTCGCTTCAAGCTCAGAAAATGGTATGATTTGTAACTTCCCAATACTATGGCCATATATCACTTGTACTTGTTGTAGTATTTTATCTTGTGCATTTTCTGAAAGCGTAATATTTTTAAGCAGTTTTATTTGATACTGATTATTTACTACCCCAATAAATAAGCAGGAGCTTAGTAATTCATAAGCTGAATCAGGATCAAAACTACCAATGATTTTACGTTTTAACTGAGATTGTTTGCTAGTGTCAAGGCTGCTTTCTATCTTATCTAGATATCGGTCTTTAGCTTTGTTTACATCGCTAGATTTAAACTGAAACTTCTCACAATTAGTTTGAGTAGCTTCTCTCAGTTCATGAGCTAAAGCTTTAGCCATGTAATTTAAAAACACTTTTTTATGACCAAAATGATGTTCTGGGTATTGTTCTGCTAATTTCAATAAGATCTTGTTAATAAAAGTAAGATTAAATTCTCGATTTGATTTTATCTGTAATAAATCAGCCTCTTCTTGGGTTAATGGATGGAAATCTGTTAATTTTTTCCTTTTGAACCAGCCCCTATGATTAATGGTATTAATTGCTGCATTATTACTACTTGATTCCGTAGAATTATATTTTTTAGAGATTTTATCCATAACTGCTTGTAGTGCAGTGTTAATTTGCGTACTACCTGGTATGCTATCAGTGCTAGATACACTGATATTATCGCCTTGTTGTTCATCGTGTACTGGTTTTATGCTATTAAATTGTGAATTTGCTTCAAGTTTTTGTTGTTGTAACTGATTTTTTGCTAATTTCACACAGGGAGTATTACGACATTTGATACCATATTTAATAATGGTTGAGGTAGAAAGATTGATGAACCCGGATTGTTCTAGTTCGAGTAGACATTGTCTTACTCTTCGTTGACAAACCCTTAAGTGTTGTTCAAAGAAATGATAGTTTCCTGAAGTTCGTCGATACTATCGTTATAGTAGATTTGCAAGCGGAAGACTATTAGAGATAGTAGTTGCCTTGCAGTTTTACTTAATGTTTTACCATTATGAGATGAGAGATTACTCCATTCAGGTGGAATAAAATTACCAACAAAATTGTAGAAAATAGTGGGATTTTTATCACCGTCATCATGGATTACACAATCAGGAGTGAAATGTGAGCAGCATATAGTGTGCATAAGACCTCAACTTAAACATCAGTTTAGAAGAGGCAATCAAGGGAATAATAACACCATTTTTAAAAATGCGAGGAGCATATAGTGAGCATACGGAGTATGAAGCTAAAATTAGTAGATTATGAAAACCCTGGAGTTAAGGTGGTGGGCGATAGAGGGCTCGAACCTCTGACCTTTACGATGTCAATGTAACGGTTCGTTTTACCTTACTTTTTGCCTTTTTCTTATAAACCAATTTATACCTCACAACTCTTTATATGTTAAGGGTTTTTTCTTACTACCAATACTATGCTTTAACTTTAGTAGAGTTGCAATAATTTGTCAATCTTTAAAAAATATTAGAAATTTTAAAATAGGATATGGATATAATGAGCATATAGCGAGTCAAATTTTATGATCAATTTTTACCTTGCAATTTACTTGGACCTTTTGAATTTATGAATCAATAATTACAATTATTAGTTGTTTATATTGTAAAAGTAATAATCAAGTTCATTGTAATTATATTTGATATAGAATTTGCTATTACAATTAAAACATACTACAGTTTTAAATATATATTTCGGTTAAGCTATGGTAGGTAATATTATGCCAGTTAAATCATTACTTTTTACTAAAGAAATGCTTCAAGAAATAAAAGCTCCAGAAGCAAAGCGAGATATATATAAAGATACCAAAGAAAAAGGATTATTGCTAATCGTCTCATACGGTGGTAGTAAAATATTTTATTTAGGAGTGGTACTTAGTAAAAAGTATCATAGAATCAAAATAGGAGTATTTCCCTATCTATCTATTATTGATGCAAGACTCAAAGCATCTGAGTTAAAAGGGAAAATTGCTCAAGGATATAATCCTATAGAAGAAAAAGCTAGATTATCTAAAGAGCCTACCTTTAAAGAGTTTTATGATAGATACCTTGATGAATACAGTAAAATTAATAATAAAAGATGGAAAGATTATGCTGCTTCTGTAGATAGATATGCAAAACATTTATATAATAGAAAAATATCAACCATTCAAAAAGCAGATATTCAAGAATTATTTAATAAATTGACGAAAACTGGTAAATATGGAGCTAATAGATTTCTTGAAGTTTTAAGTCCTGTATTTAGTAAAGCAATAGAATGGGAATTATTAACAGTAAATCCAGTTATTGGCATAAAGAAGCACAAGGAACAATCTAGAGATCGATATTTAACTAGGGAAGAAATACCACGATTTTTTACAGCAATATCAGAAGAGCAAAACCAGGTAATGAAGGACTTTTTCTTAATAGCTTTGTATACATCAGTTCGTAAGGATAATGTACTTACTATGCGTTGGGAACAGATTAGTTTTGCTGATAAACAGTTATATCTTCCAGATACTAAGAATGGTGATCCTCACCGTTTACCTTTATTAGATCAGGCAGTAGAAATATTAAAAGCCAGGAAAGAGCAATCTGATAGCATTTGGGTATTTCCAAGTGAGACAAGCAGTAGTGGTCATTTGCAAGAACCAAAGAAAGCATGGAAGAGGATTTGTAAAAAGGCAGGAATAGAAAATTTAAGAATCCATGATTTAAGAAGAACAATACCAAGCTGGATGGCAATGACCGGAGCAAATCAATATGTAATAGGACAGCTTCTAAATCATAGAGATCCAAGATCAACGGCAGTTTATACTAGACTTGCCACTGATACTGCTCGAGAATATATGCAAAGAGCCATTAATGAAATGATCTCTACAGTTCAACAGTAATAAATATAGTAAAACTTATATAGCTAGGAGGGTACATATATGCCATATAAAACAATGATTGATAACTTAAAAGATAATCACAGTTTATCTCTTAGTAATATAGGAGAAGGCGATGTTAAATCTCTAGCTCAAGCTCTAAAAGGTACTCAAATTACTAGACTTGATCTTAGTAATAATAACATAGGATGTAATGGTCTTAAGTATTTAACTCAAATTTTGAGAGACACTCAAATTACCACACTTAATCTTAAAAATAATAATATAATGGATGAAGGTGTAAAATATCTTACTGAATCTCTAAAAGAAATACAAATTACTGAACTTGATTTGAGTGAAAATAAAATTGGAAGCGATGCAGCACAATACTTAAATAAGATGCTGAGTAATACTAAAATGAGGTCTCTTTATCTTGATATCCATTACACAGAAGATGGTGATGTTAATAAGTATATATCTCAAAGATCATATTGTGATATTAAGAATATTCATATTACTATCCATAATAATAAAATAGGCATTAAGGGTGCTCAATATCTAAATAAAACCTTTCAAAATATTGCAATTGCTGAGCTTACACTTGATAGTCAAAACTTAGAAGCCGATGATGCTCAATATCTGGCTCAAGCTTTCAAAGATACTAAAATTAGTGAGCTTAAAATGTCTTACAATCATATTATGCAACTTAATGGTATTCAATATTTAGTTCAAGCATTTAAAGATAGTCAAATTGCCAAGTTAAATGTACATGCAGAAAAAATAAGAACTACAGGTGTTAAGTATTTAGCTGAATTTTTAAAAGAGGTTAAAGTTTTAGATCTTGATCTTCGTCTAAATTACATAGGAGATGAAGGTATGAAATATTTAGCACCAGCACTTAAAAATAGTGACATTATGTATATTGATCTTGCTTGGGATGATATAGAAGCTGAAGGAGCTAGATATTGAGCTGAAATCTTACAAAATTCTAAAATTCTTTTTATAGATTTGTGCAATAATAGTATAGGAGCTGATGGTGCTAGATATCTAGCAGATGGTTTGCCATATAGCCAAGTCACTGGTATTCATCTTCATGGCAATATGATTGAATATGCAGGATATCAATATCTTATTGATGTTGTTGATAATACCAATATATCTTGGGTTAATTTACATTGCAATAATATAGAGACAGGATTAGAAGAAGGAACCAAACTATGGCCTTATAGCATACCAAGAAATACTACTTCTATTGCATATGAAATACGTAATGTATTTAAAGAATTAGTATCACTAGATCCTATGAGTAATGAGTTTGAATTTATTGTACCTAGAAAGAATACATACCCTCATGTTGATATTGATCAATATGCTTTTTTGGTTAGAATTTTAAATGATAATCCAAATTCTAAGGTACATATTTTCGATATGATGTGTAAAAAGGATCATGGTAATGATTATGATTTTAATATAATGAACAAGATTAATGAGTTTATAGCAATAATGCCGAACAAATTTAATACATTTATTGATAGTAAATTACCGGATTTAGTAGAATTATTTGACAATTATAACTATGTAAATCTTGTAAAGCAATTTGAAGATATGAAACTGTATGATATTGTTCAAAATCTATTATTACATAGGGTATTATATTATGTAGATGAAAACCAGGAAATTTTACATCCATATATTTACAAGATGTTAGATAAATATAGTATGCCTTTATATAATGAACAGCTTGAACCGAATAAAAAAGAAGAAATAATTGCTTATTATCAAAGTCATCAAGAAATTGATGGTGTACAGGAAATTATAGATTTGTTAGGATCAGAATCTTTTAAGTAAAATTAATAATAAACCTAATTTAAACTTACTTTATTGATAGAAAATTGAATTGGTACATTTTCATTATTTTCTATAAGGAAACGATAATATTGTTTTGCAATATCCACAGCATCATAACTACAGCAAGACTGGATAGCAAGTTTTAAACATTCTAGTTTTAACTCTACATCATTTCTAAACATACACAACTCACCAATAATTTATTTCGTTAATATTAGCAAAATTACTGCTAGTTATCAACAAATTCATGGATAGAGCTATAGATTCTATCTCCAGATATCCACAGTTTTATATGAATTACAGTTTTTTTTATTATGGCTTAAAACTCCACTGGCAATGTAAAAATTAGGATGTTAATGTCATGACTAGCAAAACTTATCTATTAATGGAAATATCACTTAATTAATATGAATAATAATTGTGCTAATCAAAGATTATATTGGTCACTCTCTACTCCCCTAAAATATATGGCCTTAAGCTTAGATGAGTGGTTAGTTATCTTACTTGGTATAGTACCTGGGATAGTGTTACTGAATAGCGGACATGCTAAGCTTGGGATGATATGCATTATAGCTGGAGTTGTACTTTGTTATGCATTTAAGAAGTTTAAAAAATTATCGGAATATTTTGTACTTAAGAGTTATTTAGTCGCTAAGAAATGGCTATATGCTCCTACTTCTTATCCTAATTTACTTGGTAAAAAGGTAGGTAAGTAATGGATCATTTATTTAAGCAAAGCGGGGTTCAGCAGCTAGTTAAATATAATAAGAGATTATTGCTTATTACATTGCTGCTTGCAGTTACGAGTCTTCTTGGGATGATTAAAACAATTAGCACGGAAGAAAAATGGTTATTAATTCCAGCAATAGAGCCAGATCGTCGGATGATAGTATCATCCAAAAGCTATCATGAGACTTATCTTAAAGAATGGGCAGTGTTTGTAATGAAGGAATTATTTACTACTTCGCCTGAGGAAGTAGAGAGGCAAATAGCAGATATGAAGGTGGTGTCTAGTAATACAGAGCAGCTGGATAAATTTTTTAAGGAACATTTAGATTTTGTTAAGGGCTCTGGAATTTGCTCAGTATTTTTTCCTAAAAAGGTAAAAGTCATTGAGGATGGAGTATTAATTAATGGAACATTTCGTTATTGGTTTTCTGAGAATAAGCATATAGCAACTGATAAAACTTATTTGTTAACCTATAAGCGAGGAGCAAATCATTTATTATTACTTACAGGAATTAAAGAAGAAGAGGTAAATAAGTAATGAAAAGTTTGAAGTCAGAGTTACAAATCTTAGTAGTGTTTATTGGAATAATGCTTGCAAGCTTTAGTAGTAATGCTTATGGGATAAGCTATATGTTACATGCTGATTCTTTGTTAGAGCTGCAAATAGCTAAAGATGCTCCAACTAGAATTAACATAGAAGGAGAAAAGATCAATGATATTTTTATTCATCCTCAAATCGCCGCAGAAGTAGCAGTGCATAATTCAGGTTGTTTATTTATTTTGCCACAGCAAGATAGCAGTAAACTGTATCTCACTCTAATTGGAGAAAATGGTACGGTCCAAGATTTAATGTTGAATTTTACTAAAATCAAACCAACACCAATTAGACTTATTAAGTTTGGTTTAGAACAAGAAGTAATAAAGTTAACTAATAACAAAGAAGAGAAGCATCATGAATGTAAAAAACAAAGATGTAATAGAAAAAGAAAATAAAAAACAGTGTTTAAGAATAATATATCCTTTATTGCCGGTATTATTAATTTTTTGTGTAAATGTGATACTATCTGAAGTAGCTTTAGGAGAAACATTAGAAGGACAGTTAGACCGCATTGGTGGACTCTCTACCGGTAAACTGAAAACTATCGGGATATCAGGAGCAACGATTTTGTCATCAATCTGGGCAGTGGTCAGGGGTAATTTAAGGCTTGCTGGAGCAATCGTTGCTATTGGTATTATTTTAGGGTTTTATTTAGAGTGGGTCTCTAGTGGTATGAAAATCAGTTAGATAATTAGGATATTGATTAAAAGCAATGGATCAAGAGTTCAATAAGCAGGAAGAATTACAAAGTACAGTAGAGGATCATAAATTACCATCTACATTTAGTAAAAGATTATCAGAACTCATAGAGATAATTAAAAACAGACCATTAGTAACTTTAGCTTGCATAGGCGTGATAATGGTTTTGGTATTTTATGAATTTGCCGAAAATGAGGTCAAAACTTCCCGAGGTTTACAAGAAGATAGACAATCAAGGGAAATATCAGGGATAGAGCAGGCAATAGATCCAAGGGCTAAATGGACTGCAGAAATATTAAATGAAGTCAAAAACATGCAGAATCATTTGGAAAAGCTAATAGAGAATAAATATTTAGAAACTAAAACTAAAATTGATGATTTTAGTCAAAAGTTAGAATCATTAGAGAAGCCTCTTAAAGAAACTATATTATATGATGGCAATGATTTTAATAATGATCAAAAGATAGAAGATTTATTAGATAATAACTTTGAGCAAAGCATTGCTGCTGCTCCTACTGCTCCAGTAAAAAGATTACTTGGTTACGTAAAAAGAGCTGATGTGGAACTCAAAAAAGATTTTAAAGATTATATTACTACTGGTAGCTTTGCACGGGGGGTGCTGCTTACTGGTGTGGTGGTTGGAACTGGCACTAATAATGCAGCTTCGCCTGAGCCCATAATGATAAGGCTTGTTGATACAGCTATTTTTTCTAAAGGCTATAAAACGGAGCAAATCAAAGAAGCAATTTTAATTGGTTCTTGCAGCGGGGATATATCATCGGAGCGGGCTAAATGCCGGTTAGAGACGGTATCTTTACTAAATAGTAATGGAGAGATCATTGAAAAACCGGTAGAAGGATGGTTAATAGGAGAAGATGGTAGACCTGGAATTAAAGGGATAGTTGTTGATAGATCATCAGATGTAGCAAGGATGGCGGTGCTTAACGGCGTACTTGGCGGGATAGCACAATTTTTTCAGAACCAGGCAAGCAATGGCATATTTCCGGTGTCACCGATTACCGGTCAGCAAAATGCCTTAAAAGCTGCTGACTCTCTTAAAGCCGGTGTTTATTCCGGTACCGGTAATGCTTTAGAAAAGCTTGCTGATTTTGCAATTAAACGAGCAGAAAGTATGAGTCCGGTAATTGTTGTCACTTCAGGTAGAGTAATAGATGTTGTATTTAGAAAAGGTTTTAATTTAAGAGAGAATAAAGAAGCTGCTAAAGTAGATAGAGTACTACCACCAACTACTACTGATTATTCGCAAAAGGAAGCAAATTATAGTAATTATCAAAATTATGCCGGGAATAAAGTGACAAGTTTTACTAAGGCAAAAACTAAATTGCAAGAACGTTTTACTCGGGATAATGATGATTATGAGATGACGGATATTGATTTGCAGTCAGAACAACAACATCCGGGTAATTTTTAATGAATAATAAAATAATTAATCTGCTTTTGTTATCGATGTTAAGCTTTAGCGTTGCTAATTGTAAGTTGATGCCATATAGAAGCGATTTTGATTGCCCGCTGCCCCAAGGACTAAAATGTAAAGCTTTATATGAAGTAAATAAAATGGCTGATCAGAATATGTTTAATCCAAATAATAATAATGACAAGCCTAATTTTAAATCGATATGCTCTACTAGATGCTTTGGAAGGTATAATAATGATATCAGGAATTGATAAAGATTTTGCTCGGGAAAGACTAGCTAAACATTTTGTTTATGAATCATATGATGAGGAGAGTAGCTTGTTTTTTAATAGAGCTTCAGTAGGATTTGTCCTGCTTGGCTGGCCACTGGTTGGGACAAGCTTGCAAGCTCAAGGAGAGATAGCTGAATTTTTAAAAAGTGATGAGAATTTACCGGCAGGAAGTAGTTTTCAAATATTGATGATTGGCTCTGATCATATAAGAGAATATCTAGATAACTGGCAATTACATAGAAAAGGGACAATTTTTGCTGAGCTTAGTAGTAGAAGAACAAAATTTTTAGAGCAAAAAGCAAAGGCAGAGGGGAATATCAAAGATGTCGTGTTATTAATTTCCGTAACTATTCCGACGCTGACGATTGATATTAATGAGATGATACGAAGAAGAGAAGTATTGCAAGATACATTTAAATCAATTGGGCTTGCTACTTACAATGTTGAGGCAACATTGCTATTAAAATTTGTCCGTTTAATATTTGGTTGGAGGGAAGAAGAACATCCTGAACTTAATCCTTATGAAATATTATCTGAGCAGATTTTACCTGGTAATTTTTCTTTATATGAAAAGGAAGATTATGTAAGTCTTAATGATAATCAAATATTTATAAGCTTAGAGGCAGGAAAAAGACCGGCAGAGTGGCTTTTATCAGCCATGGATTTGTTTTTAGGTAATGAGCTAAGACGAGATGAATATATTAGATCAAATTTTCTGATTCATTTTGGTTTGCAAATAGTGCCTAATCAAGTGATAGCAAAAACAGCAGCAATTACTAAAAGAGAAGCTTTAGAGAGAAATATTAATGCTGGGATGGGTAAATTCTTTCCTAACTTAGCTAGTGAAGCACAAGATTTAGCAGGAGCAGTAGCGTGCTTGCAAAGTGGCGATAGAGTAGTAAATATCCACTTAAATGTCATTATGTGGGATAAGAAGAACAAAGCCAAAGGGGCAGCATCACAGTTTTGCTCACAGCTTCGTCGAAGTGGTTGGTATTTTGTCCCTTGTAAATATGATCATTTAGCGGTGGTACTTGCTAGTTTACCGATGCAGTTAGTTGAAGCAGCACCTAATTCTTTAGTGGGTAAATTTAATAGATTCAATAACATATTTAATAAAAAGACTCGGGGAGTTGGCATAGCATTATCAAATCTTGGTAGAGGCATAAAAACTATTGCTTCAGAAAGTAAGGTGTTACTTCCTATTATTGGTGAATGGAAAGGGGATTTAAGCTCTCCTGGAATGCTGCTTACTGGTAGAAGAGGACAGATAATGTATTGGTCTCCCTTTGGCTCAGCATTAATTGGCTCAAATTTATATAGCACAGCTGCAACTCCAAATGAAAATTTTAATCTTTGTATAGCAGGAGTGCCAGGCTCTGGTAAGTCAGTGTTTATGCAAGAACTAATGCTATCGGTCTTAGGCACTGGCGGCAAAGTGTTTGTTCTTGATTATGGTAGATCATTTAAAAGAACCTGTTTGCTACTGGGCGGTAATTATATTGAATTTGATGTAAAAAATCCTATTTCTATTAATCCATTTTCAGAAATTCCAGCAGACGGCAGCGAAGGCTCAATTGAAGCACAGGCAGATTTTTTAGCAAGTTTTCCATCGATTCTAGCTACTATGGCAGCTCCGCAATATGGAACTAATGATTTGCAACAACCAATGCTGCAAAAGGCGTTAATAGCTGTGTGGCAAGAAAAAGGCAATAAAGTTGAGATAACTGACATAGCAGATTGGTTGCTTAAAAGAGAAGAATCTTACGCACAGGAACTTGGTAATATGTTATTTCCGTTCACCAGAGATGGACAATATGGCAAGTTTTTTAGTGGTAAGGCAAAATTATCCTTAAACGCAGATATAGTAGTAATTGAAACTGATCATCTTCGTAGTAGCCCGGCACTACTTGCAGTAATTGTACAAATCATGATTGTTCATATTAACCAGAGCATGGTTAAAGGTGATAGGAAGCGTCCTTTTCTAATCATGATTGATGAAGCATGGAAATTACTATCTGGCAAAAGATCTGGAGAATTTATTGAAGAAGCAGGAAGAATTGCAAGAAAATATAACGGCTCAATTACTCTTGCTACTCAGCAATTAACTGATTACTTTAGAGAGGAAGGATCAGCAGCTGAAAAAGCTTTTGAGAACTCATCACATAAAGTTATTTTAAAGCAAAATCCTGAGAGCTTTAAAGCAATGAGAGCAAGCCCTAAGCTTGCAGGTTTTGTCGATGAGGACTGGAAGCTAAATTTACTACAATCAATTCATTCAAACCCGCCGCATTATAGTGAAGCAGCGATTTATGGACCAAGTGTTAACGGAGTTGTAGCAAGGTTAATGTTAGACCCATTTACTCTGATGCTAACATCTACTAATGCTAGGGATTACCAAGCCATAGAAGATAGAATGATCGCAGGAATGAGCGTTACAGATGCCATCAATAATATACTGGATGAGAGAGTTTTTTTTGTCAATACCGGCTGAAAAATGATACAGATTTCTAATATTACAATGGTTGAAAATTAATACAGCACACACTATGCTATGTTGAATAATTAATTGCTTAATATTGAGATATTATTACAGTTATTCCTTATCAAAATATACTTTTATAGGGGTTAAAATCATCTTGGAGCAACATAGCATAAATTTTGAATGATAATACTGTATCAATTTTTATCCGTTGTTCTGTATCATTTTACTTCCGTTGCTAACAGCTTAAAAACGTGGCAAAATATGACAGGGTATTTAGATCTAAAAATTATTATTATAAGTTCCTTTGTTTTATTTGTTATTATGTTGAAGGTAAGTTATGTAAATGCACACAATAATAATTTGGCTATAAGCATAGATAATAATTCTAAAATAGAAATTAGAGATTATGAAGTCCAAGGTCATGTATTTCCAATTATTGAAGAGTCATTACTAGAGGTCATTATGGCTAAACTTCAAATAGCAAAACAAAATGGCGTTTTAGAGAAAATGCAGGAAGAATTTAAAAATAAGGTACAGCAAAAAATATCAAGACCAACTCCGGTATTGGCTCTAGCAAAAGCAAGCATAAACCGAAATTGGCACTATGATCCGAGCTTTATACAAAAGACAGATGTAAAAGATCAAGCAGGAAACATCATAGTAAAAGTTGGCACAAATGTAAATCCTTTGGAGAAAATAAGCTGGGGAGAAGCTTTAATATTTATTGATGGTGATGATGAGCAGCAAGTTAAGTGGGCTAAATCAAAAATAGGAAAATTAGTACTCACGAGTGGCAATCCTATTAAGCTAGCACAAAAGTTAAATAAGCCAGTGTTTTTTGATCAAGGTGGCGTGCTTACTACTCGTTTTAAAATAAAAGCAGTACCGGCTATTGCCCGGCAGGAAGGTAAATTACTTAAAATTAGCGAAATCAAGATTAATTAAAATGTTATAGTATTTAAGTAAAAATTAAGGTGTGAATAAAAACTGATAAAATCCGGAGGTAATCTATGAAGAAGTGGCAATTATCAGAAGCAAAGCAAAATTTAGAAAAGATAATAGATCATGTATTACAAGGTAAGGTGCATGCAATAGTAAAATCTAGTGGAGAAGTAGTATATCTAATCGCAGGTGAGAAAAATAATATGATAGCAGAGCAAGCAAAGGTAGGTTGTCAAGCAAATACAGATTTAATAACTTCTGAAATATACAAGTAATAATGAAGTTAATAATGTTTATTATAATTATTTTGCTTGGTAATTATAGTTATGCATCGATTGGCTGCGTAGGAAGATTTGTAAATCCAATAACTGATATTTGCTGGAAATGTTTATTTCCAATTACTATCGGAGGAGTAAAAGTAGTGCCAAGCCCTATGGCTGATACTAATAACCCAAGGCAAATAATTTGTTTTTGCCCTAAAGCCGGCATTCCTATGCCAATTCCTGGTATTCCAATTTGATTCTGGGAACCGGTAAGACTTGTTGATGTAACGAAATCTCCTATGTGTATGGTAAGCCTTGGTGGTATTAACCTTGGTACTAGCATGCAAAAAGGAGTTAAGGATGATATAGAGGGAAGTAGCTTTTATCATGTACATTGGTATATATATCCGGTTATTTACTGGCTTGAGATATTACTTGATTTTGCTTGTTTAGAGATGTCACAAGTTGACGTAGCATATTTAACTGAATTTGATCTGTTATGGGGAGATGATGCTAAATCTGCAATATTAAATCCTGAGAGTTTATTATTTGGCAATATTGCAGCTCAAAGTGCATGTATAGCTGATTGCATGAGCTCTAGTTCTGGTAGTCTTTCTAATGATGGGATGTTTTGGTGTTCAGGCTGTCAAGGTTCTCTTTATCCCTTTACCGGTACAACTAGCTCTTATAATGGCGGAGTTGGAACTTCTGCATTAATAGTAGCTAAATTTATGGCTAAGTTACATAGAGAATTATTACTCTGGGGCTATATGGGAAGAGAAGGATTATGTGGTAAATATCCAATGCCAATAATCAAAAAGTGCCAATATAGACTGCAGATGACTTATCCTATAACGGAAATTCATTCTTGTAAAAAGATTGGTGAGACTGAAACTACCTGGCAGGGTGCACGCGAATTCCCAGTTAAAGGTGAGGATTTTGGTTATTTGATTTGGCGTAAACGCAGTTGCTGTCTCTTTTGATTTTATAATGATGATGTAGAAGCTAAATTTACAAATATAGAGATATGCAATTTAACTTAAAGGCAATAATTTTAACTTGTTTACTAATATTAGGTGGAACAAGTTCTTTGGCACAACCAGAAGTATTATTACATAATATACTACAACCTAAATTAGAGCCTAACACATATAATAATATCTATATTTTTGTTTCATTTTCAATGCCTGATTCAGCATTAAAGAGTTATTATATTGAAGCAGAACAAGAAGGAGCAAGACTTGTAATGCGAGGTCTAAAAAATAATTCTTTTTTAGAAACTAAAGCAAAAGCTAATGAAATTGGTATTAGCTTTGATATTGATCCAAATCTATTTGAGAAATATCAAATTACTTCTGTACCGATAGTAGTGATAGATAATAACCAAGGCAAAGTTAAAAAACTAGCAGGTCATATAGGATTAAATGATGCATTGCAGATAATGCAAGAGGAACAAATGTGAGACAAAGTATTAATATTATTATGTTAGTTACTTTAGTGATGAATGCGATCAGTTCTTACTCTGCTACTATGGAGGATAGTTATAATAGTGCCAGACAGTATGAACACAGTATTAAGCTTGGTAATCCTGATCAAATAGGCAATAAGATAATATTTGATAAAGAGGTAAATATATCAAATTTAAGTAAAATGAATGATCAAGACTTAACAAATCAAGGTAGTGTTATGTTAAATAACTCTGCACAAGGGCAATTACTGCAACAAAGTGAGCTGAAGAAAATAAATGCAATGCAAGAATATGACCTTAATCCTAACAATCCCGTAATTAGTAATTCAGCTAAGATTGAGGCAGAGCCATTAAGGCATACAGAAGGGACTGCACTTAATGTTAGTGAAAAAGTAATTAAAACCAAAATTAATAAGAGTTGCTGTGAAGGGGTAGAATTTGAAATAGATGTTATCAGGAATCTTATACTAGATGCTGAATTAATAGATAAATGGGGTGATTGGCAAGATAAAGCAATAGCATTTTCAGGTCTTGAGATAAGTAACAGTTATCGTCACTGGCTTTATCCTGTCTTTTGGAAGAAGAAAAGACGTTTAGGTAAGCGTAAAACAATATACAGCATGCATATGCATAATAATCAGATCATAATGGAAGAAGTGAGAGCAGCAATTGCCGGTAAGTTAAATATTTCTCTTGATCATATTGATACATATATCGGCATTTCTCCTCAAGGAGAAGGAGCATTAACTGAAGCCTGGGATGGTGATATAGTAAAATGGGATAGATATGTTTTTACTTATAAATATCGTGATAAGATTAAAGTATTTAGAGAAAAAGGTGAGTACTTCCAAATAGTAAATGAGCTTTCAGAAGCTTTAGTTGAGGAAAATGAATGCCATGAAATAAATCGCATATGTCTTGAAGCTGGTAATAAGTTGTTTTTTAATCAATATAATGTTAATCGTCCATGCTGGAGCGAGCAAATTAAATATCAATGTAGTAGTGAGCCAAAATATGGGTGTGATCATTTAAAGAAGCAAGGTTGTGAACTTGCAAGGAGCAATTGCATTAGGCAAGCTGCTAGTATCTGTTTGCAATGGCACAAAGATTACATATGCTCTAATGAGAAAAAAGAGCTTAGCTCCTCTATAGCAGGATCACAAATGTTTTGTTTAGGAGGGAATCGTCATACTGCAACTATTGTGCCAAATACTGATATGGGGAGTGTTGGGTATCTTGCAATGTTAAATGAAATGAAAAAAGATATGCAGACAAATCCGATTTCAGTATTTAAAGGTCATGCCAACAGTTGCCGCAAAACAAATATTGGCAATTTTCTTAATTGTTGCTCTGGATTCAAAGGTTGGGGTAAGGATTTAGGGCTGAGCCGGTGTAATGCAGAAGAAAAAGCCTTAGCCTTAAAAAGGGCAAAAGGTCAGTGTAACTATGTTGGGACATATTGTGCTAAGAAAGATAAAATATTTAAGACATGTATTACTAAAAAATCTACTTATTGTTGTTTTAATTCAAAACTTGCAAGAGTTTTTCAAGAGCAAGGAAAAAAACAATTAGCTATTAGTTTTGGCACAGGGCAGCAGGCTAATTGTCGTGGGTTTACAGTAGAAGAGCTGCAAAGAATAGATTTTTCTAAATTTGATTTAGAGGAGCTATTTAGTGATTTACTTGATCATGCTAAAAGTAAAATAAATAAGAACTTTCCGCAGCAACTAAAAAACCAGATGCCTATAATGCAACAACAAAAATTTAATAATAATCATACTGATTCAAATTTATCCTATTAAAATGATGAAGTGGCTAGTAAACACGATAACTAAATCATCACTAGCCATTACATCACTAGTAATTATTTTATTGTTACTAATCAATGATTGGTCAAATCACGCATTTGCTGGTACTATAGACTTAAATGCTAATAGTATAAATAAAATGATAGGATTAGATTTAGCAAGCAACAATGAAGTAAAAGATAGCACTCAACCAAAAGGTTTTCTTTGGTATAATGAGGATCATGCTTACAAGCCAGAAATATTAAAATTTTCTCAAGATCAAAAAAAGCAAGAGCCAGAACTTGAGCTTTATGATCAAAGGATAGAAGCTTTAAAGAAGGAATTTAATAGAGCTAAGCGTAAAGCCTTAGATGATCCTACTCTTGAAAATGTCATTATTGCTCAAAGGTTACACAAACAAATTTTAGAAAAATCATATAAATTTGCTACCATGTGGCAGCTTGCTACCTTACTTGATTATAGTCTTACAAACGAGAATATACCTGCAAATTCATTGCATAAAAAATTATACGAGATAAGACAAGATAAAGACAGCAGCCAAAAACTAAGATTTTTAGCTAAGAATTGGGGATTAATTCTGCAAGTAAATCAAGGATGTAATTACTGCCAGGCATTTATCCCTATTGTAAGAGAATTTGCAGATAAATATGGCTTTCAATTAATTTTTGTAAGTAATAGTGAAACTAGATTTCAAGGGATACCAACCATTAAAGATACTGGTTTGTTACAAACACTAAATCCTGCAAAGCTTGTACCGGTATTATATTTAATCGATAGCAGCGGCATACAAATATATCCAGTTGCAAGAGGAATTATTAGTGAAGATAAAATTGCTGAAAATATTTTATTGGTAATTCAGCACTATAATAGACTAAAGGTTAATGATTATGATCAGTAACAATAAGTTTAGAAGAATGTTCTACATAAAGCATGTGATGCATATTCTCATGATAATTTTATTGTTACAAACAACAACAACTTATGCTTGGGATTTACAGGATGTATTTCAAGGCATGAGCGTTAATGTCACTAAACCTGGTTCATATCAATCCCAAGCTGCCGGCTATTATTATGCAGCAGGAGGGTTATCTATTAGAACTAATAAAACATCTTTTAATCCGATTTCTATTACCCCTCCCTCGTTAAACATGAGCTGTAGTGGTATAGATTCTTATCTTGGTAGTTTTTCGATTATTTCAGGTGAAGAGCTAGTTCAGCTAATGAAAAATATTGGTACGCAAGCAAAAGCTTATGCATTTTCATTGGGTCTTAAAACTTTTGCTCCACAAATAGAAAATGCCTTAAAAGATTTAAGAAATCTTGCTATGGAAATGAATCAATTTGCTAAGGGCGATTGTGAAATGACTAAAGCTATTTTCGCTTCCATTTTGCCTAAAGATTCAGCCATGAGAGAATCAGTTTGCAGAGATTTACAATCCAGCTCTGGCTTTGATTATTTTGCTGCCGGCAAAAAATGTCGTAGTGATTTAGAGCAGAAACAAGCTTTAGCGAATATCCAAAATCAAGATCCAGAATTAATGCTGACAAATTATAATATTTTTATCAAGGCAGCAGAAAAAGCAGGAATCCCTGAAAATATGAGAAGTGCCATCATGTCCATGACTGGAACTATAATAGTTCGAGATAATAATGTATATTTCCTTGAGTCACTTGCTCAAGATGAAAAGAGCTGGATTGCTCATTTAAAAGGCGGAGAATCTGCCTCAATTTATACTTGTGATAATAGTAATTGTTTAAACCCAGATCTAAGACGTAATATTACTATTGTTCTAGATCAATCATATCAAGGCAAGGCTAAAACAAAACTAGATGAATTAAAGAGCAAACTTACAAGTAATAACGAGTTTAGTAATGCAGACATATCTTTCCTATCTTCAATAGGGGAAGCATTTCCAATATATGATTATATTACTTTAGAAGCAATATCAGGAGTTACTATTTTAGATAGTTCTTCAGAATTAGTTGCTAGTTACAGTTTACTGCAGCATTTAAAGGAAGTAACCTCAGAGGTAAGAAAAGCAGTTACTATGCTCAAATCAAAGCAAGTAGCAGATCATCATTTAACCGCTTACTTAAAAGCTTTAGATAGAGTGCAACTTTTTGCTCAAGAAAAATGGAGTAATATGCTAACAAGTAGTGATCAGATTGATAGAAGAGCAAGATTAATAGAACAACATTTAATCGCTAAAGAGAGGGCTTAAGTATAAATTAAAATTAGATGAGCAAGCAGATAAGCAGGTACAAAAATAAGCAAAGAAGATAAAAATATAAAAAGAACATGACAGATTACGTAATACATACATTTGGTGGAGGAGATATATTATGGCAAGTTTTTAATGGCATAGGAAGAGTCTTTGCCTCAAATAGTGAGTATTTTACACCAGTAGGTAAATTTGCTTTGACAATTGGTGGAATTTGGGCAGCAACTCGTGCTATTTTTAGAGGTAATATTGGTATTTTTGCTATGGAATGGTTTTTTCCATCCTTATTTATTTTTATCTTTTTATTTGCTCCAAAAGCAAATGTGTGGCTTAAAGATGAAATATCAATGCAGGCTCCTGTAAAAATTGATAATATCCCAGTAGGTATTGCTTTTTTTGCTTCTATATCATCAAAAATAAGTTACTCTTTATCAGAGACGCTCGAAAAGCATTTACTTCCACCTGATGAAGGGTTATCAAGCAGGAAGAATGGGATTATGTTTGGAGCAAAAGCTATTGGTAAAATCAAGGACATTCAAATAGAGGATCCGGTAACTTTGACCAATACAAAAGAATTTTTAAGACAATGTTTTATGAAACCTTATATAATTGGTAATATTTTAGGTAAAAAAGCAGAAGCACAAAGAGCAAGTGACATCATTGCTTTTATCGAACAAAATATGCCCAATAATTTTGGTATTTATTATAAGGATCCAAGTAATTCTGCTATTTCTTTTAAAACCTGCAGGCAAGTAACTCCCTTGATTAAGGCAGCTATTAATAAAGAATTAAATGATAGGTTATTAACTAAATTTGCAAATGGTATAGGCATTAGCTCTGATAGGCAAGAGATATTATCTAGCAGATTAAAAACTATGACCTCTGATACTCTAAAATATCTTAAAAAAGAACAAACAGATATTCATCAGTGGATGAGACAAGCAATGCTACTTAATGCTAATCGTGAAGCTTATGATGATTTAAGAGAAAAATTCTCACTTTCTAGAATATATCCTCAATTAGTTAGTATGAATGCGACCCGCGGGTTATTTCAGCAATCCTTTTCTTACCTGATTGCAGGAGAGATGGCAGCAAATATCATGCCTATCTTACAATCAGTATTTTTTGCTTTGGTAATTTGTCTCATTTTCGTAGTATTTCCAATGTCAATGTTGCCCGGTGGTTATACTATCTTTAAAACTTGGATAACATTAATCATTTGGGTAACCAGCTGGCCAGTATTTTTTACTGTGATTCATTGTTTAGGGATGATTAGCCTAGCTGGTAAAGGCACAAGTCACTTTACTGGTTTAAATATCTTATCGCAAGGGAGTTTTTCAGAAATTCTGTTGCATGAGTTTGCAACATTTCAGATGTTAGCAGCTTCAGTTCCGATGTTATCCTGGGCAGTATTAAAGGCTTGTGCTCATGCAACTACTACTTTGGCCAATCAATTTTCTCCAGTACCGGTTGCAAGTAATATTGGTGCTAATATTGCTGATAATAACCTTGCTATGGATAATTATAGCATCGGTAATCGAACAATTGCCCAGCAAAATCTTACCCCAACTTTACAATTGGCAGGAGGAATTATTGATGATGGAGGAATGAGAGTAACCAGTACTGATAGTGGTAGACAAGTACTGACTCAAGCAGTAGACTCACTTGTTAATAACTACCGCTCTTCTAAATTATTACAGGATAGTTATCAATCTCAGTTTATGAGCTCACAAAGTTATCTTGACTCATTAAATGATAGATATAGTAATTTAACTACTACAGGTAATTCTATGGCAACTGAGATAGGAAAAAGATTAAGCTATGAAGAAGCAAAATCTATAGGTATTACTGATAGCCAGTATCTAGCCTTGCAGCAGATGAATTCAGATAGCATCGCTGCTACTGATCATACTGGTAGCAGTAATAGAAAGGGAACTAGTACTAGTGCAAATATAGGTTTAAATGTACCTAGCATAGGAGGAGTAACAGTTCGAGCAGATAATGATCAAGGAAAAGAACGAGGAAAATCAGTAAATCAACAGCAATCATATAATGAAGCATTATCTAAGATTAAAAGTGCTACTAAAGATGGCAGATTAGGTCATACAAATAGTGATCTGCAATCACTTAGTAATAATCTTAATAGTAACTTCTCTGAGCAACAATCTGTAGGGCAAGAAATAACTAGAACTAAACAAAATATCGAGCAATTAAGCTATAACATGAACTATATAGCACAAAATTCTGCCTCTATTGATCGTAATTTAAATGAATCAGTATTAAATAGCATAATTGCCAAAAATATTCCTGGAGTAAGTAGCAAAGAGCAGGCTGCTATGTGGGCAAGTACTCACCAACAAGAAGCCGAACAAATCGCTTTAGATATAGCTAAAATCAATAATATTATACCGCAAGACTTAAGTTCTGTAAGTAGCATCAATATTCCATCTAAAGAAAACTTGCGATCAAGTTTTGATAAAAATACTAAACAGTTGAATGACCAAGCTGCTATTAGTAATATTGATGATAGAAGAAATGATGTTTATGATAAAAATGTAGAACAAATGCTAATTCAGAGTATAGATAATAATGAAATAGAAAAAGTAAAGATTCTTGAGCAGTTATCTGATAAAGTAAAAGATAAGAAGGCACAAATTGAAGATGAATTTAATAAAACTCCTGAATCAACGATTGTCAGAACTGGCCAGCAAATAGCAGATAATCTTGAAATAAGTAGCAAAGCGATCAAGAAAAGAAATATTAAATTACCAGGCCATAAAAATGAAAATAATTGAGAAAAAATTTATGCAAAACATCGAAAAATTAGCATTCATATTTATCTTATCATTAATATTTTTCAGTAGTGCTTTTGCAGAAAACTTGATCAATCCTACTAATGCAAAACAACAACAAATCGAGCAACAAAGCAAAATTCAGGATTCAAATATTTTAGCTGAAGAATATTTAAATATTGGTAAATCTTTTTATAAATTAGGAAAATATCAAGAAGCAATAAAAAATTTTGATTTAGCTATTAAATATAAACCTGACTACGAAGATGCTTATAACTATAAAGGAATGGTCTTAGCTAAGTTAGGAAAATATCAAGAAGCAATACAATATTATAATTTAGCAATCAAATATGGTTCTAGTTTTACAGAAGCCTATAATAATAAAGGTAATTCTTTAAATAAATTAGGTAGATATCAAGAAGCAATAAAAAATTTTGATCTTGCACTAAAATATAATTTGCATTTTGCGGTAGCATATAATAATAAAGGTAATTCTTTAAGTAATTTAGGAAAGCATCAAGAAGCAATAGAAAATTGTGATCTTGCCTTAAAATATAACCCAAGATATCCAGAAGCATATTATAATAAAGGAATATCCTTAATGTCTTTATGGCAACATCAAGAAGCAATAAAAAATTTTGATTTAGCTATTAAATATAAATCAGATTATGCAGATGCTTATAACAACAAGGGTGCAGCTTTAATAAACTTAGGAAAATATCAAGAAGCAATTGAAACCTGTGATATAGCTATAAAATATCAGCCCCATTGTGTAGAAGCATACTATAACAAGGCTATCTCTTTAAACATATTAAAAAAATATCATGAAGCAATAGAGAATTGTGATTTAGCAATCAAATATGATCCTACTTATACAGCATCATACTTAGAAAAAGGAATAGCTCTTAGAAAATTAGGTAAATATCAAGAAGCAATTAATAGCTATGATCTAGCTATTAAGTATAAATCTGATTATGCTGAAAGTTACTTAGAAAAAGGAATTACATTGATTAGCATGGGAAAAGAAAAAGAAGCTAAAGTAAATTTTCACTTAGCTCTTAAATATAAACCTAATCTTATGACAGAATATACAGAAATAATTAAAGCTTTAAGAAAACTAGGTAATGATCTTATGGCTGACGAGTTTGAAGAAAAATTAAAGATAATGCAAGATAATTTGTAATTTGATGCAACAAAATCAAAATAATTTTACTCGTGGTTCACAGATTTTTGCTCATCAGATGAGAATGCTTGGGCAAGGCAGTATTAATGCTTTAACTATTGGATTAATATTTACTGTAGTTTGGCTAATGTGGCGTACATATCAGAAATTGTCCTTAGTAAGCTTATATTATTTTATCATAGAGCGATACGCACAATTAAAACTTGCCATAGGAGAGTATTTTTACCCTATAAGCCAAATAGGTATTAAATTCTATTATTTAGAACAAAAAGCTTGGGTTTATCGTAATGCTGAAGAATTTGTGCATAAATTTTGGCATGTTACACCGCATTCGCATAATATCAATCAATTTGGGCAATTCTTATTGCATTCAGCTTGGCCAGAAGGTATTATTGTTTTTACTATTAGCATGTTTACTGCCATCATCTTTTTTATGTATCGAGGTAAAAAAGCTGTTATACAAGATAAGATCAGGGGAGCAGATTTGGTGGAAGCAAAAACTTTAGCGAGAATGCTTCATAAAAACAAACAAGCTGCTAATATTTGTTTTTCTGGATTGCCATTAGTTAAAAATAGCGAAAGGAGGCATATTCTTATTACCGGTACTACTGGTAGTGGTAAAACTAATATGTTAAATGAGCTATTACCTCAGATTAGAAAAGAGCAAGGTAGAGCAATTATTGTTGATTTAACAGGTAGCTTTACTGATCGATTTTTTGATCCCAAATGTGATAAGCTACTTAATCCTTTGCAAGAGAATACAGAGCATTGGTTGCCTTGGAATGATTGTCATGAAATTTGGGATTATAATGATATGGCAAGTAACTTTAGTAACTATAATCCCAAATTAGATGATTTTTTTGCTAAAAGTGCTGAGTTGGTACTCGCTGAAGGATTAAGATTATATCAGGATAGTAAAGACATCAAAAAGCTAATAAATACTATTCTTTATGCAAATAATAAAGAATTTGCAAAAAGTTTTAAAAATAGTGCAGTATCTGGTATAATTAGCAGTAGTGCCCCTGAGACTTCTTCAGGTATTCAAGCAACTGTTAGTAAAAATATTGAAGTGTTGCAACATTTAAAGCCTAAAGGTGAGTTTAGTATTAGAAAGTGGTTTACTGCGGACAAAGGTTGGTTATTTATAACTAGTACTCCTAATCAAAGAGTAATGCTTCGACCACTTATTGCTGCATGGATTAGCATAGCGATAAAAGCATTAATGAATAGGAACATCAATAATACTCATAGTAATATGTGGTTTGTGATTGATGAGCTGCCAGCTTTACAAAAGATATCTTCACTCCCTATAGCTTTGGCTGAAAGCAGGAAATATGGTGGCTGCGTTGTTGCAGGTATGCAAAACATTCATCAATTAGAGGAGATATATGGTTCTGCTGGAACAGCTTCAATGCTTGATTTATTTGGTAGCAAATTTATTTTTCGGGTAAGTGATCAACAAACAGCACATAAATCAGCTTTAATGCTTGGTGAGCAAGAAATTATTGAAACTCAAGAGAATCTCTCTTATGGTGCTAACTCCATGCGTGATGGAGTAAATATGCATAGCTTAGAGAAAAGAAAATTATTAGTAATGCCATCTGAAATTATGAATCTAGAAGATCTTACCTGTTATGTAAAACTTGCGGGTAACATCCCAATTACTAAATTACAAATGAATTTACAAACTTGATTTAAATGCAAAAATATAGAAACCATTTTAATGGTATTTTTAAAAGATTTCAATTGTTTGATAGGGGATTACCTTATAAAGAAAAATCCTACTATAATGCCCCTTTAAATCGCTAATTTAGTCCGTCCGCCAAAACTCTACAGACCTTATAGATACTAGGTTTTAAGGCAAAAAGTAATAGTAAAATCCATAAGAAAATGAAAGGTTTTATATCAAAAGCTTATGGAAATACAAAAAAATGGCAACGAGAAAATTGAGTACGTTTTGGGACATAGTGTGTTTTTTGATACAAAAATTTAAAATTAGCCCTCAAAATCATAGTAATTTGCTCTAAAATTGCCCTGTTTTTGGAAATTAGTGCCACAAGTGATATTTTTTTGAGTTTTGGCGGACGGACTAATTTAGTATACGAGTTTTAGAGGTAAGCTGTGTATAAAAAACTTTTTTGTCATTTCAGAATTTTTTATAAATTATTTTTCAAACAGCAGAGTAAATTTTACAAGAAATATGTTTACTCTAAAGAACTAATAAAAGCTTCATCAAGACCGGTTACACTAGAAATTAAAGAAACATTACAACCTTGAGTTAACATTTTCTTTGCTACCTCTACTGCTTTATTATATTCCCCTTCAGCTTTACCTTCAGCTTTACCTTCAGCTTTTCCAATTTGGATACCTTTAGCTTCACCAATTTGGATACCTTTAGCCTCACCAACTTGTAAGCCTTCAAGAATACCTATTTCTTTCCCTTCTTGTTGCCAATGCTCTGCTAAACTTCTCATAAGCCTTGTTCCTATTTCTGGATTCAACTTTGTTGATAATAAATTCTCTAGCTTTATTTTATCAGCTTGCTCTATCTTTGTCAAAGTATAATATAATATCATTTCTAGATAATCATAACCTATCGTTATTTTGGTTAATTCCGGCAATATATCTGATATTTCTTGCCATCTTTTTAATAATTCCCTCTCATGTATATGCTTGAGAAAAAATTCTAATATTCCCGACCATATTCTTTGTTTAAACTCTTCATCTGGTATTTCATGGACATTCACTAATTGGTAATCATTAATCCATAATTCTCTTGCTAATTTGTTATTGGCAAATAAATCCCACAAATTCCTTGCAACATTATATTTCTCCTGACCATTGAAAAATATCATCGGGTATACCAACGGTAAAGTCTTAGCTTTAGGATTTTGTATTAAATATCGCTCACAAATATTAATCATATATTTAAAAAGCCTAAAAGCCATAAAATGATCTGCTTTTGATTGATGTTCGACAAGCAAAAATAAGTAGCCGTCTTGTTTATCAAATTTGCATGAGAATAAAACATCAGAGATAGAATCTTTTAAAGAACTTTCTACAAATGTGGTGTTCTCCATTGCTAAACTAGGAAAATCTATTAAACTTTTAATATTTGGGGGCAAATGTGCATTAAAGAACTCATGGGCAACTAGAGGATTCTCAAGTGCCTTACGAAATATCTTATCATGCTTAGCTTTCTTCTTATCCTTATCTGGATCACCCAGCAGGTTTCCTTGTTCACTCATATATTTACATTTTTTGAATTGGTAAAATATTATTACACTACACTCTAAACTCTTATTCCTTGATTTAGCTTGATCTCAGATACTTGCTTTACCGCACTTCTTATTTCTTTACCTATTTCTGAGCTTGGACTTACATATTGCATTACTTGTTTATCTCTTCCTATGGCATTTAAGTAATCTTCAGGGACTAGATGGCTTTTGCCTTGAAAATCATATACTACTATATCAGAAAATTTCTTATCACCAAGATTATAATTAGGATTAAATTTATTCTTCATAATTTGTAAATCTTTCTGTATCTTCTGCTCTATTGCTGCTATGCAAATCTTGTTACTGTAGAGCAGACAAGAATCTATACCTTTTTCTCTGTAGATTTGTATTGCGGTATTGATATTCTCTGCTGTGCCAAACTTTGCTAAAGCTTGTATTTGCTGTTGCTGCAAATTATTTAGTCCGTTATTATCGTTATTTACCATTTTTGAAAATAGTAATTCTATAGACTGAAATTGTGATTTTCTATCATCACTTGCTTTTAAGGATGATTTAAGTTCAGCTACATTGCTAGCTACTGTTAATTTTGCTATTTCAGGCTCTAGAAGATTTCTAATAGATTCTGCTCCTTGAGATTTTAGCACATCATTAAAATCTCCTGTCTCGAGTGGTCGTATTATTGCTACTGCTGCTCCTTTGCTAATTAATTCGTCCTGAGCCTTAATTATGGTACGAACTGATACTGCGTCTTTGCCGTCATTATCGGCAGCAATTATTATTCTCTCTCCTTTGATAGGCTCATAGTTCCTGATGTTATTTACACCTAAACTACAAAGAATTTTGCCTTTAATACCAGCTTCCCCAATGCTTAAAGCCGTCTCTACCCCTTCTGCTATAATCGTTATATTACTAACTGAATTATTGCCATCTTTACTGCTTTGTACATTCCTGCTTTGTACGTTCTGCTGTTCGTTATTTTTATTAATTTCAACAAAAGAACCTCTGATTCTACCAAATGAACGTTTATTAACTTCTATACTCGCTTTTGCCCCTGTTTCTTTATTTAAATAAATAGCTTGACCTCCGGTAATATTGCCATCTTTATTTCTTACAAAAGCAATTAATGCAGGATAATATTGTTTGCTATTACTGTCCCACATCATATTGGTTCTAAGATCATTACTTAGTTGGTATCTTGTTAATACTTCTTTAATTCCACGATGTTCTGATAAATATCTTTTTGCTACATTATTTGGCATAACATATTTTATAGAATCTGATTTTTCATATAATCCTATAGCTCTCTTAATTTTTGCTATTTCAGCATATTGCTCTGTTTGAGTTTTAATTTGTTGATTTTTGTCTGCTGCTAAATTTGCTGCTAGATCTTTACCTCCGTTGGTTGACATACCAACCATATCTTGTAAATATTTCTTAGCTTCTACAAAATCACAATTTTTTTCTCTTTGTACTAAGGTAAATAGATCTCCTCCCTCGCCTTTACTAAAATCATACCATCTGCCGGCTTTACTGCCATGTATCTTCATCACTATTTTGCCATCTTTCTCCCAGCGGAGTAACTGGCTATTTGATAAATGCTTATTTGGACTACCTAGTAAATTTCTTCCTATTTCTTCTGCTTTAAATGATAATCTTTGCTTTAATTCTACAGCTTCTTGTTTATTAACAGAATTATAATCTATTTTTTTCTTGACCATAATATCCTCTTGTAACTTAACACTTATTGTTGTATCTTGTTTATTACAATTCGTAAGGTTATAAGAAGAGCTTTTTTGCTCTTCTTGGGCTTTATGGCTTGTGGCAAAATTTGAGCTAGTGCTTCTTAGGATTTCTAGTACTTTAGCCGGTGGCTCTGACTTTACTTTTGGTTGGTAATAGTTATCATTACTATGTAATCTATCCTTAATATCTTCTACTATCCCTTTAAACCAATTACCTACTTTATCTATAATATTAGGACTCTTATTTTCTTGATCTTGAATCGCTACTAATTCTTCTAAAGTTTTAAAGTTAATGCTAGATAGCCTATTATCTATTTTACTAAGTTGTGATATTAAACTTGCTATATTTCTTGTATTGTCCTTATTATAGTAGAGTTTTACCTCTTCTATATGTCTAGTCATGGCTACATAAGAATTTCTGCTATTTCCTGCTAAATTATGTAATACATAGACATTTTTAATTGAGGCTCCTTGTGCTTTATACACTGTAGAAGCATAGCCATGTTTAAAGCTTACATCTTGAGGATTAAATTCTATTTCTTTCCCGCTATCTGTTTTAGCAATAAATTTATCATTACTTACTGAAGTTATCGTTGCAAATTCACCATTTTCTATTTGTAAATCTTTATTTGTACTTTTAAACAAAATACGATCTCCTGCCATATAATCTTCATGCTTTTCAGATGATAGATAACGTCTATATTCTTTACCGGTAAGTAAGCCTCTAGCTTTTAGTAACTCCCTGATGCCTTGATTAATACTATCTACTTCAGCATTACGCATGGTAATTATTAAACGCTCATTTAGAGCAAATTTGCTGTTGCTCCAATCATTAATTAATCTTGCCATTGATTCTTCTAGCGTATGATCAATCTTTAAACCATCATGTTGTGCAAGTAAACGCAAGCCACCAGTAATATCTGATCTTGCAAAGCATGAAGCCATTTCTCTTGCCCATGCTTTACTCTGTCTTCTAATTCTACTTAACTCATATGAGCCAAATTTACTAGCCAATACTGCAAACATTCCTCCTCGCTCAACGGAAGTGAGTTGTCTCTCATCTCCAGCCAGTATTAGATTACAATTGTTACTCCTTGCTACTTTTAGTAATTCTAAATAATCACTATTACCTACCATCCCTGCTTCATCTACTACTAGCAGGCTATTTCTTGGTAGATCAGCTTTGCCATTATATAATTTAAATAAAAATCCTTTTACTGTATAACATTGCCGGTAACCTTTACTTTTAAGCTCTGATGCTGCTTTATGAGTAGGACTAAGCCCTATAATATTTTGCCCATGATTAGTGGCAATTTTATAAGCCTGCACAAGTACTTGTGACTTACCGGTACCGGCTCTACCTTGTAAAATCCTAATCCCTTGATTATTAATTAAAATATGCTGTAGACTTTCTCTTTGTGCTTCATTAACACTTGCAAGATTATCGATAGCACTTTTAAGCTTAATAATATTATTAAAATGAATCTGGTTATTTACCTTATATGCTATTCTAAGTAACCTTAATTCTTCATCCCTTATGTCTTTAGTAGTATAGTATTTAGTATCCGTGCCATCTTCATTATATAGTTTTACCAGCCTATCTGAATTTAATACCTCCCTTATTAGTTTTGACTTTTCTACTTCTTCTGGAATCTCTTTTATTGCTTTTTCTATATCCAATTTAGTAAAAATAGCTTGATGACGAATAATACGATTTAACACTCCATCACTATTTTTAATAATTTCCAGATGAGCTAATTTACATATTTTATTTTGCTCAGCTATTTCATTGATAATACTTCGCATTCTAGTAGGACCAACATGCTGCTGAGGCATAAAACTTATCGGGTCTACTTGGATTTCTAAACCTAACTTAGCAAAATATTTATTGATTACTTCTTTAACTCTCTTATGTATTATTTCCTCCTCTGGGATAATGAATGCTTTGCCCTTAACTTTGGCAAATTTAGGATTTAAATCTACTGCCTTAGCTCCTAAAGATTTACCATCTTCTGTGAATCTTCTGGTAGTAACAAGCAAATGGGCATGCCAATTCTTATCTCCATCATGTGGCTGATGAATATCAATTTGAACTCCTAGACCATTCTTTACCCACCCCATCTCTTCGATTATTTCATGAGTAATGGCTATCCTATCATTTAAATCTAGCTCTTTATCATCAGGCAGTGCTATAACTATATCTTTTAATAATTGACTATTTTTTCTTGTCTCTAGACGTTCTACTTCATTCATCAAGACCCTTGGGTCTTTAAATCTTTTATCTACATAATTAGGCAATAATACTGCATGGTAAACATTATCGCCTTTTTTGCTAAAATTATAAGTAACGTTAGTTCTCTCATCTTTAATAATCAGCCTGGCATTATAGGCAGCTTTCAGGCAAGCATTTCCTCCTGAACTCCTACTCACTATTTCTATTCTTGCAAACTGTATTGCCATGATTCTTCTTATGATTATTACAATCCTGCATTACATTAGCATGAATGTTTTTCATCATCCATTGAATCAGCACAAATAAGCAAATAATAAACCTTCAGGTTTATATATTGCGTTAACCTCGCTCTAAAGAGCTTTGTTAAACCAAAACTTACGCTATGTTTGATATAATGCCCATGAATTAAGGGATATTATGAAGTGCTTCACTATAAAACATTGCTGTGTAATAAGAGTTTTTAGCATATTTGCTATAACATAGCGTAAGTTTTGAAACCTTTGTTGCTTACGTTCCTTAACTAAATATTTGTCTTTATTGATCTTAGTTTTGCTGGTTCGGTTAGGTATGGGGATTATCTTGATCTTGAATGGCTTTTTTATTCCATCACTAATCTTAGACTATGCAATCTTAGAGTTGTATCCAACATTAGTCTGTTTTAGAAAAAAATTTGTAGAATTTCTGTAGCACTTATAATTATGAAGTTGACTTCCACAATTTATTGATGATTCATGATGATTATAACAATAAAAAATGAAAACTATCTATATGGATAATGTCATAAAACGTAGATTGAAATTAGAACAAAAAAAAACTCAAATTATTACTGAAGAAGCAAGACTTAAAATTCAAGAAAGAAAAGCTCGTACTCGTCGTTTAATTGAAATCGGCGGCTTAGTTGTTAAAGCTAAACTTGATGATTTACCCACTAACAGTTTACTAGGAGCTTTTGTTTCTTTAAAAGAAAAATTAATACAAAATCCTAATATCCAAGATCACTGGACTAAAATCGGCAAAAATATTTTTGATCAAAAATTAAATAATTAACGTCCATTATCTTAATGGGACTGTTGAAAAAGTTTTAAGTAATTTAAATACATTATAGTAAAATAAATTAAAAGTTATACTATATATGCTTATTTATCAAAACTACAGTGGTTTATACAAACAAAATGACTACAAAAATACTTTTTCAACAGTTCGCTGATATTAATACACATAACACTTTCAGGAGTTTCGCATTTAGCAAAATTGCGTATCAGCTAAAAGCCATCCGATGGATAGTCCACTTTTCGCTTTTCGCATGTTCCGTTACGGCAATCCAAATGATGACAAAGATTCTCAAGTATCTGCTCATATGCAAGGAGTTGTGACATAGTCCAATTAAATCGACTCAAAATATTATAGGCATTATTGATGTTAATATTAATATAAGCTGTATTAAACCTATAATTAGAGAGTAACTTTCTTAATCTTGTTTCCTGTGTCTTTTTATATTCATCGTGGTTTGCTGTACCAAATTCTGCTATATTATGCATCTCTCTGCTACGTATTTGTATTTCTATATTACGTTTATAGATATTAATTATGACATGTAAGGAACGGTAGCCATTATCCTTAGGATTAGTAATATAGTCTTTAAACTTCTTTACATCAACAGAATAAATATTGTAAATAATATCTAATACTTTATAACAGTCTTCTTTTTTATTAACTATAATCCTAAAAGCAATTAGGTCCTTCAATTCTTTCACAGTGGTAGCTTTTTTAAATATCTTCTTTAAAACAGAACAAGGAGATTTTAATCTGTAATGTATTTCAGCAGCTATATTAGCTTTATATAGTTTAGTGCTAATAGCAGCTATGATATTATGTAAATCATTAGTATTTATATCTTGCATAATTAACATTTATAATAAATTATAATACGTTTGTTATAAAATAATCAGCTTTTGATCCCTGTAATTAACTATTAACTCCACATTAGTACACTAAACTCCATAAAGAGATATAACTCTTGGAACTTTACTTTTAAATTTATGGAGGGAAAAAGCTGATTATTTTACAGTAACTTAAGTACAATATTTAACTCCCTGACCTTACTAATTTGGTAGAATGTATTAAAACTTAAATTAGAATTATTACAACTCTTAAAAAAACAGTAAGTATTATACATAAGTAAAAAACACGTAGATATTAATGTAAAAATTTATCTATTAAAGACCTCTGAAAATAACTGAATTAAGTAGTCAATAATAAGAAAGAGATATTAATGAAGAGATTATAATCATTAAGAATTATTAGAATGGATATATTTACAGTTGTTGGAAGAGACAGATTAAGTAAAGATAATGTACTTAAGTTAGAACAAATAATTAACTGGAATCAAGTAAGTAATTATTTAAAGAACAGTAAACTGAGATCTGACTTAGAACCTGTCTTGAAAGACTAATTATCTAATTACATAGTACTTCAACATGTTACTTTTTTAGTACTATTTTATGTCTAAAAAATTTACATGTTTTAGCAAAATTACTGTTTTTTATATAGATTTTAAACTGTTTGTTATGAATTAGTGTATTATTGTTGTTATCAATCCACTTTCAAGACAGCCTCTTAGGCAGGATTGGTTATAGCGAGTGATTGTTATTTAAATGTATCCTATTAGGACAATTATATAATTTAACGTGAATAGCGAATTAAAATAAGTCAAGAATTAAGGAAAGAGTCGATAGACGGTTTGTTAGGTAGTAACTGGTAATTGATAAGAGAAGCGATCATGTGAGAGAAGGCATTTTTGACTGATCCATATATGACGATGTCTTTTAACCTTATAGAATAATAATAGTTTAAATAAATTAGATTTTATGGAAGATAAAGACTATGTGTCCGCAAGAAATATATGAAAAACATTTACGTGTAATTAACAATATTAGATTTACATCAAGAGAAATAGATGTAATAGCATGCATTATGCATGGGAAGAACATAAAAGGAGTAGCTAATTTTTTATCAAATGAGGATAAACAGGTTGAGACAAGAACTATTGAAAGTCATATTTCTAACATCAAACGGAAAATAGGAACAAATGTTCGAGAGGGCATTATAAACTTTATGGAAAAGTCCGATAAATATAAACTAATACAAAGTTACTATTTAAGTTTATTAATTCAACAAGAATTTAAAAAAAACTTAAAGGAAATTTTAATATTAACAAAGCCTTATAATATATCTTTTTTTATTGTTTTGCAGATGCTAGGAAACAATGATTTAAACTGGATGATTTATAAGATACGTAGGGATTTACAACTTGTAGGCATAACAGTTTTTATAGAACTGCGAGAATATTCTGATAATGTTCCTATAGTTCTCATGCATAAGGGGACACATGGCGAAGATAAAAAGCAATGTACTATCTATGTTTTATCTGTAAATAAAACTAATATACCTAAACGACAATCTATTGTTATGTCTAATGATCAGGATATATCTAAAGTATTTTTCCTTACAACACAGGAAAAACAAGGTTTAGAATTTTTACCTAAGCGAACTAATTTTGAATATATTAATCTTTCTCTATCCAAACAATATCATTTTATTTTTTTAGAAATTATCACAAAAGTTTTTTCTAATACAAATGTAGAGAATATTATTGTTAAGTTCAGGGAAAGATATAATAATATTATGTCAAATCAGACTAGTTTAGTTGCCCCTCACTCCTATTTGACAGACAAAAATATTCAAGCTAAAGTTAGGAATATTTATTTACCAATAGTTGGTGTATTGGTTTTGATTATTTGTGGTACTTATCTTTTAATATTTGACCCAGCTGTTAGAACAACGGTTAAAAGTCAAAAAGCAGAAATGCCTTACCTTAAACCACAAGAATCAATAATATTTCCTAAGAATGTGACTACTTGGAATATACCTAGACAAGATAACGTTTTTGTTGGTAGAGAAAAATTATTGAATAATTTACACAATAAATTACGTCAGAATCATACACCAGAAGGAATAAGTAATGTGGCAATTAGTGCATGTGCTGGACTTGGAGGAATTGGAAAAACACAATTAACTTTGCAATATGTCACGCACACAAAACATCCGTATACATTTAAAGCTTGGTTTCCTGCAGAGAACATTGATGATTTGTATAATAAATATATTGAATTCGCTAAGCTATTAGGATATACAGAAAACATCTATACAAAAGAAAACATTATCGCTTATGTTAAACAATGGCTAGTTGATAATCCAGGATGGCTTTTAATTTATGATAACGTAAATAACTATCGTGAAATTGCACCATTTTTACCAGAAACTGGGGGACATGTAATTTTAACAACTCGTCAACGTCATTGGCCAACAAAATTTTCAATATTGCCCATTGACGTCATGACAGAAGAAGAATCTATTAAAACAATAAAGACTTTAATACAGCGAAATGTGGCATTAGAAGAAGAAAATGCTATAAGGGAATTAGTAGAAATTTTAGGATATTTACCCTTAGCACTAGTACAAGCTAGTGCTTATATTAAGCAAAAACATATTGCTATTCCAGAATATTTAGACCTTTACAAGAAGTATGAATCAGAATTATTATCAGATAATTCTTTTTTAGAAGAGACAAATAATTATAGTTACCCAGTGGCAGTAACCTGGAACATTACCTTAGATGAAATTGTTAGAGATACTAGAATTAACAATGAACCACCAATAGCTATTGAACTTTTAATAGTATGTGCTTACTTAGCACCAGACAAAATCTCTCGAAAACTATTGCTTACATGGCTGCAAACTGCTCATCCTGATTTATCATCGCCAGAATTAACATTAAATAAACATATTGCTCTATTATGGCAATATTCCATGATCAATTATGATAACGATAATAATATTTCCCTCCATCGTCTAGTACAAACAGTTTTACGTCATCAGTTCGATAAGATACTAAATAAAAACAATAATATGTATCCTACCTTAAATTTAAGGTGGTTTGAATCCCTATTACAATTTTTTATAGATAATGAGCAAGAATTTAAACTAACTAATTCTTTTCAACAAATTATTGAAACTAGTCAGCACTTTAAAACTCAATTTCAGGATAAATATAATGAAAATCTTATAAAAATGGATTTGATGGTTGCTACAATCTACTATTATCAAGAAAAGTATACAGATTTTCTAAAGATACTTGATCAGGTTAATGCATATTTGCAGAAAATTGACGGCTTAGAAATGTTAAAATGTGAAATGCTAGCCTTATATTCAGCATATTTTTATAAAATCGGTAATTATCATGAGGCTGAAGAAAAACTAAATAAAGCATTTGATGAGTACAATAATATAAAAATAAATAATTCAGAAAAAGACAATGATATGAAAATATTGAAGGCAAGATTAGTGTATCATAAAGCCAATCTTGTCTTAGAGAAAAGTAAAAAAACAGATAAAACTAATATAAATACACTAGAAATAGAGAATGCTATTAAATCAATTCAAGAATCAATGATTTTATTTAAGGCAGCTAATAGAACTAAAGGTTTTTTATTATCAATTAGATTGTATGGACAACTACTTATTTTAACTAACCAAGTGGATAAAGTAATAATAGAGTTTAATAAATACAATAACTTAATTGAGCAAACATCTGATTACATGATAAAAATGCTTTTTTATATAACTTATTCAGATGCTTATTTTAGCAAAGGCGATTTCAACAAAGCTTTGGAATATTGTGGTAAAGCTAAACAACAAGCAGAGAAATTACATCTTAACAATAAATTAAATTATCTTAACAATCAAGAGAAAACTATTAAAGCATCACTGCAATAAAATTGAATAGCATTCTATAGTTAAGTAAATTCAATTAGGTATAATAAAGAGTATTAAGTCCGTCCGCTAAAACTTAAGAAAATATCGCTTTAGGCACTAATTCCCAAAAATAGTGCGATTTTAGAGCAAATTACTATGATTTTGATGGCTGATTTCAAATTTTTGTATCAAAAAAACACCATATTTTCCAAAACGCACTCAATTTTCCCATTGCGATTTTTTCTTATTTCCATAAGCTTTTGATATAAAACCCTTCATTTTTTTATGGATTTTACTATTACTTTTTGCCTTACAACCCTATTGCCTACAAGGCTTGTAGAGTTTTGGCGGACGGACTATTAAAGATATTTATTGCATAATAACAATTTACCGTTATTGTGGAGTAAGAGGAGAGAATGGGACTGTGTTATTATATAAATTTAATTTTTTGTAATTTGTAGTTATATTTAAACAATGTGTGTGTAATTGTCTTGCAACTTTTGGTATTTTGAGATAAGTAGCAAGAGCTAAGAAGACCTGTAAAGTTTCTAAAATTGTTTTCTGTTCTTTTTTATGGGTTTTAGCTCCTATTGTTTGTACATTATGTAGCCGATCAAATAACTTAATTAATAGCAACTCTTTTTTCTTCTGCTGATATAATATTTTAACCACTTCTGCTGCACTAATTTTTTTATCCTTTTTAACTCGTGTTAAATCTTCAACTTGACCTGCGATTTTATAGCCAAACTCTTTTACTATCATTTCTTTAGTAAGTAATGTATCTTCAATACAATCGTGCAATATGCTAGTTACTATGATATCTGTTCTAAATAAATAATCAGAAACCATGTATGCTACTTCTAAAGGATGTGAGTAATAGAATTCTCCTGTTTCTCTCTTTTGCCTGCCATGATACTTTTTAGCAAAATAAATTGCTTTTTTAATTTTATTAAGATCAACCATGTTCTTAGACATCTTATTAATAAGCATGATCTTCGTTAATAGCCTTTTACTATATCGGCAATTTGATAGATCTGTAATTTTTATTTTGTCTAGCTCAAGATCTATACCTTTAGGTAAATTTAACTTTCCTGTAATAGGATCTATAGTTTTTTGATGATTTTCTTGACTTCTTGCCATATATCCTTCCTTACTATAATTTACTTAAGTGTAGCAAGTGAAGTACAATAATCAAGAAAATCATCATTATTAGTTAATACATAATCATCAAAACCTTATCAATATCAACATTATGTATCATAAATCAGATCATCAAGAAGAGGTAACTTAATTGGTATATTACAGACAATAGTAGTACTTTTACCTTTTTCACTTGTTACTTCAATCTCTCCATTTAGCTCACTAATTAGACGCTTTACAAAACTTAATCCTGATCCAAGTCCATTATATTGCATAGCAACATCAAATTTATCAATCTTTTCATGAAGATGTTGCCTGATTTCTTTAGACAAACCAACACCACTATCATGCACCATAAATTGGAATACCATTTCTCTGTTTTGTTGTTCTGATTCTGAAACGGCTGGACTAATAGCAAACATGTTCACTGTTACCACAACTTTACCTTCTTTAGTAAAGTTAATAGAATTATCTATTAACTGCTCTAATATTGCCCCTATTCGATAAGTATCACTAATTATAGCATTTGTTAAATCATACTGAAAATTACAAGATAAATTTAATCCCTTACGTTGAGCTATTGGCATCGCTTTATCAATAATCTTATTTACCAACTGTTTTGGATCAAACTTATTAAAAACTATAGGAGGTAATCCTGAATTATTCTGTAAATAACTAAGTATATTGTTATAATAATCCAGTAATTCTTCAGCACAATTTACCACACTAGCTAAATAATCCTTTTTTTCAGGATGATCCTCTATTTCATAAAGGGCTGTTACTAATGAAAAAATCCCATTACATGGAATCTTTAATCCATGTACCATATTTTGCACCACATCTCTTTTAAATAACTCAGATTCTTTCAATTTATTATTTGCTTCTTGTAACTCTAATTTATATTTAATTATATCAGTATAATTTGTGATCGTCGAGTTAATGATATTCTCTTCTTGCTGATATGGTATTAATGTGACAGATATGGGAGATAATTGAAGATTCCAATTTGTTTTAGTAATATTATGATTATCTTTTGGTTGATTTTGATTATTAATTGTCATAGCATCTCCTTGCTGTTAAAGTTCAGAAAACAGCTCAGAGGTTAAAGTGCTAAAATTTTGTAGTTTTTAATTTAACCTCTGAACTAGAACTGCACCACGGCTGCTCTTAACAAGGACAGATATCCTAACTATTCCATGAAGTACAGAGGATTTAAGAGCTTTTTTGACAGATTTCTACACAATTTAATAAAGAGCTGCATAAATGAGACACAGCTAAATTACTATTATTTGTTAGCTCAGATCTTTGTCTATTACATACAAATCAAAACTAGTATTAATGATGTTACAGAAAACATCAAGAATTCCTTGAAAATCCCTTGTAATACAGTATTTTGCTGGCATTTAAACCTATTTTATACTATAATTTAGTATAAATATTTTAATAATAATTTCATGTCAGTAAAGAACTCAGATAAATCACAACCATTCCTACAATGGGTTGGTGGTAAAAGAAAAATTGCCGATCAATTAATTAAGTTTCTTCCATCAACACTGAATAACTACTATGAACCATTCCTTGGTGGTGGGGCTTTATTTTTTCAAATTAGAGATAAATTTAAACAATGCTATTTATCTGATATTAATCTAGAGCTAGTAACTAGCTATAACGCAATAAAGAAGAATCCAGATAAGGTCAGTAAACTATTAGACTCTCATAAAGAAAAACATTCCAAAGAGCATTATTACCAAGTTAGAAGTAATAATGATAGTAATGACCCAGCAAAAATTACTGCAAGATTTATCTATCTTAATAGATATTCATTTAAAGGCATTTACCGGATTAATATTGATGGGAAGCCAGCTCAAACTTTCTCTGGTAGAAACTATAGTAAATCTGATATTGCTTCTCGATTAAAACAGTGTAGTCAGCTTTTAGCTGACACATCTATTTGTGCTATGGATTTTTCTTTCATTGAACCACAACAAGATGATTTTGTTTATTTTGATCCTCCTTATCATAAATCAGGTGAGAAGTTTTATACCAGATTACCCTTTGATGAAAATGAGCAAACGAGACTTAAAGATTTTGCTACAGAACTCAATGATAAAAATGTTAAAATAATGGTTTCTAATAGTAATACTCCCTTTATTAGAAACTTATACAAAAATTTTAATATTAGTACTATTAAGGTTAAATATTCTATGCCTGAGCACAATAAAATATCTGATGAAGTAGTTATTACAAATTATCAATTACCACAATAGCTTAGTTATATTCAAACTTGATTAATTCAAAGCAATAATCTTGAGTCTTAAAAGCTTCTTCTAGATCTTGCATATGACGATTTCTAACATAGTAATCATTAAAAGCCGTTGTTGATTTAAGGATTACCTTGTTGTTGACTATATCTTCCTCTACCACTACTAATTTACTTAATACCCCAAAATCAATATATTGGTTATAACGTTCAATAAGAAATTTCCGTGCCCTGTACCATATTGAATTAGGATTTAATTGCTTGCTAAGCTGCAATAGGTAATTTTGTTTTTCATCTTCAGTATTATTATGCTTAGCTTCAAGCTCAGCAAATGGTATGATTTGTAATTGCCCAATATTACTGCCATAGATCATTCGTACTTGCTGTAGTATTTTATCTTGGCTATGTTCTGAAAGCGTAATGTTTTTAAGCAATTTTATTTGATAGCTATTACCTACTACCCCAATAAAGTAGCAAGAACTTAGTAATTCATAAGCTGTATCAGGATCAAAACTACCAACAATTTTACGTTTTAGCTGAGCTTGCTTGCTAGTATCAAGGCTACTTTCTATCTTATCTAGATGTCGGTCTTTGGCTTTGTTTACATCGCTAGATTTAAACTGAAATGTAGTGCTGTTGGCTTTAGTAGTTTCTCTGAGCTCATGAGCTAAAGCTTTAGCCATATAGTTCAGTAGGACTTTCTTATGACCAAAATGATATTCTGGATATTGTTCTGCTAGCTTCAATAAGAGCTTATTGATGAAATTAAGATTAAATTCTCGATTTGATTTTACCTGTAATAAATCGGCCTCTTCTTGAGTTAAGGGATGGAAATCTATTAATTTTTTTCTTTTGAACCAGCCTTTATTCTTTACAGATTCTACTGCTGAATCATTATTAGCTGGTGATGCTATTTGCTTACATCTTGCCTTATCCACCTTATCAAGCACTGCTTGCAATGCCTTATTAATCTGTAATGGACCAACGATAAAATCACTTTTGGCTGTTTTGGTATTTTCACTCTCTTGCTGATTATTAGCCGATCTTGTTGTTGCGAATTTTAACTCTTGTGCAAGCTTTTGTTGTTGTGAATATTGTAGTAATTGTTGATTTTGAACAGTTTCATTTTGTTCATTTTGAAAAATTATAGATTTGCTATATCTAGATTTATTAGATATATTTTTATTATTATCTATATATATGTACTGGTCCAAACTTTTTTGGGGTTGAGGCAAAATTTCTTTGGGTTTCACCCCAAATTTATTTTGAGTTAAGCCCAAATTTTTTTCATTTTCATTGAGAATTTTTTGAGAAAATGGCTGGAAATTTCTAGCCAGCTTAATACAAGGAGTATTGCGGCATTTAATACCATATTTAATAATAGTTGCTTTATAAAACTTAATGAAACCACTCTTTTCTAATTCAATTAGGCACTGTCTGACACGTTCTTGACAAACTCCTAAGTGTTCTTCAAAGAAATGATAGGTTTCCTGAAGTTCGTCGATACTATTGTTATAGTAGATTTGCAAGCGGAAGACTATTAGAGATAGGAGTTGTCTTGAGGTTTTACTTAAAATTTTACCATTACTAGAGGATAGGTTACTCCATTCAGGAGGAATAAAATTACCAACAAAATTGTAGAAAATGATTGAATTTTGATTACCATGATCATGTGTTACACAATCATTAGTAAAATGTGATGAGCATATAGTGTGCATAAGACCTCAACTTAAACATCAGGTTTAGTCAAGGTAGTAAGAGAATTAGAGTACCATTTTTAAAAACGCGATGAGCATATAGTGAGCATATGGAGTAGGGAGGTAAAATTAGTAGATTACAAAAAGCTTGACTGTATGCTGGTGGGCGATAGAGGGGTTGAACCTCTGACCTTTACGATGTCAACGTAATGCTCTAACCAACTGAGCTAATCACCCTTATAATTTTTTTAATCTTTATGTAGTTTTGGCTTTATCGAATTATGGACATTATAATATTTACAATTAAGATAAGTGTCAATTGATTAGTTCAAGTTATATGTTAAAAAGATTATATAGAAGGCAAACTTTGGGAACTATTATTTAGCTATGGATAAAAAAATAGTTATATTGCATACATTTATTAAAAAAACAGAAAAAAACTCCTAAAACAGCTATTTCAATAGCTAAAACTTAAGATTAAAGGAAGGTTTTAATGAAAAACTTTGATGAATTTAAAAAAGAGTTATTATCAAACCCTGAAGAAAAAAACTTATGAAGAACGAAAAATGGAATTTAAGATAGCAAGCACTTTAATAAAGGCTCGTCTTGCATCTAATATGACTCAGACGGATGTTACTAAAAAATGTCTACTTTTCAAGCTCAAATAGCAAGAATGGAAAGCGGACATCATATTCCTAATTTCTTAAGCCTTCAAAAATACGCTAAAGCTGTAAATCAAAAAATTAATTTGTTGATTACCCCATAGGAGGGTGTACTACTAAATCTATATGTAGTTTTAACCCTTGTTTTTTTTAAAATTCATTAATGTACTAGATTTCAAGCCTTATTTCCATTATTTATAATATTTTATTATTTAGTCTATAATTTTATGGTGGATTTAAAAACTAAAGCCTTTAATATTTCACAAAATTTCACTATTTCTCTTGACGGTCCTGCTGCTTCAGGTAAAGGGACTATCGGTTTAATACTGGCTAAGAAATTTTCTCTTAAATATTTTCAGTCAAGTATTGTTTATAGGCAGCTTGCGTTTGACTGTATTAGTCAAAAAATAGATGTTACTGATATAGATGCGGTAATTGCTTTATCTCAAGAATTAAAACTCGACAATAATTTTGACTTAGAGAATGAGAATATAGGAAATATAGCATCGCAAATTGCCGTAATAAGTGAAATTAGAAATAATCTAAACAAATATCTGATGCATCTAGTAAAAATAACACCTAGAATGATTATGGAGGGTAGGGATATAGGCACCGTTGTTGCACCTGACGCCGATTTAAAGATTTTTATAACCGCAAATCCTCAAATTAGGGCGGAAAGACGATATAAGCAGTTGCAAGCAAAAGGGAAAACATGTATACTCGATGAGATTTTACGGCAAATAATTTTGCGAGATAAAAGAGATAAAGAGCGAAAAGCTGCACCGTTATTACCGGCTTCAGATGCTTTAATTATCGATACTTCAAAGCTTTCAGCTATGGAAGTCGTAGAAGAAGTAACAAATTATATAAAGAATAAAATAACTTGAAAAAGTGCTAGATTATTTTATTCGATTTTATGGCGTTATTGCATGGCTAGTATGTCATACCCACGTAGGCGGGGATTCAGTAACTAAAAGGTCAAAACACACTGAATTTTTAACATTAAAAGCTTAAATAGTTTCGCTTTTTCTGGATTCCCACCTACGCGGGAATAACATAGAACGCTTTTTTTAGCCATGCAAGAGCATCCAATTTTATTAACCTTACAAAAAAATTTTATTAGCCTAGGCACTTTAGCTAATATTACGAGAAGAATATGTCAATAAAACTAAAACAACGATTTGTTCCACAACTTGCAGCAATGAATCACGAATTTGAAGAAGATTTCTCTAAAATGCTTGAAACCGTTGATACAAGTCATATAAAAGAAAAAACGGTAGTTAAAGGTCAAGTAATCGAAATAAAAAACGATATAATTATTGTTGACGTTGGATTAAAAAATGAAGGTAGAATACCTAAGTCTGAATTTTTAGCTTTACCTGAAGTTGGGGACGTAGTTGAAGTTTTCATCGAGAAAATTGAAGGACGTAACGGCAGAACGATATTGAGCCGTGAAAAAGCAGTTAAAGAAGAATTATGGGGACAACTAGAAATCATGTGTTCCAAGGGCGAATTTGTCGACGGTACAATTTTCGGTCGTGTAAAAGGAGGCTTTACCGTGGATTTATCTAGTGTAGTAGCATTCTTACCAGGGAGCCAAGTTGACGTTAGACCTATTAAAGATCCTACTTCTATAATGAATATCAAGCAACCGTTTAAAATTTTAAGTATGGATAAAAAGCTTGGTAATATAGTAGTTTCAAGAAGAGCTATTTTAGAAGAATCACGTTCTGAAGCTAGAGATGAGATGCTATCTAAAATTAAAGAAGGCATGGTATTAGAAGGAACCGTAAAAAATATTACTGATTACGGTGCGTTTATCGATCTTGGAAGTGTTGACGGTTTATTACATTTAACCGATATTTCTTGGGGAAGAGTTAACCATCCTTCAGAAGTGTTAGAATTTAACCAAAAGGTTAAAGTAATGGTTATTAAGTTTGATGAAAAAACCAAAAGAATATCACTCGGTATAAAACAACTTGATTCTAACCCATGGGAAGCAATTAAAGAAGCATTCCCCGTCGGTAAACAAATGACCGGTAAAGTTACAAATTTTGCTGATTACGGCGTATTTATAGAATTAAAAGACGGGCTTGAGGGACTTGTTCATTCAAGCGAAATTAGTTGGTTAAAATCTAATCAAAATCCTAGAAAAACGTTAACTATAGGGCAAGAAGTAGAATTCGTAGTTTTAGAGGTCGATACTGAAAAGCATCGTGTTTCTTTAAGTATTAAACAATGCCAAGAAAATCCTTTAACAAAGTTCGCTGAAAATAATCCTGTCGGTACTATAATTAAAGCACCGATTAGAAATATTACGGATTTCGGTATTTTTGTTGCACTCGGTAATAATATGGACGGCATGATTCATGAAGGTGATATTAGCTGGGAAGATAAAGGAACAGATCTATTAAAATCATACAAAAAAGGTGACGAAATAGAATGCAAAGTTCTAGCCATTAATATTGAAAAAGAACAAGTTAGTTTAGGTATAAAACAATTGTCGCCGAATCCATATCAAGAAATCAGTGATGAATATAAAAAAGGCACAATAGTTAAAGCCCTTATAACAGAAGTTAAAGATGAGGGACTCAAAGTATTATTAAACAATAAAGTAACAGGTTTTATTAAAAGAACTGAACTATCGGATGAAAAAGACGAGCAGAAGCCTGAAATGTTTCAAATAGACGAAGAAATAGAAGCAAAAGTTATTTCTATCGAGAAATCCACCGGTAGAATTTTATTATCGGTAAAAGCTCATAAAATAGCAGAACGTCAAAAAGCTCTCAAAGAATATGGTTCTAGTGATAATACTACCAATATGGGAGATATACTTGCTAATGTTTTAGAAGATAAGAAGTAATAATCTATAAGTCATTGCGAGGAGAAACTGTAAATTTCAACGAAGCAATCTCAGGAGTTCTATGCTACTTCATGAGATTACCACGTCGGTTATTAAAATAACCTCCTCGTAATGACAAAAAACTACTTAATTCATCAATTTCAGGAGAAAATATTAATGTCGTATGTACCGATCGTAATTGAACCAACATCACGCGGTGAACGTGCTTATGATATATATTCAAGATTACTAAAAGAACGTATAATCTTTGTATGTAGTACTGTTGAAGATCATATGGCAAACTTAATTGTTGCACAATTATTGTTTCTTGAAGCAGAAAATCCTAAAAAAGATATATATATGTATATCAATTCCCCCGGAGGAGTTGTAACCGCAGGTCTTGCGATTTATGACACAATGCAATATATAAAACCTAAAGTGGCTACATTATGCATAGGTCAAGCTTGTTCTATGGGCTCACTTTTACTGTGCGGGGGCGAGAAGGGGATGCGTTATAGTTTACCTCACAGTCGTATTATGATCCATCAACCGTCAGGAGGTTATAAAGGACAAGCTACCGATATAGAAATCCACGCTCAAGAAACCCTAAAAATCAAAAGGTTACTTAACGAATTGTATAGTAAACATACTGGACAAGAGTTAAAACATATCGAAAAAAGTATGGAACGTGATAATTTCATGTCACCGGAAGAAGCAAAAAAATTTGGATTAGTAGATAATATAATGTCTTCTAGAGATGCTATGGCATTGTTAGCAAAATAAAGATTAAATTTTATAGATTTAGTTTTATTATTATAGTATAAAGATAGTATAAGAGAATTATAGTCAAGTCAGTGGGATTTGCACACCAGGAGCGAAGAGTTAAGCCTAACTAATAGGAGAACGATGAGTGACGATGCAGGTGAGTTCAAATCAATTGACTATATTGGGGTCATAGCTCAGTTGGTAGAGTGTTTGAATGGCATTCAAAAGGTCGGGGGTTCAACTCCCCCTGGCTCCACCATGTTTTATTGCTATTTCAATTTATAAATACTTCACACAGTAAATATATTATAAACTAAGGACTTTTTGCTTTTCAAAAAAAGTTAGATACAAGACAAAATCCTAAATAGAAAAACTCCGAAAAAAGTTTTTTCAGTTTATACAAATTATGAGACTTATGCAAAAGTTACATCCGATCCTGATCAAATGCCTAAAGTTGTTATTGATATGTGGCAAAAAATATGGCATATGGATATGGCAATGTTAGGAGGGGAAAAAGCTTACATAGCTGACTTTGAAATATATGATGAAAGAAGTAGTGATCCACATAATGCAATAGTTGATATTTATATTGGCATTAACTTAAACTAGACTATATGCTTTATCAGCAAGTTTTAAAAATAATTCATTTTTCTATTCCATCCTCAAGATTCCAACAGATAGCTAAAACAAGCTGGACAAAATACCAGCTTCTAACCTCTTGTAACTTAAAGCCAAAATAATTTGCTGCAAATTTTGTGTATTGCTCAGTATTCATGGCAAAAATCCATACTTCATTTATAGGATATCCAATTACTACTTTAGGGTCAATGACTACCCATTGCGTATCATTTTGTAATATATTCTCATGATGTAAATCACCGTGAAGTAAAATTTGAGGTTCAGGATTGTGAAGAAGTTTATCTCTCAATTTTCTTGCCTTTTGTAAGTAAGTTTTAGGCAAATCCCATTCTTGATCCAAAGCTTTCAGCTGATCCTTGATATTAGGGAATTGGTGCATTTTTGGTATAGATGCTCTGTGCAACTTGCTCATAACAGAACAAGCTATAGTAATTTGGTTATCTGATGAATATTCTTTTAAGGCAATACCAGATACCGCTCTCTCAAGTAATAAAGCATTATCTTTTTGGGCCAGAATAGTTGCAGCATCAAACCCTGAAAAAACTTTTAAAGCTTCCGCTTCGTTTGTTAGGTCTTTAGCAGCACAGCTTAGTTTCAATATAATAATAGGCTTATTATTTTGATACCCTGATAGAACATAATTGAAAGATAAATTATCCATTCTCTAGCTAATTCTGCTACAATTTCAGGTAATTTTTCACGCCAGATTTCCCCTGGCTCTTTATATATACTAATTATAATGACATTATGCCGGCAAAAAACAGCATTATTTTTACGGGACAACTAATTATTGGATTGGTTTTATAAATAATGAACCGTTTTGTTTTATATTATCGGATAGCCTTGAAAAAGACCACAATTTATCTGATATTCAATGAAAATATTTGTCTAAATCAGGTCATACGATAACTCTTGATTTCGGTATAGGTAATAAAAACTTCTTAGGCCAAGGGCTTGCTAGCTCTACTTTAGCAGCTTTTATAAAATTTTACCACAAATATATTGATCCACTAAGCGATACTTTCTTTATTGATCCTGATGAAAATAAGCCGCGGGCTATACGATTACCACGCTTAAACACCGCCCAAAAGCTTTCTATCGTGTTTGTGGACACAGACTCTCTTATATATTTACCTAATTGTAAGCTCCCCATTCATCAGATAAAATAGTTGCCCCTATTAGAATATTATTTATTGCAATTTTTTCTATGGTCTTTGAATTAACCTTTGTTATAACTTGAGCCTTAGCGTTACCGTTTCTCTCTATCATGCCGATTACAACGGTTTTTGTCTTTGTGCTGCGACCTTGTGTACCTTGAGTTTTTTTATTGTGATGTTTGTTCTTTTCTTTACCACCAATATACGTCTCATCTATTTCTACAGTGCTTTTTAAAGGAATACTAAAACTTTCTAGTTTAGTCACTTCTCTAATCCTATGAAAAGCATAAACCATGCAGTTTTTTGGGTAACATTAATATCTCTTGAAAGCTGTAATGGTGATAAACTTTTTTTTACGTAGTAACTTGCAAAACTGCTGTAAACCATTTCTTTAAAGAAATCTTACTATTTTCAAAAATTGTGCCGACTTTGATACTAAAACGCTTTTTATATGCCGAACATTTGTGATTCGTTCCATCCGCATAATGAACAATCTTTTGGTTGCCGCAATACGGACAATAAGCTCCGTTAGCCTAACGTATATCAGTAAAATAATCTATGCACTTTTGTTCAGTATCGAAACAATTGAGGTTATACAAGATATATAGTTGCCTTAATTAATTATTTCTAAAGATATTATCTTCGTATTTTTTTCTATAATATATTTTGTAATTCTCATTTCTTATATCATTAAACCATTGGTTTTGTTGTTTTTTAATATAATAATTTAGGGAATTAGATTTACTTTTACTAGTTTGAAAATTATCTTCACAAAATTTTGAAAAACCTGATATTAAAGTTTCTACTCCATTTAGTCTCAGATTTTTTCTCAAGAAATTGCATAGAAAAATTAGTAGGATTATTATGTTTTAAATAAAATTGTTTATATTTCTCATGAATTTTATTTTCTTTTTTTATTTGTTGTTCTGAAAAAGATAATTTTCCCTCTAATAATTTATGAATTTCGGTACAATCGCCCCAAATTTAATATTCATAGAATTAATTAATTTTAGCAGGAACCGGTATCATAATACTACTTCTATATCTTGTATTGCCACTAAAAAGTGATTTTTTTTGAACTTTGTTATTATTTACTGGAATTGTATCTTCTAAAGCCCCTTCATTATTATTTAGATAACTATGTAAGGATGCTTTATAAAGAGCCATATTACTTGCTATTTTAACTACATCTTGTTTATATTTAAACCCTAAAGAATGTGTAGCTGAATGATAATGAGCTATCGCCTTGTGCCAGCTCCCTAGCTGATCATATTTTGAACGCAAAAATTCTGCACCGTAACGAATGTTATTATTTGGATCAAATGCCTGTTCAAGGGAATTAAAAGCCCCTAAATGATGCCTTAAGTTAATCTGCATGCATCCGACATCAATACTCTCTCGCCCTTTTATAAGCTCTATTCTAACAAAACTTACAGCTTCTCTTTTTGTGTTAAAATAATAGCCTTTTCCTTCAACATTTACCGTCCAAGGCCATACTACTCTAATTTTACGGGTTGTATGTTTTTTTCCCGATTCTTTTAAAGCTATTGAATGTAACGTATTAGATGGGATATTAAATTTTTTTTCAAAGTAAGGAAAAAGTTTTGAACATTTAAAGGATTCAGCTATTTCAGGATCGGCAATAGCCGGCTTAGAGAAGAGAATAAAGGATAATAATAGGAGTAGTATGGTTTTAACGTTATTGCGAGGGAAATTACGGAGTAATTGACGAAGCAGTCCAGTAAAAAATTCTGATTTACAGAATTTTTTTATTGTTTTGCTGGATTGCCACGCTCCTTGTAGTCGCTCGCAATGACAATTTTGGCATAATTCCCAAACCATACCGGCAACGCTAAAATAACTTGAGTTACAATAAGATAAACTAGCATACCATAACTTATCTTATGAAGCAAGGGAAGTTATAGCATTTAAGAGGTAAAAGGATTAATCTAAATCCCAAGCAGCATCATTAGTGTTTTGAGGATTACCTAATATATCGGATACCATATCCAACAAATTATTAATATCGCCTCCTGTCGCTCGAACAAGATTACTTATTTGTGTTACAAAGTCTTCAGCAGTGCTACCTTGAGGATTAGTAGTCCCATCTAAAGCTTGCACTCCGGCATTAATTAATGTTACTAAATCCTTAGCTTGCATACCTAAAATAGTATCTTCTGTACCACTCTCTCCTCTATTAGAACTATTAGAAGATTGTGGTATTTCCTCTCTGTTAGCGTGAGCAGTTGCTTGATGAATCAAAGCTGCAAGTTGTTGATCGTTAAGATTATTTTGTTCCTTTGACATTTCCGGAGATATAGTAGAATCATCCTCAGATAGATCAAATTTTTGAACTAATTTCGGTAATTCAACAAGAAATTCATCATAATATGGTTTGTTTAAACTCCATTCTCTTCCATTTTGCTTGATTTCATTTATAGTTTCTTAAGTAAAGTTATATAATGAATATTTATTCATAATTTGATCCCTTTGTAATTATTGGTTAAATTTATATTTAAAAACCACGAAGCATGGTATTTTTAAAAATGCTTTAAATTGTTAGGTCCTGTACACTTTTGATTAATGATTATAATTTTGCAATATTTTTTAGCAAAAATTAATAAGATTTTTGCAGAAATAGTTATTCATATTGCCAAAAAAAATCTTATAACTTGCAGCTAAAAATAGCTATAATTATGATTATTCTATTACAAGAGTACAGAACCTAATTGACTGATTAAATAAAAATGTTTATTATCAATCCAAATTAAATGTAAAAGTATATTTTATGAAAGTTGTTAGCTCATTAAAATCGTTAAAAAAACGTGATAAAGATTGTCAGATCGTTAAAAGAAGAGGCAAAATTTTTGTAATAAATAAAAAGAATAAAAGATTTAAAGCAAAACAAGGTTAATTAATCGTTTTTGGAGAAACAATATATTTGATGAACTTAAAAAATTAGCTACGTCGTCTTTTTAAGTCCTCGGGTGCTGAGTATTTATTATATGCTCCGCTCCTCGGTTTGCAGACTCCTTGCTCTTTTTCAAGTTGATCTTCGTATATTATTTTTCATTTTACTTCAGAGTATATAATACTACTTTTGAAAGATAAAGAAATAAATATGGCCGGTCATTCAAAGTTCAAAAATATTCAGCATCGTAAAGGGGCTCAAGATAAAAAAAGAGCAAAAGTTTTCACTAAATTAATTCGTGAAATAGTTACTGCAGCTAAAACCGGTTCTTCTAATAACCCTGAAAATAATCCACGTCTTAGAAATGCTTTAACCGCCGCACGTAGTCAAAATCTCCCTAAAGAAAGAATAGATAAAGCTATTAATAGTGCTAATGATTCTTCTAATACCGAAAATTATACGGAAATTAGATATGAAGGTTATGCACCGAATGGTATTGCTATAATAGTTGAAGCTTTAACCGATAATAAAAACCGCACTGCTGCAGAAGTACGCTCTAGTTTTACTAAATATGGTGGGAGTTTAGGTGAAACCGGTAGTGTCAATTATTTATTCAACCATTGCGGAGTTATTCAGTATCCAATAAATATAGCATCTAATGAAGATGTTTTAGAGGCAGCCATAGAAGCTGGGGGGCATGATATTATATCCAATGATACCACCCATACCATCTATACGGATATTGAAAATTTCTCTAAAGTTCTAGAATTTTTCACTGGCAAATACGGCATACCTGAAGATTCGTATATAGGCTGGATCCCATTAAATACAATAATTATAGATGATAAGGACAAAGCTGAAAAATTACTAAAGCTTGTGGAAGTTTTAGAAGAAAGCGATGATGTGCAAAGAGTTTTTGGGAATTATGAGTTATCTGATGATGTTTACGAAATAATACAAGGAGAACCATGACTTATAACGATGCAAACTATCAAATAATTATTTTAGCAGCCGGTAAAGGTACTAGAATGGAGTCCGATTTACCGAAAGTAATGTATAAAGTCGGTGGAGTTCCAATGCTTGAAACGGTATTAAAGAATTCGCTTAACGTCACAAATGATGTAATTATAGTTTATTCAGAAGAACTTAAAAAACATTTAACGCCCTATGAAAATATGTGTCGCTTTGTACTGCAAGAAGAACCTAAAGGCACAGCTCATGCTACTTATGCAGCAATAAATTTAATTAATAAAAATAAAACAATATTAGTTTTATACGCTGATCATCCTCTTATTACTCCAAGACTTATGCATGAATTAATAGCTTATTTAAGCCTTACTAATTCTGCATTAGTGACTTTAGGCTTTGAGAGAGCAAATCCGCTTCAATATGGGAGAATAGTTACTGATAAAAATGGTGAATTTTTAGAGATAATCGAACATAAAAATGCAAGCGCAGAAGAGAAAAACATAAAGCTTTGTAATTCAGGTATTATGGCTTTCAGTAGCGAAATTTTAAATAAATACTTACCTTTATTTGCTACTAATACTAACGGTCATAAGGAAATTTATTTAACTGAAATAGTAAAAATATGTAAAAATCACGGTGAAAAAGTTTCATATTTATTATCTACTGATCATGATTTAATTGTTGGTGTTAATACTAAAAATGAGCTAGAAGAAGCCAATAATATTTTTTCTCAGAATAAGTCTTAGCTTTGTAGTATGGATACCCGAGTCATCATTGCAAGCGACTAAAGGCTTTGTGGCATAGATTGTTTTATGTCATTCCCGCGAAAGCGGGAATCCAGTAAAATCTACAAAAAAATTGTTTTTATAGGTTTATTTTTTGGGATCCTCGCTTCCGCTGGGATGATATCGAGTAGGCTTTTTACTCTATGCAACAACATCAATACCTTGTGAGAATGACATAGGAAGCCATACAGGCAATGCTAAAAATTTGGGAGAGATGGCCGAGCGGTTTAAGGCGCACGCCTGGAAAGCGTGTTCACGGCAACGTGTCGGGGGTTCGAATCCCCCTCTCTCCGCCAGCTCAGTTTATGGTATACTCGCATGATTTCAAGAATTGAATTTGTTATCAAATGGTGAGTGTGTACAGCTTATACTTAATAAGTAAGTACATGAATTCATGAAGATAACAAAAAGCAATTCTTAAAAGCAGAAGAGTATGTTATGCTTGTTTATTTTCTTTATAATACTTAGTATATTTATCTAGTAAAATCCTAATAAGGAACATGTGCAGTTGCTACTTCTGATTTTAAAAATTCTACGCTCTCTTTACTTAAAGAAATGGTTACTTTTACTGAATCATCTTTTAATAAAAGTTCTCTAAGGTGCGGCAAGAAATCTTTTACTATTTTTACTTCCCCTATTTCTCCATCAGTGTATTTTATCCTCTTGCTCATAAATTCTCTTACCTTTACGCCAGTATCTTGCTCCAAAAATTCTTATATGATTATCTCGGAACATAAAACGGACTGTTAAAATATTACCATCAACTTTACCTAAACAAAAATATCTTTTTTCTGTAATACTAGCTTACCACGCTCTAGTCTGAACAGTTAGCCAATTTTTGTAGTTTATCGAACCGGAAAGCCAAATAGTAATCAAGGTTTCCACTGTCGAGTATTTAAAAGTTTCATATGCATTTATTATTACAGTTATAAAGGCTAAAAGCTTTTTACAAAGCTTATCTCGTCTACTAATTACCTCATATTGATAGTCTTTTAATTTCTATTTTTACTTTTATAATAAAAATAGTAGTATATTTATATTATTTTTTCTATTACAGATGTACTTTTATAAGTTGCAATTATATACCTAGTAATCAATTAATTTATATTAAGTTATGGCTCATAAAGATTTATCACATTTAACAGAAGAACAAATCAAAGATTTAATAAAACGTTATTATAACTATGAGAAAATAGCTAATTTATTAGAAGAATTTAATGTTAATGTATCCCCCAATAGTTTAGTTAGTTTATTTCTGCTTGTTACGCATTATAAATTATTTTGTAAATACTACCGAGATACAAATTTAGTTATTAAGCTAAAGAGTAGAAATTATTATAGCTATGTTTATGGAGAAACGAGTTTTGCTCTATTAGGTCCTATATGTAATCATAACAATAACTCTAGTTGTTCATGTGATAATTGTAAGAAAGCTATAAAACAAAAAACAAACTGAAGCAGAAGCAAAAAGACATATTTTAATAGATACATTTTTGTATAAAAAATTAAAGCTTCGCCAATTGAAGAATTAACTCTAAAAGATACTTTATATTTATTAAGTGTAGTAGAACATTCTGCTTCTGAAGATCTTGAATTTGTAAAACCATATTTAAAAGGATATTCTGTACCGAGTTAGTACCGGACGAAGATTTAAATGATCATATTGTAGGACATCTAGGTCGTAGAGGTTTTGTATTAATTAATCCTTTAACAAGCAGTCTTGATGCCTTCAAATTCAATCAAGAAAAAGCATTAACAGACTATTATCCAAAGTTTTATGGGCTCTTTTGCCTAATATGGATATTGCAAAAAAAAGAATATTTAAATTCTGTGCGAAATATAGTTAAAGGCGAATGGTCTTCATCATGGAAAAAAGAGGTCAGTGATATATGGCATCAAATTGCTACATATGAATGTATAGAAAATTTTAAATATTTATTGAAAAAACATAAATTTTCCATAGATCAATATAAAAGTAGCTAAGCAAATTTGGCAAATACATAAAGGATTATGGGAAGTTGCGGTTATTCCTGAAAATAAACCGGCATTAATATTTTGGCAGAAAGTCATTAACAAATTTACCAAAGGTAATTATCTTGAAGCAGTTAAACTTGTTCAAATGAGTGATTACAAGGCCGAAAGAGTTATTTTTGAATTTGGTGCCAATATATTATGAATATAAATTTTACTACAACCTAATCTCTGCTTTTGCTAAATCTTTTAAAGTGCGTGATCCGGTGCATAGCATGGTAATTTTAAGCTGCTCAATTATCAATTGTATCTCTTCGAAAAGCAAGCTTTCAGAAGTATCTGCCGCTTTTAAAAATTGACTGGCAAATCCAAAAATATTAGCTCCTATACGAATTGCTTTTGCACCATCAATACCGGATTTTAACCCACCACTGGTAATAATCGGAATATCTTTTGAGACTTCCCGCACCATTTTTAGAGAATCTAAAGTCGGGATTCCCCAGTTAATAAAGCTACTAGCTATACGGTTTTGTAACGAATTTGTAGCACGATAAGCCTCCACTTGACTCCAAGATGTTCCACCGCTCCCTGCAATATCAAGAACCTTAACCCCTGCATCAATAAGACTCTCAGCAACTTTTTTAGATAAACCGTATCCTACTTCCTTAACAATTACCGGAATAGAGAGGTAATTAACCACTTCTCTTATCTTAGGTAACAGTTTTTCCCAGTTTCTATTACCTTCCGGCTGAGTCAGTTCCTGTAACACGTTTAAGTGTAAAATTAAGGCATCGGCTTTAATAGCATCCACTAAATACTGACATTCTTTAGGTGTCACTCCATAATTAAGCTGTACTGCACCGATATTGGCTAGTAAAGGGATATCGGGAGCTATATGCCTTACTGCAAATGTCTTGATTGTATCCGGTTCCGTTAACAAAACCCGCATAGAGCCAAGCCCCATAGCAATACCGGCTTTTTGAGCGACCTGTGCAAGTCTATAGTTAATATCTCTAGCTCTAGTCGTACCTCCGGTCATACTAGAAATTAGGATAGGTGCTTGTAAAGATTTTCCAAGGAAAGTAGTAGTTGTATTTACGCTATCGTAGTTAATTTCCGGCAATGCATTATGAATAAATTGAATAGATTCAAAACCGCTTTTAAGTGTAGATTCAACGTTTTTCGTAAGATTAATTTCAATATGGTCTTGCTTTCTTTCTATATCTAAATTCTGATCTTTTAGCATTTTCTCACTAATTCTTTTTACACTTAATATATATTAATATATCTAGGTTCTGTGAAGATTTCTAATTGATTTTTTATTTTGAAGTATTTTTTAGCGCAAATTAATAAGATTTTTGAAGGAGTAGTTATGCATATTTCAAAAAACTTATAATTTGCAGCGAAAAAGAGTCATAATTATGATGATTCTATTAAATGTCCACAGAACCTAAGCATTTAAGAAATAATCAAGTGCTGCAAGTTTTGAAGGTAAGTTTATTAATGGGTCTGAATGCTCAAAATCATAAGCATTGTAAATTTGGATATATCCTATAGGAGTACAGTCTGCTGCTATAATGTAAGCGTGTATATTTTTAGGCTCATTATTTTCTAGCTTATACCCTATAACATAGATTGAGTATTTTTGTGCGATTAATTCTAAACTCCATTCTATATCCTTATCCCACCATAGTTTTATATGTGGCATTTCTAGCCATTTTAAAAAAAGCAAAAAATGAGAAGTAGAAAGTGGAATAAAGCTTATGTTAATATATTTCTTATCATTAAATAACTTGTATTACCTTTAAAATGCCCCGCTTTGAGCTTTATATTCTCCGATCTGTTTAAAGCCGGCTTGACAAACATGTATATTATACTATTAGCAAAAAACACATAGAGAGATATTTAAGTTAAGGATGAAGCTCGAGCATTAATTGAGCTGTTAGCTAAGCATAAAGCTAATCACTCTCAAGATTATTACTATGCTGTTAGAAAGAACGCAAATAGCGATAACCCTATTGAGATAGCCACACGTTTCATATACCTTAACAAGACTTATTATAATGGTCTTTATAGAGTAAATAGCAAAGGAGAGTGCAATGTCCCGATGGGATCTTATATGAATCCTAATATTCTTGATAAGGATAACATACTTGCGTGTAGTAAAGCTTTACAAATTCAGATAGCGATTTTATAAAGAACTTATACAAGTCTTTTAGTATAGATATAGTAAATGCACCAAGAAGCATAAATTGTAAATCCAACAGTAGGCGAGGAGCTAATGAAGTTTTAACAAGCAATTATTAGTACAATGGTAAAACAAATTGCAATTTTACAAGCTAATAAAACTGGAAACGAACTTGAGATTTTTATACATGATCGACTAAAAAGAGAAGGATATTGTTTTGTATCTAATAAAAGATTTAGTACAGCTAAGATCCTTAAGCAGCCTATTTATACTAGACAGTTTGAAATTGGCAAAAATATTTATGATACTAAATGGAAATGCGATTTTATATTATATCATCCAGGACGTCATCCCAATTACCTAGTTATAGAATCTAAGTGGCAACGATCAGGAGGATTGGTTGATGAAAAATATCCTTATCTTGTGCTAAACATAAAAAAACAAGGAATTTATAATACTATATGATGGTGATGGATATAAAAAAGAAGCCTTGAAATGACTCAAGGATCAAGTTGGCAGTAATTTAATAGAAGTGTTTAGTATTGCTGAATTTACAGCTTGGGTAAATAAAAAGAAAATATAGGTTATACAAGTATATAATTCCCTTAATTTCAGTACTCGATGCATATATTATTTAATTTATATTAACTGTAATAATATACAGGGTTATTTATGTTAAAGAAATTGATATTAGTATTGTTGTGTATAAGTAGTTATAAATCTCTAGGAGAATCTAATAAGACCGAGAACAATGTTTCAGCAATAGAAAGAAAAAAAGTTTCTAGTAATGATAAACAACTAAAACCTATCTACTTAGAGCATTTTGATCTAACTTCGGATTTAAATTCTGCAGAAAAAAGCCTGTTGAGTTTAGAACCTTTATCACCTAATAATAACAATACGAAACCTATAATTGTAGATGTTCAGGAAAATTTTGAAGGGCTAGATAGAGTTAAAGAGGATGATATTCGCACTGCAAGACAGAGAGAACTTGTTCAAAATAGTTTGCTAGGAGATTTTTTAGGGGGTTTTATTTCTCGACCGCCACCAAAAATTTTAGGAGAGAAAATTCAAGATAGGAGAGGATTATATATTCAACAGACTAAAGCTAAAAAATCACCGAAATAATGCAGTAGAGGGGATAAGTAACAGCTTATTTATCAAGCATGCAGCTAATGATATAATAAGTCGATTAGGGATGATTGATAAGGATTTTTCGGATATTCTAGAAATATCGGCTAAATGCGGTTATCTTACGAGCTTACTAAAAAATGCTTATCGAAGTGCCGATATTACCGTAACAGATATGTCACCTTTATTGCTTGATTCTTTTGAGCATAATCATAAATTATTAATCGATGATGAAGATTTAGAATTGCCAAAAGACTCTTTTGATTTAATTATTTATTCATTAGGGTTACACTGGATAAATGATGTACAACGCTTTTTATCTAATATAAGAATATTTTTAAAGTCTGACGGTATTTTTATCGGTAATTTTGTCGGAGGAAATAGCTTAAAGAATTTACGTAAATCCTTAATAGATGCCGAAATAGCAAGTAATTTTAAACACTCTCCTCATATTGCTCCTTTTATTCATTTTGATCATGTTCCGATTTTATTTTCGCAAGCAAGATTTGCCGAAGTAATTGTTGACTATGAAAATATAGAGATAAAATTTGATAATCCTTTAGCTTTAATGAGAAAAATAAAAAATATAGGTGAGGCAAATTCACTAAATGCTAGTCATAACTATGCTATTTCTAAAAAGATGTTTTCTTTACTACAAAATTATACAAACGGCTTTGAAGATAATATTAATTTAATTAGTTTTATTGCTTCACCAAATAAGAATAGTATAAGATTAAAGTTGTTATAAAGGTGATAGTGGTGTATTTTTAGCAGTATTAAGTCATTGCAAGGAAATTATGTAAGTAATTGACGAAACAATCTCAGAATATTTGACAAGATTGTCACGCAGCTTATGGCTGCTTGCAATGACGATCCAACAATTTATTAAGGTCAAACAAATATGCAAGAATTTGATTTAGTGGTAATAGGTAGCGGTCCAGCCGGTTATACAGGCAGTATTAGGGCTGCTCAGCTTGGTATGAAAGTAGCGTGTATTGAGAAAAGCGATACTCTTGGCGGCACTTGTTTAAATATAGGATGCATACCATCGAAAGCTTTACTTAATTCTTCGGAAAAATATGAAGCAGCTCTAAAACATTTTGAGAATATAGGTATTACTGTAGATGTAAAACTAGACTTACAAAAAATGCTAGCTAATAAAGATAAAGTAGTTCTTGATCTTACAAAAGGTATAGAAAGTCTATTTGCCAAAAACAAAATTACTAGGATAAAAGGTGAAGCTAAAATTATCTCTAGTAATATCATTGAAGTAAATAAAGAGCAAATTAACGCCAAAAATATCCTAATTACTACAGGTTCCAGCGTCATAGAAATACCGGATATCAAAATAGACGAAGAATTTATTATTTCATCTACCGGTGCTTTAAAACTTTCCAAAGTACCTGAGAACTTAATAGTAGTCGGCGGAGGATATATAGGCTTAGAACTTGGTTCAGTTTGGCGTCGTTTGGGAGCTAAAGTAACGGTTATTGAGTATGCACCGAACATTGTACCGATGCTTGATAAAGAAATTGCTACACAATTTATGAAACTACAGCAAAAACAAGGTATAGAGTTTAAACTGAATACTAAAGTGCTATCTGCTGAAGTAAAGTCAGGAAAAGTAAATCTGACAATAGAGGAGGGTGGTAAGAATTCGGTAGTAACAAGCGATGTTGTATTGATGGCAGTAGGCAGAAAAGCCTATACGCAAAATCTAGGACTTGAGTCTGTCGGTATTATTACGGATAAGCAAGGTAGCATTGAGATTAATGACCGGTTCCAAACAGCAATTTCAAATATTTACGCAGTCGGTGATGTGGTAAAAGGAGCTATGCTTGCTCATAAAGCCGAGGAAGAGGCTATAGCTGCCGTGGAAATTATGGCAGGGCAGACAGGACATGTTAACTATAACTTAATTCCAAGCGTAATATATACTTATCCTGAAGTAGCAAGCGTCGGTGAAACAGAAGAACAACTAAAAGAAAAAGGCATTAATTATAAAGTCGGTAAGTTCCCGTTTTTAGCAAATAGTAGAGCAAGAGCAATCGGTAGTACGGAAGGGATGGTTAAGATCCTTGCCGATAGTAAAACCGATAGGGTTTTAGGAGCTCATATTATAGGAGCTGATGCAGGTACATTAATTGCCGAGCTTACGGCTTATATGGCATTCGGAGCGGCTTCAGAAGATATAGCAAGAACCTGCCACGCTCACCCCACTTTAAGCGAGGCTATAAAAGAGGCAGCACTTAGTGTAGATAAGAGGACTATTAATATGTGATATATTTCTACGTCATTGTGAGGAAAAACTGTAAGTTTTGACGAAGCAATCTCAGGCGTCCTGCTTTATGATTGCTACGCTCCTTGCAGTCGCGGCGTTGTTGCATGGCTTGAAAAACCAGTTTGGTGTCATACCGTGGTTTGACTACAGTATCCAGTAAAACCACTAAAAATATTAATAATATTAGTATTTTTAACTAGATCCTACGAACAAGTCACAGGATAACAGAGATGCAGCGAGCCATGCATGCCACAAGGCCTTCAATCGCTTGCAATGACGAATTTAAGGATATTTATGACCAAACAAGAGCTGCGTCTTTATTTCAAAGAATTTTTAATAAAAAATCAAGATAAGATTAATTCCGATTTAGTCAAAAACTCTCTAATCAATAAAATTAGCCGGTTATTACAGGAGTTAAAAGGAAAGACAGTAGGACTTTACTTTCCTCTAAAATACGAAATTAACTTACTTGAAATAACAAACTTACATCCTGAAATAAGATTCTTCCTACCGAAAATCATAAAAAATGAGATAAAATATTGTCCTTATCATTATAACGATCAATTGGCTTTAGGGGCTTTTAAAACCTATGAACCTATAAATAATGATTTTTTTGTTCCTGAGTTAGTTATTATCCCAGGGCTTGCGTTTAGTAAGGAGGGTTATAGACTTGGATACGGCAAAGGATATTTTGACCAATATCTTAATAATAACCGAAATATATTAACCGCCGGAGTTTGTTTAAAAGAACAATTAATAGATAATTTTCTGATTGAATCTCATGATCGTAAGCTTAAATGTATGATTTCGGTATAATAACCTTAATTTTTTTAACTTTTTTTATTGTATAAAATATTATATTTATATATTATTACAAGAATCAACTTAGGGTAAAATGGTTGATATAATAAAAAAGTACCTTTTGCTTTTTGTTTGCACAAGCAGTTGGAGATTGGCTAGAAACAGGACAAATATCCAGCGATACGCAAACTGGAGATATTTGCTTTCAATTAGCATTAGTAGGAGTAGGGACACTTATCATAGATCAGGTATTTAGTAATAGTAACTTGCCTGAATGTATACAACGAATATGTCAAAGTAGTACAAGATAGTGAGATACAAGTTACATTAGTTGGCTAATTTTTTTCTATTCATAATAGGCTACAAGTTATTTGATTTATAGCTTTTTTCTTATAAGTTATTACACAAACTTATTATTTTCTCTTTATATTTTTGTTTGTGTAAATATTTGCTTTTTAAATTTAGATTTTTAAAATCCTTGTGATTTAATGGTGGGTATTTACTAAGCTTTACTAAATCTTCATCTAAAATAAAATGCTTACGAGGAATATTAATAGTTTGTGCATTCTCTTCACGATAAGCTGCAAGCATTTGAATTTTGTGATTAAAACTCTTATCATCACTTCTATATTTTATTTTTTTCCAAGCATCTTTCGGCTCAACCTTATAATTTCTAACATCTAATAAAGAACTAAGAGTAGTTTGGTATTTATTAGTTAAATTATTTCTAATAATTATATTATTTAACTCTTTATATATCTTATACAAATACTCCACGTCTAACATTGCATAATTTAACATATCACTAGTAATAGGGCGTTTTAGCCAGTTAGATTTTTGGTGGGTTTTATCGATAGTAATACCGATTAGCTTATAGCAAAGGTCATCATAGCTTAGCTGTTTACCGAATCCGCAAATATTTGCTGCAATTTGTATATCAAAAACATTAGCAGGTAGTGTTTTAAATAAATTATAGAAAATCTCTAAATCTTCACGAGGAGCATGAAATATTTTAGTAATATTATTATCTGCAAGCAGCTTATTAAAAATATTCAGATCTAAATTGCTTAATGCATCAATTATTCCGCAATATTCTTCTGCTTTAACTTGAATTATACTAAGCTGAGCATAATAAGTATAGCGACGCTCAAATTCCGTATCTATGCTTAAGCATGCCTTATTTGCTAACCGGTTACAAAATTCTTCTAATGTTTTTTGATTATCGATAATTTGCATAGAAGCTATTTATAAAGCTCCGATAATTTTTAAGAAAAGATTAGTATGAGATAACGATAGAACAACTTCAAGACCGATTAAAATAATAATAATCCACTCAAGTTTGGTGGAATGTTTATAATTAAGATCGTTTGAAAGAATGTTTAAAAGCTCGTGAATCATATTAAGACGATGATTCATTATATTTTGCCGTATTTCTATGTCTTGAAACTCTGCCGTCATGAGATATAGAGGCTCATAACTCGGACGACGCCAAAAGAATTCCGGAGTATCGAATATATCACTATGCAAACTGATTGAATAACGCTCGTTAAATAATATACCTATTTGCTGTAATATCTCTTTTTTAGAAAGCGATACGCTACCGGTTCTAGCTAGTTCCTGTTGTATAGGGGTTGTCTGAACAATTAAGTTACTAACAGATTGCTCAAGAACGCTAAGTTTAACCGATTGTGCAAGAGCATGGGAAATAGAAAGTTTAACAAAAACTGATTTATCTGCTAAGATTATTTTATTTTTCTCTTCATCAATAAATGTTTTCTTGACTTCCATATTATATTCAAAATAAATATAATCGGATACCGGCTCTTTAAGCTTATTTACTGGTACTAAATCAGTATCGCTTAAAACTATTTTTTCTTGAATTTCATCGCCACCCCAAATAGTCACACAACCAAATGGGAAGAAAAATATCTCTATAAAATCAGAATCTTTATTTATCTCTTTCCGAATATATAAAACATCGTCAAAATGTTGAGGTTCAAGACCAATCTTTTTTAAATTAGTAACTAGATCACTCATCTTATATTCGGACGCAGTACAGTAAGATGAACATCTCATGATTATTAAGTTTAATTTATATAAATTTAGAGTATAGTAGTTAGGAACCTATAAAGTCAATAATATTATAACTATGTATGAAATATTAAGTAATAGAGAAATTATCAAAATAATAGGTTTCGATTCCGTAAAGTTCCTACAAAATCTCATTACTAACGATATTTGTAAGAGTATAGTCAATTCAGTTGAATTCGGATACAAAGAACGAGGAGCGAAGCCTATAATAATAGGCGAGACAACGAGTAACGCAGTAGGCGAGTCCAAATCAATTGACTATAATTATTGCTATACTTATTTGCTTAATAATCAAGGAAGATATTTATTTGATTTTTTCGTGTATGTTCATAACCCTGAGGAAATTTACCTTGATATTGATAAAAGTAATAAAGCTGCTTTGATAGAGTATTTAAACTTCTATAAATTTCGCTCAAAAATACAAGTAATAGATTGTAGTGACGAATATAAAGTTATCTACTCGCTTCAAAAATTAGATATAGACTCGCTAATTACGGTTCGTGATCCTCGTTATGCTAAGCTTGGTTTCCGCTCAATAAATAAGCTCGATGTCATACCGCGGCTTGACCGCGGTATCCAGAAAATAATTAAAAAAGACTGGACCCCATGGTCAAGCCACGGGGTAACAAAGGGGGGACCGCCCCCCTCAACAACATCTCCCCACGCAAGCGAGGATCCAATATACCTAGAAGATAAATATAATTTTGCAATAATAGATGGTGTGGAAGATTTAATCACAGATAAATCTATTCCAAATATGTATGGTGCTGAGGAGTTAAATGCAATTAGTTTTGATAAAGGTTGTTATGTCGGGCAGGAAGTGATTTCAAGGGCTAAATATCAAGGAGTTATAAGAAGAAAGATATATAAAATTACAGCAGATGAAGATTTATCTTCATTAGTTAAAGATGAAGAAATACTCGCAGATAACAATAAAATCGGCGTAATATGCTCAAGTTATCACAATAAAGCAATCGCCTTAATCAGAGAAGAAAAATATTTTGCCGATAAAGAAGCTGATGTTACCGTTAAAGGGATTAAAATAAACTTATCTCTCGCACCTTGGTATTGAATAATAGTTAATTTTTTAATAATTACTTGATATTTATTAAGTTTTAATATATTATAATAATAAATAGATACAAACCATATTTCATGGTATTTTTTATAAAAAGTTAATATAAATTGGAGACTTTTATTACACCTTTTCAATTATTAACTTCAGGAAACATACAATTAATACCGGCTATATTAAACGGAACTAATGTTAACAACAAACTTAATATTTTTGAAGCTCTTTGTAGTTTAATACCTCAACAATAAGATCAGAATGCTAAAAACATTTTAGACAATACTGCTGTACAGATATTAAACAAAATGATCCTCATCCCTGACACTAATTGGTGATAAGAAAGATACAAACAAACGGTAATACTATACTTGAATGGGGTATTTGGAGTAATAGCTCCAATGTTATTGATGTATTTCATCATAACCCTACACTTATGGCAAAATTTGTTTCAACTGAGAAAGCACAAATTCATAATTTTTTCCGTGTTGCTATGGAGTCGTATATTTCTGATGATTTCCGTAAGACACAAATTGAAAAATTTATACAATTAGGTTTAGATATTAATGATCTTGGTCAAGATAATTATATTGCTTTATATTTTACAATAAATATTTATTTAAATAAATAATAATTGAGAATCTAGTTAAATTTGGCGCTAATCCTTCGCTTGAAGCAAATAATATATTAAATTTATTAGCTACCGGTACTTTACAAATACAAAATACCATATCTAAAATGTCCGATAACGGTCATAAATATTTAGCTCAAGCATGTTTTAAAACTTTAATAATGAATGTAAAGGAATTAGTAGAAAAAACATTAGAAATTGTAACCTTGAAAATTCTACCGGCGGTAATAATATGATTGCTACGCTTGGTAATATAATATGGTCTATTAAACATTCTTAGAAAAATGCATAAAAAATACGCATACAAAACCTGATTTAAATTTCTATGATAAGGGTGGTAAAACACCACTATAACGCTACTAAAATCGTAGAAACTTTAATAAAAAATGGCGGTAATGTAAATCTTCAGTATACTCAAGATGCAGCTACTCCTAGCCATAGATTATTTTTAAATAATTCAAAAGTATAATGCTAGCAACCAAAAACTGCTAACTCTAAAAGCATTATTAAATAAAGAAAACAAGCCACCGTTTGATCCAAGTATCAAGATGGTGGGTAATAAAACTGCAGCAGATGTATTAGAAGAGAAAAAACAGCTATAGTTTATGACAATGGTTTAATCTTTATGAATAAAAATGAGTCTTGTATGTCATTCCTAGCTCTAAAAGCGGCCTTATTGCATGGCTCGTTTATGTCATGCCCGCAAGAAGCAGGAATTCAGCATAAAGCGAGATAAAGCAAGCTTTAAAAAATCTTTTAAAAAGTTTTGAAGTACTGGATTCCCGCTTTCGCGGGAATGACATCGAGTCTTATGACACCCATGTGTATTCGTAGAAATGATATACTTTTTTAACTCCACAAAAATATTGTTTGTTTCTTTTTTTATCTTTATTATTATTTGCATAGAAAATCCCTATAACTTAACTCTATGCCAAATATAGATCTCCTTATTTTTACTAGCTTTTTAGCGATTAATTTGCTAGTTGGACTTCTAAATATCAAAAATATACAAAATATTCACGAATATGTGATAGGAACAAGGAATTTTTCTACAGGCACAATAGTCGCAACTCTTATTGCTACTTGGATTGGTACTAGTACTTTTTTAATCGATAATTCAAGAATATATACGGACGGATTATTGTACTTATTACCTAGTATATTCGGTAGCGTCGTTAGTGGGTTATTAATTAGTAACTTTATAGCTCCTCGTTTTGAGAATTTTTTGGGTAGCTTATCGGCAGCAGAAATAATAGGGGAGGCGTACGGTAACAAAGTTCGTATTCTTACGTCGATAGTTAGTATATTAATGTCTATAGGTAGGATTGCCATGCAATTCCACGTAGCAAGTTTAATATTACAGCTATTCTTTAACATTTCAAATTTTTACATAGATTTATGTATTGCCACTGTAATAATAAGCTATTCTGCTTTTGGCGGTGTAAAATCAGTTACTTTTACCGAAGCCGTACAGTTTTTTACTTATAGTGCAATTATTCCGGTAATAGGAATTGTCGTATGGAATGTTTTTAGCGATCCACATATAGTTATAGACTCAAATGTACAAACTCGTCTTACTGATTTACAAGGATTGTTTCACTATACTAGTCCTAAATTTTGGATTTCTTTAAATATTTTTATATATTTTGCGATTCCATCACTTGGTCCTTCAATTTTTCAAAGAATATTGATGGCAAAAGACACAAGGCAAATATCACAAACATTTTCTATTTCGGCAGTTATTTGTCTTTGTTTATCCGTTTTATTCATTTGGATTGCAATATTATTATTGTCTCAAGATCCGGCAGTTAACACCAATGAATTGTTTTTACGGATCATTAAAAGTTATATAGGATTTAAGGGGTTAATAGCCGGCGTTATTATGGCAATGATAATCGCAAGTACGAACTCTTATATTAACGTTGCAGTGGTAACTTTTACTAATGACATCATTAAAAAAGCTTCATTAAATTATAATTATATAACCGCAATTACTATAGGATTAATAGGTTTTATTATATCGCTCTACACTAAAGATTTAATAAATCTATTTTTATTATTGACTAGCATCTATTTACCGCTAATCACTTTGCTGTTAATTTTGTTAATATACGGTTTTAAATCAAGTGCCAAAAGTTTTTTTATCGGTATGATTGTTGCAATATTAACTATTATATTGTGGCAAATATTTTCTTTAAGAGCAGTTCTAAGTATTTATCCGATACTACCCGCAACTATTGTACATTTACTCTTTTTCCTTGGAAGCCATTATATGTTAAAGCAACCCGGAGGGTTTAGCGCTTTAAAAGAGCCGCTAGCCGTTAAAATAATCAGACAAGAGAGAGAAAGAAAAGGTTTGACTTTATTTCATGATCTTAAGAATTTTAACATCTTTAAATATTGGGAAAGTACCCTACCAAATCAAGAAATTACTTATAGTTATGTCGGTATATTTATTTTAATATCGCTGTTCTCATCTTTATATACCACATCAGGTAGCAGAATAATGAACCATTTGGAGATATATAATATTATTTACCATACCACACTTATAACTGCTGCAATATTAATTACTTATCCTTTATGGTCTTTAAAGTTTCAAAAGAATTATATTATATCTTTATCTTGGTTTGTGGCTACTTTCGTTATATTAATATTTTTCGGTAGTTTACTTGTTATATCAAGTAGTTTTGATCAACTGCAATTAATGTGTTCGATAATTAACTTACTTATAATTGCAACGATATTCAAGTGGCAAGCTACTTTACTTACGACCGTTACAGGCGTGTTTGCTAGTATAGAGTTTTATAAATATTTTATGGATGAGAAGTTATTAATTAGCATAGATAGTTGTCAATTCAAAGTAGTATATTCCTAACCTTATTTAGTAGCCTTTTAATAGTATGCTTAAAACCAAGGCAGGAGCAAGAAAAATTAGTTAACCTAAAAAATACTCCTTTAGGTAATAGAGTTAATTATAGAGAGCAGGAATTAGAGAAGTTACTTGATTTGAAACATGAGTTCTTACGTAATATAAACCATAAAATCAATAGGCCACTAACCGATATTATTAGCCTTGGTAAAACCTTATGGGGCTAATTATGATAAATTTAATGAAGATCAGCATCGCAATGCATTAGAGATTATAGCTAAAAGCTCTATTAAATTAAATAGCTTGATAAATAATATTCTAGATTTTTCTATCCAGTCTTAATGATGAACTAAATAAAAAAGATATAAACTTAAGCGAATTGCTATATGAAAGGATTAAAATATGTAAGAAATTATATCTAAACGGCAAAATCTTAAATTTTGTATCTGATATTGAAAAGAATATAATAATTATATTCTTTTCAATTTTAACTGTGATCCTCATTATATTAAACACACATTCGATAATCTAATAATCAATGCTATCAGCTATTGTAGTGAGGAAATAATAAAAATTGATCTACACATGCAAGAAAATAATATCTTGTTAGTATAAAAGACGATGGAATAGGAGTACTGCAAGAGGGATTGCAGAGTATATTCAGTGTATTTGTCGTAAGCTCTAAAACACTTACACCGGCAGTAATAGGTAGAGGAGTAGGCCTTACATTATGTAAGAAAGTAATAGAACTGCACGTCGGAAAAATTTGGGCAGCAAACGATAAACAGGGAAAGACTACTTTTATTTTTATGATGCCTTTGTAATTGAAAATGTCATTCCGTTGATTACAGGCATCCAGTACTTTTTGCTGTCATACCTTGGCAAGGCTACGGTATGACATTATTATGAAAAAAATTATTTTTAATAAACAACGAGATTTTATATCAATAATAGCACCGGCGTCAAGCTGTCTAGATGCACAAGATAAATTAAAGGAAGCTATTAAAATACTAGCGTTGCATGGTTTTAAAACTTTAGTAGATGATAAGATTTTTTTAGGTGATGAATTGCTCTTTTTCGCCGCTTCTAAAGAGGGAAGGTTGAGAATGTTTAAAGAAGCTATGGAAAATGAATAGGTTAAAATAATGGAGGCTTTTCGCGGCGGATTATGTCTATAATAAATGTTCTTAAAGGAGAAAAGAGTGAAATACAACTTATACCTATAAAGAAAATTAGTGAGAAAAATATAACAGGTACAATAACAGGCGGGAATTTAACGGTTTTAACTAAATTGATTAGTACTGGTTTGCAAATTCATTCTCATTCCTATGCTTCTTTATGTCATTCCCGCGGAAGCGGGAATCCAGAAAAAATAATACTGGATCCCCATTTTCACGGGGATGACAATAAAATTCTATTGCTTGAAGACGTTAATGAAAAAGCCTATGCCGTGCATCGTAATCTAGTTCAATTAAAAAATACCAGTATATTTGAATGCATAAAGGCAATAATCTTTGGTGATTTTACTAAAGGGGATGAGTTTGTAGAACAAGCTATAAAAAGTTTTTGTTTAAATCATATTCAAAATATTGGAACTTATAAAGTAGCAGGAATAGGGCATAGAGAAGTAAATCATCCGGTTATTATGAATCATGAAGTAATTATAAACAGTAATGTTTTAAGTTTTACTAGCCCTTTTGAAATAGTAGAAAACAAATGACAAATTCTATCAGAATAGGTACAAGAAAAAGTCCACTTGCTTTAATACACACTAATTTAGTTATTCAGCAAATCAAACAATTTTTTCCTGATATTCATTGTGAAATAGTGCCAATTATTACTAGCGGGGATTTAATCCAAAATAAACCATTATACGATATAGGCGGTAAAGCTTTATTTTTAAAGGAAATAGAACAAGCCTTGCTTGATAAAAAAATTGACTTAGCTGTTCATTCTTTAAAAGATGTACCGGGTAGAATACCTGAACCGCTAGTAATAGCTGCTGTTTTAGAGCGTGAAGACCCCAGAGATGTTTTTGTTTGTCTAAAATATAAATCTATAGAAGAGCTGCCGCAAAATGCCGTAATAGGTAGCTCGGCAGTACGAAGAAAAGCATTTATCCAAAAAATAAGACCGGATTTAAAGGTAACGGTTTTTAGAGGGAATGTTGATTCAAGAATAAAAAAGCTAATGACCGGCGAAGTTGACGCAACAATTTTAGCATATACAGGTCTTAAAAGGTTAGAGATGTTTAATCCGGAGTATTGCCATTTGATAGAGTATTCACAGATGTTACCGTGTATAGGGCAGGGAGTCATTGCAGTTGAGATTAGAAAAGACGATAATGCTATGCTTGAGATATGCAACCAAATTAATCATCTTTCCACTTTTGAACTAATAAAACCCGAAAGAGCATTTTTAGAGTATCTAGATGCTCATTGCCGCACCCCGATTGCTGCTTATTCACAATATCTAGATGCAGATCCTAGACATCCTTCCAAACTCACGTATAGGAAGGCATTTGAAGGAAACACGGAAGTGCTTGCCACCGCAGCGTACAAAAGCGATCACACAGATGCGAGTACCGGATTGACATTACCCCTAGAAGTAGAGCTTGGGAAGATGTCTAATATACAAACCGATTTTATGCTCGGTAACCTTGACGGCAATAAAATAACTTTCCATACCGAAACTACCAATATAAAAACTTCAACAGAAGCAGGCATAAAAGCCGCTAAAATGATGTTGGAAGCTATCTGTAAATAAATTTTAATCGATAATTTAATTCTTTTTTGCTGTAAATTATAAGATTTTTTTGAAATATGAATAACATCCTATCAAAAATCTTATCAAGATAACCTCTTAAATCAACTAGATAAATAGATATTTAGGGAATATACTCCTAAAATATCTAAATTTGCAAGATATTATCATGACAATACAAAGATTTTTAGACTTAGAATTACCAAAAAGACAGTCCTGTTTTTTGTGGGGAGCACATAAAACTGGTAAGTCAACATATCTGAAACAACGTTTTCCGGATAGTTTATATATAGATTTATTACAAGCTGATATCTATAAAGTTTACTTTCAAAATCCTGAAGGTTTAAGAGAAGAGCTTAAGTCAAAAGACGGCATCTCAACTATTATTATTGATGAGGTGCAAAAAATTCCCTTAGTTAGATGAGGTTTATTATTTAATAGAATCTAATAAATCTTTACAATTTATCCTTTGCGGCTCTAGTGCTAGGCACTTAAAATCAACACAGGTAGCAATTTACTTGGCGGAAGAGCTGGAGATATATGTTTTTGCCGCTATGCTATTCTGAGATAAAAGAGCTTGATTGACATAAAATTTTTAATCATGGACTAATACCTGATCATTATATTGCATCAAAAAAGATTCATAAATATCTTGCGTCCTATTTATATGACTGACTATATTTTACCTGAAGTACAGTTTGAAGCAAATTTAAGAAAAAGCAAAGCATTTTTGCAAGGTTTCTAGAAATTATAGGCATTTCAAACGGTAAGATGATAAATTATAGTAATATAGCAAGAGATTGCAGTGTTGATGCAAAACCGTTAGAACATATTTTGAAATATTATATCCGTATAGATCACGTAGTAAAAGACAAATTATTACAGAAATGCCTAAATTTTACCTTTTCGATACCGCACTTAGCAATTACCTAAGGAAATATGAATATCAGGAAATGACAGGGTTTGATGCTGGTAAATCTTTTGAGCATTATGTATTCTTAGAATTAATAGCTTATAAATATTTAAACGACAAAAGAGATGAGTTATTTTATTGGCGTACTAAGAAGGATATGAGGTTGATTTTATATTTCAAAATCATGCATTTGAAGTTAAAATTGCTTCTTCTATACAAAAAAATCATTTAAAAGGTCTATTAGAATTTAGTAAAGATAGTGATTTTAAATTACATGTTATATCTTTTGAAAAAACAAAACGTATAATTAATTTAGAAAATAACAAAATTACCATTTGGCCTATGCAAGAATTTTTAGATACTCTTTGGCATAATGAAATATGGCGATAAAATAATTAATAAATTTTTTCTTAAATTTTAATTTAAAACTAAATAGTATGGTTTATTACCCATATATGGATATTTAGTATAGAGCTAAGTATTATTAAATTAATCGATTAAAGGCTAAAAATGCATTCTTCTTTTGAATGGGATGAAGAAAAAACCGTTTTATGTTCCGAGATAATCATATAAGAATTTTTGGAGCAAGATACTGGCGTAAAGGTAAGAGAATTTATGAGCAAGAGGATAAAATACACTGATGGAGAAATAGGGGAAGTAAAAATAGTAAAAGATTTCTTGCCGCACCTTAGAGAACTTTTATTAAAAGATGATTCAGTAAAAGTAACCATTTCTTTAAGTAAAGAGAGCGTAGAATTTTTAAAATCAGAAGTAGCAACTGCACATGTTCCTTATTAGGATTTTACTAGTGAGCTGGCGGATAGGGTGGGATTCGAACCCACGGTACGGTTGCCCGTACGCCAGTTTTCAAGACTAGTGCCTTAAACCGCTCGGCCACCTATCCAAGAAGATTCATACCAAATAATCTTATATATTTCAAGGGGAATCTTGCAATATATGCATTTAAATTACAAATCCGAATTGTTCTTTCACTTCATTAACCGTTTCAGAAGCTCTAATTCTTGCTTTTTTTGCTCCTTTGTGCAGTATTTTTAATAAATATTCTTTATCATTCATTAATTCTAAATATTGATCACGTATCGGTTGTAGATTTGTAATAATAATTTCTGCCAAATCTTCTTTAAATTTTGCGAAACCTTGGTTTTGGTAATTACCGATTATTTTTTCCAAGCTTTCTTCGGATAAACTTCTATAAATATCTAATAAATTACTAATTTCCGGTCTTGTTTCTTGATCATAGCTAACAAAACCTAAATGATCGGTTTTGGCTTTTTTTATTTTTTGATGAATAAGATCGTTATCGTCTTTTAAATTGATACGGGAAAAATCTGAAATATCAGATTTACTCATTTTCTTTAATCCATCCCGTAAGCTCATGATTCTTGTGCCTGTTTCACTAATTAAAACCTCAGGAACTTTTAGAATTTCTTTGTTAAATTTTCTATTTATTACCCCTGCAATACCTCTTGTTAGCTCTAAATGCTGCTTCTGATCCTCACCTACAGGCACTATATCGGCTTTATATATTAAGATATCTGCTGCCATAAGTACCGGATAGGAAAATAACCCAAGACAAGCCTTTTCTTGATCGCTACCTGCTTTATCTTTAAATTGCGTCATGCGCTTTAACCATCCAAGCGGTGTAACGCAATTTAGTAGCCAAGCAAGTTCAGTATGCTCTTTCACCATACTTTGGGCAAAAATCGTTACTTTATCGGGGTTTAGCCCTGCTGCTAAATAAACAGCAAGCACCTCCATAATTGAATGGTTAAGTTCTAATGGCTTAATATCAACCGTGATAGCATGCAAATCTGCTAAGAAGAAAAAACAATTATATTCTTCCTGCATTTTGACCCAGTTTTTAATTGCACCAAGATAGTTACCGAGATGTAAAGAACCGGTTGCTTGCACACCGGAAAGAACAGTTTTTTTCATTTAATACCTTTTTATTTTACTCATTGTAAAATTATGTTATAAATACCATTTTAATTAATAATCTTAATAATTATGCTGTGGCGTTTAAGAATTTTATCATTTTACGGATTATTATCGTTATTTACATTTATTTTTTTTCTTATATGTTACATACCCGTAACATTTTTCAATGTCAACTATCAAATAAGATATAGAATTGCCATTATCTTTTCTTATGCTTTTGTGTGGCTTGCAAAAATTTGTTGCGGTTTAAAATATGAAGTAGAGGGGCTTGAGAAATTACCGAAGACTACTTCAATAGTCGTGTCTAATCACCAATCCTTTTGGGATCAAATGTTTATGCAACTGATTATTCCTAAACATTCTTGGGTATTAAAACGTGAATTATTTAATATGCCCCTGCTTGGTTGGGGACTTCGGATGGTTAAACCTATTGCGGTTGACCGTGGTACTAATAGCTCGGTTGCTCAGATTTTAAGAGAAGGTCAGGAAAAAATAAAAGAAGGATTATGGTTAATAATATTTCCGGAATCAACTAAAATTCCGCCTGATAGAACGGTAAAATTTAAACCAAGTGCCGTAAAGCTTGCTTCAATTACTAAAGTTCCAATTGTGATGATGGCTCATAATGCTGGTTTATTTTGGCCTAGAGGTTTTTGGTTTAAGCGACCTGGAACTATAAAGATAAAGATTATAGGTGTAATAGAAAAAGATGAAATAGAGCAAACAGACGTACGTATACTTAATGACAAGGTTGAGCAAATTATTAACAGTGAAAAGCAAAAATTATTAAATTCATATTAGGTTTTAAAAATAATTAGTATCAACTTAGTTCTTATGGAGGTATTTATGGTAAGTACAGCACCGTTAAAATTAATTGCGGTTATCGATAGATAGTAAGCAAATGATGCTTTACGACGCTCAAGGAGTTAAAATTACTACTAATACACCTTTAAAATTATCTTTGGATTGAGAGGAGCATCGCCACCATAGAGAAAAAAGACAAAGCCTTTACCAAAATAAATCTACACCGGCTTCGTTGTTTGAGCCGCATACTTTGCTAAAAGATATAGCACACAAAGAAGTAGCAAAGAGCGTTATTAAACATTTAGACAGTCAATACTGCTGATCAAACTAAACATAAGGAATTGATTATTGTAGCAGAACCGCAAATGCTTGGATGTGTTAGACAAGAACTTAAAAACGGTCTAAACAAGATGATTACTAAAGAAATTGCTAAGGATTTATTGCAACATAGCGTAGATGCAGTGGAGCGAGTAGTATTTTCCTAGATCATCTTTATATGTCATTCCCCCGCGAAAGTGGGGGAATCCAGTCAAACCTATAAAACACTTGTTTTTTTAGGTTTATTTTGTCAATAATCTGTAATTTTTATACTAGTATTAAGGTGATTTTTTCTAGACTCCCGCTTTTGCGGGAATGACATAGAAGTCGTACAACAAGGTTTGTAGTTGCTTGTAATGATGATACACATTAGGTGCCTAACTTATTAAACATTTCTTTGGTATTATTTGAGATAGTTAAACCAATTTGCTTATCTGTATCCTCAAAAGTTTTTATAGTCTTTTCATTAGGCATCTTAATATGTAGTTTGAAAGGCAAACCGCCGCTATTTCTGCTGCTTCAATTTTTATATCTGCTGAAACACGTAATCTAATATCTATTGTATTCATAATATAGCTCCATTCAGTTATTATTATCCGCTATAGTCAAATGATTGGAATTCACTTACATCATCGTCTCTCGTCGCTCTCCTATTATCTATAGGCTGCGCTGCTCACTCCTTGTAATTAAATCCAACTGTGACTACATTTTAGTATAGGCGGCATGCGTCAATACAATCATATTTTAATTAAGAATAGTTGCACTAATAAGAAAAAGTGGTAAAATATCATATCGAACAAATTAAATATTATGAATAATTATGCCGCAAATTTATTTTAACGGTCCGGAAGGACGAATTGAAGGAAGATATGCAAAAGCTACCTCACCTAACGCCCCTATTGCATTAGTTCTTCATCCTCATCCTTTATATGAGGGTAATATGAATAATAAAGTAGTTTATAATGCCTATAAGATTTTAGCAGATAACGGTTATACCGTCTTACGTATTAATTTTAGAGGAGTAGGAGGATCACAAGGTCAATTTGATAACGGAGTCGGTGAAGTGGTTGATGCGGGGGCAGCTCTCGACTGGTTACAGCAGAATAACCCAAATGCTCAGTCTAATCTGATATTAGGATTTTCTTTCGGAGCATGGATAGCTATGCAACTTGTAATGCGACGTCCGGAAATAAATCATTTTATTGCTATTTCGCCACCGGTTAATACAATTCATAAATATGACTTCTCATTCCTCTCACCTTGTCCTATTCCAGGGTTTATATTACAGGGAGATAATGATAGTATAGTATCGGCAGATGATGTAAAAGACCTAGCAAATAGATTATCTAAGCAACAATCCCATGTTAAAGTTGATTATAAAATTATCAATGGAGCTGACCACTTCTTTCGTTATAAAACTGAAGAATTTTCTAAAGCAATAAATGCTTATTTAATAACAATTCAATCTAATTATCATCACCATAATAATAATGTAAATGAAGAAATTAGTAAGAGCCCAAAGAAATTATTTTTATATTAGTTTTTGTTGCGTGGTTCAGCTCATCCGTCATTGCGAGCAGGCGTTGTTGCGTAGGTACCCAAGTCGTTATTGCGAGGAAATTGCGTAGCAATTGACAAAGCAATCCAGTAAAATTCTGATTTACAGAATTTTTTTTATTATTTTTCCGGATTGCCACGCAGTCTACGACTGCTCATAATAAAGAATCCATATCACAACATCTACAATTCTAAATAAGCTTCTATTGCCAAAATTAATATTTCATCTTTTTTAGCATCTAACTCTTGAGTTAATTCTTCGTAAATTTGCCTATCTGATAGAGAAGTAAATTTTTTAAATAGCTGCACTAATTTTAAAGAGGGGATAATACGAAAAGCATCTTTTAATATTGTGATCTTTTTATTAATATTAAGCTTATTATTTAAATAAAAGTAAAATTCTAGTAATTCGTCGTTATAAAAATTTAAATCTAAAGCCGTTGCCAAATAATCTATAGCATTAGCCGTATTATTACTTTCTACTTCTTGCTTCGCTGCTAATAAATAATATTCAGCAATTTCCGGCATAGACTCATGTTTATGAAATTGTGTGAGCTTATTCGTGATAAAAATAAATTTCGTCCATAGAGAAAGTCTAGCATAACAACGCATTAAAGTAATTAAATTATCAATATCAAGTTCATTGAAATTATAAGCCTTTGTTGCGTAATTTTCTGCTTTCTCATACAAAGATTTATCATAATAAAGTTTTGCTAGATTTTTGCTACCGTAAAAAACAAATTCTTTAGATGTAATAAGTTTTTGAAAATAGGAGATTTTTCTATCTACATCCTCTTCAGTTACGGCTAAGATTAAATTATGGAATTCTTGTGAATCTTTTAGATCTTCAGAAGATAAATTTTTGCGAGCAATAGAAGCAGATTTAGCTTTATTATTCATAATATATTCAGCAAAAGCTAAAATTAAAGCATATCTATCATGATTAATTTTTCGTTTACTAAAAATATTATGTATTTTAGATGGTAAATCGATAATTAATATTAGAAATCTAATGACAATAAAACAAGAAATTAGTAATAAAAGCCCTAAAATAAGACTAAAGAACAAGGTAGTCTCTATATTATAATCATATAAACTAATAAAAACTTTTGAATCAAAGCTCTCTATAAAAGTAAACCCGAAATAAAGCAGTAAAAAAGTAGCACATATTAATAATAACCTAAACATCTTTATTTACAAACTCCTGCATAAATTTTTCTGAATAAAGACAATCGATGAGATAGTTTAAGTTCTCTAAAATTAGAGCTTTATCTTGTTCTTTTATCATCATAGCAGAAGTTTTTTTTTCAATTTTGATAAACTTCTCCAGCCACTTATGGTTGGTAGGGAAAATCACTCCCGTACTACTTGATTTAGAAAAAAGATAATTATTATATGCTTCTAAGTTATTTAAAATATTCCTTATATCTTGAGGCAGCAGGCGGGATTTTACCATTCTTAGTTCTTTACTATAATCCTTATCTTGCATAAAATTATATACTAATAGATTTACATTTAATAAGTAATTAATATAGTCAAGTGATACGCCTACCTCGTCACTTGTCGCTCTCCTATTAGTTATAGGCTTCGCTCCTTGTTCCTTGTATCCGAATGAGACTGAATTGACTACAGTTTCTAATTTTGGTTCTACTAAATTAGTCGGTGCTTCAGAAAACTTTAAAGAACTTACGTAATTTAAAAGCGACTTGGTAGATAATAGAGGAGCTGCTTCCTTTTCTTCCAGGGTAGTATTTGCTTTATTTTCTACTGCTTGATCAGGAATTTGGCTTAAATCCTTATTTTCACTTTTAAACAGTTTTAAAATATCGGATCTATTATGATAAAGAGTAAAAGAAGATAAGACAAATATTACTATTGCTATAAAAAAGATGTTTTTGCTTTTAAATAAACTATCGAATTTGTGCATTTTCAGATAATAATTTGATTATATCGTTAAGGTTTTGATCATAACAATAAACCACATTTTTTATAAAAGGTCTAACTATATTTGCAACTTTCAAACTTATGGCTACAACTAAACTATCTTGTAAGTACTCTAGTAAATTATGTTGTAGTAATAATTTTACTAAAGTCCTAGCACTATTTTGAGAATAAAGTAATATAAAATCAATATTATTTTTAAATTCTTTTATAATAGATACGGGCAGCTCATTCAAATATTCTACATTATAAATGATATGTCTAGCTATTTTGCTAGGTAAATCTTTAGTAATTTCATTTGAAGATAAATATATAGTCTGCTCATATAAATCAGGAGGGAAATGCTTAATCAAATCTTCCACGTTTTTAGCAGTATACATTACTTTTTTACCTAATAATCGCTTTGACTTACTACCTACTACCCAAATATCTTGTTTTAAGTTATGACCGGTTAAGATACTTGCCGCATATTTACTAGTTATTATTATATTTGAGTAATTATCTAAAATATCGATATTAAAATCTAGAGTTTTATATTTAATTAAAGGACAATGAATATCACGTAAATCTAAATTATATTTACTTATTTCCTTTATAGTTTCATTATTTTCTTCAATATGTCTAGTTAATAAAACCGATTTCATACAATATTTGTACTCCAATATAAAAAGCAACTACCCAAATAATAATAGCAGCTATTTTATTAATTATAGTTAAAATCGTACTACTTTTATTTAGCCTTCTGATATTATAACCTGCAACTGCTAAAGAAAAAAACCATATCCAAGATATAAGTATGCAAGTTAAGGTAAATATAATTTTTGCAATACCGCTGTACTTTAAAGCACTAATACCTATTACTATAATTGTATCCATAATTGCATGCGGATTTAATATGGACACCGATATAGCAAATAAAATTTGTTTTTGAGCTGAAAAAGCCCCGGAATTCATTGTAAGATCAATAGGCGGCTGATTCCAAGTATTATATCCCATATAAATTAAGAAAATAAATCCAACAATAAATATAGATAATTTGAACCAAGAAATTTCAAGAATTAACAAAGATATCCCAAGAACTGCCATACATATAAGCATAGTATCACATATTGAGGCTGCAATTATGCTAGGTAAAGCCTTGCTAAACTTTGGCTGTTTTGCTCCTTGATTGAATATAAAAATATTCTGTACTCCGAGCGGCACTATTAAACCGAGAGCTAAAACGATGCCATGCAAAAAAGCACTTAATATATCATTATTCATTTAAATAGCCATTTTATTGAATTTATCAAGTATATATACTAGAGCTATACTCCAAATTGTTACTGCTCCTATTTTATTAATTATTTTTAATATTATAACCAATATGTAAATAATTTTAATTTCCTTGATATTTGTAAAAACCAATATTTAATATACTCATTATATATGGGTTTAATGGTTTAATAATATTGATATCACAATATAGAAACTAAACTTTATTTCCACATAGAAATAGGCTAAGGTTCTAAAAGAAGAAATCATGATTGAAAACGATTATATGTATAACGATTATATGTATAAGTATATTATAACATTCGAAACAACAATTACACTAGGTAGAGCGTTTTTGCAGCTACGATATTTTTCACTTTGATTTAATATAAAAATACTTGGTATAATGGAAGTACGGTATTAAAAATATTATACTTAATATATCATTCATTATTGTAATTTAGTTTTTATTTTTAATAATATTAATAAAGACGGAATAGTTATAATAGTAGTAAATAAAAAGAAATTTTGCCAACCGAAATTTACTACCATATAGCCTGAAATTATAGGAAAAGTTGAGCGCGAAATCCCCATCATCGATGAAAGAAAAGAATATTGAGTAGCTCGAAATTTACCTTGACAGAGTGCAGAAATAAAAGCAATATAAGCAGTCATCGTCATACCGCCGGTAATACTTGCTATTCCTATCGTAATAAATAATAATAAAGAATTTTTACCGTTTATTTCAAGAAAAATAAATAAAATATGTCCTAAAGCATGAATAATACCAAATAAAAATATACTATTTAATATATTTTTATGTTTCATAATAACACCGCCGACAAGTCCACCGATTATAGCTCCTACAACTCCACAAAACTTTCCAACGCTTGCTATTTCAAAAGCATCATACTCAAGATGAAGCAAAAACGGATTAATCATAACATTAATTAAGTGATCCGGTAACCTATATAATACTAGGAAAATTAATATAAGAATAATGAAATAAACAGAACCTATAGGTTTTAACGCATTTATTATGTTTTTTTTATTTTGATTATTTTTTATATCATTCTTGATTATCTGTATATGTATGTTCTCGTTTAAATAACAATACTTAATTCCTACAATCAATAAAATTAAATAAATAAATACTAAACCGGCAAAGATTTTATATATTTCATTAAATGTTAAATAAATAGATAAATAAATAGCTCCGGAACCGGCTAAAAGCATACCGACCCGATAACCGAATATATATATTCCTGAAGTAAACCCAAGTGATTCTTTAGGTACTATTTCCGTTCTTAAAGCACTTAATATAGTATCTTGTGCAGCACTAAAAAAAGCAATAATTAAAGCCGTGAAGGCAAATAATAATAGATTAGTACTAGGATCTAGAAAACTGAAAATATATATAAGAAATATCAATGCACTACTAGTTAAGCAAATCCAAGATAATCTCTGACCGAATATTTTGTTTAAATATTTAATTTGCACTACATCAAAAATCGGTGCTAACAAGAAATTAATAGAGTAGGGAAGCGTTATGAATGATAATATACCGATTGTTTGCAGTGCTATACCTTCTTTAGCAAGCCAATAATTTAAAGTATTACCGGTAATCATTAGATTAAAACCGCTAATAAGCCCAAACAACCAAATGATACATAAACGAGAGTTATTTAACATGAATTTATATACTTCGAGTAAATGAAGAATTGATAGAGGAAGATTAACTTTAAAAAGAGCAAGGAGTCTATAAGGCGAGGAGCGAAGCGTATACTTAATACATGAGCACCGCAGAACTTATGAGACAACGTAGCCAATTTTTGAAGTTCATCCAGTATATATGCCTTTAGCTCTAAGTTCCTATAGGCTTAATATGCAAAAATGTGAGTATTCTGTTTATTTGCGGCATGTAAAGAAAGTCCTTCTTTTTTTCATTTCTTTAGCCATAGTAATTTTCGCTTTTTTTCTACCTTCTTCAATACCTTCTTGTTTCCAGCTATGAGCTAAGCTATTCATAAGGTTTCCTCCTAATGCATGCAGGGTTTAAATGTGATTTAAGCATTTTGTCTATTTCTATTTTATCATTTTCCCTAATCTTATTCAAGGTGTAGGACAAAATTAGCTCTATATAATCTATACCGATATTAACTTTAATAAATTCTGGTAAAAGATCAGCTACTTCTTGCCATTTCTTTAATAAATAATGAAAAGCCTATACGGATCAGAAGTAAAAATAAATATCTATTTTCATTATTAAATTTAGCGGAAAATAAAATATCTACTATACTATCTTTTTCCCATTCTAAGAACTTCAAAAAAAAGTAAAGTTTTGATATGTGGCGGTAGGTATAGATTTCATATTGTTATGAATTCTAATGACCCTCGTATGGAAAAATTAGCTTCCATGACATATACCAAAGATTATTCTATAGATTTGACTACTTTTCCTGAAAATATATTAAATAAATAAAATTTACAGATAATTGGCCTAGTTCAATATTTTTCTTATTTCATCACTATGCAGGACCTAAGCCATGGACTACCGATAAGCAGGAATTTAAGATCACAAAATATTATGTAGTATAAATTAATTATTTTAATTGACTTTAGCACTTAAGAGATTTAAAAGTTAACTTCAATATGTAAGGTTACAAAAAATGTTACCGCCTAAAATTTTCTTTGCAAAAGTTAAAGAAATAATGTGGCCTATAGAAAGGAAAGAATTAAAGCTATTTATACCTATGGCTTTAATGATGTTATGTATCCTTTTTAATTTTGGTGCTTTAAGATCTATCAAAGATAGTTTAGTAGTACCCTCTATGGGGGCTGAAATTATTAGCTTCTTAAAATTATGGTTAGTATTACCCTCGTGCGTAATTTTTACCATACTTTATGTTAAATTTAGTAATAAATTAAATTTTGAATATATTTTCTACATTATAGTCGGCAGTTTTTTACTATTTTTCTTATTATTTGCCTATATTATTTATCCAAATCAAGATATTTATCATCCTAATGATGAAATGATAAATAACTTAATTGCTTCATACCCTAATTTTAAATGGTTTATTAAAATAGGTAGTCAATGGAGTTATGCACTGATGTATATTTTCGCGGAATTATGGAGTGCAGTAGTCATAAACTTAATGTTTTGGCAGTTTGCCAATCACATTTTTGATACTTCTAAAGCTAAAAGATTCTATCCTGTTCTTGGAATGGTCGGTAATATCGGTCTTATAATAGCAGGCAGCGTACTAGTCTTTTTCTCAAGCGGGCAGGACGTCATTGATTCAGAATTATTACCGGATTCTTTTAATTCATCTGCCGGGAATGCTATAATGCTTCAGCCAATCATGTCAATTATTGTTACTGCAGGAATAATTGCTATGCTTCTATTTAGAATAATAAATAGATTTATTTTAACAGATTCTATAAATGTTTTAGATGCAAAAAAAGTTACAGCTAAAATGAAAACAAAACTTTCGGTAATTGAAAGTATCAAATTAGTAATTCACTCAAAATATATAGGTCGTATTGCCTTATTAATAATCTGTTATGGATTATTAATAAATATAGTTGAAGGACCTTGGAAAGCAAAAATAAAAGAATTACATCCAAACACTATAGACTATGTTAACTTTATGGGCAGGTTTAATATTTGGATGGGGATATCATGCGTTACTTTCATGATAATAGGCAGTAATATGCTTAGAAGACTCGGTTGGCTCATTTCTGCATTATTCACTCCTATTATGTTGTCTATTACCGGCTTGATGTTTTTTATCTTTATAATTTTTATTAAAGAAATAGGAGCATGTTTCGGTGATTTTAATCTTCTATATGCAGCGATTATTGTTGGAGCAATTCAGAACATACTGAGTAAATCGTCCAAATATTCATTATTCGATTCAACAAAAGAAATGGCGTATATTCCTTTATCTTTAGAGCTTAGAATTAAGGGAAAAGCTGCCGTAGAGGTAATAGGTACTAAATTCGGTAAATCGCTTGGAGCATTTATACAGTCTTTGATATTTATTATTATTCCGACTGCTACCTTTGATTCTATTATAATATATTTATTAGTAACTTTTATAGTTATGATGAGTTTATGGATTTGGAACGTTATAAAATTGAATAAGGAATATATAGAGCTGTGTAAGTAAACGTCACTGCGAGCTGGCATTGTTGCGTGGATACCACCCAGTCATTGCGAGCACAGTCGTAGACTGCGTGGCAATCTCATGAAATAATAACAAACTCCTGAGATTGCTTCGTCAAAATTTTCAATTTTTCCTTGCAATGATGAAAAAACTTATCGAAAATCACACTATAATACCGATTTAAAGATGAAAAAAATTCTTAAAATAATATTATTTATAACTATCTTTATTATACTTGCATATAGTGGGCTGTGGTTTACTATTATGTTCTCTTTATCACACTCTATAAATCAAAAATATGCCGGTACCAACCTTAATATAGAAGAGGCTGATAATAATCCTAATCAGCAATATCTTATTAAGTTTGCTAAAGTTCAGCCATATGGTTTTCCTTTCAAATTAGGTATTTCAGTAATTAATTGGCAAGAAGAGAGTATTAATAGAGCAACTGAATTTACCACACCGATAAATATCGGTTATGATTTACTGAAGCAGCAATTATTTATACATTTTTCCGGAGAAGCATTCGGAAAATTTAAGCCGGTTCAAAGAGGCTTTGGAGTAAGATTTTATAATGAAAACTGTATATTATCAACAAAAATACCGTTAAATTTTAAATTATTTGAAATAGTACGATTTAAAAAAGATTTATTTGAAGTTATAAATTTAATAGAAAATATTAAATTTACTTCCGGTAAAACAGAAATTTTTGACTTAGTCGATAATCAAAAATTATATGAAGAAGATCATACTATACTTACTATGTTATTTGACAAAAGTAAGTATTATACAAGTAAACAGGATTTCCTTGATAACATACCGCAAAAATTAGAAATTTATTATGAAACCGAAATAGTACAAAGTAACCTTGAAGATAGAATAATACCTGCCGGCTTATTATTATATAGACCCGCTTGGAATAATAATTTCAAATTTTCCGGTAATTTCTTGATTAGTACTAGTAGTGTACATTTTAAAGATATCACTAAAGATTTAACCATTGAAGTTACCAATGCAAAAATCAATAGTAATAACTTTGAAAATAATATTAATTTATTATATAAAGGTAAGTTAAACGATTTCGGCAATAATAATATTGATCTTTTGGTAGATTCGCAATTTAAGCTAAAACCTGGTTTTATAATAGGTTCATTAGAGTTTATAAAGAAATATTACGATAAGCAAACCTATTTATTTAAACTTTCTGATAATAAGCTATATAAAGATTTTAATAATGAACTAAGCTATATTTTAAATAATAATAAACAATATAATTTTAGTATTTTTGAAGATAGGGAATATAATTTTAATTTAAATATTAATTTAGTGACTGAATTAAACAAATTAACTAGAGCACAGATAAATGCTTTAAGTCTCTATTCAAACGCATCGGGATTTAATATAACAAATGAAACTATAGTAAATGCTCTTAAAGATTCTTACAGTAAAGGTACGATAGTAATTAATGATTACTCTAGAATAATAGATGTTTTAAGTGCATATATATACGGAGTAGGGGATTTTAAAAATTTTTCGGAAGAGAGTAAGGAAGTATACGGGAATGCTTTGAAATCATTTTTAAAAACTATTTCCGATCACCCGAATTCATCTAATTTAATTGATGCTAGCATTGAGTATATGTTTGATTTGTCCGATTTAAACAAAGCTAAAATAGGTAATATAGATGATATAAATAAACTTATACCTTTATATTATTTATCTTTATATCAAGCAGCAGTAAAAAAAGTGCAACCCGGTGAAAATGTAAAAGAAAAAATTATGAAGTTAATTCCTAATGTTAATCAAAAAATATTAGAGGAATGTATACTCGACGAACTTCGTTAATCATCATTTTATAAAAATACCATGAATATTATAGTAAAAATACAACAAGATTTAAAAGATGAAGTAACTAAGTTAAACAATTTAATCATTAGCTGTTTAAAAAGTGATGAAGAGTTAATAGAAAAGGTCGGTAAATATTTACTAGAAGCAGGAGGTAAAAGAATTCGTCCGCTTTTAACTATAATAACTGCTAAAATGTTTGATTATAAAGGCGATAATCATATAAAACTCGCAAGTGCCATTGAATTCATTCACACCGCCACATTGCTTCATGATGATGTGGTAGACGATAGCACTTTAAGAAGATTCAAACCTACGGCTAACGTTATTTGGGGCAGTAAAACAAGTATTTTAGTGGGTGATTTCCTCTTTAGTCAGTCTTTTAAGTTAATGGTAGCTTCCGGCTCTATTAAAGCTATGAATGTTCTAGCTAAAGCTTCGGCAATTATTTCCGAAGGGGAGGTAGTACAGCTAGTGAAGTTAAATGAACGACGTATTATAACTATAGACGAATATCAGCAAATAGTTAAATCTAAAACCGCCGAACTATTTGGAGCTGCTTGTGCAGTTGGAGCTATTATAGCAGAGCAGGTAGACCATATTTCTAAAGATATGCAGGACTTTGGGAAATTACTCGGTACGATATTTCAGGTTATAGATGACTTGCTTGATTATTTGGGTAATGATAAACAGGTAGGCAAAAATATTGGCGATGATTTCTTAGAAGGAAAAGTTACGTTACCGCTAATTTTTTTATATAATAAGTTAGAGCAAGATAAGCAGCTTTGGCTCGAAAATATAATTAAATGTGATAAGCGTACTAAAGATGACTTTGTAAAAATACATGACTTAATGGTAAAGCATGAAATTTACAATGCAACAGTTAATTATTTGAGTAACTTAGAAAATGAAGCAAGTAAGTTATTAAATAAAATTCCGGTTCAGAATATTTATAAAGATTATTTGTTTTCGATTATTAAATTTATTTTGGATCGCTCTTATTAACATTTGCATTCGTAGCTCAGCTGGATAGAGCATTGCCCTCCGAAGGCAAAGGTCGTTGGTTCAAATCCAATCGAATGCACCATCACTACTAATAAATCATTTATTTTCCATAATATAGATTATAGAACAATTACTTTGGCTGGGACGGGAGGATTCGAACCTCCGGATGACGATACCAAAAACCGTTGCCTTACCACTTGGCGACGTCCCAATGTAGAAAGTAGAATGTAAATATAAATAATAGACTTTATAACAATAAATAGCAGAAACGTCAATTACAATAATGATTGTAAAAATAAATTTATTTCATTATTAAGCCAATTCCTCGCTTGCGTGGATAATAAATCATAAATTTTAGCTCTAATTTTGTTATAATATTCCTTGATATAGTTTATTTCATCAATATTAAGTAGTTTCATATCAGTCAATTTACTAGCATAAGGCACTAGGCTTAAGGTCTCAAACTCAAGCCATCCATTATTTTCTTTTACATACATCAAATTCTCAATTCTAATACCATATTTCCCAGGAATATAAAAACCCGGTTCATTAGATAAGATCATACCTGCTTTAAGTATTGTTTTATTATGAAGATTTATGCTTTGCGGTCCTTCGTGAACACTTAAGAAGCTCCCTACTCCATGCCCTGTACCGTGTGGATAATCTAGCATTTCTTGCCATAAATATTGCCGAGCGAGTATATCAAGATTAGCTCCTACGATGATATTTTTTGGGAATTTGGCTTTAGCTAAAGCAATATGTCCTTTAAGTACTTGCGTATAACGCTTTTTCTGCTCATCTGTCGGCGTACCTATTACTATTGTTCTAGTTATATCGGTAGTAGCACCTTGATACTGACCGCCGGAATCTATCAGTAATATCCCCTGCCCTTCAATTTTTTTAGCAGTTTTTTGGTCAGCTCTATAATGAATAATAGCACTATTTTCCTGAAATCCGCAAATAGCAGGAAAACTATCCGAAACATATCCCTCTTGTTTAGCTCGTTGCTCTGTAAGCTTTAAACCAAGGGAATACTCGGTCAATTTATGTTTTTCTAGATCCCCGTTTTCACGGAGATGACATTGAGAAAAATCAGCAAAAAATTCACATAAAGCTACTGCATCTTTAATATGCAAATCGATTGCATGCTTAATTTCTACATCGTTCTTACAAGCTTTAAGCATTAAGCATGGATCAGTAATTTTTTGTACTTTTTTATCAGCTACTAAGTCCATTATATGAACAGATGCTATAGTATCATCAATAAAAATATTAGACATCTTCCCAAACTTCACTTCTAGAGGTAATTTAGACATCGATCCGATACTCGCATCCTCACGTACGCTAAGTTCCTCTCTATAAGCTGGTTTGGAAAGATGTTTATTCTCGCTATCTCTTAAAATATTTTCAAATTCTTCTTCCGGTAAAATCGTTATTTCAGGACGAGCATTAATAATTTCGGCATCGATTCTTGTAGGATTTATAAACAAATATAATTGTGTAGAAGTGAGTATAACTTTTGCAAACATTAAAGGCATATAAGCAACGTCACTAGCCCGCAAATTTAGTAACCAACATATGGAGGAGCTATCGAGAATGACTAAGGCAGATTGCTCGGTGTCATTCCTGCAAAAGCGGGAATTCAAAAAAATTTCACGACATTTACTGATTTTATCAGTATGACTAACGCCCGCAAACTTAATATCATGTAAATAAACTTTAGAGTTTGGCTCTAGCGGCTGATTTGGCCAAATCTTATCAACTAAATTTCCATTAATCTTCTGAAAATTGAACTTTAAATTTGATATAGTGGGATAAGTAAATAATTCAGAATCGTATCCTATTTTTGCATCTTTACCAAACTTAGATATATCTTTTAAGTCAAAAAGCTTAAAAAGCTCTAAATCCAGCTCTTTATTTGCTTGCTCTAAATAACGTCCATCGGTAAAGAATAATGCTGTATCTTTATATATAATAGCTATACCGTTTGAACCAGTAAAACCTGTGATATATTCAAGTCTCTTTGCGTAGCTTGGAACATATTCACTCATATATTTATCGTTAGACGGAATTATATAACCGTCTATATCATATTCTGTGAATAAATTTCTAAGTAGATTAATGCGGATTTTTGTCATGTTTATACCTCTTATATCGTGCTTTTGCCTGCTTGGAGGCTAAGCCGTCATTGCGAGGAAATTACTTAAGTAATTGATGGAGCAATCCAGTTAAAAAATTCTGATTTACAGAATTTTTTTATTATTTTTTCTGGATTGCCACGCTCCTTGCAGTCGCTCGCAATGACGGCTCAGTATCCAAATAGGCAACGCTCATAGACGGGGATGACATTTATACCATCCATAATACAAAGGAATACCAAAGATAGTAAAAGAACTAGCTATAATCAGAGTTTTAACAGGTGTTTCATAGATAACCCACGCACAAAAGATAATCGATATTATAGCTATAAGTAAATAATAATAAGAAAAATTTTCTTTTGAGCTAAAAATCACCTTTAAGAAAGCTAAGCTACAAATTAAATAGACGAATAAGAATGTTATTGCCGAGAAATCTATTATTTGTGTAATCTGTTTGGCAAAATTATCATTTGCCGTAAAGACTAATAACGGCACAATGCCAAGGCAGCTTACAATAATTCCGTGAGTTGGAGCGTTATTGCTATTTTTCTTAGCAAAAAATTTCGGTAATAAACCGTCTTCTGCAAGCCCAAGAGCTATCTGTCCGCTAGTTAGCACCCAAGCATTGAGCGTACCTATACATATAATCGAGGCTATAACCGTAATTACGCTTGACCATTTATCTCCGAATAATAATGAAGCGGCATCGGCATAAGGAGCTTTAGCACTAATAAGTTCAGAAGCAGGGATTAATCCCATTATACCTATGCTATTAATAATATATAACACTGCTACGCAAAAAGTTCCAACTATTATGGCTCGTGGAATGGTTTTTGCCGGATCTTTTACCGCACCTGCCGTGGTAGTTGCACATTCTACGCCGATAAATCCCCAAAAAGTAAGAAGTGCAACTCTTCCTATAATGCTCGGAATACTTAAATTCTCTACTTCCTCGGCAATAGTTATATTATCTATATTAAAACGTGACAAAGCACATAAACCTACTACAAGCAATGGAACAAATTTTAAGAGAGTTAAATAAAACTCTGCTTTTCCTGCTACTTCAGGACCTTTTAAATTTAAAACCATAATAGCACCTAATAATACGATCTGTAATATTAAGTCTAAAATCGCTTGTGATTTAAAAAAAGGCGTTAGATAACCTATTGCCGAAATGACTACTATACTTGTACTGACAAAGGATATAACCCAGTAAGTCCAACCAGTGAAAAAAGCTATTTTATCCCCGAAATTTTCCCGTACATAAACGTGCGGACCTCCTGTTTTAGGAAATTTGGCACAAAGGGTAGAAAATACAAGTGCTATACTCATAGCACCGAATAATGAAAGTACCCAGCCCCAAATGCTGTATATACCGAACGGTGCTAAACTTAACGGCAATATAAAAACGCTAGTACCGATTTGACTGCCGGTTACTAAGGCAAAAACCGCCCAGAAACCTAATTTTTGTGACATATTAATCTAATTTAAAGAAACAGCTTTAAAATAGCTGAAATAATGATTTTTAGCAATAGTTAAAACTACTATAATTATTTTACTTTTGATTTCTAAACAAAAGATTGATAGCTTTTTTAAGCTATCAAAAATAATTTTAGGAGAGTTAATATGCCAAATCGCACCACTACAGTTTATACAGTAAAATCAGGAGATGCTTTATCAAAAATTTCACAAATTATGGTACTCCTGTTCAGGATCTAGTTAAATATAATAATATACGCGATCCTAATCATATCGCAGTAGGCTGGGGGATTGCATTTTCCGGTGATTTGCATGATTTTTCTTAAAATAAATGCAATTGACTTTTTATGGATGTGCTGTAATTGCCAGAATAGTGTGATATTATATTTTATAATAAACCCAGTTAAACATATTTTAAAACCTTTATTAATTTTAAAGTGTTACACGCTAAAAGATTTGCCGCAGCCGCAATTAGCTTTTTCGTTGGGATTGGTGAAAGTGAATTGGGATTTGAATTTAGTCTCTACATAGTCCATTTCAGAACCTAGCATATACATTAATGCCTTTGGGTCGATTAGTATTCGTACGCCCTTTTCTTCAACTACTTCATCGAATTGATTTTTACTATCGGCATATTCCACGTAATAAGTCTGACCGGCACAACCGCCTGACTTAATCCCTACCCTAATACCAAAGGTAGGCTTGGCACGTTTTTCTATTAGCAATTTTACTTGCTTTGCAGCAGAATCGGTTAATGAAATAACATTTTTCATGTTTTAAGAGTCTTTTTTGCTTTCTTTTTTCTGTTTGTAATCGGCTATAGCTGCTTTTATTGCATCTTCAGCAAGTAGTGAGCAATGTAATTTTACCGGTGGAAGTGACAATTCTTTTGCTATTTCGGTATTTTTAATAGTCTCGGCATCTTCTACCGATCTTCCTTTAACCCACTCCGTTACTAAAGAACTTGAAGCAATAGCTGAACCGCAGCCGAATGTTTTAAATTTAGCATCTGTAATAATCCCGTCATCATCAACTACGATTTGTAACTTCATAACGTCACCGCAAGCAGGAGCTCCAACTAGTCCTGTACCAACATTTTTATTTTCTTTATCAAGCGACCCAACATTACGAGGATTTTCATAATGATCTATCACTTTTTTGCTATAAGCCATTGTTATTCTCTAAAATTTGGTTTTATATGTTATACTTGCGTGAATATCTGAACCGTCATTGCGAGGGAAAATTGAAAATTTTGACGAAGCAATCTCAGTATATTTGACAAAATTGCCACGCAGCCTACGGCTGCTCGCAATGACGATATTCTCAATGTACAGCCCATTTAATCTTTTTCAAATCAATTCCCTCTTGCATCATTTCCCAAAGAGGGCTTAATTCCCTTAGTTTATCGATTTTTGAGCATATTAAATTTACTGCGTAGTCAACTTCCTGCTCAGTAGTAAATCTACCTATGCCGAACCTAATTGCAGTATGGGCAAGCTCTTCACCGATTCCCATAGAACGTAAAACATATGACGGCTCTAAAGAGGCAGAAGTACAAGCAGAACCAGAGGAAACCGCTAAATCTTTAATGGCAAGGATCATTGATTCTCCTTCAACTCCGGCAAAGCTTAAATTTAAATTACCTTTATATCTTTGATTTTTATCGCCGTTTAAATAAACTTTTGAAATTCGCTTATATATATTATTTAAAAATCTGTCGAATAAGTAATTTACATGCTTAGTATCTTTTTCCATCTCACTATATGCTATTTCAGCAGCCATGCCAAGCCCTACAATTAAAGGAGTCGGTAGCGTACCTGAACGCATACCTCTCTCCTGCCCGCCACCGTTTATGAGTGGTGTAACACGCACACGAGGTTTTTTCCTTACATATAATGCCCCTATTCCTTTCGGACCGTAAATTTTATGCCCTGAGATACTAGCCAGATCAATATTAAACGCGTTAACATCAATTGGAATTTTACCAAAACCTTGAGCAATATCGGAATGAAAAAAAACGCCCTTTTCACGGCAAATTTCCCCGATTTCCTTTAAAGGCTGAATAACACCTATTTCATTATTAACCACCATAACTGAAACTAACATAGTCTGATCAGTAATAGCATTTTTTAGAGTTTCTAAATCGATTATTCCATTTGGCTTAATCGGTAAGTATGTGATTTTTATACCTTCTTGCTCTAAATGCCTGCAAGCATCAAGTACGCATTTATGTTCACTGACTACGGTAATAATATGATTCTTTTTATTGCTGTAAAATTTTGCTATTCCCTTTATTGCAAGGTTGTTAGACTCAGTTGCACCGGAAGTGAAAATAATTTCTTTAGTATCCGCTCCTATTAACTTTGCTACCATACCCCTTGCCTCTTCAACTGCGTTTTCTGCCTCCCAACCGAAAGAATGGCTGCGTGAATGAGGATTGCCGAACTTGGTAGTAAAATAAGGCAACATTGCCTCCATTACTCTTGGATCTATTGGAGTCGTCGCCTGATAATCCATATATATCGGTAAGGTTAAATTGTTTAATTGTGGGTTCATATGGTTAAATTAATTCATGTTTTGGTATAGTTTAGTCATCGATATCGATGTCATTCCCGCGAAAGCGGGAATGACATAAACGGAGCCCGTGCGACAACGTCGCTTTTAGCTAGGAATGACATCGTAAATCTCCTCAAAAGCCTTTATAAAAGCCTCTATATCACTTACCGTATTAGTATGACTTAAAGATATCCTAATCGAAGATTTTGCTTCTTCTTCCCCTACACCCATATTGGTTAATACATGCGATTTAGATATTTTTCCCGATGAACAAGCAGAACCGGAACTTACGCAAATATTATGTAAATCAAACCCGATTAATTTCACTTGTGCATCCGTATTGGGTATAGTAATTAAGGTAGTATTAGGCAACCTAGCTACATTATTACTAACAATATTTACATTAGGATATTTTTTTAATTTTTTCTCTAAATTTTCTTGTAACTTTTTGATTTTTATATAATTTTCTGAGATATTGTCTGTCCTCAATATAGAAGCTAAACCAAATCCTGCAATTGCTAAAACATTTTCAGTGCCTGAGCGTACTGATTTTTCCTGCCCTCCTCCTATAATCATTGGAGTAACTTGAAAATTAGAGCTAGAAATTAAAGCAGCGCCACCCTGCCCCCCTCCTATTTTATGCCCTGAAATTGTAGCGAAATCTAATCCTAATGCCTTGATATTTATTGGTATTCTGCCAAAACCTTGCACTAAATCGCTATGAAATTTTGCCTCATATTTTTTAGTTATTTTACCTATCTCAGCTATATCTTGTAAAACTCCGCTTTCATTATTAGCCATTATTATGGACACTAGTTTTTTACTAGTATTACTTTGAGCTAACAACTCTTCTAAATGTTCTAAATCAACTAGCCCTTGCGTATTAACTCTTATAACTTTAATATTTGGAGCGTAGTTTATATGGTTATAGATCGATAAATGTTCAATAGCTGAAATAAAAATATCGCCGTCATAAAAATTTTTCATTATTAAATTATTACCTTCAGTCCCTGATGAAGTAAAAGTAATATCATATTCTCTAGATGATAAGGTTATACCAAGAGCCACTGCTATTTGTGCGCGTACCGTTTCTATGAGATTCTTAGCAAATCTACCTGAGCTATGTGCTGATGAAGGGTTAAGCTCCTTGTCCATTAAACTTATTATGAATTCCTTAACTCTAGGGTCGATAAAAGTAGTAGCATTATGGTCTAAATATATCATATATTTAAATTTGAGTTTAAAGCATCTTTAATTGAGATATTTTCAAAATAATCTCTAATATGCTTACCAAGACCTTGCCATAATTGATGCGAATTACATTTTATTGTATCAGGCACGCAATTTTTAACTGACTTCTTATAGCAGGTAGTCATTATAAAATTTTCGTTAACGGCGTCCATAATATCGGAAATTTTTATTTCTTCTAGGTTACCGATTAAAATATACCCACCTTTCGATCCTCTAATAGCCTTAACTAGATCAGCTTTTTTAAGTTTAGAAAATATCTGCTCTAAATAGTTAAGCGATATATTTTGTTTTACGGACATTTCATTCAAAGTGATCGGTTCGGCACTTGATTTTGAAGCCATTTCAAGTATTGCCATTACGGCATATCTTCCTTTTGTCGTCAGCATCATATAACCAACCTATTAAAACTTAAAATAGTTTTATATCTACAATACCCGAGTAATTTAGTCAAGTATATAATTATATTATTTAATAAAAAATTAGCTTGTTAATATAAACTAAAATTTCATTGTGTAGAAACTAGTAGAAGTAGAAAAGAAGGAGAGAATATTATAAATAAGTGATTAATCCAACATTACCTAGGGACGTTGTTGCATGTTACAAAAAACACCTTCGATGTCATTCCTAGCTAGAAGCGAGAATCCAAAATTGCTTTGTCATCATCCCACAAGCTTGTAGCGGGACCCAACTTAAATATTAGTACTTTCAATTATTTTTATGGCCCCAGTGGTCAAGTGAACTAGGTGACATGGGTTTTACCAATCCACACAACAATGCCGGAGTATGAGTATGACATTTAGCTGGATTCCTGCTTTCGCAGGAATGACATTTAATTATAAATAGTTAATTATTTTATTATCCATGCCCTCTGTTTGTTGTTCTATTTCTAGCTTTAAGTTTTGAAGAAGCAGCAATATTTTTAAATTCGCTTGATAATTTTTAATTTTCTCTATTCTTTCCTCTCTTAGTTTTTCATAATGAGTTTTAGCATTTTTTCTGAAACCTACTTTGGTTTCCATATTTTTTACAAAATCAGTAACAAGTATTCGTAGATGCCTTTGAATATTGATTTGACAATTTTTATCTAAAGCACCGGGCATAGTTTCTTGTATTTTTTACAGCACAGTACATATCTAAAGCTTCAGGTTAATAATAACCGCTATTATTACGAAGGTAATCAATTTGTCCCCTATCATTTATACCTATAACTCCTGCTGCTTCTACAGGTTTTCCACTTAAAAATGAACCATGAACAAGATTTTTAGTATTTGGCAAATATTGATTTTATGAGTACCTATATAAATTGTTCCATCCTCGCCCATTACAAATGCTTGAACATTATTCATGCTTTTACTTTCTTTACCGATAGTAGAAACTACTTTACCGTTAGCATCAAGTAATCTTTGAGAGGAGGTATCATAGAATAATTGGTGATTTTTTGCCTCTGGTCCCATACGTAATATTTTAAATTCATACCCATCCCATATTTGTTTACCTTGAGCTATTTCTTGAAGATGATGTTCCGCAAGTTTGGGATTTGGATGAACTACTTTAACTCTTACAGAATCTACTATTGCATCGTTTAATTTTCCTAACTCATGTTCCGGTATTAAAGCATGCTTAAATTTCTTTATTAATCTATTCCAATTATCTCTAGCTCTAGTTTTTGGATCTCTAAAAGGTATATCAATATTTCTTCCAGCATCTCCAACTAGATAAACTTCATTATCTTTTTGGACTAAGTTTGTATAAAAGCTCTCCTTCTTGATTTATAAATGGCCCTTTTCTTTCAATAGTAGCTAATTGACCATCCTTATAAAGAATAATTTTTTCATTACTTAGTCCAAACTTTGAATTAATTTGTGTTTTACCCTGATGATTTAAATTACCAATACCGTCAATATCTGCAATTTGAATATCTTTATTTTTATCAACAAATTTTCTAATTTCTTCAGAATTATTAATAAATTGACCGTTATCCTTCAATATTCCTTGTATATCGCCGGTAGTATAAGTAAATTCTTCTTGGATTGTTTTTGTGTCCTTTGACCTACTGCAGCAAAAATTTGTTGCAAGAAATTTAGATTGCTCTTTACTTCAACATTTTTTACTCCAATAACTTCGCGTTCATGAATTACCAATTGATCCGGCTTTAAGTAGCCACCTTTATCATAAATATTAATTACTCTTCCTCTTATAAGGTCTACTTCTGTTGCTTCTTTATCTTGTAAAAATTCCTTAACTTGCGACTCTTCTGCAAACCTTACTTTCTTTTTTTCCTTACCCATTTAACTTTAGGTTTCATTTTAACAATAAAAACTTTTATTTTTTTAATAATAGGCTGTTTTTTAGTAAATTGAGGATTTAAAATCACATATTATATGATAACTGATTTTTCTTATATATAGTGCGATAGGTTCTTGTTAATTTGCCAAATAGCGACAAATACTAAACAAGTTGTAAACATTTGTAGTAGCTGTAATAATATGCTTAATTCCGGTATTAATATAATAATAACCGGTTGTAATATTATCGGGACTCCACTTGAAAACATTACTAGCCTTATAGAAGTTTGTATTGAAGTTTTAGTAGTAAGTAAATTGGCTAAGCTATATACTAACAAAACTATAATACTTCTCTCTAATAAGAATGTTACAAACCAAAATAATATAATAGCCGGCATACCGAAATAAATAAATAAATTTGGTGCATATAATAAATTATCGGCAAAATATTTTTTTATTATTTCAGGAGTTAAAATTACTTCATTTTGCTTGAATATCTCAGAATAGTTAACAGTACTTAGGAAATTTTTCTTAGTATTGGCTACAATTAAATTTATCTTCAGCTTATTCTCTTCAAGTACAAACGGTATTTTGCTTTTTTCTTTGTTAGAAACTTGATTTTTTGTATCAATGACGACTATTTTATTGTTATTCTTGCTATATAAATATATAGGCTCTACTTCTTCAACTGAAATGTTTGAATTATTATATTTAATTTCCGGTAATTGATTAATGATATATTCAATGTTGGCTGTAACTTTTGATAATTGTATTCCGTTAAAATAATCTTTTAAAGTTATTATGTAATTTAATATAAAAATACAATAAATTATTGATGGGATAAAAGATAAGGTAAATACATATCTTATTCCGTACCCTTGATAGTTTTTATATACGTCTTTATAAAACTCTATAGAGCTAATTGATAAATGTAATTGACGGAGTAATGCATTTAATCCTCCTAATATAAATGATAATAAATACATGTATAAGTAATTTATTTAAGTTTTTCAACCTCTTCCTTCTTTAATCCGGTTGAGGTAGCTATTAAATCAGTGTTTACACCGACTGTAATTAAATTTTTGACTATATTATATCATTTTGACTAAGTTTGGTCAAAATGTAGAATAAAATTAACTCTATAAATCCCTATATTAACCTCAGCAAATATAGTTAAAATGTCTGCTATTTCTTACTATCTCTTTAACAAATCTCGTGTATGAATGTGCTTCATAAAAAATTATAAAATTCCGTACCAAGTATTTCCTGTCAATTTTTCATCAGGAATTTCATGAACATTAATTAGCTGATAATCATTAATCCAAATAGCTTTTACTAATTTACTATTTTCAAATAATTCCCATAAATTTTTAAAGGAGCAGTATATTTTTGTATGCCATTATAAAACACTAAAGGATATATGAAAGGAAATTTTGTGTTTTTTAGTACTTTCTATGATATTCAGCAATATTTAACATATACCTAAATAACCGAAAAGCCATATAATAGTGTGACACGAGGTTGTATCAAAGAGTTGTTCCCGCTAGGCAACCATCTATGTCACTAGATAAACCTAAGAGTATGAATAAAGAGACTCAAAATGAAATATTTACCGATTGTAAGACATGTGAAAGTTAAAATGGATACTACAATATATGATCCGGCATATAAGAAATATTTTGAAAAGCGTGAGCCGACTCAAAAGAAACTCATCACATGTGCATTAGGTTGATAATAAAACGCTCCATTGAATGGGAGTAAGGTGACACACAACCAAATAGCTGGGTCTAACAAGGTTTGAGCTGTGTGCGGGAAAACCAGCATACACGATTCTTAAGAGAGTGGCAATTGCTGCTTATCTGATTTTACATTTATTAGGTGTCAGAAGAGATTAACATTAGACAATATTACTAATATCATCACAGTTTATATATAAAGATTCAATAAATAAAATAGAGTCCTTTAAAGCTAGTTGCACAGCTATATTGTCTTTATCATGTCTTTCTATAGCTTTAGGAAGCCCAAATTCTTTAGCTACATTACCTAATTCTTTTATATTAGCTCGAAATTTAGTGGAATCAGAATTTGATATAGGTGTTTTTGAGAGATTTATTATTTCATTTCTACGTTCTTGTGTTTTAATAATAACTATTTTCTTTAAGTTATTATCTAAATCTTCCATTCCAATTTTATTGCGAATAATATAGTTTATACTAATTACTTTATTTTTATGCTTTCTCTCATGCCTTGCTGCTACTATACTGCAAGCCAAATCTGTTAATATATCTATTAAGAAACTTTGCGTTATTAAATCTATACCTTGTGCTAATATTTTTATTATACCCTCTTGTTCATTAATATTATTTTTAAATATTTTAGTTTCAGCAATACAGCAAGCATTTATAATCTTTTTTATATTCCAATAAAATGCATTACAGTAATCGTATAATAATGGGCTTTCTTATACTAAACTTTCAATCTCTCTAAAGATTTCTGCTTTTTGTATTGTTCCACTAGCTTTTAGTGTTTTATTGTGGCTATCTATCTTAATTTCATAGGCATCTAATCTTTTATTTGCCTCGGCATCTAGTAATTTAAAATTACCGGTTTTCAACCTTATTTTTGCATCTTGAATGATTTCACTTGCAAACTTCAGCTTACTACTATTTTTAATGTCTCTTGGGCTAAACTAGGATTTATACGTACTGTTTCAGTTAAGCTCCAAATAACTACAATTTTGACTTCATTGCTGGAATCGTTTAATACTTCTTTCAATATACTAAATATTGTTAATGTTAAACTTGGTACAATATATATTAAATCTAAACTTAAAACAGCCGTAGCCTTAATATAAATATTAGAATCATTTAGTAGATCTTGCAGTGTATTTAAAGCTTCTTGTTCATGCATTACACTTAGCATTTCAGTTAAGCTTCGAGTAGCTTAATATAAAATTTCATTATTAGGGTTACCAAATAGTTATTCTGATTTTAAACATTGCACAGTATCAAATTTGACATAATTAGCATTACGGATTAGTGTTTTCAATATGTTCAATGCTTCTTTTACTAAACTAGGCTTTGCTTTTACTATTTCAACTAAAACTGAAATTGCCTCGAACTTGAAATTTTCTATAGGATCATTAAATAATTCTTGCAGTGCATTAAATGCCTTGGGTGCTTATATTAGGTGTTGTATTTACTATCTTAACTAAGCTTTTAGTAACTAAGTATTAGTTGTATAATTTTTTTACCCGATTTAATATTTTTATATCTAAATTAGGCATAATATTAATTATTTCAATCAATATTATAATATTCATTTAATACCTTTTTATTTAATAACGGTATTATTTTTTAAGCTTTCCTGTAATACTGTCTTATCTAAGATTTGGGCTAATTTTTGTAATTATTCATCTTTAATTTCTAATAGACTTGTTAACTTCTTATAAATTTTTGTTTTACTGCCCAATTCATTTCTATTTGCTAATCCTGTGATGATTTCTATAACTGTTTTTTGTTTTGTAATTTTTCATTTACTGTTTTAACAATTGCTTCCGATAAATAACCACTGTCTATTATATGTTGTTCCCAACCCGTAATATCTTTTAGCACAACTTCATCTATTAAATTTTGTATTCGTTTTAAATTCGGTATTCTACTATCAAATTTCCCGTTAATTTTGCTTTGAGCTAATAAATGCATTAAGAGTATAATCTTTCTTTCAATCCCTAACTCTAATATCATATCAACATTACATGTTACAGCTTCCCAAAATATTTCTGTTAACTCTTGTTTGTTATCATTACTAACTATTCCAGCTAGAACCTTCAGAATCATTAGATATTTCGGTTCGTTTCTATGCTTACCTATAAAGCTCACTGCTTTGTGTTTTGTATTATCATCTGTTAACTGATTTTTTAAATAACATGCGGCTAAAAATTCTTGAATAGTTAAGTGAATAAATTGATCATTACTTCCTTCTCTTTTTAATCATCCTTGTTCTATAACTTCATCTATATCATTCGCTTCAGTTTTATTTTTATATTTATTTTGGTTTTTTTCCAGATGTCTATTATTAAGCCAGTTTATTATTTCACTATATAAACGACTTATATTAAAATCTTCATCGCTGTTTTTGTAAAACTGATCCCTTATTGCTTGATCACTCCAAACCAAACATATTAATGCAGTATTGATAGGAACTTCACATATTTCTCGTATTTTATCCAAAAAGCTTTTTAATTGCTAGCTCTTTATCATACTCAAAATTTTTATTATCCCCTCACTATCCCAGTCTGTATTGTCTACTTTCCGCACAAACCTGTTACGCATTGCTTCTACAACCGTATTAGGTCTAGAACTCATTATTATGTTTTTATATTCTAATATTTTATCTATTAACTTTTTAAATTCATCTCGAGTATTTAGATGTGCTACTGCGCCATACCCGTCAAGTAATAACAACATCTTATCTTTATTTTGGATATCCATTATTTCCTTAATACTTAAGGTACTTTCACTACTGCCTAAACAATAATGGATAAAACAATTAAGCTTACTTTGAGATAAATTATTAATATCAAAATACCCACTATAACCGTCTTTCCAACTTTCATTTAATAATTCTTGTAACCTAACTGTAAAAACATAATCAAACTTATCGCTCCATAACTCCCTTTTTCCCCATTTATAAGATATATAATGCTTACCTATTCCTACACTACCGAGTAACAGTACTTTACCGACATCTGCTTTTATTCTGTTTACTTGCTCAATGATATTTTTTATTTCTGATTCACTTTTATTAGGTAGATTTCTGCGAAGTATCTCAAACTTATGTTCTTCATTTAGTGACTTAACTATATTATCAATTTTTTCTTCTTGAACTTGATAATTTTTATTAAACAGCTCTCTTATCTTTCCGTATCTATGGCTTTAAAAATATTCTCTATTTCTATCGATCTCTTTTCTCCGACAACTTTATCGCGTAATGCTGCTTTAGCTGCTTCATCGTCTTCACTCAATAATATCTGTAATTTTACGTAATATTCATCTAAAGACTGAGTTTTGATTTTCGTATCTTATATTAGCTTTGGTAAAGTATCGTGAGAGCTATATCAAGGTTCTTAACTTGTCAGTTAATGATTTTGAAGTAGAAGGCTTCATATTTTTACTTAATGGTAGAAAGTATATTTTTATTAGAAAACCTAATTAGATTAAAACAATTATAGGTGTGAGTTTAAGAATTTAATTTTATTTAAGCAATTTAAAATTGATTAACCAAAATAATTTATTTTTTATTGCAACTATTAATTATTAATATATAAGAAATTATACACTCAACAAAATTAGCACCTATAGTTATAAAATATAAAAATATGAAACGAACATCTAAAATATTAGCCATAGGAATTTTAATAGTCGGTAATAATATATTTGCACAGAATACGAAGTCTGCTAAAGAATAAGAACAAAGAAGGATTATTAGAACTACGCTATAGAGGGCTTTAGCAACTATAGGGTTTTCAAATGCACTACATACAATCTCATCATGTTTAGGCTTTTTTTGTGTAATATAATTTTACGAAGAAAATAATTTTAATTAGAGGTAGTATTAAAGTTCAATATTATATATAAGTTTGTTGATAAAAAATGATTTATTTACTAATATCTATATTTTCATAAATAATATTAGTTTTATATGCTACTGCTACTTCCTGAAATAACTTTGACTTTAATAGCACTTTTAGGGCAGTTTTTTGCCGTAATGATCCCAAATAAAAATAGAATTATTTCTAATATCATTATTTTACTATGCATATTATCAATTTTTCTTACCTTTAAGTACTCAAGTTATGAAGAAGTATGGTACTCATTTGCTACCGGAATAAATATCGGTATTAGTAAAAGCATAGTGCTACTATTCACCATTATCTCCATGATTATATACCGTGATTACTCTATTCTTGTTGCTGAGGAATTAAAGTTTGAATTTATTACTTTAATGTTATTATCGGTCGTAGGTATTTTTGTTGCAATTTCATCACGGAATTTTCTATTATTATTCTGCGGTATGGAGCTTACTGCTTTAACTTCATATGCACTTGCAGGATTCAAATTAAATGATATGCAATCATCGGAAGGTGCTTTAAAATATTTTATCTTAGGTAGTTTAGTTAGTTGTTTATCATTATTCGGTATTTCTTTTATATACGGATTCGGCGGGAGCCTACAATTTGAGGACATCTTATATAAACTACATGATAATTCCGGAATGAATCTTGGTTTAATAATCGGTATTGTACTATTTTTAAGTAGTATTTTCTTTAAACTCTCAAGTGTTCCACTCCATTTTTGGGTCCCTGACGTATATGAAGGATCACCGATTACTTCGGTTACTTATTTCACTGCTGCCTCAAAAATAGGTATGGTTATTGTTTTATTAAATATCAGCAAATTAATTATAGGTAATTACTACCCTATTAATTATAATTTAATAAAGATAATTGCTATATTATCTATGCTGTTTGGAGCTTTTGGAGCCATTCGTCAAACTTCTCTAAAAAGATTAATGGCTTATAGTACTATTTTAAATATCGGTTATGTATTAATCGGCGTTCTTCTGCATAATCAAGAAGGATATAAGGCAGCTCTACTATATATTCTAATATATGTGGTAGGGAGTATAGGATTTTTTACTTGCTTAATTATACTGCTCGGTAAAGACGCCGATAAAGCTAGTTTTAAAACTATACAAGGGATTGCAGAGCATCATAAAACTATAGCTGCTGTAATTAGCATAGTTATGTTTTCAATGATTGGGATCCCTCCTCTTACAGGATTTTTCGGTAAATATTACCTTTTTTACCAAGCAATTAATCAAGAAGAATTCGCATTAGCTTATTGTGGTATTTTTACCAGTGTAGTTGCTGCTTTTTATTATCTTAAAGTAGTAAAAGCCATGTATTTTTCTAAAAAGATTGAGATAATTAAGCTGCCGATGCAATATGGGCTTTTACTGATTAATTACTTAGTTGTCGGCTTCTTGTTGCTTGGTTCATTTATTATCTCGTTTTAGCCGGTGTAGACTTTTTATTAACAACACTAGCTGCAGTAGTTTGAGTAGGCTTTATAACCTTTTCGTGTAGATTCTTTATATGTTTTAGATTTTTTCCATCTAATTTTAATAAATCTTGGTCTTTTTGTTTAGCTCTTTTAGCTAGACCTAATTGACTTGGAGTAACACTAACAATATCATCCGTTCCAACTTCTTTCTTAAATTTGTCTAGAGCATCTACATATTTTCTATCTGCATATATATTTGTCTTTACCGATTTTTGTTTTGGTTCTTTCTTTATTTTATCAGAAGAACCAGCTAAATTTCTTTCATCTTTAATAGCTTCATTTAAACTTTTTATTGTCTTTATTAAATGTTTTTTCGCACTATCTCTAATACCAAGTATTTCTAAAATTCTTGCAAAATTAGTAGCAATTTTATTTCTTAATTTAAGTTTTTGTCCTCCTTTTTTTCTTTCTGCATAATTAAGAATTTTCGCAAAATAATCAGGATACTCTTTCATTAATGTTTTTAATCCTTGCTCTTTTACTTCGTAATAAGGACAACTATATTTTTTAGAAATTAAACTATTTACTTTAATTTCTAAGCCGTATTCCTTTAAGGATTCTTGCCTTTTTTTCATTGTATCTATTAAACTAGCCTTAATTTCTTCAGGCGTTATTTCTTTAGATTTTTTATTATTAAATTGCTTTGGCATCGCTTGTTTTGCAAATTCTGTAATTGCTTCATTACTATAATATTTAGTTAATTCATCAAAACTTTTATCAATAGTTTTGCTTAAATCAATTTTAGAAACTGCAAGTAAGCTATCGGCAAAATTAGGATTTTTTGTTCTTAAATTAGAAGGAAATTCTCTAAAATGGTTAGTGGGGCCGAATCCAGGTAAATGTTTAGCTCTTGAATGCGGATATATATTATTTGTTAAATTATCAAAACTACCAGCAAAATCAATTCTTACTAATTTAGGTAAAGTTTTTGGATTTTGTTGATCTCTGATAACTCCTATATTTCCAACATGTATATCAAAATCGCCGATCAATAAACTTGCCGACATAATGTTTTCAAAGTTCTGATACTTAATTTCCTTAAAAGCATTTTCTAAGGTTCTAAATAATTTATTTCTAGTCCCCATAAAAAGTGGTCTACCGCCGTCCTTTCTAAACCAAGAACTTGGTTTAGTTTTAGCAGACATATGTTTATCCATGTCCACATACATATCGCTACTATAATTCTCAAAAAATTCAGATTTGACATATATTTGCGCATCAATGGCTTTAGATTTATTAAAATCATCAGGAGCAATTAAATTAACCTTTGCTCCATTTCCAGGACTTACAGCTTCAAAAATTTGAGATCCTAAAAACTCGGCTATATTTTTTGAGCTTGCAGCCTCTTTTTTTATCATCGCCGTAATTTTACCGTCTAAGCTTTGATATACTCCGCCATGCTCTCCTGCCTCATTAGCTCCGCCTTCTTTAGGCTTTAAAAAACTCCAACCTTTAAATACTGATTTCTTATTTTGCGTCATCTTCGCCTCTTTATAATGATTTACATCAAATTGATAATTTTGATATAATGATAAAATATATTATTTGTTTTATATCAAGGACAGAAGCCGTTTTCTACTTAATTTTATTGTTCTTTAATATTTTAGCTACTTCAAGAGCTGCATAGGTAAATATACCTGTGGCACCGGCACGTTTAAAACTAATTAATGACTCCATCAAAGCTCTCTCCCAATTAATTGCCCCTGCTTCTGCTGCAAATTTTAACATTGCATATTCTCCACTAACCTGATATGCAAAAATTTTAGCATTAAAATTATTTGCCGCTTCACGAATCACATCCAAAAATGGCATACCAGGCTTCACCATTACCATATCGGCTCCCTCTGCTATATCATGCTCAATCTCAAGCATTGCTTCCTTAATATTACGTACATCCATTTGATAGCTTGATTTATCTAAATAATTCTTTTTATTACTCTTAACAGCATCGCGAAACGGACCGTAAAAACTTGAAGCATATTTAGCGGCATAAGCAAGAATTCCAACATTTATAAATCCCTCTTTGTCAAGATATTCCCTTATAGCCCCGATTCTTCCATCCATCATATCGGAAGGTGCAACAATATCTACTCCAGCTTTTGCTAGCACTAATGCTTGATTACACAAAGCTCTTACTGATCTATCATTATCAACTTCCCCATGATGCACAATACCATCATGACCATGTGTAGTATAAGGATCAAGTGCTACATCGCATATTATACCAATATCGATATTAGCATTTTTGATGCTTCTAATAGTTCTACATATTAAATGATCTAAATTATAAGCCTCATCGGCATTTTCACTTTTTAGACTTTGATCAATACTCGGAAATAATGCAATAACATTAATACCAAGCTCTGCTGCTGCTTTTGCCGTTTCTACTATTTGATCAATCGATAAACGATATATACCAGGCATAGTTTTAATTTTTTGCCTTTCATTATATCCTTCAACAACAAATAAAGGCAATACTAAATCACTAACCGATAAATTACTTTCGGATATTAACTCTCTAAGCCAAAAAGCTTTTCTATTTCTTCTAAGTCTAATATGGGGGTACATAAAATTCATATCTCATTTTAGTTAATAACTTGGATTCTAATATATAACCTAACTATCTTATAGTAAAAATATTGCATTACAAAAAGAAATTTTGCTTGCAATTTATAAAAAATTTAAGCAAGCTGTTTAATTATGTAAATAAACATAGGAGCTTAATATGGCACAAGATAATATTCCAAAATCAGTAAAAGATAGAATACAAGAGTAGGAAAAAAATCAAAAAATATGTCAAATAACCCACCAAAAAATACAAAACCGGCTGTTCCTCCAACACCCACTTCTGAGCGAATAAAGGCATGGAACGAGGCACATAAAAAACAGACTGACTTAACTACACATTCCCAAGCACTTGATATTCGACACCCTATCTCCGCAAGTTGAAACCCACAAGCCTATGATTTTTTCAAAACCGGCTCCGGAACAAACAAAAGTACCGGAAGAAACACCTAAAAAACAATCTAATTTAACCGTAAAAGAGAAAACAGAGAAATTTTTTAAAGATCATAATATTGATACCAAAGATGCTTTGATTCCAGAATTTAGCTGCTATATAGCATTAAGCGGTTCTATGGCAGGGCAGCGTGTCTTGATGTTACTATTAAAGCTTATGAACAATCATTAGGACGGACTAATAAAACAAGTAGGAGTACCTCAAAAAGAGTTTGCTTCTTTTATAGAAGATAATCTAATAAAGCATCATCCACACAAAGATACATTGGAAAAAATCAATCAACATTATAAATTACCTGAACCACCTAAATTATCTGATATAATTGATAATCTTAGAGAATTAGTAAATAATGATTATATAATAGCTCATTTGAAACAAAGTAGAAAACACATTGAATTTAAAGAAAAAGTAAATAATATTATTCAGATTTATGATGATAATAAACATAATCCAGCTGCTATAGCTAAAGTTGAAGCAAAACTGAAAGAGGTAGGTAAAATGGTGTGAAGAAACTACACAAATGGATAATAATCCTATTTGGAAAAATATTGGTAATTTTAAAATATTCTTTTACCGGAGATAAAGCTAAAGCTGCTTTTTATAAATATGCTATAAAAAATTCTACTCAAAATACTAAAAAAGCTATAGCAGAAATACAAAAATCTCTTACCAATCCTACTCCTCATTCATCTAATGTTCCACCGTCGCAGCATCAAGGAGAAAGATATAAAAGCTAATAAAAACTTTTAGGATCGATATCTATTTTTAGATGGCAAAAAGAAGGAATTTTTATAAGGCTTAGCCAAAATTTTAAATATTTCTGCAAATTAAATTTCTTATCGGCTATAATAAGTATCCGGTAACGATATTTACCAGCGAGCTTTGACATTAATGAGCTTGCCGGTCCTAAAATTTTCACGTTTGCTTTTGGTGCAATTCGGACCATATCCCTAGCAATTTCTAGAATTTTAGCCTCACTGGAACCTGATAAAATTACTGATGCTGTTTTAGAAAATGGCGGCATATCTGCTGATTTTCTTATTTCAAGTTCATTTGCAAAAAAACTATCTTCATCACCGGCTTTAACATAACTAAAAATTGCATTATCAGGATAATAGCTTTGTAAATATACTACACCTTTACTATCTCCTCTACCCGCTCTACCACCTACTTGATGTAGTAGCTGAAAAGTTCGCTCAGATGCTCTAAGATCGGCATTATTGCTTCCAAGATCGGCATCTATTACTCCAACTAAAGTAAGATTCGGAAAGTGATAACCTTTTGTTATTATTTGTGTGCCTATTAAAATCTCAATTTCTAAATTTTCCATTTGATATAGAAGCTGTGCTATTTTTTCTGGGCTTTTAGCATGATCTTTACTTATCACCGCAATTTTACTCTCAGGAAAAAGTGCTTTTGCTTCTTCTTCTATTCTCTCTATACCTGGACCACAGATAGTTAATGTTTCATCATCTAGACATTCAGGACAAGAACTAAAAATTTTACTTTGATAACCGCAATGGTGACATTCAAGTTTTTTATTCGCTTTATGTACTACCATCCAAGAAGAGCAGAATTTACAGGTAAATCTGTGACCGCAAGCTTTGCATAGCATGAGCGGAGCATAACCACGCCGATTAAGAAATAATAAGACTTGCTTTTTATTATCTAAATTACCTTTGATAGCTTCTATAAGAAGCTTGGATAAATAGGAATTCTTAGATAGTTTTTCTTTAGTCATGTCGATTATTTCTATATTTGGCAAATCGACATTTTTGTATCTATTAACCAATGTAACCAATTGATATTTACCCATTTCTATATTATGTATTGTTTCAATAGACGGTGTTGCCGAACACAAAACAACTTGTGCTTTATCAAATGTACCTCTTACGATAGCCGTATCCCTAGCATTATATAATATACCGTCATCTTGTTTATAGGAATCATCATGCTCCTCATCTATAACTATTAAACCAAGATTTTTAAAAGGTAAAAACAAACTACTTCTAGCCCCAATTACTACTTTAACTTTATCGCTTAATATACCTCTTAAAATCATTTTCTTGTGAGCTTTGGTAACGCTTGAGTTCCATATGATAGGCTCAAAACTGAATCGCTCTATAAAACGATTAATAATTTGTGTACTTAAAGCAATTTCAGGCAACATAACAAGCACTTGTTTGCCTTTTGCTAAGTAATCTGCTATTAGATGAAAATATATTTCTGTTTTACCTGATCCTGTAACACCTTTAACAAGTGTTGGCTTATTACTTTCATTTAAAATTGTTACTGCTTGTTTCTGCTCTTCTGACAAATCAGGTAGCATAAAGTTATTATTGACTTTCTGCTCCTTAACTTTAATCGGTTTTTCAGCAATATCTATAGGTAATACTAACTTGGCTATGCTCCCAAGCTCTGACATATAGTAGCTACTCATCCATTTAATTAATTCTAAAACTTCTGAAGTAATATTTAAATTTAACGGTACTTTCGCTCTAATAGTTTTTATTTTTTTTGCTTCGGAATTGGAAACAAGCTCCCATACTATGCCGGTTAATTCCTTATTTCTAAAAGGCACTACAACAAGATCACCTATGTTTAGCTCTAAATCTTCAGGTATTAAATAATCTAGCGGAAATAATTTTGCTACCGGTAATAATATTTTTGCTATTCGCATATATAATGTATTTTATAATTTTTTTTTTATTATATACTAAACTGATAAATTATAGAAACCTAGATGAATAAAGAAACAAAAATTGTTATAGCAATTTCTGGAGCTTCAGGAGCAATATATGGTATTCGTTTGCTTGAAGTACTAAAGCAACAAAATATCGAAACTCATTTGGTTATTTCAGAGGGAGCAGCTCTTACTATAAAGCTCGAAACTAAATATTCTATAGATGAAGTTAAGTTACTAGCTAATTATTATTATGACGATAAAGATTTAGGTGCTACTATTGCAAGCGGCTCTTTTAAAACTTCAGGCATAATAATAGCCCCTTGTAGTATGAAGACCTTAGCAAGTATTGCTCACTCAATGGAAGATAACTTAATTAGTAGGGCGGCAGGTGTTGTACTTAAAGACAGAAGAAAACTTATTTTAATGACCCGTGAAACTCCTTTGCATATCGGACATTTAGAAAATATGTTAAAAGTAGCAAGTTACGGCGGCATTATATCACCGCCCATGCCGGCTTTTTATAATAACCCTGTAAGTATAGATGATATAGTGAATCATTCTATTACTAGAGTTTTAGATTTTTTCGATATCGAAACTAATTTAATTAAACGCTGGGATAGTTATGAGCAATAAAGTATCAACTTTACTATTAAAACTTGCATTAAAAAAAGCCCGTAATATCATTAATAAATATTTTTCACCGGAAGAAAGTTTAGTAGATAAACGTAGAAATGAAGCAAAGAATGAACAATGTAAAATGTTCTGTTTTTGGGCTTTGTTTTGTAGATCGGTTTTAACGTCATTGCGAGGCAATTACATAAGTAATTGACGAAGCAATCCAGTAAAAATTCTGATTTACAGAATTTTTTTATCATTCTCCTAGATTTCCACGCAGCCTACGGCTGCTTGCAACGACGACTCGGTATCCACACAACAATACCTCATGGGAATGACATAAAGGACTTTTTTTCACACTATATAATAATTTAACAAACAACAATGGCACGTAATAAAATAAATAACGAAACAAATATATTAGCTGATAACGAAGATAATTTACCTATACCAAGGGTTTTACCTTCAAATGTTCAAGCAGAGCAAATGCTACTTGGGGCGATTTTAACCAATAACGAATTACTAAATTACGTATCGGAATTTTTACGTGATGAACATTTTTTTGAACCTATTCATCAAAAAATCTATAAGGCAATTGAGAAAATTACTGAAAAAGGGCTGATAGCTACACCTATTACTTTACGTAGTATGTTAACTCAAGATGAACTATTTCAAGAAGTAGAAGGAGCGGAGTATTTAGCAAAATTGATAACTATGTCAATGATGGTAATAAATCCGGTTGATTATGGTAAAATAATATATGATTTAGCAATAAAGCGTAATTTAATAAATATCGGTGAAGAAGTAGTAAATAATGCCTATAATTCTTCATTAGAAGTTGAAGCAAAGGAACAGATTGAACATGCCGAAGCTAAACTTTACGATTTAGCTAGCGAAGGCTTGAATGAAAAAAGTTTTACCAAAATCGGTATATCTATTTCAGAGTCACTAACTAGTATTAATAGGGCTATGAAAAATAATGATCATGTAATCGGTATATCTACCGGTTTGATTGATCTAGATAATAAATTATGCGGCTTTCATAATTCCGATCTTATAATTCTTGCAGGACGTCCGTCAATGGGTAAAACGGCATTTGCTATAAATCTTGCACTTAATGCCTGTAATAATATGCGTCTTAAAAATATTAGAGATAATCAAGAAATTCAGTCAGTAGGTTTTTTCTCTTTAGAAATGTCCTCAGAACAGCTAACCACACGTCTACTTTCAATGTGTGCAGAAATTGATTCTACTTCTCTTCGTACGGGGATTCTAGGTGAAGAAAAATATAACCGTCTTCGCAAGGAAGCAAATACTTTATCGGAATTACAATTTTTTATCGATGATACCCCTGCTCTATCTATTTCCGCTATAAGAACAAGAGCTAGAAGAATGAAACGCAAGCATAATCTCGGTATATTATTTATTGATTATTTACAATTAATTAGAGGAGTAATTAAATCTGAAAATAGAGTTAGCGAGATTTCAGAAATAACCCAAGGTTTAAAAGCAATAGCAAAAGAGTTAAATATTCCGGTTATTGCGTTATCTCAGCTTTCAAGAGCAGTAGAACTACGTGAGGATAAAAAACCTATGCTATCCGATCTTCGAGAATCTGGAACTATAGAACAGGATGCTGATATAGTAATGTTTATTTATCGTGAAGAATATTATTTAACTAGAAAAGAACCGACAGCAGGCGATGCTAAACATGCCGAATGGTTAGATAAGCTTAACAAAGTATATAATATTGCCGATATAATTGTTGCAAAACATCGTAACGGACCAGTTGGAAATGTTTCGCTTTATTATGATAGTCAATTTTCTAAATTTGGTAATTTGGAGACAAGAACTTTTAACTCTAATTAAATCAGAATTGCTTTACATCATTATTGCGTGGATACCAAATCGTCATTGCAAGCGAACGTTAGTGAGCATGGCAATCTCAGGAAATTTTCCCGAAATTGCTTCGTCAGTTACTTCGTACCTTCCTCGCAATGACGATGTTTATCTTTTATTTTTTTCTGTCCATCCTATTGCTTTATCAAGCATCTCGTTATTATTGTTCCTATAAAGCCACATCTCATTATCAGGAATAAACTTACCGGGCTTTATTATTATAGTACCGTCACTTAAGGTTAAAACTTGTATCTGTTTTCCTGCATATTTCTTCCCCAGGGATATTTGCCCGTTATTTCCTACATGTTTGATTGTTTCTATATTATTTCCTATTATCATAATATTTATATTTACAAAATTCCTATTTTCAATATTATTAGTATATTTATAAATAATAAATAGCCTTATTATTTAGTTACTATATTAACAAGTTCATAGCCCATTATAAGCATTTCGACAATTACACATATAATAATTAGATATTGTTTTTGTAATTCAAGATAATAAATTATTTATCTTTGCTTTATATAACAGATAAACCGGTAATAAAATTGCAATAATTACAAGAATCATACCAGCAAATCCTAAAATTATAATAAAAGCATTAGGTACTACTACTGCTACAATATAAGCTGGTAATATAGTAACGATAGAAGTGGTCATATTACGACTACATTCGGTATCGAATTCATAAACATAGTTTTAAGGGAATCACATAGCCCTAATCCTACTCCGAGTATTGATATAACGATAGCAAGAGTTGAAATGATCCAAACTAATAATTGTACAGACTGCTATTTTGCTATATTACTTAATTCCTTAAATCTCCGACTTCTACATTACTGGTAATCATTTGTTGATAAAATGTTGGATTATTATGATGTGCTACAATAAGAATACTACAAGTCCAAATTATATATACTATTGCAGGAATTAAGCTTCCAAATCAAAACGCCGTCTTTAGCATTTTTGTTACAATCATTAGTTAAGGTATGGAAGATTACTTGGAAACCAAATGAAGTAAACACTACCGGAGTGATTATACACCATATAGATATTTCTTTATAATTTGGTGAGAATAACAGTAAATTATCCAACTGAATCATAGAAACAAGTCCAATAACTAAAATTGCAATTATTATAAGCAATCCGATTAAATAGTACCCGATTTATATAATCTACTAACTTTAGAGGTAATAATAATACACTATGCTCCTATATAAGTTATACTTGTATTTAAAGCTAATAACTTCTGTAATATTGAAGAGCCTCCGTATATAAATACTGCAAGTAAAGCATATGAAAGGAGCTTAAGGCTTACCGTACCGATGATTTGAGCAGTATGTCCTGAAAAATATTTTCCCAATGCCCAAGTGTTAAGCCTTTACCCGCTTGAAGATTAAGCTCTAGGTTAATTCAAGAAGTATAATACATTATAAACCAAATTATAAACATCAATATTATACTAGATATTATACCTAATTTTGCTAATGCCATGAGTATTGCTATCATACCGCTACCTATACAAGAGTACCTGAAATTAACAGGATTAAACCAATAAGTTTTTGCATAATTTAATGAAGTTTAGATTAAAGCAGAGGACTTAATTTTTGCTAAAAAGAAAATCAGCTAAAAAAAGAAGATAAGAATTTTAAAGAATAAAAAGTTTTGATAAGTAAAATTAACATGCGTATAATTTTGTTAAAACATATGTAGCGGTATAGTATAATTATATTAATATTGCTTTTTAAGGGTATTTTTATATATTTTTATTAGACCTCTTCCCAAACCAGCTTACAGAGAGGGATTTAAAGGAGACACGGAACACAGCACCACAGCGTATATAGAAATACGTGAAGATGCGAGGACCGGATCGACGTATACATTACCTCTCGAAGCGACGCTTGGGAAGAGGTCTATTGAAATGTACTATATTTAAAAATGCATAGATTAGCTAAAATAATTAGTAATGCAGGAGTTTGTTCTAGGCGTGATGCTGAAAAGCTGATAGTTGAAGGACAGGTAAAAGTAGACGGCATTACAATTTTATCACCGGCTACAAATGTTGATATTAGTAATCAAATTGAAGTATCAGGCACATTAATCAATAATATACACAAACCAAGGCTTTGGATTTATTACAAACCTGTTGGTTTAATTACCACTCATAAAGATCCTTTATCTCGTAAAACGGTGTTTGAACAGCTAACCGGTTTACCTCGTGTTATTTCAATAGGTAGGCTGGATTTAAATAGCGAAGGTTTATTATTACTAACTAATAGCGGTGATTTAGCTCGTCAGTTTGAGCTTCCCTCAAGTAGGTTAAAGCGAGTATATCATGTTAGGGCGTATGGTAAGTCTGATATTTTACTAAAAAGCAATTATAAAAATTTAGAAATTGACGAGATATTTTATAATCCTCATTCGATAAAATTACTTAAGCAAAATAAGACTAATTCTTGGTTTGAAGTAGTTTTATTTGAAGGGAAAAATCGTGAAATTAGAAGAATATTCGAGCATTTTGGACTAAAAGTTAACAAATTAATTAGGATTCAATATGGTAGTTTTACAATGGATAATCTAAAACCCGGAGGTTATAAAGAAATAAATAATAAAATACTAGAAAAATAATTAGTAATGTGTTACCTATTAATATATTTTAACTAATCATATAGAACTACATATGACAAATCTTAATATATATAAATGTGAAGAAAAAGACCTAAACGATTACCTTGGTTATATAAAAGATAACTCTAGTGTCTCGCTAAATGATTTTATCAAAAATAAATATTTCGCTGAAGATAATGATAAAATTATCATTACTAGTTTAGAAAATATGGAAATTAACGCAGATTTAGCCAATGCTAATTTCCAAGGTACAATACTAACAGATGCCGTATTTAATAATTGTGACTTAACAAATACCATATTATGTGATTCAGATTTAACAAATGTAAAATTTAATGATTGTATATTTATCGGTACCGACTTTAGAGGAGCAAATCTTCATTATACAGATTTTAATTATAAAGATTATGATTATGATAACTATAAAATCCCCAATCTCAAAGATAAAATACGAGATATAAAACTATCTTTTTCAGATCTTGAAAGATTAAATCAATATATAGATAAAGATTTAGAAAAAGAACATATCAAAGAAATAGTTATAGATGAAGCTACGAAGACCAAGAAATATATTTTGGCCGGAGAAGACGAAAAAACTTTATGGGAAATCAAATCAAAAGAGCTAAAGACTAAGCAAGAAGAGTTAGAAACTCTAAAACAAAATTTAGATAATCCTGGGATTGCGACCAATCTTTTAAATGCTTTTTATAGTACAGAAACTATTGCTAGAAACAAACAAAATGAACTAGAAAAAATCAACAAGTTACAGCATGAAGTAAACAAATTAGAAACTGAAGTATATGCCTTAGATAATCTTAGAATGTTCTGCGGTAAGGGTTTAGATGGTATTTTTGAGCAGTTACAAGACGAAGAAATACAAATAAAACTAGACCCATCATATATTATAGGTTCGACTGCTAAAGAGCGAGATATACCGAAAGAATATATAAAATTAACTTCTGCTGAATTTGATCTATATTTAGCTGAAGCAGCAAAACAATCCAATACAAAATTATCTCTTACCGAATTTGTTAGAAAGCAAAAAAATCTTTCAGAAGATTTAAATATAGTTCCTGATCTTTCAGCGATTAATTTATCAGGAAAAACTCTTACTAATCTTAACCTGAAGAATACATTATTTGCTTCAGCCAACTTAGAGAATATCAAAATCTCAAATTGTAATTTAGATTTTACTAATTTTGAAGGAGCTAATTTACAAAATGCCGTTTTTCAAAATGTTACGGCTCGTAACGCAGGATTTCTTTTTGCTGATCTTAAAAAGAGCAAAATTGAAAATAGTGATATGTCGAGAGCTTACATGCCTAAAGTAGATTTATCTGAAGTAGAGGTAACAAATAGCAAATTTAATGCGGTGATGATGGTTAATGCCGATGCCGAAAAGTTAATTATTAAAGATTCAGAATGGAAAAATTCTAATCTTACCGGTATATCGCTTGCTTATGCAGATATGCAAAGAGTTCAAATGCAGGGGGTAGTTTTAAATAATGCACTTCTAGATCAAGCAAATATCGTTTCTACTGATCTTGAAAATGTTTTTATGAATAAAACACATGCATTAGAAGTAAAATTTAAAGAGCAATGTAATATGCAAGGCATAACTGCAAGAAATGCCTATTTTAGCGATGCTGAATTTGAAAATATACTATCTTTAAAAGAAGCTGACTTAAGAGAAACTATAATGCAGCGTGTTAAACTTAAGAACGCTGATTTAACAAAAGCACAGCTTGATAAAGCAAATCTTGAATATGCCGATCTTACAAACGCTACGCTTACTAATGCAACTGCACAATTTGCTCAGTTAAGTAATGCTACTTTAGAAAAAGCAGAAGCCGAAGGATTAAATATTTCGGATGCTATTGCTAAAAATATTAATGCTAAGGAAACTAACTTTAAAAATGCAATTATGCAGCGTGCCGATCTTACTAAAGCCAATTTCACTAAAGCAGTGTTGGAAAATGCCGATATGCAAGCAGTGGAAGCAGCCGAGGCTATATTTAAAGAAGCGAAGCTAAAACAAGCGAATCTAAAAGCAGCAAATCTAGCTGGAATTAATAAAGAAGGAGCAGATTTTGATAAAGCAAAAATCAACGATGCTACAAAGATGTATGATACTAAAGGTGAGGCTAAAGGGCATTTAGAGTATCAAGATAAAGACGGTCAAAAAACATCTGTCAATGTTAACGAACATGCTAAATTACAAGATAAAATTCATGCAAGAGAGAAAAGCGGTTGGTTTCTGAAAACCGGAGTAGGACAGCTTTGTACAAAACTTGCTAAAAGTACTATGTCAGGAATGAGCCGCGTAACAAATTTTTTAGCAAGTAAAAAATTTTTAGTAGGACTTGCCGTAGTAGCGGGTCTTGCAGTAGCAGCTGCACCTTTCGTAGCAATGCCTATGTTATTGGTCACCGGCACGGCCCTTACTACTAAAGCCGTAATTCTAGGAGCCGGTATTTTGGCCGGAGGGCTAGTCGCTACCGGAACTTATAAACTCACTCAAAAACCTTTACGCAATCTTCAGAAGTTATTTGAAAACTTAACTATTAGTATAGATAAATATATCTCACCGCCTCCTGAAAATATTGATGAATTAGTAACAGAAAAACAACAAGCAAGACAAAAAGCTGAAACAGAAAAATCTAAAGAAAGGGAAGAAAATTTAAATAATATAAATAACAATAATATTGATAAAGCTAAAGAACCAGATCTTTTAAACCAAACAACGCCAAAAGTAGAAATAAAAGAAAAGAAAGATCAAACTGTAGAAAAACAACAAGCAAAATCTAATACATTCGCAGCAAAATTTAAGCCTAACACTAAAGGTAAAGGATTTGCCACAAAAATAAAAAACGAAAAAAAATCATGCTCAACAAAAGAAGCATATAACTAAATAAGTGTTAAAAATAATATCCGGTAAATATAGAAACCAAATTATACCTACCGCTAAAAATATCAAATATCGACCTTCTACCGGTAAGCTCAAAGAGGCAATATTTAGTATATTAACCTCCGGTGAGTTTACCGGCAATAAATTATTTAATGAAAATACTCACATTCTCGATTTATTTGCTGGTAGCGGCAGCCTGGCTTTTGAGAGCCTATCAAGAGGAGCAGGTTTTGCTACCTTAATTGATATTGATACATCCTCATTAAAAATAGCAGAAGGATTTGCTAAATCTCTAAACATTGAAAATAATGTTAATTTTGTTAATATTAATGCTTTAAATCTACCGAAAGCTACTAGACATCTTTTTAAACCAGCTTATAGAGAGGGATCTAAAGGAAACACGGAACGCAGCACTGCAGCATACACACTAGTACGTGAGGATACGAGTACCGGATCGACGTCTAAATTACCTCTAGAAGCGAAGTTTGAGAAGATGTCTAATAAATCATTTGATCTTGTCTTTATAGACCCCCCTTATCATAAAAATATAGTGCCTAAAGTAATGAAACTGCTGATAAAAAATAATTGGCTCAAAGACGGTGCTATTATAGTTATTGAGATGGCTAAAACAGATGATTATGTTTTAGATGAAAATATTGAAATTATACGTGAAAAACTATATGGTAAGAGTAAGCTGTTGGTTTTGAGCTTTACCGTCATTTCCGCGAAAGCGGGAATCCAGTAAAACATATAAAATATAAAAACTTGTTTTTATATGTTTTACTGGATCCCATGATCAAGTCGCGGGATGACATGGAACCGCATAACAAGACATAAAAAAACAAACATGACCAAAAAGCATTACATATGTTCTAACTGTGGAAATATTAGTCCTAAATGGTCAGGGCAGTGCTTTGATTGCGGTGCATGGGGTAGTATTGTCGAAGAGATAGTAAGCGCAAATCAAGCAATTGTTAAAGTCGGTAGCAAGCAAGACTTCGATAAGCTTTCAGGGCATGTAACCGAACAGTTACGCATCTCTACCCCTATAGGTGAATTAAATAGAGTACTAGGCGGCGGTTTAGTGCTTGGTTCTGCTATATTAATAGGAGGAGACCCTGGTATAGGCAAATCTACTTTGTTACTACAGCTAGCAGCAAGTAACTTTGCATCAAAGACGAATTGCTTATATATAACGGGCGAAGAATCGTTAGACCAAATAAAATTAAGGGCCATAAGGCTAAACCTAACTCACTATAATACCGATATTTTAGCAGCTACTAATTTGGAAGATATTATTGCGAGTATAGAAGCTAATAAAAATAATATTGATTTAATAGTGATTGATTCTATTCAAACAATTACCACAAAAGAATTATCATCGCCTCCAGGCACTGTTTCGCAAATTCGTACATGTGCAAATGAGCTTGTTAATTATGCTAAGCAAAATAATATAATTATTTTATTAAGCTGTCACGTCACTAAAGACGGACAACTAGCAGGTCCTAAGATACTTGAACATTTAGTTGATACCGTGCTATATTTTGAGGGAGATCATAATAATCATTTCCGTATTTTACGCTCATATAAAAATCGTTTTGGCGGTGTGGGTGAAATAGGAGTATTTGAGATGAGCAGCAGCGGGCTTATTGAAGTAACAAATCCGTCTGAACTATTTTTAATGAAGCGAGAACAGAACGTTATAGGTACGTCTATTTTTGCAGGGATCGAAGGTTCAAGACCGTTACTTATGGAAGTACAAGCCCTTATAGTACCCTCAAATATGGTAACTCCTAGACGCTCTGCAGTGGGCTGGGATGCTAATAGGTTATCAATGATACTTGCCGTGCTTAGTAGTAGGATAGGACTTGATCTTGCTAATTATGAGGTATATTTAAGCATTGCGGGGGGACTTAAAATTGCCGATCCTGCTTCTGATTTGGCAGTAACAGCGAGCTTAATATCTGCTGCAACCGGCAAACCTGTACCCGAACATAGCGTCTTTTTCGGCGAAATAAGCTTATCGGGTGAAATAAGAAAAACCGCACAAGCAGAAACAAGAATAAAAGAAGCCGTAAAACTTGGATTTAATAAGATTATCTGCTCTAAATTTGAAAATTTAACGTATGACTTTATATCTTCCGTCTCACATTTAAAGAACCTAAAAGAGATAATTAAATGAGTATAGTTTATGAAATAAGAAATTTGGAAGAAGCACGTAATTTTTTATCTAGTGTAGAAGAGCAGCTGATATTAACAAATCATGCCTCTAGCGTAAAATATTACGGTATGCTAGCAATTGATTACATGTTTAAAACTCTAAGTAAAGAATTTCCAGAAAAAGTTTTAGATTTTACCGTAAATGTAGGAGAGGATCACGCCGCTTTATTTACTGCAATCAAACTAGGGTATAAGAATATATCATATACAGGGAATTCTGAGGAAGCTAGGGGGTTGTTGTACGGATATCAAACCGTTATTGCGAGCAACTGAAAAGGAGCACGGCAATCCAGAAAATAATTAAAAAAATGCTAAAAATTAGCATTTTAAACTGGATTGCTTCGTCAATTACTCCGTAATTTTCCTCGCAATGACGGATAAACCTATCCATGCAACAAAGCCTACATTGCCTCGCAATAACGAAAATTTAATAAAAAAAACCATGAATATCAAAGATATAGGAGTAATAATTGCTAAAAAACCTTTGAAAGAAAATACATTTATTATTACGGTTTTTACTAAAAATCATGGTTTATATTCGGGAGTTGTAAAAGAATTTTCTAGAAAAAGTAAGTTTATATATCAAGAAGGGAATATTATAGATTTTCTTTGGCAGGCAAGATTACATGAACATATTGGCATTGCTAAATGTGAACTCATTAAATCTTACACCGGTTATTTTATCACAAATAAAGCTAAATTATATGCCTTTAATTCCGTTATATCTTTAATCAAAGAGTTATTTCATGAAAGAGAAGAACATTCTAAATTTTTTTCATTTCTAATTAACTATTTAGATAATTTATCAAAGAATTTTTGTTTTCGTGATTATATTAATTTTGAGCTAACTTTACTTGCCGAGACGGGTTATAAGCTTGATCTTACCAAGTGCGGCGTGAGCCATGTTACAACTGATTTAATCTATGTATCACCTAAATCAGCTAGAGCATTATCATATGAAGTAGGGAAACCTTATAAAGATAAATTATTGATGTTACCAAGATTTTTACTTTCAGATAATAGTGAGATTACATTAGAAGAAAAACAGCAAGCTTTAACTCTAACAAACTATTTTTTTAATAGATATTTATTTCATAATAATAGACAGGTTGAAGCACGCCAAACTTTTATTGAATATACTTTAAATAATTTTTAGAGACTATATTTTTACTTTTATTTTTCTTATTTTATGATATACTTATTTAAGTAAGTATGTAATATGACTGACTAAGAGCATAGATATACCAAACGAATTACATCATTTTCTTAAAGTTCACACTGCACATAAAAATGATACTATTATGTATTTTGTAAGAGAAGCGATATATCATAAAATAGAACAGGAAAAAGCATTAAATGCAGAATCAATAAAAATATTAGAAGAATCAGCAAAAGATTTAAATATTAATAAATATTCTGCGTATAAAGAAATGTATAAAAAGCTTAATTTAATTCTGCAAACCTCTACTATTTTATTCCATATTCAGTTGAGTAAAGCTTCTTAAAAGCTTTACTCAAGAAGAAAGTAATATAATAAATCTTTAAAATCAAGATTTTTTTAGCCTGGATTCCCGCTTTCGCAGGAATGACATAAGGGCTTTTCAAAAATTTCCTGGTACACTATATACATACCGGTACACATAGTGACTTATTCAAATAATAACCTATGAAAATACTAGCATTTGACACAGCCAATAATACTGCATCGGTAGCAATATCCGAAAATGAGAATATCCTTGCATATATAGAAGAATTACGTCCGTCTATGCAAGCAGAAAATCTAATACCGATGATAGAAGACGTGATGAAATCAGCTAAATATTCATATGATGATTTAGATTATTTAGCGGTAACTAACGGACCCGGTAGCTTTACCGGCATTAGAATAGGACTTGCTAGTGCTAAAGGTATATTATTTTCCAAGGAGAATATTAAAGCAGTAGCGGTTAGCAATTTTGAATATGCTTATTTTAGAGCCATAACTCAAGTTAAAGATTATGATAAAGTATATGTCTTTTTAAACGCTTATCGCTCACAGCTTTATATGCAAGTTTTTCATAAATCAGGACAAATAGAAGAGCCGTTATTGATAGATTTCGAGTATGCTACAAAATTGCTTACAAATGAGAAAGGGAATATAGTTTGTTGCGGTAGCGGACTTGAATTTATATATCACCAAATTATGCATTTGCCGAATATAATAACCTTGCCACGTTTTGCACGAGTTAAAGCTTGGGTGACCTGTAGATATATTGCTAGTAGATTGTCGAGCGATGTAAAATTAAATAGCTCTATCGAGCCACTATACATACGCCCTCCTGATGCTAAAATCGCAATCAATTACGCCATTCCTAGCTAAAAGTAGGAATCCATTTACTGGATTTCTGTAATCAACGAAATGATATAAGAGCTTTATTATACGTATACTACATCATCTTCATAATTAAAGACTCCCAAATAATTATAAGGTAATTTTTCACCTGATAACGTCATAGTAAAATCACTATTAGAGTGTTCTACTTGATTGTCTGATACTTCTATTTCATCTTCACAATCAGAGAATCCAGAATCACTATCAGATACTGCACCTGATTCTTGCTTTACACACTTCTTATCGTGTATTAAGGCTATTATTTGCCTAACTAATGATTTCGATAAATCATGATTATCCGAGTTCATAATATCAATGATTCTTACTAGACTTTCATCTGAGGCGTACGAAATTATTGTTGCTAGCTTATCATTTGAAATATTACTCATGATTCTTACTAAAATTTTATTTGGAATAATATCAAAATTTTCTGCAAGTTTTTCTTCTCCTGCTAAAATAATTATATTTTCAAGCTGTTCATCAGAAATACCCTCATTTGATAATTTTTTTAGTTCTTGCTCGGTAAGCTCTTCTAAAGAAAGGGTAGTATCTATATATGTATTTAATTTATCTAATGGAATAAATTTCATTAATTTTTCAAAATGCTCCGGCAAAATATAATTAACTAATTTTTGTGCTTGTTCATTGGAAATATTATTAATTAATTCTACCAATTTTTTATATGTCATCTTTTCAAAAACTTCACCTAATGCATTTTCAGGCGTGTTTAAAATTGCTTCTACTAACTCATTATCAGAAAGAGTTTCAAGTTGATCTAAGAGATTAAATGTTTCTTCAACGTTATTATTTAAATAAGAAAAAACTTTATTACTCACAAAATTAAAAGTTTCAACCACTTTAGAAGAAAGAATACTAGATGTATTTTTTATAATATTAAAACTCTTTACTCCAAAATCATAAACTGTTTTTAATGATGAACTAAATGTACTGAAAAAACCTTTACTTTGAGGTGTGTTAGTTACTTTTTCACTACCATCAAGCTCATCTAAAATATCTGTAAATTTGATTTGAGAGATGCCTAGAGTATCTGACTGACCTTTTTCTGCTTCTTGGAAGATTATTTTAGAATTTAAAAAAGGATATTTAGCTTGAGCTTCTACTATTTTTTTATTACATCTTGCACTTTGTTCATCATACTGCTTAATTGAATTATCTAACGCTGCTAAAAAATCAGTATTTTCTCTAGTTTGCTTTAGAGAAGTTATAAACTCAAATTCATCGTTAGCAAGATAGGAGGCTGACTTTGGAGCGGTATTATGTGGGATTAAATTTTGTAACTTATTAAAAATTAATGTTATGGCCATAATTCTTCCTCATGTCTGATTATAATAATCAGCATTACATTATAATAGAAATTATGAGGAGGTCAAGATAAATGCTAATAATTATTAACTTTTTATTATATTTCACTTAAAACTGATTAATTTATCAAAAAGGGATATTCTACTAAATGTCATACCCGCGAAAGCAGGGCGTTGTTGCGTGGTTTTAACTTTTCGTCATTACGAGGAAATTACAAAGTAATTGACGAAGCAATCTCAGGAGTTTGTTATTATTGCATGAGATTGCCATGCAGTCTATGACTACTCGCAATGACGATTTAGTAGTATCCATACAACAACGCCGCAGTACCTGTATGATAATGTAGCCAATTTTTGAAGTTCAACGAGTATATTATAATTGTCTTTGTTCTTGAATTAGCTCAAAAACTTCAACTGTGTCTCCTTCTCTAATATCTTCATAATTTTCAAATGCTATACCACACTCATATCCTTCTCTAACTTCTTTAACTTCATCTTTAAAGCGTTTTAAAGTTCTGAGTTTTCCTTCATGAATGACTACATTATCACGTAATAAGCGTACGCCCGCTCCTTTCTTAATCATCCCTTTAGTTACATAGCTACCGGCAATTTTGCCGACTTTGGTAATATTAAATATTTGTCTAATTTCTGCGCTTCCGATATACTGCTCTCTAACGATCGGATCAAGCATACCGCTCATAATGGCTTTTATATCATCAATTAAATGATATATTATACTATAATATCGAATATCGACTTTTTCTTTTTCTGCGGCAGTTAAGGCATTTGCCCCTACTCTAACGTTAAAGCCGACAATAATAGCCGAAGAAGCATGTGCAAGCGATACATCGGATTCCGTTATCGGACCTACGCCGCTATGAAGTATATGAAGCTTTACCTCATCACTCGGTAATTTTAATAAGCTACCTGAAATAGCTTCAACCGAACCTTGAACATCACCTTTAATAATTAAAGGTAACTCCTTAATTTTACTATTACCGGAAGCTTTTAAAAACAAATCTTCTAAACTTGAACGCGGTGCAATAGATATTTTTTTTTCTTTAGCAAGACGCATTCTATATTCGGCTATATCTTTTGCTTGTTTCTCATTTTGTACTATGTTAAATTTATCACCGGCAAAAGGCACTTCATTTAAACCCTGAATTTCTACAGGAACAGATGGAGTTGCTTCTACTATTTCTAGTCCCTTATCATTAGTCATCTTTTTAACTTTACCGTAAGAAGTACCAGCTATTATAATATCACTGTTTCTTAAAGTACCTCGCTGAACTAATATAGTGGTTAGCGTTCCTCTTCCTTGTTCAATTTTTGACTCGATTACAACACCGGCAGCTGCACCGAAAGGATTTGCCTTTAAATCCTGCATTTCTGCAATTAATAAAATTGCTTCTTCAAGTTTATCTAAGTTAATTTTCTTTAGTGCCGAGATAGGAATAACCATAACGTCACCACCTGCCTCTTCGCTGATAATTTCGTGGACATATAATTCGTTCTTTACACGCTCAATATCAATATCAGGCTTATCAATCTTATTAATAGCTACAATTATAGGAACGCCTGCTGCTTTTGCATGATTAATTGCCTCAACCGTTTGCGTTTTGATTCCATCATCTGCTGCGACCACTATAATAACTATATCCGTTACTTTAGCACCTCTTGACCGCATTTCCGAAAAAGCTTCATGCCCCGGAGTATCAATAAAAGTAATTGCCCTACCATCTGCAAGAGTTACTCTATAAGCCCCAATATGTTGTGTAATTCCGCCTAGCTCACCTGCAGCAATATCTGTAGACTTAAGAGCGTCAAGCAATGAGGTTTTACCATGATCGACATGTCCCATTACCGTCACAACCGGAGCACGCATTCTCAAATCCTCAACCTTATCATCACTAATTAAAACATTTTCAATATCTGACTCTTGGACTCTTTTTACCGTATGCCCTAAATTTGTTGCCACTAGTTCTGCCGTATCGGCATCTATTGTTTGGCTAGCATTTGCCAGAATACCGAGCTTCATTAATTCTTTAATTACATCAGCCACTCTTTCAGACATAGCATTTGCAAGATCGCCGACTCCGATAACTTCCGGGATCGTCACTTCTCTATATACTTTCTCAGGTGCTTGTGATACCAATTTACGCTTTTCTTTTTCTCTAGCTCTTTTTATAGAAGCAAGACTTCTAGTTCTACCGCTGCCACTTTCGTCGTCGCTAAGCATATTGAAAAGATCGGCTTTTTTGATTTTTTTTGGCTCTTCTAGCTTAATTTTTGGTGCGACTATTTTACTATCTGCTGTTTTATCTAATTCTTTCTCTGATTCTATACCATAACGTGTTCGCATTCCTACTAAAGGAGACTTGACAAAAGTTTCGTCTTTCTTTTTAGGTATTTGTGATGGTATATCTTCATCATCTTGAACGATTTTAGCACTAACTTCTACTTTATTTTCTTCGGTATTTTGCTGTTTTTGTTCAACTTCTTTATCAGTTTCTAGCGGCTCTATTTTGGAGTTAGCATACTGGTTAATACTTGCAAGTTTACTTAAAGTGCTTATTTTTGTAGGGTCATTTAATTTAGATTGCTCAGCAGCTTTTTTAAGAATAGATAAACGTCTGTTAAATTCTTCCTTATGAGCATCAATAACAGTTTGATCTAAGCTATTCCTTTCTTTATTTAATGAAAGGGTAGTAGCACTACCGGTAGAGCTTTTTCTAACTTCTACTAGCGTTTTAGATTTAGCATTAACAAAGCTTTGAGCTCCTGTAAGAGAGTCAAAAGACTTATTAAGTGATAATTTTGAATTGCCAAGCGTCAACTTTTTGGGTTTGATTTCCTGGTTATCCGTCATATTTAAAACCTTTGTGTTTCTGTTTTTCCGTCTACTACTTGATTATGTTATGCCTAGCTAAAAGCAGCGTTGCCCGCATGACTCGTTTATGTCATTCCCGCGAAAGCGGGAATCCACTAAAATTTATAAAAAAACTTATTTTTATAGGTTTATTTTTCAAGGACACCCTAATTACTAAGCTATTTATTCTGGATGCCTGCTTTCGCAGGAATGACATACACCATACATTCAACCCACTAACTATCCTTCAATTCACCATGCTGTCTAGCAGTTTTAATCAGCAATTTAATATTTTCGTCCGTTATATTAGAATTTGGAGCTAAATTTTTAAATTCATTTACGCTCATCTCTCCTAAATCTTCTATGGTCTTTATACCATATTCGGCAAATTTTAATATTAATTCAAGCGATAATTCTAATATATCTATTAATTCTTGCTCAACTCCTAGATCCTCTAGCTTTTTGATAATCTTTTCATTCTTAAGGTCGACGTAATTAATAGCTCGATTTTTAATCTCTATGGCAAGTTCTTCCTCAAAGCCTTCGATTTTTGTTAAAGTACTAATCTCACTACTAGCAATTTGTTCTACTGAATTAAAGCCCGTTACCGATAAAAGCTGACCTATAACTTCTTCAACATCTAAAGCTTCCATAAATAATTCCGTAGAAGTTAAGAACTCTTCATTTCTTCTTTTTGATTCTTGCTCTTCGGTCATTATATCGATATTCCAACCTGTAAGCTGAGAAGCTAAACGAACATTCTGCCCTCTTCTACCTATTGCAATACTTTGATTTTCTTGCGAAACTACTACTTCTACCTTATTCCTATCCTCATCAATCAAAATTTTTGTGATTTCCCCAGGGGCAAGCGGTGCAAGAGCATTAACTATAAACTGTGCAAGATCGTTACTCCATAATACTATATCAATTTTCTCTCCGTTTAATTCATTTGTTACGGCTTTTACTCTATTACCTCTAATACCTACGCATGAGCCTACGGGATCTATACTACTATCTGAAGCAAATACCGCTATTTTTGCTTTTGAACCGGGATCACGTGCTACTGATTTGATTTGAATAATAGCTTCAAGAATTTCAGGTACTTCCAGCTTAAATAGTTTAACTAGCATCTGGTTATCTACTCTAGACAAGAAAATCTGCGGTCCTTTTGCTTCTTGCCTTACATCCTGTACATATGCTTTTATACGATCATTAGGTTTAAAATGCTCACCCTTAATTAATTGATCTTTTTTTATTATTGCTTCAGCACGATTCAAGTCAACTATTATATCACCGTATTCTATTCTCTTAACTATCCCGTTTATAATTTCGCCTTTTCTATCTTTAAAGTCATGATATTGTTTTTCACGTTCAGCTTCTATAACACGTTGAGTTATCACTTGTTTTGCAGCTTGAGCCGATACTCTAGCATGATCAATCGGCGGTAAATATTCATATATCTCATCACCGATTTTAGCTTCCGGATTCTTTATTAAAGCTTCTTCAAGTGAGATTTGCGTTAAGTAATCTTCTACACCTTCTACTATTTTTAAGATCCTTAAAAGATTTATCTCACCGGTTTTCCTATTTATCTGAGCTTTAATATTATATTCATTACCGTATTTTTTTCGTCCTGCTGCTTGTACCGCTTGTTCAACTGTTGAAATCAAAATTTCTTTTGATATTCCTTTCTCACGGGCTACAGAATCTATAATTTGTAAAATTTCTACATTACCTATACTAGACATACATTATCTCTTATTGCTTTAGCAATTTTTTAAATACTTCTTCAGTTAAAACTAGATTAGCATTTTTAATTAAATCATAATCAATTAGTACTTCTTGTTCTTCACATTTTAAATATATTTTATTATTTTCGGCTTTAATTATTTTACCCTGATAACGAGTTTTGCCATTCAATAATTCTTTAAGTTTGATTTTAACTTCTCTTGCTAAAAATCTATTATAATTTTCAAACTTTACTAACGGACGTTCAAGACCGCTTGATGCTACCTCTAAAGAATATGCAGCTTCTATTAAATCTTCAACATCTAGAATAGCGGAGATAGTCCTACTTGCTTTAGCACAATCTTCCACAGATATTTTTTTGCCGTTTAAACTATCAATCAATATCTCGACTACTTTAGGGTTAACACCTTTACACTTAACAAGAACTAACTCAAACCCCATATCCGTCAAGGATTCTTCTATTACGTTTGTTATTTGTTGTTCAATAGTTTGCATATTTGATATCTATAACAAAAAAGGTGGGATAAACCCACCTATTTATAATTTTTATAATGCTTATCCGTAACAAAAATACACTAATTAGAATATATAAGCAATATTTAACTTTATATTTTTGTAAAACAACATATTCATAAAGGGGCAAATATTCGATAATCCCTCCGCTTAGAGATGGATCATAGTCTCCTCCTGATGAACAAAATGCTTCTACATAAATCTGAGTATACATAACCCCCATTTTCGCTTCTAATATATGCTGCACATGATCGTTAAAAGAATGAGGACTACAAATTTCATCAGTTTCACCTTTTAAAAGGCCTAATAAAAATTCTTCAGCTATTCTACCGGTATGATAATGTATATTATCGTTCTCATTAATATTATTATAACTATCTTGAGTATAAAATTTATCAAATGGCTTTCTCCTGACCCGCTGATGATAAGAACAAGGTCTTTATTGTTTTCTATATCCGATGCAATATATGAAGGGGGTACTTTTACCAGCTGATTTTCAGAATCAAATAGATAATTTGTTACAGTGCCATTAGGATTTTGCTTTATTAAGCATTCATACATCATGACCAGTTTTTTATAACTGTAAATTCACTGTATTTTTCTCCTACTTTAACAGTAATAATTTGCCCATGTTTGTGCGGTATTACTTTTTGTTCATTTTGTCTATAAAATTTTATTTTTGCCGTATTTTTTATCAGCACTTTCTATTTCGATTTTTATTTTATGACTTTTAAAACTCTCTATATTATACTTTGCTTTTAATTCATCATATTGCTTCTTTTCAGCACTTACAAAATGCTTTCCTACTATATTTAATATTTCCGTTACTAGCTTGTTACCCTCATCTACATTTCATATAAGCTCTTCAGCAACAGGTTGATATAACTCTGAAGGTATATTACGCCATACATGTGTATACCAACAATTTTTGATACCGCCCTTTTAAATTTATGATCATTCTCTAATGCTGATTGGATCACTTCTAAAAGATCTACTTCATCTGTTTCGCTATATGCACTTAAAACCTTTAGAATACTAATGTCGGTAAGATTTAAAAAATTTTTCATTGCATTTGGCTGTATTCCTTTCTCAGGTTTTTCAGTATTAAAACTATTACTATTAAAAAATTCATTTACCACTGCTTCATATTTAGTTGCTAAATTTCCATAAAAATTTAATTAAGGATAAACTATAGAAAAATAACCGTTTTCCTTTTTCCGCATATTAAAAACTCTTGATTCCCCTGAGCTCCTAGTATTGGACTTGCTATTATACCAAATATTTTAAAATTATGCTCTTTCTCAAGCCAACCTTTGATTTTATCGCATACTTTTTGATGTAAGAGAGGATTTTTAATAATTCCTCCCTGCTCTACTTCATGCTTTTCGACCTCAAACTGTGGTTTTATTAAAGCAATAAGCATGCAATCTTCTTTAACTAAATTTAGTGCAGTCGGTAATATAGTAGTTAAACTAATAAAGCTGGCATCGCAAACAATTAAATCAGGCTTCGTTATTATTTGTTTATCAGTTAAATATCGTGCATTAGTCTTCTCAAGCACCTTAATGTGTGGATTGTCGCGTAATTTAGGATGAAGTTCGCCATAACCGACATCTACGGCAAAAATTAATTTTGCTTTACGCTCAAGTAACACTTCTGTAAAACCGCCGGTGCTACTACCGATATCAATACAAACTAAATTTTCGGGATCAATTTTAAAATAATCCAAAGCGGCAATTAATTTTAATGCCCCTCTTGAAACATAATTATGCTTCGGTAGCTTTACCTTAATGTCGGTGTCATTTATATTAACCTGTATCCCAGGCTTAATTAACTGCTCATGCTTATTATGTACTTTACCTTGGATAATCAAACTTCGTGCTATGGTAATATCTGTTACAAAACCTTTTTGCAGCAAATATTCATCAAGCCTTATTTTAGTCATTACTGTTTAATTTTGAATTTAACTTATGTTATAAGGGCCCATTAGATAGAAAATATACAATTTGTCTAATTGAAAGTTGCAGTTTCAATTAGACATAATATATTTGAGCCATACAATAATGCTGCAACTGAAGGGAGCATGGTAATCTAGGAAAATATTCAAACCCTAACCAATATATGTCTTTTCTTACCGGCAGAGAGCTTTATAACATTTTTATCGAGTAAGAAATTAGTGTTAATTATCATATTTTCATCTTCGACTAATCTATCATTTATCTTAGCGCCATTCCCTCTTATAAGCTTGCGTGCTTCCGATTTAGAAGTAGCAAGCCCTACTTCATGAAATAATTCATATGCACTAATACCTGCTTGTAATACTTCCTGCTCTAAAACAACGGTAGGTAAATTCTCATCGATTTGTCCTTCTTCAAATATCTTTACTGCAGTTTCTAGAGCTGATTTTGCTGACTGCTCCGAGTGACAAAGCTTAGTTAGCTCATAAGCAAGCTGTTTTTTAGCTGCATTAATATCTTCTGCCGCTAAACTCTCAAACCTATTCAGCTCTTCTGGAGTGAACTCGCTATATAATTTGGCAAATCTAACTATGTCGGCATCTTCGCAGTTACGCCAATATTGGTAATAATCATACGGGCTTAGCAAATCTTCATTAAGCCATACCGCTCCTGCAGCAGTCTTGCCCATCTTAGCACCGGAACTAGTCGTAAGTAGCGGTGTCGTCATACCGAATACTTCTTTGCCGCTTATTTTACGAATTAAATCTGCTCCCATTATGATATTGCCCCACTGATCACTACCGCCAAGCTGCAAGCTGCAATTGTAATGCTTGCTTAAATAGTAAAAATCATAGGCTTGCAATAACATATAGTTAAATTCTAAGAAGCTTAAATGCTGCTCACGCTCAAGCCTTAGTTTTACCGCATCCATAGTCAGCATACGGTTTACCGAGAAATAGCTACCGAAATCCCGTAGAAAATCTAGATAATTGAACGAATCTAACCACTCTGCGTTATCTAGCATAATAGCATCACTTTTACCGTCACCAAATTTGATAAACTTCGACAAAGATTTTTTAATACCTTCGGCATTTTTAGCTATATCTTCTTTGCTTAAAATTTTGCGCACTTCGTCTTTCCAAGTAGGATCACCGATTTTACTCGTACCACCACCGATAATTACAATAGGCTTATGCCCGTGCTGCTGAAGCAATCGCAGAATCATTATCTGCATTAAACTACCGATATGGAGTGATGTAGCAGTACAGTCAAAGCCTATATACGCAGCTATTTTTGTTTCTTTCGTTATAGCAGTTAACCGATCCAAATCGGTACATTGATGGAAATATCCTTTATTTATAAATTCTTCTATAAAACGCATATATTATTTCTTATTTTTTAAAAATTCCTTTTTTGCTTTTCTGCTAGGAAATAAAGTGTTAAGGGAAATAGCATCTTTATCACCTTTTATATAAAGTACTGCATATACTTGCGCAATCATTCGAACATATAAAATTTTTTGACCTTTATATTTCTCTTGATTATGATGTAATTTAATATCTAATAAATTACCGTCAGCAATCGACTGTATTATTTCTTCAAAGCCTATACCACGCTCATGCAATAACTTAACGTTCTTTTCATGATTATATCTATACGTGGTCATAATATTTAGAGTTTAGTAGCGTCTGAATGAATTAGCATATTAAGATAGGTCTGATAAGGCAAACCATGCTTAGAAGCTTTAATTTTTATTGCTTCTATGTCATGTTCTGCAATCCTAATAGTAACAGATCTTTTTTTACTAAGATGTGCTTTTGCCAATTTTTGAAGCAAAGCTATTTCACTTCTATCATCAATTTTTTGCTGCTTTTCAAAATTATCTTCAATATCTTGTTCGTAAGAATCTAGTTTGATACTCATAACACAACCATTTTCAATGTTATAATGTTATAAAGAATGTAAGTACTTTGTCAATACTTGATATATTAGATTATCATGCGAATAGTTGTAAATCTGTACATTGGATTTTGTGAAAGAAATTTAATTTAATCTATTTTTTAGTTCTCTTTGCATCATAGGAAGTAAAATATAAATCAAAACAGGTAATAAAGCAAATTTAAGCAAAAGTGTAAAATTAAATAATATTGTTGAATTTTTTATTATAGGAAAAGTTTTATAAAACAAGAATAACAGAATGAAACTAATAATTATACCTATAGTTTTTTAAGCATTATTTAAGATCAAATCAGAATTATATTTAAACCAAATATATACGATACCATAACCCAATAAAGTTCCTATTGGTAATAAAAGCAGTAAGGGAAAAGGACTGTCTTGCCATAAAAAGAAACATATACCTATCACAAAAGCCAATATATAATAATAAGATTTAGCACTATTTTCTCATCTACTTATTTGTACTTGCATAAAATTACTTCTATAAACTAAAACAATTAACACTCCAAAAATCATACCACCTATAACATCATATATACTATGTACTCCAAGATATAGGCGTGAAAGCATAATATTAATAATCATTGTGATAGATATTATTTTTAACGTTTTTGAATTAAATGATAAAAATATTATCATAAAGAAAACAGTAGCCACCTGTACATCTCCACTAGGAAAACCAAATGATCCATCATTAATAGGTAACATATGTAATGTACTAGGTGGACGAGGAATAGAAAAAGCCTTTTTAATAATAACATTCAATAATGTTGCAAATGATATAAGCCAACCTAAATCCAAAAATAATCTCTTTCTTGGATTTAGCCAGTAAGCAATCGCAATAATTGTAAATAATCACTAGCGAAAAAGGGAAATATTTTAAACCAGTTAGTTAACATTTCACTTCTAAAATTCAATATCCATTCAGGATTTATTTTAAATAACATCATTACATATAATATTTTTTAGAATAGTATAGACATAACCATATATGAGATAGACGGTCAATGATAGAATATAGTTGTTAGGTATTGTAGTAAAAAATTTATATTCTCTCTTGACACGCGACAGTCTATTAGTGCGTAATGCACTTAAGACAAAAAAGGAACTATCAATAACACATTATAATATTCAGTTAGAATATATTAATTATTACTTTTTTAGGTAAAATTAAATTTAATCAAAATTTTTAAAAGGTGGATTATGTTTAGCGATCTATTTAAATACAGTTGCTAATAACATATCACCTGAAAAAGTAGTAAATAATTCGACTACATATGCAGGAGTAAAAATGTCTGAAGCAACATTTGAGTATTTTGCTAATGCTACAGCTCATTTTGCAAATGCTACAGAAGCTGCTGTAGGTTGTGCAACGTCTGCTGCTACAGCAGCTGGTTACGGTTATAGAACACTTGGTAGCGCTTTTATGGGCGCTTGTGCTTATTGAAGTAGGAGCCGGTAAAGTAATGACAGGACACGCTTTTGGATGGGCTATACCTACATTTGTAAAAGCATCAATATCCAATGGCTGCATGGAGATTTTATGCTCACCCTACAGTTGATATGGGGATTTGTGTTGGAGCAGCTCTTGCATATTCGCCGGAGAACACATTTGAGTTATTAAAAAATACGACTTATACAGGAATAGAAGCAACAAAATTTGCTTACGAAAATACAGCAAGGATAGTAAACGACATAGCCGGCTTAGCTCATCTTGTGTATGATAACTTACCAAGCTACAGCAAAACTCCTCAAGTGGATCTCGCCGGTAGCATAGAAATTTCATGGGTAGATGCTGTTGCATAAATCTCTAAAATAGCCAATAACTAAAAAAGCTGATTATGTCATTCCTGCAAACCAGGGACGTTGTTGCATAAATCGGCGCCATTCCCCCAAGACATTGTTGCGTGAATCAGTAAAATCCACTGTGTCATACCGTGATTTGACCACGGTATCCAAAAAAATAACTTAAAACACTGGTGGGCCCGTTGCTGCAGGAAGACATTGCCTGCGTAGATCGATTCCACCATTATCACCCCGTAGCCTGTACCTGCTGCTGGATCCAGTTAAAAATACTAGTATTTTTTTATCATATTTATTAGATCCCGTGCGTGGTCAAGCCACGGGATGACAACAAGAAATCGATCCACACAGGCCATACCTCACAGGAATGACATAGAATAAAAACTGTCTGGTTACCTTACTAATATCTGTTATATTTTATAATAATAAAATTTTATTTCGTTGTTTTTAAATGCATCTTTTTTATTCCTAAAACCCTTTTTCAAAGAGCCACAGGAAAAATTAATATTACCGGCTTGAGCCGTGTCCGGTCCTTCATTTTTTATTTTCTCTATATCCTTACTGCTTGGTACTACAACGGCAATATGCCCTGCTCTTTTTGGATTAGCATTTTTATATACGGATACAACAAAATATCCTTGATTAGCAAATTTTTGTGCTTGAATAAAACTATCATCACGATTTCCTGCTTTAACAACATGCCATCCGTTCTTTATTCCGTCTGTTTCAAGCCACTCAGCTTGCTTATTTGATAAAGTAGGTATAAATTCTTTATCGCTTTCAGGATGAGGAAGTAGAGACTGATTTGGAAGCCCCAAGGCTGCACTAGCAGCATACGCAAAACAACTACAATGAGTCAAACGCTTTAACTTAGGAGAGTTATATTGTTCTGTTTCTTCTAATAAAGTTTCTCCCGACTTACAATTTATTACATTACCTTTTTGCCACTTTTCCTCAACATTTAAAGAGTTAATTACCGCTAAATTTTGTTTAGCACTTTTCCGATATATTGTCTGCTTGTACAGTCATATTAATCCAAAGTAAGTAAATTATGATTAATTTTATTTAATTTCTCATATCAATTTATGAACCTCTTTTATATTTTATTATTCAGAGAAACATAAGAACACTCTATGTTTCTTGACAAATGCTATGCTTTTATATATACTTCTTCGTATGTTAGCAACAAGAAATAAGGCTTAGAAATAAGTACTTCAAACTTAGCACCCGTAGCTCAATTGGATAGAGTATATGACTACGGATCATAAGGTTAGGGGTTCGACTCCTCTCGGGTGCACCATTCTTCAATTCATCTTTCAAATTTGCAGCAATGAGATTTCGTATACTCTCTTCATCGTCTACTATTAAAACATCTAGTTATGACATTACAATTCTTGTACTTTTATGAATGAATCAAACGGGTGGATGCAGCATAAAATCAAGTTTTTCAGGTTTAAGTGTTAGGTTAGCAAAAACTAAAGGTGGTAGAAACACGATGCGAGCAGCATTATATATGGCAACTGTTACGTCTGTAAGATATAATTCTGCAGTTAAACTTTTTTATAAAAGACTTGTAGAAAAAGGAAAAGCCCAAAAGTTAGCTCTTATCTTGACTTCTTAAACACAATTACCTATGTAAAGGATAAAGAACTTAAAGGCTTAGTTAAATGCCGTAAGCTGGAACGGACTATAGAACGAGGTGGATTTAGCTTTACCAAGTGAGATTTAAGCAAAAAAGAAACACATTTATTCCCGGGGAATAAAGATTTTTCTTCTATATAGAGTTATCTCCCAGTTGAGATATTTCTTTTTGACTGATCGTTTAAAGCTTTCCATTGTACCATACTATTACCTTTAGTGCTTGCTCTTATGTTAACCATTCCTGTTGGAATGGCATTTCCAACATTTAAAGCTTTCTGTAGTATTTTTCTAGGTATGTGAAATCCTATATCATGTTTTTTACTGTTTTCTAAGTTTTCCTCTAAATTAACCAGATGACTAGAGCCGACACTTGCAATTACATTATATCCTTTACCACGAATCTCATTAATTATGCTCGTCATATATTGTGCACGATTCTCATTATAAAGTGGTGTATACAGAGCTTGGGGAGTATCTTGAGGTAAGCTGCCAAGTGGTTGAAAGCGGGAAGAAGTAGGATTGAGGCTTTTTGAAGGGACTGCCATAATGTTATCATAAAAATTTATAGGTTTACGGATTATACTTAGTTCTTCGTCGCTGTTATTATCTTTTTCTAGGTTTTCATTTTTTTGCTTTTCAGTCAGCTATCGTTTCATTAGATGCAGGTGGGGATGTAGTTTGCATATCCTCATTACTACTATTAGGACTTAACTGATGATTAGAGTCTCCTGGAGAATTTATATCCTTATTTGGTGTGTTAAGATATGGATCCGGTGTTTCTTTATCACTATTCCTAGGACTCAAATGAGAAGATAAATTGAGAGGATTTACATGTGAAGTCGGGACTGGGATACACTCATTGTATATTCTGCTATTATTTCTTCTAGGGAATCGTAATTAACATTCAGAACATCTGGTAGATTAACAACATCAGCTTTATAAGCAGCTTTTAAATTTATCTTAATTTCCTCAATATTCTTTTTTTCAATATGTGATGTTAGTTTTATCAGTGTTTTAATTTTATCAGGAGCTACAGTATAACTTACACCTTCTATAGGCTTAGTCTCTTTTGATTCATCATATGATATACCAAGAACTTTCTCTAATTTTTCTTTTACCGACTTTACATTGCTTATAGGAGTAGATATTTGATATTTATAGCTATACTCACCTGATTTTTCTTTTATTCCCACAAGGTCCAAATATAATTTAGGCTTATTATATTTAGTAGTCGAGAATGTACTATCTAATATTTCACAGTTCTCCATGCCTAATATTGTTTGAAGCATTTTAAGTTCTTCTTTATGGTAGTCAGAGATGTGTTGCGTTAACTGTGATTCTATCTTCTGATCAAGTAACTGATTATATGTACCAATTACATATTTTTTAAAATTGATCATTTCTTGCTGCTTGTGCTTCAGTAAAAGGGCCAAGTTGTAAAATTTTCAATAAAATTTTTTCTTTTTATTTTGATATATTATTTGGGCATTTTTTAAAGCTATATATACCACAATTAACATCAACGCCCTTATTAGTTAAATGTCCTCCTGGTTCTTTTGAGTTATTTACAATGGGTTTTACAGTTTGACCATTAGAATACATTTCTGCCACTTTCTGAATATCTTTTGGACAATCACCGCCCATAGAAGCTTTATAAAGTAGTACCACTTTGATCATTTCGTCTTTTAAAATAGCAAAGCTTATCCAATGTCCTATCCTTCCAGGTATATGATAAATTCCTATTATAGGCTTTTCTTTGATTAATTTTGGAAATGACTCTTGTATATTTTTTATGTTTTCACTCTTCGTTTCATAATCTGGATCATTTTGATCTTGGAAAAAAATTGCCAAATTAGTTTTTGTTTATTAATGCCGGAGCGATTGTTTTAATACCACGAGCCTCATAAAGATATTTAGTATCATTTTTGTGTTATAAGCATTCTCTTTGTCTTCTGCAGTAATACCGTTAGATTTACTATTTGCTCCTTTTCCTTTATTTAGCTGTTGTTTTTCCGAAATAAGAAGTTGAAGAAATTCTACCGACACATCAGGATGTCTTAACAGCTCCTGGTATAACCCCCGCTGAAAGATTTTTTATGGTATTTTCTTGTGCATAAACAAGATCTGCTTTTGTTTTTTCAAAAGCTAAGTTTTAACTTTTAAGTTACTTCACTGCATCGTTTTTTAGCTTGCAATTTCCTACAAGTGTAATAGACATATACTACAATAGGGTCTTGCTATAAACTCTAGCTTCTTCCAACAATCGCTACAAAATTCACCGCTCTCCCCTAGTATTTCCGCACCGCTTAAACATCTCTGCGGCAAGATATAATCTATAAGACAATTATAAGTCTTTATGAACAATTAAAATCCTCTTGAAGATTCATGGTGTTTAGAAGCATTCGGTGTTGATCGTGATGATGGTGAGCTAGCACCATAACGAACCTCCTTGCCGTGTGACAAATTCTCTTGCATATGTTGTGCTTGCTCATGAGCTTTGTTTTGCTCAGGTTTTACTTTATTGCTAACATTTGGAGTTATAAAAGATTGAGATGTTTCTTCTTTTTTACCGTATATTTCTAAATCACCAAATTGCGATTCAACAAAATAACCGACTCCTGCTTTTACTGCCGATTTAACTTTTTCAAAATTAGTTTTTTCAGCAGGAGGAGCAAATTTAGGTCCCGCTGCAACCTTTGCTCTACTTACATTAAAATGCTCTCTTAGCTGCCCTTCACTTAATTGATCAATTTTAGGGGGTATAGTTAAAAATTCTTCTAATGCTTTGCTATTTTTGCTTGCCTTTCTTTTTCAAGCAAGTCTTTCTTATCTTCATAATTTCCTATTGATGTTTTTAAACTATTTATTTGATTTATTTTATCTTTTTTTTCGCTCCATACGCACTAAATTCGCATCTCCTTCACCTATTACATTAGCTCCTCCTCCAATAGCACCGGCTACCAAACCGCCTATAATGCCGCCTACAGAACTTGCTCATGCTACTAAAGATACCGTCTATAAGGTAGTATCCTTGTATTGCTTTTCAAATCTCTTCAGTTCTAGTTGTATTTAATTTTTCAGGTTCAACTTTTTTTTGGTAAATTTTAGGTAATTAAGTATCCAAGAAATTTTTAAGTTCAGAACTATATCTATTCGAGTAGTAACTACTAACTCTGCTTACTTCACATAATTAGCTTTAATATTTTCTAAAGTTTTTTTCTTTCTATCTAAACGCTTATCTTCTTTTACTTCTAAAGTTTCTGTTCCAACATTATAAGCAACGGCTGATAAAGACAATGCAGCAAGCCCAACCCCGATGGGAGTGGGATTAAGGACTAACGATACTGCAACGCCGCCAATTCTAGCCACACGTCTTACTGCTTTACTACCTAATGTTTTATATGTTTTCTCTAGAACATTTGCTGCAATTTCACCACCGGGTAGTGTCCTGATTTTATTTAATGCCTTATTGGCTAAACCGGGACTTGGGGAACCTTTTGCTTTAATTTTTGCACCTTGCTGAAGTTTATCAACCTGATCATAAGTTTTTTCTACTTTTTCTCCAAAGTTAATTACTCCGTCTACTAATATGAGTAGGACTAGCGATAACTTTACTGCCCTCCTGTACCACTTCGATTGCTACTCCAATTGCAACGATTCCAGCACGAGCAACTCTAGCACCGTAAAGTGCCGTATCCTCTTGCAGCGTTCTTGTTCCTGCTAACTTATTTTACGATTGCCGTTCCCGTTGTGGAGGCTCAGAAGCTTTTGTTTGTGTTGCTTCTAAAAGCTCTACTCTTTCAGGGGTATTTATTGAAGATTTAAGCTTATTATCTTCTGCTGCATTATTCCTGCTTCAGGAGTATTAATAGATGATTTACTGCTTAAATTTTCTTTACTCATGCATATCTCATAAAATTATGTTGTATGTTATTTCACATTCTATGTCATTCCCGCGGAAGCAGGAATCCATTTTTTAAAAAGTATAAACAGACAGTATTTTTATCAATTCTTGATTACTGGATTCCCACTTTCGCGGGGATGACATCAAGAACTAGCTAGAAATGATACAAAAGAACACTCACCTCTGCCCCATCGCATAGCTAGTAATCAAGTTTTTTACAGGTTTAAAATTATTTATTACCTTAAATCCTATTTGTCTTAAACATCTTAAATTTTTGGAATAATTTGAAAAAATATTATTTAACTCATCAGTCAGCTTATACATAATAAAATTATCCTCTTGCCTTAGCTTTTGATATTCTTGTAATGTGCCATTATTACTAACTATCATACTCAAAATCTCTATATCCTTTATGCCCTGATTAAGCCCTTGTCCGGCGAGCGGATGTACTGTGTGGGCAGTGTCGGCAATAAGCACTATACGGTTATGAAAATATCTATTTGCTATACGGGCTTTTAGTGGGAAGCTACTAATCTCACTATCAATAGTAATTTTACCTAGGGAATTACCAGCATTTCTTTGAGTTAAAAATCTAACTTCTTCTACAGGCAAATTAACAATTAAAGCAGCCTGATCAGAAGAAGTTGACCATATTACGGATGAAGCATATTGATCTTTTAAAGGCAGCAAAGCAAAAGGACCAAGCGGCAGGAAATGCTCCATAGCACAATTTTCATGCGGCTTTTCATGCTTAATATTAAATGTAAGAGCAGTTTGATAAGGTTTCTCAATTTCATTAGCAAAATAATGAGACCTCACTTTTGAATTTGCTCCGTCACATATAATTAATAAATTACACTTAATTTGTTTATCATCAAATTTTATAATCGAGTAGTCATTATGGCTTATAACCTCTTGATATTGATTATTATAAATTAATGTTATCAACGGATTATTAGTTATTTTTGACAATAGCATTTTTTTAAAGTCGCTATTCTTAACCACATATCCAAGTACAGCATCAGCGTCATTTCGTAAGTCTAATATCTCTGAAGCCTTATTATCTACTACATATATGTCTTGCATTTCTGCTACAAACTTCTCAAGTTCTTCCCATATATCAATAGAGAATAAGAAATTTTTAGAATGCGGTGTTAAAGCAGTAGTTCTTATATCTTTAAAAAACTCTAGGCTTTGTACCGATTTACTCTCGAATATAGTAGTTTTTATACCCTTTTGTGCAAAAGAAAGCGCCGTTAACATGCCGCTCAGACCGCATCCTAAAATTACCGTATTAGACATCTTCCCAAACTCTACTTCTAGAGGTAATTTGGAAAGATGTCTATCAATCTGTTTTGTTTTCATTCGATTCATTTATGAAATATTTTAAATATCCATTTGTTGCTATAAAGCTTAGAAGAAAATAAATAATTGCTATATCCAAATATGAACTATTGCCTGAGTATAAACCTAAACAACAAATAAATAAACTCGCTAAAGTCGTGAAGCTATTTAAAATTAATAAATTTGTAAAAATATCCGTTTTGCTGATAAATAGGTAGGTTATTAAGCAAATAAATAATGAAATAATAATTAAAAAGATGTTAAGCATAATTTTTAAAATCGGTTTTACTGTTGGATACACAATCGTCGTCATTGCGAGGAAATTACGAAGTAATTGACGAAGTAATCTCAGGAACTTGTTATTATTTCATGAGATTGCCACGTTCCCTACGGTCGCTTGCAATAACGACTTGGATATCCTACCCCTCTCATTATATATAATCATTTATCACACTACAAACTGTAAATAAAATTAATTAAAATTCCTTAAATAATTTTAATATTATGTAATCTTAGCCAACCTTTACATATAAATAGCTATTGTGACAAAAATGTTATAAAAAAATGTTGCTTTCTTTTACATTCGGCATTAACGTATATATTTAGGTTCTTACGTACGATTTCTAAAAAGATTTAATTTTGGCCATTTTTTGCTACAAATTATAAGATTTTTTTGAAATATGAATAACTCATTCTTTCAAAAATCTTTCGCTAAAAAATATCGTAAAATAGTAAATCAATTAGAAATCGTACGTAAGAACCTAGTATTAATGTTTTTAAGGTAAATTGTAATGTCACAACTAGATGTTTTAATAGTAGACGATGAAGAGAGTATACGAAATCTCATTGCTGCAAATTTGAAAGATGAAGGTTTTAACCCTAAGGTTGCCGCTAATAGTACTCAAGCCTTTAAAATACTTTCCGAAAAACCGGTCTCTGCAGTTATACTTGATATTTGGCTTCAAGGAAGCGAAATTGACGGGCTTGGGATTTTAGAGATAATTAAAAAACGCTATCCTTTAATGCCGGTAATAATTATTAGCGGTCACGGTACTATAGAAACAGCAGTAAATGCTATAAAAATGGGTGCTTACGATTATATAGAAAAACCGTTTAATAATGATAAATTAGTTATTTTACTTACAAGAGCTTGCGAAGTAACAAAGTTAAAACGCGAAAATATAGATTTAAAATCAAAGGTTATAGATAAAACTGAATTAGTAGGCGGATGTGCGGTAACTTTAAAATATAAAATGGCAATAGAAAAGGCAGCTAGCTCTAGCAGTCGTATAATGATTCACGGTAAAGTCGGTAGCGGTAAAGAACTTGCAGCAAGATTAATTCATAAACAATCTAAAAGGGTTAATAATCCGTTCATTATTTTCAGCCCTACTTGTATGACTACGGAAAAAATCAATCAAGAATTATTCGGCGAATCGGAAAAGCAGGTAAATAATAATAAACGCCCTACGATCTTAGAATTTGCCAATAACGGTACTTTATATATAGATGAGGTCAGTAATATTCCTATCCCTATCCAAGTAAAATTATTAAAATTCCTTAAAGATCAAACTATTACAAAACCTTGCGGAAAAAATATTAAAATTGATATAAAAATTATCACCGGTACTTCTAAAAATATCCAAGATGAAGTTAATAACGGCAAATTCCTAGAAGATCTATATTATCGCCTTAATGTATCCTCTCTAAAAGTACCTTCATTATATGAAAGAAAAGAAGATATACCACTACTCGTTAAGTATTTTGTTAAGCAACTTTCAAAATTTTCAGGTTTAAAAGAACGTAGCTTTGCCGATGAAACTATCGCTGCTCTTCAATCCTATGAATGGCCGGGCAATATTAGACAATTACGTAACGTTGTTGAATGGACTTTAATTATGAATCCGTTAACTACAGATAATAATGAAATTATCAAACCTTATATGATACCTTCTGAAATATTAGCAAATAGTGCTAATCTTAAAAAACTTGAAGATAGCTTTGATATGTTATCTATGCCGCTTAGAGAAGCTAGAGAAGTTTTTGAGCGTCAATATCTATCGGCACAAATGAGTCGTTTTAATAATAATATTTCAAAAACATCCTCATTTGTCGGTATGGAAAGATCGGCTTTGCATCGTAAATTAAAATTATTAAACTTACATATACCTCCTACAAATAGAATAAATGAAGAAGAATATGAGGAAGCAAATGCTTAAAGTCATATCAATAATTACGATTTATTTGTTATTAAGCAGCTGCTCCGAAGCTACTCGTGATGCGAACGGATTACTTACGGATAGCCAAAGCACGGTAATTCAGAATTACATAATATCGCAAAATTCTAAAAACCTTAAAGTAAACCTTAAAAAGAAGTTCGGTTCAAATTTAAAAGGAGTAAAATTAATAGGAGTACAGCTAATAAATGAAGATTTATCAGGAATAGATTTGACTTCTTGCGAAATATTACGTGCTGATTTTGCAGGTAGCAATTTAGAAAAAGCAATACTTACAAATGCTATAATTCAAGAAAGTAATTTTGCAGATTCGGTAATAAAAAATATTTCCGGATATAATTCTGACTTTCAAGGTTCAATTTTTCACAATATAACATTACAAAATACAAATTTTGTTCAATCAAATTTTAGCGATACTGCTTTTAATAAAACTACTATAATAAATGTCAACTTTGAAAAGTCTAAATTTAGTCATGTATTATGGAGCAATAATACTATCGACGGTGTTAATTTTCAAAAAGCTAACCTAAAGAATAATAGCTTTAAAAATACTAATATAACAAATTCAATATTTTACGGTACAGATTTAGAAAAAAGTATAATAAATAATACCAATTTTACTAATAATTATTTTGAATCTAGCGACCTAAGTCAAACTAAATTAACAGCAGTAATAATTAAGGATTCTAACTTCACACAAAGTATTTTTAATGAAGTAAATTTTAATAACGTACAAAGTAATAACTCTTTCTTTTCATACGCTTCCTTTCAAGATTCAACATTACAAAATATTAGCCTTACTAAATGTGATTTACAAAATAGTACAATTAGTAGTTCAGTTTTAAATCATTTTAAAATCGATAATGCTATATTAAATAATATGAGTCTAAACGATAATAAATTTAATAATTTATCAATAAAAAATAGTCATGCTAATTTTGTAAGGATTAATAAAACTAAAGGCTCAAATATTACTTTAGATAATATTAGCTGTACTAATAATATTTTTAGCAATAATGATTTTAAACAATTTATAGTGATTAATACTGACTTAAACAGTAGTGAAATAATAAACTCAAATATAACTAACGGACAATTTAATAATATAAATTTCTCTAAATCTTTAATACAAAATGTAAATTTTGCAGATGTTAAAATTACTTTAGGCAATTTAAACCAAGTAGCTCTAATAAATTCCAATCTAACAAATACTGCGGTTATTAACTCCGTCCTTTCTAATGCGCAAATAAATAATATTAACTACCAAGCGTATTCCGGTTTTATTAATACTAATGTTTCTAATAATATTATTTTAAATAGTGATAATTCGAGCAAAATTCTACCAAATAATATAGTAATAAATTCGGTAAAAGATTTGCAAAAAATAACTCACTTAGCAAATATGAATTTAACAAATTTTGACTTGAGCAACTTAATATTTGATAGAGTAGATTTTTCAAATAGTATCTTTAAAAATGCTAACCTAACAAACACGGTAATAAAAAATTCTATTTTAAAAGAGGCTAATTTTTCTGCAGCAATACTTACTAAAACAGATTTTTTAAACTCAATATTAACAGATAGTATATTTAAATCAGCTAAAATTGATCAGGCGGGCTTTAATAACTCTGACCTAACAAATGCCGATTTTACCGAAGCAGCAATTAAAGATACTTCGTTTGATAAAGCTAAGACAAGCGGAATGAAAGGAGTAGAATAATCTTTAAATACCTTATCCTTATACAAACATTCAGTATGTCATCCCCGCTTGACATTGTTGCGTGGATCACTAAATGCTCTTTATGTCATTCCCGCGAAAGCGGGAATCCAGTAAAACATATAAAAAATTTTTTATATGCTTATTTTGTTAAAGGTATAATTTTATCCAATATTAAGGGGGCTTTTTCTAGATGCATGCTTTCGCAGGAATGATATAGCATTTACCTTTGGTTGCTCTTGGAAGACCTTGCTTTATTAGTAGGAGTATTAGACGGTGTAAATGAATTATTATTTATAAAAGCAGTAGGACTTTGCTGCTTCATTCTATTAATAATTTGTTGTTTAAGATTATTTATCTTTTGTTTTCCGACTATCCTTATAGATTTAGTAATTTTGGCAGTTTCTACAAATATTTCCTTAGGAGTTTGTAGCTGATCAATTCGCTCATAATGTTTTTTAAGAAACTCTTCTTTTATCTTTGGCTTTATTCCTTTCAAATCAACATATGTTCTATATAACTTCTTTAATTTTATTTGTTGCCTGGCAGATTTGTGAGGAAGTGATTTAATCGAACTAACAAGACTACTACCTATGTCTTTTATAATATTAACTGCAGGCGAAGCTATTTTCTTTATTCCTTCATAAATTTTACCTAACCCACTAGCAATAACATCTAATAGTTTAGGCGCATATTCTTTAGATATAGGGGGTATATCCCTAATAATATCTCTCGCTTCAGTTAGATTATTAGCTAAATGGAGTAATGCTTTTTTCTCCTCTAACTCGGTAGAACGATTAGCATATGAACTAGCTATATCTGCCTGCGCATCTATAGTATCGGTAATTATTGATTTAGTATCATTAAAAGAAAGATCTATAGGTGTCTTTTTTTGCGTTATAGGGCTGTCTTCTCTCAATTTATCTAGCCTATCACGTATTGCTTGGTCTTTTTTATCATTAAGGCTTTTACTTTTTTGTTCTAGTTTAAGCTCAGATTGCAGCTGCTCAATTAGATCGTCTACCTCATTACTGGATTTTTTTGTGGGGATATAAGGTCTATCTTGGAGCTTTGCAAACCTTTCTTCTAATTCTTCAAGTGATGGAGGAGTGCCTTTAAGTTTTGCTAGTCTCTCTTCTAATTCTTTTATTATTTGATCGTCCTGCTTTTTCTTAGACATATATACCTCTATAATAATTCCTAGGTTTTGTAAAAGAACACTAATAAGATTTTTGCAATAATAGTTATTCTTATTTCAAAAAAATCTATAGATTAATTTAATTTTCCGCACGCAAAGCCTAGTTATTAATAACACAAACTACTAACTAAAATAAAGTATTTTTTGATATGAGTTAAGATATAATTATATAAAGCTAGCATTACCCGCGTGGATCAGTTTTGCCATTGTCACCTAATTCCTTGATCACGGGGTCTAGTTAAAAATACTAATATTATTAGTATTTTAAGTTGCTGGATACACACAATTCAGCTAATTCTGCACGTACCTTATTTTCTCATATAACTTTAAACATTTTTCTTTTTTAACCATTCCCTAACTTCGTCAGTAGTGTCAGTTTTAAAACCAGGGGCATTAAATTCTTTGCAAAGCAATTTTAGCATCTTCTGAATCTTCTTATATTTCCTGTAGATAACATTCAATTGCTTTACGTACTATATACCCTTTTGATCTGTCTAAGTTTTTTGCTGACTATGCTAAACTATTATTTAGTTCGTCCGGAATAGTTAAATTCAGTCTTGCCATCTTGTGACCTATCTTTAATTAATAACACATTACGACACATAATAGCACAAACTACAAACTGAAAAAAGCTATAAATACTTATCCAACACGTCCGACATAATTTTACGAGCTACAGGGGCGGCGACTTTACTACCGCCTCCGCCATGATCAATAAAGACGGTAACGGAATAACTAGGATCGTGATAAGGAGCGAAGCCTAAGAACAAGGCATGATTACGCCTCTCCCAAGCAATAGATTTACGACTTAAATCATCTTTAGCATTTAGTTTGCCTTGCACCTGCGAAGTACCGGTCTTACCAGCGAGCTGCCTATTTTTGCCTAAAATTCTATTATAATACGCCGTACCTCCCGCAACATTAACGGTATTATACAAACTTTCTTGGATTATTGTGATATTTTCGGGCTTAATATTGACATTATAAAATTCCGGATCATTTTTTAATATTCTAGGCGTATACAGTTTACCGTTACTTGCAATAGCCGTAATAAACCTTGCAAGCTGCATCGGCGTTACCCCTAGAAACCCCTGTCCGATTGCTAAATTAAAACTATCTCCTATTGACCAAGGAAGCTTTAATTTTTTCTTTTTCCACTCTTTTGACGGTACAAACCCGCGACTTTCAGGAGCTAAATCAATACCGGTTTTTGAGCCGAGGCCAAATTCTTTTGCAACTTCAAGAATTTTATCCGGACCTACTATTCTTGCTAATTCATACATATAAATATTACAAGAATGCTTTAAAGCAGACATCATATCTAACGTTCCGTGTCCGCTATGATTCCAACATCTAAAGCTATTAGTACCAAGAGCAGAGCTACCGTCGCAAAAAACGGTTTTATTAGGATTAATACCTACTTCAAGGGCGGCAAGTACGGTAATTATTTTAAAAACCGAGCCTGGAGGATAAGAATTTTGTATTACCCTATTAATTAAAGGCTTATAAGGATCACTCGTTAAACTTTGCCAATAATTTTCCGATAATTTACTGAAATGATTTGATTCAAAACCCGGGGTGGAAGCACAAATTAGTACATTTCCGGTTTTAGTATCCATAACTATTGCCGAAGAACCTTTAGGATTTAAATATTGCTGGATATTTTGCTGAAGAGACGCATCGATATTTAAATGCATATCTTCACCCGATTTAGTAGGGGTTCCTGCTATTTCTCTTACCTGCTTACCGTAAGCATTTACTTCAACTTTTTTATAACCAAATGCTCCTCGTAATTTGTTATCGTAATATTTTTCAATACCGGATTTACCGATATTAAAATCGCTTAGACTATGTATATTTAATTCCTGCTTCTCTTGCTCATTTATTTGACCAAGATAACCAATTAAATGAGAAGTAACGCTTGAAAAAGGATAAAACCTTAAATAACCTATATCAATAAATATTGAAGCGAGTTTATGCTTTTGTTCTTCAATCATTGATACTTGCTGCCAATCAAGCTGATCAAATATTATTAAAGGAGTGTGGCGACTAGATTTTTTAATTTTTCGCTTAATATAATTATATTTTTCCAGAGATAAATTTAGAATATTACTAATTATTTCTAATTCATCCCTATAATTATTATTAATGCTCCTATCTATTACTAGCTGATAACATGGTTTATTAGTAGCTAAAATATTACCGTCTACATCGTAAATTCTTCCTCTAGTCGGTGGAAGTACAATGAAATTAATACGATTCTTATCCGATAAAGTCTTATATTCTTCGCTTTTAATAAGCTGTAAATAAAACATTCTTATTCCAAGCAACGATAAAAATCCGAGTTTACCTAATCCGATTATAAATGCTCTTCGTGAAATTAACTCACCATGTAGTATTTTCTTATTTAGCATACTTTTTAAAGTAATTCATAGGAGAGTCAAGTATAAGACGAATTATATTATAAGAAAATATAGTTGTTAAAAATTGAAAGAAAATTATTAAATATCCGTCTGCTTCTAGCTTCTTGATTGTTATTAGTAAATATTTAAAATTCAATATAAATAAACAATAAACGCAAAAAATAATGAAATTTATTAAATAGTTTTTAGCTACAAAATATTTTGAAGATAATTTATAAATCGTATATGCTGATACAAAAACTAGCGAATTTGTACCGATAGGCATACCACTTATTTGATCTATAAATAGACCGAGAAAAAATATGCTAAAAATATTTAAGGAATATAACGACATAAAATAATAAATAAATATCATTTCCATCGCCGGAAAGATTCTGCTGTGAATATTTATTTTATAACTCACTAACGGAAATAATATTATAAAAAAACATAGCAAAGCACACAGCAATTTTAATATTATTTGTAAGCTATTTTTATATATTTCCTGTTTTATCTTCAACATAAATAGTTTTTTGTTATATAGTTTTGTACTGTGTCATACCATGACTTGATCGCGGGATCTATATAAACAACATTTTGTGTGGTCATTTTTACTGGCCCCCATGGTCAAGCCACGGGGTGACAATAGAAAAATCGAAGTCACCCAACGACCATATCAACCGTATACAAAATATAAATTAATTTTCTATTTTGTACAGTTTTAAAAAATGAATATGGATTCTACAATAACTCACAACAACTAGTGTTAGGTCTTGTATCATTACCGCTAAGCTCTAATTCTTCTTGTGCCTCGGAACTTGTGGATATAAATAGTTGTTTTAATATAATATTATTTAGATCAAAAGACTTAAGCCGCGGGATAGGTATACTAGGTTTATCTGTTATATTTTTATTTTTTGACATAAAAACCTCCTTTTTAGCTTATAAATGCGTCATTGCCAGAAAATTTAGGCTTTTTGTTGCACAGATCATTTTATGTCATTCCCGCATAGACGGGGATGACATCAAGTAGGTTTTACCGATCTACGCAGCAATGCCTGCTCGCAATGACAAAATCTATAATTATTAGGTAATATTTTAACTTTCTGCCTCACTTTGTTCTATCGGTTCTAAACCATATAAAGATATCATACGTTCAAATACTCTACCGGCAGTAGGGGCAGCCGTCCAGCTTGCAGTTGCAAAGCCAAAGCTTTCTTTAGTCGGTTTCGGCTCATCAAATCTAATAAAAATAATATATTGCGGGTTAGATGCAGGCAGCATACCTAAAAACGATGACGCTCTACTATTTTTTAGATATTTCTTTTTTCCCCCTGCCCCTTGTGAAAGTTTTTCTGCCGTACCGGTCTTACCGCCGATAAGATAGCCTTTGACCTCTGCTCTTTTACCGTTACCTTCTTTTACTACCGCTCTAAATAATTTCTTCATTTGGGTGGAGGTATTTTCACTAAAAACTTTTGTACCTATTACTTTTTCATCCTTTCTTTTTAATAAAGTAAGATCATATAAAGTACCGCCGTTAACAACCGGTAACATTGCTCTAACAAAATGCAAAGGACTAATCGAAATGCCGTAGCCATACGACATAGTAACACTCGTTAACTCATTCCATCTTTTCTCAGAAGGAAATAACGGAGTACCTCGTTCAGGTAATTCTATTTGTAACTGATCTAATAGACCTAATTTCTTTAGGTATTTTTTAAAATTGCTTTTACCGATTTCAAGCATAATTTGACTTGTGCCAATATTTGAAGAATATAGAAAAATCTCAGGTACACTATGCCATCCTTGCCTTGGCGTATAATCCTTAAGCTGGAATCCTCCTACTTTCATATAGCTTATATCATAAGCATCATTCATATTTATTACACCGGTATCAAAGCCGACTGCCATAGTTAATGCCTTAAACACCGAACCCATTTCGTAAATGCCAAGACTTGCTATATTAAACAGTTCTTCCGGTTTGGCTAAACTCGGATAATGCGGATCGAAATCAGGCTTATTTACTAATGCTAAAATCTCGCCATTATTTGGATCAGCAATAATGCCTACTGCTCCTATGGCTTTAAATTGCTTTAAAGTTTTATCAATCTCCTCACTTAAAATACTTTGTAATCTGATATCAATAGATAATTGAAGTGGTTCTTTCCGATTCTTTGGTTCGTTTAATTCATAATCAGAATTAGTTAAATACTTATCATACGCGAGCTCTAAGCCACTAAGCCCTACCGAGTCTCTACCTACATAACCAATAACATGCGACAATAAATTAGAAAAGGTATAAATTCGTTTCTGCTCTTCTTCAAATTCAAAACCAAGTAACCCAAGGCTAGTTATTTTTTCTTGTTGACTAGGTAGTAAATCCCTTTTTACCCATATAAAGCTTTTATTTGACTTAAGTTCTGCAAGTAATTTATCTTTATTAATATCAGGTAGAATTTCTGCTAGCTTTTTTACGGAAGTTTCAGGATCAAGTACTATTTGTGGATTAGCAAATAATGAGGCAGAAGGTAGGTTCACTGCTAATAAATTACCGTTTCGATCAACTATTTCTTTTCTAAATTGATGATTTTTTTTAAAGGAATTAATATTTTTATCGTAAACATTCGTAGCAACGATTATCAATCTGTAAGATAAAGTACAAAAAAGAAAAGCAAAGCCACAAATAACCATTAATAATCGGATTTTTGTATTTTTACTACAAACATTCCAAATTGTTAGACTTTTAATTGTAGGTTTCCATTTTTCCAAAATTTGTTTCATATGTTATTTATGGTGTTTCAAACACTAATATTTCCGCAATCCTTATGTCATGCCCGCGGAAGCGGGAATCCAGTACTTAAAAACCTTTTCAAAACTTGATTTGAAAAGTCAAAAATCTTTGAAATCAAGATTTTTTGAAAAGCTCAATTTATCTCACTTTACCCTAGATTCCCGCCTACGCGGGAATGACATCGAACGCTTTTTCCAAACCATGCAACAATCCTACCAAGATACGAAGATCAACTTCAAAAAGAGCAAGGAATCCACAAGACGAGGAACGGAGCGTATACTTAATACGTGAGTACCGTAGTACTTGTAAGATGACGTAGCCAGTTTTGAAGTTCATCGAGTATCCTTCATTCTACTCGAAACAGTCTGTATATACTTATTATTTGTAATTCTTTTGTAACGCCATTTACCACTCTTGGAAATACTAATATTATGATTAAATTTAATATTTTGATCGATATTTGGCCCTAACGGATCTTTTATCATTTGATAAGATTTAACTGTTTCTAATTTTAAATAAGCCGCCGCAAGTTTTGCCAATCTAGCCGGCAAAAGTAGATAAGCTTGCTCTGCTTTTAAAATATGAATATTATTATTCTCACTATTTATCTGTTTTACAACGCTACTTAATTGATAATCAAGAGTTGAAACTCGCTCCTTTATGCTAAATAAACTACATATTACTATAATTGTTATCAATAATGTTAAATAGTGAAGCTTTCTTATACTCATAATTAATTACTCATATATCGCTTTTGCTGCTCGAAGTTTTGCCGATCTCGCTCTAATATTTAGCCCTACTTCTTTATCTGACGGTGCTAGAGGTTTGTTAGTAATAATCTTAAGCCATTTATTTGGATCAATCGTCATGTCGTCTTTAGCATATTTTGATCTTACTACCGGCTTTTCCGAATTTTCTTTAAAGAAATTCTTAACTATCCTATCTTCTAAAGAGTGAAAAGACACCACAACTAAACGTCCGTCTTTCTTTAATATATTTTTTACATTCACTAAAAACTGCTCTAACTCCCCAAGCTCATCATTTACATAAATCCTAATGGCTTGAAAGGTTTTAGTTGCAGGATCAATTTTGCCTTTTCTAAATCCTATACTACTTCTAACAATCTCAGCTAACTTGCCTGTACTATCAATTCTCACCGTTTTTCTATATTCTACAATTCTCTTAGCAATTTTTCGTGAAAAGCTCTCATCTCCGTATTGGTAAATTACGTCAGCTAGCTCGTTTTCCTCTGCCGTATTTACAAACTCCTCGGCACTAAGCCCTTGCCCGCTCATACGCATATCGAGTGGTCCGTCATGCAAAAACGAAAATCCTCTATCTACTATATCTAACTGCATTGATGAAACGCCTAAATCCAGCACTATCCCATCAAATTTTTTTTCCTTAAGCTTTGCAAAACTATCTGCAAAATTTGTTTCTACAAAATCAAATCTCTCACTATAATTTTGCTGAATTTCTTCGGCTCTTTTAATCACGTTTGGATCACGATCCAAGGCTGTAACATAACAGTTACAGCTTTCTAATATTGCTTTGCTATATCCTCCTGCTCCAAACGTACAATCTAAATAAGACTCACCGTCTTTTGGGCTTAAGGCCTCTAACATTTCATTTAGCATTACAGGCACGTGAGATTGTATCATTAATGAGCATTCCTTAGAGTTAACCGCTTTTCATGAGCAATTTTTTGAGCAGCATTTAAATATTTCTCAAAATTCTGCGGCTGCCAAATCTCGAAAATTACCCCTTTACCTACAAAACATGCTTGCTCTTCGATTCCTGCATGCTTCATTAAAGATTGCGGCAATATAACTCTTCCCTCCCCATCAAAGGAAAGTTGTACAGCTTCCCCGAATATCATAGTCTCAAACGCATCACGCTCCTCGGAATAAGGATCAAGCGTCTCTATCATCTGCCTTAATTTCTCGATATGCGAAATACCACACACCTCTATACAATTATTCCTAATCGACGGATAAGCAATTACACCGTTAAATAATTCTTTCCCTAGTACCGCACGGTAATTCGCCGGTACCGACACCCTACTCTTTTTATCAACACCATTTACATACTTAGATAAAAATACATTCACGGGTATAATTTGGGTTAATTTGGGATTTAATGGGAAATTATAGGATATTATAGGAATATCAAGGAGTCAAGGGTTTTTAACAAGGATGAGGTAAATTATTAAGATGTCATACCGTGGCTTGACCACGGTATCCAAAAAAATAATTTAAAATACTAATATTATTAGTATTTTAGAATGGATTCCGCGATAAAGTCGCGGGATGACAGAGGAGAAATTGATCCACACAACAACACCATACAGGAATGACATCGAACCACACAACAAAGCTTAATCCAATGATTTTATGGATTTTTTTTAAGTGATTTTCACCTTGAAAATTCATATTATTTAATATATTAATTTAAGGTAAATGACGACACCCTAACTCCTATTTCTTCTTCCAATTTTATCCCTAGCATTAGTTTATCGGCCATTCAAGAAGTACCACTGATATCTTCATCTTCTGCACAAGACTCCGGCTACATTACACTAGATAAACTATTCGAACAGTTTCACATCACTTACGAAGCATATTCTTTTTACCAATCCAAGCTTTTTCAAACCGCTCAACTAAAACATCTTATAAAAAAGGTTTTAGATCAAGGTGATGATATCAATATTCAAGATTCGTTTAATCACACAGTTCTACATAAGGCTATTTACCGCAAACTTTATGATATAGCTGAATTTTTACTAGAAAAAGGAGCTTCAACAGAGTTAAAAGATTTAGATGGATATACACCTCTTCAATTAGTTACTCATGAAGGCTACATAGAAATGGTTAAATTACTAATAATATATGGAGCAGATCATCGAGATAAAAAACTAATAGAATTAGTACCTGATGATAAACCTGAATTAAAAGCTTTTTTAAGCCTTGTGCAATAGCGTCTCAAAATAATAATTCTAGCACAATAGATCATTCTCTTGTTACCACTAAAGATATAGAAAAATTAAATGATACTACAAATTTCTATACCGGTTCCAGAATATCTAAAATTGTTGTGGTTGCTGATGAAAATCCTGAAGAGTTGGGACTTAAATTAGCTGGTGAAGTACATGAATAGGTTTCTTAAACATACTCAATAATGACCTATAGAACTATTTTAATATAGGTTAATTTAAAAAATATTGACTTATTAATTTTTATTATGTTTTATTTGAAATAATTATTGATTAATGTTAATAATGATTTTATTTTTTACATAAATAAAGGTTAATTATGCCGCAACTTAAAATAGGTATTTTTAAAATACATAAATATTGTAAAAATATAAAAACTACAACTCAATCAAACGCTAACTATCCCCTAAAGAAAAAAACTACTGAAAAAAAATTAAACCCCACGGTAAAATATATAAATATGATCCCAACCAAGATATTTGGACACTGAATACTGAACTTCTTGGAACAGATTATGACACATAATTATAAATCTAGCATTCTTGACTACATATATATTGTGAACAAATGCTAAGTTTGAGCTTTAAAATCTAATTTATGTTTAATTTACCTATTGATAATATTATCGTATTCATATACTTAATATCTATTCTACTTATTGGTATATATTACCGAGCTAAACATAGTAGTTTTAAGAACTATGCAAATGTTGAAAGTAAAGCGCAAAATAGTAAGCTGTTATTAATAGCTACGATATTTGTAAGTTCTGTCGGAGGAGCCACCACTTTCGGCATTATGGAAAAGGCTTTTTTGGGGCATGAATATTATGCTTACGCTCTTATACTTACAATACCTATAGATATATTAATTGCAATCTATATAGTACCTTTAATTGCCAAACATTACGGAGTTGAAAGCATCGGCGATATCCTGAGTACATATTACGGTAATATAGGTCGTTTTATTGGAGGGGTTAGTGCGGTTATCGTTTCAGTGGGATTTTTGGCTGCTCAAATAAGCGTAAGCGGCTATATTTTTCAATATATCTTAGAAATAAATGATGTAAATGGGGTAATTTTAAGTTATAGTATAGTACTTATATATACTACAATAGGCGGTTTACAATCTATTGTTTTTACTAATTTACTACAATTTTTGGCGATGATCATCGCTATACCAACCATAACTTTTATCAGTTTAAATAAAATCGGTTTTGTAGATTTTATTAATAACCTACCTACGGAAAATACAAATTTTGATCAGAGCAACCTATTTTCTTATACAATTGCAGCAGCTTTAAGCTTTAGCGTCATGAATCTATATCCTACATTCATTCAAAGAGCTTTAATTAATAAAAATCCTACACAAACAACTAAAGCAATATATGCAAAATCCGCTATATATTTTTTCTTCTTGATTTGCATTACTTTAAATGGTTTAATTGCTTATAAGCTTTATCCAAACCAACCATCAAATTTAGTATTACTTTATTTAATCAACCAAATCATCCCGACTTTAATTCAAGGGATAGTAATGAGCGGACTCTTAGCTGCCGTTATGTCTACTGCTGATTCTGATTTAAACGTTACTTCTATAGCTATTGTTAAAGATATAATCAATCCTATTTTTAAGATTAAAAATCAGCAAAAATTATTATTAATTGCTCGAATTATTAACGTTATAATAGGCAGTTTTGCAATAATTGTAGCTTTAAAATTTAGTAATGTAATTGACTTAGTAGTATTTTTCACTGGTTTCTGGGGACCGGTAATATTAGTACCGTTAATAACAACGCTTTTTAGTATCAGAACATCTAAAACTATAATGGTCTTATCATCACTTGGCGGAGCAGCTATCTTCTTAATATGGGAATATTATTCTTTATCATTGCAATATTGCAACCTTAGAGGAGTGTTTATAGGGACGATGGTGAGTCTTGTGATATTTATTCTAGGATGGTGGTATTCTAATGTCATTACAAGGAAAGTCATATAAAATATATTATCTATTTACTTGAAGTTTTAATAATTTAATATATTAACTCAAGATTAATAATTGAATTATGAGGATTTTATGTCTAAGCAAAATAGTATTGAAGGAAAATATAGCATAATAATTCCTATTGAAGACGAGAATGGGAGAATAAAATTTAAGCTTAATTCACGTGATGACGTTAATGGCAGCACTTTAGCTGATATAGCTACGTATAATGATGCTGTTAACTCTTTAATGACAGAAGCTTTAAATTATTCTATTCATGGTACAATGACTCCATATTATCCTGACTTAACTAAATTTAATATTAATGATTTATCTCAGAATGATGCACCTAAATTAATAGGCGAAGCATGCCAAAAATTTAAAGATCCTATTGAGGATATAAAAAGCTAGCCTTATTGCATGAATCCAGAAACCTGCTCGATGTCATTCCTGCGGGAGCGGGAATGCAGTGACCAGTAGGAAAATCGAGCCTTTAATTTTTAAAATTTAGTATGTCTAGACTTTTTAGTGACTGGATTCCCGCCTCCGCGGTAATGACATCACGACTCATACAACTAGGTTTTTCATGAGTTATAATATTAATTTTTTCTGTGCAAAACATTAAAAATCATCTCAGCAAGTGACTTGTTAATACCATTTACTTTAGCAAGCTCATCTATGGTTGCGTCGCATACTGCTTTATACGAACCGAAATAATGCAGTAATGCTTTTTTTCGAGTTTCACCTACACCCTCTATATCGTCAAGGCTTGATATTTTTATAGCACGTGATCTACCTAGTCTATGATTCTTTATGGCAAAATTATGTGCCTCATCTCGCAAGATTTGTAAATATTTCATAACCGGCAAATTCTTATCTAGAGTAAATACTTCCTTACCTATCACATGGAACTGTTCAAAACCGGCATTTCTATCTACTCCTTTTGACATACAAACAAAAGGAATATTCATTTCAAATTTATCCATCACCTCTTTAACGACGCCTAAATGCCCTTTGCCGCCGTCTATAATCATTAAGCTTGGCAATTTATACGGCTCTTGCCTTAACCTTGTAAGCCGCCTTGTTAGGACTTGCCGGAGCATCTCATAATCGTCACCTTTTATGTCACCCCCGCAGTTCTTTATGCCATTCCCGCGAAAGCAGGAATCGATTAACCTTTCTGGATCCCTGCTTTCGCGGGGATGACATACGAGAGAGGGAGCATTGACATTAAAAATCCGATATTCTTTTTTATCAAAACCGACTTTACCAGCAACTACCATCACTCCAACCGCAAACTTACCTTGAATATGGCTATTATCATAAATCTCAATTCTTTCAGGAATTTCAGAAAGACCAAATAGCTCTTTAATTTCAAACATAATCTCTTGATTTTTTGCAAATTTCTTCAAATACTGCTCTAGAGAAAATAAAGCATTTGTCTCGGCATTTTGAACTAATTTAGCCTTACCGCCTTTATTAGGTACTGTAATATTAAGCTGAAGTATATTGTTGATTTTCTTAATCGCCTCTATCACATTCTCTTTATCATTAATTTCATGATTAATTATAATTGCCGCAGGCACGTGTTGTTTTTGGTAAAATTGTAATAAAAAATATTCTAATACTTCTTCTTTGGTACTATTTGCGGTAGAAGTAGGAAAATAAGGGATATTACCGCATGCTTGCCCTGCCCTATATAAAAATACTTCCACGCAATAATGCCCGTTCTTTTCCACAATAGCAATTATATCTGCGTCTTTAACGACATCTGAAACCCCTGCCTTAAGCTGCACATAACTAAGTGCTTTAATGCGATCTCTAATTTCTGCCGCCCCTTCAAAACACATCTGACTACTTAGCTCTTCCATCTTTCTAGATAAGTTCTCTTGGAGTTCTTTAGTGCGACCTTGTAAAAAATCTTTAACCTGAGTTACTAAGTCTCTATAGTCTTCCTTGTTTATTTTACCAACGCAAGGAGCATAACAACGTTTTATTTCATATTGTAAGCAAGGGCGAGTACGTGAATTAAAGTAATTATCCGTGCAGGAACGTAATTTAAAAATTTTTTGTAGTTCGGTCAAAGTAGTATTAACTGCTGCACTCGAGGCAAAAGGACCAAAAAACTTCCCGTCACTTAGAGTTTTACCTCGATATTTTAGTAATTGTGGGAAATCATGATCTAAACGTAACTTAATGAAAGGAAAAGACTTGTAGTCCTTAAGAAGAATATTAAATTTGGGCTGAAATTTCTTGATTAGCTGTGCTTCTAAAAGTAGTGCTTCAACTTCGGAATTAGTGATGCTATACTCTAAAAAACAAGTATTTGCAATCATCCGAAGCGTCTTATTATCTAAATTGCTTTTAATGTAATTAGTAAGGCGTTTTTTTAAATTTTTAGCTTTACCGACATAAATAACTTGCTTGTTAACATCAAACATGCGATAAACCCCTGAATGTTCAGGAGCATCTATAAGTTTAGATTTAATTAACTCACTTCCGGTAATTTCTAGGGTCATGTGTATAGTTTCCTATGTCATTCTTAGCTAAAAGCCGGAATCCAGAAAAAATAACCTTAATATTGATATAAAAATTACACATTAAACCTAAAAAAACAAGTTTTTTATAGGTTTTACTGGATTCCTGCCTTTGCAGGCATGACATAGAAGAGTACACCATGTAACATAACCTTCAATTCCCCGTTTTATTATACGGATTGTCATTTGCGACTTTAACATTCACTATTTTTCGTGTATTGTCATCAAAGAAAAAGGTTATTTTAAACTCATCTCCTACATTTAAATCTACTTTTGGGTCATAAAGCATAATATGCATGCCACCGGGCTTAAAATCAACATTAATATTACCGGCAATTAAAAATGGATAATCCACTTTTACCATTTTACTAACCCCTTGATCATTAATTGTTTGATGAATTTCTATTCCACTTATCTTATCTGAAGATATATTCACTAAATTATAACTCTTACTTCTACTATTTATTAATGTAAAATACATAGCAGAATTGCGAACTTTACCTTGCACATTTGTTGTAGGTCTTGCCCAAGGCTGTACAAAGTGAACGGCTGCCTCTGCAGGTAAATCATCGGACTGATCAGAAGAAGAATTTGTAGAATTAGGATTTTGAGCTGTTTGGTTATCAGCATAGCTTACTGCACAAATTAAAGTTATAAAACTAATTAGTAATGTTTTTAGCATAATAATACCCTTAATAAATTAAAATGAAATATTAGCATAGATTAAATATAAATCTAGTTTTTTAAAAGATATTTTTTGTACAATTCTTGTAGTAATCTCTCTATAGCATAACAAACTGCGGTTCTGGGCATTTGCAAAGTATAGCAATCCAAAAAATCTATTAATTGTTTTTCATCTTTTTTCCTGCTTCACGTAGCATCCAACCTACTGCTTTATGCATTAAATCATGTTTATTGTTTAAGAGTAATGTTGCTATTTCAAAAGTCGTATCTAATGTATTATTTTTAAATACCAAGTAGCACAACTATAGCTATTCGTCTTTCCCACAGAATTGCCGATTTTGTTAGTGTAAAGAGATGATCCTTTTCTTTATCCCATAAATAAGCTCCGATTATATGATGAGCTGATGCATCCATTAAATTCCAATTATTTACGTGTTTTATATTGTTTAAATAAAAATTATACAAAAACTCTTTATCTTGTGCTGTCTGATATTGCATAATCAAAATAGCTAACGCTAAAAATCTCTTTTCATTAAATTCTAAAGTAATAAGTCGGCTTCAATCCTCCATATCCAAATTATAATAACTTTTAGCTATTATACATAAAGTCGGCACGGTAGGTCATGCTCTCCATACTCTCCTTCTCTAGTTTTCAAGAATAGCGTTCTACGTTCTACAGGAATAGTAGCATTCTCAAGTAAAATTCTAATTTGTTGTAAATTTTCTCTCATGTTCAATAAGCCATTTTTTGCGGTCTAGCCCTGAACCATAACCGCCAAGTTCACCGTTATTATTGATGATGCGGTGACATGGAATAATTATAGCAAATTTATTTGCTCCGTTAGCATTTGCAACGACTCTATAAGCTCTTTCCATACCTATTAATTTAGCTTGGGTAAAGTAACTTCTTGTTTCACCGTAAGGTACATTCATTAGCTCTTGCCATACTAATTTCTGAAATTCGCTTCCTAAAAGATATATAGGAGTATTAAATTTTTGCAAAGTACCGCTAAAGTAAGATTTAAGCTCCTCTTCAATTGATATAATCGGTCTAGTGCGATCTGCAGTAATAGCCGATTTTGCGTTAATCTTAAGTCTTTTAATTTTATGCTCTAATCCTTTACTTTCAACAAAATCGAGCAAATAAAGCCTTTCTGTATCACTAATTGCCAGCATAGAACCAAGAGGCGTATCTAGCCAAGCGGATTTTAAACTCATTATTTTACCCTAAATATGATTTTTTATTTAACAATTTTATATTTTTAAAACTAACAATTTATAGGTAATCACTATGATAAAAGCTCATGTTTTTAAACAGGTAATTTTAACCAAAAGGGAACTCGCTATAATAAAATTTAGCGAATACAGCGGACTAAGTATATCGGATATTGCTACTATTGCAAAAGAAGAAGAAAAACCTAACGGAATAATAGATCAGTATAAAACTGGTAAAATAACTACCGCAAAATTTCGTAAGAAAATGAATGAGCTTATACAAGAAAAAACGGTAATCCTATACGAGATAATGAGGTATTTGATCAAGGCTGGAATACTATGTGCAAAATAGAACCTGAAAAGCTAACAGAGCTATATAACTTACAACAGACGCATAAATTTCATATCCACATTATAGGCAATACAAACGAATTACAGCATAATTATATTCAATATAAAATAGAAAAAGCTCCAAATCAATCTACCATTTCTTATACACTTTCATACAAACTTGGTAACTCAAGTGAGAGAGAATTAAAACATTATACAAAACATTTTTTAGCAGCTCACGATTATGAACTGGTATGGCATATGGAAGCTCAAAATGACTATGACCAAAACGTTTTAGACATATTAGGGGAATATTACGATAATACGACTACAGATATTATATCAATATAGTGTTTTTTGTCCAATGAACAATTATTTTCTGCTTAATGATGTCATAGGTATCAAGAGCAATTTGAATGGCATTTTCACACTGATTTTGATCTTTTCGATTCTGTAAGAAGCTAAGTGATTTTCTATAAAAAGCTATTATTGTTTTGTTAGTGCCGAGTTCACTTGGCACATCATTTTTAAATTCAGCTCTTATTTTTTTAACTCTATTTAAAAGATCACTATCTGATAAACGTTTATTATGATGCTGTATTATTGTATTATTTATAAGGGTAGAAAATTTTTGATAAAAGGCAGGATCGATATTGACATAATCCTTAATAATATCTTGTATTTGATTAGCCATATCCATGACCGTGATATCTGTCCTTTTGATAAATTGTTCAAACATTTCATCGTCAAAAATGCTAACCGCTTCAGTTTTAGTAATATAACCGGCAATAACATGCTCATCAAGTAACTTCATGATTTGAGCGATATATATTTTTTTATCCGGTTTTTCTTTATAACGCTTTTCCACTATCTCTTTGAGCTTATTAAATTTTATTCATATTGTAAATTAACTCATTCTTTTTCTTCATAAAATTCATAAGAATTAGAAGCTATAGACATCAAACTTTTAAATTTATTCAACAAGAAAATAAAACTTATTGCATATAGCTTCATCGGCTAAATGCTGTTCGAGCTGTTCAAAATCCAAATCGTTAGGCACATTTATAAAAATATTTTAAATTTCTTGTAGTAACGGAAAAAGTGCTTTCAATTTATCATCTACAAAAAATATAGCATCTTCTAAATCTTCTCTATCAAAATTGTTTACACCATAATTTTCATAAAATTGATGTGCTTGTTTTAATTGATTCACCCTACATAGTCAATTATGTAACCGTATTCTTGAGTTTTCCCTTTTTCTTCAAATAGACGATTCACATGAGCAATTGCTTGTAAAAGATTATGCTCTTTTAATTCTTTGCATATGTAAATAACGACATTACGCGGTGCATCAAAACCGGTTAGTAATCTTGAAACTACAATTAAAATTTCAGAATCATCGGAACTTTTAAATTTTTTAATAATTCTATTATTGAATTTTGCTCCATATTGTTCCCTCATGTTTTTATAAATTTATCTACTTCATTTTCGCTTTCAATATCTTTATAACCGTCCAGGTCATCAGTAGAAGATATAACAACTTCAGAACTTACTTGTCCTATATCATCTAAAATCTTTTTAACCCGTGCCTTTAAACGTTTTTAAATAGTGCGTTGAAATATTCAAATGCTTTGGCATAAATAGCTTCCTTTGTTTGAGCAAGCATCTTTAAGCGACTGAATCTTGTTTTCAAAGCTGCTTCTGCTTCTTTATTTAATTCATTAGTAATCATATCAAAATATTTATCAAGCAATGATTCATCTTCAAGATATTGCCGCATAATACGCCCTTCATAAAATAACTGTATAATCATGTTATCTTTTAACGCATCTTTTATAGTATATTTATGAATTAGCCTACCAAACTTTCTCATAGTGTTTTTTTTGCTCTTTTAAAAGCGGTGTACCGGTAAATGCTATATAACAAGCGTTAGGCAAAATAGTTCGCATGTTATCTGCTAAATCACCGTATTGAGTACGATGACCTGAGTCAATAAGAGCCAAAATCTTATCGTTAGAATCTTTATAATAATCTTCAAGAACTATTTTAAATTTATTAATTACCGTAGTTATAATAGATACATCACTTCTAATTAATTTAATTAGCTCTGCCAATGTAGAAGTTTAGGTTCAAATCCACAAGCTTTAAAAGTACTTTCAATTTGTCCATCAAGTTCAATTCTATCGGTTATAATTATGATACGTGGACTCGCAAGATTAGCGGATTTTAGTAGACATTTGGCAATCATTACCATTGTTAAAGATTTGCCCGTACCTTGCGTGTGCCATTACCCTACCTTTTCTAATGTTATGCTTTTCACGTTCTCCTATCCTTTTTATAGTTGCATGCGTGCTGCAAAATTGATGATGACGAGCTATTTTTCTTACATCATTATTAAAAACACAAAAATTTTTAACTAAATCAAGTCATCTTGCAAGACGACATAGAGCATAAAGGACTTTATCTTGCTCGGGTAGGTTCTACGCTACCTGCTAATTGTTGTTTATCAAAATAATTTCTACAAGTAGCAAAATCACCGGCCTAAAGAAGATTTTTGACCTCTTCAGTTAACGGCTTGTTAATTAAATTACGTATAATATTAATATTTTGTTTTTTCTCCCTCTTCTCACCAAATCTCCAATATTTGTCCGAGCGGCCTACAGCAGCATATTTCGCTTCATTTTTATTTATAACAATTAATAATTGAGCATAATGAAAAAGATGCACATCTGATTTTTGATTACGTATATGCTGAGATATAGCTTGATCTAATGAGTCGATAGGCGATTTACATTCAATTACTACAAAAGTATACCATTAACGAATAATACAATATCACATATACGTATACTACCTTTACGTATTTGACTCTACCGGCATTTCAAAAACAGCATGATAAACATTATTTTTAGGCGTTATACCTACAATCCTATCAGGAAAGGCTGAATCGAAATCAAGTATTGCAATAATTCCTAACTTACTTTTAAGCCTTTTTTATTTAAAGTCTGTTTATAATATCTAACGTCACTACTTGACTTAGGTATATCACCAGTTTGGATAAAAGGAATTTCACCACCATAATATCTAGGGTCATTTCTTGGATGAATAGAAAACTTACCATAATACTGGATTTATTAAATTATTCGAACTAAATATAGGGCCGGTAATATTGCATAAGGTAATATAAAACATAGAAATTAGCTAAAGTCGACAAACCAATCTAATTCCTACGCACCATTTGAACAATCAAAACACAAAAAAGCTAATCTTAATAATTCAAGGAATACTTCTAAAGTGACCCAAAAATCACATAATAGCTGGAAACACAAAACAAAGCTTTTACCAGTAGTTGCTAGCTTAAAATCCTTAATGGAAGGTGGTAGCGGCAGAAACCATATACAAGAAGATAATTCAGACAGTGATTGTGATATTCATAAATGTATGATTTTACAAAATGAACTAAGAACCACACAACATGAAGTCATGACTTTAAAAACCGCACAACATGAATTTACTTCACGTTACATCGGGGGACTGCTTTGTTTTTATGAAATGCTACACAATGATATTACTGAATTCTTAAAAAGTTATATTAAAATTAATACTTGCATTATTTATGTCTAACCTAAGCCATTATAGTAATTCATAGTATCGGTGATACCTAAAACAATATTACTATTAGTATCTAAACTAAAAGAGTGAGTAATATCATCACCTACAGTAACGCCAAGCCAACTATCAAGACCCATGCTTGCTGCTCCCTCTGCATTTATATTTTTTGTTGTACCACTCATATTATGTCCTTATTTTTTTGTTAATTTATAAGAAAATAAGTTGTATTTAATAATTTATTATTCTCTTCACTGCTATAATTTTCTCAAGTAAATAGTAACCTAATCTTTTGAGTATGTAGATTATTGTTTTTGCCTAGATTCTGCTGTTGTAAATACTTCCCATAACCAATAGTAGGTACAGAATATTTTTTTTAGCAAGACATGGAACACAAATGAAAACAAAAGGAACATTCAAAGTTTTACTAAATTTCAAAAAGCTTTGAAACACTTATCGGAAGTGGTGGAGGCAAAGGGAATCGAACCCTTGACCCTCTGCGTGCAAAGCAGATGCTCTACCCCTGAGCTATGCCCCCGATTATTTATTGGCGAGGTTTTTGGAAGCAAAAATATTAAGATAAGCTTTTAACTAATCCCCAAGGTAATGGCTGACCATTGCTCCCTACGACTAAATCTCCAGAAGATTCATATTCGGCAGCTAGAAAAGACTTTTGAGCAGCAATAAGCTTGACCGGTTTGATTTTCTGACCATTATAAAAATATTCCTTAGCCTGTTCCCTAGAAGTCGGGTTATTTTTGGAAGCTGTTTTTGCTTTAGACATATACTATTAACTTTTTCTTAAACTTGTGAAGAATATAAAACTTTTTCCTAAACTTGTCAATAACTACCGTGTCGATAAATAGACATTGCCTAGAAAAAGTTGATAATTTGAAAAGTTTACGTCATTACAAGGAAAATTATAAAGTAATTGACGAAGCAATCTAGTAAAATGCGTAGCATTTTTATCATTTTTCTGGATTGCCACGCTCCTTACAGTCGCTTGCAATGACGATTTGGTATCCATGCAACAGGAGCCTACAGCCGCTTACAATGACGGTATCAACGATTTCTAGGCAATGCCTATAAATATGTTAAGATATCTCAAAACATCATTATTCTTCCGTTATTACTTCACTTTCACCGACGAATACTATTTTAAATTCTACTATTTCTGATATCGTTTTTCCATCATATATACTAAACCCTACTCCTTTAAATTCTACTTTTGCGTTGATATCAGCACCATATGATACTAACAGCTTATATATTTCATCATCCTTAATATCTTTAGAAGTACATCGAACGTTTTTAGCAACCGCATACAAAGGTATTCCTCCGGATTTTCTTTGATCCACCTCAGCTCCGTTCTTAAGTAATAGTTTTGTTACATTAAAGTGCTTACCACTTCATATAAAGGTGATCCTAGCCAAGCTCCATCGTTCCCATTTACGACAGTGCCTTTTGATATTAGATATTCTGCTACTTTATAAGTTCCGTGACGTGCGGCTGAATGTCAAGGAGTATCCTTCAAAATATCACTATACATATTAACATTTGCTTTTTTTCTTCAACTAACCATTTAGCAATTTTTAGTGCATTATTTGTAGATACCGAAAATAGTGCAATAGTAGATACTGCACGTGATTCATTTAAACTCCTTACTACGCCCACTTGATCAAGAAAAATAGACTCTTTTAAAACATTTTCAAAGCTACATTGTTTTACATAATGTTCTATACTTGCACTACTCTTTTGACTTTAGCAACAGAGTTAAATTACTATTTAATAGTTCTTTTATCATATTCTACTTATTTATACTTTGTATTTCTTAAAGGTGATAAAGATCTCATTGTCATTCCTGCAAAAGGCTTGCTTGAATACCCAAATCGTCATTGCGAGCAGCCCGTAGGCTGCGTGGCAATCTTATGAAATAATAACAAACTCCTGAGATTGCTTCGTCAATTGCGATGCAATTTCCTCGCAATGACGATTAGGAAGGCACGCAGACAATACTGAGAACTCCTACTGATTAATCCTTACCGTGCAGATTCTTTCGGTGATTTCTTTCAACTTTTCTACTCTCTGGATGAAGATAAAAAGCATTTTTGTTTAATTCGCCTCTTTCAAATGGATATTTGCAATCAATCAAAAACCCGCATCCACTTTTTTAAAAAGGTTGTATTGTCTTAAGAATTAATGGCTTGTTTTATATCATTCCCGCGAAGGCGGGACTCCAGAAAGTATACAAATCTCGAAGAATTTTTACTTTTTCTAAGAATGTAAAGAAATTTTAAGAAATAGCTATAACCTTTTGATTTTTTCGAGTTTTGCTGGATTCCCACCTTCGCGGGAATGACATAGAGTAAAAATCGTAGGGTATTATAGGTTTTCATCTATTCATTTGCACCATGACAATATTTATATTTCTTGCCTGAACCGCACGGGCATAGCTCATTACGAGATACCCTACCCCAACTAGTAGGATCATCAGGGTTTCTATCTTTTGGGTCAATGCGTGATACGACTGGTTTAAGGTCAGTCTCAAGGCTACTTCCTGCGTTATATTTACTAAATGCCGGATCTTCCCGACTCTCACGCATATTTTTCTGAAGTTTTTTATACTCAAGCGAAACATCTTCTTTTTGAACATGTTTTAAGTCAATATGGAAATGGTATACGGTTTGAATAAATAATTCTTTTAAATTATTAAGCATCTGCTCAAATAAGTTAAATGCTTCTCTTTTATACTCACTTAGAGGGTCTTTTTGGGCATAAGCTCGAAGAGATATACCTTGTCTTAAATGATCTAAGCTATATAAATGATCTTTCCAAACTTGATCAAGGGTAGTTAATAAAATATATTTCACGGCATTATGCATTAACTCGCTACTATAGGCTTCTTCTTTTGACTTATATATATCATAAGCCATTTGTATAACGGTCTTCGTGATTTCTTCTCCTGTTACATCATTTTTACTTACTACATTATGATCAAATTTTATAGAAAAAACACGATGTAATTCTACACTTAAATTCTCTATATCCCAATCTTCTCTATAAGAGCCTACCGGCATGAAAGTTAATACTATCTTTTTGGCGAGTTCCTCAGTAGTACTATTCAAGAAACTGTGACTATCTTTAGATTTAATAATTTCAGTACGTTGCTCGTATATTATCTTCCGTTGGTCATTCATTACATCATCAAAACGTAATAAATTTTTACGCATTTCGTAGTTATGTCCTTCCACTTTTTGCTGCGCTTTCTCAAGTGAACGACTAATCATCGGATGGTGGATAGCCTCTCCGTCTTTCAATCCAAGTGTTCTAAGGACTCCTGATATACGATCTGATGCAAAAATACGCATTAAATCATCATCAAGCGATAGGAAAAACTTAGTTTTACCAGGATCACCTTGTCTACCTGATCTTCCTCTTAGCTGATTATCTATCCTACGGCTTTCATGCCTTTCCGTACCTATCACAAATAAGCCGCCTGCTTCAATAACCTGCTTCTTTTCTGCGGCAAATTGAGCTTTTATTTCAGCTATTTTAGCTTCATAATTATGTTCTTTATCCAGCTGTGCTATTAACATTTCAGGATTACCGCCAAGCATAATATCAGTACCGCGCCCTGCCATATTAGTTGCAATCGTTACTGCCTTAAACCTACCTGCTTGAGCAATAATAAAAGCTTCCTGCTCATGAAATTTGGCGTTTAATACTTTATGAGGGATTTTTTCTTTATTTAAAACGCTTGAAAGTTCTTCTGACTTTTCTATGCTTATCGTACCAACAAGTATAGGCTGGCCACGATCGTAACAATCCTTAATTAGTTTTAAGATAGCATCATATTTTTCTTTTTTACTGCCGTAAATTTCGTCATCAAGGTCAAGCCTTGTAACTTTATTATGGGTTGGGACTGCGACCACATCGAGATTATATATATCTTTTAGTTCCGGTGCTTCGGTCATAGCCGTACCGGTCATACCCGATAATTTAGGATAATTACGAAAATAATTTTGGAAAGTAATAGATGCTAAAGTTTGGTTCTCATTTTGAATTTTCACATTTTCTTTTGCTTCTAATGCTTGATGTAACCCTTCCGAATATCTACGCCCTTCCATTACACGACCGGTAAACTCATCAATAATCATTACTTTACCTTCACGCACCAAATAATCTACATTAACAGTAAACATATTATGAGCTCTTAAGGCTTGGTTAACATAATGTACTAAAGTTAAATTCTCAAAATCATATAAACTGGTATCCGGTTTTATAATATTTTCTTTACTTAAAAGCGATTCTATATGTGTAATGCCGGTTTCCGTTAAATTGATAGTTTTTAATTTTTCGTCTTTTTCAAAATCACTTGCATTAAGCAAACGTACTATTTTATCAATTTTACCGTATAATTCTGCATTATCATTAACCGGACCCGAGATAACGAGCGGAGTTCTTGCTTCATCTATCAAAATCGAATCAACCTCATCGATGATAGCAAAATTCAAAGGACGAAGTACCCGCTCCTGCAAGCTATACTTCATATTATCCCTTAAATAATCGAAACCGAGTTCATTATTTGTTGCATGAGTAATATCGGCGTTATAGGCAGCTCGTTTTACTTCATCAGGCATACCGCCAACAATACATCCAACCGATAAACCTAAAAAATTGTAAATTTTACCCATGGAAGCAGAATCACGGCGTGCTAGATAATCATTTACGGTTACAACATGTACACCTTTTCCAGTTAAAGCATTTAAGTAAGCAGGAAGCGTTGCAACCAAGGTCTTACCCTCACCGGTACGCATTTCGGTAATCATGCCTCGATGTAATATCAGGCCACCTATAAGCTGAACGTCAAAATGACGCATACCACAAATTCTTTTAGCTGCTTCCCTAACTACCGCAAACGCCTCATATACTATATCGTCTAAAGTAGCTCCGTTTTTAAGCTTTTCTTTAAACTCCACAGTTTTATTCTTCAACTCCTCATCTGATAATTTTTGTATAGCAGGTTCAAGCGAGTTAATTTTTGTAATTTCAGCAAATAGTTTTTTTACAGTACGATCATTTGCAGTACCGAAAAGTTTTTTTAAAATAGAAAGCATTAAAGTCCTTATGATATTTTTAATATTTAGTACTTAAGTATAGGTATATTTTATAAAATTATCAAATGTTATAATTTTATTTAAATGAATAGTTTTTTACTACAAATATTTGTAAATTATTATTGATAAATAAAATATTCTCAAATAGCTGTTGACGGTTATATATTATTTTTATAAAATTTAAGCTTATATTTAACACAATTATGAGTCATAAATGAAAAAATTATCTGTTATATTTTTATCAGTTAGCATGCTTTCCGGTATTGCTTTTGCTGATAAAGACAAGGTAGTTGCTACCTATAAAGGCGGTGAAGTAAAAGAATCGCAAATTATGAAAGAATTTAAGCCTCAGCTTAATCTTCAATCAGGTGAAACAATCAAAAATTTTGATGATTTCCCACCACAAGATCAGGAAAAATTAATAAAAATTTATGTCAATAATCTTTTGTTAAAAGAAGAAGTTGCTAAGTCAAATATTACTTCTTCTAAAGAATTCCAAGAAAAACTTGAAAATGCAAAAAATCAATTAGCTCAACAAGAATTACTAGCAAACTACATAAAATCTAACATTACAGATAAAATGTTTGATGACGAATATAATAAATATGTCGGTAATCTTAAAGGTAAAGAACAAATAAAAGTTGCTCATATTTTAGTTAAATCTCAAAAAGAAGCTAATAATATAAAAACCAAATTAAGCAAAGGCGGAAACTTTACTAAGCTTGCAGAAGAGTTATCTCTTGATAAAGCTTCAGCTTCAAACGGCGGCGTTATCGGTTACATTCTACTAAATCAACCTGGGCAGTTAGTACCGGAATTTGAACAGAAAGCTTTTGCTTTAAAAGTAAATGAAGTGTCAACTCCTGTAAAAACCGATTTCGGTTGGCATATTATCAAAGTGCTTGAGAAAAAACCTGTGCCTATTCCAACAAAAGAAGAAGCAAAAGTAACTATTGATAATATATTAGCTGCAGAAGTACTAAAGAAATATATTGCTGATTTAGAAGCTAAAGCTGATTTAAAAATCATGTTACCTAAAGCAGACAGCAAAGCGGGATCGTAATTTATATTTTGTCATTGCGAGAGCGGGCATTATCCATATACCAAGTGTCATTACGAGGAAAAACTGTAAGTTGTGACGAAGCAATCTCAGGAGTTTGTTATTACTGCATAAGATTGCATCGCTTCGCTCCTCGCAATGACGGTTTGGGTATCCACGCAACAATGCCTCCGCAGGAATGACATAGGATTCACACAGTAACGCCTCTATCCAAGGATAATATTATAACTACTCTCAATCACAGCAAATGCTACGCATACAGGGTAATCATCCGCAAGAGAAAGGTGAATATTAAAAGGAGAGAGTTTGTTTGTATAGTTTGAGCTAACTTCTACTATAGGCTTACCTAAATCATTATTTAGTATAGTAATATCTTTAAAATTTATACCTTGACCTATACCGACTCCAAAGGCTTTACTAACAGCCTCTTTAGCAGCAAAACGCTTGGCTAAAAAAGCAGCATGGTTTATTTTCCCCAACAAAGCAAACTGTTTTAATTCCTTTGAAGTTAGAATTTTTTTAGCAAAAAATTCTGGATATAAATGTAATATTTTTTCGATTCTAGGAATTTGTACTATATCAGTACCAACACCGATAAGCATTTACTTATCGGTTTCATAATCTTCGCCATTCTCATCAATAAAGATTTGATCATCTAAATCAGAATAATCTTCCCCGATATAAACTTCAGGTAAATACTCAAATTTTTCTTCTACAGCTTCTGATGCATCTTGATTAACAAGCGGCTCTATCATAGTTCTTGTACGCAGACTATTTATTAAATCTTGTTCTAACTGAGCTACTGATACTTTTCCAGCAGCAATTCTACGTAATGCGATAACAGGAGGCTTATCACGCTTTTCTTTTTTGATTTGATTAGTTTCTACTTTATAATTTAATAATTTAGCATATCTTGTTGCTAGGACAACAAGCCGAAACCTATCCGGTATAATTTTATTACAATCTTCTGCTGTAATCCTTGCCATAATCTTTCTCCATTAAAAATAGTATACCACAAATAAATAGGGGACGAGTATACACAGATCAACTTCAAAAAGAGCAAGGAGTTCACAAGGCAAGGAACGCAGCGTATACTTAATACGTGAGTACCGCAGCTCTTGTAGAACGACGTAGCCAATTTTTGAAGTTGATCGAGTATATTATACCCTTTTTATATCTGCACCGCAATTACTTAATTTTTTTTCTAAATCTTGGAAGCCACGGTCTAAATGATATATTCGGTGTAATACGGTTTTGCTATTAGTACTAAGACCGGCGAGTATTAGCGATACCGAAGCTCTAAGATCACTTGCCATAACTTCTGCGCCTTTTAACATTTCTACACCTCGAACAACCGCCTTATTACCTCGTACTACTATATCTGCTCCCATTCTACATAATTCAGGGACATGCATGAAACGATTTTCAAAAATATTCTCGGTGATCATTGAAACACCGCTACTAAGCGTCATAAGGCTCATAAATTGTGCTTGCAAATCAGTAGCAAAGCCAGGATAGGGATTAGTTTCTAAATCAACTGAATTTAACTTCCCTTCATAAGTTACTTGAACTCCATTATTGATCGGCACGACTTTTATACCCGTTTCGATAAGTTTTAAAGCTATATTTTCTATAATATGGTAATCAATCCCACAAATTTTTACATCACCTTTAGTAATAGCTGCCGCAAACATATAAGTACCGGCTTCAATACGATCAGAAAGTACTTTATAGCTCGCTTTATTTAAAGAATCCTTGCCTTTAATTGTTATTTCGCTAGTGCCAATACCTGCAATATCGGCTCCTATTGTGATAAGACAATTACATAAATCAACTATTTCCGGCTCTCGACCGCAATTAAAAAGTACAGTTTCCCCCTCTGCTAAAACAGCTGCAAGTATTGCATTAATCGTAGCACCTACGGAAACTTTATCAAAAACAAAATGAGTACCTTTTAAACGTCCTTTACTTGAAGCGTTAATATAACCGTCTTCTATTTCAATCGTAGCTCCCATAGCTTTTAATACAGCAATATGCAAATCTACTTGCCTTGCTCCAATAGCACAACCACCCGGAAGCGATACTTTTGCTTTACCGTATTTGGTAAGCAAAGGACCAAGCACCCAAATCGATGCTCTCATTTTACGGACTATTTCATAATCTGCAGTAAAGTTATTTATATTTTCGGCATTAATTATAAGCTCAAATTCATCTTGATGTTCTATTATTTCAATATCTGCCCCGTGACTTCGGAGCAAATCTTTCATAGTACTAACATCCGTTAACTTTGGAACATTAGTAATATGCAGTTTATCGGTAAGAATAGACGCTGCCATAATAGGCAGCACGGCATTTTTAGCACCGCTAATATTAATACTACCTTTAAGAGGTGTACCACCGTGAATAATTAATTTGTGCATAAATTATTTTGATAAAATTGTAACGTCATTGCGAGGAGAAACTGATTAAATTGTCATCCCACAACTGGATCCCGTGGTCAAGCCACGGTATGACACCGATTATACATCCAAATTCACGACATTCAACGCATTTGCTTGGATAAATAACCTGCGAGGTTCAACAACGTCACCCATTAAAGTAGAGAAAATGCCTTCTGCTTCATCAATTTCTGCAACTCTTACCTGAAGCAAAGTTCTTTTTGTAGGGTCAAGAGTAGTTTCCCATAGCTGGTCGGAATTCATCTCACCAAGACCCTTAAAACGCTGAATATTTATACCTCTTTTCCCGCATTCTATAATGGTATTTAACAACTGACTCGGTGTTAAAATATCGAATTCCTGACTTTTCACTATAAGCTTTAATTGCTTACTAAATATATCAAAAATCGTTAAAGCAAGCTTTGATATTTGTACAAACTCAAATGATTCTAACTGCTCTTTCAATAATATTTTACTTTCTTTTAAACCCCTACTAAAGCGGAAGAACTCTATTTTATTTTCATGTTTTAAAACTTCCCAATTAGTCTTATCAGGCGAATCTTCTAAGCTATTTAAAACATCTAAAGCTTTTTTAAGTCTTAAATCACTTTCAGGCTCAAATATTTTGTTATTAAGTAAGTCATTAATCACAAGAATTTCAGTAATTGAGCAATTAAATTTTTTGCTAGCATGGTCAAGCAAGCCGTTAAACTTCACTACTTTATTAATTAGCTCTTCTAAATTATCACCCACTAACTGCTCTTTACCGTCTAGAATTAAGGTTGCATCATTAATAGTTGATTTGATCAAATAATCTTGCAGCGCTTGCTCATTCTTTAAATAAAGCTCGGCTGCTCCTTTCTTTACTTTATAAAGCGGTGGCTGAGCTATATATAGATAGCCTTTATTTATTAGCTCAGGCATATGACGATAGAAAAACGTGAGTAATAAAGTTCTAATGTGCGAACCGTCAACATCAGCATCGGTCATAATAATAACTTTATGGTATCTAAGCTTTTCTAAGGAAAATTCTCGTTCAACACTAATTCCAAGAGCTGTAATTAACGTACCGATTTGGTCCGAACCGAGCATTTTATCAAATCTTGCACGTTCAACGTTCAAAATTTTACCACGCAAAGGCAATATAGCCTGAATTTTGCTATCCCTACCCTGCTTTGCAGTACCGCCCGCAGAGTCCCCCTCAACAATAAACAATTCTGAAATAGCAGGATCTTTTACATGGCAATCTGCAAGTTTACCTGGTAAATTCGAAACTTCTAAAGCTGATTTTCTTCGAGTGAATTCCCTTGCTTTTCTAGCAGCTTCACGAGCATTCGCAGCTTCCATAATCTTAGCTATAATTGCCTTAGCTTCTGCTGGATGCTCTTCAAACCACTCAAGCACCTTTGTATAAACGGTATTCTCAACAACCGGTCGTACTTCGGAGCTTACTAGCTTATCTTTTGTTTGAGAAGAAAATTTAGGATCAGGCACTTTAACGGAAAGCACACAACATAGCCCTTCCCTAGTATCTTCACCGCTAAAGTCATTTTTAGCTTTTTTATTAAGACCCGTAGTATCAAGATACGAGGTAATAACACGTGTTATCGCTGATTTGAAAGCACTAAGATGAGTTCCGCCATCACGCTGTCTAATATTATTAGTAAAGCATAAAATATTTTCATGATAAGAATCGTTCCAATGCATTGCAAGCTCAAGGCTTATACCGGACTCAGCATTCTCCGTATTAACTACTATACATGGATGAATAGCGTGCTTCGCTCTGTCTATATATTTTACATAAGCTTCTATACCGCCCGTATAATAAAACTCTACTTCTTTAACTTCTTCAAAGCGATTATCGACGAGTAAAATCTTTACGCCTGAATTTAAAAAAGCAAGCTCACGAAGACGATGCTCTATAGTGCCGAAATCAAATTCTATATTAGTAAATATTTCTACAGACGGAAAAAAAGTAACTTCTGTACCTTTTTTATCAATATTTTCTTTGACAACCGCAAGTGGAGCTTCCGTTATACCGTTATTAAATCTAATCAAATATTCCTTATTATTACGCCAAATACGTAGCTCAAGCCATTCAGAAAGAGCATTTACAACCGATACACCGACACCGTGTAGACCGCCTGCAACCTTATAAGTGTTCTGGTCAAACTTACCGCCGGCGTGAAGTTGCGTCATAATAACTTCAGCTGCCGATATTCCTTCTTCTTCATGAATTTCAACGGGTATACCTCGCCCGTTATCGGATACGGTTACTGAACCGTTTTTATTTAATGTTACTCGTACTAGATCGCAATAACCGGCAAGCGACTCATCGATAGCGTTGTCGACTACTTCATAAATCATATGATGTAGACCCGACCCGTCTCCAACATCCCCGATATACATTCCCGGTCTTTTTCTTACGGCTTCAAGACCTTTTAAAACCTTTATGGAATCAGCACCGTATGATGATGCGTTAAATTTTTCTTCAATTTCCGACATATTATATATTTGGTATTTGGCTCTATTACTTGTTGCTAGAAATAATAAAAATGACTATAACGTAACTTATTAAAATAGTAAAGTTTCTTGATTTAAAATTAGCGAGATAATAATGAATATATTAAAGTTAAAAAATATTTTCGACGTAATTAATGATTATGACGTGTTTTTATTCGATCTTTGGGGGGTAATAATCGAAGGGGAGCGTACCTATCCGTACGTCGTACAAAATATCAATAAGATTATTGAACGAAAAAAAGTATATTTTGTCACTAATGCTCCAAGAAATATTTTTTCACTGCATCAAACAATTAAATCGTGGGGATTAAATGCAGAACCGGAAATGATCATTAGCTCAGGCGAAATAGCAGTAGAAATGATACTAGAAAGTAAAGAGCGGTTCGGTATAGAAAAACCAGTAATATATCATTTAGGACATTTAGAAAATGATATAATAAACAGAATGCAATGTCCTATCACTGATGATATTAACAAAGCTAATATTTTCTTAATGACTATTTACAGAGACGAAAACGAAAATTTAGATTTAAACGAATTCGATGAATTATTTAAAATTGTTGTACAACGTAAAATGGTCAATATTTGTGCTAATCCTGACCTTGGAATAAATCAGCACGGTGTTTATAGATATTGTAGCGGCTATTATGCCGAAAAAATAAAGCAGCTTGGCGGAAAAGTAATTTATAGCGGTAAGCCATATGAAGAAATATATAGCAAAATTTTAAAAGAATGTCATAATACCCCTAAGAATCGCATGTTAATGATTGGGGACACTGTTTACACTGATATACTTGCAGCAAATCGCCTTGGTATAGACTCTGCCCTAGTGTTAACCGGAAATTCTAGAGAATATCATATTGATTTTGATAATATTGATGAAAAACTAGATAGTTTAATGAAAGCTGCTGTTAAGCAATCGATTACACCTACTTTTGTTGTTGATTTATCTTAAATAGCTTTGCCATCATTGCGAACGACTAAAGGTGTTGTCGCATGGCTAGTTTATGTCATTCCCGCTTCCGCGGGAATGACATAGAAAGGCGGGAATGACATCAAAAGAACCCTATTGATATTTTACTCATAATCTGCTATAGAGTAAAACTTAAGCGGTCGTGGCGAAATTGGTAGACGCGCAGCATTGAGGGTGCTGTTCTGTAAAAAGATTGGAAGTTCAAGTCTTCTCGACCGCACCATTCGCCGGTTTTTCACAAAGTCAAGTTTTGGTCTGTTTCGACACTTCAGATTTTATATTTACTCCTAAGTTCTTCTTGTTAACAAATGTTTGTGCTAATTGTATACTCCTGATAAATGAAAAAGAGTTGAAATAAAAACTATTGCTTATTTGTACTCTGTGATTTATATTGATTAGTAAATTGTACACAATTCTGTGCTAAGCCTAGCTAACCAGCTTTAAATAATTATAATAAGTCTATAAAAACTATTAGGTCCATAGGCTATGCCTAATTTCAATATATTGAAAAGTATCTTACCAGATCATCACGATCAATTTGCTGAAATTTTTGATCAAATTAACGATCTGATTGAAGATCACAATTATGATGCTGCTGCAAGCAGGCTGGCCAAGCTTCATTATGCCGATTTAGCAGATTTCTTAGATAATCTTAACAATAAAACATATAAAATAATTATTCCCTTATTACAGGATGAAATTAAGCCTGAAACGTTAGTATCATTAAATGCTTATAGTAAACCTTTAATAATAGAAACTTTAGGCATAAAAAAATCTGCAGAATTAATCAATAAGCTAGTTATAGAAGATGCTATTGAAGTAGTAATCGATCTAGACGATGATATAAAAGACCTTATCCTAAGTAATCTCACTAAAGAAAAAAAACACCAAATTACCGTAGGTTGTACATATCCCGAAAATACAGTAGGTAGGGTAATTGAGCGAGATTTTATTAATCTTCAAGAAGGATGGACGGTCGAGGAATCATTAAATTTTATCAAGAACGTAAAGAATGACTTTTATGCGGCAATCGTTACAGATAATAAATTACGTCCTATCGGTATTATTTCTCTTAGCACGCTAATTAAAGGCAAAAAACATGAATTGATAAAAGATTTGATGAGCAAAGATTTTAAGCTTGCAGATGCTTTTACCGACTTAAATGAACTAAGCTTCATTTTTAGACAATATGCTTTAACTATTGTACCGGTAGTAAATAAAAGCGGTAAGTTAGTAGGTAGCGTATCAATTGATAATATAATTTATATTATCGAAGAACAAGCCGGTAAAGATATATTATCATTAAGCGGGGTACACACTCAAGATACTTTCTTCAATGTATTTTATACCGTTAAACATCGTTTTCCTTGGCTCTTTGTTAATCTAATCACTGCCTGCATGACCTCACTTATCATTAACCATTTTAACGATACTATTGCAAAACTTGTAACGCTTGCAGCCACTATGCCTATTGTAGCTTCAATGGGCGGAAATGCTGGAACACAAGCCATGACCGTTACGGTGAGAGCCCTTGCTAATAAAGATATTCATTATAATAATGTCAATAAAGTTATATTAAAAGAAATAGCCGTATCAGCTTTTAACGGTTTTGTACTTGCAATTATCGGAGCAGGACTTAGCTTTGTGATGTTGCTTGACTTAAATCTTAGCATTATTTTTGCTATTGCAGTTATTTTAAATTTTTTAGTAGCCGGATTATTCGGCTCTGCTATTCCTATAATACTGCATTATTTTGATATAGACCCCGCTACAGGCTCTGGTGTATTTCTAACAACCATAACCGATGCTCTAGGTTTCCTAACTTTCTTAAGCCTTGCTCATATTTTTTTAGTGTAAAATTTGGTGTTTATTCAAATAAAAATACATACACATTACAGCAAACAGTAGCTATAGCTCCAAGACATTTACATATACCACAACTTGTATCCTGATTTTCAAAGTCGGCAATATTATTCTCATAAGATATATTATGATCTCTTTGTATATTCTGATTATTATTAATATTTGACTCTTTGAACAATAAATTTGCAACAGTTAGTATTAACTCACCCTGTGATGCAATTAGATTAGTATTATTTAAGGAGCTAGCTTGTGCGTACTCTTGTACTTCTAAACTATTACGGTTTGACATAGTTATATTTTGACTTTAGGATTAATATTTAAAATAATATAACAATAATCTTTAGGTTCTGTGAAGGAAAATTAAATTATTTATATTTTTAGATATTTTTTAGCGAAAATTAATAAGATTTTTGCAGTAATAGTTGTTCCTATTTCAAAAAAATCTTATGATTTACAGCAAAAATAGATTAATTTAATTTTTCTTCATAGAACCTACTCGAAATAGTTGATATTGTCATGAGCTAAGGGACTGCAAAGAGCGTGGCAATGACGTAAACTTTTCAAATTATCAACTTTTTCTAGGCAATGCCTAATTTTTTAATTAATAGCCCACAAATTATAATGAAATAAGAAAGGAGTTTTTAGCATATTACCGCAATAAATATAAACAATATAAAACCATAACGGGGCTCCACAATGTATAAAAAAGAAAACTATTGCTGTTGGTTTATTAATTTTTTCACTCCAAATAGGACTTGATTTTAGCCGATTACTATCTATCCCCGCTTGTGCTACAGAGCTGCTCCAAACCAAAATGCAATACGCCAATCAAGTCCAAAAGAAGTAACAAGTGTTCCTACCACCAATGCTACGGTTGCACCTAACATTACAAAAACAACAAGCGAAGCCACCACCCAATAACGTTGAGGAATTTTTGTCATTTCGGCTAGATAAAGCTCGGCACCTACTACCTCCTCTATATAAGGACATCCCCTGAGCGATACGACACGCAGTTACTACAAAAGTCGTCGTAATACCAATTTCGGCATAAGTTTTTATAATTAGCCATTATACAACAACAAAGCGACATTAAAAAAGTTGTAATAATGACCGTTGCCTTACGACCTATAGTATCTTCTATCCAACCGAATATTAAAGCACCGATAGGTCTAAACACATATGTTGCACAATATGCAATGGCAGAATATAGAGAAGCCGCTCATGCATCGGCTTCAGGAAAAAATAGCTTGTTAAGTAGTACCGCCATGTGTACATAGAGCATGAGATCAAAATATTCAAGAAACGTACCTATCAATAGTAGCCCTATTGCTTCTTTTTGATTACGGACTAAACTTTTTTGCTCTTTTGCGTAACTTCCATACTTTTTTACAGATTAGTTAAAATTAATAAAGAACTATACTGTTTTCTATAAAAATAAAAGTCAATTTAACAAAATTAAATTTTATAACATTGCTAACTCAAGACAGGTGTCGTAATGAGCTGAGCGACTGGAGCGTATCAATCTAAAAAAATAATAATAAATTCTAGTTTACAGAGTTTTTAACTAGATTGCTTAGTCAATACACTTTGTAATTTCCTTGCAATGGCGTTAATTTATTAAATAATCTATCTTTATTTAAGCAATATGCCAATAAATTTCTAATTTAATACTTGCAATTTATCTTATAATTACTTATATTCAGATTCGCTTAGCTTAAAAAGCACTAAGGCATTTTATATGTAATTAATTTTGATCCCCTTAAACTTTTTACATTAAAATGCCGTTATTTTATTTAAGCGGGTGTAGCTCAGGGGTAGAGCGCTACCTTGCCAAGGTCGAAGTCGAGGGTTCGAATCCCTTCACCCGCTCCAATGATTTTTTTCGTTTTATGTCATTCCCGCGTAGGCGGGAATGACATAGATCATGCTTTTCGAGCTAAGCAACAATACCCTTTTGCAAATGACATCAGTGTAAGTTTATCATAAATTCAATCTTCTAAACCATATTTTTTCTTAATATCTTCTAATGAAATTACTTCTTCTCCTTTTTCTATACGAGACAAAGCAATTAATAAATCTGCTTTTTCTTCTATATAACTTTCTATTGCTTTACGTATAATATATTCTTTTAGTCTATCGATTTCCTTAGCAACATTAGCAAGTATCATATCTAGTTCATTAGAAATTCTAGTAGTTATAACTGTAAAAATAGCCATTTATCGGTTTTATGATAACTTATATTAGTTTAAAATACATTTAAATATATTTAATATTATTATTTTACCCTTGCATTAAAGCTATTAGGTAGCTATTTTTATTTTATTAGACTTAGTGCATAACCTATCTTATAAAGAGAAACTTTAAGGAAACACGGCACACAGCACCGCAGCATACAAAAAGGTACGCGAGATGCGAGTACCGGATTGATGTATACCGCAGATACTGCAAGATTTGGTACGTCAAATTTTGGGCTTCGCCTTTGCTCACGTAGTTTTCTACGCTCCGCAAGCTCACCACTTATTTGGCTTCCAACTTTTGAAGTATCTGCGGTATACAAATTACTTTTAGAAAGAGGTTATACAGGAAGACTATTGCAACAATTAGGAAATTACATATGTCAGCAAATACGCAAGATAATCAGGCAAATAATAACGACACTATAGAAATACAGGAAACTGAGGTAGTGCCTGTAGAAACAAATTCTTTACAATCGGGGTTAACAAGCTTAATACCGATGGTTTTAATTTTTGCTGTATTTTACTTCTTATTATTACGTCCACAAGAAACACGACGCAAAGAAAGAGAGAAATTAGTAAGTACAGTTAAAAAAGGCGAAGAAGTTCTAACAAATAGCGGCATTTACGGTATTGTGACTAAAGTAAGTGAAAATGACAATAATATTGAAATCGAAATAGCTAAAGACGTACGTATTAAAGCTTTAAAAAGTGCTATTATCGATATAACTAGTCGTACAAAAGAAGTAGCAGTAAAAAAAGAAAACAACAAAAAAGATAAGAAGGTAAGTGGTGCAAAATCTTCCTAAGTGGAAAATTTTTCTTTCAATTATATGTACGGTTTTTGCGGTTATTTGTGCCTTACCTAATTTCATACAGGTAAACTCTAAGTTTCTGCCTCATGATTCAGTAAATCTAGGACTTGACCTTAGAGGAGGAGCCCATTTATTACTCGATGTTGATTTTGACACCTACTTAAATGATTCAATGGAAAATCTTGCCGACACTTTACGCAAAAATTTTCGTGAGAATAAAATCGGCTATAAAAATCTGTTAGTTAGAAAAAATAGCATTCAATTAGAAGTAAGATCGCCTGAGAAATTAAAGCCGTTAAAGAAAATAATTAATAAAATCGATCCAGAAATTATCGCTGAAGTCAATGAAAATAAAATAAAGCTTAGCTACAGCGAATCTAGATTAAATGACTTACTTAATAAGGTAGTAGACCAATCTATTGAGATCGTTCGCATGAGAGTTGATAGTACCGGCACTAAAGAGCCGACCCTACAGAAACAAGGTGATAAGCATATATTACTGCAAGTTCCCGGTGAAGAAAATCCCTCTTACCTGAAGAATATATTAGGAAAAACTGCAAAGCTAACTTTTCATTTAGTTGATGAAAATGCCAATATCGAAGAAGCAGTAAAAGGACATGTTCCAGTAGGTTCAATGCTAGTTAAGGGAGATAGCAAAGGTCATGGGGAGTATTATGTCGTGATAAAGAAAAAAGTTGTTTTGGGTGGGGATCAGCTTACAACCGCTTCAGCTTCTTTTAACCAAAATTCGCAAGCAGTAGTTGCTTTTTCTTTCAACAATTTAGGTAGTAAAATATTTGGTGAAATAACCAAAAACAATACCGGTAAACGCCTTGCTATAGTTTTAGACAATAAATTACTAAGTGCTCCAACGATAAACGGCGCGATTATGGGCGGAAGCGGTATAATAACAGGAAATTTTACCGTTGAGTCGGCAAATGAGCTTGCACTATTATTACGAGCCGGTTCGCTTCCTGCCCCACTTAACATTATTGAAGAGAGAAGTATAGGTCCAAATTTGGGTGCTGATTCTATAGAGTCTGGCAAAAAGGCAGGACTTATAGGATTTATAGCAGTGTGTATATTTATGGTTTGGTCTTACGGTGTGCTTGGTTTATTTGCCAATATAGCCTTAAGCCTTGCATTGTTATATATTTTAGCTTTACTTTCACTTTTTCAAGCGACTTTAACTCTGCCGGGAATTGCAGGAATAATACTCACTATGGGTATGGCTGTTGATGCTAATGTATTGATTTACGAAAGGATTAAAGAGGAATTGCATAAAGGAGTTTCTAATCTTTATGCTATTAGAACCGGTTTTGAATCTGCATTTGCCACTATCCTTGATGCTAACCTAACTACTTTAATCGTTGCTTTTTTACTTTATATATTTGGAGTAGGTGCAATAAAAGGTTTTGCCGTTGCATTAACGATCGGGATTATATCTTCAATGTTTTCGGCGATTATCATTACTAAATTGTTAATAGATATTTGGGTCAAATATTTTAAACCTAAAAAATTAGGGCTTGTGTAAAAGAGTAGACTTTGTTGTATGGTCTTTTTATGTCATTCCTGCTTTCGCAGGAATGACATAAGAGCCATACAGCAGAACCAGCTAGGATGACGCAAGAATGGATAATATCTTATGAAAATACAGTCAAATGTTATAAAAATAATTATCATAATTAGCTTATTAATAGGAGTAGGAGCATTATATTTGTTGTTATCTTTAAGAACACCTGAAAAACCGCTTGCCGGTCAAGTTAATATCTATGAAGATAACGTAAAAATCGGCGGTGATTTTGAACTAATAGACCAAAATGGAGAGATATTTAATAGTGATAAGTTGAAAGGCAACTTAAGCCTCATTTACTTTGGATTTACTAGTTGTCCTGATATATGCCCAACCTCTCTAAATAAAATGACGGAGATTGTAGAAATTTTAAATAAACATAAAATAGATATTCTACCTGTTTTTATCACTATTGACCCAAAACGTGATACTCCTATAGCACTTAAAGAATATCTAAAACATTTTCATCCGAAATTTATAGGTCTTACCGGTAACGAGCAACAAATAAAAGATGTAACTGATAAATTCAAGGTTTTCTATGCTCGTGTGCATGGTGATGATGACGACCTGAACTATATGCTTGATCATTCATCTTTTACATATTTAATCGATGCAAACGGAAAATATCTGAAACATTTCTATTTAGATTCTTCACCTAAGGAAATTATGGAATTTTTAAGAAATGAATAATTATATATCGGTAGCGTATTTATTTACCTTTTTAACCTTAGCGATATTGTTAATTGTAAGTTTTTTAAATTACAAGTCATTGAAAAATAAACAGAACTTTAATGCAAAAGAGAGTAAGCAATAGATTAATAACAATAATTATTTGTTTCTGCTCAGCATGTTTAGGAATTAGTATAATACTGTACAATTTAGAGAAAAATATAGTATTTTTTTTGCCGCCGTCAAAAATTAATGAAATAGAACAAGACAAAGAGTTAAGAGTCGGTGGACTTGTTAAAACAGACTCAATAAATAAAATTGCTGATGATAAGATAAGTTTTGTTATTACCGATAATATTAAGGATTTAGAGATATTATATCAAGGAACCCTTCCGGCTCTATTTCGTAAAGGACAAGGAATTATTGCAATCGGGCAATTATCGAACGGGAAATTTATAGCAAAACAATTACTTGCAAAGCATGATGAGAATTACAGACCGCCGCCATAACAACGTCATTGTGAAGAGTGAAGCGACGTGGTAATCTAGTAAAATAGGCCTGAGATTGCTTCGTCGAATTACGTTGTAATTCTCCTCGCAATGACGAAAAATCACTAAACCAACCAAATAAACAAAAATATGTTTATAGATAAAATCAAAGCAAAAGCAAATAATTACGAAATAAACGTAATTATCGAAATTCCGATGAATAGCGGTCCAATCAAATACGAATTTGACAAAGAATCAGGAGCAGTTTTTGTTGATCGCTTTATGCAAACTACCATGAGCTATCCATGCAATTACGGTTTTATTCCTCATACTCTTTCAAATGACGGTGATCCGGTAGACGTACTTGTCGTAACTCATCATCCGGTAGTGCCTGGGTCGGTTATAAAATGCCGAGCAGTCGGCGTATTGATGATGGAAGACGAATCAGGGCTTGATGAGAAAATAATCGCAGTACCAACTTCTAAGCTCGATATTACTTTCGATCATATTAAAGAGCTAGATGATTTATGTGACATGCTCAAAAAACGTATCGTGCATTTCTTTGAGCATTATAAAGATTTAGAAAAAGGTAAATGGGTTAAAGTTACTGGATGGGAAAATAAATCAAAAGCAGACGCTTTAATCAATGAAGGAATAGATAGGGTCAGCTAGGGATAAGAATTCATGACGTTGCTTGCATGGTGCTTGATGTCATTCCCGCGGAGGCGGGAATCCAGAAAAAGTAGCCTTAATCCCGATCTCAACAATGATACATTAATTAACAAAATAAACCTATAAAAACAAGTTTTTATAGGTTTTACTGGATTCCCGCCTCGCGGGAATTACATCAGAAAAATAAGATAAAAAACAAACAGTGACCGACTTCTTGCATAACGTAGCTAATAAAGAGGAATTTGAAGGAAACACAGAACGCAGCACCGCAGCGTACACTTTAGTACGTGAGGATGTGAGTACCGGATTGACGCACAAATTACCTTTAGAAGCAAGTTATGCAAGAAGTCGATTATTTCGTTCAGGAGTCGTAGTAGCTTTTTTCACATTAATTTCTCGCATATTTGGCTTAGTGCGTGAACAGTTTATCGCATCATTATTCGGCTCTACGCCTATGGGTGATAGCATTAATGTTGCTTTTAAACTACCGAATCTCTTTAGAAGAATTTTTGCAGAAGGAGCATTATCAAGCGTATTCATTCCTATTTATAATGAAAAAATGCTTATTTCTAAGAAAGCCGCTAATAATTTTTCAGGTGAGGTTTTTACCCTTTTACTTCTGACATTAATAGTAATAATAGCATTAATGCAAATCTTCATGCCACAATTAATGCTGTTTATTGCTCCTGGATTTCATGGTAAAAAAGAAAAGTTTGAGCTTACGGTATTTTTATGCCGAATTACAATACCTTATTTAATATTTGTTTCATTAACAGCTTTACTTGGCGGAATATTAAACTCTGTAAAAAAATTCGCTGCATTTGCTTTTTCACCGGTTATTTTAAGTATATGCGTAATAATTTTTACTTTAACATTTGATCATTATATAAAATCTACTATCTCAATAAGCTTATCTTTAATAATGGCCGGAATATTACAAGTTTCTTTCATGTTTGTCTGTGTGAAAAGAGCGGATTTAAACTTTCCGATAATTTTTAATCCAAGCGATCCCGATGTAAAAAAGCTTTTGATTAATATGGGACCGGCAACCATTAGCTCCGGCATACAGCAATTAAACCTTTTCATATCCCAATCTATTGCTAGCTTTATTGAAGGTGCTATTTCTATATTAGCTTATGCCGACCGGATATATCAATTTCCTCTATCAATAATAGGTACTAGCTTCTCTACTATATTGCTACCTGAGCTGTCAAAAATCTATAAATCAAATGATATAGTAGCTGCAAAAAAAATACAGAATAATGCTATTAGAATGGGATTATTATTATCGTTGCCTGCTACATTCGGTATTATAATTCTATCTCATCCGATTATTAATATAATTTATGAAAGAGGAGTATTCACGAGCCAAGATACTACAAATACAGCTGAAGCTATTTCTGCGTTTGCACTTGGGCTTCCTGCTTTTATTTTGGCAAAAATTTTAACTCCTATTTTTTATGCTAACGGAGATACTAAAGCACCGCTCAAAATAACCTTATTTTCAATAATAATTAATACCGGCATGAATCTATTATTAATGGATTATTTGAAACATATCGGTATTGCAGTCGGTACATCTATTGCAGCTTGGTATAATCTAGGTTTATTATATAGCTATACTACAAAACAAAATAAGCTTCATATAGAAGCCGGTATAAAACTTTTCTGCGGTAAAATTTTGTTATGCTGTACATTAATGTCTATTATAATTGCTTTAATAAAGCATTATTATTTAGAATATTTTTATTCGGAATATTTACTGATTAAAGTCTGTATGCTAGGTAGTACAATTGCAGTTGGAATGGGAGCATTTTTCGGCACGGCATATTTATTAAAAGCGGTTAATTATGATAATAACAAACAATAAGCACCAATCAAATTATCAGGATTGGCTAAAAGCCTTAGCTATTATAGCCATGATCATTGATCATGTAGGTTTATATCTATATCCCGAATTAACGATTATACGGATCATAGGTCGTACAGCTATGCCAATATTTTGCTTTTTTGCCGGTTATAATTTTCATGGTGAACCAAAAACCCACATAATAATATTCGGTGTTTTATTACAAATATATACCACTGTACTATTTAAACAGTTTCTTACTACAAATATTCTAATCTCTATCTATTTAGGGCAATGGTATATTTATTATTTTCGTAATTCTTTAACTCGCTTTTTCTATAGCGGTTATTGTCATGCAATTATAATGGTACTATTGTGGTATATTAGCTGGGCTTTGATTGATTACGGGACTCTTGTAATTGCTATAATGATACTTGGATTTATTTCAAAACATGAGCAGGCAAACTTAAAACTTTGCTGTTTTATAGCAATTTTTGCCTTGTTCGTGCACTCAACTCTTTTTACTCTTGCGATTTCCTTTAATGAGTTAAATTTTTCAAATACTGACTTAATTTTAAATCTCACTTTCTTAACAATGACTTATATATTAATGATCCTAAGCAATTATTTACAAAAAATAGCTATAAATCTAAAATGGATAAGTCGCAATGTTTTATATATTTACTGCATACACATTATGATCTTACAATTCATCTTCACCTATAAACACACATATGGTTTTAAAAATTGGTAAATAAACATTAATAATTAGTGACAGCGTAATTTAGTTAATATTAATATATTTAAATAAATTGATAATTAAATATATGAATATAATAGATCGTTTAATTTTGGATAATGAACAATATAAAGAGCAATAAAAAAAACTAACTATTTAAAATTAAGTTAGATAGTACGCTACGAAAAAATAAATTTCTTAAACATTTTTGGATTTGATCAGATGAATTTCAAAAAATGGTATTAGCAAGAGTAGTGTTGTCTGAAACAAAAGAATTTCAACAACTTGCATGGGAGCATCTTACCGATGAATTTGGACATAATATAGAATTATTCCAAAATCTAGAAAATAATGCAGAAACTACAGATTCTATTTTTGAGGCCTCAGTTCTTGGTTTACGCGATGACTCTTGGAGATAGTGAAAGAGCCGTCCTTGTCCATTTAGTAATAGAGTTTTGTGCTACTATATTTTATGAAAAACTAGGATCAATATTTTTGAATCATAAAGCAGCAAAACATTTCAAAACACATATGCATCTTGATCCTGGACATGAACAAATGGGAATAGATTTATTAAAACAAATAAACATTAATGATTCTTCTTTACTCACTATTCAAAAAAAGACTAGGATATGATTGATGCTCTGTTTACTAGACTTGCTGAAATCACACAGGATTAGCTTTAACTTATAGTATTCTAGATTTTCATTTTATAACAAAGCTTGCTTGCACGGTGTGGTTTTTCGTCATTGCAAGCGACTGAAAGGAGCACGGCAATCTCAGGACTTTGGCACGAGATTGCTTCATCGAATTACTGCGTCATTCTTCTCGCAATGACGGTAAAAATCGAACCACGCAACAACGCCAATACCAAGCAGAAATAGCATATTCAAACTAAACCAACTCGCTTACTTGAGATTTGGCGAAGAGCTTTATCTGAAAGTTAACAAAATTTACATTACCTTTTGAGCCTATTTCTGCAAATTTATGCGCTTTAAGAAGTAGGTCATAATCATCCGCTAAATCGACGAAGAAAAATGCGATTTCGCCGCTTTGTTTTACTCCTAAAATCTCACCACTACCTCGAAGTTTTAAATCCTGCTCAGCTATATAAAATCCATCAGTAGTTTGTTTCATTATCTCAAACCTACCTCGTGCAACTTTTCTAAGCCTTTTAGGATTGTATAACAATATACAATATGACTGCAAACTACCCCGCCCTACTCTACCTCTAAGCTGATGAAGTTGAGCGAGACCAAATTGCTCAGCATTTTCAATAATTATCAAAGTGGCTTCAGGTATGTCTATTCCGACTTCAATAACGGTTGTTGCAACTAATATCTTAATTTCACCTTCCTTAAATTGCTTCATTATTTGGTCTTTCTGCTCGTTCTTCATCTTACCGTGAATAATACCGGTATAACCTTGATAGATATTGTCGATAGAGTTAAAACGATTCATCACATCCATCAATAAACTATCCTCTTCCGGCGTTTCTTTCTCTCCCTGCTCTATCAATGGACAAATCCAATATACCCGCTCACCTGCAATAAGCTTCTTATTTATTGCTGCTATAATATGCTCTATCTTATTAACGGACATGGTATTTGTAGCGATAGGTAAACGACTTTTCGGCTTACCCATTAGCTTTGAGATAGTCATATCACCAAACATAGTAAGTGCAAGGCTTCGAGGAATCGGCGTTGCAGTCATAACTAACACATCGGGATTTACTCCTTTATTTATTAAATTCAAACGCTGTTGCACCCCAAATCTATGCTGCTCATCAATAACTATATAACCTAGTTTCTTAAAACGTACTTTTTCTTGAAATAAAGCATGAGTGCCGACTAATATATCAATCTCATCGTTTTCAAGTTGTATCATAATATTTTTACGAGCTGCCCCCAGTATCTTACCTGTAAGTAATCCGACTCTTATATTAGTATTTTTTAAAGCTTTAACAAAAAACTCATAATGCTGATTGGCAAGCAAATCAGTTGGAGCCATAAGCGTTGCTTGAAATCCAGTGGCTACCACATTTACCATCGTCAGCAGAGCTACCAAAGTTTTACCGGAACCAACATCGCCTTGCAACAATCTCATCATTTCTATTTTATCGCTTTGATCACACTCTATTTCTTCTATGACTTGCTTTTGATAAGAAGTTAACTCAAATCCTAGCTCATTTAATATATTTGCTTGAATAGATACAGCTTTAGGGTAAATATTACCTCGTCTTCTACTTATTTGCGTACGTACATTTAAAAGAGATATCTGATTAGCGATAAGCTCCTTAGCTGCTAGTTGTTTTTTGGCGTTAGTATATAAATCGTCATTGCGCAGCCCCTTTAGTGGCTGCGGCAATCTAGAATTTATTAATTTTACATTACTGGATTGCTTCGTCGGCATGCATGCCTCCTCGCAATGACGGGAAACATGCAACATTTGCAAATTCTGCAATATAATATCTAAATAATCTTTTACTTCTTTATCTTCTATACTCTTACACTTCTCTTCAAATATCTCTATTGCTTTTATGATATATGAATATAACTGCTTGTTACTAAGTAAATATGTCAGGGAATAAATCGGCTCTATTTCTTTTGTGAGTTTAGGATTTACAATAAATTCAGGATGCGAAATTTGTAAGTAATGATCAAAAAATTGTACCTTTCCGCTGATAATATGAGAAGTACCAACTTGCAGCTTATTAAAAATAAACGGTGGTGGTTTATGAAAAAACACTAATAACAAAGAACCAGTATCATTGCTAGCTGTAATTTTTAAAGGCTGATTACTTTTCTTTGGTAAATTAATGCTCTCAACTACAATTTCTGTTTGGATTATGTCACCGTCTCTAACTTCAGTTAAATTAGGCGATAATATTTTATTTTGATATGAAACAGGTAGATAAAATAATAAATCACGAATATTGTTAATACCAAGCCTTTTAAGAGCAGATACGGTATCTTCACGTACATTGACGAACGTTTTTACAGAAGAGAATAAGAATTTTTCTAAAATAGTTAGCATATATAGTCATAATTATCTTATATATATATACACTTTATAATAAAAGAAGAATAATAAAACATACAAATTATGACTAATATGTCATTCTTGCGAAAGCAGAAATCCCGTAATTAAACGGTACATACATAGTAAGTTTTTAAAATTAAAAGCTCAATGTATTGCGCTTTTTTCTGGATTTCTGCTTTCGCAGGAATGACATATTAATCATGCAACAAAGCTCTCTCTTATAAATCTAATTTTAACCCTACTCTAACTATAGCTGAGGATTTTAAAGGCATACTTTCTATAAATCCCGCTGTTTTGTAACTGTCTGAGCCGACTCTCTTAAATGTTTCATTTAAGCTAAGCTCAAAATTAACGGCTCCAATTCCACCTTACTTACAACTTTCTTTTAAAGGGGTAGCGGTTAACATTTTAGGCTGATTCCAAAATATTGCTTCTAAAGCTAAACCGATAAATTCAACTTTGAAAGTTATTAGCTTTAACTCTGATACCGTAAGACTTAAATTTTTGATTTTTGCCGTAATTAATATTAATTTAAATATTTGTTATCAACAACAAAATGGTTAACTAAATCACGCTCTAAACCGTATGGAGCAAGTATCGCTCTAGTAGCCGGTAAATATTTAACCGGTCCTAATTCAATCATCGGAATATCATTTAAGTTAGTATTCATTATAAATGAATATCCTGAATAGAATAAAAATGGATCAAATAAATCTAAAGAAGCATATGAACGAATTTTATTTTTAGTAATATAATTTTTACCATATATGGAGTTAATCGCTTTTACATATGCATTTATATCATTACCGCTTTTATCTTTGCCATCAAACTTAGTACTAAAAATATAACTTGCTTGATCTAGTCTTGTCTATAAATAACCTATACCGTAAGTAGGATTAATTTTGTTACTTGCCATGTATCTATCTTTAATATTTTCAGATAACAAATAACTTGCTTGAATTCCCCCTATATCTATAGCAATTTGCTTATGAACTTGCAAAGCATTAAAATCTTTAGTTTTAAAATATGTTGTACCCTCAAAAGGATCTACTATATTTTGTTACTTTTAAATCAAATGCTTTGCTCTTGCTCCATAACCTCCTATTTCATGATTACCTACCATAATCCAAGATGTAGCAGTAAATCTTGTAATATAACTTAAGATCTTCATAGCTATATTATCTGAATCGGCAAACATAGCATCATCTAATTGACGGTAACCTTCAATTAATGACATAGCAGCATCGCTACTCGCTCTTGAGGACATATCTTTATCATAAGTCACTACATAACTATAATTTTTTTTAGAATTTTCTTGAATTGTTATATCATCATCAATATTTGATGCAGTTACTAATACTGTTGATGAATACAAAAAACAAGCAGCAATGGTTAAATTTAATTTCTTGTAAAGTATTTTTTTAATATACTAAACTTGTGTATGTCCTTGACTTCTTGTGAAAATCCTCCTCATTTCTTAAATAATAGATATTAAATAATTTAAAACTTATGAATAAAATCTATCCTTCGGCTGAAGCTGCTCTTGAAGGACTTCTTTATGACGGCATGACTATAATGTCGGGCGGATTCGGTCTATACAGTATTCTTGAAAATTTAATAAATGCACTTCTTAAAAGCAATGTTCAAAATTTAACAGTTATAAGCAATAATTGCGGTGTTGACAATTTCGGACTTGGGCTTCTGTATGTCGGAGGAAATAAGATTTTTGAGTAACAATATCCTGATAAGGTTTTAGAGCTTGAACTAAACCCACAAGGAACTTTAGCTGAACGAATTAGGGCTGCTTGTATGGGAATTCCGGCTTTTTATACTAAAATACAATGCAGAGGAACTTAAAGATGGATTATATGTCAATCTTGGTATAGGTATGCCTACGCATGTAGCAAATTATATACCTTAAGGAGTGAATGTAATATTTCAAAGCGAGAACGGTATGCTTGTTGGTATGGGACCATTTCCTTACGCAGGAGAGGAAGATCCTGATTTAATTAACCGCTTAGGTAGCTGGTCAGAACGTATGACTCAATCTAACCACAAATCTTCTCCTGATATTACTCCTACTCAAGGCGATTTAAAAACTGCTAATTTCTTTGGTAAAAGAATAGTTGAAATAACTAAGAAGTTTAAAGGGTAGATTTATATGGTGTTTTATGTCATTCCCGCGGAAGCGGGAATCCAAAAAATAACTTTAATACTGCTATAAAATTACCATTAATTAAAAAATAAACCTAAAAAACAAGTTTTGTATAGGTTTTACTGGCTTCCCGCTCCCGCGGGAATGACATTTATTATCTAACAAATGATGGTTTTTGTGAGTGCTTATTATTTAGCATTTTTTGAGCATGCACAGTCATTTTAGCATCTCGTTCTCCTTTAGTTTTTAGAACTTTTGATTTATGCTTATTAACACTAACATCACTCCAGTTACCACTATCGCTTTCACTGCTACTACTATCACTCATCTCCATAGCAATTCTTCGTGCTAAAATTGATGCAACTCCATTAGGTTTGTCAACATTCTGAGCAGACTTACTATGAGAATGTGCAACCGGTTTTCCTGTATTAGGGTCAAATTCAACTTTTTTTAGTTTGTGTTCACCTCTTATGGACTGTATCAATAAATCTCTAGGATCTTGTACCTTAACATCCGTTTTCTCAACTTTTTTTAGTTTGTGTTCACCTCTTATGGACTGCATCAATAAATCTCTAGGATCTTGTACCTTAACATCCGTTTTCTCAACTTTTCTTAGTTTTTTTGGCTCTGCTATTTCTCTCATTAAATCAGCAGTATCTATAGAAGGACGTGGTTGATTTTCTGGCGTTTTAACCGTAGTAGCTTCTACAGGCTTAGATAATGTCTCAGCCGGAGCCATCGTAGGCATAGGCGGCGGTGGCGGTGGCGGCGGTGGCGGCGGTGAAATGTTATTTTCTGGTAAAGGCGGCGGCGGTGGTGGCGGTGGCGGTGAAATGTTATTTTCTGGTAAAGGCGGCGGTGGTGGCGGTGGCGGTGAAATGTTATTTTCTGGTAAAGGCGGCGGTGGCGGTGGCGGCGGTGAAATGTTATTTTCTGGTAAAGGCGGCGGTGGCGGTGGCGGCGGTGAAATGTTATTTTCCAAAGGTTTAGCTAGGGACGAATTTGCTAATATTGGTTCTTTTTTTGAAGCCATGTGATTTGTAAGGTTACTTACTATCTTTTGTAACTCCTCATTGTCAGGTAATTTTGCAATTACATCATTAATATTTCTTTCTTTATTTTCAATTAATTCCTCAAATTTATGTTTCGTTTTATATAATTGTTCATCAATCTTTCTAATTGTTCTAGTATTACTCTCTTTGTTTTTTGCTAAAACCTGCTCACTATTATTTACAAAAACATTTTTAACATTTTGCCAAATATTATTTAATTTTTCAAAAAATGTATAAGGTACTTCTGCCCTAATTTCAGCAACCTGTTTTTGTATTTCTTTAAGTTCTTTGATATTAGAATTTTCGGATATTAAATTTTGGATGTTTTGTTTTGTAGCATTTAAAGAATTATATTGTTTCTCTAGTTCTTCAGCATTCATGAATTTTAAGGGATTTGTCATATGTATAGCTGAAAATCTTTCAGGTTTACTCTTATAACTAAAAAATATTTCCGATAATCTTTCTCTTTGATCTTTAGATAAATCTTTCTTTGTTAAATCCTTAAAATTTTTTGCGATTTCTTCTTGTAATTCTTGCTTTAAAGGTGCAGATTTTTCCGCTATATTATATAGCTTATTATCAATATCTTTTAAGATTTTATTATTATACTTTATTGCTTCATTTGTTAACTGTTCTTCACTTTTTATAAAAATATACTTTACATTAGAAACTGTTTTTACAAATCTTTTAAACCAAGGCAGCGATCTATTATGTTCTTTTGCTAGTTCTTTAGTTTCATTTTGTATTTCGATTAAACCTTGCAAATGCTTATTTTGTTCGCATAATTCATTTACTTGGCTTAATATAGTATTTAAAGCATTATTTTCTTGTACTAATAATTTATTTATATCTATTTCTTTAGCCATGCCATACACCTACTATAAATTAATATCAGTATTATAGTAAATTTCTTGTACAAAAGCAACGAGAAAGTTAATTTATATAATGTATTTTTGATAAATAAAAGATAGATAAACGAATATAATTAACGTAATTTTAAGGACGATAAGCCTATAAGAGCAAATATAACTGAAATAATCCAAAATCTTATTACGACTTTTGATTCTGCCCAGCCGTGTTTTTCAAAATGATGATGGAGCGGTGCCATTTTAAATATTCTTTTTCCTTGAGTAGCTTTGAAGTAATATACCTGTAAAATTACGGATGCCGTTTCAATAACAAACAAGCCGCCGACTATAGCTAAAACTATTTCATGCTTAGTAATAACGCTAATAATACCAAGCACACCACCAAGACTTAAACTACCGGTATCGCCCATAAAAACTTCTGCCGGTTGTGCATTAAACCATAAAAATCCAAGGCAGCTACCGACTAATCCCGCACATAACACCGTTAACTCTCCGGTATTCGGTATATAGGTTAGCTGTAAGTAGTTCGAGTAAATTAGATTTCCTACTAAATAACTTATTAAAGCAAAAGCACCGGCAGTAAAGACAATAGGAACGGTAGCAAGACCATCAAGACCATCCGTCAGATTCACGGCATTAGAAGAGCCGACTATAACAAATATAGCAAAAACTATATAAAAATAACCAAGATCCAAACTTAAATTTTTAAAAAACGGTACGTTAAGTAAATGACTTGGACTTTTATCTAGATATTCTAGTAAAACACATATAATGAAGCTAATAATTCCTTGAAGTAAAAGCTTACTTTTTCCTCTTACTCCGTAATGATTATTTTTAGTTACCTTAGCATAATCATCCATAAATCCTATAATACCGAAACTAATAACACCAAATAACGTAATCCAAATATATTTATTAGTTAAATCAGCAAGTAATAAAGTAGAAAGACAACTAGACAAAATAATCATAATCCCCCCCATTGTCGGAGTACCTACTTTTGTTTGATGCGATTCAGGTCCGTCTAAGCGTATAGGCTGACCGTTTTTTTGAAGAGATCGCAGAAATTCTATTAATATCGGACCCGTGATAAAGCTAAGGCTTAGAGTTATAATAATAGCAAGACCGCTACGAAAAGTAATATAGTGAAATAAATTAGCTATATGTGAATTATGGATATGAGGGAGTAAAAGATTGTATAACATTTGTAGATTTAAATTTAAAAGTATATTTTGATGTTATTCATTGTGCATGGATACCAAATCGTCATTGCGAGCAGTCGTAGACTGCTCAGCAATCTCGTCAAACATTCTGAGATTGCTTCGTCAATTACTACGTAATTTCCGCGCAATGATGGGCAACCAAACCACACAATATTAAGAATATCCTAGTGTATTTATTTATAATAATCAACAATCTTATCAAGTTTTACGCCTCTGGACCCTTTTATTAGAATAAGCTCATTACCTTCAAATAAATCCGTAATATGCGTAATTAATTCATCAACATTTTTAAAGTATTTTTTAGCTATTTTGGAAGGTAGTAAATCATCAATATATTTAGTATTTACTCCTACTAAATAGACCTTAGAACAAGCGGCATCTAATATGTACTGCACTAGTGTCTCATGTAATTGTTTAGAATTTTCCCCTAGCTCTAGCATATCACCTATTATAGCAGTTTTATTCTCGGCAGGTACTTGTTTTAAATATTCTAATGCAGCTTTCATTGACTGCGGACTTGCGTTATAGTAATCACAAATTACACGACAATTTTGTATATTGATAATTTTCCCTCTTCCTTTAGTAGGAGAAATATTTGCTAAGTAATTTGCAGCTATCTCTATATCTTTACCTAATATATCGATAATTAAAAGTACACCGGTATAATTTTCAGTAAAATGCCGAGGAATAAACGGTATCGTTACATCTAAGACTTTATTATTTATCTTATACTTTAAGTAGACTTGCTCTCCTAGGTTCTCATATAAAATTAATTCTGCTGAAGTTTTAGATGATCTACCGAAGCTATGTATATCGGTGATAGAAAGGTTTTTTAATATCGATAATATTTTGTTATAGCAATTAGTATCGGCATTAATAACAGCAATATCATTTTTGCTAAAATTTGCAAAAATCTCACATTTAGCTTCAGCTATCTCTTCAAGCGAGTTAAAAAATTCTAAATGAGCCTCCGAAATATTAGTAATCATGGCAATATTCGGCTTTAATATTTGAACCAACTCTCTTATTTCACCTTTATGGTTCATGCCGAGCTCAAAAATAGCATATTCCGTATCATCAGCCATTGAAGCAAGATTAATAAGCATACCGAGTTTGTTATTGAAGTTACCTCGGCTAGCAAAAACTAGAAAATCATGTTGTAATAATACTTTCAGTGCTTCTTTGGTAGAAGTTTTACCGACGCTGCCTGTTATAGCTATAAATTTAGCTTTTGAATTCTCTCGTTTATATAAAGCCATTTTTTGTAGAGCTTCAAAACAATCATCGACTAAGATAATTTTATCTTTATCATTGATCTCTACTCGCTTACTAATAATTACGGCTGCTGCTCCTTTATCTATTGCATCTAAAACATAATCGTGACCATCTCTATTACCGTGAAGTGCTATAAATAAATCACCTTTTTTAACGTCTTTGGAATTAAATTGCACTTCATTATAATTTATAGAATTAGAGATTGTTATACCGAGAACAGCACTTAAAGTTTTAGAGTTCCAGATCATATGTTTTTGTTATTTATGTGTTGTTGTATAGCTTGTTTATGCCATTCCCACGCAGATGGGGAAGCCAGTAAACATATAAAAAGCTTGCTTTTTATATGTTTACTTTATCAAATATGTAACTTCTGTATTAATATTGAAGTTATTTGATCCCCGCTTCCGCGGGGATGACATCAAGTTTTTTTAAACTGTCCGGTATACTATGGGTCCAACCACGGGATGACAAACTTTTACACACTTCCTCACAACCTCAGCATCATTAAAAGGTAATTTCTTATCGCCTATAATTTGGTAATTTTCATGACCTTTGCCGGCAACTAATAAGATATCATCTTGTTTTAAATTATTTATACCGTATTTAATAGCCTCTTCTCTATTTGCTATTTCTGTATAATCTGCTTTCTCTATACCGCTTATGATTTCAGCTCTAATAAGCTTTGGATCTTCATTGCGTGGATTATCATCTGTAATTATGATGGTATCGGCATGTTTTGCAGCTATTTGCCCCATAAGACTTCTCTTTGCCTTATCACGATTACCGCCGCAGCCAAAAACTACGCTTAGCTTATTACTATCACGTAATTTAATATTTTTCAGTTCCGTTAAAGCTTTTTCAAGAGCGTCCGGAGTGTGGGCATAATCAACGAAGATATTAGTGTTATCTATTCTCTCCATTCTGCCTTTTACTGCTTTAACTTCTACTAAAGAATCTATAACATCATCAAAAGCAAAACCAATATAATGAATGCTAAGAACAGCAATTAATAAATTACTAGCCTGAAAGCTACCAATTATTGGGGTATTAAAATTATATTCTCTATTATTAAATGTAAAATTAATATTTTGTCCTTTTAAAGAACCGTTAATTCTAGTTATTTCTAAATCACCTTTTTTCCCAACAGTTATAAATTCAATATTATGATTATGTAGATAATCTTTAACAAACTCTATTTCTTCTATATCAGAATTTAATATTGCGATACCGTTCGGTAATAAATGATTTATAAATAATTTCAGTTTGGCTAATAAATAATTTTCTTTTGTATGGTGGTAATCTAGATGATCCTGACTAAAGCTAGTAAAACATGCGATATTTACTTTTATTTCCCTAAGTCTTGCTTGATCAAGACCATGACTAGAAGCTTCAAAAACTAAATATTCTATACCATTTTCAGCTAAATTATGAGCAATTTTTCTAAAGCTTAAATAGTCTAAAGTTGTTAATTCCGGTACATCATTATTTATAAGATTAACACAGCCAAATATTTCTACCCCTATCGTACCTATAGATGCTGCTTTTTTCCCAAGTAATGAATATGTTTGAGCTATATAGGATACTACCGAGCTTTTACCGTTAGTACCGGTTACAGCTATTAGATCCTTTGGTTTTTTAGGATAGAATATTTCTATGGCTTCATATAAAGCTGCCTGCACATCTTTTACGTAAATTACTTTATCTATAACAATATTTTTTTTATTGTCCGTAATTACTAATACTGCACCTTTACTTAAAGCATCCTTAATAAAATCATTTCCATCCGTATTCCGTCCTTTAATCGCAAAAAAGACGTCTTTATCCTTAACGGTTTTAGAATTAATCGACAAACCTTTTACGTTATGTTGTTGAAATAATTGCTTTAGGTTATGGAACATATTTATTATGTTAAAAATGTGTTACCGTCATTGCAAGGAAATTGCATAGCAATTAACGAAGCAATCTCAGGAGTTTGTTTCATGAGATTGCCACGCAGCCTACGGCTGCTCGCAATAACGGAGCAGGAATGACATCGAGTCTACACCTCTGATAAATTCCAAAGTAGTTGATTTGCCTCAACAATTATATTTTTATCTACTAATTTCTTGATATATACTAATTTATTATCTGGTTTGATTTTTGCCTGATTAGAGTAAGTACTAACAAATTTTAAAATTTTATCAGTCATATCGGCATTTTTATAAAATTTAATCACAAATCCATTATCTCCTGAATCTAGATTTTCAATATTTAACTTAAAGCATAATAGTTTTATTTTTACAATATCAAGTAAATTATTAAATTCAATCGGTAGTAAACCGAATCTATCAATCATCTCATCTTTAAATGTCTCTACTTCTATCTCATTACTTAAATTACCTATTCTTCTATATAGTCCAAGTTTAAGAGCTGCATCGGCTACATAATTATCTGGAATAAAGACGGATAATCCTAAATTAATAGTCGGGATAAAGGGTTGTTCTGAAACAATCGGTTCATCTTTAAAAATAGCTATTTGTTCTTCCAGCATTTCTTGATAGAGTTCTGTACCTACTTCTTTAATTTGTCCTGATTGTTCTTCACCTATCAAATTACCAAAACCTCGTAAATCCATATCACGGCTTGCAATAGTAAAACCTGAGCCCAAAGTACAACTATTTTGTATTATCTCTAAGCGTCTTAAGGAGTGCGATGTCATCTTTTTATGACTTGCTACCGTTAGATAGGCATAACCCCGCATTTTACCTCGACCTATGCGACCACGCAATTGATACAGCTGACTAAGACCCAGCATATCAGCCTTATGTATGATCATGGTATTTGCCTCGGCTATATCAATTCCTGATTCTATAATAGTAGTTGAGACTAGTATATCGAATTTGCCGGCATAAAACTCGCTCATAACCTCATCAATTTTACTCGGAGTCATTTTTCCGTAAGCTATTTTATAGCTTAATTCCGGCACGATTTGTTTTAATTGTTTTTCGATATCCTCTATATCTTTAATTCTTGGGACTACATAAAAGCTTCTTCCGCCTCTAAAATGTTCGCGTAATAATGCATCTCTGATAATAACGGGATCAAACGGCATAACCGAGGTACGAACTTCCAGCCTGTTTAGAGGCGGCGTTGCAATAATGCTAAGTTCTTTTAAACCGGTCATTGACATTTGCAGCGTTCGAGGAATCGGTGTTGCCGACATTGCAAGTACATGGGAAGAGGATTTTAACGACTTAAGAAATTCTTTTTGACTGACACCGAAATGTTGTTCTTCATCGATTATTAACAATTTCAAATTAAAGAATTTTATATTTTTATGTAATAAAGAATGAGTGCCTATTATTATATTTATTTTACCGCTTTCAAGCTCCGATCTTATAATTTTTGCTTCTTTAGAACTAATGACGCTAGATAATTGCTTGATATTTAAACCAAAACCTTTGAACCTTTCTATGAACCTTGAAAAATGTTGACTACATAAAATAGTTGTCGGTACAACTACAGCTACTTGAGGTAAATGTTCATTTAGAGATTTTGCTACCATAAAGACGGCACGCATTGCTACCTCTGTTTTACCAAACCCAACATCACCGCATATTAACCTATCCATTAACATACCGTTTCTTAGATCTTCTTTAACATCGTTTATAGCGGTTAATTGGTCTTCCGTTTCGCTGAAAGGAAAATTAGCACAAAATTTATCATATTCTTCAAGGTCAAATTCAACGGGAGCACTACTATTAAGTTTCCTTTTAGCTGCTATTTGTATTAAATGCAGTGCTATCTCTTTTATACGATTTTTAAGCTTTGCCTTACTTCTTTGCCATGAAACGCTACCAAGCTTATCAAGCTCCGCATTATCATTGCCGTATTTTTTTATTACCTCTATACTTTCAACTGGTATATATAATTTATCATTGCCGGCATATAAAATCTTTAAAAAATCATGTGGTTTGCCTTTGATTTCTAAAGCTTCTAGCTTTAAAAACTGCCCTATTCCATGATCTTTGTGAACAACAAATTCGCCTTCAGCTAAATTATCAAGCTCCAGCAAGATATTTTTAAGTTTTTTGTTAGTGTTTGTAGAGCCAGGTTTTTCTTCTAATAATTCGCTAGCGGTAATAAATAAATATTCTTTCGTATAAAAGCTTTGATTTAAAGGAATTATCCCGATATTTATTATTGAAGCCTTAGCCTCATCTAATTTATTTATCTCATTATATTTATATTCATAATTTTGAATTATGCTTTTAATTCGCTCAAAACTACTTAAAACGCTTGAGCCTATAATAATTTTCTTATGAGAATTTGCTTTAATAACCTCAAATAATTTATCGAAAACCGTTTTCTTTTCTATAAAACTTGTAGCAGCTATATTTTCAATTAAGCTAGCTTGCTCTGAGTTTTCAAAAGTAAGTAGTATATTATTTTTTCGTTCTAGTAATTCTGTTATTTCAGAAGCAGTAAAATATAAGCTAGTCGGTGAAAGGGTGGGATAGAAACTATTAAATTTAAGTTTATTTGCCTCTGACCTTGCCAAATAAAAATCGTTATAACTATGTTCAAATTCTAAAATGGCTTGTTTTGACAAATTATCGAATATGAAAATAGGATCGTTTAAATAATCTATTAAGTTAGAGCAGGAATCGTAAAATAACGGGAGTAATTGTTCATATCCTGTGAATTTTCTTCCAGATATTACCGCCTCATATAAAGCATTATCAGTATGATTAACTCCAAAATTTCGTAAGTAATTATTCTTAAAATTACCTATAGTTTCACTATTTAAAACTATCTCATTTGCAGGACTAATAATAAGCTCCCTGCAGGATTTAGTCGAAATTTGCGTATCAATATCAAATTCTTTTATTGATTCAATATAACCCCAGCTAAAATGAATTCTATAAGCTTTAGGACCGGGCAATATTATATCAATGATTTCGCCTCTAACCGCAAATTCCCCGGCATCGATGCCACTCGCATTTCTTGTAAAACTATTTTCTACTAGAAACATAGCAAGTTCATCCATAGTAAATTTCATTTTAGGGAATAATTTCAAAAAATTTTTAGAAAAAAAATCTTTCGGTGGTAATTTGTTTAATAAGTTCGCTGTATGAGTGATGAGTAATTTGCTATTACTATTATTTGTTGTTAGCTTGGTTAATGTTTCTGCACGTCTAGATGAGATATTGGCATTTGGTGACGTATGGTCATAAGGGATGGTATCATAGCTTGGAAAATAATAAATATTTTCATTAGAAGAAAAAAATAAAGCTTGCTTGTATAATTGCAATGCCTCCTCTTCATTACTCGCACTCAAGATGAAATCTTGCTTAAGATTCTTAGTAAAATTATCAATTGCAAAGAAAGATTTAGCAGCCGCCGGGACTTTTTGTTGTAACATTCTACAGGAGTTTATATTTTTGCTATTTTGCGTAATTTATCAATTATTTCGGCATCTAGATAAGCAGGAGCAGAAGATTTATTATTAATCCAATTATAAAGATCATTATCATTTTGATCAAGTATTAAAGAATAGCTTCCAAGTTTTTGTTCATCCATTAAGGATAGGTACTTTTCGGCAAAGCTACCGAGTATATAATCCATTTCTCTGCAACCGCGATTTTTACTACGGTAAAAAAGTTTCTTTTGTAAAGAATTTTTATTTAATTTATTCATCTATAACATCTTGCAAAATTTTTTTATAATAATATTATTAAAATAATCAAATACCAAGATCATTTTAAAATGCTTTAATAATTCAGCACTCTAATAAATCCATTCTACATGGGTAAAATTCTATTAACTTTTATTATCAATAACAGCAAACAAGCGTAAATATGTCGGTTCAAAATATCTGTTCTACAAAAGCTTATGATATGCTAATTTCAAATGATAATGCTTTTCTTGTAGATGTTAGAACTAGAGAAGAGTGGAAGCAAGTGGGGATACCTCATCTAGATAATAAAAATAAGGTGATCTTTCTAAGTTGGCAATTGAATAAAGATTTTGAAGATAATTTTTTATCTATCGTTAACGATAAAATTCATGCAATAATATTTTTTCTGTGCCGTTCAGGATATAGGTCATTTATCGCAGCAAATTTTATAACTAATATAGGTTATAAAAATTGTTATAATATTAGTGACGGCTTTGAAGGAAATAATCAAGATAAAGGCTGGAAACAAAATAACTTACCGTGGCAGTTTTAAGTGAGTACTAATCAAATAATTTTAACGGATCAAGGTAATAATTATGTAAATGTCTGGAGTCACGTAGCTCAAGATCTTTACAATCATTACGGTGAAACTCTATATAATAGCTGGTTTAGTAAAGTCAATTTTATAGAGTTTTCATTAAATACCGTTATTCTTTGTGCCCCTACTAACTTTGTTAGAGATTGGATAAAATCCAAGTACTCTATGGTCATATTGCAACTATTTCAACATTATAATAATACCATTAAGTCAATTGAAATAATTACTAAAGAGTTACCTGGAACAAACCAAACAGTTATAGAATTACCTACTAAGACTTTTACCGATATCGGCAGCAGTGAGCTTAATTCGGAAAATATCTTTTCAACCCTTGACGTACGTTTTACTTTCGATAATTTTGTGGTTGGAGCCCCAAATGAGCTAGCTTATGCAGCAGCAAGAGCGGTTGCGGAATCATCAGGTGCGGTTTCTGAGTCTAATCCGCTTTTTCTATATGGCGGCGTAGGGCTTGGTAAAACTCATTTAATGCATGCAATCGGTTGGTACATCAAGCAGAATAACCCAAGCCGCAAAGTAATATACATGTCGGCAGAAAAATTTATGTATCAGTTTGTTAAAGCTCTGCGTAACAAAGAAGTAATCTCGTTTAAAGAGAAATTTCGTTCGGTTGACGTATTAATGATTGATGATATTCAATTTATTTGCGGTAAAGATAGTACGCAGGAAGAATTTTTCCATACTTTTAATACATTGATTGATAATAACCGTCAAATGGTTATTTCTTGTGATAGATCACCTTCAGATTTAGATAATATTGAAGATCGGATAAAATCTCGTCTTGGATGGGGTTTAGTTGCCGATGTTCATAGTACTACTTATGAGCTACGACTCGGTATTCTAGAATCTAAGATTGAGCAGATGAACGTTAAAATACCAAAAGATGTAATTGATTTTTTAGCATCTAAAATCGTTTCAAACGTTAGAGAACTTGAAGGAGCTTTAAATAAGGTGATTGCTCATTCTAATTTTACTTTAAAAGAAATTACACTCGAAAACACACAAAATATTTTGCGGGATTTACTGCGTTCTAATGAAAGAATAATTACCGTTGAAGATATTCAGAAAAAGGTAGCTAGCCGTTATAATATTAAGTTATCCGATATGTCTTCATCACGAAGATTACGAGAAGTTGCAAGACCACGTCAAATAGCTATGTATCTTAGTAAAATATTAACGCCGAAAAGTCTTGCAGATATCGGTAAAAAATTCGGGAAAAAAGACCACACGACGGTTATGCATGCTATTAAGAAAGTAGAAGAATTACTGGAAAGCGATATAGAATTACGCGAAGAGATTAATTTGCTAATGAAAATATTGCAGAACTAAATGTCATACCGTGGTCAAGCTGACTTTGTTGCATGGTCCGAAAAACCGACTCGATGTCATTCCCGCAAAAGCGGGAATCCCGGGTAAAACAAAATAAATCGAGCTTTTAATTGTACAAACTTATTGTGTATAACCTTTAAATTACTGAATTCCCGCTTTCGTGGGAATGACATAAACAGCCATACAATAAAACCAAAACGTTGCAGGAATGACATAGATATATATCAAATGCTCTCAAAAAATGATTCAGTAAAAGAAATTTTTTCAAGATTCTCCGGGAAATACCGAATTAACAGAATTATAGATAATTATGGTTACGGTGAGGAGGGGAGCATATTTCTTACTTAAAAGTTTAAACGAATTAATCTATAAAGAGGAATTATAAATTTACTATTACGACTACGATTATCAAATCCACGCTAATCAAGAATATAGATATATTTTTAAGAATAGTAATATTACAAAATATTTTATTGCTCCTGAAAAGAGCTTATTTTATCAATTAAAATTTGTTGATGCAGACAGGGTATACTCAAATAATTTGGAAAATTGGAATGTAAAATGAGAAGCTAGTACGCACAGCCTATACTTAATAGGTGAGCATACGAATCCTCCAAAGTTTTGCAGAAACAATGCTTCAAATCATTTGAGTATACAAGCTACAGGCAGTCATCGATGTGGTAAAGATCAATATAATGCTACCTATGTATTTTTATATCCATTTACTCTTAGCTACCAAGTGCTAGGACCTCAAAAAGACTATAATATTAATACTGTTTTTAATCATATATAGTATTAGTATGTTCTCCAATTAGTTTAAAATATTCTTTCATATATTGTCTATATCAGTTGTTTCCAAAGTTTGATTATTATCTATCTTTTCTTTTAGAAAAGGAAAGTTTTAATCTCTTTTAAGACGAGGTAGGAGAAATAGTTTGATTAAATTTGGGGGTAATATCTTGTAATACATTCTTAGCATATTCAGGCGCATCAATATCATACCATTCTTTTATTTTAGCACATAAAATCTGTATTTCAGGTAGGATTTTTTTTAATTTCTTTCTTGAGAGATGCTTGTTTTTGAGCTAAAAACCCTTCAATATTTTTTAAGCTTTCAGTAAATTCCAAGTAGGTTATTTCAATTAAATCCTTTAAATCTTGAGAAAAAGCCTTTTTTTAAGCAATGTAGTTTTTGTAAGCTTTAAATTGCGTTGTCCTATATTGTTTACTTTAAGAATTAAAGCAGTTAAATTTTGGTCTAATGAATTTAACAAATGTATAGGACAATTCTCTAATTTATGAATTTTTGCTAAAAAAGATTTTATATCATTGCTTTTTACATTATCCATATTTTTGTAAAATTACATTGAAGCTAAGATGTCAAATATTCGTGCTATATAGTTTATAATTATTTAATTTTTTACTAAGCCATTCATTAATATATTACCTTCTTTAATAATTAATAGATTACCATTTTGTACATTTGTGTCATAATCTATTGGATAGGAATTTGGTAACACATATTTATAGTTTTTTAGTATACCTCTTGTTTGAGCAACGGCATACTCAGCATACATAGGAAAAAACTCCTTATATGATAAAAATATACTATTTTTATCAATAAGTTCTAAAAACATAGGAGCCGTAAATAAGGTTGCATTATTGCTATGCGTTGCAAGCATAAATAACAAATGTGTTAACTTTTCTGCAAAGTAATTTAGTTTTCGCGGTAATTCTTCTATATTTTGTGTTGATGCTTTAGCATGCACAACTTCAAATATACGTTTTATAATAGCATGTTTATATTCATGTTCTTACTCATCAAATTTAGATAAAATTTCATCATACTTTCCTAAGCCAGGTACACCTGTTTGTACATTACCGGTTTTATAATGTACTAATATTATGATTAATTGTAAAAGTTTCTTCTTGAGTATTTGAGATCTTACATATAGTAGATAAATCACTATTTATTTCTTCTAAAATCCGGTACTTTAGCTGATTTTTATTATTCCTGCCAATCATTTCAGCAAAAGCTAAAAGTCCTTTAGCATTATGTATGGGTTATTACTTATACTTTTTTAAGTTGATGTTTTGCAATTCTTGTAATAATACTTTCTTTGCATGCTGAGCAGTAATACCGTCTGCTAAAGAAAATATCTTAGGGATAGAGTGATTTGGATTAAATACACAGTGCAATAGCTTTTGATAATCCTTATCACTTATATTTTCTTTGTTATAATCTTTAAATAATTATGTTTATTAAAAGCAGTTTTGATAATATTAAAATTTTCTTCGTAATCATCATTATCTACAACTAATATTTCAGATTTAATTTTTTTATAAATATTGCTAATAGTAGAATATTTAAAAAATCTATCAGCTAAATTATGTAATACTAAACCTAGTTTAAGTTTAAAATCTTCAGAATTATATATATAATTAATATCTAGTATATTTTTAAGTAAAAAATTAAGATACTTAGGTAAAGTATAATTTTCTTTTAACTCTTCATCAGAGGAGCTATCAAAGTTTTCGCATTTTAGCATTATTATTTATAGTAGAATTAGTGTTAAATTATTTAGAAAAAAATATCTCTATAAGGGGGAGTAAAGTACCTAGTGTCTCCGTAAGGGCGCTGAAATCATCTCTATATAATAAATCATTTGTAGTACATCATTCTTTAATATCTATAAGATTGTCCAGTATTTCCCTCAAAACAATACATAAATGCCAAAGCTTCCATAATTTTCTTATCTTTAACAAATTTAAATAATCGTTCTTTTCCATAAGTTATTGTATCTTCAACACCAGCTAAATCTTTCTCTACTCAAGTTTTCTTTACTAATAGTTACAATTTATTTTATAAGTTAAATTTTGTTCAGTTTATACAGATAAGTTTATTGACAAAAGTTAATTTTTATTGTATTTTGCCCTCTTTAGTATTTTTGAAAGGTGGTTATGGTAGATATAAACAATAATAAGATTAGCTTAGCACTATTTGAAGGCGGTGGAGTAAAAGGGAATATCCATTTAGAAAAATTAAAAATAATGGAGCAAATAACCGGTAAGCCTACTTGTGAGATATTCGATTTTACTGGAGGGACCAGTGTTGGAGGACTTATTCCTATTTTGCTTAATTTACCGAATCCTAATAATCCCGGGAAACCTTTATTCAGTGCAGAGCAAGCTCAAGAACTGTTTGAAGAAATGGCACATGATATTTTTCCGGCAGGATTAACTTTTAGAAAATTGTGGAGTTTTAATGGCTTATTCAGCCATAAATTTTCTCCTGAACCATTAGTAAAATTATTGAAAGAATATTGTAAGGATTATACCCTCAAGGATTTAATCGGTGATGTTGTAGTTACAGGTTATGATCTAAATAATAAACAAAATCCTCTTATGACCTTCTCTACTATAGAGGCTAGACAAAGTGAAGAGAATAATTATTACCTTTCAGATATAATACAAGGCATCACTGCAGCACCTGGATATTTCCCCAGCCACAATTTCTGTAATATAACCAATACTAAATTACATAAAATTATTGATGGTGGAGTATATGCTAATGACCCAACTTTACAAACATGGAAATTATTAAAAGACAATAACTATCACATAGACAACGCTGTGTATTTATCATTAAAAGAAGAAAATAATGATGATTACCAAACTGTTTGTTGCGGCGGAGGCATAATAGAACTATTAAAAAATAATATGCCCGGTAAAATATTAGCAGCAACACAACAAGCTGATGAAATAACCGCTCAAAGTATTTTTGGTAATAAATTAATAGAAATAGCTACTTATATTCCGAAAAAACATGCTGAGATGAGTAATTCTAGTACTGAAAATCTGCAAGCACTAAAAGAATTTGCTAAAAAATCTATATATGGAAGCTCCACCTTTAGAGATGCACCTTATAATGAAAAGTTTAAAGAAGCTATTGATAAAATAATAAATAATTATAATGCAAATAACCCTAACGACCAAATTGTTATGAATGATTTTTATAAAGAGTTATTCCATATTAATACTTCTAATAACGCACTTGATAAAAGTTTTGAAAAGGACGAGGATATAACAAACAACGAGGATGCAGTTAATACACCGATAGCTCAAGCTCTAGATTTTAAAGATATAGAACCTAGAAAAGAAGAATTATTAGCAGGTATCAAGGAGTTTTTTAATCCATTCATCGAAAAAAATCCAGAAGCAAAAGCAGATATAGAGAATTTTTTACACGAAATAAAAAATTTGACATTAGCAGAAATTGAAAACGGTATTGTTAGTTTTAAAGAAGCTAGCTTAAAATGGCAAGCCGAGCAGAATAACCTTGATGTATTTAGTAGCTGTAGTATGGAAGCCTTAAAAGAGGATATGACTCTTGAGGGTGAAGAGCATACAGATATACCAGGTTATCTCTAACTTTCTTAATGTCATTCCCCCGTAGGCGAGAATCTAGTCAAAAAAAGTATAAATTGCTAGACTTTTAAAACTAAACGCTCGATTTATCTCTCTTTACCCTGGATTCCTGTTTTCGCAGGAATGACATCGAACGCTTTCTTCGAACTATACAACAACACCCACAGCTGCTCACAATGACGGCACCTGTTTTTAGTTAGGAATATTTGACTTTTTCTTATATAAAATCCAAATACAGTAAAACGAAATAGCAGAGCTAATACTTAACACGAAGCATAATAAAGCAAAATTGCTTATCGTTGCGCTGTGTATTTTAGAAACCAAATAAGTTACAGCAGCGATAACTACGTAGTATATTGCACCAAATATAGATCCTGCTGTACCTGTTACTTTAGCATAATCCTTCAGTGCATAACGAAGCGTCATAGGGATAAGTAGATTATGCCCAACCATATGAATCATCATCGGTGCAAATATCATAGCGATTGCAAGATTATGACTCATTGAAATAACTTCTAATATAAAAGCATTTACCGCAAATAATATACAACCGCACAAACTAACAATAAATCCTAAACCCATAACTCTTTTATCGTGTACATGGCGTTTTTTTATTAAATACCCTCCTAAAAAGCCTCCAAAGATAGCGGCAAAAGATAACAAAAACGCTAATTTACCGTAAAAAGATGGCAAAACTTTCATTTTATCAATAAAAATAAAAGGAGCTTCTATGAAAAAACCGTAATATATGCCGTTAAATGCACCGATGATAAAAGCATATAACCAAAGAATTTTATCTTTAATAATTACCTGCAAAACCTCAAAATATTTACTGCTTTGGGAAAAATCTATATAAGAATTTGTTTCAGGTAAAACTTTATAATATAAAGCTAATAATATAGTACCGGTAAGGCTAAAAAATACAAAAACATAATGCCAGCTTGAATATTCTATAATATAGCCCCCTATAGATGAACCTAGAGAAGGGATCAATAATAGCCACGGAGATAAGCTAGCATAAACATATGATAACTCTGAGCCTTGATAGGAGTCTCTAGCCATAGCTTGCCCAATAACAGAACCTACACTTACACCGAAAGCTTGCACAAAACGAGCTATCATCAGCATTTCTATATTAACTGCAAAAATGCTAATAATTGAAGATACAACATAAATAAAAAGCCCTAATAAAGCTATAGGTCTCCTGCCGTAAATATCCGATAATCTGCCGAATGATAATATACCAAGAGCAAACCCTAGAAAATATAATGTAGACGTAATTTGAGTGAGACCACTGTCAATGCCGAAATATTTGGTTAAGCTCGGTAATCCTGAAGTATAAATTGTTTCCGTAGTCGGTGATAAAATAAATAAGCATAGAAGCATCCATGCCGGAATCTTCGCAATAATTTTCATAAATAATTTTTTATTTCGGTTCATCGAGTTTTATCGATTAATCCGCTCCAAACAAATTTTTTCCGTTATCATTTTTAATCTTTCTACTCTCTCAATCAAGTAAAGTAACTGCTCTCTGCTAATTCTATAATTTTTATCATATCTTGCATCAACGTAAGCTTTTTCTAGTAATTCAAAACATTCTTTTTGTTTAGGAGACGAGTGCAGAAATACTTGTAGTAGTTCAACATTATAATTTGCACAATATCCACCTAGCTTTCTTATAGTGTGTAACTTTGGTTTGTAACAGGCAAAAACTAATAAAATGCTACTGTAAACACTTTCAGTGGCTTGGTGCAGCTCAAAAGCACTTTTACTAAAATCACCTCTTTCTAATGGGTATTACAATCAATAAAAAAACTCTTACCTCTACCAAACCAGTATTCATAATCTTCTTTAGCCATTTCTTTTACTTCACTCCAAAGCAAATTTTTAACTCGAGAAAGCTGCTCACCACTATCATATAAAAGAATACCTTCATTCTTAATATCGGTATAAAAATAACGCCCTTTTTCAAACTTGTCATTTACCTCACTTATAGATTCGCATATTATAGATATCCAAGGTTCTAGCGAAAAAACCTCGGCTTTTCTTAATCCTGTTTGTTCTAACCTTTTTGCTATCTTAGATTCTACCCTTAAAGTAGCATGCTCCTTAAATTCACCTTTTTTTCTACTAAAAAGTCAAAATCACTTATATAACTATAAGTAATATGATCTTCTGTATACATATCTTTAACCCAATCACCTCTAGCCATACGAGCCATACAAGATAATCAGGGCAATTTTATCCTTGGCGACAACCAAAATTTGCTGCACTATATAATCAAGCCTATCTTAAACTTCAAAAGACCGTTTTGGTCAAATTGTTTTCATAGCTGATCATTATTTAAACGTTAAATCTAAAATGTACTATATCCCCATCCTGCATTTTATATTCTTTACCCTCTAAACGCATTTTACCTACTTCCTTGGCTTTTGCTTCACTACCGAGATTTATGTAATCTTTATAGCCGATAACTTCCGCTCTGATAAAACCTTTTTCAAAATCAGTATGAATAATACCGGCAGCAGCCGGTGCAAGTGTGCCGTCTTTAAAAGTCCAGCTATGGGCTTCCTTTGGTCCTATAGTAAAAAAGCTTTTAAGGTTTAAAAGATTATACCCCTCTTTAATGACTTTACTAAGCCCTGTTTCGTCTAAACCTATAAATTTTAAAAACTCTTCCTTTTCTTCCATGCTTTCAAGTAAAGCAATTTCAGCTTCTATTTTTGAAGAAATTACGACACTTTTAACATTTTCTTTCTTTGCTCTTTCTGCTACTAATTTTGTAAATTCATTACCTATAGCTGCATCTTTTTCAAGTACGTTACATATATATAAAATGGGCTTAGAGGTAATTAACTGCAATTGTTTTAAATTATCAACTCCTAAAGCTTCATTTAGCACTCTTGCAGGTTTATCCTCACCTAATACCTTATAAACCTCTTTTAACAGCTCTATCTGCTCTGCCATTGCTTTATCGCCTGACTTCAAGCGTTTTTCACTTGTAGCTAAACGCTTTTCAACCGATTCTATATCGGCAAGTATTAATTCCGTTTCAATAATCTCGAGGTCATGCAGCGGATCGACTTTGTTATGTACGTGCGTTATATCCTCATCTTCAAAACAACGCAGTACGTGCAGTATTGCATCGACTTCCCTGATATGAGATAAGAACTTATTACCTAGCCCCTCCCCTTTGCTTGCTCCTTTAACAAGCCCTGCAATATCGACAAACTCAATATAAGACGGAATAATTTTACCGCTTCCGGCTAAGCTTGCTAGTTTATGCAAACGCGCATCAGGCACTAAAACTTTGCTGCTATTAGGTTCAATAGTACAAAACGGATAATTAGCGGCATCTGCAGCCTTACTTGCCGTTAAGGCATTAAATAACGTCGACTTACCGACATTCGGCAACCCAACAATTCCGAGTTTTAGTGTCATAAATTTTTCCGTAAATAATACATTATTGAATCTTTTTCGCAACCGTGCATAGCAAATTCAATTTTATACCCCAGTTTCTCATAAAACGATTTTGCTTGGAAGTCCATAGTAACAATATGAATAAAATTACAGCCTCGTTCACGTGCTAAATCCTCAGCTTTTTTTGCATTAGTACAGTACCATAATTTTAGTTTCTTATATTTTCATTAACAAAGAGTGAATCAATGTAAAATCCCCCCCAAGAACTTATACCGCTAATGCCTACAACAAAATTTTTCTCCTGATCTAAACAGGAAAATGAAAAAGATTCAATATCTCCTACTAACCACTTTTGTACTCTAGCATCTTTGTTCAAAGCCTCAATTATTATAGTTCTATGAGTTCTATCCATTTCATCAGCATAAATAATTTCAAAATTTTGTGTCATAAATCTTTGCTGTTTAGTTTTAATATCGTTTTCCCATCATTGTAAGGAGATGCGTAGCATCGACGTGGCAATCTCGTGAAGTAGTATAGAATTCCTGAGATTGCTTCGTCAAAACTTACAGTTTTTCCTCGCAATGACGAGTTGGTATCCACACAGCAACACCAATCAAATCGTAGGAATAACATTGAATATATCAAGCTATCTTATTCTTAAATTCTTCTAACTTATGCTCTAATATTAAACCAAAGTTACTAGTGATGCTATCTATAGCTTGCATTACTGTTTCATACTCCGGTTTAGAGAAATTATTAAGTACGTAATCTGCTACATCCTGATTATTTTGCGGTCTACCGACTCCAATCCTAATCCGGTTATAATTATTACCTATAACCCCATCAATCGACTTTAAACCATTATGCCCGCCATTACCGCCACCGGTTTTAAAATTTATTCTACCTGTTTCTAAATCAATATCATCATGAATAACAAAGATTTTTGCTGGGTGGATATTATAATATGTTTTCACCGATATCACTGACTTACCGGACAAGTTCATATAGGTGGCAGGCTTTATAAAAATTATCCTTTGTCCATCACTAATAGTTTCAGCAATTTCACAATTGAATTTTTTCTTTGTACTAAATGATGAATTATATTGGTTTGCTATTTTCTCTATAGCAATAAAGCCGACATTATGCCTCGTATATTGATACTCTTTTCCTGGATTACCAAGACCAATCACAAGAATCATAATAATTTACCTAATAAATAGTAATGGAAAATTTTTGAAGAAATATTGATTTGCAAAAAGTATAGAATAATGTCATTCTTAGCTCAGCATTATTACGTGGATTGAAAAACCTACTCGATATCATACCGTAGTTTGACATGGTGTCCAGAAAAAAAATTCACAAAGACTGGATACCGCTACAAGCTCGCAGTATGACAATTAAAGATTACCGGATTCCCGCTTCTAGCTAGGAATGGCATAAAACGAGCCAAACAACAACGCCTACGAATCCTCGCAATAACGATTTAAGTATCTTATCGTGAGAATTATCTTACTTCCCTGCTTCAGCGGCTTGTTGTTCCCCTTCAGCTTCAGTTTTTGCTCCTCTACGTCCTATAATAGTTGCAAGAACAAATTCTTTTTTTGTAACAAAACTACATCCTTTCGGTAATTCTATTTTTGACGATTTTAGCGAAGTAGCCATAGGCATATTAGTAACATCTATAGTTACGTTTCTTGGGATATTATTAACATCACATAACAAAGTAACTCTTCTTTTTACTATATTAAAGTATCCACCTCTTTTAACGCCTAAAGCTCTTTCTTTCCCTTCATATACTACAGGTACTTCCATTTTTTGGGTTTTCTCTTCTAAAAAGACAAAATCAACATGGCGTACTATATCCGTAACAGGATGTAATTCTACAGCCTTCGGCAATACTTTATATTTTTTCTTATCAATTGTTAAATTAATTAACTGAGAGATAAAAGCCGGCTTTCTATAATATTTAGTCATTTCCTTTTCTTCCAAAGAAATACTAACAGGCGTTTTACCCGCTCCATAAATAATAGCCGGAACACGCCCTGCTCTTCTTAATGCTCTTGCCGCTCCCGTACCGAATTTCGTACGTGGCTCCGCTTCAAGTTCTAATATTTCACTCATTATTACTCCATATTAACTTAATATAAATCTTCATTATCATACTTAAGTACAATTAAAAATTCAAGTAAATTAATTTTTGACTAGAATATAGGCGTAATATATTCCTTAGTTAAAATTCTTTAATTTATTGGATAAAAAAATTTAGTTCTAACCAAAATTATTTTGTAAGGAAATTATGAAACAGATACAACCTAAGCGTATTACAAATCCCTCAAACTGTGGAGAAGAAATTGCTGCCAAGGAAAGGATATAATAAGGATTTTCTCCTTGAATCTATTATGTACTCTTCTGACGCTGACTATATTGGGAGTGACAGCGAAAGTGAAGATAGTGAAGATGACGATTCTTATGCATCAATACTCTTGTTAAAAATTAAAGAACCGGAATGCAAAATTCATTTAGATTTAGTTAGTATATTACATATGTGCTACCAAGCAAATGTTAGAGAACAAGCAGAAAATGCGGAGGTTTCTAATTTAGACAATGAAAAGCAGGTAATTAAATGTAGTACAACTCCAACAATTCTGTACCGAAAGTTCAATTGAATCTATGATAACATCAACATCAAAAAATAACATAGATGCTGACAAAATTATCTTACCTTGTCCTTCTGTAGAATAACAAAGACAATTAGGGAAATTATATCGTTCTGAAAGTGATGGAGCCGGTGCAAATATAATTAAAATTTTTAAAGAGCTTTACCCTTACTAATTCTGACAATGGTAACATTGGAATAGTAATATTATTAGGTGATGAAAAGGGGTCATATGGCGACCTAAATCTATGGGATATTTAAAAATTTATGAGTTTGCAGAGATAATCTAGCACCGCTTTCTAATGCTAATTTTACTGCTAACTCATTATTTTCGCTATTAAGTCTTTGGTTGTTTTGATCCATAGGTTGAATAAAAACCGGTATATTATAAGAAGTTTGCCCTACTTCCGGTATGAGACTATATTCTAAAATATTTTTAGCAACGATAAATTTCACCGCACTAATTTTAGGCAATAAATCTTCTCTTATTTTACTATAACCGGTTTTACCTACCTTCGGCGAACAAATTATAGACACTTCTTTCGGCAAAGAACGATATAACGTACCGTTAGTCTCTATTTGAACTTTAACACCTCGGTCTAATAACTGCTGACATAATAACTCTATAGGTTGACGCATCGGCTCACCGCCGGTTATTACTACTAAACTAATCGATTTTTCATTGTTAGAATTTAATGCCAGGCTTTCTACTTTATTCAAAATTTTATTTATATCTACTAAATCAAAATCTTCAAACTCCGTATCACAAAAATTACAAGCAAGATTACATCCTCCAAGCCTAATAAAGATCGCAGGATAACCTACAAAAATGCCTTCCCCTTGTATAGTCTTAAAAATAGACTGTACCTCTAACTGAGTACCATCACCGTTTAATATGCTTCTTTTAGGATTTTGTCCAAACATTTTTAAATTATTATCGATTGATTAAAAACATTATAGTACATTTTTATAAAAAAATCTTGCAATAACTAATAAAAAACACTATTCTAGGTTTCATCGGTAATGTGGCTTTGGTATGCCTAATGTTTTACCGTTTAAACCTAGAAATACCAATTATAAGGAACAATATGCCTAAATTAAAAACAAAATCTGCCGTAAAAAAACGTTTTAAACTTACTGCTAGCGGCAAGGTTATTGCATCTCAAGCAGGTAAAAAACATTTTATGCGTCGTCGTACTAAAGCTCAAATTCGTAACCTTAGAGGCACTACAATACTTTGTCCTCAAGACGGATATAATATTAAAAAATATTTTTTACCGTACGGTATATAATTAATTAACTAGGAGCTAAAGCAATGACACGTGCAAAATCAGGGAAAATTTCCAAAAACCGACATAAAAAAATCCTTAAATTAGCTAAAGGCTATAGAGGTAGAGCAAATAGCTGTTTTAGAGTAGCTATTGAAAAAGTAGAAAAAGCCCTCCAATATGCTTATAGAGATCGTAGAAACCGTAAACGTGATTTTAGAGGTTTATGGATTCAAAGAATAAATGCAGCAGTAAGAGAACATGGGCTTGTTTACTCTCAATTTATGGGAGCTCTTAAAAAAGCAGAAATCGATATAGATCGTAAAGTACTTGCAGAACTTGCCGTCAATAACAGTGACGGATTTGTAAGTATCGTAGAAAAAGCAAAAGCACATATTTAAGTATTTAATTTCATCCCGTGGTCAAGCCACGGGATGACATATTTATAATAATTAATTTTTATTTTCGTTCGGTATAAATATTATGAAACGTACATTTCAACCTAGTAATTTAGTTAGAAAAAGAAGACATGGTTTTAGATCTAGAATGGCTACTCCAACCGGAAGAGCAATCTTAAGAAAACGTCGTGCTAAAGGTAGACATAAATTATCTGCTTAAAATAATCTGACTTATCAAATTGTCTATTACCTCTTTAAAAAATCAAAAAGAATTTGAGCTTATAAATAAGCTTGGAAAGAAGTTTCATGAAAGATATTTTATTTTGGTAATCGCCACAAAACTTCCAGAAATCTTCCTTGAATCAAAATATAACACCTTTTTAGGAATCAAAGTGAGCAGAAAGCTAAATAAAAAAGCCGTAGTTCGCAACAAAATTAAAAGGCGTATACGACATCTAATTAGAATTATTGTTAGTGATCCTCGCTTTAAGGCTATAAAATTTGCAATGATTATTATTCCGAGAAAAGGATTTGAAGAGATAAACTTCTCACACTTGAATTATGAATTAAGTAAAGTAATTCTAAGAAATATTTAGATTTTATTAGATCTATTCAGAAACTCGCTTATAGATAGGAATTTGAAGGAGACACGGAACGCAGAACCACAGCATACAAAAGAGTACTTGAGGATTCGAGTACCGGATCGACGTACAAATTACCTCTAGAAGTAGAGTTTCCGAAGCTGTCTTTTAAAACCAACAAAATAAATTATAAATTTCAGCAGATACGGGACATTAAAAATATATTCTAATAATTCGCGTAGATAACGATCAGACAAAATAGCATTCACTATACATATTAAAGAAACCCAAAAAGAATATCTAGCTAATTTCTGCAACCAAAATTTAATATTTCTATATCGTATTTAAGTAATATAGTCGTATTATCATCAAGTAAACCGGCATTATTCCATTCATTTAATGCTAAAAAAAGTCTCTTTGCCTGTAATTTAGCAATTTTCATAAGTTAATCTAAATATCTCCAAAATTTTAATAAAAAGATATTGTTAATATAAAATATGTCAAGCATTACTAGATTCTGTGGACAAACTACCTTTAAAAGGAGTATGTGCAATAAGTCTAATGAGTATATAAGCAAATAAGTTTTGTTACTCATTACTTTAATTCTTTCTTTAGACAAAATAAGTATTGTTTTTGAGAAGAGATATAGGAAATTGAAAAAAGAAAAGAAATTATAGTCTTAAAAGCAAACAATTAGTTAAAGATAGTGACAGTAAATATTTGGACTGAGTAATTACTTATATTTGTATAAGTAATATACTAAACTTAGTCTTTAAGGAGGTAATCCAGCCGCAGGTTCCCCTACGGCTACCTTGTTACGACTTCACCCCAGTCGCTAATTTTACCGTGGTTGGCTGCCTCTTGCGTTAGCTCACCACCTTCAGGTAAAACCAACTCCCATGGCGTGACGGGCAGTGTGTACAAGGCCCGAGAACGTATTCACCGCGGCATGCTGATCCGCGATTACTAGCGATTCCAACTTCATGCTCTCGAGTTGCAGAGAACAATCCGAACTGAGATGTCTTTTAGGGATTTGCTCCACGTCGCCGTCTTGCTTCCCTCTGTAAACACCATTGTAGCACGCGTGTAGCCCAACCCGTAAGGGCCATGATGACTTGACGTCGTCCCCACCTTCCTCCGGCTTATCACCGGCAGTTTTCTTATAGTTCCCGGCATGACCCACTGGCAAATAAGAATGAGGGTTGCGCTCGTTGCGGGACTTAACCCAACATCTCACGACACGAGCTGACGACAGCCATGCAACACCTGTGTGTGGTCCAGCCGAGCTGAAGAAAAGCATCTCTGCAATTCGCGACCACCATGTCAAGGGTTGGTAAGGTTTTTCGCGTAACATCGAATTAAACCGCATGCTCCACCGCTTGTGCGAGCCCCCGTCAATTCCTTTGAGTTTTAATCTTGCGACCGTACTCCCCAGGCGGAGTGCTTAATGCGTTAGCTGCGAAACCGAAAGAGAATCTTCCGATATCTAGCACTCATCGTTTACGGCGTGGACTACCAGGGTATCTAATCCTGTTTGCTCCCCACGCTTTCGTGCATCAGCGTCAGTTGTAGCCCAGATGACCGCCTTCGCCACCGGTGTTCCTCCTAATATCTAAGAATTTCACCTCTACACTAGGAATTCCATCATCCCCTACTACACTCTAGATTAGTAGTTTTGAAAGCAATTCCGAGGTTAAGCCCCGGGCTTTCACTTCCAACTTACTAAACCGCCTACGCACTCTTTACGCCCAGTAATTCCGAACAACGCTAGCCCCCTCCGTCTTACCGCGGCTGCTGGCACGGAGTTAGCCGGGGCTTTTTCTGCAAGTAACGTCATTATCTTCCTTGCTAAAAGAGCTTTACAACCCTAAGGCCTTCATCACTCACTCGGTATTGCTGGATCAGGCTTGCGCCCATTGTCCAATATTCCCCACTGCTGCCTCCCGTAGGAGTCTGGGCCGTGTCTCAGTCCCAGTGTGGCTGATCATCCTCTCAGACCAGCTACAGATCGTCGGCTTGGTGAGCCATTACCTCACCAACTACCTAATCTGACGCGGGCTCATCCATCAGCGATAAATCTTTCCTCCGTAGAGAATATACGGTATTAGCTTTTATTTCTAAAAGTTATTCCGTACTGATGGGTAGATTCCCACGTGTTACTCACCCGTCTGCCACTAACTAATTGGAGCGAGCCCTAATTAGTCCGTTCGACTTGCATGTGTTAAGCATACCGATAGCGTTCGTTCTGAGCCAGGATCAAACTCTCAAGTTTGATTCTGTCAGTTTTACTTTAAAAATTGACAGGTTAATTATCACTTTTGTGATATGTACATGTTTACTGTCACTATCTATATCTAATTATTTACTTTTAAAAACAGCTGCGACTTTTGTTCATTTATCGCTTTGGATATGTGTAGTTATATGCAATATCATCAGCTATGTCAACTACAATTTTGAAATTATTTTATTTTTGTTCTATATATCTAATTTAGATCCTTCTTTAACGGTTTATAATCATTACAAAACTTTAGTTAAAATCTAGTCGCCGGTCATGCTCATTATATACTTCGCAGATGTCTATTACTCATTGATATAGTATTTATAAATAGCTATCTCAATCATAATTTTTCATGCTCATATAAAATATCATGAATAATTTGTAAATTCTTAACAGCATCAAGACCATCTAGTGGAGCAACTAAAGCTTTCCATAAAGCCCAATCTCGTGCTCTTGCCCAAGTATCATCATCTAATGCTAGCTGTTCTTTAAAAATTTCTCTTGCTTCATTTTGCAGGAAAGTCCAAATTATTACCAAATCACAAGCAGGATCACCAATACCCATACCTCCAAAATCGATTACTGCATTAAGCTTACCATTTTTTATAATAATATTACCGCTTGCAAAATCACCATGAATCCATACAGTTTTTTATTCCACTGAGAATTTAATGCTTTTTCCCAAACAGATAGAACTTTATCTGCATCAACCAAATCTTTTAAATTTTTAATTGCTATTTTTGTCGCAAGGTCATAAACTGCAAGATCACCTCCACGCCAAAAGTTATGAGTACCTGGAACAGGCCCTTCAATTATATTAATCGTATGTAATTCATTTAGAAATTTTGCTAGATCAGAAGCAATGAGAGATAAATTTAAGCTACTAGTATCAAAGCTATTTGCACTTTTTCCTTCAATCCATTTATATATTGACCAATTCCAAGGATAATTTTTTGAAGGTTTACCTAAAGCTCAAGGCTTAGGGATATAAAATGACAAGTTAGGTGCTAATATTGGTCACCATTTGTGTTCTTTTGAAACCGCACCTACATATTTTACTGCACTTGATCATCTAATTAACATTGCATCACCTAAATGAAAGGTGCTATTATCATGACCAATAAATTCAACCGGTTTGATAGGTAAATGAAACCATTTGGGGGATTGTTCTGCCATAAGCTCTTTTGCTAAAAACTCTGTGATGTCTACATTCATATTAGGTGATAAATAATTGATTCTAAATTTTCTTTAAGAACTTCATCCTCTAGTAAAATACTACATTTCCAAACGCTTAGCCTTTAAATCCAATTCTTTTAAATCAAATTTTATATCGATTATTGCTCCCTCTGCTTCTCTGTTTGCTATATCTAGAATGCCACAATGTTCTTCGACTATTCTTTTAACTATAGCAAGCCCTACTCCCATACCTTTACTGCTGGTCGTAACATAGCTTTCGGTAGCTTTGCCTATTAGCTCAGGCGGGAATCCTTTACCGTTATCCGTTACAATAACGCTAATAAAATCATCTTTAGCATCTATAGTAACTTCTATTTTCCCGGATTCTCGTCCTTCTATTGACTCTTCTGCATTTTTTAACAAATTGATCATAACTTGATTTATTTGGGTAGCATCACACATAAAATCAAATTGTTCTACGTTAGACTCAAATTTATACAAAATATTATCATTAAGTAATTTACGTGCTTCAACAATATGTTTAACTAAATAAACTAATTCACTCTTCGTAAATTTAGGAGCAGGAAGACGTGCAAAAAGAACAAATTCGGATACTATATTTTTAATATCGTTAGTATGGCGAATAATCATTTTTAAATAATTTTCAAATTCTACCCTTGCCTTAATTTCAGGGCTAAATTTCTTCAGCAATCTTTCAGAAGCAAGTAAAATAGGAGTTAACGGATTCTTGATTTCATGGGCTACTTTTTTTGCAACATCCGACCAAGCCATAGCCCTCTGTGCTATAACTAAATCACGCTGCTGGCGAGAAAGCTGCTTAATCATTCTATTAAATGCCACATAAAGCGTGCCTATTTCGTCTTTATCTACTTCATTTTCAGGCACTTGTACCGTTAAATCGCCGTCTTTAACTTTATCGGTTGCAGTAACTAATTTTTTAATAGGTTTTACTATTTTAGCAGTAAATATAACCCCGAAACTTATAGCGACAAAAAGAAGTAATAAGGCAATAAAGATAAACATTATAGAGAACTTAATCTGTATATTATCTATTTCATTTTTAAGGCTATTATACTCGGCAGCTGCTCCGTTAGTTGCATCTACATGGTCGATAATTTTATTATCTACTAATCTACCGACTAATAAATACACATCATTATACTCTTTTAATTTAATCAGCATCCTTATTTTGGTTGGATCGGATTTTACTTCCACCGGTTCACCTAAATCCGCTTTTTTAATTAAATGTGCAGGGATAGTTGCAAATGATAATGAAAAACTTAAATAACTATTAGCTACTATAGTATTAGTAGATTTGTTTAAAACTATAGCCTCATCAAGCGAACGCATCTCTGCTTCAGTATTAAGTGTTTTAGTAAATAAAGCGGGATTGTGAATTAAATCGTAATACATATCGCTTAAATCTTCAGCAACGGCTAAAGCCGTTTCTTTTAGCTGTAATTTATGTTCGGCAATATAAGATTCTGCAACTATCACGGATTGATCCAGAACCGTAGAAATCTTCTTATCAAACCAAGCTTGAACACTAAGATTAAAAAAATAAACAGAAAAAACCGAAACAATTATAGTTGGAATAGCTGCAACTAAACTAAAGGCAATTACAATACGATTTTGTAATTTAGAACTATCGTTATTATTATTTTTAGTAAAAAATTTTTGAGTTAGTAAAACACCTAAAATTAAAAAAATTGCTAAATCAACTAATAAAAATCCAATAATCGTACTAAAATTCTTTGATTCTAAAGATATCACATAAAAAGTAGCACAAGCAAAAATAATAGCTGCTGTTGCTAAAGTAAAAATTAGTACTCTACTAGAAAAATAAGAACGTAAATTTTGTTTAAGATAACTAAGCATAGAGAATGTTTATATGACTATAACAGTTCTTTATAACATAAAAAAAGCTAGAAATATTAATATTTCTAGCTTTATATTTAGTATGAAAATTGTTTGAAATTTTATTCATCAAACATTTTTTTACGAGCAAATTTTCTCTGTCTTCTCGCTGCTTCTTGTGCTTTACGCACACGCTTCGCTGAAGGTGTTTCATAATAACGCTGTTCTTTCATCTTACGAAAATAAAGCTCTCTTTGTAGCTTTTTCTTAAAATTCTTAAGCGTATTATCACAATTACCGGCGTGAACATTTACTAGTATCACTAAAATTACTCTCCTTAAAAGATATTAGATATTGTGGTTTATTGAACTATACCCTATAATTCAGTTATATGTCAAGGTTAAAAATATGAGCATTCAAGAAGAACACCTTATCAAAAAAATAAGCTTCGTACAATCTTTATTAGAATTATTACCGTTTAATGAATGGAATAATAAACTACTCGAAGAAGCAGAAGAAAAATGTGGTTTTGCAAAAGGCTATAGCTTAATAGTTTTTCCAGAAGGTTTATCTGAAATAGTAGGATTCTTGGAAGAGTATTTAGATAAAATGATGCTAGAAAGCTTAAAGATCATAGCAGAACCATTAAAAATAAGAGAGAAAATATCTTTAGCCGTAAAGATTAGGGTCAAAACCGTACTTCCTATTATTCATAGTAAGAATGCCGCTTATTTTGTATTAAACCCAATACAAGGAACTGAAGTTGCATTCCGTAGTTGTGATGCGATTTGGCGTTATGCCGGTGATAAATCTCTTGATTTTAACTATTATACCAAAAGAAGCTTATTGCTCGCGGTTTATGTTTCATCTATTCTTTTCTATATCCAAGACGAATCAGAAAATTATATTGAAACCGATAAATTTATTGAGACTGCTGTAGAAAATATAGTAAAAACTTTCTCACAAATGAAAAAATTACTCGCCCCTTCAAATATTCCCATAGTTAGAATGTTTATGTAGATATGCTTAATGGGTAATATTAACTCCATATCAAATATAAAAATGCTATGAAACTTATAAATAAAGTTAATAATGAATTACATTTAATCACTTGTCATAAGGCTGTAAAAAAAGCTCAAGCATTGTTTAAACAACATGGTTCTAAATCAGAATCATTTGTTGATGAATTTTTAAAGCAGAAATATCAAGAAGCGCATAAAGAAAATTCTAAATTTTAACTTGTAACCCAATAATGTCTTCTCATAACAATAATTCTTGATTCTTCTTCCTTGATGGCTTTACTTGCGGAAGACAAAGGACAGGGGAAAAATTATCCGATATATACAGCAGACAAAACTTGGGCTAGCTTACAATTAAGTTGCAATATTGTTTTGATTCGCTAATTCACATAATATGAAAACTCAATTTAAAAAAGAATGTTCTAATAAAGAACATGAGTTAATAATCAAGTTATCCCTATAAGTTATTTCGGTGAAAATTCAAAAACACTGAAGATACTTTTCTCTAAACTTGCTAAAGCGTACAAAAATAATTTAGATCGTCAAGAGAAGATAAATGATGACAAATATTATTCTTATAAAACAGAAAAGACATATGTAGGTTTAAAAGAAATCTCCTATACCGAAGAACAACAATATTTAGAAAAAGAGCTTATAGAAGGAACTAAACAAATCGAACCGAAGCTAATATATACTGATTCACCTAGGAAAAAATTAAAAACTTATGATGATATTTCTTTAGCAAAACCAATTTATATATCCAACTATTAAATTATAACGTATGTATATAAGGCAAATTAAGGGTTATGAACCAATTTATAAAAAAGCACAGATAGAGAAAGAGATGATAAAGAGCCGTACTGTTACTAAATATAAGAATGTACCTGAGTATAAAGAGATTCAAGTGAAAAAATTTAACGAAGTGAAATATAATAAAGATAACAATAAAGAATTTAATATTTAAAATTTGTGATTTTCTAGCTCTTATGAAAACTATTAATTTAGAGCAAAAACAAAAGCTCCTACTAAATTTAAGTAATAAAGTAGCAAGTGATGCTAAAGCACAGTGCCTTAGCGATTTAACAAAATATACTAGAGTTGAAGTAACGTTTAAATATTTAAACGAAGAGCAGAAATATTTAGGATACGAAGCACAAATATTATCGGTTTATGAAGCTGAAACGATAGGTAGTAACTAATAGTGAAATGAATTGAGTTAGACAAAATTTCTATATCATCTTTTAATCTGTAATACACCTTATTACTTTCTTAAATACCTTAAAAATTCTTGTATTATGACCTCTCTTGCATATAATTAAGATATTTTTAAAAATAATTTCTAAAATAATGACAAATACTAAATATTATCCTGAAGTTAGCTCGAATGCTGATTTTGCAGGCTTAGAGCGAGAGATACTAAAATTTTGGCAAGACAATAATATATTCCAAAAATCTATTGATGATAGGAACGGAGAGTCAGAATTTATTTTTTATGACGGCCCGCCTTTTGCAAACGGTTTGCCGCATTACGGTCATTTGCTTACCGGCTTTATTAAAGACGTATATGCTAGATACCAAACTGTAAAAGGTAAGAAAGTCGAGCGTCGCTTTGGCTGGGACTGTCACGGTCTTCCTGCTGAAATGCAATCAGAGAAAGAACTTGGAATTTCAGGGCGTCTTGCAATAACTAATTTTGGTATAGAAAAGTTTAATGCACATTGCAGAGCTTCGGTAATGAAATATGCTAATGATTGGGAAGAATATGTAACTCGTCAAGCAAGATGGGTGGATTTTAAAAATTCTTATAAAACGATGGATAAGAATTTTATGGAATCCATACTTTGGGCATTTAAGGAGTTATATAATAAGGGGTTATTGTATGAATCTATGCGGGTAATGCCTTATTCATGGGCATGCGAAACACCGCTTTCTAATTTTGAAACAAGACTTGATAATTCTTATCGTGAGCGAGCCGATAAAGCTGTAACGGTGAGTTTTGTACTATGTCATCCCGTGGCTATGACCACAGGATCTTTTAAAGAATACCGTATACTCGCTTGGACGACGACACCTTGGACATTGCCATCAAATTTAGCCTTAGCAGTCGGTAGTGATATAGATTATGCATTAGTCCCTAAAAATGATGTTTGTTATATAATAGCTGCCTCTTCCGTCTCTAAATATGCTAAAGAATTAGGACTTAGCGGTGAAGAAAATTTTGAGATAATTAAAGGCTCAGAACTTCAAGGATTGAACTATAAATCTTTATTCGACTATTTCGAAAATCATCCAAACAGCTTCAAGATATTTGCAGGCGATTTCGTAGTTGAGGGTGACGGCACGGGAGTCGTACATATGGCTCCAGGCTTTGGTGAAGATGACCAAATACTTTGTGAATCGAAAGGTATTGAGCTTGTTTGTCCTGTTGATAATAGCGGTAAATTCACTAAAGAAATTCCTGATTTAGAGGGCTTACAAGTATTTGATGCAAATGACAAAATAATAATCAAACTGAAAGAACAAGGAAATTGGCTAAAAACCGAGCAGTATATTCACAATTATCCTCATTGCTGGCGAACAGATACGCCTCTTATATATAAGGCTGTTCCGTCATGGTACGTAAAGGTTACGCAGTTTAAAGATAGAATGGTAGAGTTAAATCAGCAAATTAACTGGATACCTTTCCATGTTAAAGATAATTTATTTGGTAAATGGCTTGAAAATGCTCGTGATTGGTCGATAAGCCGTAATAGATTCTGGGGAACGCCGCTGCCTGTATGGAAGTCTGATGATCCAAAATATCCACGCATAGATGTTTACGGCTCTATAGAGGAATTAGAGAAAGATTTTGGTGTTAAAGTTACTAATTTACATCGTCCGTTTATCGATGAACTAACAAGACCAAATCCCAACGATCCAACCGGTAAATCAACAATGCGTAGAATAGAAGACGTGTTTGATTGCTGGTTTGAAAGCGGTTCAATGCCATACGGGCAAGCCCATTACCCTTTTGAAAATAAAGAGTGGTTTGAGGATCATTTTCCGGCTGATTTTATAGTTGAGTATTCAGCTCAAACACGCGGATGGTTTTATACTTTAATGGTGCTATCTACCGCTTTATTTGATCGCCCACCGTTTTTAAATTGTATATGCCACGGTGTAATTTTAGACGCTACAGGTCAAAAACTTTCAAAGCGTCTTAATAACTACGCCGATCCGCTGGAGCTATTTGATAAATACGGCTCTGACGCTTTAAGAGTTACGATGTTATCTTCAAACGTTGTTAAAGGTCAGGAGCTATTAATTGATAAAGACGGCAAAATGGTATTTGATACGCTTCGTCTATTTATCAAACCTATATGGAATGCGTACCATTTCTTTACGATGTATGCTAATGCCGATTCGCTTAAAGGCAAGCTTAATTTTAGCTCTAAAAACGTACTTGATGTTTATATATTATCTAAGCTTAAAATAGCCGTACAAAAAATTGAAGCGAGCTTAGATAATTTCGATACGCAAACAGCTTATCATGCAGTTTCAGAATTTTTTGAAGTGTTGAATAACTGGTATATAAGACGAAGCCGAGCTAGATTTTGGAAAAGCGAAAAAGATACAGATAAGCAAAATGCTTATAATACTCTATATTCATGTTTAGACACTATGGCTATTGCGATGTCGGCACTAGTACCTATGATTTCGGAAGCGATATATAAGGGATTACGTCATTGTGAGGAGCGTAACAACACGGCACTCTCAGGAAAATCAAACGTCATTGCGAGGAAAGACACCAGTCTTGACGAAACAATTTCAGGAGTATCTCATAAGAGTGCCACGGCACTTTCAGTGCCTCGCAATGACGCGATTAGCGTACATCTCTGCAACTACCCTACTCTCTCAGACTTTGAAATCAATCACGAGCTGGTTGCTACTATGGATAACGTGCTTGATATTTGCAGTAATAGCCTATTTATCCGAAGCACTGAAAATATCAGGGTAAGGCAGCCACTTGCTAGCATAGCTATTATCAGTAAACATAATAACAACCTCAAAGATTTTGAAGATTTAATTAAAGATGAAATTAATGTTAAGGCGGTCATTTATCGTGACGATCTAGAGAATTACGCAAGCAAAAAACTATCGATTAATTGCCCAATACTTGGTAAACGTTTGCCGCATAAAATGAAAGAGATTATAACCGCTTCTAAAAAAGGTGAGTGGGAAGCTATCGCAGGCGGTTTAGCTATATGCGGTGCAACCTTAAATAGTGACGAATATAAGCTAGTTTTAGAACCGTATTCACATATCAAAGGAGCAGCAAGTTTTGAGAATAATAGTAGCTTGTTAATACTTGATTTAGAGCTAACACCTGAGTTAATAGAAGAAGGATACGCAAGAGACATTGTACGCTTTATACAACAGGCTCGAAAAGATGCTGATTTCTCTATCACTGACAGGATTTTAATTGAGATAATAAGCGAGTTTGATTTATCTAAGATAATTGATAATTATGGAGACTTTATTAAAGAACAAACTTTAGGCGAGTTTGCTAAAAATTTCATGCCTGATTATGTAAGTAAAGTAGAATTAGGGAACCATCAAATACAACTTAAAGTTAAGAAATCGTAATTTTTTACTATCGATTAAGATATTGATAATTTACTTAAATTAATCTATAGTACTAGTACGCACGCTATAAATTAATTGAAGGTAAATTATCATGCACAACTCCTCCACAGCTCCGGGGGGTTCTAAAATTAAAAGAACTACTAAAACAGAAAATGTAATAACTCTAGGGTATTTAAAACAATATTTTGATGCGCTTCATCCTAAAAACGGGACAGCATTAAATATAAGCAAATCTTTTTTAAAGCAATAAACGAAAATAAGCTTGAAATAATTAAAAAATTTTTGAAATATACGGTTTTGATGTTAATACTGAATATCGTTTTAACACACCATTAAGTACCGCAAATTTAAAAAATAGAAAAGAAATTACAAAGTATCTTTTATCTAAAAATGCTAATTTAGATGTAGCTCTAGAAATAGCAATAATATACGGTAATTTAAATGCGGTAAAAACATTATTAGAAGCAGGAGCAAAAAGATTAACGGCAATCAAGATGTATCACCTTTAATGCTTGCATCAGAGCATAGACAGGTCACAATAGTAAAATACTTACTTAAACACGGTGCTAACTATAACGTTAAAGGATGGGAAAAAGATAACTTACATAGCGATGTATCGTATCAACTAACTCAAATCACTAAGCTTTCTACATTGTGTGAAAAAGCTAATAATCCTAACCACAAATATATATTAGAGAGGATATTAAAAACAAGTATATCATCACATGATGACGGATATAAAAATTTATCATCAGAACAAATAAAACAAAAATTTTCTAAATTCAAAAAACAACTATCTAAAGATTTACAAAATTTTGCAGAAATTAAAGCACTGTTAGAAGATTATTCTCGCGGGAAGAAAATTCCAATAAATACAAATACTGTGTAGAAGACGAGGGCTATGTTTCTAATTTTAAGGTTGAAACTGCAAAACCTAACACAGGCTCTAGGTTAGAACATACTCATCAAGTATATTTCGCACTTTTGCCCTTGAGGGACTTGATGAAGAAACATCTTTAGGCGGTGATATAAAAATATTTGATTCTAAGCTTTAATAATGTCATTCCTACAATAAGATTGCTTCATTGCCTACTCTTATGTCATTCCCACATAGGCGTTGTTGCGTGGACCAGTTCCCTAATTTTTACCCTGTGGCTTGTCCACAGGGTCTAGTTAAAAATACTAATATTATTAGTATTTTTAACTAGAGTGCTTCATCAAAACTTACAATTTTTCCTCGCAATGACGACAAAACCTCTTGCACATTTATTAGATACATATATATTACCATGAAACATGAGAATTATATTTCGTGGTAATATATACTTTTTTATAAAAAAAATCTAATCAAAATACGGAGGAACCATGGCTCATCCAAATCTTACGGAAGGAAATAATTATTTTAGGAATGAAAAATATAAAGAAGCTATAGACATGTATAGTAAAATACACAAAAGCTCTAATTATTATAAGGAAAATTAAATTAATCTATTTTTGTTCTTCTTTGCTGCAAATTATAAGATTGTTTTGAAATAAGAACAACTATTACTGCAAACATCTTATTAATTTTCGCTACAAAATATCTGAAAATATAAATAATTGAATTATCATTTACAGAACCTAGTATATCAAGCAAATTCTAATAATACCTGCCCTCTTACAACATTCTCCTTTTCATTAACAAAAATTTTAGCTATTTTACCGTCTCTTTCGGCAAGAATCAGGTTTTCCATTTTCATAGCAGTTAAAATCATAATTTCTTGTCCTGCTGTCACTTCCTGCCCTTCTTTCACCTTGATCGCAGCAATCTGACCGTTTAGAGGAGCTTGTAGTTCGGAACTTTCTTCCACCACTACTTTTGAGACCATCAACGCTTCAAGTTCTGATATACGAGGAGAACGTACAAAGGCTTTTACGCTAATACCGGCATGTGATAATAAATAACCGGTTCTGATATTCTCAATTTTTACATTTGTCTTTTTACCGTTAATTATAGCCGTAAAAAGTTCATTACCTAAATTCCAGTTACTACGAATATATATTCTATCGCTTTCGTGACGAATATTATAGCCGTTTTCAACAGGTGTAATTAATACGGGAAATAGTTTATCATCGATAGTTACTACCCATCTTGTACCTATTTTGTTAGCCTGATTGTTAATATTGCCAGAAATTAAAGAAGCACGTCTTTGCTCCGATATATAAATAAAAATAGCCGTTGCTAAAAATACGGTAGTTACTTCTGAAGTTAAACTAGCTCCGGAAAAACCGTCAGGATATTCTTCTTGAATAAAGGCAGTAGAAATATCACCACTAACAAAGCGTGGATGTAGTATTACCGCTTCTAAGAAACCAATATTATGAGCAATACCGTTAATTATATAAGAACTCAAAGCAGAATGCATTAGCTCAATTGCCTGCTCTCTTGTTTCACCGTAAGTACATAATTTTGCAATCATTGAGTCATAAAACATACTTACTTCGCCGCCAAGCCCAATCCCTGTATCGATACGGATATTAGGACTCTTTGCAGGTTCGGAATAAGCTATAATTCTACCGCTAGAAGGTAAGAAACCTCGGCTTGGGTTTTCAGCACAAATTCGTGATTCAAATGCCCAACCTTTTAATTTTACATCATCTTGCGTAAATGATAATTTCTCGCCGGCTGCGATTTGTATCATCTCTTCAACGATATCTATACCGGTAATTAGCTCAGTAACAGGATGCTCGACTTGCAACCTAGTATTCATCTCTAAAAAATAGAAATTTTTATTGCTATCTACTATAAACTCAACGGTACCGGCCGAATAATATCCCACTTTTTGAGATAAGGATATTACCTGCCGATACATTTCTTGCCTTATATCTTCAGTAATAAAAGAACTTGGTGCTTCTTCAATTACTTTTTGATGGTGACGCTGTATTGAACATTCCCGCTCTCCGAGACATACACTATTGCCGTATTGATCGGCAATTAGCTGAATTTCGATATGACGGGGAGTTTGAATTAACTTCTCAATAAATAATCTATCGTCACTAAAACTATTGGCTGCTTCAAGCTTGGCCGACTCAAAAGCATTGGCCATTTCAGCGGGATTATTCACTACTCTCATACCACGCCCACCGCCGCCGGCAGCCGCTTTTACTATTACCGGGAAACCAATCTCTTTAGCAATATCTATAGCTTGTTTAACATCGTTTATAGTTCCCATATAACCCGGTACGGTGCTAACTCCGGCTTCTATCGCTATCTTTTTTGCTTCGATTTTATCGCCCATTTTTTTAATAGTTCCGGCACTCGGTCCTATTAAAACGACACCTTCCCTTTTAAGAATATTGGCAAAATTTGGATTTTCTGATAAAAAACCGTAACCTGGATGTACTGCACTTGCGCCACTTTCACGAATCGCTGAAATAATATTTTTAATAGATAAATAACTTTCCGTTGCAGGGGAATCACCTATATAATAAGCCTCATCTGCATGCTGCACATACATTGAGTTTGTATCTGCTTCAGAATATACTGCAACCGACTTTATCCCCATCTTTTTTAAGGTACGTATTATCCTAACGGCGATCTCGCTACGATTAGCAATTAAAATTTTATCAAATAATGGTTTATTCATAGTTTTTTGTATCCTAATGTCACCCCGTGGCTTGACCACGGGGCCTTGCGTCACAGACTGTATTCTGAGACCCCGTGGTCAAGCCACGAGATGACAGCTAAAGCGGCAAATTATCATGCTTCTTCCAAGGCAGTTCTACTTTTTTAGTACGCAGGAAATTTAACGCCTTACATATTCGCCATCTGGTATTTTGCGGTCTTATAATATCATCCAAATATCCCCTAGATGCCGCAACAAAAGGCGAAGTTACTACTTTCCTATATTCATCGATTTTTTGTTTTTTAGCTTCAGGGTTTTTACATTCTTCCTTAAATATTATCTCGGCTGCTCCCTCTGCCCCCATAACAGCAATTTCCGAATTAAACCAAGCATAGTTTATATCGCCTCTAAGATGCTTGGAGTTCATAACTATATAAGCGCCTCCATAAGCCTTACGGGTAATTACAGTAATCTTCGGCACTGTAGCTTCCGCATAAGCGTATAACAGCTTAGCCCCGTGTTTAATAATACCGTCATGCTCTTGGGATGTACCAGGCAGAAATCCAGGCACATCAACAAGGCTTACTATAGGAATATTGAAAGCATCACAAAATCTAATAAATCTTGCTGCTTTTCTTGAGGCGTTTATATCTAAACATCCTGCTAAATGCAAAGGCTGATTAGCCACAAATCCTACCGGATAACCTTCCATATAACCAAAGCCAATAATGATATTCTTAGCAAAATCAGGTTGTAATTCAAAAAATTCTCCCTCATCAACGATACGCTCAACAAGTTCTTTCATATCATAAGGCTTATTAGGAGTGTTAGGTATTAACGTGCTAAGAGACATATCAACTCTATCGGCAGGATCAACAGTCGAACGAACAGGAAGAGGACTACGATTGGATGACGGAAGGAAATTAAAGAATTTACGAATTTCAAGCAATGTTTCTATATCATTGTTGAATGCAAGATCGGCAACGCCGCTTTTAGTGGTATGCATCCTAGCGCCACCGAGCTTTTCTTGGCTTACTTCTTCACCCGTAACGGTTTTTACTACATCGGGACCGGTGACGAACATATAAGAACTATTCTTAACCATAAATATAAAATCGGTTAAGGCAGGAGAATATACCGCACCACCGGCACAAGGTCCCATAATTAGGGTAATTTGAGGGATGACACCTGACGCTAAAACATTACGCTGAAATAATTCACCGTATCCGGCCAGAGCATCAACCCCTTCTTGAATTCTTGCTCCCCCTGAGTCGTTAATACCGATTACGGGAGCACCGGTTTCTATAGCTTGATCGATAATATCGCAGATTTTCTTAGCATGATATTCGCCGAGAGAACCACCGAGTACGGTAAAATCTTGGCTATAAATAAATACCAACCTACCGTTTATCGTACCATGTCCCGTTACAACGCCGTCACCTAAAAACTTTTTATCCTGCATCCCAAAATTATCGCATCTATGGGATACAAACATACCTGTTTCGGTAAAGCTATTCGGATCTAATAATACTTCTATGCGTTCTCGTGCAGTTAACTTACCTTTTTGATGTTGTGCATTGATCCTAGCTTCACCGCCCCCTTGCCTTGCAATACTTCTTCTCTCATCCAGTAACTCAGGAGAGATTATATTACTTTGATTCATAGATTATTTATAGTTTTATTTTCTAAAATATCCATAATATAATATAATAATGCTACTGTGAAAAGATAATTATTTATGTCATCTACCAAAGATATCAAAGAAGCACCGAAAAAAGCCAAATCACCGGCTAAATTTGATAATTTATCAACTGCCTTAAAAAAGAATTTACAAAGAAGAAAGAAAGTTAAAACGAAAGATACTACAAGCCAAGCTTTATCTGCATTACAAACAATAGTAAAAACTTACACTGATTCTACAGACGAAAAAATTTCTCTTGTAGATGAATTAATAAAATCAAGACGCTTAGAAACAGAAAGTAAATAAGCACCACATTTGACATATTAATATAAATTGCTAATATTTGGGGAATTTAGGTTTTGTTGCATAGCTCGCTTATGTCATTCCCGCATAAGGCGGGAATCCAGGGTAAAGCGAGATAAATCGAGTTTTTAGTTTTAAAAACTTACTGTACTTATATTTTTAATTACTGGATTCCTGTTTTCACGGGAATGACATAAGAGTCACCTAACAAATTGGCATTTAAAATATTTTATATCATGGATACAAACAAATTATATCTTTTCAAAGATAGACGATTTTTACCGAATTTTATAGTGCAGTTATGCGGTTGTCTTAATGATAATATATTAAAAAATGCTCTGGTAATCCTTATAACTTATGGTATTTCAGGAGCTTTAAGTAAATATAATAATCTACTTGTTTTAATTGCTAATGCTATTTTTGTATTACCTTTTATAATATTCGCAAGCATAGCAGGACAAATTGCCGATAAATATGAGCGTGCAAATCTGATTAAAATTATTAAGATTTGTGAAATCGGTATAATTGCCTTTGCAATTTACGGATTTCATCACAATAATCTGCTAATCCTGTTTTGTTCTATTTGCTTAATGGGTATACATTCTACTTTTTTCGGTCCAATCAAATATAGCGTATTACCTGATAACCTAAATAAAGATGAACTACTTGGAGCTAATGGCTTTGTTGAAGCCGGAACTTTTATCGGTATTTTTATCGGTACTATAATCGGCAGCTATTATACAATCAGCAATAATTTTATAATTTATTCCTTAATTACCATCGCTTTTCTTGGCTTTATTACAAGCCTTTTTTCCCCAAAATCTAAAAATGCAAATCGTAATATTAAAATAAATTTTAATATTATAGATGAAAGCATAAATATGATTAAATATGCCAAAGCGAAAAAACAGATATATTTAGCTATACTTGGTATTTCATGGTTTTGGTTTATCGGAGCTGCTATAATTTCTCAAATACCTTCACTTGCTAAGATAACTTTTAAAGCTGATGAGAATGTTGCTAATTTATTTTTAGCGGTTTTCTCGCTTGGTGTTGGGGGTGGTTCGTTTTTATGTAGCAAAATATTTGAAGATGAGATTACCGTTAAATATCTATTTATTTCAGCCCTAGGCATTAGTATTTGCGGTATTGATTTGTTCTTTGCAAGTAGAATTAGCTCAGTTAACTACGAACCTACTCAGCTAAAAAGTATTTTAGTATTTTTATCGAAAAGACATAATTGGCGAATAGTTATAGATTTATTGTTCTTAGCGGCAATAGGCGGATTATATATCGTTCCTCTTTTTGCGATATTACAGCATTACGCAAACCCTGCTCATCGTAGTCGAATTATTGCCGTTAACAATCTTATCAATTCCATTTTCATGGTGGGATCAACAATAATTCTATCTTTATTATTTTACCTAAATCTCACTATACCCTGGATTATATTATTTATTAGCCTAGCTAATATAATCGTTACTATACATATTTACCGTTTAATACCTGAAGTTAAAATTATTCCGTTTAAGCTATTGCGAAGAATATTCCAAATCTGTTTTGATCTTATGTATAAGGTTGAAGTTAAAGGATTTGAAAATTTTCAAAAAGCAGGTAAAAAAGTAGTAGTGGTCGCTAACCATATTTCATATCTAGATCCGCCGCTAATTGCTACTTACTTACGAGCAGAAATGACTTTTGCAATTAGTCCCGATATACAAAAAATATGGTGGATTAAACCGTTTTTACGTATGGCAAGAACTTTGCCGGTTGATCCAAGTAACCCAATGGCAATAAAGACTTTAGTAAAAGAAGTACAAAAGGATCAGAAAGTAGCAATTTTCCCTGAAGGTAGAATAAGCGTTACCGGCTCTTTAATGAAAATATACGAAGGACCGGGAATGATTGCCGATAAAGCCGGTGCTACCATTTTACCGGTTAGAATAGATGGTACTCAATTTACTCATTTATCAAAATTAAAAAACATATTAAAAAGAAAAATATTTCCTAAAATTACTATAACCGTTTTACCGCCGGTAAAATTCGCTAATATGGATGCTATAAGCAATCAAGAACGACGCAGTTATATATCTAGGACTCTTTATGATATCATGGCTGACATGATGTTTGAGAGTTCAGACTATAAAAATACTGTATTCTCATCTCTTATAGAAGCTGCTAAAATTCATGGATTTAAGAAAAAAATAGTTGATGATTTTGAAAATAATGTGGTTACTTATCGAGATTTAATATTAAAATCTTTTATCCTAGGTGATTTAATCAAAAAGAATAATATCTTTGGCAGAAATTTAGGCTTAATGTTGCCTAATACCACGAATATGTTAATTACTTTTTACGCTATGCAATCTAGCGGTTATGTCCCTGCTATAATTAACTGGAGCAGCGGCATAAGTACTATTATTAACTCCTGTAAACTTGCACAAATTAAAGTAGTTTACACTTCAAAACAATTTATTGAGAAAGCAAATTTACATGAATTAATAACTAACTTATTAGATTTCGGTATTAAAATAATATATTTAGAAGATTTTAAAAATCAGATTGGTACAGCTCTAAAACTAAAAGCAAAAATAGGAAGTTATTGTGCCCAAACTTATTACAATTATTTTTGTCGTAATCGTGATGACGAAAAACCGGCAGTGATAATTTTTACTTCGGGTACTGAAGGTGAACCTAAAGCCGTATTATTATCTCACAGAAATTTACAAACTAATAGATATCAAATAACTGCTAAAGTACCTTTTAACCCTGAAGATATAGTATTTAATGCGCTACCGCTATTTCATTGTTTTGGTCTTAGTGGTGCAATTATTACAACTTTAAACGGTATTAAACTGTTTCTATATCCTTCTCCACTAAATTATCGTAGCATTCCTGAAGTTATATACGATATTGGAGCAACTATATTAATTTCTACCGATACTTTTTTAAATGGTTATGCTAATTACGCTCACCCATATGATTTTTACTCATTACGCTATATATTTGCCAGTAGTGAGAAATTAAAAGAATCTACAAGACAATTTTGGCTTAATAAGTACGGCATACGTATTTTTGAAGGATATGGGATTACAGAAGCCTCACCTATTATAGCTTGCAATACCCCTATGCATAATAAAGCAGGCACAGTAGGAAGATTATTACCGCAAATCGATTATAAGCTTGAGAAAGTAGAGGGAATAAATGAAGGGGGACGTTTATTCATTAAGGGTCCTAACATCATGCTTGGTTACTTGAACTTAGAAGGTCACCGTACTTATAAAGAATGGTACGACACAGGTGATATAGTCAAAATCGATTCTGAAGGATATATAACAATTTTAGGACGTTTAAAACGCTTTGCTAAAATAGCAAGGGAAATGATATCTCTTACAAAAATTGAAGAACTTGCAAGCGAAATTGATCCTGATTCCTTGCACTCTGCTATTTCTATTCCCGATAAAACGCACGGAGAAAAGATTATTTTACTTACTACCAGTTCTGATATAAATAGAGAGAACTTTGCAGATGCTGTATCTAAAGCTCAAATTTCTTTACTACATTTACCGGAAGTAATTATTACCGATACAGAAATACCTCTACTTACAAGCGGCAAAATTGATTATCTTGAGATTATGAAAAACGTGGATAGATTCTAACGTCATTGCAAGCGACTGCAAGGAGCGTGGCAATCTCAGGGATCTTGCCTGAGATTTCTTCATCGACGCCTATGGCGTCTTCTCACAATGATGGGAAAAAACGCCATACACAACAACGCTGGTCAAGCCACGGGGCGACATTTATTTTTTCTTTTGACTATTAATAGTAGCATTCAAAACTAATTTACACCACTTACCTAATAACTCTTGATCCTCCATAATTTCAGGTCAGTCACACCTTCCAATATGATAAAGTTACAAGTTTACCTTTACTTTGATATACAAATGACTCAGAACCGAAAGATTGAAAATATTCATAAGTGCTTAGGTCTGACTTAAAATATAATTCATTGCTCTTAATAATTCCTATCATAACACCACCCTTATATATACCATATCCACCAAACATTGCACGAACGGCTACTAAACCATATGGTTCTAACAATTCTTTGACATATTCAGTAAATTCATTTTTGTTCATAATAATCGCTTTAAATACAACAAACCATAAATAAACGTACCTAATATAATAAACAATGGAGTTAAAGGTAAATCAAAGTAGAAAGAGCTAAATGCGGCACAAAAATTAATAAATAAAGATATAAGAATTGATATTATAATCATCTGGGAGGGGCTATATGCTATAAACCGTGCAATCATTGCAGGAATAAGTAAAATAGCAGTTACCATAAGTACTCCGACAATCTTTATAGCAGAAAATACCGATAATGAGAGAAGAAGTAAAAATATTAGCTCAATAATATTAACTTTTAAACCTTTTATGATGGCAATATCTCTATTGATAATGATAAGAAGAATTTGATTATAAAAATATACTATAAAGCCTATAATAGTTATTAGCACTATTGCAAGTATCATCAAATCATTAAAAGATACGGATAAAATATCCCCAAACAACAAATTCACTATATTATTCTGTAAAGAAGTAAAATAATTAATAACTAAAGCAACAGCTAGCATAAAGCTAGAAATCAAATTAATCACTGCGTTTTTTTCAGCATTATTTTTAAAAATAAAAACAAAAAACGAAAACAGCATTGCAACTATTATGCCTGCATATATTAATGGAACATGTGCTATAATACTTATGCTAGCTACTAAAAAACTACTATGAGCAAGCCCGTCCCCGAAATAAATATATCTCTTCCATAAGGCAATGCAGCCAAGCGGGGCAAATATACAGCTAATTAAAATTAATGCTAGTATTATTAAAGTCATCTGAGTATATTATATATGTTTGTTGTATGGCCTCTTGTTATCCCGTGGCGTGACCACGGGATCTACTAAAGTTCTTAGGCTGTACTTATGGAGCCCGTGGTCAAGCCACGGGATGACATTGGAAAGAATCATAGACTATGTCTTCAATCGATAAAAAAGAATTAGAAAAATTTGAGAAAATTTCTCATAATTGGTGGAATAAGGACGGAGAATTCGGTATCTTACACCGAATAAACCCTATTCGCCTTGAATATATAATAGAGAAAATAACTACGCATTACAATAGACACCTTTCCAAACTTGCTTATAGAGAGGAATTTGTAGGAAACATGCAGCACAGCACCGCAGCGTACATAGAAGTACGGGAGGATGCGACGAGCAACGGACTGACGCACAAATTACCTCTAGAAGTAGAGTTTGAGAAGATGTCTAACGATATTTCTAAATTAGAAATATTAGACGTCGGTTGTGGTGGGGGGTTAATTGCAACGCCTTTAGCGGCTCAAGGTTTTAACGTTACAGCCATTGATGCACTGCAAAGTAATATTGAAACGGCAACTGCTTATGCTAAGGGAAACGGCGTAAAGATAAATTATTTAAAATCTACTATAGAAGAATTAGAAAGTGACCAGCTATATGATGTGGTAATTTGTCTTGAGGTTATTGAACATGTAGAAAACGTACAGCAATTTATACTAAATTTGGTGAAGCATATTAAGCCAAACGGTATGGCAATAATTTCTACGATTAACCGTACTAAAAAAGCTTATATACTTGGAATAATAGTTGCCGAATATATTTTAGGTTGGGTACCAAAAAACACTCATGATTATAGCAAATTCCTAAAACCGTTGGAAATTTACGAAATGCTTACGGATACCGAAATTGAAATTAAAGAGCTGAAAGGCTTGGTATATGATCTGGCTAAAAATGAGTGGAAATTAAGCGATGATATAGATGTAAATTATTTTATGTGTTTGGGGAGAAAGAGTATGTGTTATCCTAGCTAACTTGATCAGCCTTGTTGCATGAATACCGAATCGTCATTACGAGCGACTGTAAGTAAGGAGTGTGGCAATCCAGAAAAATAATAAAAAAATGCTAACTTTAGCATTTTTTACTGGATTGCTTCGTCAATTGCTATGCAATTTCCTCGCAATGACGCAAAAACTGATCCATACAACAAAGCCGACTTGATTGCAGGATCCCATTAAACATACTAATATTATTAGTATGTTTAGTTGTTTTCTGGATACCGTGGTCAAACCACAGTATGACACAGTTCTTAGTATATATTTAAAAAAGATAATAAATGACTAATAACGTAATTACTCGATTTGCTCCGTCACCGACGGGGTTTTTACATATAGGTTCGGCAAGAACCGCCCTTTTTAATTATTTGTTCGCAAGGCATCATAACGGTAAGTTCTTGCTGCGCATTGAAGACACTGATAAAGAAAGGTCAACTAAAGAAGCGGTAGAAGCTATATTCTCAGGTCTAAAATGGCTAGGGCTTGATTGGAACGGTGAGGTTATATTCCAGTCTAAACGTAATAATCTTTACAAAGAAGCTGCACTAAAATTACTGCAAAACGGTAAAGCATATTATTGTTTTACTAGCCAAGAAGAAATAGAAAGACAGCGACAACAAGCTTTAGAAAATAAACAGCATTTTATTTTTAATAGCGAGTGGCGTGACAAAGATCCATCTATCTATCCTACTGATATTAAGCCGGTAATACGTCTAAAAACTCCAAGAGAGGGTAGCATAACAATTCATGACACCTTACAAGGTGAGGTAGTAATTGAAAACTCTCATATAGACGATATGGTACTATTAAGAGCAGACGGCACTGCTACTTACATGCTAGCCGTTGTAGTAGACGATCATGATATGGGTATAACTCATATTATTAGAGGTGACGATCATTTAACCAATGCAGCAAGGCAACTCGCTATTTATCAGGCTTTCGGATATGCAGTACCGAGCATGACCCATATACCGTTAATTCATGGAGCAGACGGAGCAAAATTATCCAAAAGGCATGGAGCATTAGGCGTTGAAGCTTATAAGGATATGGGATATTTACCGGAAAGTTTATGTAATTATTTACTGCGTCTTGGATGGAGTCATGGCGATGATGAAATTATCTCAATGACTCAGGCTATAGACTGGTTTAATCTTGATTCACTTGGTAAATCACCTTCTAAGCTTGATTTTGCTAAGATGAATAGTCTTAACGCTCATTACTTAAGAATGCTTGACAATGATAGCTTAACTTCAAAGACTGTAGAGATATTGGAACAAAATTATAATAAACTTCTTCGGAAGCTCGCTTATAGGAAGAAATTGGAAGGGAACACGGAACGCAGCACCGCAGCGTATATAGACATACGTGAGGATGCGAGTACCGGATTGACGTACAAATCCCCCCTAACAGTAGAGTTGCCAAAGAAGTTTAAGGTTAGTGAGCAGGAAATAGGCTATATCAAACAAGCAATGCCAAGCTTGTTAGTTAGAAGTGAAACATTACTAGAACTAACACGCCTTGCTCAAATTTATCTAGTAGATTCGCCTATCATCTACAACCAAGATTCAAAAGAAATTATAGAAAATTGTGATAAGAATTTAATCAAACAAATTATAGAAAACTTAAGCGAACTTGAGCAGTTTGATAAGGAATCCGTACAGAATAAATTTAAAGAAATAGCAGCAGCAAACGACTTAAAGCTGAATGACATTATGAAACCGGTAAGAGCTTTAATAACAGGTATGACTGCATCACCTAGCGTATTTGAGATTGCAGAAATTTTAGGAAAAGAAAATATTTTAAAAAGGTTAAAAATTATATGAAAGATTGTATAAAAAAAATTGCTTTTGTTTTTAGTGGATTATTTATAATAACCGGCACTTTTGTTTTGTATAGCATAAGAAACGTCAACGCATCAACAGCACCAAAAAAGTACGGAGCTTGGACTTTAAATTGTACTCTTAATAATGAGGAAAAACAACTTTGCTTCTTATCACAACAAATTAATAATCTAGAGACAGATAAAGAAAAGGAAATATTAGCCATCTATCACATAGGTTATTTCAATGGAGAACAAGAATTAAAAATAATAGAAATAGTCCCGTCAAATGTTCAAATTCCGGCAGGTACAGTTATTAATAGCGGTGACAAACGAATAGCAGCCGGGAAATACGTAAATTGTACAGTAAACGGCTGTCAGGCTTTAGCTATTATTACAAAAGACGATCTAGACATGATTTTATCAAACGATAATTATATAGAACTAATTACCGCAGACGGCAAACAAGCTAAAATTTCATTTATAAAAGACGGCTTAAAGGAAGGCCTAAAAGCTTTGAGTAGATAGTAATGCAAGAATTTAAGCTTTGTTGCGTGGATACTAAACCATCATTGCTAGCAACTGAAAGGAGCGTGGCAATCTCAAGATTTTGGTCTGAGATTGCTTTGTCAAAATTTTCAATTTTTCCTCGCAATGACGACTTGGGTATCCGCACAACAAAGCTTTGAGTCACTTAGCGCATAACCACTCGCTACTAAGTTGCTTTAAAGCTTAATTAAGCATCGTGATGATGGTGTCCATGTCCAGGCCCTTCAACGCCTAAACTTGCTTCATATTCAAGAACCTATGATTGATGAAACGCCATGCCGGTATCAGTGACTATCCATCTTTCTAAAAACACGCGAAATCCTGCTTCTCTTCCCAGAAGAATTATTGAGTGATCCGTAGACACAGGTAATGGATGGCTCCAAAATGGTTTTTCTTGGCTTATATTTTCAAAAAATGTCTTAAGCTCATTAAAAGTTAGTCTTTGAGAAAAGTCAGTAGGATGATCAGTGATCGCATATGTATAACCACGTGTTTTATGTGCCATGGTATAACCCCAATGTATATCAAACTTGTCACCGGCTTTTACTTTATGAACATGATGGCACTTGCTTCCATCTCTCCAATCAAATGTTTTGTCAGATGAAAATTGTCACATTTCTGCATTAGTATAATTAACAGAATCTCTCTCATCTTCTTTTCCACCACTAAGAAGATGTCCCTTCTTTAATTGTTGGTGCACTTAGAGTATCATCAGGAAAGTCAACATCACCAGGAAAGGATTTTTTCCTCCTTCCATCTCATTTTTCTATGAGCTATCCTTTAACAGCTTTAATTCTTTGTAAACTCAAGCCATTGTCTTCGGTAAGGTTACTGCCCCATGATATGGGGTAATACCTAAGACATGCGAAAATTTCTTATCGTACTCTGCTTTATTAGGAGCTATTTTGTGATCAACTAGTTTTTCAGTCATAATTTACCTTTAATTTAAATTGTATTGCAATATATATAAAAATAGATTAAATAATAATCTATCTTTATAATTAACAATGCTTACTAAATTTTTAATACATTACAAGAAGTTATAAACCACTAAAGTGAAAAAATATTTGAGAATAAATAAAAAATGCTTTTCTTTCTTTTAAAAGAAGTTTAAATAATTAGTAGGTTTATGGAAGATATTGATATTTAGCAGAAAAAAATTTGAGGTTTGTGATTATAGTAAAGAATTAATTGATCGAATTAAATATTTAAATATTATAGTAGACTCAACTATATATAACAGAAATTGAAAAAGGTCTTTATTATACTCATAAATATCATACTGCTCAAATGTGTCAATCAGGGGAGCCTGATTATTCTCATCCTATAGAAGCTGCAATCATACTTGCAGATTTTACAGCTCTTGAAGCGCCTAAACTTTACAAATCATATATGATAAATATTGCCCTGCTTCATGATACTATAGAGGATACAATACTTACATATACTGATATTAGCAAAATTTTTGATAAGAATATTGTCGATAGCGTAGGACGTTTAACCAGAATTAAGCCGTACGGCAAAATTAGCTCCGGTGAAATGTTAAATTTACTAATCCAAGCACAAAGATATGATATCGCACTTATTAAAGTATTTGATCGCCTACATAATTTATAAACTATAAATGCTAAATCTACGGACAAGGCTTTAGAAACAGTAAAAGAAACTATAGCAAGCTTCTTACGCATAGCAAAAGAAATATTTCAAAAAGTCGGTTTACGCAATTTCTTTTTTCAACTTCAAAATAATACAAAATAAAAAAATAAATTAAATTTGTATCCAAGATAGAAGCCGTCTTTCATCTTAGATATTCATTATTTCAAACTTCTTCCTAAAGGAGTAGGCATATACTTTAGAAAAAAAGAAGTGTATATCAGCTAAAAACTATTTCAGCTTCACCGCTCTCTGCATGATAATGCATCTTATGATCACGTATTTGTATCTCTATTTTATCATTATCCTCAGTTATGATAATAGTATGCAAAGATTGATAGCCGTTTGGTTTAGGATTAAGAATATAATTTTTAAATTTATCCTTTTCATACTCATAAAGATCATGAACTACTTTTAAAGCTTTATAACATTTCTCTTCATCTATTACCACTATGCTTATCACAAAAATATCTGTTAATTCTTCTAACTTTATACCCTTACGATATAATTTATATAAAATTGATATTGGATGTTTGATCCTACCTGTTATTTGAGCAGCAATATCATGTTTAGATAAATTATGACTTAAATGTTTAATAACCCTTTGAAGCAAAACTACCTCTTTAATTTATACTAATTCAGTTAATAGTTATACTTACGAATAACTAAACACCAATTAAAGCAATAAACTTGATTAAGTTCTATTAATATTTCTAATTAATTTGCTATTTTTAGTAAATATTAATAAAACCCAGCTTTAGTTGATATTAATAGGAAAAATTAAGTTTGTGGCGAGCTTCGCGCTACCCGATTTTTTTTTAAAATAAGAATAGTAATTTTTCTAAAACCTTACTAATTTTAGTTAGCATAGTTTAACCGACCAAAAGCTAGAAATTGTTATTACTAATTTTTAAATTAAACGAATATATACATTATAGATTAACCTTGCCTATAACTGCAACAAGAAATCTATTCTTAATAATTAAAGCGTAAAACCGCTTTAAACCTTTTGATCATCCTATATAAGGCTGTTAACAAAATAACTTTAATTGATAATTAAAGAGATTTTTAAACAAAAATTAATAAGATTTTTACAGTAATAAATATATCCCTATTTCAAAAAAATCTTATAATTTGCAGTTAACAAAGAATTTAATGCGCTTTAAAATTATTTTGTTAACAGTCTCATAAGATAAACACCAAAGGTTGAATTATTATAATTAATTAAAAAATATTTGCAATCACTTATTGAAATAATTACAAGAAATTCTATATTTTATTTTTTGAGGAAGAGTTTTATTAAAAAGTTTATTTTCAAATTAAGCAAAGAATCGCTTTAAAACCCATTTGTTGCATAAATCAGTTTTTCAGTGCCCTACTCGACTTAATAATGTGTTGTACGGCACATTGTTAAAATCGTCATTGCGGAGCAGGCATTGCCTGCGTGGACCAGTTTCTTAATTGTCATCCTGCGCGAGCTTATAGCAGGATCCAGTTTAAAATACTAATATTATATTTTTAGTTGTTTTCTGGATACCATAGTCAAGCCACAATATGACATTGAACAGGTTTTGCAGTCCACGCAACAATGCCTCTTTACAATGAGGGGAACGAGCAATACAACAAAACGGGTTTATTAGATCTATTGCATAACCTATCTTATAAGAAATATAGACTTAGAAATCCATACCGCCCATACCTCCCATACCGCCACGCATTGGCATTGGCTCTGCCTTATCAGAAGGTTCATCAACAATTAAAGTTTCTGTGGTAATAATTAACGAAGCAACGGAAGCAGCATCTTGAAGCGCAGTACGCACTACTTTAGCCGGATCAATAATTCCTGCTTTAATCATATCAACATATTGCATATCTTGAGCATTAAAACCATAATTTTTATCCTTATGTTCTAGTAATTTACCAACTACTACGCCACCGTTTTCACCAGCATTTTCAACAATCTGTTTTAGCGGATCCTTTAAAGCTTCTATTACTATTTCAATACCTGCTTGTTGATCCTTATTCTCTACTTTAAGCTTTGTTAAAGGTTGTGATGCATGCAGTAATGTTACACCGCCACCGGCAACAACACCTTCCTCAACTGCCGCTCTTGTAGCAGCAAGTGCATCTTCAACACGATCTTTACGCTCTTTCACTTCAACTTCCGTAGCACCGCCAACCTTTAATACGGCAACACCACCGGAAAGTTTAGCTAAACGCTCTTGTAGTTTTTCTTTATCATAATCAGAAGTAGTTTCAGCTATTTGAGATTTAATTTGTAATACTCTATCTTCAATATTTTTCTTATCACCGTTACCGTCAACAATTACGGTATTTTCTTTAGAAATTGTTACTCTTTTTGCCGTCCCTAAACTCTTAATACTCACATTTTCAAGCTTCATACCTAAATCTTCAGTAATAAGCTCACCTTTAGTTAGGATAGCAATATCTTCCATCATTGCTTTTCTTCTATCACCAAAACCAGGAGCTTTTACTGCCGCAACTTTTAAACCACCACGTAATCTATTAACTACAAGCGTTGCAAGAGCTTCGCCCTCAACATCCTCAGCAATAATTAATAGCGGGCGTTGTGATTGTACTACAGCCTCAAGTATAGGTAACATCGGTTGTAAATTTGATAATTTTTTCTCAAATATTAAGATGAAAGGATTTTCAAGCTCAGCAACCATTTTCTCAGAATTCGTTACAAAATACGGTGATAGATAACCTCTATCAAACATCATACCTTTAACTACTTCAACATCGAAGCTAAAATTCTTTGCCTCTTCAACGGTTATCACACCTTCTTTACCGACTTCTTCCATTGCCTTAGCAATTTTCTCACCGATTTCCTTATCACCGTTTGAAGAGATAGTACCGACTTGTGCGATTTCCTCTTGGCTATTGATTTTGTGACTGGATTTTTTAATTTCTTCTACTACTGCGTTTACCGCTAAATCCATACCACGCTTTAAATCCATAGGATTATAACCGGCAGCTACTAGCTTATTACCCTCACGAGCCAAAGCTCTAGCAAGTACCGTAGCTGTAGTAGTACCATCACCGGCTACTTCTGCAGCTTTTGTAGCAGCTGATTTTAATAGCTGAGCTCCCGCATTTCTAATTTTATCTTTTAACTCGATCGATTTTGCAACCGTCACACCGTCTTTGGTAATTTTCGGTGAACCGAATGATTGCTCGATAAGTACATTTCTGCCTTTTGGACCTAAAGTAACTTTTACTGCATCTGCAAGTATATCAATGCCTTCTAGCATTTGCTCACGAGCTTTTGAGCCATGTGTAATAAGTTTTGTTGTCATATTTAATTTCTCCTTAAAACAAATAATTAATTAATAATACCAAATACGTCGCTTTCTTTCATAACGATCAGTTTTGTACCTTTAATTTCAATTTCGGTGCCTGCCCATTTACCGTATAAAACTTTATCGCCTACTTTTAGCTCTAAAGGATGAATTTCGCCTTTTTGATTACGAATACCATTACCTACGGCTACTATTTCACCTTGCATCGGCTTTTCTTTTGCAGTATCCGGAATAATAATTCCACCTTTAGTTTTTTCTTCTTGTTCGATAGGCTTTATTGCAATTCTATCATGTAATGGTTTAAAAGACATTTTAACCTCCAATTATTAAATCTTTAATATGTACATACTATATATATTTTATTTTTGTTAGTTCAAGGGGTAAGAATAAAAAATTTTTTATTAGAGGTCTATTCTTTCTCAAAATCCTCTAAACTAGTGCCGTGTTTAGTTTTATTTCAAATTCAAAGGGCAGAAAATTATTTCAAATACTGCTTTATATGAAGCTACAGTATATAATATAAAATAACTAGCCCATAAGATCAAAGCTACTATATCCTGAAATTTTACTTTTCCGCTTTTTAAAGAATTGTTTAATATATACAGAGCTGTACCATATAGATATAAAAGCGAAAAGTACTATTAATAAGCCATAAATAATTAATTATAGAATTTTTATTTATAACAATAGAAAATATTATAAAGGGTAAACTCCAAAAATTATAAGTAGATAAGCCGATGAAAATATAAATTGTTATTACTTGCAATAAAGTAAACTTTTGGCATTTATCTTTCTGTGCTTTAAATACCAAAAATGTTTGCAAAAAGCCTTGAATCCAACGTGATCTTTGATTTAGCAAATTACCTAAACTATTCGGAGCTTCTTCTAGAGTATATAGGAATCACGAATAGCTACTTTATAGTTCTGTGAGTCAATTCTTATACCAAGATCGGCATCTTCTGTTACATTATAAGCATCCCATATATCCACCAAGCTTATTTAATATATCCGTTTTAAAATGATTACTATTACTAATTGCTAGAGCTTTAAGTAGCTGTGCAGGTTTATCCTCAGCATCATATACTACTAGATACTCGCCACGTGAATATTCTAGAGCACAATTAAGGGCTTTCAGCTTGGTGTTTGGTAGACTTTTCGGAACAGATATAACATGAAAATAAGATGGTAAATTATATAATACTATTTCTTTAATCATTAGATAATCGTCATCTTCAATAATAATTTTAACGCCTAGCTTATCTTTTGAACAATTAATTAATGAAATATTTTTAATTATTGACCTTAACTTACTTAATTTTTTATATAACGATACTAAAACTGTATAAATCGGTAAAGCTTTCTCCTCATTTTGAAAAATTTGTGATTCCACCGAATGATTTTTAGTACTACTTGTTTTGTGAAGCGATTCCACCTCTGTCATCCCGCGGCTTGATCGCGGGATCCAGTTAAAAATACTAAAATATTAGTATTTTTAATTATTTTCTGAATACCGTGGTCAAACCACGGTATGACACCGAATACGCTTTTCAATCCATGCAACCCCACCGAAGGCGATTCTCTTACTGCCCTTATAAATAACAAAGATTTTAAAATATTGTGCAAACAATAGCTTATATTATTAGCAACATGAAATAAAACCGGCAGATAAATCAATGTGGCTATAAACACGACGAACAATATTATTATTTTATTGGTATAATTAATATTCTTAGCAATAATCGGTCCAACTTTAAATTCAAGAGCATATTTTGCTTTGATACTAGTTAAATGGGCGAAATTTTTTTCTAATAATTTATAAAAATAATATCTCTTGATCAGCATTATAGATCTAAAAATATTATTACTAAACAATATTTTTAGATCATTTATAGCAGTTATTGTATTACCGTGAACATCTTCATATATACAATAACCATTCATTACATAGGCTTGTATATAAGAAATATTGCTTATTAGCGGCAATATTCTATTTTCATATAATATATCAATCATTATCTCATTATCGATAATTGCTTCTTCGGTCATAGCTTTTAAACTATTAGTTTGTTTTTACCTAATAAGTTTTATCTCTGATTATTTGTAATATTATATCTTCATTTATACATCTAACCATGCTGAAAAACTTATACCTGATATTTTATATTTCTTATTTGAAAGACTGCGATCCCAAAAATAACCGATTTGAACAGTTAACAAGTTTCTATTCTATTTACCAAAATTAATTATCTTTGCAATTCCTAACTGCTCATAAACTGAACTATTATATACATAGCCATAATTTTGCCGAGTATGGTATTTTGTAAAACTTGTAAGCATTATGCCGTTTTAAAATTAATCCCTTCACAAGTAGAAAAATTATAATACATCTTCTTAGAACTAATATTAATTGAATGTCCAAAGCTAAATATATTTTGATTAAAAATAGTAACAGGACGGATATTTTTAGACATTCCCATTAGTAAAGATATCTCGCCTAAAAAATCTTCTTTAAGTTTTTTACTCTTACTCATTAAAATTTTAGGCTGAGCCACAATAACAAAATCTTATCTTCAAATAGCTTCAATTTATAGTAAATAGAAGTATCCGTGCTTATGTTTTTTTCATTCAAAAATTTATCTTCTTTGTACAAAAAATGTACTCCAATATTTTGATTATCAGTAATACCGTATTCTACAGTACTACTTACAAAGTGCTCATATTGATCAGAGGATAATTCTACTATCTTCTGCTCTAATCTTTTTATTTGTCGTAAGATTTTTGCATGCAGACTCGGCTGATCGCTTACTTTTTTGAGGCATCCCCATAGATAAGCTATTCTTGCTCTTATGTATAAAATGGCTTCTTCTCTTTGCTTTTTCTCATTTTTTGATATCTTATTAACTTTATTACCCCCTACAATATATCTATATCTTCCCTGCTCTAACAACCATACCGAAGCATGTACCTTATTAATATCAAAAATAATTATAAGGCATACTAGACAATAATATAATCTTAATACCATAGCCGCTTAAATTTAAAAAATACACTATAACGACAATTATAAATTAAGTAGAGAGCTAGGTTAAAAAATTTTTAATTGAAGTAGTATATGGAATACTTGTAGTAATGATTTTATAACTTAAAATTCATTCAAAGAGGGAAATATGAACGACCCAAAATATAGAACTATTACTTTTACTGAAGAAAGTAGAACAGCAAATATTAATATATCATCCGATAAAATAACCATTGGAGCTAATCAGCGTGTTAAGTTTGAAAGCCTAGGCAATGTTGCAGAATTAATCTTAGGACCACATAGTAGTGTTAAAGTAACAGATCTTAATCATAAGGTATTTATAAATAATACCAATCGAGATAAGATAATTATATTATCAGGTGAACATATTGCTTTTGATGATAATCCATACGCTTAATCAATACGTCATTCTGGAAGATTGGTTGCGTGGATACATGCACCATCATTGCGAGGAGTAAAGCGATGCAGCAATCCAGAGAAATAATAAAAAAATGCTATAAATTATTGCAATGACGGGAAAACTGATCTACTTAGCAACTTTCTAAGACCCAAGCAGTACCTGATTTTGTAGTTTAAATAATTCCGCAGCTCCGCCTCTAGCAAGTTTTAACATTGCTAAAAACTGCTCTTCGGAAAAAGGATTTTTCTCTGCTGTGCCTTGTACTTCGATTAAATTACCGTTACCTGCAAACACAAAATTACTATCCACGTCCGCATCACTATCTTCTAAATAATCCAAATCTAGTACCGCCTCACCTTTATATATACCACAAGAAATGGCTGCAATTTGACTAATTAACGGGTTCACCTTTAAAACTCTCTTTTTCATCAAGGACCTAATAGCTAGGTGCAATGCTACGTAGCTCCCTGTTATTGCTGCAGTTCTAGTACCGCCGTCAGCATTAATAACATCACAATCTATGATAATTTGCCTCTCGCCGAGTTTCTTCACGTCAATTACACATCGCATCGCCCTACCTATTAAACGCTGTATCTCTTGCGTTCTCCCGCCTTGTTTCCCGAGTGCCGTTTCTCTTTTAATACGCTGTGATGTAGAACCGGGAAGCATACCGTACTCGGCAGTAATCCAACCTTGATTTTGTCCCCTCAAGAATGGCGGTACGGTAGTTTCACAAGTAGCACTACACATGACATGTGTATTACCGATTTTAATAAGACATGAACCTTCCGCATGAATAAGCGGGGATAATTCTAATGAAATAGGACGTAATTGTTTGCTTTTTCTTCCTGACTGTCTCATAATACAATTTGTACTCCATAAGTAAAAATAAATAGTAGACGAAGTTTAATTTGGAAAAGAGCAAGGCGTTTCATATTTTGGGACCGCAGCGTACATACTAGTACGTGAGGATAAAAAAATACGAAACAACGACGCCAATTTTTCAAATTAAACGAGTATACCATTGAAAAAATTTTTATTATATCTATATATATCTCAAAAAAGAATATAAATATTATAAATATAAAGTAAATAATATGGTAGACGATAATATAGAAAATAATGAACAAACAATAAATGATATTGCTGAAGAGATAGTTGAAACGGCAAATCCGGAGATAACAGCGTTAAAAGCCGAGATTGAAGAGCTAAAAGATAAGCTAATAAGAACTACTGCCGAAATAGACAATACAAGAAAGCGTTTAGAAAAAGCACGTGACGAAACAAAAGATTATGCAATTGCTACATTTGCTAAAGAACTACTAAATGTTAGTGATAATCTTTCAAGAGCATTAGCACATAAACCGACAAATTCTGATGTAGAAGTCACAAATATTATTGCAGGCGTTCAGATGACTAAAGACGAGCTAGACAAAATCTTTCATAAACATCATATTGAAGAAATAAAGCCGGAAATAGGATCAATGTTCGACTATAATTTACATAATGCAATTGCGCAGATAGAACATCCTGATTATGCACCAAATAGTATTATTACTTTAATGCAATCAGGATATAAAATTAGAGATAGACTACTTCGTCCTGCTACCGTACAAGTAGTTAAAAAACCTTAATACTCGATCAACTTCAAAAATTGGCGTCGTCGTTTTACAAGAGCTTCAGTTCTCACGTATTAAGTACTGTGATCTTCGCCTTGTGAACTCCTAGCTCTTTTTGAAGTTGATCTTCGTATAGAAAATGAGGAAATATGAATAGAACCGTTATATTTTGGCTAGTTTTTTTAGGGCTTTTTATAATCGGTTTTATGCTAATTTCAGACGCAGTAAAACCATTTTTTATCGCATTTATAATATCTTACTTACTACAACCTGCTATAGGTTTTATCGAATCAAAATTTAAAATATCAAATAAATTTGCATCAAGCATAATTTATCTGATATTTTTGAGCATATTTTTCTTAAGCTTAACTATTTTAGTACCGATAACTTATGGGCAAATTTGTACTTTTATAAATAATATTCCAAAATATAACAATTATTTACAGGCAGAAATATTACCGCCTATAATGGTAAAAATTTATTCGATAGAACCTGATATTGCCGATAAAATCAAGAATTCTTTAAGCAATTTTATAAATAGTATATTTACTATACTTGGCAGTATTGCTAATAATTTTTGGCGTTATACTATAATAACTATTAACATATTTGTTTTATTTTTACTTATACCTATAATATTATTCTATTTCCTACGTGATTGGGCTAAAATTATTGCAAACATGAAATCATTATTACCTATAAAAACCCGACCGAAAATCCTTGAAATATTATCGGCAATTAATAATCTGTTATCTGCTTACATAAGAGGACAGCTAAATATTTGCTTATTATTATCTACTTATTATAGTATTGCATTTACCATAATAGGTATTGATCTCGCTCTTTTACTTGGCATTTTAACAGGATTTTTAGTTATTATTCCTTTCCTTGGTACTTTTATATCGTTTCTTTTAACTCTAATTATCGGCTATTTAACTTTTGGTGTAACTACCAAATTACTATATATAATGATAATTTATCTAGTTGGAAATATTTGCGAGTCTTATATTTTTACCCCTAAAATTATCGGTGATAAAATAGGGTTGCATCCTCTTTGGATTATATTCTCAATTTTTGCCTGCGGCAGTTTATTTGGAATTATTGGAATATTTTTTGCTATACCGATTGCAGGGATTACAAAAATTTTACTTTTGCATCTAATTAAATTTTATAAATCTAGCAAATTCTATCGAATAGACAGCTAAAAAATTCTTATAACAGTGCAACAATATATATTTCGTTTTACTACTTCTAATCAATATCATCCTGATGAATTTATTGTTTCTAGTTCTAACGATCAAGCTTATAATATTATAAAAAATTGGCAGTATGGCTTTGGTGTTAACCCTTATAAATTTACTTTATTAATTCAAGGACCTTCTTCGTCAGGCAAAACTTATTTAACCAAAATATGGCAAAATTTAAGCAATGCCTATATTATTAAAGATATTTTTTTTAATGAAGAAATTTCAGAAAAATATAATGCTTTCATCATTGAAGATATTGAAAACTGGCAAGAGCCGACATTACTTCATATATTTAATATTATTAACGAAAAACAAAAATATCTTTTACTTACCGCATCTGATAAAAACAGAAATTTTACTTTACCCGATTTATCTTCACGTATTAAATCAGTACTTAGTATTCTATTAAACTCACCTGACGATGAATTAATCAAAATTCTAATATTTAAGCATTTTGCTATTTCTTCGGTAACAATATCCGAACAAATAATAGATTTTCTTTTATTAAATTTGCCTAGGGAATATTCTAAAATTATAGAAATATTAGACAATATTAACTATTTTGCTTTAATTTCCAAAAGAAAAATAACAACTTCATTAGTCAAAGAAGTTTTAAATAAGTATGATCATAAAACATTGTAACTTTTTCCTTGACTTGAAATCTTCTCAATATAACCTTTCTATAAATTAACTGTTTAGACCACAAATTGTGTTGGGATACGAAAAAAACAAGAAAGTTTAAACAGAGAACAAAAACAGACTATAGGCATAGGCTTACTATCTATAGGTACTTTTGTAGAATATTTTGATCTCATGCTCTATGTACACATGGCGGTACTAATTAATGAGCTTTTCTTTCCGCAATATGATACTCATGTTAATCAACTTCCTGCAGTTTTTTCTTTTTGTTCTACTTTTATTTTTAGACCCTTAGGAGCTTTATTATTTGGCTGGACAGGAGATAATATAGGTTGGAAATCTACAATCATTATTACCACTATTTTAATATCATTTTCTTGCATCGTTATGGCTAATCTTCCTACTTATGCCCAAGTAGGTGCTAGTGCCGCCTGGATAGTAACAATATGCCATATAGTGCAAGGTATGTCATCCATGGGAGCAAGAGTAGGAGCAAAATTATATTTAACGGAATCTGTTGGAGTTCCTAAACACTTTCCTGCCGTAGCATTTGTAGGTAGGGGCGTGTGCTAGCTTAGGATTAACTGTGGCCCTTGGCGTAGCAACCTTAGTTACATTTTTGGCTAGATGCAGGAATTGCATTAATAGGTAGTGCTGCTAGGACTACTTTGCGAGAAACACCGGATTTTGTTGATGCTAAGCGTAGAATACAAGAAACGATAAAAGATAGTAATATAATTGATGTAGCAAAGATAAAAAATAATCCTGTATGGCAGGAAAAAGTTAATAAGAAGACTGATCTATTATTTTTTAATACAACTAGCACAACCAGTATGGTTTTATTTTGTTTATATTCATTGTAGTAATATACTTAAAGATTTGTTACACTATACCACTGAAGCAGTAATACATCAAAATTTCATTATTTCTATAGTAGAATTTTTTTTAACTTTTCTTCTATCTAGTCCATTAATATTAGAGAATACAATGCAAGGTTGGCAAATTCTCTTAATTCCACTAATTGTAGTTACTTTTTCTCCAAGTGAATTCCCGGCCAGTCCAATATTTTATAAAAGTTTTCCGGTTTTAAAACGATTTACCTATGCTAGCTTTATATATGCTTATTCAAGAGCTGCTATGTATGTAATTAGTTCTTTTGGGCTTGTTTATTTAACAGAACGTTTTAATAATTTAGGATTGTTGATGATAGCAATTCCTATTATTATAGGGTATAGCCTATCATATTTTAAAAAGCTAGAAGTTGAAGCAGGAAATTATTATTGAATATAAAAGGCGCAATGTGGCTTGCACCTTTTATATCAATTAAATTAGTTATATACTTTATCTTCTTCAGCTAATTCGGTTTTAATTCTTTCAAGCAGAGCAAAAACCTTACAATATTCTTCAAGCTTTTCGTTTATTTTTTGCAGCTCATCTAAAGTACTACTAAAATCTTCTTGTATTAAATAGTTTTCTACAGTTTTATTCTGCTCTAATGTTTTAAGCATAATATCTTGTAACAATTTATTATAGTGATTTTCTAACTTAGGTGTATTTGACATAATGATTAATAAATTACTTTGTATTTTAATTAATATATGAATTTTTTAATAATACAATCACTTTTAGTTAGTTTATGTTATTATTTATCTCTCTTTGCTCTATTAACACTAATTCATGATAAAGATTTACCTTAAATTTGCATTTTAAGTAATTTATATTAACAAATTTTATAATGTCACCCTAAAACAGATTAAAGGCATACAAATAGAGCGAATAAAATGGCAAGACCTATAGAAAACATAAATATGCACAATCACTAGAAAAAGATTTAGATATTGTAAAGGCATCATCCAATAATATAGACACAGTAATAATTTTTTTAGCTTTCTCAGGTGATTTAGCTCCTAAAGTCTGTATATTATGGACTCTATCAAAAAGTTATTATAAGTGCCGTATTATATCTTTTCTGTTTAATTAAGAGATTTAAGCTTTCTTCAGCAGTGATTTTCCCGTAAGGTTTAATTCTAGTTCGGTCTTCTACATATTTCGCTACCTCTGCTCCAAAAATGCCGTTAATCATTTCTTCAGTTAATTCTGTATCCTCAATAGTATCATGAAATAACGCAGCTTGTAGCATTATGGTCGTAAAAAGCTTAGGAACTTGCTTCAGCTACAAACTCCGCAAGCATAGTTGTCACCTCAATCGGATGGGAGTAATAAGGATCACCTAATTGACGCATTTGAGAACCATGATATTTGCGAGCGTAGTAAATGCCTTCTTTAACCTCCTCTATATCAATAGGATTTTTTACTTTAGTGTTTAAATTTTCGAGTTTATCAAGTAATTTTTTAGCGTAAACGTATACTTCAAACTTTTTTTCCCAGAGCCTATATCTTTCATAAAAGTTATTTTTTGTTAATAATAGTTGATTACAATTAAAGCAAAAATTAAAAAATTGCAATAACAAATGTTTTTTTAACTTTAAATAAATTAATAGCTTTTGGTTACATTCTATTTAAACAACTATCATTTTACTTTATTAGCTGCTTTAACTTCCATTTCCTCATGCAATTTATACTTTGCTATTTTTTTTGAAAATCTAGTCAAAATAACGGCAAAAGTAACAAATAATGTGGAAAAGAATTACAGTAGAATTCAGAAAGGTGCCGACAAGATAAATTTAAAGGCGAGCGAACTAGGCGATTAATATGTGAGCAAAGGCGATAGTACAAAATTCGCTTGTATCAAGCTTTATGAATTATGCTATATATGAAAGATTCTAAAAACTCGTATGGATCAGGAAATTTATTCAGTGTCATACCATGGCTTGTTGACCACGCTATAGCATTATTACGCGGATCGATTCCGCCTATGTCATCCTAGTTCGCTTGACCGCAGGTTCCAAAAACAATAGCCAAGTAATGTAGTAATTATTAATACGTAACTATGGCTAAAGCGAGATAAAAAAGATATAAACTGTCATACCGGGACTTGTTCCCGGTATCCAGACAACCTTAAAAAGTTTTGGATTCCGTGGTCAAGCCACGGGATGACAAATTAATAGCATACCATTTTTATTTAACCCTAGCTATATCAATCTCTAAATGGACAATCTCTTCTCGTTTTCTTCTTGTCAACGAATTAACATAAACTTTATTAGACTTCTTCAGAAATAAGGATTTAGAGAGGAATTTGAAAGAGACACTGCACTTTGAACCGGAGCGTACATACTAGTATGTGAGGATGAGTGGTAAGGATCGACGTACAAATTACCTCTAGAAGTAGAATTTCTGAAGAGGTCTATTGTATGACACTGAACGTGTTCCCTGATTTACACAATAAAAAACTATAACTATAAAGAACCTGGGAATTTAGAAAAAGTATTAAAAAATGCTAAAATTTAGTATTTTTGTACTGGATTATTTCGTCAATTACTTTGTAATTTTCTAGCAATGGCATTAAATTATTAACTAATATATACTTAGTTAGCATTGCACAAAGATACTGTTTTTCTTGATAGGTTTAACTATTGTAACATTTAAAACTGCAAAGCTTAAGTTTAAGCTTCATTCATTGTTTGATATTTTCGTTGAAATACTAAAAACTTTTGATTGGTGGGCGATGACGGACTCGAACCGCCGACACTCTCGGTGTAAACGAGATACTCTACCAGCTGAGCTAATCGCCCATATTTTTTATTAATTAGTAAAATAACATCATTTATAATTAATAAGAAGTATATAAATAATTTAGCGAAATTTTATTAGTTTTTGCTTTTAAATTACTATAAAGTGTTATTTACTTTCGTTCAAACTTTTTATTTGCCTTGATAGTCTGCTAATTTTTCTTGAGGCGGTATTTAATTTAATTATATTTTTTTTCACACCTTGCATTATCTTAGACTGAGCAATAGATAAAGCTATGTTAGCATTTTCTTTATTACCAAGACTGATTTCATGTACAACTTTCTTTATAAAAGTTTTTATTGCACTAGATCGTTTTTTATTGATTAGAGTTCTTTTTACTGTTTGTCTAGCAGCTTTTTTTGCTGAAGAATGATTAGCCATCACCGAGTCCCTTATATTTTAATTTTTAATTTCTTCATTAGCATCTTGTTGTATATTGCCTTTAGCATTAATATCTCTATCTACAAATTCAATATATGCTATCGGTGCTAAATCACCATAACGGAATCCGGCTTTTATTATTCTAGTATAACCGCCAGGTCTATCTTTATATCTGGTACCTAAAATATTTATAAGCTTTTCTACTGCTGTTTTATCTTTTATTTTTGATAAGACGCTTCTTCTTACCGTTAAATCAGCTTTTTTAGCTTTAGTAATTAGAGTTTCAATATAAGGTCTTAATTCCTTAGCTTTTGGTAAAGTAGTTTTAATTTGCTCATGAGTTACAAGTGCTACAGCCATATTAGCGAGCATTGCTTGCCGATGACTACTTGTTACATTTAACTTTCTGCCTTTAATTTTATGTCGCATTTTTTAGTCCTTAATTATAAGAATCTTCATAACGTTTAGATAATTCCTGAATATTTTCCGGTGGCCAATCCGGTATATCCATACCAAACCTTAAATTAAATTTTGCCAATATTTCTTTAATCTCATTTAAAGATTTTCTACCAAAATTTGGAGTTCTCAGCATATCGGATTCCGTTCTTTTTACTAGATCCCCTATATATATTATATTATCATTTTTCAAACAATTTGCCGATCTAACCGATAATTCCAATTCATCGACTCTCTTAAGTAAATAAGGTGAAAATGGTAAAGCATCAGTTTTAACTTGCTTATCTTCTTCCTGTTCTTCAAAAGAAATAAATAATTGTAATTGCTCCTGTAAAATACGTGCAGCTAAACCTACAGCCATTTCAGGTAATAAATCACCGTTAGTTTCTACCAACATAATTAATTTATCATAATCGGTAACCTGACCTACCCTAGTATTTTCTACCTTATAAGTAACACTCTTTACCGGATTAAATAAAGCATCTATAGCTATTTCACCAATAGGTAAATTATCCTCATAACTATTTGTGCTAAGTACATATCCTTTACCAACCTTGCAAGTTAATTCCATTTCAAGCTGCTTGTCCTTAGCTAGATCACAAATTACATGATCCGGATTCAGTATTTCTACATCATGACCTGTTTCAATCATACCGGCCGTTACAACACAAGGTCCTGTTGCTTTTAATTTCATGATACGTTTTTCCGCAACATGCATTTTTACTTCAATACCTTTAATGTTTAAAATCATTTCCGATACATCTTCTTTTACACCGGGTATAGAAGAAAATTCATGTTCTATAGCAGGGATCTTTATAGAAGTGATAGCTGCTCCTTGTAAAGAAGAAAGTAATACTCTTCTCATAGCATTACCGAGTGTTAAACCAAAACCTCTTTCTAAAGGTTCAACTACAATTTTAGCTTTATTATTGGTTTCTGGGAAATTTTCATAAGCGACTTTATTCGGCTTTATTAAAGTATTCCAATTTTTACTTAACGATAACATTTAATACCTATGATTCTCTTATACTCTTCTTCTTTTTGGCGGTCTTACTCCATTATGAGCAATTGACGATACATCTAAAATTGATGTAACCACAAAATTTTGTCCGAATAAAGCTCTCATGGCTGATTCACGCTGAGCCCCCGGTCCTCCAATCCTAATAGAAATAGTTTTTAGACCATATTCTTTTGCTTTTTCCGATGCTCTATCAATTGTTACTTGAGCTGCATAAGGCGTTGCTTTTCTTGCCCCTTTAAACCCATTACCTCCTGCCGATGCAGAAGAAATAGTATTACCTTGGATATCAGTAAATGTTACTATAGTATTATTAAATGATGCTCGGATATGCACAACACCAAGAGTGATAGTTTTTTTCTTTTTCTTAACTTTAACCGTCTGATTCATTATTTATACTCTATACTTAAACTATTATTTTACAGCTTTTTTCTTTCCGGCTATCGCAATAGCTTTACCTTTTCTAGTTCGAGCATTAGAATGCGTGTTCTGTCCTCTCACCGGCAACTTATGTATATGTCTAAGTCCTTGATAACATCTTATATCTTTCTTTTTCTTAATATTAAGCGTAACTTCTCGTCTTAAATCACCCTCAACTTTATACTCATTTTCAATAATATTGCGTAAGCTTATTAACTCTTGATCTGTCAATTCTTTTACTTTTTTATCTTTTGATATTTTTGTTTTATTACAGATCTCTGCTGCAATAGTAGGCCCAAGACCGTAAATGTAAGTTAAACTCACAACTAAACGTTTATTATCAGGAATATTAACACTTGCAATTCTTGCCACAAATAATCTCCAAAATTTTACTGGTAACTAAAAAATAATATAAAAATCTTTGATAAAGTCAATTTATTTTTAGTATTTTCTGTATATCAATTTCTATTTCTTGTTCATTTTTACTTCCATTAACTATATAAAAATTACCACTATTTTTATAATAATCTATTAACGGATATGTTTCTGTTTTATATACTTCAATTCTTTTTTTTATTACTTCTTCATTATCGTCTTTTCTATAATCAAATGTACTTGAACCACAAATATCACATACATTATCAGTTTTAGGCTGCAAGAAGTAACTATTATATATTTTACCACAATTTTTACAATTATATCTTCCTAAAATTCTTTTAATTAATAATTCATCTGAAACATCAAAATATATTATTTTAATTTTTTCTTTAATAAATGATTCAAAAAATTTTGCTTGCTCTAAATTACGCGGATATCCATCTAATATGTAGCCGTTTTTATATTCAGAGGATAATAAAAAATTTTTGATTACTTGATTAACTATTTCATTAGGGATAAGCTCCCCTTGCTTAACATAATTATTAATTAACTCTGCTTTACTAGTTGATGTTTTAATAATTGTTCTAAATATATCACCGATTGCTATATGTGGTAAATCAATTTTTTTAGCTATCTTTTTTCCTTGTGTTCCCTTTCCTGCTCCTGGAGGACCTAAAAAAATTACTACCACTATTTAAACTCATTTTTAATTTTTTAATTTTACTTTCTTCATTAAACCTTCATACTTACTACTAAATAAGTAAGTTTGAATCTGAGTCATAGTATCAAGTACCACGTTCACTACAATTAAAAAACTCGTACCTCCTAAAGAAAGAGAGATTACATATTTATTCATTAATAGCTCCGGAATTACACATATTACACTTAAATATATCCCACCTATAACCGTAAGCCTTGTAAGTATATAATCAAAATAATCAGACGTATTTTTTCCTGGCCTTTTACCTGGAATATAAGCACCGTATTTTCTTAAATTATTAGCAGTTTCTTCAGAATTAAATACTATTGCAGTATAAAAAAAACTAAAAAACATAATTAATGCTACATATAATAGAATATATACAGGTTTTCCATGCCCTAAGTAATAAGTAAGCATGCCCATAGTTTCTGCATTACTATCAGAAAAATTAGCAAGCGTAGCAGGAAATAGTAAAATTGAACTAGCAAATATTGGAGGTATTACACCAGAAGTATTTAACTTGAGCGGCATATGGGTTGCTTCGCCTCCATAAATTTTATTTCCTACTTGTCTTTTAGGATACTGCACCAATAACCTTCTTTGGGCTTTTTCAAAAAAAATAATTATAGCTATTAATACAACTACTCCAATACAAACAGCTATCGCTATTAAAGGCGATAATGCTCCTTTTCTTGATAATTCAAACATACTAATAATAGCACTAGGTACTCCCGAAATTATACCTATAAATATAATTAAAGACGTACCATTACCTATTCCGCGTTGTGTAATTTGTTCTCCTAACCACATTAATAGCATCGTGCCTACAACTAAAGTAATTACGGTTGTAACTCTAAAGAAAAAACCTGCTAAAATTACTACAGGACCGGTATTTGTTACAATCGATTCTAAACTTATAGCAACTCCATAAGCCTGAAAAGAAGCAAGCAGAACTGTTAAATATCTCGATAGCTGATTTACCTTTCTTTTGCCGACTTCCCCTTCTTTTTTTAAATTTTCTAAAGGTTTATATGCAACCGACATTAATTGGATAATAATTGAGGCGGTAATATACGGCATAATTGCTAAAGCAAAAATGGACATTCTACCTAGCGATCCTCCGGATAGCATATTAAACATTCCGAGTATTCCGGATTGATTCTTTGCAGCCACACTACTTAAAGCAATTGAATCTATACCAGGTATAGGTATAAAAGCCCCAAATCTACATACTATAAGAATGAGAATAGTAAAAACAATACGACTAACTAAATCATTACTGGATTTTTTAGAAAAATTCTGCCCCATATACTATAATAATTTTCCACCTACTTTCTCGATTAAATCCTTAGCTTTAGAAGAATAAGCATCTAATTTTAATGATAGAGGAGCAGCGAAATCATCACTACAAATAGATAATAATTTCACTAATTTCTTATTATTTTTATTATTAACTACTCCGGCTTCTACCAATTTTTCTTTCGTAATAGTATCATCAGCACTTAAACGCCCATCGGCTAATGCTTCTTCAATATTATAAATATTTATTATATTGTATTTTTTAGTTGAAATACAATTAAACCCTCTTTTAGGTAGTCTTTTGATCATAGGTGTTTGACCACCTTCAAAACCTTTTATTGCAACGCCGGATCTAGATTTTTGACCTTTAATTCCTCTACCGCCGGTTTTTCCTTTACCACTACCAATACCGCGTGCTATTCTTTTCTTATTTTTTTTAGCACCTATATTATTATATAATTCATTTAATTTCATTGAAAAACTCTAATTACATATCCTCTATTTTTAACAAATGCTTTACTTTTTCAACCATCCCTTTGATTGAATTAGTATTTGCAAGAATAACGCTCTTATTAATTTTGTTTAAACCAAGCCCAATTAATATCAATCTTTGATCATACTTACGACCTATAGCACTTTGCACTTGAGTAATTTTTATATTATTGATCTTATTATTCATAACTTCACCTTACTTACGCAACATTATTCATTAACTCGAATGTCAGCAGATTTTACAGATATTTCATTTACTTTTTTATCTCTTCTCATAGCAATAGACTTTGGTGATGCAAGTTTATTTAATGCATCAAATGTTGCAGAAATCATTGCGTAAACATTCGTTGAACCTATTGATTTAGCAACAATATCATGAACGCCTAAAGAGTCAAAAATTGCTCTCATAGATCCTCCGGCTATAACACCTGTACCTGCTTTAGCTCTTCTTAAAATCACTTTAGCAGCTCCACTTTTACCAACAACATCATGGTGAATAGTCCTATTTTGATATAACGGCACTTTCATCATTCTCTTTTTAGCGGCTTGTTTTGCCTTTCCTCGAGCCTCATTTACTTCTTTAGCTTTTCCGTGCCCTGCTCCGACTCTGCCGGCTTTATCACCGACAACTACATAAGCAGAAAAAGCAAAGCTTCTACCGCCTTTTACTACTTTTGTAACTCTATTTACATCAACTAAAACTTCACTTAAAGTCTCGTCATTTTTTTTAACTTTAGACATTACTACAACCTTATAACCTAAAATTTTATTTTCTCTCTAGCTGCATCAGCTAGAGCTTTTACAATACCGTGATACTTATATCCGCCTCTATCAAACACTACGTCTTTTATCCCTGCAGAATCAGCTTTTTTTGCTATTTCTTCGCCTACTTTGATAGCATTTTCAATATTACAATGAGATTTTTTTAATTTTTTTATTTTCTCATCTAAAGTTGAAGCAGAAGCAATCGTTATAGACTTAGAATCATCAATAATTTGTGCATATATATGTCTACCTGACTTAAATATTGATAATCTAACTCTATTAGATGTTTTAAATATTTTATGTCTTATTCTACTTTTTCTTTTTTCAAATTTTAGCTTAGCACTACGCATATTTAACTCTTAAATTTAATTTTTCTTACCTTCTTTACGTGGTATAAATTGATTTTCAAATTTAATTCCTTTTCCTTTATAAGGCTCGGGTGGTCTCTGTTTTATAATAATTGAAGCAAATTGTCCTAACTTTTCTTTATCTGTTCCCTCAAGAATAATAATATTTTGCTTAGGCATCTCTATTTTAATATCTGAAGGTATTTCAATTTTTGTATTATGGCTTTTAGCAAGCATTAAATTTAAATATTTACCTTTTACCATCGCCCTGTAACCAACTCCGTTAATTTCGAGTTTAAGCTTAAAACCTTCTTTAACGCCGGTAACCATATTGGATATTATGCTTCTTGCAGTACCCCACATAGCACGTGCATTTTTATTTGCGGCTAAAGGTTTTACTAAAAGCTTATTTTCTGCCAATGAAATTGCTATATTACCTTTAAAAGTTTTTGATAATTCGCCTTTAGGTCCGGATATTTTTACTTCTAAATCATTTAAACCAATTTTTACACCTTCAGGTATAGTAACCGGCAATTTTCCAACACGTGACATTTTTTTACCTTAAAATACTTTACAAATTACTTCGCCGCCAACATTTTTAATATGAGCTTCTCTATCAGACATAACACCGTAAGGAGTAGAAAGAATATATATACCCATATTATTATAATATCCTTTCAAATCTTTAATAGCAGAATATACTCTTTTTCCAGGCTTTGATACTCTATGAATTTCGCATATAGAAGCATCGCCATTAACAGAGTATTTTAAAGCTACCTCAGTATAACTAATATTATTTTTGTGAGTAGTTATATAATCTTTTATATAACCTTCTTTTTGCAAAACATCTAAAATTGAAGTTTTAATTTTAGAACAAGGAAAAGAAACACTTATCAATTTGCTTTTATAAGCATTTCTAATTCTAGTTAACATATCTGCTACATTATCTGTCATTGACATATGATTTACCTATTGACTTTTACCAACTTGACTTAACTACACCAGGAACTAAGCCTCTGCCTATTAATTCTCTAAGCTTATTCCTCGATATACCAAACTTTCTTGTAACACCTCTTGGTCTACCTGTAAGCTCACATCTATTTCTTATTCTAGTAGATGATGAATTTCTAGGTAATTGTGCAAGTGACATTACCAAAGAAAAACGCTCTTCTAATGAAATATTTTTATCATAAATTTTACTTTTTAGTGCTAAACGTTTATTATGTAAACTTTGTGATTTTTTTTTCCTACTTTCGTTCTTTTTTATAGAACTTACTTTTGCCATTATATATACCCTAAAAATTAATTATAAAAAGGTAAATTAAACCCTGATAACAAAAATTTACTTTCTTGATCTGTTTTAGCAGATGTAACGATTGTAATATCCATACCCCTTATTATATCGATTTTATCATAATTAATTTCAGGGAAAACTATCTGCTCTTTTAATCCAAAAGTAAAATTCCCTTTACCATCAAAACTTTTATAAGAAAAACCGCGAAATTCCTTAACACGGGGTAATGCAACAATTACTAACCTCTCTAAAAAATCATACATTCTATCTTTACGTAATGTAACCTTGCAACCTATTTTCATATTTGCACGTAACTTAAAAGTTGCAATAGATTTTCTTGCTAACGTTACAACCGGCTTCTGACCGGAAATCAAAGTAAGATCATTTACTGCATTATTAATTACTTTAGAATCGGCTGTTGCTTCCCCTACTCCCATATTTATAACAATTTTCTTAATTTGCGGTATTTCGTGTTTATTTTTATAAGAAAAATTTTTTTGTAAGTTTTCAATAATTTTTTGCTGATATAATTCTTTAAATCTTAACATTATTTACCTTCCTTACCGATAATTTCCCCTGATTTCTTTGCTACTCTAACCTTAGAACCGTCTTCTAAGAATTTAAAAGCTACCTTGGTAGGGTTACCGGTTTTTGGATCAATGTGTGCAATATTTGAGATATGTACAGGTAATTCTTTAGTTATTATCCCGCCTTCACTCATTTGATTAGATTTAGTATGCTTTTTTACTAAATTTACTCCAGAAACAATTACTTTACTGTCCTCCGGGAAAACTTTTAATATTTTACCTTTTTTTCCTTTGTACTTTCCGGTAATAACAACAACTTCATCACCTTTTTTTACTTTTAATTTAATCATTTATAATACTTCCTCTGCAAGCGACATTATTCTAACATATTTTTTCGCTCTAAGTTCTCTTGTAACAGGACCGAAAACTCTAGTACCGATAGGTTCATCTTGTTTATTCAAAAGCACTAATGCGTTTTTATCAAATTTTATTGTACTACCGTCAGGTCTTACTACCCCAGTCTTTGTACGAACAATCACGCCTTTATAAACATCACCCTTTTTAACCTTACCGCCGGGTATAGCGTCTTTAACAGATACAACTATAACATCACCCAGCTTTGCCACCATATGGTGAGAGCCACCTAAAACTTTAATACACATAACTTTTTTAGCACCGGAATTATCTGCAACTTCCAAGATGCTCTGCATTTGAATCATAAACTACTTCCAATTTTTTATACACGAGCAATAAAATAAATAATCTACCTTATAAAGTCAAAGATTAAAAAACTTTATTCCCCATTTACCACTAACCATGTTTTGGTTTTTGAGATAGGACGACTTTCAATTATACTAACTTTATCTCCTTCTTGATATTTATTTTCTGAATCATGAGCAGCATATTTTTTAGATACTTTCACGAATTTTTTATAAATAGGATGCTTAAACTTTCTTTCTACTTTTACTGTAACCGTCTTATCAGCTTTTGAACTTATAACCACGCCTTGTAACATTCTTTTCGGCATTTTAATATTCCTCACTATTAGCTCTTTTTGTTAATTCAGTTTTAATACGTGCTATAGACTTTTTGACTAACGAAAACCTACTAGTATTTTTTAACTCACCTAAAGCTTGTTGAAATCTTAAATTAAACAATTCTTTTTTTAAAAGATTAAGGTTTTTATAAAGCTCTTCTATTGTTTCAGTAGATAACTTACTTCTTAATAATTTTAAATCATTCATAACGTCTCACTATCCTTGTTCTAACAGGTAATTTTGCACTTGCAAGCTCCAAAGCTCTAAGTGCAACATTTTCTTCTACCCCTTCAATTTCAAACATAATTCTTCCAGGCGAAACTCTAACTGCAAAAAATTCAGGAGAACCTTTACCTTTACCCATTCTTACTTCAGCAGGCTTTTTAGAAACGGGGACATCTGGAAAAATGCGAATCCATAATCTTCCTTGCCTTTTCATACATCTAGTAGCAGCTTTTCTTCCTGCTTCTATTTGTCTTGCAGTAACACGCCAACCGTCTATAGATTTTAGACCAAATGATCCAAAAGCAAGCGTCGTACCTGCTTTTGCTTTTGAAGCAACTCTACCCTTATGAGTTTTTCTAAATTTTTGTTTTTTGGGAGCTAACATTTTAATACTTAAAATTAATTATATCTTTTATTTTCTGTACCTTTATAAATCCACACTTTAACCCCTATAACTCCATAAGTAGTTATAGCCTCAGCTGTTGAATAATCAATATCAGCTCTTAAAGTATGTAACGGCATTCTTCCTTCTATATACCATTCGGTTCTAGCAATTTCAGCACCTCCAAGTCGTCCTGAACAACTAACCCTGATACCTTGTCCACCTTGTTTAAATGAAGCCTGAATTGCTGTTTTCATGGCTTTTCTAAAAGAAACTCTTTTTTCAAGCTGTAGTGCTATAGTTTGAGCTACTATAGCAGCATCTATATTAAATTTTCTGACTTCGTGAATATTTATATAAACTTCTTTTAAAAAAGTCATTTTCTCGATAGCTTTTTTTAGCTTATCAATTTCACTACCATTTCTACCGATAATGAGATTTGGTTTTTTGGCATTAATATTAATTATAATACTTTTATTAGAAGGGCGTTCAATTAAAACTCTGCTAATTTGAGCTTGATTAAAACCCTTATTTATTAAACCCCTAATTTTTAAATCTTGTATAAAAAGAGTTTTATAATGTTTTTCTGCATATAACACGGAATCCCAACCTTTAATTAAAGTCGGTCCAACTCTAAAACCATGTGCACAAACTTTCTGCCCCATTTTAATTATCCTCTTTTTCTGTAACAGTTATATAAAGATTACTAAAAAACTTATTTATTCTAGTTGCTCTTCCTTTGGCTCTTGGCATAACTCTTTTCATTACTAAAGCCTTACCTACAGTCGCTTTAGTAATAACCAATCTATCTATATCTAGACCTAAATTATTTTCAGCATTTGCAACAGCAGATTGTAAACAATCTTTTACAACTTTTGCAATTCTTTTAGGAGAAAAAGTTAATTGTACCAATGCTTCAGATACTTTCATATTTCTAATAAAGGCGGCAACTAAATTGAGCTTCCTTGAACTTACTCTAATAGATTTAGCTTGTGCCGTAGCAAAATTCTTATTTTCCTGTACCATATAAATCTTTACTTTCTTTTGACTTTTTTATCTGCTCCATGACCGTGAAATGTTCTAGTAGGAGCAAACTCACCTAATTTTCTTCCAACCATTTCTTCATTTACAGAAACCGGAATAAATTTATTGCCATTATGAACAGAAAAGGTAAACCCTACAAAAATAGGTAAAATCGTTGATCTTCTAGACCAAGTTTTAATCATTTCAGATTTACCTGATTCCATTAATTTTTGAACTTTCTTTATTAAATAACCGTCTACAAAAGGCCCTTTCCATATTGAACGTGCCATACTAATACCTAATTAATTTAAAATCTATTTTCTTTTCTTTACGATAAATTTTGAAGTACGTTTATTTTTACGTGTCTTCTTACCCTTTGTTGGGAATCCCCAAGGAGTAACAGGATGACGACCTCCTGAAGTTTTACCTTCACCACCGCCATGGGGGTGATCTACAGGATTCATTGCTACACCTCTAACATGCGGTCTCCAACCTAGCCATCTATTTCTACCTGCTTTGCCTAAATTAATATTTTTTTGATCTGGGTTAGATATACTACCTATAGTAGCTTTACAATCTAAAGGTACTAACCTAAATTCACCTGATCTTAATTTAATCTGAGCATATCCTGAATCTTTACCCACTAGATCCACTGAAGTACCTGCAGACCTTGCAATTTGCCCGCCCTTACCGACTTTCATTTCAACATTATGTAAAGTAGTACCGATAGGAATGAATTTTAAAGGTAAACAATTTCCTATTTTTATATCAGCATCTTGACTTGATATTACTCTATCACCTACAGATAATTTTTGCGGTGCTAGAATATAAGAATATTCCCCATCTTCATATTTTATTAAAGCAATAAAAGCAGTTCTATTAGGGTCATACTCTATTCTTTCAACAATAGCAGAAATATCGATTTTATTTCTTTTAAAATCAATAATACGATATAATTTTTTGTGTCCTCCACCTCTGTGCCAAGAAGTAATTCTACCTTGATTATTGCGTCCACCGGTTTTAGATATACCTTTGGTCAAAGATTTTAAAGGTCTGCCTTTCCATAAACTAGTTTTATCAACTTGAACTAACTCTCTAAGAGAAGGAGTAATTGGATTAAAGTTTTTTAAAGCCATTTATTTAATTCCTCCGGCAAAATCGATATTACAGTCTTTTTCTAATGTAACAATAGCTTTCTTTCTATTAATTTGAGTCCCTACAATTCCTTTAAATCTTTTCTTCTTACCTTTAACGTTTAAAATATTAACTTTTTTTACTTTTACTTTAAATATTTCTTCTATAGCCTTTTTAACGGTAAGTTTTTCAGCAAATTTATCTACATAAAAAGCGTATTTATTTTGTTCCGAAAGGGTTGTAGTTTTTTCTGTAATAATAGGTTTTCTAATTAAATCGTAGTATTTATAAGAACTCATCTTAACCTCTGTTCTAAAACGCTCACTGCTTCTTGTGATAATAGGACATATTCATGTCGTATTATATCATAAACATTTGCTCCTATTTGTGGAACAATCATAGTATTATAAATATTTTTTGCAGCTAAAGAAAAATTAATATCTACTTCATTTCCGTCTATTACAAAGAAACTTTTCCCTTGAAATTTGTTTAATATATTTACAAGAGCAGAAGTTTTAGGCTTATCTAGCTTTAAAGAATCTATTACTAATAATTTTCCTTCAGCGCATTTCTCGGATAAAGCATGAATTAAACCAAGTTTTCGTACCTTTTTAGGTAATTTTGTTGCATGACTACGTACTCTAGGTCCATGAGCTACACCACCACCACGCATCTGTACCGATCTAAGGGAACCTTGTCTTGCATTACCTGTACCTTTTTGCTTAAAAGGTTTTTTTGTGGTTCCTAATACTTCTGATACTGTTTTAGTTTTGTGGTTACCGGACATTGCCTTAGCTCTCTGCCAATCAATAACCTGCTTTATTATATCATCTCTGATAAATTCAACAGCAAATATATCTTCATTTAAGCTAATCTCACCAACTTCTTCATGAGCAAGACTTAATATTTTAGTTTTCATCTTTATTTAACCTTATACAGTCTTATATAAAACTTTTATATAAATAATATTGCATGGCGTTTTGTTAATTTGATAATCTTTAAACCTCAACAAACATGTCTAAATATCTATTATACAGTTATTGCAATCTTTTTTATTGCATCTTTTACTGAAAGATACGAATTTTTGTGACCGGGTATACTACCCTGAATCATAATAAGCTTACGCTCTTTATCAACGGCAAATATTTTCAAATTTTGAATAGTAACTTGGTTACATCCCATATGACCGGCCATCTTTTTGCCTTTGAAAACCTTTCCTGGATCTTGTCTTTGTCCTGTAGAACCATGTGAACGATGGGATATCGAAACACCGTGAGAAGCTTCAAGACCTCTAAAATTATGTCTTTTCATACTACCGGCAAATCCTTTACCTATAGTAGTCGCCGTTATATCCACAAATTGTCCTGCCTTAAAATGGTCTACTTCTAGACTTGCTGCTATATCAATAAAATTCTCTTCAGAAATTCTAAATTCTTTTAATTTAGTTTTAGGAGCTACTTTAGCATTAGCAAAAACTTGTTTCATAGGTTTAGTTACTCTAGATATTTTTTTATCTTTTACACCTATAACCAAAGCATTATATCCATGTTTTTCTAGAGTTTTATGTCCTACTACTTGACAATCATCAACTTTTACTAATGTTAAAGAAATTCTTTCGCCTGTATCATTAAAAACACTAGTCATCCCAATTTTTTGAGCAATTATACCGGTTCTCATTTATTCTCCACTCTCTAATTCAATCACTACATCAACACCTGCTGCTAAATCAATTTTACTTAAAGCATCGACAACCGCCGGATTCGGATCACCTATAACTAATAATCTTTTATGCTTTCTAATTTCAAATTGCTCTCTTGACTTCTTATGTACATGAGGAGACCTATTTACGGTAAATCTTCCAATTTTTCTAGGTAAAGGAATAGGACCATTAATGTTAGCAAACGTTCTTTTTACAGCACTAACTATCTCTTTTGTAGCTTGATCAAGACTACGGTGATCAAATGATTTTAAACGAATTTTGATTTTATTTTTCATTCAGTAAACCTAATATTTAAACAGCAAGATATTTTTTAGACATCTTTCCAAACTTTACTTCTAGAGATAATTTGTATGTTGATCTGGTACTCAAATCCTCACGTCTGTTAATACGCTGTGGTTCTGCATTCCGTACCTCCTTCAAATTCTTTTCTATCAGCCGGTTCGAAAAAATGTCTATTACATCTTAAAATATAAATACCTATTATTTTTTAATAATAGGTATTTATAAAATCAATTAATTATTTATTTTAGTTACTACGCCGGCACCCACTGTTCTACCACCTTCACGTATAGAGAATTTCAATCCTTCCTGCATCGCAATTGGTTTAATTAATTCCACTGTAAAAGTAGCATTATCTCCAGGCATAACCATTTGCTTATCAGCAGGCAATTTTATTGTACCGGTAACGTCTGTTGTTCTAAAATAGAACTGCGGACGATAGTCATTAGTAAATGGGGTATGACGTCCACCTTCTTCTTTACTAAGCACATATACTTCAGCTTCAAACTTATCATGCGGTTTTATGCTGCCAGGTTTTGCGAGAACTTGTCCTCTTTCAACTTCTTCTCTTTTTGTACCGCGTAGTAATATACCGACATTATCTCCGGCTTGTCCTTCATCAAGTAATTTTCTGAACATTTCTACACCGGTACAGGTAGTTTTTTGCGTATCTTTTAGACCGACTATTTCAATTTCCTCACCTACCTTAATTATTCCTGACTCTACTCTACCAGTTACAACAGTACCTCTTCCTGAAATAGAGAATACATCTTCTATCGGCATTAAGAAAGGTTTATCTGTAGCTCTTACAGGCTGCGGTATATAGCTATCTACTGCATCCATTAACTCATTAATAGCTTTTTCACCTTCAGGCTTCCCTTCTAAAGCTTGAAGTGCAGAACCTTTAATAATAGGTATTTCATCACCTGGAAAACCATATTTTGATAATAATTCCCTTACTTCCATCTCTACTAGTTCTAATAGATCAGGATCATCCACCATATCTACTTTATTTAAGAATACTACCATAGCAGGTACACCTACCTGTTTTGCTAGTAATATATGCTCTCTAGTTTGCGGCATAGGACCATCAGCAGCAGAAACTACTAATATTGCACCGTCCATCTGAGCGGCACCAGTTATCATGTTCTTTACATAGTCAGCGTGTCCCGGACAATCTACGTGTGCATAGTGTCTATTTTTAGTCTCATATTCTACGTGTGCAGTAGAAATAGTTATACCTCTTTCTTTTTCTTCAGGAGCAGCATCAATTTGATCATACGCTGTAGCTTGTGCTCCACCTGTCTTAGCAAGTACTATAGTTATAGCTGCCGTTAAGGAAGTTTTACCGTGATCTACGTGACCGATCGTACCTATATTAACGTGCGGTTTAGTTCGTTCAAATTTTGCTTTTGCCATATTATTACTCTCTACAATTTTTTAGGTTTAATACAAGTTAATTTTTTATAAGTACATTTTTTTGCTAAATTTATTTGTTACCACTATCTCTGGAGCGGGTGATGGGAATCGAACCCACACAGCCAGCTTGGAAGGCTGGAACTCTACCATTGAGCTACACCCGCATTGTAGCACTATTAATAAAATAATTTCAAAGTTATTTTGTTAACAGTGCTATATCAATTTTATTCAGATTTATAAATATACACAACTATGTTTTATTTTTAAATAAAATGATATGCTTCCCTGAACCATTTAAGTGGTGGAGGGAGAAGGATTCGAACCTTCGAACGCTTACGCGGGCAGATTTACAGTCTGCTGCCATTGACCACTCGGCCACCCCTCCTACAAGAACTTTACTGTATTAAATAGACTAATTCACTGTAAAATACAATATATAATTAGTATTAGGACTTAATAAAACTCCTTGCCGAATCATCAAATAAACAAATGGCAGCTTGCACATTTATTTATTGTAACTTTCTATAATAAATAGTAGTTTCTGTCAAGAACAAATTACTGACAGTTTTCAATAAGATGCAAAATAAAAAACTTGATTCTAAAAATTGTTATTATATGTATGGGAAACATCCTGTATTTTCTGCTCTAAATAATCCAAAACGTCAAATTGACAATATTTTATGCACTAGGGAAATTTTTGATACAAACAAAAAATTAATAGCTACTAGATCTTATGAAATTGTTAATAACGATATTTTATCTAAATTACTGGAAAACCAAACACATCAAGGAATAGCTGCAAAAATTAGACCAATTTTTTCTTACAATTTAGAGGACATAGATATAACAAATCCAAAATGTAAAATTGTGATTCTTGATCAAATAACAGATACACAAAATATTGGAGCAATTATTCGTAGTGCCGCTGCTTTTGATATAAATGCTATAATATTACCTCAAGATAATTCTCCGAATGAAAGCGGCGGCATTGCTAAAGCGGCTTGCGGTACTTTAGAATTAATACCTATAATTAAAGTTACTAACTTACGCTCATGTATGAATTATCTTAAAAAACACGGCTTTTGGATTATAGGTCTAACAGGTTCTGCAAATGACTACTTTACCGATAAATTAATTTCCGACAAAATAGTATTGGTATTTGGCTCAGAAGATAAAGGCATACGAAGATTAGTCGCAGAAACATGTGATTATTTAGCCAAAATCCCTATTTCTCAGAGAGTAGAAAGTCTTAATGTATCAAATGCCGCTTCTATAATTTTTTATTCATTACATAAATAGTATTTTAAATATTGTATTTACTTCGATATAAATATTTAGTCTACTAAAATTAAAGTCATAAACTTTTATTATATCAATTAATTTGAGAGAAAAGTCATGAAAAAGGGACAAAATGAACAAATTATCGAGAGTTTTGAAAAACAATTAGACATATTTATAAATGCACTGACAGAAAAAGAGATAACAACAGCTATATTAAACGATTTTTTTGATAAAGTGATCAATAACCTCAAGAATGAAAGATTAATTAATGATAATATATTTGACATATATCAAGGTAAAGCAGTAATTACTAAACCTATATATTCCGATTATATAGCATCTTCCGAACCTAAATATAACGAACATTGGCAAAAATTTTATAGTTTTAATCGTAATCTTATGATAGAAAACACATTAATATTTATTGCTAAGAATCTAAAAAAAGCTTCTTTAACAGACAAATTATATTATAGCTTTGCTAAATTAGCCCAGCAATTAGACTTGAATGCAGTAAGTGATCATTTTATGAAAAAAATAGATAATTATATAACATTTAACAATTTATGAAAAATTACAGAACCGAAAGTGATTCTTTTGGAGAAATTCAAATAGAAGAAAAATTTTATTGGGGGGCTCAAACTCAAAGATCTTTAGAAAATTTTAAAATAGGCAAGCAAAAAATGCCTAAAATTTTAATTCGTGCTCTTGCTATTTTAAAAAAATGTGCAGCACAGGTTAATCATGAGTTTGGTGATTTAGAAGCTAAAATTGCTATAAGTATAGATAAAGCCACGGATAGAATCTTAGAAGGCGAATTTGAGGATAATTTTCCTTTAGTAGTTTGGCAAACAGGTTCAGGAACGCAAACAAACATGAATATGAACGAGGTTATTGCCTCTATTGCCAACGAAGAATTAACAGGCAAGAAAGGCGGCAAATCTCCAGTACATCCTAACGATCATGTTAATAAAGGACAATCATCCAACGACTCTTTTCCAACCGCTATGCATATAGCAACCGTACTTGCAACTAAACAGCAACTGATACCAGCTCTGAATAATATACTTACCTCTTTGCAGGATAAGTCAAAAGATTGGAACAAAATCATAAAAATAGGACGTACCCACTTGCAGGATGCAACTCCTTTAACTCTTAAACAGGAATTCTCCGGATATATTACACAAATAGAGTATGCTTTAGAACGCATAGAAAATGCACTACAAAAAGTTTATCTACTTGCCCAAGGAGGAACAGCAGTTGGTACAGGTATTAACTCAAAAATAGGCTTTGATATAAAATTTGCCGAGAAAGTGGCAGAGTTTACTAAACAACCCTTTAAGACGGCTCCTAATAAATTTGAAAATCTAGCTGCTCACGACGCACTAGTAGAATTTTCAGGAACTCTTAATACTATAGCAGTTAGCTTAATGAAAATAGCAAATGATATAAGACTGCTCGGCTCCGGTCCAAGATGCGGTCTTGGTGAGCTACATTTACCTGAAAATGAACCTGGTTCTTCTATTATGCCCGGTAAAGTAAACCCTACACAAGTCGAAGCTTTAACAATGGTGTGCAGTCAGGTGATGGGAAATCATGTTACGGTTACTATTGCCGGCTCAAACGGACATCTTGAACTTAACGTATTTAAACCCGTAATAATATACAATATCCTACAATCTATAGAGCTGTTATCCGATAGCGTAAATAGCTTTGTTACTCACTGTGTTAAAGGATTAGAACCCAATATAGCACGCATTAATAATTTACGTGATAAATCTCTAATGCTTGTTACAGCTCTTAATCCGCATATAGGCTATGATAATGCCGCAAAAATTGCTAAAGAAGCACATAAACACGGGATCACTTTAAAAGAAGCAGCTAAAAAACTCAATCTTCTATCGGAAGCAGAATTTGATAAAATAGTAGTACCTGAAAAAATGGTTGACCAATCTTAGATTTATATAAAGATATTAATTTAAACTATTAATGTTACTGTACAAAATCTTATAAATAGGATAATATTAAATTAGTCTATTTATTATATTACTTATGTGAAACAAAATTTATCTAATCAAATTAACCTACTCGAAGCAAAAACTCATTTTTCTGATCTAATACAGCGTGTACAAGATGGAGAGCAAATTATCATTTGTAAGCATAATACGCCGGTTGCAAAAATTATAACTCAAAAACCTAAAATGGATAATATAACAGAGCAAATACGAGAATTCCGCAAAAGCAAAACATTAGCTCCTTATACTATTAACGAGCTTAGAGATGAAGGTAGAAAATGGTGAATTCTAAACCGTTTATAGCCGATTGCTCCATAACTGTCTCATGGTTCTTTTATGATGAACGTGATAAATATTCAGATTTTACATTAGATTATTGTTATAAGTTTAGAGTGATAGTACCGCCCTCTTTGGAGACTTGAAGTAACTAATGTAATATTAATAGCAGAAAAACGTGCTAGAATAAAATCAGTAGAGGTTATTAAAATTATAGATTTTTTAAACTCTCTTCCCCCTTAATATATCAAATTTAAATTTTTCCATACATGAAATTATACAAACTGCAAGAACCAACAATCTTACTGCATATGATACAACTTATTTATTAACTACCATGTATGAAGGACTTCCTATGGCCACTAACGATAAAGCATTAATCAAAGCATGTCATAATAATGGCATTCACTATAAAAGAAAATAATCCACATTTTTCATAAAAAGTTTATGGAAATTTTTAAATCTTTTATTATACTTAAACATTAATTATATAAAATATAAAGAGTATCATGGTTTTAAATATCAAAGCTCCTGAAAATATAGTATTAAAGCCGACCATTACAGTTTTCGGCATTGGGGGTGCAGGTAGTAATGCAGTAAATAATATGATTAGTGCTAATCTGCAAGGTGCTAATTTTGTAGTAGCTAATACTGATGCACAATCGCTTGAACATTCTTTATGCACTAACAAAATACAACTCGGTGTTTCTACGACTAGAGGTCTTGGGGCAGGAGCTTCTCCTGAGGTTGGAGCACTTGCTGCTCAAGAATCAGAAAGCGAAATTCGTAGTTACCTAGAAAATAGCAATATGGTATTTATTACGGCAGGTATGGGCGGTGGTACAGGTACCGGTTCTGCACCGGTTATTGCACGCATTGCTAAAGAACTAGGCATCCTTACGGTTGGGGTAGTAACTAAACCTTTCCATTTTGAAGGCGGTCATCGTATGAAAACTGCCGATAAAGGACTTATTGAATTACAGCAATTCGTTGATACTTTAATTGTAATACCGAACCAAAATCTATTCCGTATTGCTAATGAACAAACGACGTTTGCCGATGCTTTCAAAATGGCAGATGACGTATTACATGCAGGCGTTAGAGGAGTAACGGATTTGATGATTATGCCGGGACTTATTAATCTTGATTTTGCCGATATTAAAGCAGTAATGAGCGAAATGGGTAAAGCAATGATGGGTACAGGTGAAGCTAGTGGCGAAGATAGAGCTATTAAAGCGGCAGAATCTGCAATTTCAAATCCACTGCTAGATCATAGCTCAATGTGCGGTGCAAGAGGTGTATTAATCAATATTACCGGCGGTTCCGACATGACCTTATTTGAAGTTGACAACGCTGCTAATAGAATTAGAGAAGAAGTAGATAACCTTGATGCTAATATTATTTTCGGTTCAACATTTAATCCGGAATTAAAAGGAATTATCAGAGTATCAGTTGTTGCTACCGGTATTGATGCCGCTAAAGTATCGACATATAAACCCGCAATAGCTGAAACTACCAATATAGTTCCTGAGGAAACTTATAATAAAGCTATAGCACAACCTACACAAATAGAAGAAATTCCTGATTTTAACAGCTACAGTACCGAAAATATTGAAATTACCGACTCTCCAATAAATCAAAATTTTATCGGGAATGAAAAAGAGCTAGGATTACATGCCAATACTTTCAACAAATCTGAAGATGACTCACCCAAACCATCATTTTTAGGGAAAATATGGGGTTCTCTGCGTGCTTCAAATAATCAAACTTTAGAACGCAAAAACGTTGTTGTTAGTACTCTAGATCAAGATAATAAAGAGTCTGATATTCATGACATACCGGCTTTTTTAAGAAAGAAACGGGATTAGATTAGAAAATGAATATAATTTCAGAACAGCATAAAAAAAAATTATTAGAAATAACTAAAAATTTTCCTGCAGATACTGCATCACTAATAAATTATGTAGATAAAACATTTAAATGTCACATTCATGATTTATCTTTATCGGATCAAAAAGATTGAAAGTTTTTTATAGCAAAAAGCTTTGCAAATCAAATTGATGTTTGTAAAACTAAAGAACATACTCAAAATTTTTTACAAGAGTTACACGAGCTATGGGAAGATTTATTTGAAGAGATATTGGAAAATAAGCCTGTATATAGTTTAGACATTGACAGAACAACATACTATGCCGCATTAGATTTTACAGAATTAAATCAAAATAATATGCTGAATACAAGATTTAGCGAGACCTCCCTTGATTTTCATTTAATAGAAACACTACCTAACTTTTCTAGTGACAAACAAAAATATAAGGCTGAACTAACCTTTACAGAATTAAAACAAAATAATTTTGCAAAAATATATTTGGAAAAACAGCAATATAACTCTCAAAGTATTCTTATTTCAAATATACAAAATAATCACAATAATTACATATTATTTCCTAAGATTATAAACCTTGAAGAACAAGTTACCATAGATATATTAAATAATTTATTATTAGGTGCTTATAATAAATGTAATTTTTTTGAATCCAATAACGGATCAGAAATATATTTTAGATTATCTAATAATGAAAGTTTTTAGTTTAAATAATCAGCCTATATTAAAAGAAAATAAATTTGAAAATTCTATATTATTTTTAAGTACAAAAATAAACGAAAATGGTGATGTTGACTATAGTAAAGGCTTTAGTACTGATATAGCCGATGGTAAAATAAATTCTTCTTATATAACTCCTCTAGGCAAGATAATGGATTCTAATTAAAAATAATCATATGCCAAATAAAATTATACTATTTCTTATATCATGTTTTTTAAATACTGATTTATTAGCCGATACCGATAGATATTGCACCCTATCTATCCTACGCCACTTGAAAATCAAAAGCGTTATGTAATCCATTTACCTACAGAGTCCAATGAAGAAAAGCTAAAAGTAGAATTGCAAGCAACAAAAAATGCAATGCAAGATTGTAATCGTGTTTGGTTTGGTGGTAAGCTGGAAACAAAAACTTTAGAAGGATGGGAATATAATTATTATATAATCGATCAAGTTAGCGATCACTCTGCTAGTACAATGATAGCATGCCCAAACGTAAAAGCAACCATACCAACCGGTTAGTGTATTTTGAGGTGATGAAACATTTTTAAGATATAATAGCAAACTACCTATCGTAGTATATGCTCCAAAAGATGTTGCACTATATTACGTTATTTGGCATCAAAATGATACAATCAATTCTGCACAGGAAGAATAGGACCATACTATTCTTCAAAAAAATTTAATATACTATATGACATTTAACGTCATCGCGAGCAGTAGTAAACTGCGTGGCAATCCAGAAAAAACAATCAAAAATTCTGTAAATCAGAATTTTTTACTAGATTGCTTCGTTGAAACTTGCAGTTGCTTCTCGCAATGACGAAGACTAACCTATACAACAAGGTCTGTAGTCGCGCGCAGTTAGCATACTACATTACTCAAAATCTTCCTCTACAGCTTTAACTTCTTGCACTTCCGGTACAAAATGTTTAAGCATGGACTCAATACCTTTTTTTAAGGTGATAGTGGAACTAGGACATCCAAGGCATGCACCACGAAGTGCTAATTTAACTACACCGTTTTCAAAGCCTTTATATATTATGTCGCCACCGTCTTGTGCAACAGATGGACGCACCCTAGTTTCAATAATCTCTACGATTTGCTTCTCTATTTCCGAAAGCCCATCAAGATTATGATTTACATTATCTGCTTTGGTGTTTTTTTCAAATACAGGCAAGCCTGAAACAAAATGATCCATAATAACCATTAAAATTTCAGGCTTTATAACTTGCCAATTACCTTCATCTTGTTTAGTTACTGTTATAAAATCACTACCGAAAAACACTGATTTTACATTATTAATATGAAATAATGATTCTGCAAGTTTGCTTCTTCCTTTTACTTCAGCAAGCTCACTAAAAAATACCGGCTGATCACTACTTATTTCCTGCCCTGGGAAAAATGTTATTGCATCCGGATTTGGAGTATCTTCAGTTTGAATAAACATAATTAAAGCACACTAATAAATTTGTTGATTATTATAAATTGATAGTACTATTTTTACAATATATTTGTATTTAGGCATTTTTGCATGACTCTCAAAAGCCGTATATGTCATTCCTGTGGTAGCAGGAATCCAATACTACCTATCCACGTCATTGCGAGAAGGCATTTATGCCGATGAAGCAATATCATGCAATTTAAGAGAGATTCCCGCTTTTAGTTAGGAATAACATAAGGCGGCAAATATCTAATTAATATATAAGCCGGTATAAAACAAAACCCTGCTACAATAAAGAAATAAGTCCAGCCTAAATAAGTAGCTGCATAGCCTGAAATACTACCAAACAATATGGTACTAATATAAGCAATAGAAGTAATTAAAGCAATTTGGGTTATACAATATTTAGAACTACAGCATCTTAATTGGTAAGCAAAAAACGGTGACATAGTTAAGCCCTTGGTAAATTCTTGCAAAAAGACCGCTATATACAAACTTGTAATATCTCGATTATAAAAATAGAGAAATAAAAAAGATAGGTTAGATAAAGCATGATATATTAATGCTCTTTTAAGTAAATAAGAATATTCATATTTTCGGCACAAAACCCCACCTATAAAACCTCCAAGAATTGTAGCACACATACCGAAAGCTTTATATCCAAGAGCTAAATCTTTCTTCGTATACCCAATATCGAGATAAAACATATTCGGCATAATTGACAAAAAATTATCTTGAAGACGATATAGAAGCATAAAACTAACAATTATTAGCCATTTAGGTTTCTTGACAAAATCATAAAAAGCATGCCAAAATCTATCAAAATCATTAATAATTATCTTATCTTTAAATTTAAGCGGATAGATTATAATTAATAGTAATGACGGTATACATAAAATTGCCATAGTACGATAAACATCTTGCCAGGATATGATAGTAGATAAATATAATGCTCCTGAACCTGCTATAAGTATACCTATTCTAAAGCCTGTAGTACAAGCTGCCTCACTTATGCCCCAATTTTTATTTGTAATCAGTAACATCTGTGATGATTGAAGTAACATATCATAAATGGACAAAAAAAATGCCACAGCTACTAAGCATAAAGCAAATGGTATAAAATGAGTGTTAGGGTTAAAATTTGTTAGAACATATACACAAAAAATACAACTAACCAAAGCAATAATTAAACAATATTTATATCCCCGCTTACTTAAAGGAGCAAAACTTACTTTTTCAAGCAAAGGACCCCATAAAAATTTAAATATATGAATAAAATTCACTAAACTAAAAAGCCCGATAGTGATTTTATCAAAACCGGATTCTCGAAGCCAAAAAGAAAGAGTTGAACCGGTAAGTAAATAAATTAAACCTCCGGGAAAAGAAATGATTAATATAAAGAAAATATTAGATATATATTGAAATCGTGAAAAATTTAAACTTATGAATTCATCCTCCTTTAAAATATACGAATGTCATTTCTGCGAAGGCATTGCCCGCATGGATATCTAATCGTCATTGCGAGCAGCCATAAGGCTGCGTGGCAATCTCATGAGATAATAATAAACTCTTGAGATTGCTTCGTCAATTACTTATGTAATTTCCTCGCAATGATATAAATGACGTAAACCTAAACTACGATAGTTTCTTTCTTTTATTACCGTAGCTGTTACCATCAAAGGTTCTTTTACGGCTACTATCAAAAGCATTAAACTTTTTACCGTCACCGCCGGCTCTTTTACCGAATGATTTTTTACGATTATTTTTGTCACTTCTAAACTCACTACGTGGCGTAGATTCTCCTTTATTTACTAGACGATCAATTGCATGCCATCTAATAACATCATCAGGAGAAATAAAAGACAACGCATGTCCGGTAGCCCCTGCTCTACCCGTTCTACCTATCCTATGTAAATAATCTTCAGGACACATAGGTAAATCATAATTAATAACATGCTGTGTATGAGGAATATCAAGCCCACGAGCCGCTACATCAGTTGCTACCATTATTCTATGGTTTGACTTACGAAATGATAAAATTACTCTTGCACGTTGACGCTGACTTAAATCACCGTGTATAGCTTCTGCTGTATGATTTTCATATTTCAACATTTTAGCTAATTGATCGGCAGAGCGTTTAGTCTTCACAAAAATAATGACCGATCCTTCCCTATTACCAAGTTGTTTAGTTAATTCACTAAATTTTTCTTTATTAGAAACATGCATTGATTCCTGTTTTATTTCTACAGCTGCTTTATTAGTAGCACCTACCGTAATACGTACCGGATTGTTTAGATATTTTTGAGAAACAGCAATAATATGTTTTGGCATAGTAGCGGAAAACATTAAAACTTGTCTTTTTTCCGGTAAAAATTTATTGATTTCTTCTAATTGTTCTTTCATCCCCATATCAAGCATTCTATCCATTTCGTCAAGTACGGTTATGCCTATACGATCAATTTTTAGACTTCCCCTATTTAAGTGATCGATAATACGCCCCGGCGTACCGATAATCACTTTTGGATTCTTTTTTAATTGCATAAATTGTTTAGGCATCAGTTCACCACCTATCAAAACTGCACTATTAATTTTATAGGATGTAGTTACTTTATTTAAAGTACTGTGTATTTGCATTGCTAATTCTCTAGTCGGGACAAGAATTAAAGCAGTAGTTTTATTTTTAATAAATGAATCAATTAACGGCAATAAATAAGCAAGAGTTTTGCCTGAACCTGTTTGGCTAGAAGCGAGTATGTCCGATCCCGCCATTGCAACTGGAATCGATTGCTTTTGTATTTCAGTCGGCTCAGTTATATTCATTGTCTCGAGAGCAATAATTAATTCTTCAGATAAATTAAAATTTTTCATTATATAATCCAATATAGTTTTAAATCAAAATATGCACATTATTGATTAGACCTCTTAACATAACTCATTTCTTAAAGATATATGAGACATCGACGCTGCTCTCTCATCCCTACATACTTAACTATGTACGCTGCGTAGAGTAGCAGTTCTTATTCCCTTTATAAGATAAGTGATGCAAGAAGTCTATTGTATAAAAAATAAGTTATAGTAAATTAAAATAACGCCTTATATAATTATCCTGAATCAAAAAATATGCTTAAGCTAGATTACAAAACACCAACTAAATATATAAAATGATAATGAATAATGAAACTATTTTAGAATCTTATTCAAGCCAGAATAATATTATTAGATTTAGGGCACTTTCATGCCCTTTAGTAAAAATAATTTATTATACTTAAAATTATATAGGTTATTATAAGACAAAAACAAAATATTTACTATTTTGATAAAGATGACTAGGCTACCCTAAATTATAAACAATTTTGGATAACTGCTTTTGGTATTATAAATATATTTATTTAATTCTGAGGTTAACAGCATAGGCTTTTCCTTGCTTTTCTTCAAGATCAAAAATTACATCTTGTCCTTCTTCAAGACTATGTAAACCTGCTGCGTCTACGGCTGATTTGTGTACAAACACATCTTTACCGCCATTTTCCTGTTCAATAAATCCAAAATTCTTCGTAGAATTATACCACTTAACTTTACCTACTATATTTGTAGCCATAAAAACCTTTATTAGATAGAAATTACTTATTTGAACTTAACACACGCTTATAATAACTAAAACTTAAATTTTACTTTAAGCCTTACTTAAATATAAGAGCCGATAAAAATTCATTATGCAAAACTACCTTACCTTGCGGCATTTGTCAATAAACATGTCCATAATATGCAAGAGAAAGTATTACTTTCTGAAACTAATCTATTATATTATTACTATTTTGTCACTATTTAAGTTAATTATCTAATAAATTAATGAGTAAACTAACGATTTTAAAGGTGCTTAATAACTTTTTCATATCAGACTAATATATTAACGATAAAAGTACTTGCTTTTTGGTATTTTTTTTATTAATCTGTCCACTTAGCAAATAGCAACCTTAATATCCACAGCTGCCCGCGTGATGGAATGGTAGACATAACGGACTTAAAATCCGTGGAGCGTAAGCTCTTGCCGGTTCAAGTCCGGCCGCGGGTACCATTCACCATTTTTAGGCAAATTCACCAATATATCAAACGGCGAACACAGCATACATAAAATCAAACTTTTCAGGTTTCAATATCAAGTTCCCAAATATTAAATTTACTAAACGTCTTTTTTCGCTCACGCTGGAACTTTTAAATATCTTATAGGCACTTGAGGCTGTTGATATCAAGGAAACCTGTAGCGATAACCGAAATTAATGCGTAGCTGTGACCCTAATGTATTAATTCGCATCGCAACTAGATATTATGAGCGAGACTGATTTAGAGATTGCCGCAAAAAACTAACCACCAAGCCAATGCTATTTAATATGTTTGCGTTAGCTGAACATTTGCATAAGACAATTGTCGGAATCAAGCAAATGACAATAAACGAATAGCATCACTGCCTTGCTTATTTTAGACTAAAAAAATCTAGCAAACAGAATGATTGAAAAGGCAATAAGTAAAAGCTTTTCAGCGTTTTTACTTAATAATACATACGCTTTAATAAATGTTTATTATATTGTGCTTCAGAATTTGTAGGATCAAATTCAATTGCTTTATTATAAGACTCAAGAACTAAATTGTATTTACCTAGTAAATAGAAAAAGCCGTATTTTGAGTAAGATAGATTTATTAAATATATACCTCCCCCCTATAAATTACTTTTCTCACATGATAATTAAACGCTATCATTAATATATAAGCTAATTTTAAAGAGTGAAAAATATAAAGAAGAAGAAATTTTAACCTCTGAGTCTTGTATTGATGAAGAGGAAGAAAAGAAATTAAAAGGTCAAAATGCAAGGAAAGAGCTTAAGTTAATACTAATAACTCTTGGAATAGTTTTGACTAGTTTTTTAACTTTCTGTTATTTCTTTTTTAACTATATAGAAGAAAAAGCAGCAGAATATAAACTACAACAAGAAGCAGAAGCAAAAAAGTTAGATAAAGCTGAATGATGCAAGCTATAATATTTCAGCAATTCTCAAATAATCTTGAGGGGTAAGATTTTCAGCGCGATAATTATCATTGATTTTCAACTGAGTTAATACTTCATGTATATTAGGTACAAGATTTTTCAGTGATGATTTAATCATTTTCCGTCGTCCTGCAAAAGCAAGCTTTGTTATTTGCTCAACTTTATTTATCAGAGCAATAGACGGCGGATTTTCTAAAGGTATTAGTTTAACTATCGCAGAATATACTTTAGGAGGTGGATAGAAAGCAGTTGGCGCTACGTCAAAGTACTTTTCCACTTTAGCTATTAGCTGACATATTACCGATAATCTGCCATATGCTTTAGTCGAGGGCATAGCACAAATACGTTCTACTACTTCCTTTTGTAACATTAGCGTCATACTAGTAATTAGCCGCGCTTCTTTCAGCCATCTAATCACTAACTCAGTACCTATATGATACGGTAAATTAGAGATTATAGTTACTTTATAGTCAATTGATTTGGACTCGCCTATATCGTTACTCGTCACTCTCCTATTAGCTATAGGCTTCGCTTCTAGCTGCTTGTATGCAAATCCAACTGAATTGACTATATCATAGCTTAAATCGGTTAAATTTATTTTAAGAGCATCTTGTTTAATAATATTTAGATTAGGATAATATTCTTTAATCTCATTAAGGAGCGGGAGGCATCTCTCATCTGTTTCTATAACAGTTAAGGATTCAGGATTTTTCTGCAATATTGACCTAGTTAATCCTCCTGTGCCGGGCCCTATTTCTAATACTCGGCTATTTTCTGCCAGGTTACTTGCACGTACGATTTTATCACATAGACTACTGTCAAAAATAAAATTTTGTCCGTGCTTTTTAAGAGGATTAACTTGATGTAAAGCTGCGTGTTTTGCAATTGAAGGGAGCATAGGGTATGTCATTCCAGCGTAGGCGGGAATCCAGTAAAACATATAAAAACTTGTTTTTATATGTTTGTTTTTATCAAATATAATTCTGTATTAATAATCAAGGTTATTTTTCTGGATTCCCGCTTTCGCGGGAATTACATAGAATAACACACACTAAGACGGCAGCATTATTTTTATAGCTGCTTTCTTACGCATATTTTCAAACATTTTTTGTGCTTTTTGCGAAATCTTTTTATTGGTTAGGAAATTTACTACATAATTATTTTCATCTTCATTAACATTTAAGATTTTTTTGCTGCACACTAATGTTATTTCAAATTTGTTATTTACTTTAAAAACATTACTTGCTTTATCAGGAGTTAAGTCCTTTACAATAGTTTGTTTTACGCCTTCTATCTTGCTAAGCTTATCGGTAATAATTTGCATAGTAGCAAAATTATCATAAAGCGATTTTTTAACATCCGCACATTTTTTTAGTCGATTTTTCAAATTATTCATCTGCGTAAACGCTTTATTGCCACCATCTTTAGATGTAAATACTTGCATTAAAATTTCTACGTCTTTTTGATCGCTAGATAAAATTGCGACATCTATTTCTTTATTACTTACTTGTACCGATCTTGATAGACTTGATAAAATATTCATTTTAATCAACTCAGATTTAATTTGGGAAATAAAACTATCAGGATTAACCGATCTGCTTTTTAGATACTGAAGAAGAGAACCGTGAGGCATTTTATTACGATCTTCAATAAACTTAATAGCGTTATCTATCTCTTCTTGCGGGATTTCTCTATCTCCTGCATATTGAAAAAGCAAAGATTCGTCAATTAAGCTCTTGAGTGCTAAGTCACTCAGCTGCTTATCTTGAGCAGGCGTTAGACTTTCAACATTATTTAGTACCATAATCATTTTTTTTCTAGCACGAAACTCATTAAGAGTAACAGGTTCATCATTTACGGATGCTACTATACTCGGTAATGATGCTTGTGCTACATTAAAAGTAAAAAAAACGGTAATGATTAATAATAATTTTCTCATGTGATACTCTGAATAAGTGACCAGTAAGTAAACGAAGTTTTATTTGGAAAAGAGCAATGAGTCTATAGATCAAGGAGCGGAGCGTACATTTAGTACGTGAGCACCACAGAACTTATAAAACGACGTAGCCAATTTTTCAAATAAAACGAGTATACTCACATGTTTAAAACTTTTAAACCGATAGAAATAGTCGGCGAAGAGGTAGTCTTTTGGATTCCTCTACTTCCATCGGCTAGATAATCGGAATAAATCTTTGCAGTAATTCTAACACAATCTTTAGCATATGTCATCCTAATAGTTCGAGTCAGTAAATTTGAAGATCGTCTAGAGAGATCAATGCATGCACCAAAGCCTATAGTCCAATTTCCCGCTAGCTGATAATTTATGTCTCCATAAAATTGTCGTACTCTATTATTTGAAACCTTCATACTTTCTACGGAATAATATTTGTTAAGCTTGATAAGCTGAATAAAACTACCTAGAAAGTTAATCTTATCATAGTTAAATTTTCCTCCCACTTCATCTCTAATAGGTCTGAAATATCTATCTTTCCGAAAGCTATAAAACACTTCTAAATTATTAGAAATATTACCTAGTATCTGCCCTACATTTTCCGTATCATCAGCCGGCAAATCTATACTATATCTTGTATTACGGGAGTGTCCTAAAAATAATTTTAAATAATTTTCTTCTTTAGCAATACTAGTATTTAAGCCGTAACTTAATCTATTACCGAAATCATGGCAATCAATACCACTATAACGGTTGGATAAAAAGATATTTTTTTCGGATAATTCATATTTAGCAGGATCAATTATAACAAATTTTTTATCTTTCTTAGATAGTTTACGTCCCATAGTAAAAGAAACTACCGGCTCAATAAGTAAATTTATCGTTTTTGTTATATTGCCTACTAATGGATAACGCCATAAAGTTTGCAATTCCGGTATATTCCTGTGAAATGATTTACTTTCTCTCGGCTTATCTACATAAGCCCGTCTAGCAAGATAAAAATCGCCTCTATCTTTAGCAGCAAAATCAAAAATTTGTCCTGAAGCAGTCAGCACATTATGCATAAAGGATAGTTGCAAAGAGGTTCTAGCAACTTGTTTTCCTATTCTTTCTTTGTACATTAACGTATTATTTTCAACAACGATATGGCTGTTGTCATTATCATTCAAATTTATCACGTTTTTTGTATTGATTTTTGGTAATACTAGAGGATCGGTATATTTACGATCATTACTACCTAAGCCTTGAAAACTTAATCCTTCCGCCGAAAAATAATCAGCCTCATGAATTTTATTTAAGAATATTTTAGAAGTTAAATATGAAGCGTAGTTATTATAATAATTTTTTAAATAAGCTTTATCCGATGTACGCTCCACCCTGAAACCGTAATCATAAACTTTATCGGTACTAATAAAATTACCGCTTGCTATATAATGATAAGAAGAAACTTTTTTATTTTTCACTACACTTCCGTCTTTTTCTAAAAAATACGGTAATTTACCGTAACTAACTTGAAAATTCATATTATCGTTATCATTCAGGCGATAACGTGCTTCTAGCTCATAAGTTTGATATTTACTAAAAATTCTTGGAGTGAGAGTAAAATCCATATTAGGTTTTGCACGTAGATATAGGGGGATGCCAAACCCTTTATTTTTGAAGTCAGGTACCAATAATCCGGAATTTGCAGGGGCCGTAGGAGTCGGATGGAAAAAATACGGTAAGTAAAAAATCGGTACACCGTATACTTCAAAAAACACGTTTTTATAAACTACTCTATGCTCTGCGGAATGAATATAAGCATCCTTAGCAGCAATTTGCCAAATAGGGTTTCTATTACACGTGACATCACAAGGGGTAAACTCAGCATGGTGCAGCTTAAGATTATTTTCATCGATTCTTTTGGCAAGTTTAGCAATTAAAAGATTATTATCACCGGAAAGCAAAATGAATCCCGATATGATACCTTTCTTAAATTCATCTTTTAAAACCGCTTTGTCTCCCTCTATTATCCGATTTTGTTTATCCTTAATTCGCATATTACCTTCTACCCATAAAATATCGTTTTCTATATCATAAAGTAAATTATCTGCCGTTAATAAATACTCATCTGTGATAATTCTTATATTACCTTTAGCATATATCAAATCCTGATTTTCATTATACTCTACGAAGTCAGCTATAATATTGCTTATTTTAATATTTTGACCATTCTTAGAAAGAGCGGCAAAACTTACCAAAGAAAATATTATGATAATAAGCAAACATATTATTCGCAGTAGCATTTATATTAATAAATATATTTTAATAGTAAAAAATAATAGCAAGCTATTAGCAATATATCAAATAATAAAAAATTTTGCTTGCTCTTTTGTAGTGCAAGGTTATTCTATGGAGATGATAACCGTCATTGCAAGGAGATGCATAGCATCGACGTGGCAATCTCATGAAAAGTAGGATAAACTCCTAAGATTGCTTCGTCAAAACTTATAGTTTCTCCTCGTAATGACGAATAATGTGTTACCCTCAACGCAAAAAAAACAAGTACTAATAAAATGCTAGACAATTTCACTGCGCATCAAGCAACCAAAGAGTTTTCAGTTAGTGAGATTTCTAATAAAATCAAAGAGCTATTAGAAAATAATTTTGGCTATATTAAGGTAAAAGGCGAAATTTCAGGCTTAAAAATAGCAAGCTCAGGTCATGCTTATTTTAACTTAAAAGAAAATACCGCCATTTTAGCCTGTACTTGCTGGCGTCCTATTCTTGCTAAAATCAAATTTCCTTTAAATGACGGCATGGAAGTAGTAATTAGCGGTAAACTCTCAAGTTATGCAGGTAATTCACGTTATCAATTATCGGTAGATAATTTGCAACCCACAGGGCTTGGAGCTATGCTGCAAATTCTAAATGAGCGTAAAGCAAGGCTCGAGAAAGAAGGCTTATTTAATAAAATACGTATTCCTATACCCTTTTTACCTGATAAAATAGGCGTTATCACTTCAATAACCGGTGCTGTTATTAAAGATATTATTCATCGTATTCGCGAACGTTTTCCGACTCGGATAATAATATGGCCGGTTAGCGTACAAGGCGAAAATTCCAGCAATGAAATTGCTGAAGCAATTGAAGGATTTAACAATTTAGAAGCGGTAAATAAACCACGTGTTATAATTGTTGCTAGAGGGGGCGGTTCTATAGAAGATCTTTGGTCATTTAACGATGAGATATTAGTACGTGCTGCTTATAACTCAAAAATTCCTATTATTTCCGCAGTAGGTCATGAAGTGGATTATACTTTAATAGATTTAGCAGCCGATAAAAGAGCTCCAACACCGACTGCTGCCGCAGAATTTGCCGTACCGGTACGATCTATTTTAAATAATACGCTACAATCTTATGAAAAAATATTATTGAATAATACTAGCCGGTTAATTAAATATCACGAACAAAATATAGTCAATTACAATAAAATACACAGATATCTTTCTCACTATATAAATAATAGGCAGCAATTACTGGACGAAACCGGTTTTAATTTACTAGATGCTTTACCGTGCTTTATTGAACTACAAGAAACAAAGATTAAATCTTTTTCTAAAGAAAGAGTTAACCCTGCTAAAATAATCAATTACAAAACATTAGAATTAACACATCAAACAGCTTATCTATCAAAATCGACAAATAATACTTTGAAAAACTTTGAGTATAAATTAGAATTAAATAGTACGTTACTTGCAAGCCTTGATTATCACAACGTATTAAAACGAGGTTTTGCTATAGTTAAAGGAGAAACGGGTAATTTTTTATCTTCTAAAATTACTGCTGCGAATGAAAAAATTTTTAATATTAAATTTTCTGACGGTGAAATTAAAGTAGTTCGTGATTAAAGGCTTTGGTTTTTATCGTCATTGCGAGCAGCCGTAGGCTGTGTGGCAATCTCATGAAATAATGATAAGCTCCTGACTGAGATTGCTTCGTCGCATTACTGCGTAATTCTTCTCGCAATGACGACTCGGATGTCCACGCAACAATACCTCCTCGCAATGACGATAAAATATTGCTACGGGATAACATTTTAATTCTAAAAAATACAGACCATGAAAATTTTAAAGCTTTTTATTTTTATACTTCTCATTTCTAAAAATGTGTATGCCTTAAGCATAGGCACGAACGAACAACAAGTAATTTTAGAATGCGAAGGAACAGCTGATAAAACAACTTTGATAAATACATGGTATGTAAATGAGCCTTATCAATACTTAATTGCTGCTTCAAACGGTCATACTACCGTTCCCGGTATGGATATAGAATTAATTAACACTATTGCTGCAAAAATAGGTATCAATATTGAGTACAATCAAGATAGCTGGTATCAAGATCAATTAGATATTCAAAGCAGCAATGCCGACATGACAGCAGGAGCTACTTATACTACTGAGAGGAGTTGCAATGGTTATTATTCACAAAATTGAGCCTCTAAGTTTTTTGGGCCCGTTTTTTGCTTTCACTACAGCTAATTGCAGTGCAATATTACGAGATTTTATTATAAAAGAAAATTCAATTAAGAGGATACCAAGAGGAGTTAGTATTGAAATCACTGTATTATGGGGTATAGCTTTTAGCGTATTATTAGATATGTACAGTAGTAATCCAAATTATCATACAATAAAATATTCAATGAGTATAGTAATTTCCGGAGCATTTATTACTAGTCTCTTAGTTTATCATTTTGGTTTTCTTGAGTGGCGATCCCGGAATGACAAATTAGAAGATATAGAAAAACAAACATGAAGATAGCTACTTGGAATATTAATTCCATAAAAACAAGACTTAATTTATTGCGTAATTTTTTATTTAAAGAAAATCCGGATATTGTATTATTGCAAGAAATAAAATGCGAAACCGCAAAATTTCCTTTTGATGCATTATCCGATCTACCTTATAATTCTTATGTTCACGGACAAAAATCATATAACGGAGTTGCTATAATTTCAAAATTTCCTGCCGATGAAATAATTAAGGATTTTCCGAATAATAACTGCAGTGATCAAACAAGATTCTTAGAAATAAAATTATCATTACCTATAGGGTTTTGTAATATAATCTCGCTCTATGCTCCTAACGGTTCATTTGTCGGTAGCGATAAATTTGTAGCAAAACTAGCATTTTATGATAATTTTATCAATTATCTATCAACTAAAAAATCTTTTGACGAAAAAACTATCATAGGCGGTGATTTCAATATTGCACCGTTCGATATAGACGTATATTCACCTAAGCTACTGGCTGAAACCACTTGTTTTACTGAGGTTGAACAAAAAAAATTACGCACTATTCTAAATTCCGGATTTGAGGATTTGTACAGATTAATGCATCCGAGTAAACAAGAATTTTCATGGTGGGATTATAGAGCCGGATGTTTTGAACAAAATAAAGGTATGAGGATTGATATGATTCTTGGTTGTAATAATACTATTGACTATTTAGAAAATTGCTATATGGATTATAATTTAAGGACTCAAGAAAAACCTTCAGATCATATACCGGTAATTGCGAGTTTTAAGGGATAGTCAATGTGGAATGTTGCTATCTTAGGATGCCGTATGTCATTCCTGCGTAGGCGGGGATTCCAAAAAATAGCTTTAATATTGATATATGAGTTACATAATTTGATAAAATAACCATATAAAAACAAGTTTTTATATGATTTTAATGGATTCCCGCCTACGCAGGAATGATATAGACCACTTTTTAAAAATAAATATATGTCTTCAAAATTCATGACATTTTACGAAAAATATATGACGATTGTCGGTACAATCGGCAATTTTATGTTTTATGTACAGGCTCATAAGATTTTCACCTGCCAATCTTCAGCTTCTGTTTCTATGCCCGCCTTTACTATAAGTGCTATTGCTCTTTGTAGTTGGCTTATATACGGCATATTAATAAAAAATACACCTATTATAATAGCAAATATAGTAGGTTTTATCGGGGCATTATTAGTTCTCTTAACCATAATAATATATTAATAATGACTAAGAAAATCATTACTTTAGTTGGTCGTCCGAATGTAGGCAAATCAACGCTTTTCAATAGATTAAGCATACGTAACAAAGCTATTGTTCACGATTTGCCAGGCGTCACTAGAGATAGAAAATATACAGACGGCAAAATCGGCTCTTTTGAATTTTTGTTAATTGATACCCCAGGACTTGATGAGAATCCTAATAGTATGGGGGAGAGGTTAATGGAGCAGACTACTAAAGCAATTTTAGAGGCAGATTTAATTTGCTTTATGGTTGACGGTAGAAGCGGAATATTACCTGATGATAAGCTACTTAGTAGTTTTGTTAGAAAATATAATAAGCCTGCTATATTGGTAGTTAATAAATGCGAGAAAGCTTTTGATTTTGATAAAGAATACTACAAATTAGGGTTTGATAGTATGATAACTATCTCTGCCGAGCATGGCACAGGCTTAATTGATTTATATGACGAAATTATTGCCAAGTTACCTGAAACAGAATCAATCGAGACAAATATAGCCGATCCAATTCAAGGAGATTGTTTGCAGATAGTAGTTAGTGGCAGACCTAACGCTGGAAAATCTACTTTTATAAACGCTCTTATTAATGATGAAAGATTATTAACCGGTCCTGAAGCCGGCATTACTCGTGAATCAATTGAAATTGATTGGCAATATAAAAATAATCATATTAAATTGATTGATACGGCAGGACTCCGCAAGAAATCTACTATTACAGAGTCTTTAGAAAAATTATCGGCATCGGATACTATTAACAGTATTAAATTTGCTAATACCGTAATCTTAATGATTGATGCTTTAGCTCCTTTAAAACAGCAAGATTTAAATATTGCAAGCCATGTGGTAAATGAAGGAAGAAGTATAGTTATAGTAGTGAATAAATGGGATTTAGTTAAAGAATCCGAAAAAGAAGCATTTCAGGAAGAATTTTATTATCAGATAAATACTCATCTACCTCAGGCTAAAGGTATCCCCGTTCTATTCATTTCAGCAATAAATAAACAAAATACTGAACAAGTGCTAGATGCTTGTCTTAAAATTTATAAAATTTGGAATAAGAAAATAACTACTAGCAAATTAAATGAATGGCTTAATTTTACTACGGGAGCACATCCGCTGCCTTTACAAAAAGGCGGCAGAAGAGTGCGTGTAAAATATATGACTCAAACCAAAACCCGCCCCCCTACTTTCAAGCTATTCTCTAATAATCCGGAAAAAATTACCGATAGCTATACTAGGTATTTAGTAAACAATATGCGTGAGGCTTTTGACATGCCGGGCGTTCCTATTAGATTCATTTACGCAAAAACTAAAAACCCGTATGTGTAGTTTAAAATTAATTAATAACAGTTTAGTTATTAGCACCGAAAAATCTAAACTAGATATATTACTAGATAATATTACTGATTACATCATGAATTATTAAGTAATGATAAGATTAAAGGTAATGAAATATGGTAACTTATATACTTTAACCAAGCTGTAAATTAGATAAGTTCGCTATTCCAACTACACTTATTTTTTCTGTTTTTTTTATATGTATTATTCCCGGCGGTAACAATATGTAAATGTTCTAACTGCAAATCGGCAAGAACGGTATGCATTGATTTAGTAATACTAGGAGCATCAGCATTTTTTACTTCAAAGCCGTATTTCTTACAATAATTAATAAATCTAATTCTACTCCTGTTTGCGTTCGCCAAAAAAAATACTCTGCATCCATTTTAAATTTACGTATTAACTCCTCTATTACAAACCCTTCAAATGAAAGACCGCGTTTTGGGTGAACATACCAATCATGTCCGTGAATCCCTAATAATGCATGTAGTATTCCGCTATCTCGTATATAGACTTTCGGTGCTTTCACTTGACGTTTTGAGATATTTTCATACCAAGGTTTTAATAACCGAATCATAAAAGTTTGCTCTAATATTTCAGTATAACGTTTGATAGTTATATCCGTTAAACCGAGCGACCTTTCAAGCTCACTATAATTTAATAATTGCCTATGATTATGAGCAAGCATCATCCATAACTGCCTCATTACATGTGCATTAAGAGACATTCCTAAACTAGGCAAATCACGCTCGATAAAACTAGTGATGTAGCTATTACGCCATCTAAGACTTTGGACATAATTTTTTGCTAAATATGATTTAGGAAAACCACCTCTTAACCATAACTCCCTAAAATCATTTATCTCTATTAAATTGAACGGAGTAAGCTCCATATATTCAATACGGCCGGCTAATGATTCTGAAGATTGTCGCAATCATTCTCCAGAAGCACTACCTAATATTAAAAATTTTTTGTTTGAATAGTCAGCAAGAACTCTTAAATAAGGGAAAATTTCAGGTTGTCTTTGAATTTCATCAATTACTATTAAACCGTTTAAAGGCTCAAGAGTTGTTTTAAGATTCTTAAATTGATCTAAGTGAGCTGTGGATCCTCAAGGTCAAAAAAATAGCTCTTTTCATCTTCTTTAAGCTGTTTAATATAAGCGTGCGCTAAAGTAGTTTTACCACATTGCCTTGGACCAAGAATGGCACAAATAGGGAATATCTCAAGGGCACCTGTGATATGTGTTAAATAATAATGTCTTTCTATCATCCTTGTAATTTCATAATGACACTTTGAATTTACAATATAATTTTAATCAAATAATAGCAAGATGTTTCTAGCTCCTGTGCACTTTTGATTAATGATTATAATTAGATCTTTTTAAGCGAAAATTAATAAGATTTTTGAAGGAATAGTTATGCATATTGCAAAAAAATTTGATAATTTCCAGCTAAAAAGAGCCATAATTATGATTATTCTATTAAAAGTGCACAGGACTTAGGCTCCTCTACCGGATTTTCCTATCTCTCTTTGTCTTTCTTCTAATACCTTACTTGTATGCGGTCCTACCACTTCTTTATCTTTACTAAATTTACTTTTTTCTAAATTAACTATAGTTTCTGCTACTACTCCTAGCACTTTTGGATCTGATAATAATTTTAACGCCAGCAATATAATTTTACCGTATTCATGTTTGCTAAATTTATCGGCAATTTGAATTAATTCAGGTGCATGTTTACCGGCTATCTTTACTAATTTTTCACCGTCTAATTTTAGACCCTTAGTATTTTATTTCAAAACTCATCTACAACCGGTCCTAAACTACTTGCATGTTTTGTTAATAGTTCAGAAGGGTCTTTTTCAATTATTTTGCTTATTTCCGGATTATGGTTTTTAATTTGTATCAAAGGACTAATCAATTCCTTTACCTCTTTTATATCTTTTCTTCTTTTCATTTCTCTTCCTTTGGAAGTAGCTTAATTAACTGAAATTTTTGTATTATATCAGCAACTTTATCGCTATCGGAAAGAGCGAGGCTTGCAAGTTTAGTAATTGACGGCAGAGCATCTTTTAAAAAAGGCGTAGATGCATCTAATGCCTTATGTATAAACTCCAGATCTTTCCCTTGCGATTCTATTCTTTCCATTACTTTAGGATGTTTTAAAACATCTAATATGTCCTATTTATTACTATCTAAATATCACGGTAATTCTTTTTCTAAAACAGGAGATAAATTATCAATAATTTTTTTGGCATTTGCAACTCACTCTACTATTTGAGGTTTTTTGCCTTTTAATAACTCTTTTTTAGTTTCAGTATCTAACCCTTCCATATTTAGGTTAATTTTAGTCCAACGCTGATTTTCTTTAAGCTGACTACAAGCTTTTATAACTAAAGGAGTACTTTCAATTAATTTTTCGCTAGAATTTACAAGTAGTGCTACTGTATTTGCAATTAATTCAAGTTTAGCGATTTTTTGTGCTTTATTATTTATTATATTTTCCGTAATTTGAACTAACCCCTTTTGATTACCAGGATTTTTTTAAAATTGTACTAAATTGTGATTTAAGAAGGGGCTCTACTTTGTCTGAAGTAATAATGTCATGTATATTTTTATAGCACCTTGAGATGACGCGTTTTTTGTTTAATATTCTTATATATTTCTTGTACTTTTGGGTTTAAATCGCTTTCTAGTGCTTTAGATATTAAATCTACTCCTAGTGTAGATAATTCTCTGATAAATTTAGGACTTATTTTGTCTAATACATTTATTTTTTCTGTTTCGGAAGTTTGAAAGTTTTTGGTTATTTTGCTAAGCCTCTTATTTAAAATAGGCGTGAGAAGATATGGGATAACTTTAGACTGTAAAAGAGTTTCTTTTGAACTATTGGATATAGTTTCGGAATGTAAAACAGAAGCACATTTTTTTATAAGCGATGCTGCATCTGCTATCATCTTGCAACCAACTTCAATAGAACCTACACTAGTGGTAGCACTTCTCGCTTTTCTGAGGTTATTAAGCTCCAATGCAAGATCAGGTAAAACTTGAGGAGCCTCCCAGGTAAACTGCAATGCACTAGGAACATCCCCGACTGCTTGGATAACACTTTGTATTATACCTAAATTATCTTTATTAAGATCTAGATATCGTTTATTTAACTCATCATATTTTTTGTTACCTGTTTCAGCTCCAAGAGCTAAATATCCAACTTAAACCCACGAAAGGTTTTTATATTCTTCATCAAGCTGTTGCCTTATATTATCAATGGATTCCTGCTCTTGCTCTTGGCTTTTAGACATTTAAATACCTTTATATAATTTAAAGGTTTATAAAATTTTACTTTTTCATTTTTGTTAATTTTAAAAATCATGGTTATCTTGCAATGGTTTTTTACTATAATTTTTCATTTACAGGCAAATCCATACTAACCTCTCCACACAATAAAACGATATTCTCCATTACCTGAGGATCTATATCCGGGTTGTTATACTCTTTATTTTTCTGAATCCAGTTGTAATAGTAAGGGGCAGGCCATAATTCCATGATTTTCGGTAAAGATTTTTGCTGTATAGTACCGACATTATACTCGCGTTTTAAAACTTCAGCCGGCATTTATTTACCCTACATCACCGATAAAATATATTTCTGAGAAATACAAAATCGATTTAATATTATTATCGGGATCTATATGGATTTACGTTGTACATCATTAAGCAATTTCGCTACTATAAGTGGTTTATCAAAATGCTTTTCTATACTTACTAAAGCTATATTTTCTAAGTTTTCGGGGCATTGAACAATTTTATCTAAAGCCGTTAATTTTTCAAACTCTTCCTCTCCTATTTTTTCTTTTAGGTCTCTTTTATATTTTTGTTCTTTATCTGAAGGAAATACTAATTTATCATTTTTACAATCAACCAAAAAGGAATAGTAATAGGATATTTAATAAACAAATCTTTTAGTTTCATAATAATAAATTTCTTAATATACAAGGCTATAATATTAATAATTTTTATATGTCAAATAATATTTTCTAGGCTATCTAGGTCATGCTTTACCAATCGTAACAACTTCGCTTCAGGGCTTAGATTTTTCACAGCCCATTTTTTAATCCAAGGTTCAGCGAGCTGCCACATATTAACATTACCATCTAACTGTCTGCCTATCCCTTCCACCATTATTAAAGTCTTTTGCAATAGCAATAACTCCGGTTGTACTTCCATACCGAAATCTTCCGTGATTTTAAATAAATGTGCAAGCAGCTTACCTATGGAAACATTTTTTATGGGCATCCCTACTATAGGCTCGGTAACTGCTCTACAACTTTGAGCAAATAAATCTAAATCGGTATTTGATGGGATGTAGCCGGCTTTTAAATGTACTTTAGCAACTAATTTATAATCACGCCTTAAAAAGCCAAATAGACTTTCAGCAACGGCTAAACGATCCTTTTCTTTAAGTCTGCCCATAATACCGAAATCAAGTAAAATTATCTTACCTTGCTTATTCACTAAAATATTCCCTGCATGTAAATCAGCATGAAAAAATCCGTCTCTATAGGCTTGATTGAAAAACATTACGGCAAAATCCTGAGATATTTTTGCTGGTTCTAACCCCATTTCCCTTAGTAGCAAAGTATCATATATAGAAGTGCCGTCTAACCACTCGGTGGTTAGTATATTTTCTGATGTTAAATCCCAATATATTTTAGGGATTATCACGTTAATATCATTTCGCATATTATCCGTAAGCTCAGAAGCTGCTGCCGCCTCTAAACGTAAATCGAGCTCAAATTTCATAGTTTCATGAAATTTATCGACTACTTTAATCGGTTTTAGCCTTTTTGCTTTCGGAAATTTTGAGATAATTTTTGCAAGAAAATATAGCAGCTTAATATCTCTGTTATATTTTTTATGAATACCCGGACGCAAAATTTTTACCGCAACATATTCACCGGTTATCAGTTGTGCTTTATGTACCTGCGAAATTGATGCGGCAGCGATGGGGGTATCGTCGAGGTGTAAGAAAGGGAGGATGTCATGGCCCACAGTCGTAGACTGCGTGGCAATCTTTTGTTTGCTTGCTGAGATTGCTTCATCGACATAAATGTCTCCTCGCAATGACGTTATCAACCTTCTAGCCACCCCACCATCAAATGGAGGTAGCTTATCTTGCAGTAATCTTAAATAACCTGCTATCTCTGCTCCTACTAAATCGGCTCTTGTCGAAAGAGTTTGTCCGAATTTTATATAAATAGGTCCAAGATCACTTAAACAATCTATTAAGCGTTTGCCATAATCTTCCCGTGATTTTTTTATTAACGAGACCGGAGCAAAAAATAAGGCTAATATATAACCGATAAACCTGAAATATTTAGGGCTGCTTGAATCAATTAAGATTTGTTTTTTACTGATGATACGAAAAATACGTATTAAATTAAAAAAATTACTTATCATCTATTATATACTCCGAAGTAAAATAAAGAGTAGTATACGAAGATCAACTTTAAAAAGAGCAAGGAGTTCACAAGTCGATGAGCGGAGCGTATACTTAATACGTGAGTACCGCAGATCTTGTAGAACGACGTAGCCAATTTTTGAAGCTCATTGAGTATACGCACTGTGGATAGCAACTATTCCACCACTTAGATTTTTATAACCGACTTCCTCAAAACCGGCGTCTTTAATCATTATTCTAAACTCATCTTGTGAGGGGAATAAATCTATACTTTCGGCCAAATATTCATATGCCTCTTTATTACCCGCTATCATTTGACCAATACTCGGTATAATATTAAATGAGTAAAATTTATAGAAATCTTTTATGTACCCTTCCTTTACTTTTGAAAACTCAAGACATATAAACTTGCCCATTGGCTTTAAAACCCTACATGCTTCCTTTAAAGCCTTATTTATATCAGGTACGTTTCTAATACCGAATGCTATAGTATAATAATCAAAACTATCATCCGGAAACGGTAGTTCTTCAGCACTTGCTACAGTAAATTTAAGATTTTGAAATAAATTCAGATCTATTGCTTTTTTCTTAGCTTGCTTTAACATTTCTTCATTAATATCACTTAAAGTTAAAGAGATATTATTAACTCTATCTCTTGCTTTTTTAGCAAGTTTTAAAGCAATATCACCACTACCGCTAGCAACATCTAATATATGAGAGTTAAGATTTGGAATTTGCCTAATAAATTCATCTTTCCATAAGCGATGTAATCCCAAACTCATTAAGTCATTCATTAAATCATACTTATCAGCGACATTAGAAAAAACGTTATTTACTAAACCTTGTTTTTTAGTGTAGTCTACTTTTTTAAAGCCAAAATTTGTTTGGTTCATAGTTCTTTATTATAAATATTAGTATCAAATGCCGGAACTTCCTGAAGTAGAAACTCTTAAAAACTCTCTAAAAGATAAGCTAATCGGGCTTATTATAGAAAATGTAGAGTTAAAAAGAGATAATTTACGTTATAAGCTATCCCCGCTTTTAGCTACAGAAATCTTAAATACTAATATACTGGATGTTAGGCGTCGTGCAAAATATTTAATTATAGATTTTAATAATGATTATTCTTTAATAGTTCATCTAGGCATGAGCGGTAGATTTACTCTGCAATCTGCTAATTATAAAACTCAAAAACACGATCATGTGATTTTTGATTTAAGTAACGGCGAAAAGTTAATTTTCAACGATACTAGACGATTCGGTATGATTTATAGTTTTAAGACTGATCTCTTAGAAAAAGAATTTTTTAATGATTTAGGCATAGAGCCTTTTTCTGATTTATTGACGTTAGACTACCTAAAAGATAAGCTACAAACTAAAAAAATACCAATAAAACACTTGATTATGGATAATAGAGTTATAGTCGGAGTCGGTAATATCTATGCTTCCGAAAGTCTTCATTTAGCTAGAATTTATCCGGATAAATCAGGTAGCGATTTAAGGGATGATGAAATAGAAAATTTAATTAAATCGATTAGAGATGTGTTAACTAAAGCTATAACTGCCGGCGGTACTACTCTTAAAGATTTTGTAAACGGCGATAACAAACCTGGTTATTTTACTCAGCAACTTATGGTTTACGGTAGAGAGGGACAAAGTTGTTTAATCTGCTCTAGCACTATTATCAAGACAAAGCATTCAAGCAGAAGTACTTTTTATTGTAAAACTTGCCAATATAGTTAATTCACTTGGCATATTTTGAAAACTATTTATAATAGCTCTTTATTATTTATTCAATTAAAGTAGACTCCTTGCATAACCTATCTTATAAAGAGGAGTTTGAAGGAGACATGAAACGCAGCACCGCAGCGTACAAAAAGGGACATGAGGATGTGAGTATTGGATCGACGTATATCGCAGATATTTCAAAAGTTGGGAGTCAAATAAATAAGTGGTGAGCCTTGCACAGCGTATCAAAATACGTGAGCACAGGCAAATCTCGAAATTTAACGTACCAAATCTTGAAGTATCAAAGCAAAGGTATACAAATTACCTTTAGAAGGAGGTTATGCAAGAAGTCTAATAAAGCCGGTGATTATGGCAGGAGGTAACGGTAAACAACTATGGCCTTTGTCATCTAAGGATAAACCGAAACAGTTTAAAAAAAATATTGAGTGATCTAACTGTACTTCAGCAAACATTAAACCGAAATAAATTTTTAGGACAACCTACTATTATTACTTCCAAAAAATATGAATCAATCACTAAAGAACAAGCAGCAGAAATAGATGTAGAAATAGCATTAATTACCGAGCCTTTACAAAAAAATACTGCCGTTTGTGCCATTATTACGGTATTATCGGCTAAAGCACAAGGATTTGATATTGTAGTGTTACTACCTTCAGACCATCATATAGCGGATTATATAAATTATCTTAATACTATAAATAAAGCTTTACATTATATTAATGAATTCAGCATTTGCACTATAGGTATTCCTATAAATGTTATAAGTGCCGAGTATGGCTAACACAGGATTATCAATTGCAGAAAATGTTTATAGTTGATCATTTCATTGAAAAACCTATATTAGAGCAAGCAAACATTTTCAAAGTAATGAATATTTATTCAGGAATTTGTGTATACGATGTTATATTCTTGCTAAAACTTACGAAATAATTAATCGTAACCCCCAAAATGAATATAACTCTATGTTATTAACATTGATTGGAAGTAAATTAGGCAATACAGAATGTACACAGCTTGTTTATTCATATCCTATAAAATATACAAACTTTGAATCTACTGTTAACAATTTTATTCAAGACTATATACTTTTGATGATGCTATATTATCAGCTGCTTACTCCGATACTTTAAATACTTCAATGTTAGGAGACTCAAATTATAATAATATGTATAACCTTGGTTGAACACCGCTAATATTCAAGGCTATTGACATAGCGTTATTGCTTATATATCCTATTTTTATGAGTTTAAACCTCATCATTCAAATATAGCTAATCTTATAAACTTCAAAAATCTGTAAGTTATAGGAACAACTTAGTAATAAAGCGGTTCATTTTAGTTGAGTTACAACATGGAAAATACTACAGAAGAACAAACAATAATATCTGAAGTCAAAAATAATGAAGACATAGATGAAGAAGAGAAAAGATTAAAAGTAGAAGATTCACGAAAGCAACTTAAAGCAATACTAATAACATTTGGTATTATTTTGACCAGTTTTTTAACTTTTACTTATTTCTTTTTTAATTACATCGAAGAAAAAGCGGAAGAATACAAACAACAGCAACAACAAGAAATTCAAAAAACTAATAAGCGTTGAACATTACCACACTTCTCCTTTAATTATGATCATGTTGTATGGCTGCGATATCATCCCAGGAAGGCATTGTTGCGTGGATACCACCCCGTCATTGCGAGTGACTGAAAGGAGCATGACAATCCAGAAAAAATAACAAAAAAATGCAGCGTCAATTGCGATGCAATTTCCTCGCAATGACGGAAAAAACAATCCACGCAGGCAATGTCCGCTCGTAATGACTATTTTTATACCGCCTTAAGTTTAGATTGCTTGAAATTAGTTTTATCAAAATCATAGATAAAATCTTTGATAATAGGCACTTTAAACTGTTTAAATTTACTTCCGCTAAATACCCCGTAATGCCCTGCCCCTTTTTGTAAATGGTATCTTTGCATTGATTCAGGTATATTTGAACAAAGTTTTAAAGCAGCTTTTGTTTGCCCTACCGCTGCAATATCATCTAATTCCCATTCAATACCGAGTAAAGCACATTTAGTTAATATGTTTTAAATCGATCGGACGCTTCTCAGAAACTAATTTACCTCTTGCTAACGACAATTGTTAGAATACTTCATCTATAGTTTGTAAGTAAAACTCTGCCAACATATCCATACCTGCTAAATACTCATCATACAATTTAATAGTATGATCGGCTTTTTTATAGTCAGAATTTAATAAACTTTGCCATAATTCTAAATGTGAATCTATATGACGCAATAAGTTTAAACTCATAAAGCCGACAAGTTGGAGGAAGCCGGGATATACTTTTCTACCATGTCCGGGATAGTTTAGCGGCACCTGCATTGTAACCATTTGGCAGAACCATTCTAAACTTTTACTTTGAGCGAATTCATTAACTGCCGTGGGATTTTTTCTAGCATCTATAGGGCCGCCCATCAAAATCATCGAACTCAGCACATTTGGACTATTACTCTCCGACATTAAGCTAAAATGGCGGCAAGCAGTGGAACAGTAGGTTGGCAAACTGCCATAGTGTGAACATTCGGTCCTATAAAATTGATAAACTCCATTACGTAATCAATATAATCATCCATATCAAAATGCCCTGCTTCAAGCGGCACATAACTGGCTTCCGTCCAATCTGTAATATAAATATCGGTATACGGTAATAATTCTTGTACTGTTGTTATTCTAAGTAAAGTAGCGTGATGTCCTGCTATGGGTGCTACTATTAATAATTGAGGTAATTCTTTTTTAAAACCTATTTTCTGAAAATGCCTTAGTTCACAAAAAGACTTTTTTAGTATAACTTTTTCATTAATGTTATAGGTTTTATCATCAATAATTGTTTCAAGGATATTAAATTTGGGTTTTTCATATTTTCTAGTCATGCGTTCACAAAGCGTTAAATAAGCATGCATAATTCTTGCAAAACCGTTATCTTCTAATGACTCATGTTCATATGCTTCTTTTAGAATTTTTATACCTAAATGCATTGGAGCAATTTGTGCTCTAAGCCCCTCTAACATATAATATATAATATGTATAATTAGTACTTAAATCACAGTTAATCATAATTTATCCACAAATTTAAAAATAATTAATATAAATTTAGTTTTAAAAATTCTCAGTACATTAATTTTAGGATTCACGGCTTAAATTTTTATAAATGTGTGATAATAATATATAAATATGTTTATTTTTTCTTCTTATTTTGCTTAGAAATTTTATTTACGTGGTCATTAATATTAAACCAAGTACTATCATTTACTTTCTGTTTTTTATAGAATGTATCAATATTATTTATATAATTTTCAAAATCTTTATTCTCTTCTGCTAACCTATTAGCCATATTCCAATCTGTTTCCGGTCTTTCTCTAGCAGGGATTGATATTTTACTATCTTCAGGATTTTCTATATCTACTAAAATAAATCCTATACCATGCCTAGTATCATTTTATCTATTTTCAATTAAGTCAGCAGCAACTAAATAACCATAATGTGCCCATGAGGAATTTGATAAAGGCTGAAAAAAAGATTCTCGTAAATTACTACGATTGATAATTTTTTTTGCTTCAAAAGACCAAAGCCTTGCTTGTTTTCCTGCATAATATTTAGCACAATCTTTAATTAGTGAACTCCACTTTTCATTAAGCACTTCCATACCTACCCAATCTGGGGTAACCATTTATTATTACCTTTAGTTCCTTGTTTATTTGAAGAAAAATTATGCTTAATAGGCATATTATGAATCTTCAATTTGTTTTGAAGATATAATGCAAGTGCATCACATACTTACACTGCGGTTATTTTATATTCTTTATTCGCATTTATTTTAGGTTCTGTGGCTTGTTCATTATTGACATAGTAATCAGGGTTTTGTGAATAATAAAACTTTAGATTAGGTTTTAGCTCTATTCTAATATTAGGTTCTTGTCTGCGTTCAGCAGAAAGCTTACACTACTGCTAATTTTACCTGCATCAATTCCTATAATCTCCTTATCTTTTTTCTTCTTGAGTCTTTGCTTCTAACAATCTCTTATTTGTACTTGCATTTGCTTTGAGTCTTGCTTCGTCAATGTAATGATGGTATTTTTGCGATTAAACTCCATATCAAATATACTAATAATTGAAATGCTATAAAATATACATATTATTTTAAAAATTTCAACTTTAAATTAGCAAACTTGATGTTTTTATAAAGTATTATTTATATATTTTTCAAATTTAGAAAATAATGTTTTGAAGTTATGAGTAGTAACATTTGCTACTTCTTTTGATGTTATATTTTTGAGTTCGGCAACTTTGTCAGCGACATACCTAACAAATGCCGGTTCGTTTTGTTTGCCTCGCATAGGCGTAGGAGCTAAGTAAGGAGTGTCGGTTTCTATTAATAACCTATCAAGCGGTATATATTTGACTATTTCTTGTAAATCAGTAGCATTCTTGAAAGTTATAATCCCTGACATTGAAATATATAAACCGATATCTAGCATTTTTGCCGCTAGATTTTTTGAAGAGGTAAAGCAATGTATTAAACCTGGAAATTTGCTGTTACGCATTTCTGAGGTTAAAATGTCAATAGTATCTTCGTCTGCTTCTCTTGTATGAACAATAACAGGCAGGCGTGTACTAGACGCAGCATGTATATGTGCTACAAACGAATCTTTTTGTAATTTTTGATCGTAAGGCTGATGATAATAATCAAGCCCCGTTTCACCGATTCCGATAATTTTCGGATGCTGGGCTAGCATAATAATTGCCTCAGCATCTGAGTTCGGAAAGACGTAGTCTTGACGTAGCAATCTTGTCCAAGCTTCCTGAGATTGCCACAGCACTTGCAGTGCTTCGCAATGACTAATAAAAGAATTCACTTCACACGGGTGCACCCCAACACTCGCAAAAACATTTTCATATTTTTCAGCTATCTCTAAAATAATAGGTAAGTCTTCAATTTTAGTGCAGATAGTTTGCATATACTGCACATTATTTTCTAATGCTCTTTGAATGACAGAATCTAAAAACACTGCGTCATACCATGGTTTGACTACGGTATCTAGAAAACAACTAATATTAGTTGTTTTAATACCCTCACTAGAGCCCGCGATCGCATCGCGGGATGACAAGTTACTACGTAAATTAAGATGACAATGTGAATCTATTAACATATTATGCTCTTAGTAGGTGTGTCATACTGCGGTCTCGCCACGGTATGACACACTATTCAAATTTTGGAAATATTATGGTAGGTTCTAAAATATTGCTACCCGCTGCTAAAGTATAATCACGTATTAAATGCTTAAATAGACGTTCTTCTTTATTTACCCCTAACTGATCAAGCATTTTATTTGCTGAACTCGGTATAAAAGGCAGAAGCATTATCGCAATATAGCGTAAAACTTCTAGTAAAGCGTATAACACTTCTAACGTTTTATCTGGATCGATTTTTTTCAAATGCCAGGGTGCTTCGCTATCAATATAGATATTTGCCTCTTCGGCCAAATTAATAATATTTTCAAGAACTTTATTAATCTCTGTTTTTTCCATCAATAAAATATTCTGCTCGACAAATTTACTTGCGGTTTTTAAAATCGGTAGCTCATATATTTTATCTATAACATCTTGCGTAAGCAAAGGCACTCTGGCGTCATTATTCTTATAAACAAAAGATGTAGTACGCTGTAATAAATTACCTATTTTGTTTGACAACTCGCTATTAATACGGGTAATTAAATTACTACGAGCAAAATTGCCGTCCGCACCAAAATTTACTTCACGCATCAGAAAATACCTAACTTGATCAACACCGAATTCATCAATTAACTTAATCGGATCAATGGTATTACCAAGAGATTTAGAGATTTTCTGCCCCTCATTCGTCCACCAGCCATGAGCCACAATTGTTTTCGGCAGCGGGACTTCTGCAGCCATTAAGAAAGCAGGCCAATAGACGGCATGAAAACGCAAGATATCTTTACCGACTACATGTAAATCAGCCGGCCAAAACTTACCATAATTACTTTGTTCGTCAGGATAACCAAGTGCTGAAATATAATTAGCCAGTGCATCAAGCCAAACATAAATTACATGTTTTTCATTGTTTGGCACTTTTATTCCCCAGTTAAAAGTAGTACGTGATACCGATAAATCTTTTAAACCCGATTTAACAAAGCTAATTACTTCGTTACGCCTTGATATAGGTCTGATAAAATCAGGGTTTGCTTCATAAAACTCAAGCAATTTATCCTGCCATTTTGAAAGATTAAAGAAATAGCTAGGCTCTTTAACCCATTCAACTGGAGTACCCGTCGGTGCTAAACCGTCACTCGTAAGTTCCGACTCATCAAAAAAAGCCTCATCTCTCACTGCATACCACCCTTCGTAAAAACCTTCATAAATAGTGCCGTCATTTAGTAATTTCTGCCAAAAAACAGCTACAGCTTCTTTATGCCTGTGTTCCGTTGTTCTAATAAAATCATCATTGGAAATATGCATAGCAGTCATCAGATGACGAAAACTCTCGGATGTTTGATCGGTAAATTTTTGTGGGTCAATATTTTTATTAATAGCTGCTTTTTCTACTTTCTGCCCATGTTCGTCAGTACCTGTTAAAAACATTACATCGAAACCTCGCATTCGCATGAAACGAGCAATTACGTCACTTGCAACACTAGTATAAGCATGACCGATATGGGGGACATCGTTAACGTAATATATAGGGGTAGTAATGTAGTAAGTATTGTTCATAAATGCTTTTTTATTAACTCATGTACTTCAAGTGGACTTAAATCTGAAGCTTTAATTGTTTTTATTCTCTCAGGGAATCTATTACTTAATTCTTTAAAGCAATCATAGATTTTTTTATAAAAATCTAGACCTCTTATGTCAAATTTATTGCTCATATTTCGTGAATTGACTCTCTTAATAGCAGTATCCAGCTCTACGTCAATAAAAAACGTAATATCCGGCATAAGAGAAGGCATTAAAGTTTTGTGCAGATTATAAACTAAATCTATGCCGTTTTCTAGCTCTAATCCTTGATAACATGCAGTGGAGTCAATAAACCTATCACATATTACAATATGTCCCTCTTGTAGCGCTGGTATAATGTTCCGTGCCATATGATCATAACGTGCTGCCATAGCTTGTAATAGCTCGGACATGGGTAGTAATTCTTCATGTACTAGAATTTCACGCATTTTTTCGGCTACAATAGTACCACCGACTTCACGAGTTAAAATAACGGGAGTATTTTGAGATTGTAAATATTCATAGAGCATTTGAGATTGAGTAGATTTGCCTATCCCTTCCCCTCCCTCAAATGTAATAAACTTTCCTTGTTTCAAATTATTCATTCATTATAATGACTTTAAGCTATAACTTAATAATCATATTACTTAAAAAAATATTTACAAGGAAGATTACATAATTTATATACTCCTACAAAATGAAGAACTGTTATACGAAGACCAACTTGGGGAAGAGTAATCGGTCTGTAAGCCGAGGAGCGGAGCGTATATTAAACGTTCAGCATCCGAGGACTTACAAAGACATTGTCACCAATGTTCCAAATTCATTGAATATAATCCATTATAAATTTTAAATTATTAATATATGAATAATTCATTAAGTAAAAGAGATTTTTCGATCCTAATCGGTAATGCAATGGATCATTTCGATACTGCACTTTATGGGTTTCTTGCTCCGCTACTTGCTGGTATTTTTTTTCCGAATCATGATAAAGTCGTTGCTTTAATACTTACCTATAGTGTTCTTGCTGCGTCTTTATTTACACGTCCCATAGGCTCTTATTTGTTTGGCGTAATTGCTAAAAAATACGGCAGTGTTTTTGCTTTATCTCACTCTTTAATCGGCGTTGCTTTAACAACTAGCCTAATCGGTTTAATACCTTCATATGCTCAAATAGGCTGGCTTGCACCGCTATTATTAGTGTTGCTTAGAACGTTGCAAGGAGTATATTCCGAGGGTGAATGTGCCATTGCTAAATTATTTATTGTAGAGAATAAAGAAGAAAAAAAAGCGTTTAAAGCTTCTTACCTTTATCAAACATCTACTATGGTCGGTATTATTCTTGCTTCATTTCTCAGTACTATAGTTTTAAATGTAGAGTATAATACATATTGGCGTTTATGTTTCATATTTGGTGGGCTTACAGCATTGATAGGTTATTTTTTAAGAAAGTGCGAGGATATTGTAGTAAAGCCCTCATTGTCATCCCACAGTATGACACCTGGGTCCTCTCCTCGCAATGACGTAGTATCATCACTATTACAAGACTTAACTACAATTTGGAACTGTAAACTAAGTATCTTACGCATTAGTTTTGTCATAGGTTTCTCATATATGACTTATATAGTGCCTTTCGTCTTTATGAATAGTTTTATTCCGCTTATCACTGATATATCACTCGAAATAATGATGAAATTTGATACTGAGTTGCTGATTTTTGATATGATTATGATTCCGATAATAGGGCATCTAACAAAAAAGCTACATTACCTTAAAATACTAAACGGTACTCTTATTTTAATGAGTTTAAGCATAATTCCTTTATGGCTCTACTTGAATAATGCATCTATATGGTATGTTAATTTTGTACGTATTTGGATTATAATACTCGGTGTCGGATTCTTGGCACCTTTGAACTGCTGGCTAAATGATGTATTTAAAACTGCCGATAAATATATGTTAGTCGGTATCGGCAGTAGTATAGGTGCTTCATTAATCGGACGTCTTACTCCGTCAATCTGCCTAATGCTATGGTATGTAACCGGCAACTCTTTATCAATTGCGGTTTATATAACCGCAATATCGATGGTAACTTTATTGGCTGTTAGAGGAGTTGTTGCACAGGGCAATGTCATTCCTACGAAAACAGGAATCCAGTAAAACATATAAAAATTAAATTCTTATATGTTTTTTACTAGAAATGTAATACTTACAGCAATATTAATGTTATTTTTATGGATTCCTGCTTTTGCAGGGATGACATCAAGGACATTATCTAATCCCTAACAAGACTGTTATTAGGAAAAGAATTTAATAAAACACCATACTCAAAACTAATCCGATATAATTATTAGCTCTGAATCTTGTCATACAATTGGCAGGATTTTCAATATCAAGAGTTGCTACTTGCAATATCAGTAAAATTAAAGCAGCTAAAATAGGTAAATAGTCGATATTATGGTTAGCCATTTTTGTTGCTAGAATAAATAACAATATAAAACCTATATAACATATATAAAGCCAAAACTTAGAATGCTTGTTCTCTAAATATATACTTAACGATTTCACTCCTATTTTCTTATCATCTTTTATATCCATATATCCGTAAATCGTATCATAACCGATGGCCCAAAAACAGCATGCTAAATACATAATAATCGCTGCTATATCAAGTGTATCCTGAACTGCCGCATAAGCTATTAAGGCCCCTAGCTTAAAGGTAAATCCCAAAAAGATTTGCGGGAAATAAGTAATACGTTTCATTAACGGGTATAGGCTAATCATTATTACCGCAAAAAAACCTGTATATATGGCTGTTTTGTTTAAAAGTAGCAAAATACAAAGTGAGATAACGCTAAGAATAAAGAGTATCAAAATAGCATAAGAAACAGATAAAGCCTTGCTAGCTAAAGGTCGCTCTTTAGTCCTTGCGACATGCTTATCAAATTTTCTATCAAATATATCGTTAATAATACACCCGCTACTTCTAGCTGTTATACTACCTAAAATAAATAACGGTAATAAATGTATTAACTCCGTTCTTGAAGGGTTTGCAAGCAGTAACCCAAATAAAGCAGGGAAAAAAACCAGAAAATAAGCTACCAGCTTATCTGCACGCATTAATTTTAAAGTAAGTAAAAGTTTGTCTAGAATTAGCATATTGAACTTTAAATTTAAATAAATATGGATATTATAGATAATTTAAAATAAAATACGCCACGAAATAAAGCTACTAGATTTTTATGGCTAAAAAATTAAAACATGATTCATTAGTAAAAATCATAATGAACAACCCAGTAGCAGCACAAGAATTTTTGGAATATTATCTACCCGATGATTTTAAGAGTTTAGTAGGTTTATCAAAAATAACGGTAGAACAGGAAAGCTACATTGAGGAATCTTTAAATAAGAAATATAGTAATATAACATATAAAATTAGCACCAATAATAAAGAAGAAGCATTTGTTTATTAGTAGAGGCCCAATCAACAATTGATTATTGGACGGCTTTGCGGTTATGGAAATATACACTATTATGTGAAAGACATAAGCAAAGAAAGGATAAATTGCCGCTAGTTTATAATTTAGTTATTTACAACGGTAAAGAAATTTATAATGCTCCAAGAAATCTGTGGAGTTTATTTACCGATAGTGTGTCAAGAAAAAACATTTAGGTATGCTAGAATATATGATGCAGCATATCCATATACAGGATATGATAAAACTATGGGAGAAGTTTTTAACAGAGTTTAAGCATATTATAATATTGGATAAAGAAAAAGGTTATATTTACCTAAGATCGTTCTTATGGTATACTAACGCAAAATTATTAAAACAAAAACAACCGGAATTAGTAGAAGTATTGGATACACATCTATTACCGCAAGATAAGGATACTATTATAAAAACTATCGCTGATACATATAGAGATGAAGGAAAGGTGCAGGGTATTGAGATAGGCAAAGCTGAGGGCGAACATAATAAGGCAGTAATTGCGAAGGAAATATTCAGTCAGGACTTTAAAATTCCTGTTATTGCCAAAATGACAGGTCTTCAAGAAACTTTTGTTCGCTCAATTGTAAATAAGTAATTAATCATGCAAGCACCACTTGCACAAATCCTAAATATCCATATCCTTCCAAAGAAAAGCATCTATTGTCATAATCACATATAACCTTTATAATAATATTCTTGAATCAACTACAAAATCTATGAAAGAATTTCCAAAAAATTATAATTTTACTGAAAAGGAAAAAAAGTGGCAGCAAATTTGGCAAGAGAAACAAATTTATGCTTATAATCCAAACGTTACAAAAGAAGAAACCTATGTAATCGATACTCCGCCTCCGACAATTTCAGGGCAGTTACATATCGGTCATGTTTATAGCTATACGCAAACCGACTTTATTGTACGTTTTCAGCGTATGATGGGTAAAAATATCTTTTATCCTATGGGTTTTGACGATAACGGGCTACCGACCGAGAGACTTGTTGAAAAGCAGAAACAGATCAAAGCTTATAATATGGATCGATCTGAATTTATAAAAATTTGCGAAGAGGTAGTAGAAAGTGAAGAAGAAAAGTTTAGAAGTCTATTTAACCAAATAGCTTTATCGGTTGATTGGAGTTTAGAGTACCAAACTATTAGTCCGTTATCACGAAAAATATCACAAATGTCTTTTCTTGATTTAGTACAAAAAGAGGAAATTTATCGTGCTAATCAACCGATTTTATGGGATCCGGTAGATGGTACAGCTCTTGCCCAAGCCGATATTGAGGATAAGGAAAAAACCTCTTTCATGAATTATATTACGTTTAAAACCGAGCAAGGAGACCCGCTTACTATAGCCACTACCAGACCTGAGTTATTACCGGCTTGCGTAGCCGTATTTTATCACCCTGACGATGGACGCTATAAGCATCTAGCAGGTAAATCAGCTATAACCCCACTTTTTAATGAGCGAGTTCCACTGCTTGCTGACCCTTTAGTACAACAAGATAAAGGTACGGGGCTGGTAATGTGCTGTACGTTTGGTGATCAAACGGATATTACTTGGTGGAAGACGCATAATCTACCGTTAAAAACTATTATCACTAAAAAAGGTACAATAGACTTCCAACATGAAACTTCTATAGATGGATTGAAAATTAAAGAAGCTCGAACAAAAATAATAGATATTTTAAAAGAACAAGAGTTGCTTATTAAACAAGAAGACATCACTCATACCGTTAAATGTGCCGAGAGGTCAGGTGCTCCTCTTGAGATACTAACTGTACCACAATGGTTCGTTAAAACTATATCACATAAAGAAGAATTGCTTAAAAGAGCGAATGAGTTAAATTGGCATCCTAAAAATATGAAGATTCGTTTAGAGAATTGGATTAATGCCATTAGTTGGGATTGGTGTATAAGTAGGCAGCGTTATTTTGGTGTGCCTTTCCCTGTTTGGTACTCTAAAAGAGTAGGTGAGGAAGGAAAAATCTTATATGCCGATGTTACGCAGCTGCCTATCGACCCATTAAAAGATTTACCTATGGGTTATAGTAAAGAGGAAGTAGAACCTGATTATGACGTAATGGATACTTGGGCAACAAGTTCCGTTTCGCCTCAACTTTCTACTCATGGGATTTCTGACGATTCCGCTGTTAATAAAGATAGGCACGATAAATTATTTCCGATGGATTTAAGACCTCAAGCACATGAAATTATCAGAACTTGGGCGTTCTATACTATTTTAAAAGCTCATTTACACCAAAATACTTTGCCGTGGAAAAACATCATGGTAAGCGGTTGGTGTTTAGCTGAAGATCGAAGTAAAATGTCAAAATCTAAGGGCAATGTTTTAGTTCCTGAAAAACTGCTAGAACAATATGGTTCCGACGCGATACGTTATTGGTCGGCAAATTCAAAGCTAGGTGCTGATACCGCCTATTCTGAAGACGTTATGAAAAACGGCAAAAGGCTTGTTAACAAGCTATGGAATGCCGCTAAATTTGTTTTTATACATTTTGATAAACTGAAAGGTGAAGATAAAAAAGCGAGTTTACTCGATATTAAAGAAAAAATCACTAACGAGTTTGATAAATGGATGGTTAATAAGCTAGTGGAATTAGTTAAGCTAGCTACAAATGAGTTACAAAACTACGAATATGCAAATGCTATGCATCTGACGGAAAAATTCTTTTGGGTGGTATTTTGTGATAATTATTTAGAAATAAGCAAAACAAGAAGCTATGATGAGGACAACAAAAATCCACAAGGACAATATAGTAGCATATTAACTTTATATCATGTTATGCAAACGTTACTGAAACTATTTGCACCTTTCATGCCGCATATTACCGAAGAATTATACCAAATATTATATAGTGAAAATTCTATTCATGTTAAAGGTAGCTGGGTTAATTATAGTGACTTAAATTATGAAATCGATGCAAAAGGAGCAGAAGGGCTGCTTGAAATACTAGATATCGTCAGAAAATTCAAAGCTGAGAAGAATCTATCTATAAAAGCCCCAATAAAATTGCTTGAAGTTAGCGGCATAGTATTATCTGCAGAATTAGCAGAAGATTTAAAAAACGTCACATCGGCAGAAGAAATACAATTTGAGACGCAAGATGATAAAATTAAAGTCAATATTATTCTTTAAAAATATTATAGGTTTAATATTAATTATATTTGCCGGAATATTTTTTAGGCTTTTTATATCATCAATGTCATTATCAAAATTTTTAGCTATTTCAGATACCGATAACACGGATGCACAGTTAAACTTATATAACGTCCCATTAGGCTATCGCCGCCTTTTTTATATATATTTAATTTGGCACTAACTGTTATAATAAATTCAATATTTTCTCCGAATTTATCATAAAATCCTTTTACAAGATTTTTCCAATCTTTATATTTGTGAATTTCATCTAATATTAAGCACGGTTTCTTATCGGATATAGTAGAAAGTAGATTTTTAAAAAGTTTGGTGTGTTTGTTTAAGATTTTATTTCTATCTTCTAGATAATCCCAATTTAGATAAATTGAATTAGGATTAGGCTTAATTAGTAGTTTTTCCTACTTGCCTTGCTCCGCTTATAAATACAAGCTTACCGTAATTTGTTAGACTTGCTTTTTATATAACCTATCCATTATAATATTTCTATAAGTTTATAAAAATATTATAGGCTAATATCGAAATAGTCTTACTTGTAGTATTGAAATTGAGCATTGCCTAGAAAAAGTTGTTTTATAGTTTAGCCTGCTGATGTCATTCCCACGCAAGCGGGAATGCTTTGTTGCATGTACCAGTTTCCTAATTGTCATCCCGCGACTTGATCGCGGGATCCAGTTTAAAACATTAAAATTTTAGTATTTTAAGTTATTTTTTTGGATATCGTCAAACCATGACATAACACCAAACGGGTTTTTCGGTCCACACAACAAGACCTGCGCAGGCATGACATAAAACGAGCCATGCAACAACACCTGTAGTAACTCGCAATGACTATATCAACCTTTTCTAGGCCATGCCAAAATAATTAGTGCAAATTATGCGGTACTTTAGTATTATTTAACATTAAACTTTGCTTCATTCTATGCCTTATTTATTACCAACTATTATAACTACGCTACTTATTTTATTAGCGCTAATAATTTGGTTTTATGTAAAAACTCAAACCTTAAGGGCACAGCTACAATTTTTATCAGAGCAGAATCTAGAAATTAGCAATAACAACCAATTATTAAATCAAGAAAAGATAGGATATTTACAGACAATTGAGCAATTGAAGTGTAAAATAGAATATCAAGAACAGACTATTAAGGATTCAGAAAAAATAAGAGAAGAGTCATTTTCATCGGCTAAAGCTGCGTTATTTGATTTAGGTCAAGATTTGTCTAAGCAATTAATAGCGATACATAAAATGGAAAACACGGCGGCAAGAGAGCTAGCCGAGAAAAATATCGCTACTGCTTCAGGAAAATTTAATAGTGAGTTTGAGCGGTTAATTACGATGGTGGGAGCATTAAATAAAGATATAGAGCAATCAAAAGGTACGGTTGATTTGATAAAACAGTCTCTGCTTTCTCCGATCGGGGCGGGGCTACTTGCTGAGATTACCCTTGAGAATATCTTAAAATCTTCAGGCTTACGTCCTAATTTAGATTTCATTATGCAATACGGTCTAATTACACCAGATAGCGGAAAGCTAAGACCTGATGCGCTCATTTTTCTTCCTTCCGGTAATTTAATGGTTATTGATTCTAAAGCTTCAAAGTTTCTTGTAGATGAGCAAGATAATAACATGAGTCTTAATAAAACTATGAATTACCATTTAAAATCTTTGGCGAATAAAGACTATGCTGCAAATATTTTAACTAATCTAAACAAAAAGGATCAGAGCTTTAACAATGTTATTACTTTAATGTTTTTGCCGACTGAACAAGCGGTTGAGAAAGTTATTGCAGCCGACCCTGAATTTTTACAAAAAGCTTGGGGTTGTCATATCTTTCCGGTAGGACCTAGCGGACTTATGAATATGCTATCATTTGCAAAATTTCAAATTACCGATCATCGCCGCTCAGAAAATTATAAGGTAATCATTGAAGAAGTGAGAAAGCTATTAAGCTCCATCGGTACTATGGCAGATTATTCTCAAAAGATCGGTAATAACCTGCATAATATGGTTACTAATTACGATAAATTTGCCGCCTCGTTTAATCGTAATTTTATGTCAAGAGTAAAGAATATTCAAAAACTCGGTATTGATTCAGGGAATAAAGCCATGCCGGCTACCTTAGAGCGTTATCAAATCGTTTCTTCTAAATCTGAGATTATCGAAGTAGAAGCAGCAAATCCACCACAAATAGCAGAAAAATTATAAACAAATTTTTCTTGTAATAGGTAATTTAAATGTTAAAAAAAACTTTCCATAATTTGTATAGCCATATTGTTACTTGCTATACTAAATGACGATTTCCGTAATAAATTTTTAACAATACTTAAGCATTTACCTACCGACTGGGATTTAATTTATTTGTCTTTGTCACATTCTAAAAACAAAATATTTTATAATATTTACAATAATCCGTATTTAAGAAGATAGGTCATGGTGGTTACTTTAATACAACTACAGGCTATTTGATACACTTAAAAGCTGCTCAAAAACTTCTTGAATATAGCAAAAATTTTACTTTACAGTGCAGTCCTATGTCACCTCACCTTTTTTAATACATGCAACACTTAATTCTGAAGATTCAATTATATTTAAAATGGACAGAGCACATTAAATAACATAAATTTTACAGCCTTAATCTAGGTTTTGTGTAAAAAGATTTAATTTTGGCTATTTTTTGCTGCAAAATAGCAAATCAATTAGCAGTGTCCACAAAACCTAAACATGGTACTTCTTCTGTAGGATCAATATCAATACCTGTATCATCGTTTGTGCCTGAGGCGACCTTATTAAGCCAAGTAAGGGTAATAGCGGTTTGCTCGGCAATATTCTTGCCTGCACTAATAATTGCCTTACCGACATTGAAATCCGATATAGCAGTTGTTAAAACATCTATTAAAGTTGCAAAACTTAAGAATTTTAAATCTTTAATAGACTCAAACAGTATTAAAGGTACTATCACTACGGTCAATCTTGCTGCATCATTATAGTAAAACTTTTGAAAAAACATATCATTAGTTAATTTTTCGCTGGTGATATTTTCTATAACTTTATTGCCATAATATGTTGATACTAATAAAGAAGCAAGACGCTGAATTTAACAGAAGTTGATGCATAAAACATTGGATCTTCATAAAATTCTAATGCTGGATTACAAAAATAAAAACAGATATAATCCAAAATCAGTGTGGCTATTGCCGAACACATAACAGTATTCTTCCATCCATGATAGATACTAATATCTGATTCAATATTGTTAAAATCTATATCTTGATTGGTAAGTTTATTATATATTGCCTGAAGTTTTATTTGCGTATTCCTATCTGTTTTGGAATGTTTATATAGTAACTGAAAATATGGTTTAATTTCTTCAGCTGTACATTTCTTATGCTCAATTAAAGCCGGTACAATTTTATCATGCAAAAATTTAATTAATTTATTTTGCATAAAATTTGTAACTTTACTTTCTACTACTCCTGCAACTGTATACCATCGTAAAGCCCGTATATACAATTATACGATTAATAGTATCATTATTTAATAAATCAATAGGCTGCAACCCTAAATTAGCAGCATATCTAAAACAAATCGCAGTTGTATTTACGGCATCATTAGCAAAGCTTGGAATGTGATCAAATAAAAATTTAACATCTTCAGCATTGTCATTGTTATTTTCTAATGCTTGAAACACATTATTATTCATCTCTTTAGTTTGTCTATTTGATAAGACCGTACCGGGAAAGATAATAAAATTTTTAGCATTGCAAGGCTAGTTGTCGGTAAAGCGCATAATTCATACCAAGGATCCTTTTCGTCGATTACTACAGAACGTAAAGCAATTACACCCACTATAAGAGAAACATAAGTAATTGCTATTTTACCTGAATTATTACTAACTAAAGCTGATTTTTCAGTTAACCAAGAAGCAATTTTGTGATCTTCATTATACTTATCACTAGCTTTTTCTATTCTAGTAAGACTTTGCTCTAATGAATTAAGATAATTTGCAAAATTTAAATGAGCTTTTTTTACTATATTAAACTCGTTTCATAAGAGGACGGTGCATTTAAAGTGTTTGTAAGTAATATTGCTTTAGCTATATAGCGATATAAAAAATACTCTCTCGTCAGAGAATATGCCATAGCATCGATTTCTTTGGCTGATTTAATCAAGTATTCAGATTGAAATTATTTTTTAAAAACACTTGGACTTTAGTAACTAGGGTAACTACACTCTAATGAATTTATATCCCCTATATCATCTAGCATAGCATCAATGATATTCTTGTTTTCTACTCCTATTAACTTCTGTAGCTTTATACATAAAAAATGATCTCGATTATTTAGCTCTTCAAAACAATTGCTCCATTGAGAATGATCAACATTATTATCTTGATACTTTCCGGTAGCAGCTACTTTACTTAACATTGTTTCTAAATATTGAGTATAAATCAAACTTTGATCTAGTGTCGGTAGATCTTTAAAATTTCTATCACAGAACCATATTTCCCATAGCTCACCTAAATTAAAACTAGCAAGTACTGTAGCAGTTTTCCATAATCTTACGCCTAAATTTGATATATCATTATAATATTGTATTATTACTTCTAATTTATTACTCATAATTTTAATTAAATAAATATTAAAAAATATAAACATCTCTTAATATTCAAATCTTTTATATATAATCATTTATAATCTTTAATTATTTTATTATGAGATAATATTAAAGTCACACACGAGCAACCCCAGTTTATGATAAGAAAGAAGAGGATTGGGTTATAAAAGTTTTTAACCAAAAAACAATAGTTGTGGACATAACATATCCTTTTTTATCTTCTATTTACAACAGGATCTGATTAATGATATAAAAAATGTCAGTACCTGAATCGTTTATATTATAATGAGAATATTAGTAACAGGAGCTAACGGCTTTATTGGATCATATATTACAGCTATAATTATTAAAGAATAATTATAAAGTAATATGCTGTGTTAGAGATGTTGAATCGACCAGGAAAAATTCCCTACTGCAGAAGTGATATACTGTGATTTTAATATAGACCTAACACCACAAAGCTGGATAAATAGATTAAACAACATAGATATAGTTATTAATGTATCAGGTGTATTAACATCTAGTCATGCTAATAATATTGACAATGTTCATGTCAATGGTCCAAAGGCTCTATTTAAGGCTTGCACCCTTACTAACGTACAAAGAATTATTCATATTTCAGCTCTTGGAATAGATGATGAAAAAAACACTGCTTATGCTTTAACTAAAAAAGCAGCTGAAGAATATTTACAAAAATTAGAAAATATAGACTGGATAATTTTACAACCGTCTTTTGTTTACGCAAGCGGTTGTTATGGTGGTACCTCGCTATTTAGGGCTCTTGTAACATTACCATATTTTATTCCTTTAATAGGTGATGGGTTACAACAATTTCAACCTATTCATATTGACGATTTAACGAAAGTAATTATTCACTGTATAGAAAGGGAAGGAAAAATCCACACATTATTAAAAATAGTTGGACCAGACATCGTGACCATGAAGGATATTTTGCTTAAATTTAGAAGATGACTTAGAGTCAATCCTAGAAAACTAATAAAAATTCCTTTAATATTCATTAAAATAGCAGCTAAATTAGGGGATTGTCTAAAAATAGGACCCATTAATTCTACTGCGTATAATATGTTACTTCAACCTAATATTGCTGATAAAAAAGATTTTATCGATTTTACTTCTATAATCCCTAGAAACTTGCGACAAGGTTTTGCAACTGAACCTTTAACCGTATAATCCATATGGCACTATGGCACGCACGCTAGGCTTTATTTTTTAAAACCTATAATAAAAATTGTCTTAGGACTATTTTGGATAATGACAAGAATTATTTCAAGCATTTTTGTTTATGATACTAGTATAGTATGCAAATGATAATATCACTAGGATTTGATAAACAAATAGCACCTTACATATTATATGGAAGCTGCTTTACAGATATTATTCTTGGAATTCTACTAATTATCAAAAATAAAATAAATAGGATATGTAGTTTACAAATTTTATTAATACTCGCTTATACTCTACTATTAACATATCTTAAGCCAATATTGTGGCTAGATCTGCTTGGGCCGATATTTAAAAATATTCCAATAATATTACTTAACTTTAGTATTCATGACAATAGAACGAGATAAATAATGGATTATCTTTTTATAAAAACTATTCATATTATTAGCTCTACCATTTTATTTGGTACTGGAATTGGTACTGTTTTTTATGTGGTGAGCAAATAAAACCGGTGATTTGAATGCAACGGCATATGCAGCTCGCACTACAATTATAGCTGATCTTCTTTTTACTACTCCAACTGTGATAATTCAACCGGTTAGCGGCATAATATTAGTAAATATGCTTGCTATAATTATTCTGATTTATGTCTTATCTTAACTTATATCGGATACATAATCTCCGGTAGTTGTTGGTTTCCGGTGGTATGGATTCAAATTCAACTACGAAATATGGCACTTGAAGCATTAAAACAGCAAATTCCCCTACCAGAAAAATATTATAAATTATTTAAATTATGGTTCTACCTAGGCTGGCCGGCATTTATCAATTTGAGTATTATTTTTTTCTTCATGGTATTTAAACCGCTATAATACTAGTTTAGGATAAATGTTATACTAAATTAGTATTGTCCCGTGGTCAAGCCGGCGTTGTTGTGTGGATACCAAACCCATCATTGCGAGCAGTCGTAGGTCTTGTTGCAGGCTCGTTTATGTCATTCCCGCGTAGGCGGGACATATAAAAAACTTGTGTTGTATATGTTTACTTTATCACATGTGTAACTTCTTACATTAATATTAAAGTTATTTTTCTGGATTCCCGCTTGTGCGGGAATGACATAGAGAAGACATAATATTTACGCCGGTATATCTTCAATAATCGGTTGTTTTTTGTTTGATTTTGTAGAAATGAGAGAGGTCATTATCGGTTCGACTAAGCCGTTAACTACCTCTTTTGTAATAGTAACACGCTGTTTTTTTAGCTCGGCAACTTTATACATACTATCAAGCAAAAGATGCTCAAGTATTGCACGAAGTCCTCTTGCTCCCGTCTTTTTAGCTAGAGCTTTTTCGGCAATAGCTTCTAAGGCTGAATCATCAATTACAAGCTCAGCATCATCAAGCTCAAATTGTTTCTGATATTGCTTTACTATGGCGTTCTTAGGCTTAGTTAAAATTGTAATTAAAGCTTCTTTGTCTAACTCATCTAAAGTAGTAACGATGGGTAATCTACCGATAAATTCAGGAATTAAGCCGAATTTAGTTAAATCCTCAATCTCTAGGGATTTAAGAATCTCACTATTATTTTTCTCTTTATCTATATTTACGTTAGCTGCAAAGCCTATAGAACTATGATTAGTTCTTGAGGTTATAATGCTATCAATCCCCATAAAAGCACCACCGCAAATAAATAAGATATTTGAAGTATCTAACTGTACGAAATCTTGTTGTGGGTGTTTCCTACCACCTTGAGGAGGCACGGAAGCAACTGTTCCTTCCATAATTTTAAGTAATGCCTGCTGTACTCCTTCACCTGATACATCCCGTGTAATAGAAGGATTCTCCGATTTACGGGCAATTTTATCAACCTCGTCAATATAAATTATACCTTTTTGTGCTTTTGCTATATTAAACTCAGCTGCTATCAATAAACGTAGTAATATATTCTCAACATCTTCACCGACATACCCGGCTTCTGTTAAAGAAGTAGCATCCGCCATAGTAAAAGGTACGTCTAAAATTTTAGCAAGCGTTTGAGCAAGTAAAGTTTTTCCTGAACCGGTAGGACCGATCAGTAAGATATTCGACTTATTAAGCTCAACGTCATTATTGCCAGATTGTACATATTCAAGCCTCTTATAATGGTTATAAACCGCTACTGCTAAAATCTTTTTCGCTTGATCTTGCCCAACTACATAATCATTTAGAATTCCACATATTTTTTGTGGCGTTGGAATTGAAGAAGTAATTTGCTTTAAAGCAACTTTACTTTCTTCTTTCATAATATCTGTACATAAATCTATACATTCATCACAAATAAATACTGCAGGCCCTGCTATCAGTTTTTTTACTTCATGTTGTTTTTTACTACAAAACGAACAAATCAATGCTTTTTTATCAGCTTCTACTACCATTAACTTTCTTTTTTATGTTTATTTTAACAATTCTTACTATAGTACTCTTGCGTACATATAATAATCTTTATGCTCATTTGCAACTATTTCGTATTTTTTAAGAATTCCTTCTCTAGCAAAACCGCATCTCTCAAGAAGATTAATCGAACGAAAATTATCAGTAATTACTGTTGCTTGTATTCTTATAATACCAATATAATCAGCAAATTTTAAAATATTCTTTATAGATTTTAACATCATACCTTGACCCCAAAAATTAGGATCTAGATCATAACTTATTTCTGCTCTATGATGTTCTAGGTTTATTATATTAAAACCGGCAGTACCTATTAATTTATTATCGTCTTTAATGGCAATCCCCCAATAAAAACTGCTATGATTTTTATATAAACTAGACCAATAACGTATTTCCTCTCCGGCTTCTTTTACGTCTTTAGGCCTATTGCTATCAGTTATATAAATAGCCATTTCTGGCTTACTCATATAATTAAAATAATCTTGTGCATCCTCCGCGACTAACTCTCGTAAAACTATATCGTTTAAATCAAGCACAGGAAAAGGGGCATATAAATGTCCTCTATTTATCATATATACTAACTATTTTTCTTTATAATATAAATATTGCATATTCATATTATACAGAAGATTTTTAAATAATGAGTATACAAGGTGAGAAATGGTTTCCACCTTGTATACAAATTTACTTCATATTATTTTATTATTAATTTTACTTATGAGTATATATCTATAATTATACATACTTAATCGGGTCTTGTACATTATTCTTTTTAAAAGCATCAAGTCGTGCAATGCATGATAGACATTGACCACAAGATAAACCGTCTTCTGTTGGATCATAACATGATATTGTTTTACTATAATCTACTCCAAGCTCAAGCCCTTTTTTAATTATTTGCTCTTTGGTCATATTTATTAAAGGAGCATGAATAGTAATGTTTTCTCCATTTACTCCTACCCTAGTTGCTAAATTTGCCATTGCTTCAAAAGATTTTATATATTCAGGACGACAATCAGGATAGTTAGTATAATCATTAGTGTGTACCCCAATAAAAATATCTCTAGCTCCTATAACCTCAGCAACTCCTAGTGCGTAGCTTAAAAATATTGTATTACGTGCCGGTACATAAGTAACCGGTATGTCACTTGGTAATTGATCTGTGTTTTTAAATTTTGGTACATCTATATTATCATCAGTCAATGCAGAACCGATAAATGACTGCAAATCAATATTAATAACCCTATGTTGTTTTACATTATAATCTTTAATTAATCCTTGGATTTTTTGGACTTCCGGACTATTGCGTCTATGATAATTAAAACTTAGAGCATAAATGTCATAATCCATTTTGCTAACTATCTCAAGAACCGTAGTAGAATCAGGTCCACCGCTTAATAAAATAACTGCTTTTTTTTTCATTGTTTTACCGATAAAGTTAATTTTTGAGATACTAAAGCATTTAAACTAATTTTTGCTCTAAGTGCTTCAAGCACTAAAGCTCGATGCACACGTTTATCTACTCTAACATTAAACTGTCCGCTATACTCTTTCCTAGACGGAGCCAAGGGAATAGATTGATTATGACTTATATAACTTTCTTTCATTAAAGTCCAAGCTTGTTGTAATTCTTGCAGTGCTTTTTCAGGCGAATTGCCAAAAGCTGACACATTCGGTAGCTCTTCAAATCTTGCTAGCCAATCTCCATCCGTATCTTTAAAAAGTTCTATAGTAAACCCGTCAAATGTATCATTTGTTTTCATCTTCATTTCCTTTTGCAAAGTTTAAAAATTGTCGAACTTGATATTCTTGTGCCATATTTCCAAAAGTGTGAATAGATAGCCTATTTCCTTTGGGCGAGTACCAAATCTGATGGCTACCTTTTTGCCTATCTTTAACCCAACCGCACTTAGTCATTAAAGTACGAATTAGAGAAACTTAATCCTTGAGGATTTTGTTTAGCTTTATTTATAAGTTTTATATACTGATTCATGTTGTAACTATATATAGTTATAATATATAAGTCAAATAATATATGTTAATACAACAAATATTCTTGACTAACTCCTTCTGATAATCTAAATTTACGTTGTTAATTTATGGCGGGTGTAGCTCAGTTGGTTAGAGCATCAGGTTGTGGTTCTGAGGGTCACGGGTTCGAATCCCGTCACTCGCCCCATATTTTGGAATTGTTGTGTGGTTACCAAATCATCATTACGAAGAACATTACAAAGTAATTGACGAAGCAATCCAGTAAAAAAATGCTAAAATTAATACTTTTTTATTATTTTTCTGGATTGCCACGTCGCTTCGCTCCTCGCAATGACGATTTGACATCCATGCAACAACGCCTACAGTCGCTCACAATGACATTTTTTTCTTATGGATATCAAACTTTTATATAGATTAGCTAAATATCTAAGGCTCTATAAAAAAGATTTGATCATCGTTATGATCTCTTTACTTAGCGTATCAGCTTCATTATTACTAATCGGTAGTATTTTTAGAAATTTAGTTGATAAAGGCTTGAGCAAAGACCATATTTTATCGGTTGATAAATCTATATTATATATTTGTTTATTAATTATCATCTTGAGTATTGCTAGTTTTTTTCGTTCATATTTTATCAATAATGTTGCTGAAAAGGTAGTTAATCAAATAAGAAAAGAAGCTTATAGTAATTTAATTAATTATGAAATTGAAGAGTTTGAAGAACTAAAAATCGGCGATATAATTTCACGCCTAACAAATGATATAGATCAAATATCTACTCTCATCGTTAATTTCTTATCTTTTTTTATTCGCAATTCGGTGATGCTAATTGGCGGCATTACATTAATGTTTTTTGAAAGCTTTAAACTCGCTTCTATAGTAATTATTACCATTCCTATCTTATTAATTCCTTTAATTAAATTCGGCAAGCATGTTAAGGTTTTATCTAAAAAAGCTCTAGAATCTAAGTCACTTTTAGCATCAGATATTGATGAAACTTTTAATAATATTAGAGCTATTTATGCTTTTAACCATCAAATAAACAAAATTGCCGATTTTGACATTAAATTACAAAACTATTTAATATACTGCAAAACCCGTTTAAAAATTCGTGCTTTATTCTTTGCGATTTCAATAGCCGTTATATTGCTTGCGATTACTTTAGTCGTTTGGATCGGAGCTTCAGATATAGTGAAAGGTCATTTATCTGCGGGACAAATTATCTCGTTTATTTATTATGCGATTATCGCCGGAGTTAGCTATGGCGGTATTGTTGAGCTACTAAGCGAAATGCATTTACCTGTTACAGCCCTTGAGAGAATAATTACAATTATAGATAAGACACCTATAGTACATAATAATTATTTAGCATTAAATAATTCCGATCCAATCTCGATAGAATTCAAAAATGTCAATTTTACCTATCATTCAAGACCTAATTTAAGGATTATTAATAATATGTCTTTGAAGATAAATGCCAATAAGTTTCTTGGTATTGTAGGTAGATCAGGTGCAGGGAAAAGTACTGTGATACAGTTACTGCTGCGTTTTTACCGACAAGAAAACGGCACTATCCTTATTAACAATCAAGATATAACTCTTTTAAATCCTGCTGAAATTCGTAAATTAATTGCCTATGTTCCTCAAGAGGCTAGCATTTTTTCCGGTACTATAAAATCAAATATTATATTCGGTAATAATGAAGCAAGCGACGACGAAATAAATGAGATAATAAAAATTACAGGAATAGAAGAATTTGCTGCTAAACTTCATGACGGTATAAATGCTAAAATCGGTGCAAGAGGGGTTAGATTATCAGGAGGACAGAAACAAAGAATAGCTATTGCTAGAGCATTACTACGCATGCCGCAAATTTTGCTTCTTGATGAGGCAATGAGTGCTTTAGATACGATGAGCGAACAAAAATTACTAGAGTCTATAAAAAAAATAATGAAAGGGAACATTATTATATCAATTGCCCATCGAATTAGTAGTATAGAATCAGCTGATTATATTTTAGTAATAGATAAAGGAGGAGTAGTCGCTGAAGGATCACATAATGATTTATCTAAAAACTCAGAAATTTATCAAAATATTTGCAGAGAGCAGTTAACAATATAAAGGGGTATGTCATTCCTGCGAAAGCAGGAATCCAGTCAACTTTAATGTTATACCACGACTTGAGCTTGGTATCTTAGGACATAATCTGTGACACAAGATCCCGTGGTCAAGCCACGGTATGATACTGAACGCTTTTTACTGGATTCACGCTTTCGCGGGAATGACAATAAAGTATATAATTGATATATTTGTTACAATAAAAGTTCCTTAGTATAAAAAATTTAAATGTTTAATATAATTTAGCTTGAAAGCTGCCGTGGCTTTGTTATAATCGTAATTATAAAACAAAAAAGGTTTACAAAATGAAAAATTTATTAAAGATTTTATTAATTCTAGCTTTCGCAAACTCAGTATTTGCTTCATCAATGCAAATGCCTGCCCCAGCTTCAGTTACAACAACCCAAATACAAGCTATGAGTACTGACGATCAACAAGCTTGGGTTGCTAGTTTAACAGCAGATCAGTATAATATGTTAAGTCCTGATGTCCAAAAGTGGGTAATGGAGAATACTACCGATACTCAAAAACAAGCTTTAGGAATTAATCAGTAATATTTTAATTAATTTTTAAAATTGATAGGGGACTGTTAACAAAATAATTTTAATTGATAATTAAAAAGAATTTTTAGTGAAAATTAATAAGATTTTTGAAGGAATAGTTAATCCTATTTCAAAAAAGCCTTATAATTTGCAGTAAAAATAAATTTAATTGGTTTTAAAATTTATTTTGTTAATAATCCCACATATTAGGAATCATTATTCTTAACATATATCACTAAAAGTTTCTGCTTGCACTTCCTTTCAGTCTTCCTGTTATCGTGTCATGTATATACTCCTGGTAAATAAAAATTGCTAGACGAGCATAAATATTCATTGATTCTTTCTATTAAATAATACACTAATTATTGTAAGCTATAATTTGCTACCATTCCTGCGTCCTTATTTATGTCATTCCCGCAAAAATGTTGTTGTGTGGATCGGTTTTTCCATCATTGTGAGAAAATTTACAATAGTAAATTGATGAAGCAATCTTGGGAAGAATTCCTGCGATGGCCATGCTCACTAACGTTCGCTCGCAATGACGACTTGGTATCTATGCAACAATGCCTCACAGGGATGACATCGCGCAGACTTTCGGATTCAATAATACTTTGCTAAAATAACCTCAAACTAACAATTACTTATGAAATTAATTATTACCGTAATCATCATGGAAATACTCGCTGGAGCGGAAATAGATTTATTCGTTCCAAGTTTTCCTGAAATACAAGATACATTCAACCTTTCAACTTGTATGACAGAGTTACTACTTGGTATTAATCTCACTGCTTATTGTATTACTTCGCTTATAGTCGGTAATTTAGGAGATAGGTACGGACGCAGACCGATTATTATACTTGGTTTACTGATTTTTAATCTTGGTAGTTTATTTTGTGTATTTGCAAATAATTATGCAACTATATTATTTGGAAGATTTTTGCAAGGATGCGGGATATCATCGGTTGCAGTGCTAGTATATGTTGTTCTTGCCGATATTTATTCGGTACAAGAACAGCAAAAATTCATGGGCATTTTAAACGGCACTATTGCCCTTTCTATGGCAATAGCACCGGTTATAGGTAGCTACGTCAATTTATTTTGGGGCTGGCGTGGCAATTTCGTTTTGTTGCTTATAGTAGGTTTGATCAGCCTAATTCTTGGTATATTATTTATGCCAAAAAGAGAAGTTAATAAAAAAATACGTATTGCTTTAAAAGAATATATACCTATCTTCAAATCGCCAAAAGCTATATATTATATACTTACAATGATATTTCTTACACAAGGATATTGGATATTTATTGGGATTGCTCCTATTTTATATATGCAAGATTTAGGTGTAACTTTAGAATATTTCGGACTTTATCAAGGAGCAATGGCAGCTCTATTCTCAATTATGAGCTTTTCAAGCGGTTATTGCTTTAAAAAATTCGGTATTAAAAATTGCTTCTATTTTGGAGTTATATTTATAATACTATTTCTACTAGGAAATAGCATATTAGTTGTATATAATATTAATAATCCTTTAACCATAACAATAGTTACTTTATTATTATCTCTTGGCGTGATATATCCGATTAACATATTATGGCCCTTGCTTTTAGAAGCTATTCCGGACGGTAAAGCTCGTATGACGGCTATTTTCACTGCGGCTAGATTGATTTTAACGGCATTTGGGCTGCAATTAGTAGGATTTTTATATAACGGTACTTTTACTCCTCTTGGCATTACTATATCCAGTGTTACGCTATTTGGGTTAGTAACATTACCTAAATTATTTAAGTACGATAAAGTCTTTGAGATTTCTAGTAACGTGTAGATGTCTTTTGTCATCAATTGTGTCATCATTGCGAGGGAAAACTGTAAGTTTTGACGAAGCACTCTCAGGAATTTGTCATTATTTCATAAGATTGCCACGCAGCCTACTACGGCTGGCTGCTCGCAATGACAAAAAAGCTGATTCACGCAGGAATAACCTAGAAACGGATGTAAGAAAAAATAAATAAATGATCAATAACAATTTTATCTTCAAGATAGCTTTCAGATATTTTAGAGCTAAGAAAAACGAAAAGTTTGTTTCTATTATTTCTGCCTTTTCTTTAGTAGGCGTAATGATCGGCGTTGCAGCATTGATAGTAGTCATGTCCGTTATGAACGGTTTTCATATAGAGCTTACTAAAAATATTATCGGCTTAAATGGGGATATAGTGATAAATCGGCAAGGTGGTAGTATTGATCACTATGAAGAGATTAAAGCCAAACTCCTAAAACAAGATTATGTAAAGCATGTCACATTCATTGCTCACGGTCAAGCTTTGGCTCTTGGTAAAAGTAATAATAGCGGTGTGCTTATTAAAGGTATGAAATTAAAGGATCTAAGTGTAAGAAACGAAATCTTTAAAAATGTAAATTTTGGTAGTTTTGATAATTTTCATGGCAAAAACGTAATAGCACTCGGAGAACAATTAGCAAGCAATTTAGGCGTAACCGTTGGGGATAAGATTAGATTAATTTCACCGAATTCAGTTTCTACCACCTTTGGCAGTATACCAAGATCAAAAGAATTTAAAGTTATAGCAATTTTCAATAGCGGTATGTATGATTATGATTTGACAACGATATTAATGCCGCTTACCGCAGCACAAAATTTCTTATCTCTCGGCAACGATATTAATTTAATCGAAATTAATAGTCTAGATCCTGATAAAGCTCTCGCATATTCATATAAAATACAATCCCTATTAGGTCCAACCCTATATGTATTTAATTGGCAAACCTTAAATTCACAATTTTTAAGTGCTCTTGCTGTTGAGCGTACGGCTATGTTTACTATTCTATCTTTAATTATTACAGTTGCCGCATTTAATATTATTTCAAGCTTATTTATGCTTGTTAAAGATAAAACTTCAGATATTGCAATTCTTAGAACTATGGGAGCAAGCACTAAGCAAATAATGCTTATTTTTATCTATAACGGAATGTTTATAGGATTACTTGGCACAACACTAGGTGTAATCCTTGGTGTTACCTTTTCTTATAATATTCAAACTATCAAGAATTATTTGGAGCGTATAACCGGTACTAAAATTTTCGAGGCAGCTATTTATTTTCTTTATAGTTTACCTTCAAAAGTAAGAGCTGAGGATATTATTTTAATTACCTCTTTATCTATAATATTGTGTTTTCTTGCAACAATTTATCCTTCTTATAGAGCCTCAAAATTAAATCCCGTGGATGCCCTAAGATATGAATAATACAGTCCTCATTTTAAAAAATATCTCAAAACATTACAGCCAAGGCAAAATTATTGTTAGAGTACTAGATGATCTTAATCTAACGGTTAATGAAGGTGAATTAATCGCTATAATAGGTTCTTCAGGTAGCGGCAAATCAACTTTACTACATATTGCCGGCTTGCTTGATAAACCTACAAACGGTCAAGTCATCATACCAAATAGCAAGTATCAAAAATATCATCTCATTCGTCTTCATTATTTAGGTTTTATCTATCAACAACATCACTTACTTAAAGATTTTACTGCTCTTGAAAATGTTATTATGCCAAGGCTTATTAGTGGTCTTGATCAAAAAGAAGCAATAGAAGATGCAATAAAGATATTAGATGATTTAGGACTTGGGGAAAAACTCTATAATATGCCCGGAGAATTATCGGGAGGAGAACAACAACGGATCGCTATAGCTCGGAGCTTAATTAATAAGCCGAAAATTATTTTAGCAGATGAACCGACAGGTAATTTAGATCCCAAAACTACAAATGAAGTATTTAATTTATTTTTAAAAGTAGCAAGAGAACAAAATACCACAGTTATTATGGTAACACATAACCATGAGTTAGCACATAAAATGGATAAATTATATAAGCTAAAGCACGGATTATTAAATATAGCTTGATTTAAAGCTCAAAAATTCTAATAATTATATGTAGGTTCTGTGAAGATTTCTAAAAAGATTTAATTTTGGCTCTTTTTTGCTGCAAATTATAAGATTTTTTTGAAATATGAATAACTATTCCTTACAAAAACCTTATTAAGGTTTGCTAAAAAATATCTTAAAATAGTAAATCAATTAGAAATTTTCACAGAACCTAATATTCTTTTAATAAAGGTTAGTAATGGCTGAGCCTATTATATTTACTCTTTTACTTGGAGATGAAGATCGGATATTAGAGAAAATAAACAAGCAGGAAGCTCAAAATAAACTGCCTATTATCCGGCTAGAAGTTAATAAAGCATCACATATACCCGATAAAGAACGTATTTTTTCGGAGATCTTACAAGAATCCCGCAAAAAGGGCAAAACACCGATTTTTAATATTCAACTTAATAACAATAATATACAACCTATTTTAAAGGTACAAGATTTAATTAATTTACAAAATTTAAATATAAAAACTACTATTACTTTTGATCAATATAATTCATTACCCCAAAATTCTGCACTAGAAGCTTATTGGAAGCAAATTATGAAAAAAATTGATCATGTTTTTTTTACAAATGAAGCAGATCAAAATTTATCTATAGCCGATGGTATAGTACCAAAAGATAAAACCACTACAATTATGGATATAAGTTTAGTAACATCTGTTTTTAACAATCTTGTATATGATCGTAAAATTGATCAATTACTTTCTGGTACAATACCTGATAAAGAAAAGCTAGATAAAATAATAAAAAACGCTAAAAATCAAGGCGGTAGAGTGATTATAGAAACTTGGCCTCTTTCTGCAGACGAAGCAATAAATCTTATCACTGCTAAATTCGGTATTACCTCTGAAGATCAAATTTACGGATTGAAACTCGAAATTAATGAAATCTTAAAAGATTCAAATAATGCTGCTGAAAACTTTAAAAAATATGTATCACAAATATCTAGGCAATTTCAAAAAGATTTAGGTAAAACTGAAGTAAATCCTATTGACTTTAATTTTAATACAAAGAAAGTTATGAATGATAGACCTAAGGATATACAAGTAGAACAAACAACATCATATGAACCTCCAAAAGCAAACCAACCACAACCGCAAGGTTTTTTTAAAAGAATCTTTAACTATTTTAAAGAAGCAATATTCGACAAAAAAGAAGAACCTAAAACTCACGAATCAACAACTCCAACTACGGAAGCAAAGCCGACAATAACAGAAGAACCACTAACCACTGTTGCATCTTCTATAAATCCACCGCAACAGCAAGCTCCCGCTAATAATCAAACACCATGGGGGAAATTAGGAATTCCACAGGAAATGTATAAGGAATCTCTAAAAGCAGAACAACAATTAGCCAAACCAATAATAGATCCAAAACAGCAGATATCTGAAAAAAAATCATCACCGGTTATAAATACTGAAGATCAAGTTGGTGTTTATAATACAGGAAATATAAAACAACCTACTTATTTATACACTGAAGATGATATAAAAAATATATTGGAAGCAAATATAGATAAGAATATGTTCTCTATATTTCATCATGCCTCTTTAGAAGAGCCGGCAATACTAAAAGATACTCTTCGTGTTACAGTAGAGGGTTTAATACTAGATAATAAGCCTGCAATTATACCACTAAATACAGGACATAAACATTGGTTACTCTTAATGGCTAGTAAAGATGATAAAGGTAATATAAACTTTATGTATAATGATCCTTATGGTGAGCCATTGGAATCTCGACCAAAAGTAACAGAATATATTACCGAAATTTATCCCGATGCAAAAATAACAGATCTAAATACCAAGCAACAAGAAAATGTATATGATTGCGGAGTTTTCGTATGCGATAGTGCGATAAAACTCTCAAAAGGGCAAAAAATTCTAACTACTGAAGAATCTAAAGAACAAGGTATAAATTTAAGGAAAGCTCAAGCTAATATATTATTAATACAGCAACAAGCAATAGCGATTGGACACGAATCACGCAAGACATCATCTACAAATAATAAATTTCAAAATCTTATTAACAGCCGAAAAACAAAAGATACTGAAAGGAGTAGTCGATAACAAAAAAACATTAGGCAAAATCTATAATTACTAATATAATTATTTATAGTTAATTGAGATTTAAACAAAGAATGACTATCATACTTGCGATCGTTATTATAATAATGATCGCCTTATCTGCTTTATTTGCCGCTACCGAAACTGCTATTACCGCTTCTTCCCCAGGGAAGATTCATAAGCTTAAAATCGCTGGTAATAAGCGTGCTAAAACAGTTTTAGAGGTTCTTAAGAAAAAAGAAAAGGTCATAGGAACTTTATTAATAGGTAATAGTTTAATCAATACTGTTTGTACCACTATTGCTACTACTCTCTTTATTAGCTTTCTTGGAGATAATGGACCCATTATTGCTTCCGGCGTTATGGCTTTTATAATTATTGTTTTTGCCGAAGTAGTACCGAAAGCAATAGCTGTTGCTAAACCTGAACAATTAGCATTAAAAATGGCTTCAACTATCGTAATATTTTTAAAGCTTTTCAAACCTATTAATATTGCTCTTGATTACATTACAAAAATATTTTGCTTCATATTTCGTATTAATTTAAATCCTCAAATATCAGGAACTGAAGAAGTAAGAGGTGTGATTGAGCATTACCATCAAGAAGGCGGAGTTTATAAATCTGATCGTAATATGCTGGGCGGGATATTAGATATACGTAATATGACGGTATCAGAAATTATGACTCACAGAAGTAGTATTATAGCCCTTAATATCGACCTACCTCATGAAGTGATAATTAAAACTTTATTATCGGGTGCTCATACACGTATACCTTTGTGGCAAGATAATAGAGATAATATAATAGGGATTCTCAATCTAAAAGATTTGCTTAAAGCATTATACAAAAATAATAATGATGCAAAAAAAGTTGATATTAATAAACTTCTAACCCCACCTTGGTTTATCCCTGAGAATGCACTTGTAGTAGACCAGCTACATGCATTTAGAGAACGTAATAATCATTTTGCTTGTGTTGTAGATGAGTATGGTACTCTACTAGGTATTATTACTCTTGAAGATGTTATAGAAGAAATCGTAGGCCCCATTACTGATGAACACGATAGACTTAATCATGAAATCATCAAGAAGTCTAATACCGAGTTCATTATAAAAGGAACTACGACTATTAGAGATATTAACCGAGAACTTGATTGGAATTTATCAGATGAAGATGCAAACACTATAGCAGGATTAATAATCCATAAAATTGCTAGAATTCCAAATCAAGGGGAAGTAATTGAAATATTTAATTTCAAGGTAATTATTTTAAAGAAAATTGCCAATAAGATTGATAGCGTAAAAATTACCGTATTACCTACTACCGAGGGAACAATAAGCAGTGAGTGAAATCGGTAATTTTTTACTGCTAACAACAATGTGCTTGTCGGTTATCGGTTTGTCTTTTGTCTTTTATGTCATTCCTGCGAAAGTGGGAATCCATAAAAAATTTCTATGTTATATACTGGATTCCCGCTTTCGCGGGAATGACAACTACCTCATTACTTTCCCCTTCTACATAGCTGCCTCATGTGCTATACTTGCCTTTTTTACCCTAGTCTATGCTTTTATTATCTCTGACTTTTCACTACAAAATGTTTTCTTAAATTCCAGTACTTTAAAACCTTTAATATATAAAATAGCCGGTAGTTGGTCAAGCCACGAAGGCTCAATGTTATTATGGTTTTGTTTATTACAAATCGTTAGTTGCTATTATATATTTTTACTTGAAGATAACCGTCTTAAATTTTTATCTATTATTATTCTATCAGCCATACAATTATTTTTTAGTAGCTTTATTTACTTTACCTCCAATCCTTTTAACGTGTTTTCTTTCGTTCCTAAAGAAGGGTTAGGCTTAAACCCGATGCTACAAGATATTGCTTTGAGCATCCATCCTCCTCTGCTTTATTTAGGCTATGTTAGCTATGTAGTACCGTTTACTATTGTCTGTGCCTCTATGTCATTCTCATACCCACTTATGTCATTCCCGCAAAAGCGGGAATCCATTAATGACATAAGACTTCTCAAAACATTTTCCAATATCGGTATCTTATTTACTACCATAGGAATTAGCCTTGGTTCTTGGTGGGCATATAGAGAACTCGGCTGGGGCGGATTTTGGTTTTTTGATCCGGTAGAAAATATTTCACTCTTTCCTTGGTTATCCGGAATTATGCTCCATCATTCTATAATTGTAACAACAAAAACCGGACGTATGCAAAACTGGACGATAATTTTATCCATCATTACTTTTTTATTAGTAATATTTAGTACTTTTTTAGTACGTTCCGGTTTTATTACCTCAATTCACTCTTTTGCATTCTCACCTGAGAGAGGAATATACTTGCTTGGGATATTTTTGATTGTGGGGATTGGTAGTATTGGGTTGTATACTACCACGTCATTGCGAGGAAATGCATTAGCATTGACGAAGCAATCTCAGGAAACTCACCGAGATTGCCACAGCAACTTTCGTGGCTTCGCAATGACGAATTGTGGGGACTCCATACTCCTCGGTAATATATTCCTCCTTCTTAGCCTTATTGTGCTAATAGCTGCCACACTTTATCCACCAATTTACTCTTTATTCGACGATAAACCTATTATTATTAGTAAAACATTTTTTGTTAATAATTTTATTATATTTGTTATCCCTATTCTTGGTACCATAGGATTATTTACTACCAGAAGCTCTATTAAACAACATATTATAATGCTAATATTATCTCTAATAATTACTTATTTAATATCATTAAAAGTAACATTTAGTGTTATATCGATTTTAACTATAATCGCATCTATATTTCTTATGCTTCATAATATTCATTATCTTTTGGTTAAAACTAATTATTGTAGAAATAGACTTAAAGCAAGTAACGCTAGTATGATCCTTGGACATTTTGGTTTTGCACTAATTAGTTTTAGTATTACTATGAATACATTATTACAAAGTGAAATGGATTTTACCGGCAGAGTAGGAACAAGTAAAACATTTAACGAATTTAAAGTAACATTGCAAAATATTAAGTTTGCTCAAGGTAAAAATTATTATAGACAGATCGCTGAATTTTGGCTTGAGGATAATAGCCATAATATCACTATATTAAAGCCGGAAAATAGGCTTTATATAGTTGAAAAGAGTTTATCGCAAGAAAGTGATATATACTCTTACTTATCATATGATCTTTACGCAGTTTTAAGTAATATAGACGGCGATATAATCCATGCTAAAATATATTACAAGCCAACGATGAGCTTTATTTGGCTTGGAATTATTCTTACCGCGTCCGGTTTTTTTATTGCACTAATCAGAAAAAATTCTAGCTAATTTGAATCATCACATTTAAGGTTTAAAATTTTTATACTATTCGAATGATCAGCTCCGAATTGTTCTATCTGATTATTACGGAATTTTTCATACCAAAATTTCTTAGGTAAAGTACAACTTAGCTTTAGCGGCCACAAAATACATATTACTTATTGCATACACATTTTTCATATTTTCTTTATAGTTATTCCAATATATATTTTCAGCAGTAGCATAAGTATCTATCGCCTCCTCATTTTGATTAAGTAACACTAGTGCATCCCCTTCAGCAACAAACGTTTTTGCCAAATCTATATCCGGTGATATAATAATCTCTTTGTTAGGTCTAGTTGGATCATTAAGCAAAATTGCTTTAGCTTTTATTATTCTAGAGCTTCGGTAACATCACCTAAACCTAGTTTTGCTCTTGATTTTTGGGTAAAAATTCGTCCAAATACTTGATTTCCCTCTTTTTTACTCGACTTATTCATATCATATACTTGTTCTAATAAAGAAAGAGCTTCCTGATGTTTCTTAAGATTATTTAATACATCTAATTTAATGAGATATGAACCGGTAAGCAATAAATCTTGAGGTTTCATCCCGTTTTCGATACAAGCATTTATAGTATCGTCAATTCTTCTTAATGCTTCATAATTTTTACCTTGGATATTAAATAATTTAGCTTTTGCATAATATATAGTTGTAGTTGCTATGTCAGTTTGATCTACTAGACTTTGATTGAACATATCTGCCATCATTTGGATATTTTTTCTGCTTCTTCTAGCTTTCCTAGCTGAATATTGGATATAGCCGAACCGAAAACTACATTACATTTCATGGAATCATATCCTTTCACTTCATCAAATACCTGCCTAGCTTTCATATCATATTCAATTGCTTTTTTAGGATCTGACCAAGTTCTATAATACCACCCTATGCGTCCTAAATATGCAGCATAAGCAAATTGCTCTTCATTATTCATTGTCCATAATTTAAATTTACCTTTTTGATCGTTTCTATCAAACCAATTTACTAATTTTTTTGAGTTATATAAATCGAAAGAATTAGCATATTGTATTAATAAATTGATAACTCTAAAATTTTATATATCGTATTTTTCTGCATTTTTTGTAATTAATCCGGTATAGTTTTAGCATTTCTAAAAATACGCCCCTTGACTAAACTTTTAGGTATAGAATTTAAAAGATTAGTAACACTACGTTCAAGATATTCTTTATTTCCTTTATCTCCATTTATTTGTAATATTTTTTCAGTTATAACATCATGCATTTCAAATATTGGATCAACTTCATTAGGTTCAATATTAGAGATCAAAGCAAATTTAGAAAGCTGATAAATATTATCATCTAGACTATGCTTATCTTCAGTAATAGAATTTAATAATTCTTTTGAAAAACTTTGATTATTAAGCGATGCTATCCCAAGTAATCTCTTGGCACTAGGCTTTAATTCATTGCTAATAAGTTTTATATTTAGCTCAATTTTATCCTTAGAGGCTTTTATCTTTTTCTTGTATTTTCTAAGTTTAAACCTTGTATTTGATTTAATATTTGTGCTCCTTGAACTACGAGAATCGGCTAACCTCCAAATGCTTGAGTCAAAAAATTTATTAATTCTGGATTTTTATTTTCCAATATATTTTTTGCAAGTAATACAGCTTCCGGCTTAGTGAAAGCGTTTGCTTTGATTATGTTAGATAATAATTCATCGTCTTGGGAAAAAAATATAATATTACCGTTATACTCCCAATTAATAAAATCTTCTATTTTCTTATTCTCGCCTATTTTTAAATTATCAAACACCAATAACCATTTATCTTTACTTGCTAGATAAACCCTTAAATCTTTCTTCATCACTGCCATATCTTCTGAAATCACCAGTAATTTTACCTCGGTATTAATAGTTTTAGATAATTTGAGTAATTGCTGCGCCATATTTAGATTACAATCAATCAACCAAATTATGTTATAGTTATCTTTATTTTCATAAGCGTACATTCTAGCAAGCTGCATTTTACCCATACCGCTTACCCCTACTACACTAGATTGCTTATTTGGATATTTGACTTTGAGCAAATATACTTCCGCTTATTAGAAGCATAATAATCACTAATATATTTTTTTTCATAATATTTATGAATTAAATTCTTAGCTGTAAAATTTATATCTCTTCGACTAGAAGTCAATAAAATTTGAGGTTAGTAAAGGTATTGCACGGGGTGGAAAAGTAGGTGATGTCATTCTCGCATAGGCGGAGGGTTGTTGTATGACTCGTTTATGTCCTTCCCGCGAAAGCGGAACTCCAGTAATTTAAAGATTATACACAATAAGTTTATAAAATTAAAAGCTCGATTTATCTCACTTTTTTCTGGATCCCCGCCTACGCGGGGATGACATATAGTAGGTTTTTTCGCCATACAACAAGGCATGTAGACAGGAAGAAAGAACAAACAAAGCCCCCTTTTTTCAAAGAAGGCCTTTTTCTTGAGGAACTTATAAACTTGCTAATCGGGAGCGATTAGAAGTTTACACGGACTTTTAGAGTACCTTGATGTGCAGTATATTTACTTGCAATCTGAGCATCGTAACCGATTCCATACTCCATCTTAGCATCAGATCTTATGCTTGCACTTAAACCTAAATTATAAGATGTTTTAGCGGTTCTATCAGGCTGGCTGATACACGGAGTAACTTGTCCGTCTAATACAGACTGAGTTTTAGATAATCTACCAGTTACTTTGTGCACCACAAAAGCGTGAACTTCCGGATATACCGCAAGATCAGTTATGTTCATAGTACCGCCGGCTACTTTAGCACCTACTATTAAATCGGTTCTATCGCTAAACTTGCTGTTAACTTGCTTGTTTGCAACTGTTGTACCGGTTTCCTTGTAGTTTTCATCAGAAGACTTTAAGTAGCTAAGTCCTGCCATTGGAGTTACTAACACACCTTGCATTGCATTGCAATCATAACCAACTGTTAAGTTACCACCGAATGTCATGTTATCATAATTACCGGCAGCAATTTGCTTGCTCATATTACCGTTAGCATCGAAGAAGTAACGCTGACTTTTGTTCTTCACTTGGTTTAAGCTAAATATTGCACTACCTTGAGCAAAGAAGTTCTCAACAAGCTGCTGGGCACCATATAGAGAGAATGAGAAACCATTAACGTCGGTTTTATCACCTTTCTTATAATCTTGGTGTTTTATATCAGTTTTAGTGATACCGATAGCAGCACCGATCATTAAGTTATCTTTAACTAGCGTATCTAAACCGATTACGACACCGGTGGTTTTAGCTTTATAACCAGCTAAACCACCTTTCTTACCTTGATGTGCATCAGTATAGAAAGGTTTTGCCCATATACCATAAGCTATATTATCAACAACCTCGTCACCTGCAGCAACCGCAGCTGATATTGCTCCAGCTTCAGGTCCAACCATTTCAACAGTTTCAGGAGTACCTAAATATCTAAGAGCACCTAATCTGTTACCAAGTTGAGCTTGGATATCTTTAGCTACATCTAATTGTGCATTAGTTATAGCCGCACTTGTATCGGTAACGATAGCTCCGACAAAATTAGCAGAATCAGCACTATTTTTAGCTAAAAGAAGATTATTATATGCTGCAGTATTAGTTGCATTTACAAATGTTGTAACGTTCTGACCTATACCCGGTGCACCTCCAAACGGACTATTTGCGATATCATTAGTAACTACGTTTTCTGCATTGTTAGTACGTGTTATTACATAATCTTGGTTAGCAGCACGTATTAAACCGTAATTTACGAAACGATTACTTCCGGTTACAGCAAAGTTAGGACCTCCTAAAGTACCGTTAAATCTAGCACCACCTTGGATTAAAGTATAAGTTTGTGTACCACTGAAATTTGCATTGGCATTATCTTGTACGTTAATGGTTGTAGTTCCTGTGGTTGTTGCATTAACTTGAGCACCTTCCGCGATAACGATGTGACCTATATTATCGTTTGCTAATGTTAAAGTAGTTTCAATAGAAGTATTGTTTCCCCATGTTGAAGTACCACTTGCAAATGTTAAAGTATTTGTAAGAAGAGCGATTTTACCGTTAATAGCAGTAGTACCGCCGCCTAAAATTACATTAGAATTTAAAAGATCTAAATTATAAGTACCAAAGTCTATGACTTGTGAATAAATATTTCCTTGTAATCCTGCACCATTATCACTACCTGTAAATCTAACAGAAGCTACAGGAGTATCTGAAGTACCTATATTACCGACGTATGCATTACCTAAATAAGTTACAGTACCGTTATTAGCTTTAGTAGTAACAATCATACTTGTAGAATTAGAAAATATACCGTCAGCAAACCTTACATTAGCATTACCGTTAACACTTCCAAGAGTAATTTTACCGTTAAAATCTGTTCCGGCTATACCGCCTGTAGTAACAGTTACACCGTCATTAATTGTTGCGTTAGTTGCAATAATATTACCTAAGTTGTTATAGTCTGTAGTAAACGTTACTTGCTTTAACTGTGGAGCACCAATAATACTCGTGCCTAAGCCATAAACTGTACCAGGGATATTAGGAACACCACCACTAAGTGTGACAGTACCTTGATTATTGTTTATAGTACTGATACCTGCATATAATGTAGTAGCATTAACGATTATACTGTTATCGCTTCCAAGACCTAGACCTACGATATTATTTTGATCACCGATTACTTGACCGTCAGCGATGACACTATCAACACCTAAAACAATCACGCTAGGAACAGCAAAACCTGTAGCTGTTTCATTACCTACGGTACTTTTAATTGTTAAAGGAATTCTGTTGTCTGCATCATTGAATGGGACGCCGTCAGGTAAGAATAAAACTGCACCTAAACTTGCATTTTCAAAAGCAATCGTATCAGTCACAACACCATGATAATTACCTGCATTACCTATCTCATTAATCACTACATTACCGGGACCAGAAACCGTTATGTGTTTTAAAGCATCAACAGGTGCAGCTTGTTTGTTTAATGTTACGGTAATAGGACCAGTGTTAACGAATTCTACTATACCGGTACCATCAGCAGATGCAACACAGTCTGCAGTATAGTTACCACTGATTTGTAAGGTAGAATTAGCTTCAATTGTAGTGTCACCATTAAATGTTGCATTACCTAAGAACTTAACAGTAGTACCGTTACCTAATGCTACAGTATTAAACTTATTACCTTGCTGTCCACCGACTGTACCGCTTACTATATTTGTTCCACCGGCATTAAAGACGAAAGAACCTATGTTAGCATCGGTAGTAGTAATATTAGTAGCATATAAATTTACACCTTTACCCACATTTAATACAGTATCAGCATGAGCCCCTTTAGATCCAAAATTAATTTCTGCAAGTGGATTTACAGCACTACCTAAATTTGTACCGGCTGCAAGAGTTGTATTATCATTTACAACAGGATTAAATATTATTTTACCTTGACCAGCAGCATTTGTAGTTCTTGTTATTAAATAAGTATTATGAGCAAATTGTACTGAACCGTTATTTCCAATAACTAACTCGTTAATAGCAGCATTACCGTCATTTAAAGCTGTTTTACTTGAGCCAATATTAAATTGTCCAAGAGTCTTATTATTAGCTCCAATAGCACCGATTGTACCGCTAATAGTTAAAGTTTGAGCATTTGTTAGGCTACTCGCATCAACAACGCCTGTTTGATCAGTAGCTATAGCTAAATTAAAATCAACTAAAATATTATTTTGAGTGCTTGTTAATTTAATAGTACCACCGTTAGCTTGGAAATTAATCGTTCCACCAACATCAGCACCGATAATATTTGCTCCACCAAGTGTTAATGTTTTTGTAGCATCGTTAGCTAAAGTAATGCTTTGTAATGCAGCAGCAGCAGCACCGCCACCGCCACCGTTACCTATATCGCCGGTAATTGTAGCACTACCGTCTAAGGTAATAGCACCAGCTGCAAGAGCACCACCGACAAGATCAGTTTGGTTAATTTTACCGTTTATAACTGTACTGTCAGCAAGTTTAAAGACAGAACCGACATTTCCTAAACGTAACTCGGCAGTATGTGTTCCTGATAATTGGACAACTCCGGCACCTGATACTTCAATTGCTGTAATATTATTTGTCACCGCAACATTTGCATCTGCACTAGCACTTGCTAAAGTACCGTTAGCATCAAAAGTTATCACACCTGCAGTGTTACCGGGATTGCTAGCATCACCTGTAAAATTACCGGTAAGGGTCATAGTATTAGGAACTGTAATCTGTGCTGCAAGATTACCGAAATCAGTAGTACCAAAGTTTGAGTTTTGGGTTATTGCAACTTTAGAAGCTGCTGTTTTAAAGGCAGTAGTACCGTCTGTACCAACGTCAACTATATGTCTAAAATTTACTTGTCCGTCTGCATTAGCACTTTGTATAACCATGTCTTTAGCATAAACTTGTCCAACGATTGTTGCTGCCTTACCATTATCTACGCTAACAACAAATCCTGCAGCTCTACCTGCGTCATTATTAGTACCTATTACTGCATTATCAGGGCCTGCCTTAGCTATAAGTTGACCGGCTACTGCGGTAGTGTTAAATTCGATAATACCTTTTAGATTACCGCCTAAACTTCCTGTAACGTTAAAGTCGGTAGCAGCATTATGCTTACTTAATAATACTAATCTACCCGTACCGTCTGTTCCATTAAAATTAATAGTAGCACCATCTGTTTGTAAATTTAAAGCATTATCATTATTAGCATCAGTATTGAACATGAAACCTTGACCGTCACCGATATTAATTGCCTTAACAGTAGCAAAACTTTTATCTGAAACTTGAATAAATCCATTAGTAACATTTAATGTACCGTTAAGACCATTTAGAGCATTACCTCTAAGTATAAGAGGAGCTTCTTGAGTTGTAGGATTTGCTAAATTAAATACTAATGTAGAAGCCGCAGCACCGAAGTCTATTGTTCCTAAACCGCGAAGATCATTATTGGCAATAGCAACACCACCATTAAATGGTGCAGCAACATTTTGAGCATTGTGTGTAACAGCAGCTTGTGCATTAGTAATACCTTGACCTGTTATAGTAAGAGTTTTACCGGCACCAAGCGCAAAGTTAAAGGAGTTACCGTCATTAGCAGCATTAGTGATGAACCCTAAGGTAGTATCTGCCTTCACTGTCACTGCTAAATTGTTTGCAATACCTAAAAACAAACCGTTAAAACTACCGTCTGGAGTATTTAAACTAATATCATTATTAGCATTAGCAGTAATAACTGCATTTAGAGCAACCGCAACATTTGCAGGATCGACATTTTGGTCAAATCCTGCACCATCAACAGTTGTAGCAGCCCCGTTTGTTGTTCTATTCTGCTGTATAGCAGCACCCATAGCTGAACCTGCAAAACTGGCTACTATGGTAGCTGTAGAAGCAGTTACCAACCCTGCGGAAATTAATTTTTTTAGAAAATTTGGTTTTTGAGCCATAATTTATTGTCCTATATTTAAGTTAAAATTTAGTACCTAGTATTAAAACAAACTTATCAAACGTAAGTCAAGATATCCCACCTTTGATAAGGAAATAACCTAATATCTTGTTTCAATAGTTTCTAAACTACGAACTGTAGCATACTATATATTGTATATAATTACAAGCATCGCTATATTTTTTTTATAAAGTTTTAATAAATGTTATATTTTTACCACATTGGTGTTATGCATGGCTTGACCGGCGGGATCCAAAAAAATAACTTAATAAGTATACATTTTTTGATTTTTTTAGATGGATACCGCTACAAGCTTGCAGTATGACACCAAGAACTGGATCCCGTGGTCAAATCACGGGATGACATATTTTCGTCTCACGGGATGACGAACTAATGATCCCCCTACTCTTCGTTAAATATTAGCACTTCAGCAGTATTTGCCCATTTTAGCATTTCGTCGTATTTAGTATGCCAAATACGCATAATTTCTTTTTCATATTCTACAATTTGCTCTTCTAATCCTTCAAATTGTTTCACCATTTGACGTGCTTTAGAAAATATCGTGTCATTAGTAACGTCAAAAACTTTTTTCAAATGACGGTCTTGTTCTTCTTTATAAATTAAATGAGCTGCTCTACCAAGCTCGGCATCTTTATGCATATCTTCACTTCTTATCTGTATTTCAAAATGACGTTTAGAGTGTAAAAACTGCATTATATTATGAAGAGACTGATAGCCGTTGCTTTTTGGTCTATTGATATAATCTTTGGTGTATAACCAATCTAAATGCGGAGAACTCTTAACTACGTCTAAAGCATTATAGCATAGAGCTTTAGATTTAACTATAATCCTACATGCAATTAAGTCTTTCAATGCATCAATCGGCACTTCTTTCCTTTTCATCTTTTTTAAAACAGAATAAGGTTCTTTAAGACGCATATATATCTCATTTTCTATATCTGCTTTATTTAAATCTTCTTTAAGCAGATTAATAATATCATAAATCAAATCCCCTCCTGCTACCTAAAATTCTTTATATCTCTATTCTTAGTAAATATTACCTATAGCTTTTAGAACTTAAATCCACAAGACTGTTCATAACACTATTCAAGTAATTGATAAAATTAATTCTTTAACCAAAAATTAAAAAATAGATTAATAGTAAAAATAAATTTTTTCAATATAATTGTTTAATTAATTTTAACTTAGATTAATTGGATAAGTTCCTTAATAGCCATTAAACGGCTAAATACCTGCCGTTGTACAGTTCCATTGTCATCCCGTGGCTTATGACCACGGGGGATCTTGCATCACAGACTATGTCCTAAGATATCGCGGTCGAGCCGCAGTATGACAAAATGAATAATAGCATTAAGCAATAAGTCAGAAATTTGTTAAATATTAGCACTTCAGCAGTATTTGCCCATTTTAGCATTTCGTCGTATTTAGTATGCCAAATACGCATAATTTCTTTTTCATATTCTACAATTTGTTCTTCTAATCCTTCAAATTGTTTCACCATTTGACGTGCTTTAGAAAATATCGTGTCATTAGTAACGTCAAAAACTTTTTTCAAATGACGGTCTTGTTCTTCTTTATAAATTAAATGAGCTGCTCTACCAAGCTCGGCATCTTTATGCATATCTTCACTTCTTATCTGTATTTCAAAATGACGTTTAGAGTGTAAAAACTGCATTATATTATGAAGAGACTGATAGCCGTTGCTTTTTGGTCTATTGATATAATCTTTGGTGTATAACCAATCTAAATGCGGAGAACTCTTAACTACGTCTAAAGCATTATAGCATAGAGCTTTAGATTTAACTATAATCCTACATGCAATTAAGTCTTTCAATGCATCAATCGGCACTTCTTTCCTTTTCATCTTTTTTAAAACAGAATAAGGTTCTTTAAGACGCATATATATCTCATTTTCTATATCTGCTTTATTTAAATCTTCTTTAAGCAGATTAATAATATCATAAATCAAATCCCCTCCTGCTACCTAAAATTCTTTATATCTCTATTCTTAGTAAATATTACCTATAGCTTTTAGAACTTAAATCCACAAGACTGTTCATAACACTATTCAAGTAATTGATAAAATTAATTCTTTAACCAAAAATTAAAAAATAGATTAATAGTAAAAATAAATTTTTTCAATATAATTGTTTAATTAATTTTAACTTAGATTAATTGGATAAGTTCCTTAATAGCCATTAAACGGCTAAATACCTGCCGTTGTACAGTTCCATTGTCATCCCGTGGCTTATGACCACGGGGGATCTTGCATCACAGACTATGTCCTAAGATACCGCGGTCGAGCCGCAGTATGACATTAAATGAATAATAGCATTAAGCAATAAACAAGTCAGAAAATTTATCTATAGAACTTTCCAAAACACTACCTAGAACTTCAGACATTTTGTTAAATTCTCCGGTACATTCAAGCACTATATCTACGCCTGCATCTAAAACTTTTTTGGTCATATCTGCCATACTACCGCTTAAAGCTTTCATATCTATTGCATCGGAAATAATAAGCCCTTTAAAGCCGATATTATTTTTAATATAGTCTATCACTTTTTTTGATAGGGTGGCAGGATTCTCAGGATCAAGAGCTTTGTAAATTATATGTGCCGTCATAGCAAGTTTAATATTATCGTGCTTCGCGAGCTCCTTAAATACTTTAAAGTCTGTTGTTGCTAACTCTTCTATATCAGCATCGACAATCGGTAATTTTTTATGGCTATCCACCGTAGCTCTACCATGGCCCGGAATATGTTTTATACAAGCCCCGACTTTCTCTTCTTGTAATCCGTCTATAGCAGCTAAACATAAAGGCACGACTACTTCCGGCTCCCCACCGAAACTTCTATCGCCAACTATCTTGTCTGCTCCTTCGTGGATCAAATCCGCTACCGGTGCAAAATCTAGATTAATGCCTACTTCTCTCAGCTCTTTCGCAATATCACTATAATTTTGTTTACATACTTGGGGATCAGTAAAAGTTTGAGCAGCCGGAGCGTCATAAAAAGTTGGTGCTATGAGCCTTTTTACCCTACCGCCTTCTTGATCTATAGAGATGATAGTATTGTCCCCTAACACTTCTTTTATATCTGCAATAAGCTTAATAAGGGCTTCTTTATCCTGCGCACCGTTATCATTCTTTCTAATATTACGACGAAATAAAATTACACCTAAAGGATTATGCTCTTCCAATAATTCTCTTTCGGCATCGGTTAATCCAGGACCAGATATACCTATAATTACTGGCTTTACCATTTGTCTTATTGTCATAATATGTTCCTTTCTTTTCTTTAAAACGTGATATGACAAGTACTATACGCACGTCATCAAGGGATCGGCAAGAATTTTTTTTATTTGAAGAGACAAATTATGGAAATTGGTAAGTAATATATCGATTCTAGCGGTAGAAAGAGATGTAATATCTTTATTTAAAGCTTTTTGGAGTAGATCAATATCATTAGCAGTATAATATTTTCTATTATTTATTTTATAATTAGATAAATCAGGGCTTTTTGTCTCTAGATATCTTAATTGATGTAAAGCAATATTTAAATGCTTAATCACTTCACTAGCAGAATAATATTTTTTTGTTAGCTTATTGTTTGTCATATACTCCGAATACAGATTTTGTTGCATGGCTCGTTTTATGTCATTCCCGCATAGGCAGGAGTCCCCAAATAACCTTAATATTGATACACATTATTGACAAAATAAACCTTAAAAAAACAAGTTTTTTATAGGTTTTATTGGATTCCCGCTTTCGCGGGAATGACATAAAAAGCATTTTCCGAGACATGCAACAAGCCAACAAATTATAACGAAGTTCATCGAGTAGATTCATTAATTAAAGCTTTTAATTTAGAAGAAGGGACAAAACGTAAATTCTTTCTTGATTCTATAATTACCGGTGCTTTGGTATGAAAATTTATTCCGGGACGTGGATTTTTTTGTTTAACCTCAAAGCTACCAAAATTCTTTAAAGTTAATTTTTGCTCTTTTGCTATTTCTAAAATATTAGAAAAAACCGTATGAACTATTTCCTCGCATAAATTATTTGAAAAGCCCAATTTAGAGCTTAACATAGCTGCAATTTTTTCTTTGGTAATAGTCATAAATAATACCGGTTTTTAAGGATATATTGTCCGCAGTCATTGCGAGGAGAAACTATAAGTTTCGACGAAGGAATCTCAGGAGTTTATCCTACTTTATGAAATTGCCGCGTCGATGCTACGCATCTCCTTGCAATGACGTTCAAAAATTACGAATTTGCTTTTTCTTTATCATTATTATATTCGTTAATATTTTTATTTAGCTCTTCTAATTTATCCACTAGGTGCTGACGTATTTTTTCTTGCTTCTTGCTGCCTGCTTTTTTATAATTTTCCATTTTTGCTTTTACAGCATCTATAGATTTTTGCAGTTCTTCACCTTTTTTATTTTTCTGATCTTTCACATTGTTTTTTATCTCTGCAACGCTTTGGGCTATCTGATCATAAATATTGCTTAAGGTCTGATTAAATTTATCGGCTCCCGTTTGTGCTAGGTTTGTTAAATTGTCTTTTAATTCCTGTAAGTTTTCGGTAATTGTTTTTGTACTACTTGTAGCTACTTCTTCAGTTTGCACTTCATTTGCTTTTGTGTTATCTTTGGTAGGCAAACCTGCAAAAATACCAGGTGTTATAATAATAAAGTAGCGGTAGCACCTAATGTTATTAAAATTTTTTTCATTATATTCTCCAATTATTTATGTTTATTATTATATTGTTCAACTTTCTTACTTAAATCATCAAGTTTTTTCACAAGAGTTTGCCTATATTCTTCCACTTATATCATCTTTAATTTTCTGATAATCCTGTAACTCTTTCGTTAAATTTTTATATTGCTCTTTATAGTTTCTAAAGAATGGTCTTTACTATCCTTAGCATATTCCTCTAAATCATTAATTTTGACGGATAATTTATCCGCTACTTCATGACATTTTTTATTAAAATCGACAATAATAATTTTAGCAGAGTCCTTAAGATTTTAATGTAATTCTTCAAGTGCTTCACTTATAGTTCTCATAAAACCTCTTTATCGAAATAGTTAATAAAAATTAAACTTAAATATTATATACCGGTATCATAAATAATATAATTATAAAAAGCAATTTTAAAAAGTACATATTGAATATATAGTTATTGTATCAAATAAATTTGAGGGTGTTATGACATTAGAACTAGGAAAAAAAGTTCCTGATTTATCTTTATACATAGGTCAAGATAACGTAATTAAACTATCGGATTTAAAAGGAAAATTCGTAATATTATATTTTTATCCGAAAGACGATACACCTGGCTGTACTATTGAAGCACAAGATTTTAACAAGCTAAAACCGGAATTCGATAAACTTAATACGGTAATTATCGGAGTATCCAAAGATAAGCTTGACTCTCATGATAAATTTAAAGAAAAATATAGTTTAGGATTTGATTTAGCCTCTGATGCAAATTCAAATTTATGCGAACAATTAGGGATATGGATAGAAAAATCAATGTTCGGTAAAAAATATATGGGTATTGATAGAACTACGTTTTTACTTGATAAGGAAGGCATAGTTAAGCATATTTGGCGGTCGGTAAATGCTAAAAATCACGCTCAAGAAGTACTTGAGAAATTACGGACTATGCTTTCTTAAAATGTCATCCCGTGGCTCATTTTTTTGTCATTGCGAGAAAATTGCATAGCAATTGACGAAGCAATCTCAGGACATTTGACGAGATTGCCACGCAGTCTACGACTGCTCGCAATGACGTTTCATTTCTTCCATCTATTGTGAAACCAAAACCATTGAGAAGGATGTTGCTTAACCCATTCTCCTAGCATTTGATTAATATTAAGCATAATATTATAGCAATCGGCTTTATTATCGCCGGTTTGCTCAAACTTTAATTGCGGGTGAACTATTACTTTAAAATAACTGCCTTTAGTTCTAATAATTTGGCAAGGTATAATTGGATATTTATACTGCAAAGCAATTTTAGCGATGGCGCTTGCAGTCATAGCAGGATGCCCTAAAAAAGGCACTTCAATTCCATCGTTCATTTTTTGATCAACAAGCATAACAATAGATTCACTCTCCTTGATAGCCCTGACTAAAGCTCTGCTACCTTCAGGACCTTTCGGTATAAGTCTTAATTTATCACCGGCACGACTTTCATTAACCAACTTGTTAACATACGGGTTATTTGCTTTACGATAAATTACAGCAACTTTCGGATAAAATTTATGAAGAATCTTAAGACTAATATCCCAATTGGCAAAGTGACCGCTAAATAATAAAAAAGGTTGTCCTTCAAGTTTTTTAATATTTTCTATGCCGATTATTTCGATTCTACGCTCTAACTCGGCTTCATCCATCTTGCCAACATATGTAAATTCACCGATAAACCTACCAAAATTATCCCAAGTTTGATCTATGATTTTTTCAATATCACACATATCGCCGAATACTACTTTAATATTTCGTCTAGCAATTTTATTAACAGCAAATAATATACCAACTTTTCTTGCTATAAAACTACAAATATCCGCCGCTTTATCTACATCGAATATTCCTATTACTTTCAGGAATATAACAACGATAAAATACTCAATTAAATATCTGAGCTTTTTTAAAAATTTTTTCATTTAATAAATCAGGATGGTTTATAGATAATTCTACATCTAGACAAACAATATTATTATTTAAATCATTAAACTTAACATGATCTTTTCTTGTAGTAACTAAGGTAGCATTATGCTTTTTAGCTAATGAATATAAATTTTCTAAATCTGCTTGTAAATAATTATAATGATCAGGAAAAATTTTGTAACCGGTTATATTTAATCCGTAATTTTTTAAAGTCGCAAAGAAACGTTCAGGATTACCGATACCGCTAAAAGCAAAATAATTTTTAGTTTTATCTATATTATCTGAAGGAACTATTTGAGCATTTATTAACTTATTGACATAAGGAGTTAAAATATTCGGTATTTTATCTTGGTGGCTACTGACTAAAAAAATTAAATCAGCTGCATCAAGGGCTTTATTTGGATATTGTCTTAAAGGACCGGCAGGAATTAGAAAACCGTTGCCAAAAAGCCTTTGGCTATCTACTGAGACTATAGTAAAGTCTTTATGAAAATAAGGATTTTGTAGAAAATCATCAACTATTATTATATCAGGTTTAAGCTCGTTAATTAACGGCACAATCTTTTTAATATTTTTAGTAGCAATAACTGCTCCGTACTTTGCAAGTATTACCCCCTCATCTCCTACCTCTAATGCTGTATGTCCTTGATGTATGGTAGTTGCACTGTTAAGGTTACTACCATAAGCCTTAGTTACTATTACAAAACTTACATTTCTAGCTTTTAGTAATTTAGCTAGATACATTACTATCTGGGTCTTACCCGTACCTCCTACGCTACAATTACCGACACAAATAACTTTAGCAGGCAACATAATAGGACGTGCTAAACTAGCTCGTAAATAGCCTAAAAATTGATATATCAAGCTTATAGGCAAAAGCAAATAAGCTATAATATTTCGCTTCTGCCAAAATTCAGGATATAAAAGTTTGATCATAGTTTAACATTTACGGTAGTTAAAAATAAAGTCAAATGGATTGATTGCTTTATTATCTAACAGAATTTCAAAATGCAAATGTTCACCCGTTGCATTACCAGTGCTTCCTTGTATACCGATAAATTGACCACGCTTAATTTTATTTCCTTCCTTGACTGACATTTCTTTTAAATGAGCATATTTCGTAACAAATTTGCGTCCATGTTTAATCTCAACAAAATTCCCGTAATCAGGTGCTCTAGCGGCTTTTATAACAATTCCGCTTGCTGCCGCATATATCGGTGCTGCTTTTTTAGCTTGTAAATCCATACCGCTATGAAAACATTTCTTTTTTCTTTTCTTTTTATGAGGACTTGTCCGAGTTCCGTAATGGCTAGTAATTTTCGGCTCATATGCCGGCATCATAAGCGGTATTGTACTAATTATTTTATCAAGCTTGGTTAATTCTGAGATATTATTCCTATGAGCTTGTTTTTTTGCAAAATAGCTAGCTTCCGGTTTAGAGAGAAACTTATATTTTGAATTTAGTTTTGTTACAACTGCCTTTATATCAGCTATTTTTATTTCGGCTGCTTTATTAAATTCTGCCAGGTTTTTATTATGCAATTTGTGTAAAAAAATCTTATTTTGTTTAGGGTTATTAATTATTAGACCTAAGTTTTTTGCATATATACATTTGCTATTTTTGTTTGTTAAATCATACTGTACTACTAAATCCGCATAGCTGACTTTATATTTTTGCTTTAATTGAGATGAAGTAGTAGAAAGTAACGTAGTATCACTAGATTCTTTAATACTGCTACAACCTTGAACAAGAAAAACTATAAACAGTAAAAAGATATATTTTTTAAAAGACATTCAAGATAAATGTATGTAAATTTCAAATTAAGAGTGCCACGTAAATATTCTGTTAATTTCTCTAATTCTCCTCTAATATTTGGAGGATTAATTAACATTAACCCACACTTTACCATATTTTTATCACTATTTAAAAGCTCATATTCAATAATCATAGTTTCTTTAAATCCGATATTTTTGTAATTATGGTAAAAATCATGGACTAAAGATAAATCTTTTATAGGATACCAAATTAAGATAGTATTATTAAGCACTCGTAGCTTAATTTTTTTAAGTGCTTCAAGTAATTTTTGAAACTCATTTTTTACTTCAAAAGACGGATCAAGAAAAATTAATCCTCTATTCTCTTTAAATGGTAGCAAAGCTTTGATAGCATTATAAGCATCTATATTATGCGTATCCATTTGGTAATAATTTTTTTAAACTTAAATAATCGCTTGGATGAAGTTCGCAGGCAATTAAGCGATCATTTGGTCTTAATAATTGTTTAATTATAAAAGGTGAACCTGGGTAGTGACTTTTACCTGCTATATTTATTATATTTAAAAAAGTTTGTAAGAGCTGAAGGATAGGATCGGTAGCTTGCAGTAATTTATTAATTCCCGTATCGCTTTCTAGAATTTTAGAAGCCGCCTCCGAGTTTAAATCGTAAAGACCTAGTCCAGCAAAAGCATCTAAAACCGCAAAAGGTTTTTCTTTTTTCTTGAACTGTTCTAAAATACTAATTAGGACTAAATGTTTGACTATATCGGCAAAATTGCCTGCATGATAAATATGACGATAGTTCATTTTAAATTAATCATAAATTTCACTTCTATGACCAACTCGCGGGAATGACATAGAGTTTTTTATTTACTATCATTTATGCCTTCTTGTTTTAAACATTTTTTATAAGCGTAAGCCATTCTTCTTCATCAATAATTTTAATATTCAACTCTTTAGCTTTTTTCAGTTTACTGCCTGCATCAACGCCGGCTACAACTAAATCCGTGTTCGATGATACGCCAACTGCAACTTTAGCCCCAAGCTTCTCAGCCATTGCTTTAGCTTCTGCTCTAGATATCGTCGGTAAACTACCGGTAAATACGACTATCTTGTCCGTTAAACTACTCTGTTCTCTAGTCTCTTTATAATCTTCAATATTTAATATTGCACCAAGTTTTTTGATAAGCTCAATATTTTCTTTAACATCAAAAAAATCAATAATATCTGCTAAAATCTTATCACCGATTCCTTCTAAATTGTTTAGTTTTTGATAAATATCAGACTCATTTGTTCTAAGTAATTCCATTTGAGCTATAAAATTATTATAGCTGCCAAATTCTCTAGCAAGTAATTTAGCATTTTGTTCACCGATATGCCTTATGCCTAATGCATATATAAATCTTGACAAACTAACGTTTTTTGATTTTTCTATATTTTTAAAAAGATTTTCTACTGATTTTTTACCCCATCCATCCATATTTTCAAGTTTTGCTAAGCTAGAGTCATTTTTTTCTTTTAAAAAGAAAATATCTAAAGGATTACTAATCAATCCCTTATCTATTAAAAACTCAACTTGCTTACGCCCAAGCCCCTTAATATCCATAGCATTTTTCGATACAAAATGACGGATACGCTCATAATTCTGAGCAGGGCAGTTAAGGCCATTATCACAGCGTATAATAATATCTTCAGGCGTATAATGCAACTTAGAATTGCATGACAGACAAAATAAAGGAGTATCAAACGTTGCTGTATCATTAGGACGTTTATCAAAATCAACTCCCATGATTTTAGGAATAACGTCACCAGCACGTTGCAGGAATACATAATCCTTAATCCGCACATCTTTTCGTGCAATTTCTTGAAAATTATGTAATGTTGCTCTGCTAACAATGACCCCGCCTATTTCTATGGGGTCAAGTTCGGCTACCGGCGTTAACGTACCAGTTCTACCGACCTGTACAGTAATAGCAAGTAACTTTGTTTGTCCTATTATTGCAGGAAATTTATGAGCAGTAGCAAAGCGTGCACTTCGTGCAATAAAGCCCATTCTATTTTGCAGTGCAAAATCATTTAGCTTATATACTACTCCATCAATTTCATAAGGTAAATTTTCCCTATTTGTTTTGAGATATTCGTAAAAGGCGAAAATTTCTTCTTCAGAACTCGCAAGTTTAGATATTTCATTAATGTTAAAGCCGCATTCTTTTAATTTTGTAAGTAATTGATCTTGTGAAGACGCGAGATTCTGTTCAGTTACCCCTCCTGAATATACAAAATATTTGAGCGGTCTTCTAGCCGTAATAGAAGCATCAAGCTGACGCAGTGATCCGGCAGCAGCATTACGAGGATTGGCAAATTTATCCTTGCCCTGCTCTTCTTGTTCTTTATTTAGATTTAAAAAATCTTGTTTTTCAATATAAATTTCCCCTCGTACTTCTAAAAACTCCGGGACATTATCTATTTTATGAGGAAAATTTTTAATTGTTTTAATATTTGCTGTTATATCTTCACCGACATATCCGTCACCTCTTGTAGCCCCCGTTGTAAGCACCCCGTTTTTATAAACAGCAGAAAAAGACAAACCGTCTATTTTAGGTTCACAAAAGATAGGAGCAAACTCATTAAGGCGTAAGAAATTTTTTATACGGTCTACAAAATCTCTCACATCTTGCTCATCAAAAGCATTACTGAGAGATAGCATAGGCACTTGATGCGTAACTTTAGCAAATTTATTTGTTATTTTAGCCCCTACTTTTTTGCTAGGACTATTTTCTAAAATTAAATGAGGAAATTTTTGTTCTAACTTGAGATTGGTATTAAATAGTTGATCATACTCGCTATCAGAAACTAAAGGATTATCTTCTATATAATAAGCATGGTTATACGCTGCTATTTTATCAGCGAGTTCTTCTAGTAATTTTTGTGCTTCCTCTTCAGATATTAAATCAATATTTTGCATTAGTAGTTCATACTTTTATTTTAATTTACAATCAAATCCAATTCCTAAAATTTTTATTTTCTTCAAAATCGCTAATTGCTCGTTTTAGTCTTTCAGCATTTTTAGGACTTTTTAACAAGTATAGTTTCCTCCATAGCATTATGATCTTCAAGCGACATAATAACCAACGGTTTTTGTTTTTGTCTAGTTACAATCACTGAAGTGTGATCTGCACAAACTTTTTTCATAACATAACCTACTTAAGTACGTTTACATGTAATAAGGCATGTTTTATAACTAGTCACTTTAAGAATCAAAATCAAAATCTTTACCTAGTTTAATATATGCTCTAATACGGCTCATGAGATTTTGGAAATATGTTAAATTATGCCACGTCATTAGCATAGAGCCAAGTATTTCACCGATTCTAACTAAATGATGTAGATAAGCTTTACTATAGTTTCTACAAGCAGGACATAGGCAATCATGTTCTAGCGGCTTGTTATCATCGGCATATTTGCTATTGTGGATATTGACCGTACCGTATTTCGTAAAAGCCTGACCGTTGCGACCTGAGCGTGTCGGAATTACGCAGTCAAACATGTCTATACCCCTGCTAACCGCACCTATAATATCAGCAGGCTTACCGACTCCCATTAAATAACGCGGCTTATTTTGCGGCAGAAAATCAGGAGCATAATCAAGTACTCTAAACATAAGCTCCTGCCCCTCACCTACTGCAAGTCCACCTATAGCATAACCCTCAAAATCAAGTTCTACTAGATCCTTAGCCGATTGCTCACGTAATTCTTCGTAAACGCTACCTTGAATAATACCGAATTGTGCATAGCCTTCCCGTTTAACAAAAGCATTACGTGATCTATTCGCCCATCTAGTCGTAAGCTGCATAGAAGTTTTAGCTTCTTCAAAGGCTGCAGGGTAAGGCGTACATTCATCAAAAGCCATAGTGATTGTGCTACCGAGCAGATATTGTATTTCGGTAGAACGCTCAGGAGTTAACATACATTTATCGCCGTTAATATGAGAGCTGAAACTTACTCCCTCTTCGGTTATCTTGCGTAACTTCGATAACGACATTACCTGAAAACCGCCAGAATCGGTTAATATCGGCTTATCCCAATTCATGAATTTATGTAAGCCACCAAGCCGTACTATACGTTCGGCAGTCGGCCGAAGCATTAAGTGGTAAGTATTGCCAAGCAATATATCTGCCCCTGTTTCTGCTACCGATTCAGGTAGCATTGCCTTAACCGTTCCTCTAGTTCCAACCGGCATAAAAGCAGGAGTACGCATCTCACCGTGTGCGGTTACGATAATACCGCTTCTAGCTTTTTTATGCTGATGATGAATATTAAAAGAAAATTTTGACACTGATAATCACTCATTTTTAAAAGCAATATCTTAGCATACTATAGCTTATCCTGGAACATAAAAATTAAGATTAAAAGCAGGTATCACCTAGAAGTAGTTGTTTTATGCTGTAATTTAGCCTTCCGACGTCATCCCTGCATAATGACAATCTTTTCAACTCTAAATAATTATAGTCATTGACTTATTTTAATTACTTCTATAGACTACTTTTCTTAAATGATAATTAAACTCTGTCATTCATAATATAATCTAATTTATAAGAGTTAAAATATGGAAAATAAAGAAGAAACTTTAACCTCTGAGTGAATATAGATGAAGAGGAGGAAAAGCGTTTAAAAGCTCAAAATGCAAGGAAAGAGCTTAAGCGAGCAATACACCTGCACCAAAAGCGTAGGCAAGATTCCACAAAGGATGGTCACGTATTGAAAAAATTTATTTTTACTATTAATCTATTTTTTAATTTTTAGTTAAAGAATTAATTTTATCAATTACTTGAATAGTGTTATGAACAGTCTTGTGGATTTAAGTTCTAAAAGCTATAGGTAATATTTACTAAGAATAGAGATATAAAGAATTTTAGGTAGCAGGAGGGGATTTGATTTATGATATTATTAATCTGCTTAAAGAAGATTTAAATAAAGCAGATATAGAAAATGAGATATATATGCGTCTTAAAGAACCTTATTCTGTTTTAAAAAAGATGAAAAGGAAAGAAGTGCCGATTGATGCATTGAAAGACTTAATTGCATGTAGGATTATAGTTAAATCTAAAGCTCTATGCTATAATGCTTTAGACGTAGTTAAGAGTTCTCCGCATTTAGATTGGTTATACACCAAAGATTATATCAATAGACCAAAAAGCAACGGCTATCAGTCTCTTCATAATATAATGCAGTTTTTACACTCTAAACGTCATTTTGAAATACAGATAAGAAGTGAAGATATGCATAAAGATGCCGAGCTTGGTAGAGCAGCTCATTTAATTTATAAAGAAGAACAAGACCGTCATTTGAAAAAAGTTTTTGACGTTACTAATGACACGATATTTTCTAAAGCACGTCAAATGGTGAAACAATTTGAAGGATTAGAAGAACAAATTGTAGAATATGAAAAAGAAATTATGCGTATTTGGCATACTAAATACGACGAAATGCTAAAATGGGCAAATACTGCTGAAGTGCTAATATTTAACAAATTTCTGACTTATTGCTTAATGCTATTATTCATTTTGTCATAC